>NZ_LT009746.1:1032636-1075726 GCF_900013505.1 Agrobacterium deltaense RV3 | reverse complement strand
GGTTTGCCATGAACTGGCGGTCGAGGACGTTCGGCATGATGACTGCACGATCACCGGCATCCTTTGGCAAACCACGCCGTCGTGGCCTAGCCCTGAGCGCATCAGTCGCTCGATACGATGGAGACCATACCACAATCCTGCTTCCAACACGTCGTGCCACACGCGGCGAGCACCGTATGTGCGATCGCTGGATTTGAAGCTCTGCGTGATCTTGTCCAGCAGGACCTCATCATAACGGGTGTGTTCGCTCGAAGAACAATTGAGCCAGGCATGGAAACCTGAACGAGAAACTCCCAGCGCTTCGCAGAGCCATGCCACCCTCTAGCCCGCAGTCGTTGCAAAGCAGCGACGATAGGGGCCAGATCGAACGGTGCTTTGCAATGAATGCGAACTTCATATCGCGTCCCTGGCAAAGTAAGCTGCGGCCTTTTTTAGGATATCGCGTTCCGCTTTCAGCTTGGCGACTTCACGACGTAACCGTTCGATCTCAAGCTGCTCAGGCTTCATCTAGCCTTTTCCCGGAAACGAGTGGCTGGGATCGTCGCCGCCTTCCCGAACCCATTTGCGCACATCCTCGGGGACATCAAGATCACGAGCAGCCTGCGCAACAGTGACCCCATGTTCCCGGACCACCTTAACTCGATGTCCATGAAACCGGCAGCACGCCACTTCGATATGGGAACAGGGAATCACGCCGACAAGGACGCGTCAAATCAGGGGCCGGTTTTGTGGTAGAGTTGTGCTAGAGGATTTTGGGCAAAAAAATAGCTCCGGGGGGCCCCGGAGCTATTTGATATCATTTGTAAATATCGGTTGCGGGGGCCTGACTGCATGGAGACTTGTAATTTACCGGCCTTGAAAGGATATGAATCAGCGACGCGTTGATTGTTGACTTACGCTTGAGGGGGTGGTGTGACTGTCGGCAAACTCATTGATCCGCATAATCGAGCCCCCCAAAACCTGAGCCGTCTTTCTGCAATATTGGCCTTAGTCATCGCAATCTCTCGTCATGCAAGTGCGTCGATAGCCCTTTTAAGGCAAGGATTCCTAGGCTCCGAGCCATCCTCGCGCAGAGCACGAGAGCAAGCCTTACTGACGCTGAACAGGCATCACGGCGCCATGACCTTCTTCATAGAAGCACGCTGCATTGATCGTGAAGTAAAGCGATTTGAAAACGCTACCATGTTGTTCATGAATCCCGCAATGACACTCGCTTTTCCTTTCGAAAGTGCTTTAAGCCCAGCTTCGGCCACAGGGCGTGGTTTCATCGTCATCCGGCGCAACATGGGAGAAATGTAAGCGCCGGCGGCCGCATCGAAGCCTGTTTCCGTATGGCCCGGGCAGAGGCTTGTGACGACGACACCCCGTGGACGCAGTTCATCGTGGAGAGCTTCTCCGAAGGACAAAACATATGCCTTGGTTGCAGCATAAGCCGCATAGGTCGGAACAGCCTGGAAAGATAAGAGACTGGCGATGAGCAGGATTTCTCCTGTACCTCTGACCGCCATGTCTCGTCCGAACACATAGCTCAATTCAGTAAGCGCCGTGATGTTGAGCTGAATCATGTCAGTCGTGCGCTCAATTGGCGTTTCGAGGAACTCGCCCTGCAAACCGTATCCGGCGTTGTTCACAAGAACATCGATGGTCAACACTTTCTGATCCAGCTTCCCTTTCAAATCGGCAGCCGCGCCGGGCACAGCAAGGTCAATCGGTTCAACGTGTATATCGACACCGTATTTCTGGCGGAGGTTAGCGGCGAGTTTCTCCATCGGCTCCTGTCGACGGGCTGCGAGGACTAGGTGCACTCCCTGCGCCGCCAGCAATTCGGCAAATTCGAGCCCCAAGCCACTTGATGCGCCGGTAATCAATGCCGTTTTCCCTGAGGAAGGCCCGTTAGTTCCAAATGTGTGTCCAGTATTCTGCATGTGCTTTCCTTCTGTTTCATGGATATTGCACGGACATCGCACCAACTTTTTGCGCGATCCGTCCGGATCTGCTGTGGAACAAGGTCAAGATTGGAACGCTGCCGTTGTTTCGATAACAACTTCACCTGCGTTCCCAAGCGACCACGCGTGCTCGGCAAAGGTCTTCCAAACACGGGAACGACCGAGCTGAAGCGGCAATACTCGCCTAAGGGTATGGCGGATCGAAACGCCTTGAGGTTACGCCGTCCGCTTAGCCGCCGGAGGATTACCTAGCGCGCGCTGAAAAGCGTAACGTTCCTCACCTCTTTGGACGTAATCCTGCAAGCCTGGGCTTTCCAGCAGGATATCAGAGTGTTTGAGCGGCCGCAGCACGCTCACCATCATAAGATCCCCGACGCCAAACTGCGCGCCCTCAAGCCACTCATTCTTTCCGAGAGCATCGCTCAGTTGCTGGAGCCGTTGACTGAGATATCCGACGCTGCCAGACGCGATACAGGGCTCGATCGTGTTGACCGCTGCAAACATCCACATGATGGAGCGCGAGCGCGCATTCGCTTCATCCGGAAGGAGCCCAGCGAAACGCTGTGCAATGTGGAGCACGATCGCGCCGGATTCAAAAAGAACGAGATCGCCCTCCTGGTAGATCGGCATCTGGCCGAACGGCTGCATTTCCAGATATTCGGGTCGGCGCATCTCGGAAAAAGTCAGGTACCGTAGAGTGTAAGGCTGTCCGACTTCCTCGAGAGCCCATCTTACACGCATATCGCGGTGGTATCCTCGGCCCCCATCCGGAGGATTTTTAAAAATTGAGACGATAGGGTTCATGTCAAGTCTCCTTATGGGCAGGGTTCAAGCGGAATGAAGTCATGGCTTCTTAAGGGGTGCTCTAACCAAGCAAATCACAGCCCCGTCCTGCCGAGCGAAATGGACTCTCCGCAGCATCATCTGCTGCGGAGCGGGTGACTATTCCGCGGCAAGCGCATCGTGAGCCTTTTGCGTGTTCGCGTTTACCGTCGGATGCACTTCTGCCTTGGGCGGCTTGATGCGGAACCATGCAGCATAGAGTGCCGGCAGGAAGAGCAGGATGATGAGCGTGCCCACCGCCGTTCCGCCGATAAGCGTGTAGGCCATCGAACCCCAGAAAACCGAATGCGTCAGGGGAATGAAGGCGAGGACCGCGGCAAGCGCTGTCAGGATGACGGGCCTCGTTCGCTGCACCGTAGCCTCAATCACGGCATGATAGTCGTCCAGACCCGCGGCCTTATTCTCCTTGATCTGCTCGGTGAGGATCAACGTGTTGCGCATGAGGATGCCCGCCAGGCCGATAAGACCCAGGATCGCGTTAAACCCGAAAGGCTGGTTGAACAGGATCAGGGTCGGCACGACGCCTGCAAGACCGAGCGGTGCTGTCAGCATCACCATCGTCATCGTCGACAGACTGCGTACCTGAAAGATGATGACGATCAGGGTCGCTGCGATCATCAGTGGGAACACCTTCACCAGAGCCGTATTCGCCTTGAGTGATTCCTCGATATTGCCACCCATCTCGATAGTGTAGCCAGCAGGCATAGATGCAATGAGCGGCTGAAGAGCGGTCATCACCTGTTGCGAAACCTCCGGCGGTTGGGTCGCCTCGTTAATGTCGGATCGGACCGTCACCACAGGCGTTCTGTCACGACGCTTGAGGATCGGCTCTTCGAAGCGCACCTCCGTGTGGCCGATCTGATCGAGCGGGATCGCACGACCGTCTCTTGTCACGAGCGAGAAGTCGGCTAGCCTTGCAGGATCGAGGCGGATTTCACCGGCACTTCTCGCCACGACAGGAACGTTTCGGATGTTCTCACGAACTTGCGTCACGGGAACACCACTCAGCAGGAGCTGTATCTGCTGGGCAGCCTCGGCGGACGACATGCCGATGAGGTTCAGGCGATCCTGATCAGGAACGAAACGGACGACGGGTGTGCGGTTACCCCAATCGCGGTTGGCATTTCTGACGTCAGGTACAGAGCTCATGAGAGCAAGTGCCTGCTCGGAGATTTTGTACAGCTCTTCCGCGTCCGGTCCTTTGATCCGAAACTCGACGGGGAATGGCGTGTAGGGGCCAAAGACGAGTTGCGTCACGCGGACGAATGCCTCGGGCGCCAGCCCTTGCGCAACGGCTTCCCGCAGACGAAGTTTCAGCACCTCACGCTCATGGGCGTCGGATGTCAGCACAACGATCTTCGCAAAGGCAGGATCGGGCAGTTCGGGCGCCATGGCGAAGAAGAAGCGGGGCGCACCCTGGCCGATGTAACTGGTCGCGATCTTCGCTTCGGGCTGCTGCTTCAACCAGGCCTCGAGCTTCTTGACCGTGGCGGTCGTCGTTTCGATGCTCGTGCCTTCTGGCATGCGGACTTCGACAAGAACCTCAGGGCGGTCCGATGTGGGGAAGAACTGCTGCTTCACTGCACCCATCCCCACGACCGAGAGCGCCATGACGACGCCGACAATGGCGCAGGTCAGGAACTTGTGCTTGACGGTGAATTCGATCGCGCCGCGCAGGCGTCTGTAATTCGGCGTATCGTAAATCGCATGATGGCCACCTGCTACCGGCTTGATATCGGGCAACAGCTTTACGCCGAGATAGGGCGTAAAAATCACCGCCACGAACCAGGAAACGATCAGCGCGAAACCGACGATCCAGAAGATATTGCCCGCATATTCACCGGCTGCAGAGGCGGCAAAACCGACCGGCATCAGGCCGATAATGGTCACAAGCGTGCCCGACAGCATCGGTGCGGCAGTGTGGCTCCAGGCATAGGCAGCTGCCTTGATGCGGTCCATGCCCTCTTCCATTTTCACGACCATCACCTCGATGGCGATGATGGCGTCATCGACAAGCAGGCCAAGCGCCAGGATCAATGCACCGAGCGTGATGCGGTCGAAGAAGCGCCCCGTCTCGAGCATGATGATGAAGACGACAGCCAGCGTCAGCGGAACGGCCAGAGCCACAACGATGCCCACCCGCCAGCCGAGCGCAATGAGGCTGACGAAGAGCACCACGCCGAGGGCCATGGCGAACTTCACCATGAATTCACCCACCGCCGCATCAATGTTGACAGCCTGATCGCTGACCTTCGTCAGCGTTATGCCAAGGGGTAACGACTCTGCGATCCGGCTGGAGCGCTCCTCGAGAGCCTTGCCAAGCTCCAGACCATTCCAGCCCTGTTGCATGACAACACCGAGCATGATGGCCGGCTCGCCGTCATGACGGATGACATAGCTTGCCGGCTCCTGATAACCCCGGCGTACCTCAGCAATGTCGGAAAGCTTCAACGCGCGGCCGGAAGCGACGATGGGCGTATCAGCGATAGACTGAACACTGTCATAGGCACCATCGAGACGAATGAAGACCTGCGGACCCTGCGTATCTATTGAGCCAGCGGGCGTAACGGTATTGCGCCGTTGAAGGGCTGCGGCAATGTCCTGAGAAGATATGCCGAGCGTGGCGAGCTTCTCATAGGAGAACTCTACGAATATCTGCTCGGGCTGTTCGCCGAGAATATTGATTTTCTTGACGCCGGGAACATGCAGCATGTCCTGCCTGATCTTTTCGGCCTCCCGGACGAGATCGCGCATCGGCATGCCCTGCGCCTTGAGAGCGTAAAGGCCGAAGCTGACGTCGGAATATTCGTCGTTCACGAACGGTCCCAGAACACCCTGCGGCAGGTTTCTGGCTTCATCGCCAAGCTTCTTGCGCGCCTGATAAAATTCTTCAGCGACGGCGCTTGGCGGCGTATTGTCCTTGAGCGTGACGGTAAGATAGGCAAAGCCGGGGCGCGTCGTTGTCTCGACCCGGTCGTACCAGGCCAATTCCTGAATGCGCTTCTCCAGCGGCTCGGCAACGAGATCCTGCATCTCGCGCGCGGTTGCGCCCGGCCAGACTGTCGTGACCGTCAACGTCTTGATGGTAAAGGAGGGGTCTTCGGCGCGTCCCAGCTTGACGAAGGCATAGACGCCGGCAAGCGACAGAAGGACGATGAAGAACAGCGTCACGGCGCGTTCGCGAACCGCAAGGGCGGACAGATTGAGATTCATCAGTTTGCCGCCTCTTTTGTACCAACGCTGGTGCGAACTTGCGCTCCATCCTTCAGAAGATGTGCGCCAAGCGCAACGACCTCCTCTCCCGGCTTGACATTAGTGACGACCACATTCTCTTCGCTCACCCGCTCCACGTTCACATCACGAAACTTCACGACGGACGATTGCTGATCAATCACCCAGACGCCCGTTCGCGTCCCGTCATCCAACAGAGCGCCTATCGGCAGTTCGGCATGATTCTGCACATCCCTGTTCTCGATTTCGATGGTGACGGTCGCTCCCAGAGGCGCATTTGCAGCCCCCCCTTCAAGCACCCAGCGCGTTTCATAAGTGCGGGTCTGCTGATCGGCAGAATCGGAGATCTGGCGCAGCTTGGCCTTCTCCACATTGTTTCTGCCGTACACCGATGCGGAAGCCTGAACCCCGATTTCAGGGCGCATGGTTTCGGGAAGCCAGACAATGGCTTCGCGCGGACCTGACTTCGCGAGCCGGACAACCGGCTGCCCGGCGGTTACCACCTGGCCCGGTTCACCGAGCGTCTCGACAATGGTTCCATCTGCATCGGCAACAAGAACCGTATATTGGGCCTCGTTTTCGGCAACATTCGCCTCAGCCTGAGCGGCGGCCAACTGTGCCGTCGCCGTATCCAGCAGGGCCTTTGATCGTTCATATTGCTGCGTCGAGGCAGCAGAAGTCTTCACCAGCACGGCAAAGCGTTTCTCATCGGCTTTCGCTTGAACAAACGTCGCCTGTGCTGCGATGACAGCGTTTCGCTTGGCCGTCAAAGCAAGGCGAAGATCGGTCTCGTCAAGCCTCATCAATGGCTGGCCAGCGCTCACCTGCTCCCCGACGTCGACGAAACGTTCAACGATCTTTCCGGGAACGCGAAAGCCGAGATTGCTCTGGACCCGGGCACCAACGGTTCCGGTAAAGCTGCTGCTCGAATTGCCAGGGAGCCTGGCCGTCGCGAGGTTGACCAGTGGCGCCAAGGTCCGGGGATCGGCAGCCTTTGCCTCTGGTGCCTGCGCCGGAAGCAGCAGTGCTGCGGCTCCGCCTGCGGCCAGCGCCAGCACTGCTGCTGCAGTGACAACAAGTTTCCGTTTCATTTCATCGTCCCTTCTTGACGGCCCGTTCAAAAATATTAGATTGCACTCTAACTCTAAAAGACATATAGATGTCAAATGAAATCTAATTGGAGGTCCACATGAGAGTGAGCCGCGTACAGGCAGAGGAAAACCGCGAGAGGGTGATAAACGTCGCCAGCCGGTTGTTTCGAGAGCATGGTTTCGACGGGATCGGCCTGAAAGACCTGATGAAGGGTGCAGGTCTCACCCAGGGTGGATTCTACAAACAGTTCGCATCGAAAGACGATCTTGCGGCGCTCGCATCACGGCGTGCTCTCGAGAGCGCCACGAGAAGGTGGTCTGATGCCGCAGCAGACACGTCAGATCCCCTGGAATCGATCATCAGCTTCTACCTCTCCAAAGACCATAGCGGCGAGAAGGCAGAAGGATGCCCGCTTGTTGCTCTCGGCTCCGACGCGGCGCGTCAAACCGCCGAAGTTCGGCGCCCGTTTGAAGATGGTATCCGGGCGCATTTCGAGGTGCTCGAAGAACTCATCGGAGAGGGCGACGATAGAGCTCGAAGCGGAAAAGCCATGGCAATATTGTCCATGATGGTCGGTGCGGTGACGCTGTCGCGGATCATCGAGGATGAACTGCTGTCGACGAGCGTACTCGACGCGGCAGCGAGCGAGGTCCGGCGCATTGCTGGCCGCGATCGCAGCGACTAACAGACCGTTTTTGGATATTCGTCGCCGATAGCTGTCACGGCTCAGCCGAATCCGCACGCGTATCAGGCGAGTATAGCGCAAACCGCATGTCCCAAGTTCACGACCGGTCATTCGGTCGGACGCCGAAGGCATGCCAAATTTTTGATCATAGACAGGTGGAATGCAAATGCGTCGTGTCGTTGTCACGGGAATGGGAGCCGTCAGCCCCCTTGGTGCGAATGTCGATATCTCCTGGTCCCGGCTCCTTGCTGGCAAAAGCGGGATCCGTCGGCTGGGTGATGACATCGTCGGGGATTTGCCGTCAAAAATCGGAGGCGTGGTCCCTTCTCTGGCAGACGATCCTGAAGGAGGATTTGATCCTGACAGGACCCTGTCCTCGAAGGATCAACGCAAGGTCGACCGTTTCATCATCTTTGCGCTGGCAGCGGCGGAAGAGGCTCTCGCGCAGGCGAACTGGAAGCCAGCTTCCGAAGAAGAAAAACTGAGAACGGCGACAATCATCGCATCGGGCATCGGCGGCTTTCCCGCGATAACGGAGGCGGTGCGTACCGTCGACCAACGCGGCGTGCGCCGCCTCTCGCCCTTCACCATTCCATCCTTTCTCGTGAATCTCGCTGCCGGACAAGTCTCTATCCGGCATGGCTTTAGAGGCCCGCTGGGAGCCCCGGTGACGGCATGTGCCGCCGGCGTTCAGGCGATTGGCGATGCAGCACGGCTGATCAGATCCAATGAAGCCGACATTGCGCTTTGCGGTGGCACCGAGGCCTGTATGAACATTGTCAGCCTTGGTGGTTTCGCAGCAGCAAGATCACTATCGACAGGCTTTAACGAGACCCCGGCCAAGGCGTCACGTCCTTTCGACACCGCGCGCGACGGCTTCGTGATGGGTGAAGGCGCAGGCATCCTCGTCATTGAAGCCCTAAGCCACGCCCTTGCTCGTGGTGCGACGCCGATAGCAGAACTCGTTGGATATGGAACGACCGCCGACGCCCATCATATTACCTCCGGGCCGGAAGATGGAAGCGGCGCCCGCAGGGCAATGCAAATCGCCATCGCTCAGGCTGGTATCGCGCCGCACGAAATCGGCCATCTTAACGCGCATGCGACTTCGACCCCGGTTGGAGATCTCGGAGAGCTCAGAGCAATCAAGAGCCTGTTCGGCCAAAGGAAGTCGATCGCTGTCAGCGGCACGAAGTCGGCGACGGGGCACCTGCTGGGGGCAGCCGGCGGCCTTGAGGCTATTTTTACGATCCTGGCGCTCCAGCACCAGATCGCGCCCCCTACCTTGAATCTCAGTTCACCGGACCTTGAAGCCAATGGCATCGACTTTGTCGCAAACGATGCCCGACCCCTCGATGTTGAATATGCGATATCCAATGGCTTCGGCTTCGGTGGCGTCAATGCCAGCGCAGTGTTTCGACGCTGGCCGAGGAGAGGCAATCGTTAGCTGATTAACCCCCGCGCGTGATCCCCTTTGAACAAAGTCTCCACCAGGACGCTCCCACCATGCAACCAACGACTATCGTTTCACCGCCCGGCATAACGCTCCTCAAGCCAAGGATTGCCGTCATCGGCGTCGGCGGTGGCGGCGGCAATGCTGTCAACAACATGATCATTCACGATCTCAAGGGCGCGGAGTTTATCGTTGCGAACACCGATGCACAGGCTTTGTCCATGTCAAAAGCGCCACGGCTTATCCAGCTTGGCCCGACCGTCACGGAGGGACTTGGCGCCGGATCATTGGCCGATATTGGACAGGCGGCCGCCGAAGAGTCAATTGACGAGATTATGGATCACCTCCACGGAACCCATATGTGTTTCGTGACGGCGGGCATGGGGGGCGGAACGGGAACAGGTGCCGCACCCGTTATCGCCCATGCTGCGCGCAAGGCAGGCATACTGACCGTCGGCGTCGTCACCATGCCCTTCACATTCGAAGGTACGCAGCGAATGCGAACAGCGCGGCAGGGAATCGAGCGTCTCAGTGAATGTGCAGACACGGTGATCATCATCCCCAATCAGAACCTGTTCCGGATTGCCGATGCGAAGACGACCTTCGCAGATGCATTCGAAATGGCAGATCATGTGCTGCATGCCGGGGTCAGTTCTGTCATCGATCTGATCGTCAAGGAAGGATTGATCAATCTCGATTTCGCCGATGTAAGGTCCGTCATGCGTGACATGGGCCGAGCGGTCATGGGCACGGGCGAGGCAACGGGAGACGCCCGCGCCCGACATGCCGCCGAGGCAGCGATTGCCAATCCGCTGTTCGATGAAGCGTCTGTCAGGGGAGCGAAAGGCCTTCTCGTCTCGATCTCCGGCGGACCGGACATGACCCTTTTTGATGTCGACGAAGCGGCAACACGTGTTCGCGAGGAAGTCGATGACGACGCCAATATCGTGGTCGGCGCGACATTCAATGACGCGCTTGAAGGGCGGCTGAGAGTTTCAGTCGTCGCCACAGGTTTGAGGCAACCGGCGGAGGTGATCCGCCTTTCGGAGCGAATGGCGTGATGCTCGCTCATACTTTGGGGCCTGCAAGCGCCGATTTGTAAAATTGATGGCCATGGAGATTTGAAATGTTGAAGCGTTTTCGAGAAAAATGGCGATCGTGGGAAGATGCCGTCCTGGGTATCGACGATCCGCAGGGAGACTACCTCATCGCGCTGGAAAAACGGCTGGCCCGCCTGGAGACCGAAGTGGCTGGATTAAAGGCACAGCCCCACGAGGAGGTAGTGCAGGAAGACGGCGCGGAAAATAAGGGGTGATGGCCGTATCCTTGCACTCATCTGCCGGTCGCCCGCGCGGCCTATGTCAAGCGCACGCTGTTGATAGCTCGCTAAGCATCCGGCACAGGCCAAGAGTATTCTGCGTGCCGCCAACCTTTTTCATCAGCGCGTCTCCAAGTTCCTGAAGACGCTCAAATGCCATTGCAAGCCGAGCGCTCCCGTTGTCGGTGAGCAGAAGCCTTCGTGCCCTGCGATCATCGACATCCACGGACATCGTCACCCAATTCTTCCTCACCAAGGGTTTTAGATTTGAAACGACGGTTGAGTGGTCAAGGCCAAGAAGTAGCGAAACCTCCGATATTCGAGGGGAACCTGCTTCACCAATCGCTGCAAGAAGAAATATCTGCTCTGCCGTTAGTCCTGTCGAGCGCAATGCATCGTTGATCTGGCGGGAAATGATGCGGTTTGTCCGCTGCACGGCAAAGCATAGATTCCCGACAAGCGGGTTTTCCACCATTTCAGCTTTTATCGATCCTTGATCTGAAACATGGGTTTTGAACACCTGCACGGGCTCCGGTTTCACGCTCGGAAGCGCTATTTTAGATTGCGAATGCACTCTATATAATTTAGATTTCAAAAACAATCTATTTTCAAATTCTGAGAACCGGTTGCGAGCCCATGGCCTTGGGAGCGGAGCAGAGCCTTGGAGAACGTTTTAGGATCAGCCATGGCCGATATGCCTGACAGCAAAAATTCTCATGTCTCAACAATTTCACAGAAGACACCACGTGGAATTCTTCATGGACCAATCACGCCCACACTGTTCCGGCTGGCATTGCCCACGGTCGTCGTTCTCGTGGTCCAGACCTTTGTTGGGGTCGCGGAAACATACTTCGTCAGTTTCCTTGGGACCGAGGCTTTAGCGGGCGTGACCCTCGTCTTTCCGGTCCTCATGCTGATGCAAATGATGTCGAATGGCGGGATTGGAGGGGGAGTTTCCTCGGCTGTGGCCCGAGCGCTGGGAGCCAACCGACACGCTGATGCCGATGGGCTTGTCTGGCATTCGATTGTTCTGGCCACAGTATTCGGAGCTATTTTCTCAGTCGCTGCAATCTTTCTTGGACCTGTGCTCTACCGCTCAATGGGAGGGACTGGAGAAACTCTTAGTGCCGCCCTCCTCTATTCAGGAATTGTGTTCGCAGGCTCTATTCCCATCTGGATCACGGCTTTGCTTTCGGCAGCCCTGCGGGGCGCTGGCAACGTGAACGTGCCTGCCTTCGTCATCATCGCCGGCGCGTTCCTTCTTCTCGTCTTGTCGCCGCCGTTGATTTTCGGCTGGGGCCCCATCCCGCAGCTCGGCGTGGCGGGCGGAGGCGCTGCGGTCTTCATTTATTATCTCATCGCGGCACTGGTGCTTGTCCTATACGTGTGCTCATCAAGCAGCCCGCTAAAGTTCAAAATCGTTCCGCTGCAAGGTCGACTGTTCAAGGACATTCTGGGTGTCGGCCTGCCTTCCGCAGTCGGCACGATCCAGGTCAATCTGACGGTTACGTTCGTAACGTCAGCCGTCGGCCACTTCGGCGCAGACGCAATTGCGGGGTTCGGCATCGCATCGCGGCTAGATTATCTGCAAATCCCCATCATCTTCGGTCTTGGAACCGCTATCGTCACCATGGTTGGGATTAATATCGGAGCGGGTCAGATCGAACGCGCCCGCCGGGTCGCCTGGGTTGGCGCAGGTATCGCATTCGGCCTCACGCAGACAATCGGCATTCTCGCCACTCTGTTCCCCATGACCTGGATGAGATTATTCACGGCGGATCCGGATGTGCAGCAGCTAGGCTCCCAGTATCTGCAAATTGTCGCACCGGCTTATGGTGCAGTTGGATTGGGGCTGGCGCTTTATTTTGCAAGCCAGGGACTGAAGCGTGTTTTACTCCCGGTTCTTGCCGGAACAGTCAGGATGATCCTGGCAGCTTTCGTCGGGTGGGCTTCGGTGATCTGGTTTCAGGCAAGTGTCAATTCCCTTTTCCAGATCGTGGCGGCGGCAGCCATCGCATACGGGGGACTAACGACCCTCGCCGTGCTGCCGCGCCGGATGTTCCATCTTGGCAGGCAAGAGAACGCTCAAACTGCAGGGTAGAGACGTCAAGTGCCCCGAATATTGCCATTGCACCGGCATCAACCCGGATGTCGAAAATCGTATCGATACAAACGGAGTTTCACCGCTGATGAACTGCCGACAACACTTGCCACCCCAGTCAACGAGCTTGCCTGTCCTGCTCCGTCTGCGACAGGCAAACCGCTATGTAGTTGTGGTTCAGAAAGACGAACGCACGATAGGTTCGACACTGTTCTGGAACGAGTTGCAGGCGCTTTTGGCCATGGGGATACCCAAGGAATTCTGGCCATACGTCCGAACGGAGGTGCTCTCAATGATCCACCAAAACGACCTACCGCCTGGAACGGTCCTCTTCGCAAGAAAAACAGGCGTGGGGATGTTCTCAACGTCGTCTCGTGGCTCGCAAAAGGCATCGACACTAAGATTCACACGTCGATCGAACAGGCTTTGGCTGCCGTGAATGCCAAAGATGCCCCGAAGGCCCTACGCTTAGACTTTGGCCGAGAATAGTGTCCGTTCAGATTGATGTGCTCTTATCCGAGCGGCGCGACACGATCCAAAATCGCGCAAAAGCAGCTTTCTCTGACGGTGACCGTGCAGCGAGAAAATCAATAACCTATCTGTAGATTGCGTTGACTTTCACGTGCTGCCGAAAAACGTGCCTGAATTCGCGATAATTTTCAAACCCAAGAGAGATTGCCAGCCGAACCACCGTCGACTGGGTCACGGAACAATGAGCAGCAAGGGAGTTTGCTGTACCGAAGGCGACGATTTCCGGATAGGCAACCGCAAATCGCGCTACTCGCTCTTGACGGAAAGATAGCGGCACACCTTGGACCGCAAGCACGCTTTCCAGATCAAGAACTGTTGGCTTCTGAAAGTCAGCTTTCGCTTCCATGATGATCCTCTTAGCCTCACCAACAGGCTTCTGGTCACGAACTTTTCCAACATATATGTGCTGACAGAGGCCGACAGCGCCCCTGTCAACCAGGCCTTCAACTCACAGGAACCGGCTGTTTTCTCGACACGGATTCAATGGCAGCAAGTGCGATCGCCAGAGCGTTGCGAGCATCAGCTCCCGTGGGTGCGTTCTGGACGGTACCGCTACGCGCCGCCTCGACAAAAGAAGCAAGCTGCGCCGTGTAGGCTTGAATGAAATGGTCTGTGTCGCGCCGCCATGTGTCGTTGGAGACGCCAGTTGCGTCGAACAGCGTCATGCTCGAACGTCGTACGTCCCCCATCGTGACCATTCCGCCGGAGCCGAATACTTCGCCGCGAATATCGTAGCCGTACATTGCAGAGAAGTTTGCTTCCGCAACCGCAATAGATCCATTGTCAAAGCGGATATTGACGACCGCCGTGTCCAGGAAGCCTTTGTCGCGTGCATCCGAGCGAACTAATGCATCTGCCATGGCAAACACTTCGACAGGCTTTGCGCCGGGGTTTAACCAAAGCAAGGTGTCGAAGTCGTGTATCAACGTTTCGTAGAAGATGGTCCACAAAGGAATCCTCTCTGGATCAGAGCCGAACGGACCGGGATCGCGTGTCAATGACCGGATGAGTTGAACCGCACCGACCTTTCCAGCATCGATCGCTGCGCGGCTTTCAAAAAATGCCTGGTCCCAGCGGCGATTAAAACCGACCTGCAGGGGGACGCCTGCGGCCTTGGCGGCTGCAATGCCGCGGTCCGCATCTTCAAGCGTGAGCGCCATCGGTTTTTCGCAGAAGATCGCTTTACCGGCCTCTGCGGCCTGCACCAGGATATTGGTGTGAAAACGTGCGGGTGTGGCAATGATGACCGCATCCAGACCGGGGTGAGAAAGCATTTCTGCGACGTCGGTATAAGAAGCGGCGGCGCCCAGCGCCTCTGCAAGTTTTGCGGCGGCCCCGGGAGCAGGATCAGCGACGGCCACAAGCTCTGCGTCTACGAGCCTTCTTGCTACACTCTCCCCATGGAACGAACCGATGCGCCCTGCCCCGATAAGTCCGACGTTGACTTTTTTTACTTTGGTCATGATTTTTAGTCCTGTTTCTGAAATCAGAGAGTGAAGGCTTCACGGAAGGCAGCGAGCGCCGCGTCGGCATCTCCGGATGCCCATGCTTCCATCCCGATCGGGCCGCAGTAGCCCATATCGCTAAGGGCTTTTGCGATCTGCTTCCAATTCACCTCGCCGGTGCCCGGCTCAAATCGGCCAGGTACGTCAGCCACCTGAATCTCACCGATCCACGGCAGGCTCCTGCGGCAAAGTTCGATCAGGTTCCCCTCACCGATCTGCGCGTGGTAGAGGTCCAGGTTCAAACGCAGACGCGGGTGGTCGATGCTCGACACGAGCGCCAACGTGTCTTCGGCGCGCCCGAACGGCACGCCGAGGTGATCGACGGGAAGGTTCAGGTTCTCCAGTGTGAAAACCACGTTTTCTTCTTCCGCGAGGTCAACGATACGGCGTAGCGTCTCCTGAGCCTTCAGCCACATCACTCCCGTGACGACCTCGACAGGTTGAACCGGCAGTCCACGATCCCCGAGGCCTGTGCCGTGAAGATTGAGGCGCTGAACGCCAAGACGTTTGCCGATCTGAGCCGTTTCGCGCGCGGTTCTCAAAAGTTCGGCTGCGCCCTCATCATCGGTGAGGCGGCCGGTCAGGTAACCGTTCATAATTGTGAAGGTTGCACCGGTGGCTTCGAGCTTGTTTATGTCGTGCTCTGGCCAATTCCAGAGGCCGACGCCAAATCCCTGCTCCTTCAATCGGGAGGCGCGCCATTCGATTGGTTTGTCCCGCCATAGCATCTCAGCGCAGGCGGCTAAGGGAAACTGGGTATTATTCTCATTGCTCATTTCGAGTGGTTTCCTGGATTTTGGATATGGCTGCCCAAGGACCGGCGAATGCGCCGGGCCAAAATTCATATTTCCAAGTGTCTTCAGATGGTGCCGCCCAGCTCCGCTGAGATCGACTGGAGCTCCTTGCCCCCCGCCATCAGATTCTGCAGGCCATCGAGGTCGATTTCATGTTTGGCAAATGTGCCAAGCGTCTTTCCCCTGTTCAGAGCTGTGAAACGGTTGCCGACGGCAAAAGCGTGTCTGACGTTGTGGGTAATGAAAATGACGCCCAGACCTTTGCTGCGAACCTGATCGATGTACTTCAGGACCATCGAGGTTTGCGCGACACCGAGTGCAGATGTCGGTTCATCAAGAATGAGGACTTTTGCCCCGAAATATACGGCGCGTGCGATCGCCACGCATTGACGTTCGCCACCGGAGAGCGTGCCGACGGCCTGTCCGGGTTCACGCACATCGATGCCGATTCTCTTCATTTCTTCGCTGGTAACGCGATCCGCGAATTCCATGTCCATGTATTTGAACGGAACGAAGCCCTTCAACGGCTCGCGACCCATGAAGAAGTTTCTTGTGACAGACATCAGCGGGATCATTGCCAGATCCTGGTAGACGGTCGCGATCCCCGCATCGAGCGCATCTCTTGGCCCGGTAAAGAGATGTTGTTTTCCCTCGACGAGGAAGTCGCCGGATGTCGGCCTGTGAACGCCGGACAGAGTATTGATCAGAGTCGATTTGCCGGCTCCGTTATCTCCAAGAAGGCACAGAACCTCTCCTGCGTGGACACTCAGCGAAACGCCGTTGAGTGCGATAATCGAGCCGAAGTGCTTGACGAGGTTCTTGACCTCGACCAGTGGTGTCTGGGTCGTGCTCATCAGCGTTCTCCCGTCACACGTTTACGAATGATGTTGTTGAAAATAACTGCAGTCAGCAGCATCCCGCCGAGGAAGACGAGGTACCAATCTTGGTCGATCGACGTGTAGGTGAGGCCGATCAAAACCATGCCAAAGACGATAGAACCGAAGAACGCACCGATCGCCGAACCATATCCGCCAGTCAGAAGACATCCGCCGATAACGGCCGCAATGATGGCTTCGAATTCTTTCTGAAAACCGCGTCGGGCATCAGTCGAACCGGCGTCGAGGACCGTTAGAATGGCGACAAGAGTGGCGCACATCGCGGTGACGATAAATAGAGTGGTCTTTACACGGGCGACAGGAACACCCGACTTGCGGGCAGCCTTCGGGTCACCGCCCGATGCAAAGATCCAGTTTCCAAATCGTGTGCGAAGCAGAACCCATGTGGCGACGAGTGCAATGAGCACAAACCAGAGGATTTCTACGGGGATACCCGGGACTTTCGGCGTTCCGTTCGGGAAGGTCTCGATAATGCCTGCATTGCCAAGCCATGTGAAGAGACCCGGGAAGGCGTCGCCTGAAAAGAGCGGCGCAAGGGGACTGTCCGCAACAGCCTCTCTCATCCCGCGAAGCTGGGTTGAACCGCCGCTCGCCCACTTCAGGCCGACGAGCGTTAAGCCGCGAAGAATGAAGAGAAACGCAAGCGTCACTATGAACGATGGAAGCCCGGTGCGCATGGTGAGCTGGGCATTGGTGACACCGATGACCACGGCGAAAGCAAGCGCGATCAGGATCGCGACACTGAGCGGGAGATTAAGGACGACAAGGGCCGTGCCGAAAACCAGCCCCGCGAATGCGACCATCGAGCCGATGGATAGATCGAACTCGCCGCCAATCATTAGAAGTGCCGCGCCAACCGCAAGAATTCCGAGCTGGGCTGCTGGCGCCATGAAGTTTACAATACCGGCAAGTGTGAACATGGATGGGTTTGCGGTGAGCATGAAGAATATCGTAACGAGCACCAATCCTGCGACGGCGCCGAGTTCCGGACGTCGCGCGAGCGCGGTCAAAGTCGAAACCTTTTTCAGGCGCTCGTCGGATCGAGTCGGAGACCCGTTCTGTTCGTTTGCCAGCGTCATGGTCGTACCTCAGATGTAAGTTGTTTTACGTGCGCCATCGGCTGCCGTTCACGCGCCCTGCGGATCGGATGTCTGGCGATGAGGGCAGCCCCCGCTGGAGGTGCGGAAGCTGCTGGATGGGTACCGCTCAGCGGATTCCCTGGGAGGATTTCTCAATCACCGAGGCTGCCGCATCCTTCTCGACGAAGCTCGGACCCGAGGCGACGTTTCCAGCAGGAATAGTGCCATACTTGGCATTCAGCGCGAGGAATGTGACCGGAAGATACCCCTGAAGGTAGGGTTGCTGGTCCACGGCAAACAATGCCTTGCCTTCCGAAACAGCCTTCAGGAAATTCGCCGAAAGATCGAAAGAAGCGACCTTGACCTTGTCGCCATTGCCCATCTTCTCGACAACAGCAACCGCCCGCTCACCAACGAGGGGTGCCGACAGGCCAAGTACGACATCGACGGAAGGATCTGAGGTTAAAGCAGCCTGAATCTTCGATTCAATTTCCGCAGGGTCGGCGGTCGTCGGCAGGATCGTCACCTTTCCACCTTCGAAACCCTTCTCGGTACCCGCGCAGCGCTGGTCAAGGGCGGCATTTCCGACCTCCTGGTTTACGCAAAGCACGTGCGTCTTGCCGAGCGACTTGAGTTTTTCGCCGACCTTCACGCCTGCGGTAAGTTCGTCTTGGCCAACATGGAGCCTGATGCCCAGCTTTTCCGTTGCGGCAATGCCGGAGTTCATGGAGATAACGGGGATACCGGCCGCGACGGCCTTGGCAATCGCCGGGCCCAGCGCATCCGGATCGGGATTGGAAATTACAATACCCGCCGGGTTCTGATTGACTGCGGCTTCAATGAGCTGCGCCATTGCGACCATGTCAAAGGTTTCCGGTGCACGATAGTCAACCTTGGCATTGATGTCCTTGCCGGCCTGCATCATGCCGTTTTTCACGATCGACCAGAAGGGGTCAGACGCTTGCCCATGAGTGACAGCAATGATGCTGGGCTGTTCGTCGGCTTTGACGCCCACCGAGCCCGCTGCAGCCAGTGACACAGCAAGCGCCGCAGAAGCGACATTCTTCCAAATGGATTTCATTTTTTCCTCCTCAATGTCGCCCACTCCTCTGGATGACAAATTCGAATGCTACCGGGTGCAAATGTGATTGCTACCGGGTGCAAGCAGGTGCATGTTATGTCAGAATGCGATAAAAGCAAGGATTCATTTCACTGTAATCGCAGATTGGAACGAATATTCCATTTGTGGGAGAAGTCATGCGCAAGAGATCAACGGCAAAACAGGTAGCGGAGGCTGCTGGCGTCTCCAAGTGGACCGTCATCAGAGCTTTTACGCCCGGGGCTTCAATCACCGAGGAAAGCAAGCGGAAGGTTCTTGAGACTGCTGCAGCTTTGAACTACACGCCGAACCTGCTTGCACGAAGCCTTGCAACCAACTCGACGGGACAGATCGCCGTCTTCGTGGATGACTTTTCCAACCCGCAAAAACTCCCCTTCCTTGAGGCGCTCACCGAGAAGCTCCAGGCGTCCGGCTTGGTGGTGATGCTGATCAATATCAACAGTCACTTTGACCATGTAAACGCCCTTCTCCACGCGGACCAGCGTCAGGTCGATGCCATCATTCTGTTTGGCACAGCGTTTCGTGACGAAACTCTGACAGACCTGCAGCAGGGGCAAGGCATGCCGCCTATGTTCGTGCTTGCACGCGACAGTCAGATCGACGGCGTTCCCGCTGTTGTCTGCGACGCGGAAGTGGCCCTCAAGGAAATCGTAGACCACCTTCATGCGAAGGGATATAAGCGCCCAGGCTTCATGAGTGGTGCTGCCGCTTTGTCTACAGCTTTAAAAAGAAGCCACTATTTCACGGAATTTTGGGCAGAAAAAGGTGTCCAGACCATCGTCCACATGAGCGCGGAAAAATACAGTCGGGACGCTGGCGCAGCCTCGGTCAGAAAGTACCTAAGCGAGACGTTACCGCAAGATCGCGTCGATGTCCTGATGTGCGAAAACGACATTCTAGCGATGGGCGCAATGGATGAGATGCGGGCAAATTTTCGCCTCCAAGTGCCTGAAGACATTGCGGTAGTGGGCTTCGACAATTACGAGCTGTCCGGCTTGTTCGGATATGGCATCACCACCTATGAGCAACCGCGCGACGAAATGATTGATGCCATTCTCAGCATGATCAGAGGGAGCTCGGATTTGAAGACCGTAACTCTCCGGGGAAGGCTGGTCGTTAGAAGTTCAACATAAACGCTGCGCCTCGCCAGCCTCCTTTAAAAAACTCGCGTCGCGACCGTGGTGGCTCTGAGTGGATCAGTCTTGGCCATCTTGAGGGCACCTCGTCCGAGGGCTATGTGAGCATGGAGGACTTTGCCCTGAAATTTGGTGCGGAATGCACTCGCCAGCGCAATTCTCGTCGACAATCTGCCAAGCCTGATACGCCTCGACTCGCCCAATGTTAATGCTCTTGAACCGATGTGAACCTGCGACCATTTAATTGGAAGAAAAGCGAAACCTGCGGAATTACCTAGCAACGGACCTCAGGCTTCGGTGCCAGTTCAGGCGCCATGAGAAATCTGAGTAAGGCATACTTGGCGAGATCTTCGCTGTTGTGACGCAGCGATGCCCTCGTCTCGCTGGCTCCTGCTACTACCCGAACAGCGGTCCTGGCAGGTGACGCTTGGCCGCTTTCTCGAAGTCGTTAAGGCAAGTATATTCATCGAGGTCGCGTGTGCTTGCTTGCATCTTTTACCCGATGAGGATCGCGCGGAAATCGTTTACGTTGGCTCCGGTCGGGCCGGTTACGAACAGATCGTTCGTGGCATCGAACCCGGTCCAGGCGTCGTTCGAGGCGAGCAGGTGCTGGGGATCGAGCCCTGCGGCTAGAAGCCTACTCACCGTGAACCCGGCCACAAAAGCCCCGGCATTGTCTTCGGAGCCGTCGATTCCATCCGTGTCCGCCGCAAGCGCCTCGATGTCTGCATGTGCGGCAATCTCGATCGCGAGCGAAAGAAGGAACTCAGTGTTTCGTCCGCATTTTCCTTTGCCGCGAAGCGTGCATGAACTTTTGCGATCTCGCGCGCTTCACCCTCGATTGCATCGCTCAAGACGACAGCCGGGACGCCACGATGCCGCGCGAGTGCCGCCGCGGCCTCCATCGAGGCCTGTGCGGAAGCGACAACCTTGATCTCGTTAACGCGGAAACATGGGTGGTCGGGATCGACGCCGGCATCCTCCTGAAGATTTCGGATGACGTTTCCTGGCAGTTCCATGCCATACCGCTCGATGACGGATAGTGCGTCCTTAGGCGTTGAACGCGACAAGACGGTCGGGCCGCTGGCAACCAGAACAGGATCGTCCTTTCGCGCGTTCTGCCTTCATGGTCCTCCCCGATGGAAGCGCTGTACATCTATTTCCCAAGCCTCCGTCATCAATCGGCGGCGCTGTGAGCGCTTGTCGCGTTTCTAAAATACCGAGCCAGCGACCGTCCGGTCCTGCTCAAGGGGAGAGCGATGTAACGACATCGCGCGTCGGTTTACTTAGAACCTGCAGTGTCTCGCCAATAACTGTCGATGATATGCTGGCCATTGTTGACAATCCGCTGACCGAGTTCTGGATTGCCACCCTTCAGCGTATCCGGGTCGCCGCCGCATAGGCGAACGAACGTCACCTGCTGAACCGTGAACATGAAGTACTCCCTGCTGGTCGGCTCGAATTCCAGACCGGCCTCCTTGAAACCGTCTGCTACCTCGGCAGCCGCGACGTCGATCGCCTTGAAGACTTTGTCTAACATCGAACGTTCCGCCGCACTGCGGATCTCAAGGTACCTCCGCTGTTCAGGCGTGGGCGCGGAGCAGGTCTTCTCAGTCATATCTTTCTCCTTGGCAACATGGTTGGCGTCACTGGATATTGCACTATCTCAGGTGGAAACACGGGAGGAAGTAGATGAAGGTCCAAAAGTTCAGCATTTCGGACGCGGAACTCGTCAAATCGCCGGGGCAGGATGCCGACATTTATGTCGGAAACCTGGTGGACGAGAGAAACGGTGGCCCGGTCTCGATCGGCTATGGGCGGTACGCACCCGGCCAGTCGCTGACCGAAACGATGGCCGTCGACGACACCATGATCATCCTTGAGGGCCGATTGTCCGTATCCACCAACGACGGAACGGTCACCGCGGGACCCGGCGACATCGTTTACATGCCTAAGGGCCAATCCGTCACCATCACGACAGAGGGCGAGGGTGCAACGACGGCCTTTGTGACCTATCCGCACTGGGCCGAGGCTCGCGACAGATGAAAAAAAGACGACCTCCCTCACTGAGAGGACCCGCCCGGTCTTGCAGCCGGACCGCCCTACCCTGTTCGACGATCGTGCACGTCACTGCTCGCCGCGCCGACGTCTGATTTCCCGGAGCATGCGCAGGTTCTCCCTGGCTTGCGCCGCGTTGATCAGCGCCTTTTCTTGATTGATGAGCTGCTCGCGGTCGCGATAGTGCCGCTGCGTCGACATGCAGTCGCTGTAATCGCGATAATTGGCGCAGCGACGGCTGTCGCTGTAGCGATCGTCGTCGGCCACTGAGCAGCCTGTCATTACCAGCAACATCAGGCCACCGACGTAGACGGATGTCAAAGATCTGGTTGTCGAATTAAGCATGGTCATTTTCATCATTCTCCAATTGAAGGTGTTTGTTTCACCGGGCTGATTTTCAGGCCCGTCCAGCGGGCGGCGAAAGCCCACATGTCGGCATGCTGGGCGATGACCTTGTCGAGCGGCATGCCTGCGCCATGTCCGGCGCGCGTTTCGATCCGGACCAGTCGCGGTTTCCATCCGAGCTCGGCGGCCTGCAGCGCAGCCACGTACTTGTAAGTGTGGGCCGGCACGACGCGATCGTCGGCGTCAGCCGTGGTCGCAAGGATTGCCGGATAGTCTTCGCCCTGCTTGATCGTATGGTAGGGCGAGTAGCTCAGAAGATTGCGGAAAGGCTGCTCTTGTGAGGGGTCGCCGAATTCGCTGATCCAGAAACCGCCCGCCGTGAACTTATCGAAGCGGAGCATGTCCATGACACCGACGCTAGGCAAAGCTACGTCGAACAGATCGGGCCGCTGGTTTGTCACCGCTCCGACGAGAAGGCCTCCGTTGGATTCGCCCTGGATCGCGAGACCATCCGATGAGGTGATGCCGCTCTTTTTAAGGAACTCCCCGGCCGCAATGAAGTCGTCGAAGGAATTCTGCTTATTCGCGAGCTGTCCGGCGCGATGCCAGGCTCGCCCGTACTCTCCACCACCGCGGATGCCGGCGATTGCCAACACCCCGCCCTGCTCCACCCAAGCGAGGTGGATCGGGTTGTAATATGGAACCTGAGGGATTCCGAAGCCGCCGTAGCCATACAGCAATGTCGGAGCAGCGACCGTGACGTCCTTGCGGCGCACGATAAAGATCGGCACCTCCGTCCAGTCCTTCGAGCGGTAGAAGCGTTGCTCGACAGTGATGTCGTCCGGTTTGACGGAAGCCTTCGGCTCCACCCAAGGCTTCACCGCGTTGGTCTCCGTGTCGTACTGATAGACCGTGGTCGGCGCATCGAACGCCGTAAAGCCGAAGAAAGCTTCCGTATCGCCCGGACGGCCCTGAAACCCGCCAGCCGTTCCGATACCAGGCAACGGAACGATCCCCTCGGACGTACCACTCAAACCAAAGCGGCGGATTTCGGTCTTGGCATCGACGAGATAGACAATGAAGAGCCTGTTGCCCATCACCGCCGCATCGTTGACAACGGCTCTATCTGGATCCTCGCCGACGATTTCCTTGGGACGAGGATCGGCTTGGGCCGTATCGAGCGTCACCACGCGCCGGCGTTCGGCGCCATCGGTGGTGAGAAGGATCAGCCTGCTGCCGTCATTGCCGATGACGGACCATTCGGCCTCCATGTGCGGCACGATCGTCCTGGGTCTCCAATCTCCGGCGGCTAGATCGATAATCGTGAGGGCGTTTTCGTTCGTGCCCGGCGTCGATGAAATGGCAAGGTAGCGGCCGCCTTCAGTGCGGTTGGCGACATGTAACAGGCCCGGTTGATCGGGTGTGGAATAGATCAGCCGATCCTCAGCCTGAGGTGTGCCCAGCCTATGAAAATAGACTGCGTGATTAAAAATAGCCGCGCCGGATGCACTTCGAGCTGGTTCCGGCATGCGCGAATAAAAGAAGCCTGAGCTGTCCGGAGCCCAGCTGATATTCGAGAAGCGCGCCCATTCGACTACATCCTGAAGCTCGTTACCACTCTCGACGTCGAGCACCCGGATTGTCCGCCAGTCCGTGCCGCCCTTCTGCACGCTGAAAGCAACATGACGACCGTCGTCGGAGACGCTCCACTCGCCTATCGCATCGCCATTGTCGTCAGACCAGGCATTGGGGTCGATCAGCAGACGAGCCTGTCCAAAAGCACCGTCACGCACATGCAAGGCGGGCTGGTTCTCAAGACCCTTGTTGACCGTGAAGAAGCACTTGTCGCCACGCTTACGGGGATCCGTGTAGCGCTCGTATTCGAACAGGGCCTTCATCCGCTGTTCCAGAATATCGCGGCCTGGAAGCGCGTCAAGATACCGCCGCGCGACCTTGTTCTGGGCTTCGACCCATGCGCCGACGGTCGCCGCCTTGCCCTGTGTGTCTTCCAACCAGCGAAAGGGATCGGCAACGGTCACGCCGAAATGCTCCTCCGCTACGTCGACACGTTCGGTTTTTGGATATTGGATCTCTGACAAGTCGCTCTCCAAGGTCTGAGCGGGTACGCTGTTGATGTGCATGAACAGCGAAACCGCGATGGCGATATATTTCCTCAACGGTCGTCCCCTCTCGATAAATTGCATAAGCCTCACCGGTAGTAAACCGTATAATGACACTTAGTGTCATTATCAAGACTGACAAAAGCTCGAAACCTTCTGACCACGTCCGCGGAGCTGCTTCTCTTGTGGCACGCGTTGCCATATAAGGATGAGATCTGACGACTGGGAGGAAGCGATGAGCAGGACGGTTGCGGAGGACGCGCATATCAACGTGGCGCGGTGCGCCGCGCGTTTGTTCCTCGAGAAAGGCGTTGCTGAGACCAGCGGCGATGAGATCGCCGAGGCGGCCGGCATCTCAAGGCGGACGCTGTGGCGTTATTTCCGCACCAAGGAGAGCTGCATCGAGCCCTTGTTTGCACTGACGTCGCAGCGCTTTGCCGAAAAACTTGCAAAATGGCCGCTCGATACGTCCGTCGAACGCTTTCTTGAGATCGCGTACGACTTCAGCAAAATTGACGCAAAGGAAATCGAGGATGGCAAGCTCGTCGTTCACCTCATCGCCCGACTGGATGAAGAGCCCGCATTGCTGGAGCCATTCTTCATGGCGACACGCATGACGGAGATCGCCATGGCGCGCGTGATTGCTTTCAGGCTGGATATGTCACCGACAGAATTCGAGATTCGCCTGTGCGCAGCCGCTGTTGCCGCGGCCATGCGCGTCATAGACGAGACCGTTAGCAGGGCAGCGGTAAAATATGGACAGATCCCGACCGTCGAGGAAACCAATGACCGGCTCGCGCAGGCGATCCGGCGTGCAAGTACTTTACCATTCTGCGATCCGATTACGCCTCGGCCACGGCGAGACGATTCCGAAATTTTCCCCGCATAGCGCAAAAGGTCAGATACATCATGGCGGCCGACAGCGCGACAGCGCCTATTTCGGCAAGACAAGGCAAGACGTTGATCGCAGAACATCAAGCGGAACCTAGCAGCGGCGCTTGATGGACGACGATCGGTGCATGATAAGGCACACGCTCGTAAAGATCGACGATGTCGTGGTTCAAGAGGCGCACGCAGCCCGACGAAACGGCTTTCCCGATGGACTGCCATTCGGGATTGCCGTGAAGACGATAGAGCGTGTCCTGCCCGTCCTGAAATATATACAGTGCCCTCGCGCCGAGCGGGTTCTGCACGCCGGGGTCCATGCCTCAATTGGCAACCGAATATTTTTCCAGTTCCGGCTGACGGGCTATCATTTCCGCCGGCGGCTTCCATCTTGGCCAATGCTGGCGCCAGTGGATCGTGCCCCTGCCCTGCCAGGCAAATCCGTCCCGCCCAATGCCGACGCCGTAACGTATGGCCGTGCCGTCTTGCTCGACCAGATAGAGGAAACGGCTCGGCGTATCGACGACGACCGTCCCTGCTGCTTCTCCTGTTGGGTTTGGAATACGCTGGCGATAGAACTTTGGATCGATTTGCCGATATGGGACGGCAGCTACCAGATGGCCGCCGTCCTCAAATGTCGCATAAGGAGCGTCAAGCTCGGCATCGGCTCCGCTTTGGGCCGGAAGTGCTGCCGGCGCTGCGAACTCGTCACGTCGTGCATCGGCCTGCGTGGAGGTCGCGCAGCTGGCAAGTGTGGACGTTGCGGCCAGTGAGCCTATCAAAAAGCCCCGGCGGGAGAGCGTATCTGTCATGAGCTGCATACCATGATCTCTGGTCTTCAGAGTTGAGAAGAAACCGTCTGCGAGACGGTGCGACCTATCAAAGGTAGTTTTGCAAGTGCATCTCGTAAGGCCATCGCATCCCACGGCATGTGCTCTGTGATACCGAGGCCAACGACATCGACTTCGCGTGACACGTCGGTCAGCAGTCTCACGACTTGCGACAGCGTCATCCGACCGGCCTGGATGTCGTCGTCCGTTGGGGCGACAGCGCCCGGTCTGGAAAAGGTCAGAGAACGGAATAAAGTCGCGTCGAGGACGTCGAGGTCAAAATGCACTGCGACGTGCCTGGCGCCCGTCGCCCGCAGCCATTTCAGGACGGGCTCGCTGTCGGCAGCGAGTTCCTCCGGCCCCACCCGCTGAACCTGCATGCGTTCGGCAAGATCATCCTCGAATTGCTGCAGTTCGGAATACTTGTCTGGCAGTTTACGCCATCCCGCGATCAGCGCTTTGCCAGGCTTGATCGGTGTTTTCACGGCATTTAAAAACTCCGGATCACCCTGGCCGAGCAGGCTCCCGAGCACATGTGCATGGGAATTTGGAAATACCTTGCTGGAAAACAGATCACTATGGGCGTCGATCCAGAGTACGGCGAGGTCGCCGCCATATCTCTCATTCAAATAGGCGAAGGGCGCAAGATCGACACCACAATCTCCGCCGAGTACAACAATGCGATCCGGCTGATGACGATCGATGCGGCTACGTGCGTCGCGGATCTGATCAAGGACAACGTCGCGCGCCAGGATCCCCTCAACGACGGGCAAAGGTTTTCCGTCTGGTTCTGCCACGTTCACTTCTTCGAAGGGGCCATCCGTTTCCGGCGCGAGCCAAGCCAGCAGTCTCGCACCGAACATGTAAGAGGGGTCACCTCCACCCTGCCATTGGGGAAAGAGCAGACGAAGCGTTTTTTCGTTTTCCATCGGTTGGCTCCTTTCAAAGTTTTCGTAAGAGTAATGTAGCGATCCCAACAAGCGCGTTCCATCGCTCATTGGGGAATAGTGGGATACACTGACGCCAACTAAATTCGCGTCGATGGAGCTGTAATGATACGGGCGAACCTCAACGATATTGCCGTGTTTATGGCCGTGGCGGAGGCTGGGAGTTTTGCTGCCGGGGCTAGGATCTCTGGTTTGACCCGGTCCGCAGCGGGTAAGGCAGTATCCCGCCTTGAAGAGAGACTGGGTGTGCGGTTGCTGAACCGGACCACCAGGGCTTTAAGCCTTACAGATGAGGGTCGCGCGTTTCATGCACATGGTCTGCGTATCATCAATGCCGTGGATCAGGCGGAAGGCAGCGTCGCCGGTCCGACTGGCGTGCCGCGCGGCGTACTTCGTCTGTCCGCACCGCATGCTTTTGGTCAGCGCGTCATCATGCCGTTTATCGAAAGCTTCCTGGCCCGGTGGCCAGAGGCGCAAATCGAGGCAAGCTTTACCGATCGATTGGTCGATATCGTCGAAGAAGGTTTCGATCTAGTTATTCGCTTCGGCGGCACCACTGTCGATAGCCGTCTAGTATCACGCGTCCTGGCCCGAGACCGATATCACATCGTTGCATCCGCACGTTATATCGAATTGCACGGCGAGCCACGGAGCCTTGATGAACTGACCTGTCACCCGTGCCTCTCCTTCAGCAGCCGAGGGACAAGGCAACAATGGCGCTTCAAGAATGCCGATGGGAATTGGATTTCCGCGCAGATTAGAAGCCGACTGCGGCTGGATAGCGGGGAAGCCTTGCATAGCGCTGTCGGGCGCGACCTCGGCATTGCCCTGATGCCGAACTTTCTGGTTGGCGAAGATATCCAGTCCGGCCGTTTCGTTCACATTCTGCCGGAAATACCAACGGAGACTGTCGAGATCAGCGCCATCTATCCCGACCGCAGGCTTCTCGATGCAAGGGTTCGACAGTTCATCGACCTAATGGCCGTGGGCCTGCGGCTTTGATCATATGGCTGCTTCGATCGTGCCAGAGCAAACAACGTCTGAATTCCGAACGGGCTGTTGGGACGACCCCTGCCGCCGCACTCATCTGCTCCGAGTACATACGCCTTTCTCTGCAGCCGTTCAGTTCAACTCAGGTAGGTGACGGTGCCGAGACCGATTGCGGATGTGGCCGGACGTCGACGCCGTGCCCCGTCAGAAGCTCGGCGGGACCGGCCTGGTTGAAGAATATGAACGCGCCGACCAACTGTCGGTTCGGCGCGGGCAACGCACGTCGGACTTCAAAACCGCCAAGATCGCGGGCGCGCGGAACGATCAACGTTTCGATCGCGGCCACGCCGACCTCGTCAGGGCATCCTGGTTCGATCGCAGGATTTCAGCTCATGCCTTGTCCACTTCTTGCCGATGATCATCCATTCACAGCGAGGAGCGGTGACGCGTGACGCACCTGCTCCTCTTTTTAAGCGTGCTTACGCTCCAGCGCCAGCCTTGGGCGCGGTAGTGTTGAGCAACTGCTGCTCCCACAGATATGCGATGCCACTCCCGCCAGAATGCTGGACGATGACGTCGGTGACCTTTACAGCCTGTTCGGCCCGGGCCCAGTCACGCTGCCATTCGGCCGCGAGCGCGAGCCAGGTCATCATGTTGACGCCGGCCGCAATCATGCGCTGGATTGCGACTTGATGCGCCTCAGCGGAAACTGCTCCGGAGGCGTCCGTGATGACAGTTACATCCCAGCCCTCACCCGCGGCCTGTATCGCCGGCATGGCGACGCATACCTCCGTCCAGAGTCCGGCGATAATCAGTTGCTTGCGGCCTGTCGCCTTCACCACGTCGACAACCTTCGGATCCTGCCAGGTATTGATAAGCGTTCTGTCGATGATGTCCTGGCCGGGAAAGACGTCCGCGATCTGCGGGAACAGGTTGCCGCCGCGCTCCGCGATCACGGTTGTGAGGATGGTCGGAACGTCGAAGGCCTTGGCCGCCTTGGCAAGGCCAACCGTGTTGTTGACCACCATCGTCGGCTCGTGGCTGTTCACGTTCGCGAGCTGATACGGCTGATGATCGATAAGGACGAGCACGGAGTCTTCGGGGCGTAGAAGCGAGGCAAGGCCGTTACGAAAGGTCATGAAATATCCTTTTTGATGGTTCGTCGACAGTGTGAACGCGTCCGTAGGACGTCGATCCACGAAAACCTTGTCAGCGCCAGCCCTGATGCGGTAGCCCTCGGAAACGCGAGCTGTGTTGCAGAAAGGGGAACGCGAAATGGAAATCGACGATCTCAGGACCTTCGTGGAAGTCGCCGACACAGGAGGTGTCACGCCCGCCGCGCAACGGCTCGGCGTCTCAAAGTCCATGGTGAGCCGACGCATCGCGCGCCTGGAGGCGGAACTGGGCGTCCAGCTCCTCGCACGCACGACACGCGGAATCGCTTTGACAGAGGAAGGCGCGACGTTTCGCGATTACGCGGCGAGAATCTCGGCGGAGATCGACGTGGCCCGCGAAACGATCCTGCCAGCGGGCGAGCTGCGCGGGCGGATCAGGATCGCCGCCCCTCTGTCGTTTGGGCCGACCCACCTCGCCCCTGTCCTGTCTCAGATGGCGCGCCGACACCCGCACCTCCAGGTCACTTCGTGCTACACCGACCGCTTCGTCGATCTTATCACCGAAGGTTTCGACTGCGCCATCCGGATCGGCTATCTGCCGGATTCCAACCTCATAGCCAGGCGCGTCGGACCTCTCTACGGAAGGTTCGTTGCGAGTCCCGACTACGTCGCCCGGAATGGTCTGCCAGAAACGCCGGATGAACTTCTCAAGCATGAGGCGCTTATGCAGGGAACGGAGAGCTGGCAGGTCACCGACGGCGACCAGGTGTTCAACATCCGGCCGCAAGGCCGGTTTTAAGGCCGACAACGGGGTAGCATTGCTTGCCGCCGCTCTGGAAGGGCTTGGCATCGCCAGACTTCCGAATGGCCTCACGGACCAGCATATCGCTTCCGGCGCCCTCGTCGAAGTGATGCCGAAGTATCCGCCTCCAACCGCCGGCATCTTCGTGGTCAGGCCACCTGGACAGCATCCTGCCAAGAAGGTTCGCGTGCTGACCGAGATGCTGATCGAGTGCTACGACTCCGGCTCGTCCTAGGAGCCTGCCGAGTCCTATGGTGCAAGATGCTCTGAAAAGAACTCGGCCAGCTTTGCGACCGCCGGGCCGACATATTCCGGCTTGTAGTACATGTCATAGTGACCCGCGCCTTCGACTTCGAAGAAGTGCTTTGCGTTCGACGGAGAATGGTCGAACAGACGCCTACCCGCCTCATACTGACCGGTCGGTCCCCGACGCCCGCCTGCGCAAATCCCGAGAAGCCCTATCCGCGCCTCGTCGACATAAGGCGGCATCGTCTTCGAGATCGCGCGGCTCGCCCGCGCTCTCGCCCTGGTATGACGGGTCGAAGGTCAGCGCTATGAACCCGTATGCGGAGAGCCGTTCGGCGTAGATCGCTCCGATCTGCTCCTCACGCTGCTGCCCGGCGTCGCAAGGACAATCGCAGGATATGAACTGGTTTGGTCAAAATCCAGCGGCAGGTGGATATTGCCGACGACCTCGATATCTTTGTTCTTGAACGAAACCCGCTTGATCATACGGCGGTCCTCCTTTTCCTAGTCACGGCGTCATCACGACACGCCCGAGGGGCTTGGCCGTCTCTGCGTAGTGATGCGCCTTCGCAGCATCTTGAAGCGCGAAGGATCGGTCGATCACGGCGTCGATCTTGCCGGCTGCGGCGGCGGCAAGAAGCTCGTCGACCGTGCCGTGCACCGAAGGCCGTTCGAGGACGGATCCCATGAATACCCCGTGGAGCGTCTGATTGCTCTGCATCGGCTGCCATAGATCGACATCGAGCTTTCCGCCGCCGGCATTGCCGAGAAAGACGAGACGCCCTTCCGGCGCGAGTGCGCAAAGCGAAGCTTGCAAAGTGGAACCGACCGGGTCGATGACCAGATCGACGCCCTTCCCGGTGGTCAGCCGGCGCGCTTCTTCCACGATGTCGTGCTCAAGGCGGTCGACGACGAAGGCGGCTCCAAGTTCGGTCAGACGAGCTTGCCTTTCACTTCCACTCGCGACGGCAATGACGGTTGCTCCTGCCTGTCTGGCAAGCTGTACCGCCGCAAGCCCAACGCCTCCAGCCGCGCCTTGTATGAGGACCGTTTCATCCTCCCGTAGGCCGCCTCGGGTGATCAAGCTGTGATAGGCGGAGCCAAAGGAGATCGGCAGCGCGGCCGCCTTTGCGATGTCCAGGCCCGTGGGCACTAGCCACGTTCGCGAAGCAGCGACAGCCCAAAGTTCAGCGTGCGATCCCTGCAGACTAAAAGCAGCGACCTTGTCGCCGACGGCACGAGTGGTCACGTCTTTGCCCACACGCACGACCGTTCCAGCCGCTGCGTAGCCTACCACGTACCGAGGTGCCTGGGACGTCGATCTGCGATTGATCAGATCTCCGCCTTCGATGGAAATTGCTTCCACCCTGATGAGGACTTCGTCCGGCCCGCAGACCGGATCAGGCACATCGACATATTTAAGCACAGACGGTGGTCCCGGATTGTCATATATGGCGGCCTTTCATCTTCACTCCATTTTCAGAGGAAACGTGTGTAGACATGTAGGTGGTCCACGGTCGTGAGAAAGGGCCCCCTGTCGGGAACGCGATGTTGCGCGACTTGCAACGGACGGGATGGAAAACGGTCGCTGTTCCCCACCGCGCAACAAGCTGTCGCATTCATCGCCACTTAAATCGCTGCGCCGGGGCCACAAAATAGGCGGTCATCCGTCGGGAGCAAAGGCTGAGGCTCTCCCGACTTCACGAATTCGAAAAAGGAATCGAATCCTATGATTGATTTGAGTGGAAAGCGCGCCTTGGTTAGGGCGGCTCTCGCGGCATCGGCGCGGCTATTGTCGAAGCACTTGCGGAGAATGGCGCCGATGTGGCGTTCACCTATCAAAATTCGAGCGAAAAAGCTGCGGCGGTTGCCCGGTCCGTCGAAAGCCACGGCCGCCGTGCCGTGGCCATCCGAGCCGACAGCGCCGATCCGCAGGCGATCGCGCGGGCTGTCGAAGACGCCGTGACCGCGCTCGGCAGGCTGGACATCCTCGTGAACAGCGCGGCGATCGGCCATTCGGGAAACATCGCCGATCTGAACCTTGACGAATATCAAACCCTCATGGACGTCAACGTTCGGGCGCCGGTGCTTTTTGCAAAGGCGGTCATCCCGCATCTGCGAGACGGCAGCCGTATCATCACGATCGGTTCCGCCCTCGGCGAGCGGGTACCTTTTCCTGGCATAACTCCTTACGCCATGTAGAAGGCGGCACTGACGTCCTTCACGCGCGGCCTCTCGCGTGAGCTGGGGCCGTCGGGCATCACTGTGAACCTGGTCCAGCCTGGGGCGACGGATACAGATGCCAACCCCGCAAACGGCGCGGCAGCAGACTTCCAGCGAAGCCTGACATCGCTCGGGCGCTTCGGCGAGCCAAAGGAGATCGCAAACGCCGTTGTATTCCTGGCAAGCTCCGCCGCGAGCGTCATCACGGGCGCGACGATCACCGCAGACGGCGGCGCGATCGCCTGACCGGTATCCGCCAGGCGCCATCGGAAGGCGGCGCCTCTCCCTCCGGTACATGACGGCTCTGTCGACAATAACAGGCGACTGATATTGGCTTTCGATCACCGCCCGGCTGTAATCCAGGATGCCCCACCTTTAAACTCGCACTACGCTCATGAAAGGAAGCAAACCTTCGGCCTCTCCCCCCAACATGCTAAACTGGGGGAAACTGCGAACTAGCCCATCTGTCGTTTGAAGACACTCACATTTCAAAGACACGCGAGTCTTAATCCGGTCGTGTCCAAAGGGCGATTTCCGTTGTTCAAAGATTGATAATTCCGTCCAATCGTTCCAGACTGTTGCTATGACAGCAACAATAGATTTTTTAGAGATGCAGGCGTTTATCGCTGTGGTGACGGAAGGATCCTTCACTGCAGCGGCGGAACGCCTCGAAACGGACAAGGCGCGGGTGAGCCGCATCATCAGCCGAATGGAAGCAAAGCTCGGCGCGCGGCTTTTGAACCGATCGACCCGGCACCTCAGCGTGACGGAGGTCGGGCGCGATTATTTCGAACGCGCCTCTTCCATCGTAGCGGCTGCTGAAGCCGCAGAAGCCGCAGTGGCACAACGGACGCAAGAACCGAAGGGCCGCCTGAGAGTTACGGCGGGGGCTGAATTTGGAACGACGCGGGTCGATGGCTGGATCGCTGAATTCTTGCGCAAGTGGCCGAAGGTCACCGTCGAAACGGAGTACACGAACCGTCTCGTCGATATCATTCATGAAGGTGTCGATGTGGCGATTCGCATAGGTCCGTTGGATGACTCGGAGCTTTCGGCCCGCAGGCTGGGAGAGTTGACCTACGGCTTGTATGCTTCCCCCGATTATCTGAGGGGCGCAGCGTCTATCCGCAAGGTTGATGATCTGAAGCGGCACGACCTCATCATGCATGCGCCGCGCGACCGTCCGAGCTGGACCTTGGTGAATGGTGAAAAGACGGAGAAGGTGTGGCACGCACCACGGTGCGCCCTCGATAACACCATGGCCGCCAGGAACCTGGCGCTGTCGGGTCTGGGGATCGTTCAGCTCCCAAGATACATGGCCGAGCCGCATGTAGAGGAAGGCGGCCTTGCTAGAGTCCTGCCGGGTTGGGCGCGTATCCCTGTACCGGTCCATGCCGTCTTTGCTTCGACGCGATACATGGATCCGAAGGTGCGGGGGTTTGTCGACGTCTGCCGCGATGGCTTCAGGAGTAATGTCGAAGGCTTCAGTTGAGACGATCTGCTGCGCCCTAGGCGTTCGATTCTAAACGGCGTGAAGCCATTCGGTGTCACCGGGTATCGTAGCGATCCGATCATCACGCTTGCGTTTCGAGCGACCTTGTCGTTCGCGGGTTGAGTGCGCCTGCACGGCTGGCGATTTATTGTCGGTTCGAGGGACAACAATGTGTTGCCTGCGGCCCGACTGTTAACTCCTCCATCAAATTCATAACTTCGCTCCTGTCGCTTGCTGGAGCGCTCGCCGTCGAAGGGCGCGCGGGACAGTGCGGCCGCATGAATCCCGTCGGCGGCTACCGCCCCTATGAAGAAAGACATCGTACATGACACAAACAATCGGAATCATCGGCTCCGGCCTCGTAGGTAAGGCAGTCGCGCGCCTCGCGACCGCGGCTGGCTACAAGGTGGTGGTCAGCAACTCCCGCGGCGCGGACAGCATCAAGGACCTGATAGAGGAGCTTGGTCCGCTGGCGCGCGCCGGCACCACCGAGGAGGCCATCGCGGCGGGTGACATCGTCACGCTCTCGATCCCGATCGCCGCTACCGAGCAGTTGCCCGCCGACAAGTTCGCGGGCAAGGTCGTACTCGACCAGACGAACTACTATCCCGCATTCGGCAACAATGACGTCCTCGACAAGGCCGAGCTGACTTCCAGCGAGCTGATCCAGCGGCGTCTGCCGGGGGCGAAGGTCGTCAAGGGCATGCACAACCTCAGCTGGCTCCACATGAAGGCCAACGCGACGCCGCAGGGTTCGGCGAACCGCACGACGCTGCCGATCGCGGGTGACGACGCCGGAGCGAAGCAGGCGGTGACCGAGTTCTTCGATAAGATCGGCTTTGATGCAATCGACGCGGGCCCGCTCGCGGACAGCTGGCGCATCGAACCGAGCACGCCGATCTACTTCTGGGCCTACGCTCCGACGGTTGACCTGCAGGCGACGGGTCCGGAAGCCGAGCGCGCCTACACGCAGCCAGGCACGCCAGTGTCGCGTGAACATGCTCGGCGCCTGATCGACGAGGCAAAGCGCCCGTCGCCGATCGGCGGCACGTTCGAGGGCATGCCGCAGGTCCACGTCGACCTCTTCATGGCCCAGGCAAGCGCCGCGACCGTCGCGAATTGACCTCCTGCCGGACGCCCCTCCAAGGGCGTCCGGCTGTCGGTTGAGAGAGGCCTCGAGCGCTGCGGACCGCCGCGAGCAAAAGAAAGGGATACGACATGGAAGGTGGAAGAAAGCCAGGTCCTGACCATCCGATCACGGTCGCTCCTGCGGGCTAGAGGGTTATCGTCAACCTGGATGAGTCCGTCCTCGCCGACAGCCGTGACGCCCTCATCCTAAAAGAGGCGAGCCTCAATCCAGTCTACTACATCCCGCGCACTGACGTGGCGATGCATGAACTCAGCCGGAGCGACACCAGCACCCACTGCCCCTACAAGGGTGATGCCAGCTATTTCAGCGCGCGAGGTGGCGCCGCCAGAGATGTCGCCTGGTCTTACGAGGATCCTTTCGACCACATGCTGATGATTAAGGGATACCTCGCGTTTTACCCTGACCGCGTCGATGCTATCGAAACGACGGTTCGCGATTAAATGCTGGAATATGCGCCGAGCAAAATCGGCCGATTCTATTGTTGTTTCGACGGCAACAGCGCATCCGAGTTTAGCTCTTTAATGTCGGAGATATGGGGCTCCCGCTGATTGATGGTTCAAGCGGCGCGTGACAGAATGTTGCCCATGACATCAACAATCGGCTTTTCCGAAATGCAGGTCTTCGTCGCAGTGGTAATGGAGGAGTCCTTTACCGCTGCGGCCGATCGCCTCGAGACTGACAAGGCTCGGGTGAGCCGCATCGTGCAGCGGATCGAGGAAAAGCTAGGCGCGAGGCTGCTGAACAGGTCGACGCGCCGGCTCAGCGTGACAGAAGTCGGAAGGGACTATTTCGAACGCGCGTCCTCGATCCTTGCGGCCGCGGAGGCGGCCCAAGCCGCGGTCGCCCAGCACAGCCAGGAGCCCAAGGGCCGGCTTAAGATCACAGCGACACCGGAGTTCGGCACAACGCGGGTCGACAATTGGATCGCCGCATATTTGTCCAAGTGGCCGAAGGTTACGGTGGAAGCGGTATATTCAATTCGCTTCGTCGATGTCATTCACGAGGGAATCGATGTCGCGATTCGTATTGGCACCCTGCAAGATTCGGATTTGTCGGCTCGGAAGCTCGGAGAGATAACTTACGGTCTCTATGCCGCGCCCGGATATCTGAAGGACGCTCCGGCGCTCCGTACCGTCGACGATTTGAAGCGCCACGACCTCATCATGAAAACGTCCAGCGGCCGTGCAAGCTGGACCCTTGTCAATGGCCCAGCAACAGAGAAGGTTTCGCAGGCGCCACGCTGCGCGCTCGATAACATCGTTGCGGCCAAGAACCTAACCGTATCGGGTTTGGGAGTGGCGCAACTTCCGCAGTTCATGGCTGAGCCACATGTGGCGGAGGGACGTTTGGTTCGGATTTTGCCTGGCTGGGCAAGCATACCGATGCCGGTTCACGCCGTTTTTGCCTCCACGCGCTACATGGATCCTAAGGTACGTGGCTTCGTTGATCTTTGCCGCGATGCATTCGGGGATGGTAGTGATTCCAGCCGAAGCTGAGGCCTCGCTGAAGCTCGGAATTGCGCGCCAGACCGCCCGCCGACCGAGCGCAGGTTCACCATTGTTGCTCGCACGAACAACAGACTGGGGTTCGTCGGGCATCTAATCTATTCCTGAGCGATATCCTAACTTCCAACCGAACCGCTCCGCGAGGAAGCGTGAACGTTGAAGTGAATAGGATATCTAATGAAGATCGGAATCTTAAACGCCGGCAATCTCGGCAGTCGACTGGCAAGAGCCTGGGCCGCGGCAGGTCACGAACTCGTTATTGCGAAGGACGGTGAGGATCGGAAAATCGCGCCATTACTTGCGGAACTGGGCGATAAGGCTCGGCTCGGCACGATCCGCGAGGCTGCGGAGTTCGGCGACGCCGTTCTTTTCTCCATCTATTGGCCGCGGGTCGAAGCAATCGTTGCCGAGGTCGGCGGCGCGCTCGACGGCAAGGTCGTTATCGAGACCATGAACCCGCTCGGCGTTACCGCCGATTTCGTGCACTTCCATGATCTGGAGTTCATGCGCGACAGCTCGACTTCGGAAGACCTGCAACGACGGCTGCCGAAGGCACGCATCGTCAAGGCGTTCAATCTCATGGCGGCTCCGGTGCTTGAGGCGGATGCGTGGTCAGCATCGCCGGCGCAGCCCAGCATCTTCTACGTAAGCGACGACGACGCAGCCGGGAGGGTCACCAGGGGTCTGGTCGCCGACGCCGGGTTCAAGCCCGTCAACGCCGGTCCACTCGCCGGTGCGAGGCAGCTCGAACAGGTCGGCGTGCTTTTGCATCACATCGCAGATCACGAATTTGGCGGCGACGCCGATCTCGTGCGCTTGGCCCTCACGGTCGTCGAGGCAAATCCCGGCCCGATCGCGCGCGAACGGATCGCGTGAACCGGCGCGCGAGCTCGTCCGCAAATAACTGAAATCGCATTTGGCTAACGAAGGAAAATTCTATGTCGCAGTCTCTCAATGGAAAAACGGCTCTCGTGACGGGAGGGTCACGGGGCATCGGTCGCGCTATCGCAGAGCGTCTCGCCGCAGACGGCGCGACCGTCGCACTGACTTACAACTCCAGCAAGGCTGGCGCCGACGAGGCCATCGCCGCGATTCAGCAAGCCGGTGGCAGCGCCTTCGCTCTGAAGGCAGAATTGGTGGACGCGGGTTCCATAGCGCCCTTGTTTGAGGCGCTTGATGCTGAACTTGAGAGCCGCAACGGCAGCAAAACGCTGGACATCGTCGTGAACAATGCCGGCGGCAGCGGTTTTGGCGGGCTGAACAATGCGACCACTGAGAGCTTTGACGCCATGTTCAACGTCTTCGTCCGTGCGCCGTTTTTCGTCGTGCAGGCCGCACTCAGCCGCCTGAGTGATGGCGGACGGGTGGTAAACGTGTCTTCCGGTTTCGCCACACGACCCTCGCCGATGGCGGCTATATATTCGATGGCCAAGGGAAGCCTCAACGTCTTCACGCATTCGCTCGCCATTGAACTGGGTCCCCGTGGCATCACGGCGAATGCCGTTGCGCCGGGCTGGACGCGAACCGATATGAACGCGGCTGTCCGCGAAAGCGCCGAAATGGTGACCGCCATCGAAACAGATACCGCCCTTGGCCGCTTCGGCGAACCGTCGGACATCGCCGCGGTGGTGGCCTTCCTGGCCTCGGATGAAGGCCGGTGGGTGACCGGCCAGGTTATCGAAGCGAGTGGCGGCTACCGGCTCTAATTCAAGGGTGAGATCAGTCCTGCAGAATTACGAGGATATCCCACGACAATGCCGGTGCTGATCTCACCCTCGAAATCTATGAAGCATATCCCAGAAGTGTGCCTGATCGACCGGTGAAAGAATCTGCCCTGACGGGCCGCAGAGCAATCATTTGATGGAATACAAACCATCGACCGGTTGTTCCGCTATCAACGCAGTTGGATGGAATCGAACCGGCGACCGCAATGGGCATTGTGGCAATGGCCGACCGAGCGCCGTACGGCGCGCGTCAACGACGCAAGCGAATGGGTGCTGACGGCAGTGCCAGAAATGCGCATCGTTTCCGACGACCTCTGGCAGCGGGGTGAAGGAGCGTCAGAAAGAGATCGGCGAGCTGTTCGATTTCGGGCAGAGCAACCGGCTAAATGCAACGCACCGCCCTGGATACCTGCTCAGTCACCTCCTCGAATGCACGGAATGTGGCGGCCCTTACGCCATTAGCGGCAAAGATCGCTATAGCTGCACCAACCGCAAGAAGCGCCTGCCGATCGACGAGCTCGGCGGAGCCTGCTGCGGTAACAGCAAGACCATTACCCGCCAGGAGCTGGAGAGCCGCGTTCTCGATTGCCTGCCGGCCGCTTTCTTCTCCCTGGGGATGTTCGACACCATGTCGGCAAAGGTGATCGAACAGGAAACATCAAAGCTTCGCCGCCCGAAAGTCGAGCGCGAGCAGATGACGCGCGAACTGAACGAGTTGGAGCGCAAGCAGAAGAGCATCATCCAGCAGATCTCGGACCGCGCCATGCAAGGCCGCCCTCCTCTCGCTGCGCTCGACGATACGCTCGATCAGATCGAGCTCCAGCGTGTCGCCCTGGCAAGGGAGATCGACGCCTTCACCACGTCCGAGCCGAACATGCGGGCGAAGATCGAGGAATTGAAGCAGCGTCACAATCCCGCCCAGACGGAACTGCGCATGCGCCACTTCTTCCTGCAGGCGCGCCGCGGTAAGAACGAGGATGCCAAACGTCAGGTGATGCCGATTGTGCGCTCACTGGTGCAGAAAGTGGTGATCGGCAAGACTCCAGGCCACCAGCCGGCAACTCTGCAGGTGCATGGTCTGATCGCTTCCATCCTCGCGCAGATGGACGTTCTCGACTTGATGGAACGACGCTTCGTCGCCGAAGTGCATGCGGACTTCATCGAGAAGCTGGAAGCTGGAAGCTGGGGAGATCGAGACGGAGCAGAAACAAAAAAGCTCCTCGACTCATATGAGGACGAGCTTCGTCGCAAATACCCCGAGTGGGAGAATTTACAAGTTTCAGTGGTTGCGGGGGCAGGATTTGAACCTGCGGCCTTCAGGTTATGAGCCTGACGAGCTACCGGGCTGCTCCACCCCGCGTTGACTTGTTTTATTATAGCATAAAGGCCGCATTTGCGGCCTTTTGATTTGGGCATTTTTGCCCTTTAGTGATTGAGAAGATTTTGAGTTGCGTTTTGCAGACCTGGCAGCGACCTACTCTCCCGCGTCTTGAGACGAAGTACCATTGGCGCTGGGGCGTTTCACGGCCGTGTTCGGAATGGGAACGGGTGCAGCCGCCCCGCGATAACCACCAGGTCGGCAAAACGCAACATATGATCCATGCGTTTCGCATGGATCATATGATTGCTTGTTGATTGGTGTACCTTATCCTGTTCGCTTTCGCTCACAGGGGACACCAATTGGCCATACGGTCACCTCGCATATGAGGCAACGTCTGATCCAAGCGATCACAGACCATGTTTTCACATGGAAACTGTTGTTTTCGAGAAGCTGGGAAGCTTGCGCTTCGTTTTAATTTACACGTCTTTCTGTGACCGATCCGCATTCCACCTTTGCTCGAGACCGAGCGAGGCAGCCATACAGGACGCTAGTCCGTCGCGCCTTATGGCGCGCGCCGTCCGCAGGGCCTTTGGCCCGTGAGGACAGAAGATGATGTCATCGAACTTTGTTCGATGAACATATTCAATGGGAACGAAGAAGTCGATCGAGCTATTAGTAACGGTAAGCTTCACACATTGCTGTGCTTCCACACCCGTCCTATCAACGTGGTCGTCTTCCACGGCTCTGATAGGGAACACTCGTTTTCAGGTTGGTTTCCCGCTTAGATGCCTTCAGCGGTTATCCATTCCGTATATAGCTACTCTGCTATGCCCTTGGCAGGACAACAGATCCACCAGAGATACGTCCATCCCGGTCCTCTCGTACTAGGGACAGATCCTGTCAATATTCCTACACCCACGGCAGATAGGGACCGAACTGTCTCACGACGTTCTGAACCCAACTCACGTACCGCTTTAAATGGCGAACAGCCATACCCTTGGGACCTGCTCCAGCCCCAGGATGCGATGAGTCGACATCGAGGTGCCAAACAACCCCGTCGATATGGACTCTTGGGGGTCATCAGCCTGTTATCCCCGGCGTACCTTTTATCCGTTGAGCGATGGCCCTTCCACACGGGACCACCGGATCACTATGACCGACTTTCGTCTCTGCTCGACTTGTCAGTCTCGCAGTCAGGCTAGCTTATGCCATTGCACTCGACGACCGATTTCCGACCGGTCTGAGCTAACCATCGCGCGCCTCCGTTACTCTTTCGGAGGCGACCGCCCCAGTCAAACTACCCACCATACACTGTCCCGGATCCGGATAACGGACCGCGGTTAGACATCCACGAAGATAAGGGTGGTATTTCAAGGATGGCTCCACAGAAACTGGCGTCCCTGCTTCAAAGCCTACCACCTATCCTACACATGCCTTGGCGAATGCCAGTGTAAAGCTATAGTAAAGGTGCACGGGGTCTTTCCGTCTGACCGCAGGAACCCCGCATCTTCACGGGGAATTCAATTTCACTGAGTCTATGTTGGAGACAGCGGGGAAGTCGTTACGCCATTCGTGCAGGTCGGAACTTACCCGACAAGGAATTTCGCTACCTTAGGACCGTTATAGTTACGGCCGCCGTTTACTGGGGCTTCAGTTCAGAGCTTGCACCCCTCCCTTTAACCTTCCAGCACCGGGCAGGCGTCAGACCCTATACGTCGTATTGCTACTTCGCAGAGCCCTGTGTTTTTGATAAACAGTCGCTACCCCCTGGTCTGTGCCACCCCATCATACTTGCGTACAAAAGGGTCACGCTTCTTCCGAAGTTACGCGTGCAATTTGCCGAGTTCCTTCAACATAGTTCTCTCAAGCGCCTTGGTATACTCTACCTGACCACCTGTGTCGGTTTCGGGTACGGTCTATACGGTGGAGCTATTTCCTGGAACCTCTTCGCCGCCCAACCAATCCAGTAAGGTTGAACAACACACGAGATCCGTCACTACCACCAGGCCCACGAATATTAACGTGGTTCCCATCGACTACGCGTGTCCGCCTCGTCTTAGGGGCCGGCTAACCCTGCTCAGATTAACTTTAAGCAGGAACCCTTGGTCTTTCGGCGAGGGAGTCTCTCACTCCCTTTATCGTTACTCATGTCAACATTCGCACTTCCGATATCTCCAGCAGCCCTCACGGGTCCGCCTTCACAGACTTACGGAACGCTCCGCTACCACTTGCGATTACTCGCAAATCCTCAGCTTCGGTGCATGGCTTTAGCCCCGTTACATTTTCGGCGCAAAGACCCTTATTTAGACCAGTGAGCTGTTACGCTTTCTTTAAATGATGGCTGCTTCTAAGCCAACATCCTGGTTGTTTTGGGATCCTCACATCCTTTCCCACTTAGCCATGACTTGGGGACCTTAGCTGGAGGTCAGGGTTGTTGCCCTTTTCACGACGGACGTTAGCACCCGCCGTGTGTCTGCCGACTAGTACTCCTCGGTATTCGGAGTTTGGTTAGGATCAGTAAGACGGTGAGTCCCCATAGCCCATCCAGTGCTCTACCCCCGAGGGTATTCGGTCGACGCTCTACCTAAATAGATTTCGCGGAGAACCAGCTATTTCCGAGTTTGATTGGCCTTTCACCCCTAGCCACAAGTCATCCCGAACTATTGCAACAGTTATGGGTTCGGCCCTCCAGTTGGTGTTACCCAACCTTCAGCCTGCTCATGGCTAGATCACTCGGTTTCGGGTCTAATGCAACTAACTCAATCGCCCTATTCAGACTCGCTTTCGCTGCGCCTACACCTACCGGCTTAAGCTTGCTAGTTACACTAAGTCGTTGACCCATTATACAAAAGGTACGCCGTCACCCTTGCGGGCTCCGACTGTTTGTAGGCATCCGGTTTCAGGTTCTATTTCACTCCCCTCGTCGGGGTGCTTTTCACCTTTCCCTCACGGTACTTGTTCGCTATCGGTCATGCACGAGTACTTAGGCTTGGAGAGTGGTCTCCCCATGTTCAGACAGGATTTCACGTGTCCCGCCCTACTCAAGGACAATGACTGTTCTACGCGTAAGGGGCTATCACCCTCTATGGCCGACCTTTCCAGATCGTTCCGCTTTATTCATCATTGCCACTGGCCTGGTCCGCGTTCGCTCGCCACTACTTGCGGAGTCTCGGTTGATGTCCTTTCCTGCAGGTACTTAGATGTTTCAGTTCCCTGCGTTCGCTTCTTACACCCTATGTATTCAGGTGCAGATACCTCATTGCGATATCTAGAAACCTCTTTCGCTGAACCCTCGAACCCGGACATACCGGGTTTTGTTCTGTCCTCACGGCCGAAGGCCTGCGGACGGCGCGCCGAACGATCGGCGACGACCTAGCGGTCTGTATGGGAAGCCCATCAGACCGTTCAAAACAATCAAGGTGTTTAGCAAAACAGATTTTCTAGATATCTGAGGTGGGTTGCCCCATTCGGAGATCCATGGATCAAAGCTTATTCGCAGCTCCCCACGGCTTTTCGCAGCGTATCACGTCCTTCTTCGCCTGTGCATGCCAAGGCATCCACCAAATGCCCTTAATTCACTTCTTCGTTCTCATTGTCTATGCTCATC
>NZ_LT009746.1:582012-1029512 GCF_900013505.1 Agrobacterium deltaense RV3 | reverse complement strand
ACAAGACACGCCTGCCTGTCCGAAATACCGAGCAGGCGCGCGATCTCCTTCGACGGTGTTTCGGCGCTGATCCGGTGTTCGGCAGTGCTCCAGGGAACATGGCCGAGCAGCCAGGGGCCGGGCGCAACTTCGGTGAAGTCGGTTTCAGCCGCGTCCGGCACTGCCGTCAGACTGATGAGGCGCTGTTCGACACAGAATTCGCGTGCACCGGCGAAATGGATGCAGAGAATGTCGAGCAAGGGTGTCCCGACGGAAACGTCGAGCCGCTCACGATCAGCGCTTTTCGCGCTACGCCTTTCGCGCTTCAGTATTTTGAAGCCATAGTCGAGGCCAAGGGATTCGACCTCCGCCCCGATATCGTGAATTTGAAGAACGGCGGACTGGATCTGCGGCTGGCGAACGAAACTGCCGGATTTCTTGCGGCGTTCGATCAAACCGGCCTTGGCGAGCTGGCCCATGACCTTGTTCACGGTCATGCGCGAACAGTGATATTGATCGGCTAGGTCGACCTCGAAAGGCAACCGGTGGCCCGGCGGCCATTCTCCCGAAACGATCCGGCCCTCGATCTCAGTGAGGATACGCTGGTGCAGGGTCTGCCCGGCTGATGCTTTCGTCACGTCCGCAATGCCCTTCCCCGCTGGCCTTTTCCTGTTTCCGCCGAGCCCATATCAGCTATCGAGAAGTTCAGCCATGACCTTGTTGAAACGATCGGATATTTCGCGGCGGTGGATATGCCGGCCGGCCTGCACGCGCTTTTCGCCGCGCACCCAAACGGAATCGACAGAAATGCCGCCCGCGAATATCCACTGATCGAGAATCTGGGATGTCGGAAGATAAGAAACGGCCGAAACATCAAGAGAGACGAAATCGGCGCTTTTTCCATTTTCCAGACCATTTCGCGACGCCAGAGCTCTGCCGCCGCCCTCAAGAGCCTGCCGGAAGAGTTTTTCGCCCGTGGAATGGCCGGCATCGGCAATGACATTGCGTGCCCGATGCGAGAGGCGTTGCGAATATTCGAGCGTTCGCAATTCTTCCGGCACGGAAATCAGAATGTTGGAATCCGATCCGACGCCATAATGGCCGTTTTCAGCGAGAAACGCCGGAGCCGGAAAGATGCCGTCGCCGAGATTGGCTTCCGTGATAGGGCAAAGACCGGCAACAGCACCGCTTTTTGCCATGCCTCGCGTTTCGGTTTCCGTCATGTGCGTCGCATGAATAAGGCACCAGCGGCCATCGACCGGCGCGTTTTCAAGCAGCCATTCCACCGGTCTCGCACCGGAAAAGGCGAGCGAATCTTCCACTTCTTTCGTCTGTTCCGCCACATGAATATGGATCGGCCCGCCCTTTGCCAGCGGCTCGATGGCTGCCAGCTCGTCGCCGGTCACCGCACGCAGGCTGTGCGGCGCGATCCCGAGCGTGGCGCCCGGCAGCCTGTCCACCACGGCCTGCGCACCCTGCATCAGCTTTCCGTAACTGTCGAGCGAATGGATGAAACGCTTCTGCCCGTCGATTGGCGCCTGGCCGCCGAAACCGGAATGGGCATAAAAGACCGGCAGCAATGTGAGGCCGATACCCGTCTGCGAGGCGGCCGCGCCGATCCGTTCGGCCATTTCGGCGATATTGCCGTAATGCGAGCCATCCCTGTCATTATGCAGATAGTGAAATTCTCCAACCCGCCCGAAACCAGCCTCGAGCATTTCCATATAAAGCTGGGCAGCAACGGCCTCGACATGGTCAGGCGTCATGGAGAGCGCGAATTTATACATGACGGTGCGCCAGCTCCAGAAACTGTCATCGCCGGGACCACGGATTTCGGCAAGCCCGGCCATGGCGCGCTGAAAGGCGTGGCTGTGAAGATTTGGCATGGCCGGGACGATGACGGCATGTCGCTCATCCTGCGGCTGCGGGGAAACACCGGTTTCCACGGATAAAATAGCACCTTCGTCGCAGACGATGCGAACATCCTTCGCCCATCCATCCACCAGAAGCGCTGCGCCCGCGTGAATTGCCGTCATGCCACCCTCTCCTTTGGTTCTGTCCGGCAAGGCCATTTCAAACACGAAATTGCAGCTTGCCAAGCCGGTTATTATGTATATACATTTAACTCACAAAGGAAAGGCGAAAAGCAAATGCCAGGGAACAAATCTGCAAACGGAACGGCGACGGGGAACGCCACGGCTTTGTGGCGCAACGCCCGGCTGGCAACCTTCAATCCCGCCATGGAAGGCATCGGCGCCGTCGAAAACGCCGTCATTGCCGTGCGTAACGGCCGCATCGCCTTTGCCGGCCCTGAAGGCGATCTGCCCGCCGATCTGTCAACGGCCGATGAGACCCACGATTGCGGCGGCCGCTGGATCACCCCTGCCCTGATCGACTGCCACACCCATCTTGTCTTCGGCGGCAACCGCGCCATGGAATTCGAGATGCGGCTGAATGGGGCAACCTATGAAGAGATCGCCAAAGCGGGCGGCGGCATTGTTTCTTCGGTGCGCGACACGCGCGCGCTTTCGGAAGATGCTCTGGTGGCGCAGGCTTTGCCGCGCCTCGACACGCTTCTTTCCGAAGGCGTTTCCACGGTCGAAATCAAATCCGGTTACGGTCTCGACATTGAAACCGAGCTGAAAATGCTGCGCGTCGCCCGCAGGCTCGAGACATTGCGGCCGGTGCGCATCGTCACCAGCTATCTCGCCGCGCATGCGACACCTGCAGACTATAAGGGGCGCAACGCCGATTATATTGGCGATGTCGTTCTGCCTGGGCTGGAAAAAGCCCATGCGGACGGACTGGCGGATGCGGTTGACGGTTTTTGCGAAGGCATCGCCTTTTCCGTCGAGGAGATCGATCGGGTTTTCAAGGCTGCAAGACAGTATGGCCTTCCGGTCAAACTGCATGCCGAGCAGCTTTCCAACCTTGGCGGTTCCGAGCTTGCGGCATCCTATAACGCCCTTTCGGCCGATCATCTGGAATATCTTGATGAGGCCGGTGCGAAGGCGCTGGCGAAAGCAGGAACCGTGGCCGTGCTTCTTCCCGGCGCTTTCTACGCGCTCAGGGAAAAACAATTGCCGCCGGTGCAGGCCCTGCGCGATGCCGGGGCCGACATTGCGCTGGCAACGGACTGCAACCCCGGCACTTCACCGCTCACCTCCCTGCTGCTGACCATGAATATGGGCGCAACGCTTTTCCGCATGACCGTGGAAGAGTGCCTGACGGCGACGACACGCAACGCGGCAAAGGCGCTCGGCCTGCTTAGCGAAACCGGCACGCTGGAGGCTGGAAAATCCGCGGATTTTGCCATCTGGGACATCGAGCGTCCGGCAGAACTCGTCTACCGCATCGGTTTCAATCCGCTCCACGCCCGCATTTTCAAGGGACAGAAGGTTTGCCCATGACCATGAAGACCATCACGCTTCACCCCGGCAATGTGACCTTGGCCGATCTCGCCGCGATATACTGGGAGAACGGCAGCGCCAAACTCGACCGCAGCTTCGATAAAGGCATTGAAAAGGCGGCGGCCCGCATTGCGGAGATCGCTGCCGGCAATGCGCCGGTCTATGGCATCAATACCGGTTTCGGCAAGCTCGCTTCCATCAAGATCGACGCGGCCGATGTGGCGACGCTGCAGCGCAATCTCATCCTGTCGCATTGCTGCGGGGTCGGCGCACCGCTTCCTGAAAATGTCGTGCGGCTGATCATGGCGCTGAAGCTGGTTTCGCTCGGTCGCGGCGCATCCGGCGTGCGGCTGCAACTTGTGCGGCTGATCGAAGCCATGCTGGAGAAGGGCGTCATCCCCGTCATTCCCGAAAAGGGTTCGGTTGGGGCTTCCGGCGATCTCGCGCCGCTTGCCCATATGGCGGCGGTGATGATGGGCGAAGGCGAGGCCTTTTATGCGGGCGCGCTTCTGCCAGCGGGCGAAGCGCTTGCGAAAGCCGGACTGTCCCCGGTGGTGCTTGCCGCCAAGGAAGGGCTTGCGCTGATCAACGGCACGCAGACTTCGACGGCGCTGGCGCTCGCCGGTCTTTTCCGCGCCCATCGCGCAGCACAGGCGGCGCTGATTACCGGTGCGCTTTCCACAGATGCCGCCATGGGGTCTTCCGCACCTTTCCATCCCGATATTCACAGCCTGCGCGGCCATAAGGGCCAGATCGACGCCGGAGCGGCGCTTCGTAATCTGCTGGAAGGTTCGGAAATCCGCGTCAGCCATATCGAAGGTGACGAGCGGGTGCAGGATCCCTATTGCATTCGTTGCCAGCCGCAGGTGGATGGCGCCTGCCTCGATCTTCTGCGGCAGGTGGCCCGCACGCTGGAAATCGAAGCCAATGCCGTGACCGACAATCCGCTGGTGCTTTCAGACAATTCCGTCGTCTCCGGCGGCAATTTCCACGCCGAACCGGTGGCCTTTGCCGCCGACCAGACGGCGCTCGCCATTTGCGAGATCGGCGCAATCGCCCAGCGACGCGTGGCGCTGCTGGTCGATCCGGCCCTCTCCTATGGTCTGCCGGCCTTTCTTTCCAAAAAGCCCGGGCTGAATTCCGGCCTGATGATCGCCGAAGTCACCTCCGCCGCGCTGATGAGCGAGAACAAGCAGATGGCGCATCCGGCCTCGGTGGATTCCACACCGACCTCCGCCAATCAGGAAGACCATGTCTCCATGGCCTGCCATGGCGCGCGCCGCCTGCTGCCGATGACGGACAATCTCTTCGCTATTCTCGGCATCGAGGCGCTTTCGGCCGTGCAGGGCGTGGAACTGCGCGGGCCGCTGAAAACGAGCCCCGAACTGCAGAAGGTGATTGCCGCATTGCGCGCGGCGGTCCCTTCGCTGGAGGAAGACCGCTATATGGCGCCGGACCTGAAGGCTGCGGCGGAATTGATTGCCTCCGGCGCGCTGGTCGCGACGATTTCGGATGGCATTCTGCCGAAGCTGGAGGTTTGAGATGCGAGTCTTGGACGTCAAAGAAGGCACCTCGCCGATCATCCTCGGACTACCTCACACCGGCACGGATGTTCCGGCTGAGATTTGGGATCGTCTCAACGATAACGGCAAGATTCTCGCCGATACGGACTGGCATATCCATGAGCTCTATGCCGGCCTTCTCGAGGATGCGACAACGGTAAGGGCGACCTTCCATCGTTATGTGATCGACGCCAACCGCGACCCGGCCGGGGTAAGCCTTTATCCGGGCCAGAACACAACCGGGCTTGTTCCGGAGACCGATTTCGACGGCGAGCCGATCTGGAATGAAGGACAGGAACCCGCAGCGGACGATATCGCCTATCGTGTGGAAAACTTCCACGCGCCCTATCACGCGGCCCTTGCGGCGGAAATCGAGCGGGTCAAATCCATCCACGGCATCGCAATTCTTTATGATTGCCATTCGATCCGTTCGCATATTCCCTTCCTGTTCGAAGGCAAGCTGCCGGATTTCAACATCGGCACGGATATGGGCAAGACCTGCGATCCGACCATCGAAAAGATCGCCGTCGAGGTGAGCGCCGCAGCGGAGGGCTACGACAGCATTCTGAACGGTCGTTTCAAGGGCGGCTGGACGACGCGCCATTACGGAAAACCGCAGAGCGGCGTGCACGCCATTCAGATGGAGCTGGCGCAATCCACCCATCTTCAAAGCGAGACGCCGCCTTTTGCCTATGACACGGGCAAGGCCGAACGGCTTCGCTCCCATCTCAAAACCATTCTCACGCGCATGGAAAAATTTGCGCTCGACACGAAACGATAAGGGGAAAACACATGAACAATCCGCGCCACAATATTCGCGATGTCCGCTCGCCGCAGGGCACTGACCTCAATGCCAAAAGCTGGATGACGGAAGCCCCGCTGCGCATGCTGATGAACAATCTCGATCCTGACGTCGCCGAGCGCCCGCATGAGCTTGTCGTTTATGGCGGCATCGGCCGCGCCGCCCGCACCTGGGACGATTTCGACCGCATCGTCGCGACGCTGAAGGATTTGAACGAGGACGAAACCCTCATCGTGCAGTCCGGCAAGCCGGTCGGCGTGTTCCGCACCCACAAGGATGCGCCGCGCGTGCTGATCGCCAACTCCAACCTCGTGCCGCACTGGGCGAACTGGGATCATTTCCACGAGCTGGATAAGAAAGGCCTTGCCATGTACGGCCAGATGACGGCCGGTTCGTGGATCTACATCGGCACTCAGGGCATCGTGCAGGGTACCTATGAAACCTTCGTCGAGGCCGGCCGCCAGCACTATGACGGCAACCTGAAGGGCAAGTGGATTCTCACCGGCGGTCTCGGCGGCATGGGCGGCGCACAGCCGCTCGCCGCCGTCATGGCCGGCGCCTGCTGCCTCGCCGTCGAATGCGATGAAACCCGCGTCGATTTCCGCCTGCGCACCCGTTATGTCGATGCGAAGGCGCATACGCTCGATGAGGCACTGGCCCTGATCGACCAGTGGACCAAGGCGGGCGAGGCGAAATCCGTCGGCTTGATCGGAAATGCGGCGGAAATCTTCCCCGAACTCGTCCGTCGCGGCGTTCGTCCCGATATCGTTACCGACCAGACCTCGGCGCACGATCCCGTCCATGGTTACCTTCCGGCCGGATGGACCGTTGCCGAATGGCGCGCCAAGCAGGAAAGCGACCCGAAGGCCGTTGCGGCTGCCGCTCGCGCCTCGATGAAGGTGCATGTGCAGGCCATGGTCGATTTCTGGAACGCCGGCGTTCCGACGCTCGATTACGGCAACAATATCCGCCAGGTCGCCAAGGATGAGGGCCTCGAAAACGCCTTCGCCTTTCCGGGCTTCGTGCCGGCCTATATCCGCCCGCTGTTTTGCCGCGGCATCGGCCCGTTCCGCTGGGCCGCCCTTTCCGGCGATCCGGAAGACATCTACAAGACCGACGCCAAGGTGAAGGAACTGTTGCCAGACAACAAGCACCTGCACAACTGGCTGGACATGGCGCGCGAGCGCATCGCTTTTCAGGGCCTGCCGGCGCGTATTTGCTGGGTCGGCCTTGGCGACCGCCACCGTCTCGGCCTCGCCTTCAACGAAATGGTGAGGAACGGTGAGCTGAAGGCGCCGATCGTCATCGGACGCGACCATCTGGATTCCGGCTCTGTCGCCTCGCCCAACCGCGAGACCGAGGCCATGAAGGATGGCTCGGACGCCGTTTCCGACTGGCCGCTCCTGAACGCGCTGCTCAACACCGCATCCGGCGCGACCTGGGTGTCGTTGCACCACGGCGGCGGCGTCGGCATGGGCTTCTCGCAGCATTCCGGCATGGTCATCTGCGCCGATGGCACCGACGATGCCGCTCGCCGGCTGGAGCGCGTGCTGTGGAATGACCCGGCAACCGGCGTCATGCGCCATGCCGATGCCGGTTACGACATCGCCGTGGAATGCGCCAAGGAACAGGGCCTGCGCCTGCCCGGCATTCTCGGCAATTGATCCTCTTTCGGCCGGAAAGAGAAACACCTTTCCGGCCGATCCCTCTCAACGGTGGAAAACCATGACCCTGCTGCGCGCAAGCGATTACAAGCGAATGCCCTGGAAAAACGGCGGCGGTGAGACGGTGGAAATCGCCATCTTCCCACCCGCGTCTTCCGTCGAGAATTTCGACTGGCGCATCAGCATGGCGACGGTGACGAGCGACGGGCCGTTTTCGATCTTCCCCGGCATAGACCGCACCCTCTCCATTCTTGAGGGAAACGGCATGGCGCTGGCAATTGCGGCCGGCGATCCGCTGTTGCTGACAATGGAAAGCCCACCCCTGCCCTTTCCGGCCGATGTTCCCGTGAATGCGACCCTACCCGATGGCGCGATCACCGATCTGAACGTCATGACCCGCCGCTCGCGCTTTCGTCATGTCGTTAAAAGACATTCCGGCCCGTTTTCGGGAAAAGCCGCCGGAAACACGACGCTTGTTCTGGCGCTCGACCCGCTGACGATTTCAACCGGTGAAGGCGAGAAACGATTGGGGAAGCTGGATGGTCTGCTGATCGAAGGCGGTTTACCGTTCACCGTCGAAGGAGATCGAAGCGAAAGCGCGTTTTTCCTGATCACCCTCGAGCGTCTCTGAAGCCTTCCGGAAAAGGCTTCACAAGTTCCGTCCGGATAATGCTCAAACCGCTTCCGCCTCAGTCCAGGCCCAGCGGATCGGCCACCCGTGGCCAAAGCTCTAGGCTCGCCTTGCGATAGGGCGTTTTCGCCGGATCGGTCGGATAAGACGTCGGGGCCGCGATATAAACGATCTCGGAGGCAACCGGCGCAAACCCCGCATGGAAATGGTTGGTGGACTTGACCAGCAGCACGTCTTTCTTCGCGAAATCCACGCCGAGATTGGAAAAGATATCCGGCTCATAAGTTTGCGTGCGGCTGGTGATGAGGATGATATCGATCTGCGTACCGAGCGGCCGGACAACAGCGGCACGGCCGAGCGTTACGCGGCTGTTGCGGAAACTCTGCCAGCCGGCCTCTGCCGTGCGCATCACCTTTATGCGGAAATCAAGGGGCTCGCCGCCTTCCGGGCTGGATTTGCCGCCGATGCGCAGATCGATCTCGGCGCCCTCGCCCGCCGCGTGACAGAAAGACACCGCAATCGGGTCCCAGATCGTCGCGACGGCAATATTGTCCATGCCGCGCTCCACCATGCGCCGCAGAATATGGGTCGCGTCACCGGCGACGCCGCCGCCCGGATTGTCCCAGATATCCGATACGACGACCGGCCTGTCCGGATTGTTGCTGCGAATGGCAAGAACCTGGTCGAGACCCGATTCCGTATCCAGCATCGGCATGGCGGTCAGTTTTCGCATGGCATAAAGCTCATGGCCGAGCTTTTCGGCCAGCGCATCGCCCTTTGCCCTGTCATTATCGGTCACGACAACGATGCGCGTTCCCATATCCGGCACATCGCCCGCCATAAAACCGTGAATGACGGAGATCGACAGGATGCCATCCCTGCCTTCCATCGCCTTCAGTCGGTCGACGTAAGAGCGCATCGGCTCGCGGCTGGTGGGATAAATGGTGATCATGCGGCAATCGAAAGTGGAGATGACCGGCTTGATCTCCCCCCGAAGCGTGCGCAGCGCCATTTCCACTACATGCTCGCCGCGCTCTTCGAAATCCGTATGTGGAAACTCCAGAAACGTCGCCATTATATCGAGATTTTTGACCCGAAGCGGCGTCAGATGGCTGTGCGGATCGAATTCCGCCGCAACCAGCACATCCGGTCCGACCAATGCGCGGACGCGCGACAGGAAATCCCCTTCCGGATCGTCATAACCCTGTGCCACCATGGCGCCGTGCAGACCGAGCACCACCGCATCGATCGGCATTGCGGCGCTGAGTTCTGCGAGAATCGTATCCCGCAGCGTTTCATAGGTCTGGCGCTGGATGAGGCCCGCCGGTTCCGCCCAGCAGGAAGTTCCCTCTATTACCGTGAACCCTTCCGCCTTACCACGACGGCGCAAGATCGGCACTGGCGACGAGCAGAGCGTCGGCGTTTCGGGATGTTCCCCCGGCCCGGCATAAAAAGCCGCGCGAAAGGCGTCCATATCCGTCGGGACAGGTGAAAACGTGTTGGTTTCGGTGGCGAGTGACGCCGTGAAGATGCGCATGTCTCTAGATTCTCGTTACCGCAATCTGCCCTTCGGCAGCTTTATTTCAGGATTTAATTAGCCGGGTAATTTTACCAGACTGTACCGCGCGCCGCGACCTGCTCAACCCGCGTCACGACACCGTTTCGATGGAAAACCATCCTGTCGAAAAGATTGCTGACAACGCAGGTGTGGTTCGGAACGACCTTGACCACATCGCCGATTTCAGGCCGGCCCGAGGCGCAGCCGGATAGATCGACGACCGCATGTTCTTCCGAAAGCGAGATGATTTTCGCACCGTCATAGCCTTCGAGCAGCCCGTAATCGCTGAAACCCAGAAGATCCGAGGTCAGGGCCTTGGAGCCGCAATCCAGCACAGCCCGATCGGCTGTCGGTCGCGATACGACGGTGGCAAGAACATGCATGGCGAGATCGCCCGCTGTGCAATGTCCGGCGCGCAGCATGGCGCGATCATTATAAACATAGGTGCCGGCCCGATGTTCGGTGGCGGAAGGAACGAGATGCGCGGCGTAAAAATCCGGAGAACCGCCGCTGGATCGCACCGGGCAATCCATGCCCTTTGCCGCCAGCAATGCCATGGTCTCGCGAAGGAAATTTTCCACCGTCGCGGCGCCTCCCGGTGCCGGATAGGTCAAAATGCCCTTGAATGTGAGGCCCGGTGCCGCCGCGATCTTTTCCGCAAGCGCCAGTGCCGCTTCCGGCGTCTGCACACCGCAGCGCTTACCGCCCGTGTCGCATTCGATCAGTACGGCAAGCGGCCTTGCCGCATCGAATGTATCGGCAAGGCCGGCAATCGTGACCACGCTATCGGCAACCACGCTCAACCGGCCGATGCGCGCATTCAGCGCCTTCAGCCGCGACAGCTTTGCTGCACCGAGAATATTATAGGTAATCAGAATGTCATCAAAACCGGCATCCGCAAAAACCTCCGCCTCACTGACTTTCTGGCAATTAATGCCGATGGCACCGGCCTGAAGCTGCTGCTTTGCGACGGCGGGTATCTTGTGCGTCTTGATATGCGGCCGAAAGGCCTTGCCGTGGTCATCCAGATAAGATTGCGCCCTGAGGATATTGGCGGCGAGCCTGTCCTCGTCGATGACAGGCATCGGCGTCGAAATCGCATTGAGGGGTGTGCCCGCATCAGGCCAGGGATAGGTCATCATCTACTCTCAAACATCGGCAAATTGGGCTTCAGGTCAGCGGCTTATAGGCGATAACGTCCATTTCCACCTTGGCATCGACCATCAACGGAGATTGCACGGTGGAGCGTGCGGGCGGATGATCGATGAAATATTTCTGGAAGACAGCGTTAAAGCTCGAAAAATCCCGGGCATCGTCCAGCCAGACATTGACCTTGACCACATCCGCAAGCGTACAATCGGCAAGCGCCAGAACATCCTTGATATTCGCAACCACCTGCTCGGTCTGCGCCACGATTCCGCCGGTCACCACCTCGCCATCGACGGTCGGCACCTGCCCGGAAACATAAACGAAATCGCCGGCCCGGACGGCCTTGGCAAATGGTCGCCGCTGTCCACCAGCCTGATTGTCCGCCGCCTCATATCGTATCAGTTTCGGCTTTTGCATAAGTCCTCGCAAATTATTTTCATAATTTCAGAAATTTTCGCGATTTGTAGCCGATTTCATGGCGCATTTCCATAAGCAATGTAAATTATTTAGCAATCGGGCACATTACGTGCGAAATCCGCCGCCACGCTTTCTGCTGTTGATTACAGGGAAATATACGGCTTATGGTCGATATATGCCATGATTCAAGTAAGAACAGCGCGCTTATCCTGCGGTTCCCATCGGCATTCGCGCTGCGTTCCACTCGCCAATTGGGCATCCATGGAATTTCCAGCACATTATTCAGAGAACAAGTTTGCCGCGGCTAACCTCTTAGGACAGGTACTAGGCACGTCTGACTGCGGCCGGCCCTTCACCAGCTCATCCCCGTGCGGAAAGCCGATCGCTCGCTGTCACTCTGTCCGTGATCTCTTGCGCGATCTTCTGCGCCTGCACACGAATATCCGGAACGGCGGTAATTTCCCAGAAGCGGCCCGCCGTCAACGCACCGGCGGCGAAAAGACCGGGCCAGCTTCGTCCGTCAGTCCGCAGCAAACGAGACTGGCGATCGACTTCTACACCGAGCCCGAAGGGATCGAGCAAAATAACACCGTCCCCACGCATCGTTTCAAGAAGCCGCGAATGGCGGATGCCGGCCCGCTCCATTCCCGTGCAATTGACGACCCAATCGACCTGCAGCTCCTTCAATATCTGCGTATGCCTGCGGCGGTAACGCACGGCGATCCCCTCCTCCCCTTCTTCCATGGAGCGAAGGTAACCTGCATGAATTTCAAGAACACCATCTGAAAGCAACTTCCCGAAGGCGCGAGACACTTCCGGCGCGATACGGTGCCGATGGATGTTCCACCACGGCAAGGCATGCCGAAGGAACCGGCCGCGTTGCGCAGGTGTAAGACGTTGCCAAAGCGATTGAGTTTGCGGTCGCAAGCCATCCATGACCGTGCGCCATGGCGCACCATCGCGCACCTGCTTGCGCAGAGCGTGCAGCAACCAGCTAATCTCCGTCGAGCCTTCGGGTAAATTCGGCTCCACAGGCGGTGACGGAGGGCTGACATGCGGATGCGGCACCAGACCACGACGGGACAGGACATGGATTGGCCCTTGATGTCCTTTTCCCCGCAAAATCAAAACCTGATCGATCATCGTCAGGCCCGACCCCAGAATACAAATGCGATCCCCGGCTTTGATTTTGGACAACCATCCCGGCTGCCAGCAGTGGCCAATGATACGTTGCGGCCCCTCTTCTTCCCTTGCGACAGTTTGCACCGGCAAACTCGCCGCGCCGACACCCAGACACAGAACGACATTCTGCGCGCGCAGCTGCTCACCATTTTCCAGCGCAAAAGAAAACCCGCCTGCACCATCCGGCCGACAGGCAGAAGCCTTGGCCCGAACGAAGTCCACCCGGGCCCGTTGCTCCCTGCTTCTGAGCAGGCCGGCCAACCTGTCGCGAAGATAAAGACCGTAATCACCGCGCGAGGCGAACAGCAGGGGATTGTCCGCGATCCCGTTTTCCGCCAACCAGTCGACAAAGTCATCAGGCTTGTCAGGGAAGACACTCATTCGCCCGGCCGGCACATTCAGACGATGATAGGGCAGCTCCGTGCGATAGGCGGTGCCGCGCCCGAAATCCGACTCATCGCCGACGATAGCGATAGAGGCTTCCGCGGGCAGTGACGATAGAAGATGGGCAGCGGTACAGATTGCCGAAAAACCCGACCCGACGAGAGCGACATCATAGGACATTCATTCCTCCAACCTGCGACAGCTTGAACAGCCAGACGACGGGTGCCGAACCCAATGATACTCTAGTCAACGAGTAGAGATTAAACAGATGCGAATGTCCACCCTTCACTTTCTGGCGCCGGGATTATCGGAGGCATAGAAGATCAAACCCAAAAGTTAGCCGCGGCAAACTTCCGCACGGGGGCGGATATTCGGGCACCAAACGACGCGACAATGCCCTTCTTTATGATCAACAACGAGAAGTTAGCCGCGGCTAACCGTCAAACGGTCACAAAAAGCAAATGTGATTCTTCCACAATGCTTTAGCGGCACTTTCCAACCTGAGAAAAAAGCCTATTGCGCCAAAAAGAGAATCGGCGCTTATATCTCAGTTGCGGAAAAAACCGCCTTTTTCGAAAAAAACCGCTACTGCAATTTCGAGCGAAAGAAGACCGATGACACAGAGTGCCGATTTAAGACGTGCCGCAGGAGCACCCGACCTGACGAGTCTTATACAACAGCATTCGGCTGCGTTGTCAGCCCAATTGCAGGCTCATAATGCAAATACATTTTCACCGCACACCGAAAAGAGCATGCGCCATTTTTCACCGGCGGAAACCGCACGGTTGATCGGCATCGGCGAAGCCTATCTTCGCCAGATCGCCGCCGAGCGTCCGGAGCTCGATGCGGCGCAGGCTTCCGGCCGTCGTTCCTATTCCGTCGAGGATATGGACGAGATCAGAAAATTCCTCGATCAGGGCGCGCGTGGCACACGCCGTTATCTGCCGCATCGCCGTGACGGTGAAGAGTTGCAGGTCATTGCGGTCATGAACTTCAAGGGCGGTTCGGGCAAAACCACGACATCTGCGCATCTGGCGCAATATCTGGCGCTGCGCGGTTACCGGGTACTTGCCATCGATCTCGATCCGCAGGCCAGTCTGTCCGCTCTCTTCGGTCATCAGCCGGAGATCGATGTCGGTCCGAATGAAACGCTTTACGGCGCGATCCGCTACGACGATGAACGCCGACCGATCGCGGAGATCGTTCGTGGTACCTATATTCCCAATCTCCATATCGTTCCGGGCAATCTGGAACTTATGGAATTCGAACACGACACGCCCCGCGCGCTGATGCGTCGCGCACCGGGAGATACCTTGTTTTTTGCCCGCATCGGCCAGGCAATAGCCCAGGCGCAGAACTTCTATGACGTTGTGGTCATCGATTGCCCGCCACAGCTCGGTTATCTGACACTTTCGGCGCTGACGGCTGCCACATCGGTTCTTGTCACCGTTCATCCGCAAATGCTCGATGTGATGTCGATGAACCAGTTCCTTGCCATGACCGGCGATCTTCTCGCTGAAATCGGCAGGGCGGGCGCGCGTTCCGACTACAACTGGATGCGTTACCTGATCACCCGTTTTGAACCGAGCGATGGGCCGCAAAACCAGATGGTCGCGTTCCTGCGCTCGATTTTCGGTGAAAACGTCCTCATCCACCCGATGCTGAAGAGCACGGCCGTCTCGGATGCCGGACTGACCAACCAGACACTTTTTGAAGTGGAAAGAACCCAGTTCACCCGGTCCACCTATGACCGCGCACTGGAAGCCATGAACAACGTAAACGCTGAAATCGAAGGACTGATTAAAAAAGCGTGGGGTAGGGCAGCATGAGCAGAAAACAGATTTTCGCCAATCTCGGTACGCCGGGCGCCGACAGCAACGAGGCTGCCACCGAGCGGTCGCGTCCGCGTATCCGGCCCATCCTCGGTTCTCCTGAACTCGTGACGGATGTTCTGAATTCCCCGGTCGGCATGATCGGCCAGTCGCTCAACGAAGTATCGGAACGCGCCAAGCGGGCAGAAGAGATCGAAAAGCAGCTCGCCGAAGGTCTTACGATCGTTTCGCTCAACCCTGCCGACATCGATCCCTCTTTCATACCGGATCGCATGCCAGCCTCGGAAGAGGCGGATGCTGGCCTGATAGAGGCCATTCGTGAACAGGGCCAGCAGGTTCCCATTCTGGTGCGCCCGCATCCCGAATTCCCCGGCCGTTATCAGGTCGCCTTCGGCCATCGTCGCCTGCGCGCCGTTTCCAGCCTCGGTATTCCGGTCAAGGCGGTCGTTCGTGATCTCAGCGACGAGCAGCTTGTCGTTGCCCAGGGACAGGAAAACAACGAGCGCCGCGACCTCACCTATATCGAAAAGGCGCGTTTTGCCCAGAAACTGCAAATGCGGTTTCCTCGCGATACGATCATGGCCGCCATGTCGCTGCACAAGGGCGATCTCTCCAACATGCTTTCGGTTGTCGGCCGTATTCCCGAAGATTTGGTCGATCTGATTGGCCCGGCCCCGACTGTCGGCCGTCGTAACTGGATGGATCTTGCCGATCAGCTTTCCTCCTCTCAGGTCAAGGAAGCAGCCCGCGCCTATGTCAAGGACGCATCGGTTGCCGCCCTGCCATCGGAAGAACGTTTCAAGTCGCTTCTGGATTTTCTGAAGCCCAAGGCGCAGGCGAAAAAAACCGGCGTCTGGTCATCGCAAACCGGCGGTCGACTGGCAAAGGTGGTCGAAAGCGACCGCAAGCTGGATATCTCCATCGACAAGAACGAAGCCCCGGAATTTGCCGAGTTCGTTCTCGAACATCTTCAGACGCTGTTTGCCGAATACCGGTCCAAGCAGTGATTTTTAACTCGAACGACTAACAGGAGACGCATCACAAAAGAAAAAAGCCCCCGAACGTTGCCGCGCGGAAGCCTTTCTTTGATTTAAGCACCCGAAGAATCTCATTTCCGCGAATCATAGTCAAGAGTCTTGGCATCGAATTTTTCGGTGAGCGATTTTCTTTTGCCTTGTGAAAGGTGAAAGACATGGACAGCACATGTGTAACGACGCCCTTTGGGCGGCGAGCGATGTCGTTTGGCGTCCTCGCAACCCAGTTTGCCGCGCAGAAAAACAAGAAAATCGAAGCGGTCGATAAATGGAAACTCTATCGTTCGGTCTGCGAAGCCAGGCCATTGCTCCGCGTGACTGATCGCTCGCTCGCGGTTCTGAACGCGCTTTTGAGTTTTTATCCGAAGAACGAGCTTTCCAGCGAAGCCGGATTGGTCGTCTTCCCGTCGAATACGCAATTGTCACTCAGGGCCCATGGCATGGCCGAGCAGACGTTGCGGCGGCATCTCTCGGCTCTTGTCGAGGCCGGTCTTATCATTCGCAAGGACAGCCCGAACGGAAAACGATACGCCCGCAAGCACAGGGGAGGGGAAATCAGCGAGGCTTACGGTTTTTCGCTGGCGCCGCTTCTTGCCCGCAAAGCGGAAATCGAGGAACTGGCCGAACGCATCGTCAGCGAGCGGCTCGATCTTCAGCGGCTTCGTGAAAATATCAGCCTTTGCCGCCGCGATATCCAGAAACTCTGCGAGATGATTGCCGCGAGCGGTGAAGTCGAAACCTTCGAAGGGTTTCAGACCCGCTACAATGCCATTGCCGGCTCTCTCGGCCGCAATTCCAAGCCGGCGGAGCTTCGGGAAATCGCCGGATTTTTGGCCTCGTTGCGCGCGGAAGTGACCAACTATCTGGAAAATATTGAAAAATCGGAAAAAACGGGCGGCAATGACTGCCAAAATGAGCGCCTCATAAAGAATTCAGAATCCGAATCCATATCTGAACGGCAAGATTTGCGCGAACCGGCAACCGTTGCACCCGCCAGCACGGCAAGCACCCAGCCCGCATATGTTTCGCCCGTCAGTACAAAAGCTTCGCCGCAGTCAGCAAAGCCTGTTCTTCATAAGCAATTTTTTGTTCCTGATATTGTTTTGGTTTTGAAGGCTTGCCCGGATATCTCGCTCTATGCCCCAGGCGGAGCGGTTACCGGATGGCGCGATCTCGAAGTGGCGACATCCGTCATCAAAACCATGTTCAACATCAGCCAGTCAGCGTATCAGGATGCCCTCCTCACATTCGGCCGACAGGGAACGGCAGCCATTCTCGCATGCCTTTTGCAGAAAGCGGACCAGATAAGCTCGCTCGGCGGATATCTGCGTAATCTGACCCGTAAGGCGCAGGAAGGCGGCTTCGATGTGCAGACAATGCTTCTGGCGCAGTTGCGAGGGCGTAAGGACACCATGGAGGCGAACATGCTTTCGTGAGTTCTCACGGGCCGCGCGAAATGGTCATCGCTTGCGGAAAAAGCAGACGGAAGTTACATTAACGCCGTTTCCGCAAGTAGAAAGAGATTCGCATGAGGGTGCTGTAGCAACAGTGCAGCCGGTGGATTTCTATGGTTAATGCAAAGTAATGAAAACTAAGTTCTATTTAGCTTTCGTTTGCGTTTTTCCCTGATTGGTTTCAATCGCTTGAGTCGAGGCTGTTTTTCGTCGAAATGGCGACGAGAAGAGCGGAAAAGTGCAATCTGTATGCAAGAAGCACGTGGCAAAACACGTGTTGGGTACTGAATGGAAGTCCATGCCCGAGCGCCACAAAACCGGGATATGGCCCCATCGGAAGTGACTGGACGGGGGATTGACAAAGCCTCGCGCCGAGGGCGGCGAAGTTGAACTTTCTGCAAGGTCCTGCGTTTGGGCTTGATTGCTTGAACGGATGGCTGAGCTGATGAATTTTCCGGATGACATGGAACTGGCCGTCGCCCTCTACATGGCGGATAACGCCTTGCCGCGGGAAAGGGCTATCGAAAAGCTCCTGAGAGCGGAGCTCGAAAACACTGGCCATCTGCCCGGTGGTGAAGGTCGACCGCCGGAGATTGTCGGTGGGAAACCGAGCGCCGACTATGTTTAATATAGCTCCTACCTTGATGGGGATCGCTGACGAGCGGCGGAACCAAAGCGGGCGAGGGCTGTTTATGGCGCAACTAACTGTGCCAGGATATGCGCCCCATGTTTCCCAGATCATTTATTATCTCAGCCGCACTCACCGCGATGACGAGCCTGCCTGCAATTGCCCAGCCTCTCGAGGTCAGCACGCTTGCGGTTTCCAGCGCCGACAGCATTCCACTTTCGCCCAAGGCTGTGACCCCGAACTACATTACCGACGTCTCTGGGAAGAAAGTCCGTCTGGTTGGGCCGCGCTTTTATCCCGACAATGCGCGGGCGCTGGAGTTTCCCGGCCGAAGGTCGAACCCGGTTGTATCGGGGAGCGAAGAGGCTTTATCGCAACGGTGAGGGGGCGTGGTGAGAAGACCGGTCGAAATCTTGCGGCGGAGGTGGAATGAGAACCGGGGGTGAGCTTCAACGACGCAAAGCGGATGCGGAAAGCTGGATAAGGCAGGAGGGCCAGGACGCCGGCAAAGCCAGTTTCCCCGAACTGTTCTTCGATCTGGTCTTTGTTTTCGCGCTGATCCAGCTCTCCCACGCGCTGGCCAAGGATTTTGGGCCGACGGCTGCGCTTGAGGCTGGCATCCTGATATTGTCGCTCTGGTGGCTATGGATACACACCACCTGGATCACAAACCTGCTGAACACGGAAAAGGAGCCAGTCAGGATCCTGCTGTTCGTGCTGATGTTCGGCGGCGTTCTGCTGGCCATCGCGCTGCCGGAGGCTTTTGCGGAACAGGGCCTTGTCTTCGCCCTGATCTACAGCGTGATGCAGGTCGGTCGAAGCCTGTTCGCCCTCTATGCGTTCAGGGGTGAAGACCGGCAGTCTTATCTGGTCTTCGTGCGCGTGACGATCTGGCTCGTGGTATCGAGCCTGTTCTGGCTGGCCGGTGGGCTTGTCGATCTGGCGGATCGCATTCTCCTGTGGGGCATCGCACTTGCAATTGAATATGCCGGCCCCGCCTGCCGTTATGTCGTGCCGGGCGTAGCCTCGAGCGACGAGGACAGGCTGCATCTTTCCGGCGAGCATCTGGCGGAGCGATGTGCGCTCTTCGTCATCATCTGCCTTGGCGAAACGATCCTGACCACGGGACGCACGGCCACCGAATATATGAATTCGGGCCTGACGTTCATCGTCTTCTGCTCCGCTTTCGTCAGTACCGTGGCGATGTGGTGGATTTATTTCCATCACGGGCAGGAAGAGGCGTCGAGAAAAGCCGAGAATGCCGAAGAAAAGGCGAAGATCGCCCATAATCTTTTTAACTACGGGCATTTGCCCATCGTGGCCGGTATCATCCTGACGGCGGTGGGTGAAGATTTCAGCCTCTCCCATGCGCGGGATGGCGCAACGATGCGCGAGGCGCTCGCCATTCTCGGCGGTCCGGTCCTGTTTCTGGCCGGCAATATCGGCGTCAAGATCGCCGCCGCCTATCAGCGACCGGTTTCGCATTTTGCCGGCGTGGCGGCGCTCTGCCTGCTTTTGCCGGTGCCGGGTATTCCGCTTTTCGTGCTGCAACTGGTGAGCACGGCAATTCTTCTGCTTGTCGCCCTTTGGGAATATCTGGCGCTGAAAAGGGCGGTCGCCAATGCCTGATCGCTGATCAGGCGTTGACCAGATTGCGCGCCCTGTCGTTCCAAAGCCGAAGGCTGCGGGCATAGGCTTCCTCGAAGGGCAGCGCCATATCGTTGACCAGCATCAGCGCGATGGCTGCCGTCGAGATGATAATGGTTTCTGCCCTTTCGTCCCTTGCGGCGCCCGTCCAGACCGCCCGCCAATATTCGAAGGTTGTGAACATGGTCGGCATTTCGGCGGGCGGCGTTTCGCGTGCGGGAACGATGAATTCCACATCCCTGCCCTTCGAAAGACCGAAAATCCGTGTGCTGCGAAACGGCGTGAATTGCGCAAAATCCCGCGTATTGCCGAGAATGGCGAGGTTTTCCACCGAAAGCAGTCGCGCGGTATCGCGATGAAGTTCCTGAGAGGACGGGCGGGCGACGCCGATGATCGTGCTCCTGGCGCGAAGCGGATTGAGAAGATGCACGACCGTGTTGAGCGGCAGGCGCATCTCCAGAATGCCGTACAGGCCGAGCAGGCTTTGAAACTGCAGGGACAGACCACCGATCGGCAGGTAGGCGATGCGCTCCGAGGCTGTGGCTTTCGCCGCCTGCGAAAGCGAGTGGCAAAGGGGAATGCCGCAGGCCTGTGCTGCAAGTTCAAGCTTGCCGCCGTTTTCTCCCTGCCCCACATGCCCGTGCAGCAGGACGCTGTATCCCGCCATGGCGACAAGACGCGCGGAATGGAGGAACCAGGGCGCATCGCGATGTTTCGGCGACATATAAGCGGGCCAGTCGAGATCCACCGATGCAGGTCCTTGCTGGTCCCTCTCTATATGTCGCCACATGGCTTCGATGAAACCGGCAAGCTCCGCCGCGGTCACGCCGCGATAATTCATGGTGGCGAGCAGCGCGCCTATCTGTATAGGGTCGGCATCGCCGTCGAGAATGATCGAGAGCGCATCCATCGCTTCCACCTGGCTGAGCGGGCGGCTGTTGCCGATGCCCATCGCGCAGGTTGCGATATATTTGGCAAGCCTCTGCTGCGGATCGGCATTGTGGCCGATGCGCGCAAGACGGTCGGCGATGTTTTCCGGTGTCGGCTGACCTTCCAGAAGAACGCTGGGGCGAAGCGAAAGCGGCGGCGCCTTCATCAGCACGGGCTGCTCCCAGCCGCTTGCACTGGCGTTGGCCGGGGCGGCGGGTTTTTCCTGCGAATAGTCGATCAGGTTCTCGGCCTCCGCCGCCAGCGAGCGAATTCGCAGCCGCATGTTTTCAGCAAAGGGGGTGGGACGCAGGCCCTGACCGGTGCGCAGAAAAAGCTGGTCGCCGTATCTTTCGCGCAGCTGCTGCAAGATGCGGCTCATGGAAGATGTCGGCAGTCCCATGCCCGCCGCCGCGCGGCTGACGCTGCCTTCCCGCAACAACGCATCAAAAGCGACAAGTAGTTTCAGCTGCCCAAGCCTGTCTGGCCTTGTCGTGGAAGCGGGTTCATCTTTTCTCTTGCCGGTTGTCATCTTGCGATTTTTTTACTCCGCCGCTCGTCCGGGGAGCCCTTTTTGCAATTTCTGGAATTTAGAACTGTTCGAAAACAAACGCGTTGCGCCCGCACTCCCTCCTAAATAAGTGGGGTTAAATTCTCAAGTTAAATGCGGGGGCATAACATGGAATTGAAGTACCGCGGCCACGAAAAGTCCGCGACGGTAATAAAGGCCGGTCTTTCGGCAGCAATGGCGGGAACGGCCCTTAGCATTGCTCTGCCCGTTTTTGCGCAGCAGGCGTCTGAGGGGAACACGGTTCTTCAGCAGATCGTCGTCACCGCATCCGGTTTCGAGCAGAATGTGAAGGACGCTCCGGCCAGCATCACGGTTGTGACGCGGGAAGATCTGGAAAAGGGGTCCTATCGCGATCTGACCGATGCCCTGCGGGAAGTTCAGGGCGTATCCGTCACCGGCATTGCCAATGAAAAGGATATTTTCATTCGCGGTCTGCCCGGTGCTTACACGCTGGTTCTGGTTGACGGCAAGCGGCAGAGCACGCGCGATGCACGCACCAACGGCAATTCCGGTTTCGAACAGAGTTTCGTGCCGCCGGTTTCGGCGATCGAGCGCATCGAAGTGGTGCGCGGACCGATGTCCTCGCTTTATGGTTCGGATGCCATGGGCGGTGTCATCAACATCATCACCCGCAAGGTCGGCGATGTCTGGTCAGGTTCCGTCACCACCGAAGGCACGGTTCAGCAGCATTCAAAATTCGGCAATAGCGGCCAGGTCTCCTGGTACGCCAACGGACCGATCCTGAAGGACCAGCTCGGTCTGCAGCTCTGGGGTAGGGGTTTCACACGCGGTGAAGACCGTATTCTGAGCGGCACCACGGGTGCCAAGGAATATGATTTCAACGGTCGTTTGACGTTTACACCGAACGAAGATCACGACATCTATCTCGAAGGCGGCAAGACGCGGCTGCGCCGCAGCGCCGAGCCCGGCGACACGCTGGCGGCAACCGACGCCAACGGCACCTACAATACCAATACGCGCGACCATTGGTCATTGTCGCATACCGGCCGCTGGGGGCCGACCACATCCGAATTCTCGTTCCAGCAGGAATGGGCGGAGCGTACCAACTTCACCAGAAATATCCGCACCGGCCGCGTGACAGAAAACCCGCGCTCGCCGGAAGTGCGCAACACCGTTCTCGATGGCAAGTTCACGACGCCGTTCGAATTGTTCGGCAACCACACGCTGGTCACAGGCGGACAATATTTCGAGGCGCGGCTGACCGACCAGAACCCGGGACGCCGCACCGGCCGCGACGAGACATTTTCGGCGACGCAATGGGCGCTCTTCCTTGAGGATGAATGGCGCATTGTCGATAATTTTGCGCTGACGGGCGGTCTTCGTCTCGATAATCACGAGAAATACGGCAATCATTTCAGCCCGCGCCTTTATGGCGTCTGGAGCGCGACCGAGGAACTGACCATCAAGGGCGGCATCTCTACCGGTTTCCGCGCCCCGGAAATCCGCCAGATCGCACCGGGTTACGCCTATACGACGGGTGGTGGCGGTTGCACCTATGGCCCGAGCGGCACCTGCGGCGTGATCATCGGCGATCCTAGCCTCGAAGCGGAAAAGAGCACGAGCTATGAAGTGGCTGCGCTTTGGGACAATGGCGACGTCGCTCTCGGCGCTACCTATTTCTATACCGATTTCAAGGACAAGATTTCCAACGCGCTGGTGCTCAATCCGGATGGAACGCCTGCCCGCTGGAGCGAAGACCGCAACTATCGTCTCTGGTACAATTACAACATCGACGATGCGGTCATTCAGGGCGTGGAACTGACGGCGACATGGTATGCGACGCCGGACCTGACGCTGCGCGGCAACTATACTTATACCCATTCCGAACAGAAAACCGGCGATTATGAAGGTTTCCCGCTGGCGCGCACGCCGGAACATATGGCCAATCTGCGCGGCGACTGGGTGACCCCAATCGACGGTCTGGAAGCCTGGGCCTCGCTGAACTACCACGGGTCGGAAATCAATGCCGGCCCACGCATCGGCACCAACGGCACGCCTGTGACGATCAACGGCAAGGCCGGGCGTAAATATGACGCCTACACGACCCTCGATATCGGCGCGAAATATGCGGTTGCCGAAAATGTCGACCTCAATGCCGCCATTTACAATGTCTTCGACAAGGATGTCGGCACCGACGATTTCAACACCGTCATGGAAGGCCGCCGTTTCTGGATCAGCATGACAGCGAAGTTCTGATCCGTGGCCACATTCACGAAATTTGGAGGCGCCTTTGGGCGCCTCTTTTTTTTGGGCTATCGCCTATTGACCTCAACTATGGTTGAGGAATTATACCGGCTGCTCTTTACTATGTTTCCGCGTTTCCGAGCGGAAATCGTGACGGAAGCAGGAGCCAGAATGGAAAGTACCGTATTCAAGCACAGCCTGACGGTTGGGGAGGTTGCCCGCCGGAGCGGCATTGCCGTGTCCACCATCCATTTTTATGAGGCGAAGGGGCTGATTGAAGGTTGGCGAACTGCCGGTAACCAGCGTCGTTATCATCGCGCCGTCCTGCGGCGTATCGCCATCATCCGCATCGCGCAACGAGCGGGTATACAGCTCAGCATCATCCGGGATGCGATGGCCGATCTGCCGCAGGATCGGGTGGCAACGACGGCCGATTGGCGCAGGTTTTCCCAATCCTGGCGGGAAATGCTGCAGCTTCGCATCAACAGCCTGATCATGCTGCGCGATCAGCTTACCGGCTGTATCGGTTGCGGGTGCCTTTCGCTGGATGATTGTCCGTTGCGCAATCCGAACGATGTTCTGGCCGATGACGGCGCAGGTCCGCGCCGCCTCGTTTCTGCGGAATGAACGGGATTTCCGAACCGGAACGCTTGTTTCTCACTCGGAATCGGCGGCAACCCAGACGCTGACGCTGCCGCCATTGGTGGGAAAGACGCCCTTGCCGCTCTCATCGAGGGTAATCCGTTCTTCACGGTGCCCGAGAAAGTCGCGCCAGACCGCCCCGGCGTGATCGGGACCGAGATCGATCTGCTTTTCTGCGGGCTCGCCATTCGACATCACCACCACGCATCCCGGCGCATCGGCGGCGCCGTGGCGAATAAAGGCGATGCAGCTTGCATCGTCGAGAATATCCGTCTGGGCTCCGTTGGCGAAACGGCTGCGGGCCTCGATGAGTTTCGGCAGGCATTCAATGGCGGGCATATCGATTTTATATTCGTTGCCGTCATTGCCGGTGTCGGTATAGCTCGTGCCGAACAGATCGGGATAAAAGACGCAGGGCACACCCTCTTCGCGCAGCAGGATGATCGCATAGGCAAGAGGTTTGAACCAGGGCTCCACCGGCGCTTCCAGCGATTGCAGCGGCTGCGTGTCGTGATTGTCGACCAGCGTGACGGCATGGTCTGGAACGGCGGAGACAAGCGAACCGTCGAAGATGCTGCGCATATCGAACTCGCCGCCCTGTTTCGAGGCGTCATGGAAGCTGTGGTGAAGGGCGACATCAAAAAGCATCAGCTGCTTGTCGACGAGTTCGAGATAGCTTTTCAGCGCCTCGAGATCGGGGTGCCAATATTCCGCCACGACGAAAAGATCGGGATCGACCGTTTCGCGCATATGGCCGACCCAGTCGCGGAAGAACCAGGCTGGAATATGTTTGGCGGCATCGAGGCGGAAGCCATCGACCTGCACCTGCTCGGAGAGCCAGCGGCCCCAATATTTGAGCTCTTCGTAAACCGCCCGGTTCCTGAACTCGACATCGGCACCCATCAGATAATCGAAATTGCCGTTTTCCTGATCGACTTCCTCATTCCATTCCCCGTCGCCATACTCATTGACGAGGCGGAATATACCGTCTTCGGTCGGCTCTTCGATGTGATCGACACCGCTGAAGCACTTCAGGTCCCAGATGAATTTGGAGTGTTTGCCGTTGCGGCCGGGAAAGGTGAAGCGGGTAAAAGCCAGCGCCTGAAAGTCTTCATCGTCGATTTCGGTACGGTCTTCGGGATTGACGCGGCGAACCCGTACCTTTTCCTTTTCATCCGCACCCATCTTGTGATTGAGAACCACGTCATGAATGACGCGGATGCCGTTTTCCTTCAGCGTCCGGCCCGCATGTTCGAGGGCGGCGCGATCGCCATATTTGGTGGCGACGGTGCCCTTCTGGTCGAATTCACCGAGGTCGAAGAGATCGTAGGTATCGTAACCGACCGAATAACCGCCCGCAGCACCCTTATAGGCGGGTGGCAGCCAGATATCGGTGATGCCCATTTTGGCAAGGCTTTCGGCCTTTTCGGCCACCTCGCTCCATAATTTCCCTCCGTCCGGATAATACCAATGGAAGAACTGAAGCAAGGTGCGTCCGGCCATATTTCCCTCACAGTCGTTAGCAGGTCGCGCCATAAACGGCCCGGCGGCGAAAGGGTTCCGCGGCCGGCCATGCGCGATCTGCAATTGTGAGGCCGGTGGCCTGTCCGTATATTAGCCGGCTATCTCGAGAAGGGCCGCGCCCGCCTGCAGATAGTCGCCTTCCTTGACAATGAGGCGAACTTTGCCCGCCTTGGTGGCGACAATCTGCGTCTCCATCTTCATGGCCTCCATAACGGCCAGAAGATCGCCTTGCGACACCGCATCACCGTCTTTTACCTTGAAGGACTGCAGGGTGCCGGAAACCGGGGCGGTGAGTTCGCCTTCCTTTTCCTTGGGGCCGGCGGTGCCGTGAACAATCGCGCCGCCGCCGCTAACCGCACCGAGGCTGGAGAGCAGCAGGCTGGGCAGACCGACCGATACACGCTTGCCGTCGATTTCCAGAAAAGTGCGGGTGACGGAAGGGTCGTCGGCCGGTGCCGGGCGCTCCATGGCATCCGGCATGGCGGCGAAATCGGTCTCGATCCAGCGGGTGTGAACCTTGAAACCGTCGGTGCCGACGAAGTCTTCGGTTTCGATTGCTGCCCGATGGAAGGGCAGCACCGTGGCGATGCCTTCGATGCGGAACTCCTTCAGCGCGCGGCGCGCGCGGCGCAGGACCTGCTCGCGGTCGGCACCCGTGACGATCAGTTTCGCCATCAGCGAGTCGAATACGCCCGGCACGCTGGAGCCGCTGACGACGCCGCTATCCACGCGAATGCCGGGACCGGAGGGAGCGTCGAAAAGCGAGATCGACCCGGGGGTCGGCAGGAAGCCTCGGCCGGGATCTTCGGCATTGATACGGAATTCCATCGAATGTCCACGCGGTTCCGGCGTTTCGAGAACCCGCAGCTTATGGCCTTCGGCGATACGGAACTGCTCGATGACGAGATCGATACCGGTGGTTTCCTCGGTAACGGGATGTTCCACCTGCAGGCGCGTATTGACCTCGAGGAAAGAAATCGTGCCATCGACGCCGAGCAGGAATTCCACCGTGCCGGCGCCGGAATAACCGGCAGCGGCGCAGATAGCTTTTGCAGCCGCATGGATTTTCTGCCGCTGTTCGTCGGAGAGGAACGGGGCGGGAGCCTCTTCGATCAGCTTCTGGTTCCGGCGCTGCAACGAACAATCGCGGGTGCCAAGGACGAGCACATTGCCATGCTTGTCGGCCAGAACCTGCGCCTCGATATGGCGCGGCCGGTCGAGGAAGCGCTCAAGGAAACACTCGCCGCGGCCAAAGGCGGCCGTTGCCTCGCGCACGGCGGATTCGTAGAGATCGGCGATCTCTTCCATCTTCCACGCAACCTTCAGACCGCGACCGCCGCCGCCATGGGCCGCCTTGATGGCGACGGGCAGGCCGTGTTCTTCGGCGAAGGCCGTGACTTCGGCAGCGGAAGAAACCGGGCCGTCACTGCCGGCGACCAGCGGTGCGCCGACGCCGGTGGCAATGCGCCGTGCCTCTACCTTGTCGCCCAGTGCCTCGATGACATGCGGGTCGGGGCCAATCCAGATGAGGCCGGCATCGAGAACGGCACGCGCAAATTCGGCGCGTTCGGACAGGAAACCGTAACCGGGATGAATGGCATCCGCGCCGGCGCGTTTGGCAATCGCAATCAGCTTGGCGATATCAAGATAGGTCTCGGCGGGACGCACGCCCTCCAGCGCATAGGCCTCATCCGCCAGACGGACGAAGAGCGCTTCCTGATCGGGATCGGCATAAACGGCGACCGATTGCACGCCGTAATCGCGACATGCGCGGATGATGCGCACCGCGATCTCGCCGCGATTGGCAATCAGCACTTTTTTCATCGCTCTTCTCCTCGGAATTCTGTGTTCTTGGCCGCGATTTCGGCGAAGGGGCCGATCGGGCGGAATTTGATTTTGGCGTTGACGGGGATTTGTCCCGCAAGATCGAGATGATATTCGGCGACAGCGCCGATAACGGGATAACCGCCCGTCAGGGGGTGATCTGCAAGGAAGAGAACCGGCTGGCCGCTATGGGGAATCTGGATCGCCCCTGTCGCCGTGCCTTCGCTCGGCAATTCGGCGCTGTCCTTGCGCTCCACCGGCACGTCGCCGGCAAGGCGGATGCCGACGCGGTTGGATTGCGGCGTGACCTGCCAGAGCTGGCCGGTCAGCGTCTCGACGCCCTTCTGCGTGAACCAGTCGGTGCGGGGGCCGAGAACGACGTCCAGCGTGACGACCTCACCCATTGCCAGCGCTTCGAAGGCCGGAACCTCGTCGATCGATACGCTGGAAAGGCCGGTCTTTTCGCCTTTGAGGGATAGGATGGCGCCTGTACCAACCGGCTCTGGGCCGACGACTGCCAGCGTATCCGTTGCGAAACTGCCGAGCACCGGCTCGACATCGAAGCCGCCGCGCACCGCAAGATAACAGCGCATGCCCTTTGGCGGCTGGCCGAAAGTGACCACATCACCGGGTTCGAGCGGCACCGGGCCATGGGTCTTTGCCGCGAAGCTGCGATCTGCCGTGGTGATGGTGACGGGGCAGGGGGCGCCTGCAATGCCGATGACGGCGCGGCTCGTGCTTTTAAAGGAAAATCCACCGAGCGTCAGTTCGAGACAGGGCGTGTTGACGGGGTTACCAACGATGCGGTTTGCGGCATTGAACGCGCCACGATCCAGTGCGCCGGAGGCCGAAACGCCCTGTCCGGTCTGGCCGAAGCGGCCGAGATCCTGAAAGATGGCGGGCATGGGGGCTGCGAGCACCTCAAAATGCGGGCCTGCTTTTGCCCGGTCTTTCCCGGCGCTGCGCGGTTCCGAGACGGGGATGTCGACCGTTTTGCCGGCCTTGTCCATGTCGAAGAAACGCACGCGGTAACCCGGCTGGAAAAGCGCGCCGGGATCGCGGTCTATATCCCACATCTTCACCGGCGTGGTGCCGATGATCTGCCAGCCGCCGGGGCTGTTTTGCGGGTAGACGCCGCTGAAGGCGCCGGCCAGCGCCACCGAACCTGCCGGAATGCGGGTGCGCGGGCTTTGCCGGCGTGGCACATGCAGCGCCGGATCGCCGCCGACCAGATAACCGAAGCCGGGAGCGAACCCGCAAAAGGCCACGGTGAATTCGCTTTCGGTGTGGCGGCGGATGACTTCTTCGATGCTCATGCCGGTCAGTTCGGCAACATCGGCAAGGTCCTCACCATTATAGTGGACGGGGATTTCCACGAGATTGTCCGAAGGCGCGATTTTTGCCGAGAGATCGCGGCTTGCCAGTCGCGCGGCCAGCGCTTCGGCACCGATTTTCTCAGGGCGAAAGCGGATCATCAGGGTGCGGGCAGCCGGCACGGTCTCTTCGATACCTTCGACCGGATCGTTCTGAAGCGAGGCGAAAAGCGCCAGCGTTTCATCGAGATCGGCAAGTTCGACAAGAATGGTGGTGAGGCTGACGGGGAGAAAACGCATCATGTCCTCACGCGTGATAGGCTGAATCGGGAATGTCGGTGATGAACATGTGCCCCGGCGCATGGGTGATCGCAAAGGGTACGCCCGACGCCATCACGGCGGCCTGGGGTGTGACGCCGCAGGCCCAGAACACCGGAACTTCGCCCGGCTCGATCCGCACCGCATCGCCGAAATCAGGCTTTGCAAGATCGGTGATGCCGATCTCTTCCGGTGCGCCGACATGCACGGGCGACCCGTGTACGGCCGGAAAACGTCCCGAAATGGTCGCAGCATCGGCGACCCGCGAGGCCGGGATCGGCCGCATGGAAACGACCATATTGCCCTTCAGCCGACCGGCCGGGCGGCAGGGTCGGTTGGTGAGATACATCGGCACATTGCTCTTGTCGGTCATATGGCGGATTTCGATGCCCGCTTCCACCATCGGCGTTTCGAAGGTGAAGCTGCAGCCGATCAGGAAGGCGACGAGATCATCGCGCTCCGCCCAGGCGGCGGTTGCATCCGCTGTTTCCTCGACGAGCTTGCCGTCCCGCCAGATGCGGTAGAGCGGCAGGTCGGTTCTCAGATCTGCGCCGGGCGCGAGCAGCGTGGTGGGCGAACCGGGATCGGACACGTCCAGCACCGGGCAGGGTTTGGGATTGCGCTGCGCGTAAAGCAGGAAATCGAAGGCCCAGTCGCGCGGCAGCACGATCATGTTCGCCTGCGTGAAGCCGGGTGCAATGCCGGAAGTTGGGGCGACGAGGCCGTCGCGATAGGTCGCACGGGCCTTTCGTGCGGCGTCCGCGTTGGTGTGGTTGAGATAGGATGTCGGTATCGTCATCGGCTATCCTTTCAACGATTGGATGCGAAAGAGCGGATGTCGATGCCATCAGCCTCGAAACGGCGGCGGATTTCCTGGGCGATGGCGACGGCACCGGGGCTGTCGCCGTGCACGCAGATGGATTGCGCTTCGATTTTTATGATGCTGCCATCGATGGCCTCCAGCGTGCCTTCGCGGGCAAGCTGCACCATGCGGTCGGCGATTTTGGCCGCGTCATGCAGCACGGCACCGGCTTCGCGGCGGGAGACGAGTTGGCCCTGAGGCGTATAGGCGCGATCCGCGAAAGCTTCGGCGACGACGGCAAGACCTGCCTTGCGGGCAAGATCGAGGATGGGCGCGTTCGCAAGACCCATCAGCACCAGCGAAGGATCGACGGCCTTGATGCCGTCAATGACGGCCTGCCCCTGTTTCGCATCGTTGGCGATGCGGTTGTAAAGCGCGCCATGCGGCTTGACGTAACGCACCGTTGTGCCGGCAGCAGCGGCGACGCCTTTCAGTGCGCCGATCTGGTAGATGACATCGGCGATCAGTTCTTCCGAGGTCGCGTCCAGATCGCGGCGGCCGAAGCCGACGCGGTCCGGATAGGAGACATGGGCCCCAACGACCACGCCTTTTTCGGCGGCGGCCTTGACGGTGCGGTAGATACCGGCCGGATCGCCGGCATGAAATCCGCACGCGATGTTGGCGCTTGAAACGATAGCGAGCATCGCTTCGTCGTCTCCCATGCGCCATGCGCCGTAACTTTCGCCAAGATCGCTGTTGAGATCGATAGCGGCCATGTTTGCCTCCCTTCAGAGCATTTCCAGCAAAAGTGCGTAGCGGTTTTGCGTCCGGAAAATGCTTAAAAACACTAGTTTATTACAGGCCGAGCAGGCCGAAGATGGTGCCGGCGGACTTGTAGCCCATGTACCATGTCAATGCGCAGGTCAGAACGCCAAGCACAAGCAGGATGCGTGGGTAACGATAGCCGCCCATCAGGTCTTCGCGTTTCCATGCGGCGAACAGGAAGATGCTGAGGCCGATGGGCAGGATGAGGCCGTTCAGGCCGCCGACGAAGACCAGCATGGCGGCGGGCGGCGTGGTGATCAGCAGGTAGCAGACAAGCGAGACGGCGATGAAAACGACCGTCGCCATGTTGCGGGCACGTTCGGTCATGTCCTGCTTGAAGACGGGCAGGAATGAAACCGAGGTATAGGCCGCGCCGATGACGCTGGTGATGGCCGCTGCCCAGAAGATGATGCCGAAGAGCCGGAAGCCGAGATCGCCCGCGGCCGAACGGAAGGCCTGTGCGGCCGGATTGGCGGCCTGGCCCGACGTATCGATGATGACGCCGCTGGCGACGACGCCGAGAATGGCGAGGAACAGCACATAGCGCATGACGCCGGTGACGGCGATGCCGGTCAGCGCCGCGCGGTTGACGGCAGGCAGGTTTTCGATGCCGACCATGCCCCGGTCCAGCAGCCGGTGCGCGCCGGAATAGGTGATGTAGCCGCCGACGGTGCCGCCGACGATGGTGGTGATGGTCGCGAAATTGATCGTATCCGGCAGGAAGGTCTGGCGGAAGGCGTCACCCACCGGCGGTGCGGAAACGAAGGCCACATAAAGCGTCAGCACGATCATCAGGATGCCGGCGAAAATGATGAACCGGTCGACGGCAAGGCCTGCGCGTTTGGAAACGAAGATGGCGATGGAAAAGACTGCGCTGATGGCGCCGCCGATTTTCGGGTCCAGCCCGAAAATGGCGTTCAGGCCAAGGCCGGTGCCGCCAATATTGCCGATGTTGAAGAACAGGCCGCCGATAATGACGAGAATGGCCAGAAGATAACCCGAACCGGGAATAGCGGCATTGGCAATATCGGATGCGCGCATGCGCGTCAGCGTCACGATACGCCAGATGTTGAGCTGGACGACGAAGTCGATGAGGATGGAGGCAAGGATGCCGAAGGCGAAGGCGGCACCGAGCTGGGTCGTGAATGTCGCCGTCTGCGTGATGAAGCCGGGACCGATGGCGGATGTCGCCATCAGGAAGATCGCCCCCATCAGGGATGCGCGTTTTGACATTTTCATATCGGCAGTCGGGGTGAGCTTTTTCTGCTCCATGGATTTTCTCCGCTCCTGTCGCAATCCGCCCCTCGCGGATGCTTTATGCGGACGATCTTGTCCTGTTCTGCGAAATTGTCAACTTTGTTCAACAATATAAAGTTATCGTTCTTTCATTTTGTCCATTTGTTGGACGTAATGAGCAGGATTTAATCACGTTTTTTTCGTGCTTTGCTAATGCTTTGTGCTATGGGCAATCATGCCGTGTCCGAACATGCCTGTCACGGAATTCCCGATGCTGCATTGCTCTTAAGGAAAGGAGCGCCATGACCGAAACGATAGAGGGTCTGCCGCTTGCGGATCGATTGGCCAAGGGTATTCGCACCCTACTGATCTCCGGCGAGTTGATGCCGGGACAGCGCCTATCAGAGGCAGCCTTCAGTGAACGTTTCGACGTCTCGCGCAATTCGCTGCGCGAAGCTTTCCGGTTGTTGACCAAGGACGGGCTTCTGCGCCACGAGGCAAATCGCGGCGTGTTCGTCGCCGTTCCCACCATGTCCTCGGTCATCGATATTTATCGGGTGCGACGCATGGTGGAATGCGGCGCACTTCGCCAGGCCTGGCACAAGCATCCCGCAATCAAGACGATGCGGGCAGCGGTCGAGGACGCCAAGGTCAAGCGTGAAGATGCAGACTGGCTGGGTGTGGGCAGCGCCAACATGAAATTTCACGCCGCCGTCGTCGATCTTCTCGACAGCGCTCGCCTCAGCGATTTTTACGAGCGTATCGCCGCTGAACTCAGGCTTTGTTTCGGTTTGCTGAAAGATCCCGAACAGCTTCATTCTCCCTTCGTGGACATGAACAGCAAGATCCTGTCGCTGATGGAAGAGGGCAAGGCGCAAGAGGCCGGCGACGAGATGGAAATCTATCTCAATCTGTCCGAGCGGACGGTTTTGAAGGCGCTTGAACGCGCCGTCGAACACGCTTCCTGACATGACGGGCGGCAGGGGAAAAAACGGCCCTTGCCGCTCCCGCCATTTTTTGCATCCGCAGCCGATTGCCAAGTTTGCTGCGCTGCGTCATCAATGCTGACATGACGCTTCGCGACCTGACCATTCTCGTTATCGACGAAAACGCGATCCGCGCCTCCATCATCGAGGAGGGGCTGCGCGAGGCCGGCTATCATCGCGTCACCGTCATCCACGAGGTGAACGGGGTGGCGCGCACCATCGAGACGCTGCAGCCCGATGTCATCTTCATCGATCTCGAAAATCCCAATCGTGACATGATGGAGCATCTGTTCCAGCTTACCCGCACGGTCGGCCGGCCGATCGCCATGTTTGTCGATCGCTCCGACACCGCGTCCATTGAGGCGGCGGTAGAGGCGGGCGTTTCCGCCTATGTGGTGGACGGGCTGAAGAAGGAGCGGGTCAAGCCCATTCTCGACATGGCGGTCAGCCGCTTCAATGCCTTCAGCCGTCTGCAGCGGGAACTTGCCGAAGCGAAATCGGCGCTTGAGGAACGCAAGGTCATCGAGCGCGCCAAGGGCATTCTGATGAAGATGCGCGGCCTTTCCGAAGAGGAGGCCTTTGCCCTTTTGCGGCAAACCGCAATGAACGAGAAGAAGAAGATTTCCGAGATCGCGCAAAGCGTGGTCACCGCGGCCGGTCTGTTGATGTAACGAACCGCCGGTCGGACAGTGTGGAGTGAATGATATGGCGGCACCGGAAAAAACGGCCGGATCAGACAGCGGCGTAACGCAAGCCCCGGCAATCGTCGGCAGCGACCGGCAGAAAATTCTGCGTGCCGGCTTTATTCCGCTTGTCGACGCATCCGTCCTGATTGCTGCGGCCGAATTCGGTTTCGCAGAACGCGAAGGCCTTTCGCTCGATCTCGTCAAGGATGTTTCCTGGGCGAATGTGCGCGACCGGCTGGCGTTTCGGCAATTCGATATCGCCCACATGCTGTCGCCGATGCCCGTCGCCTCCATGCTCGGGCTTGGCTCAAATCCGTCGCCGACGATCACGCCCTTTTCACTCGGGCGCGGCGGCAATGCGATCACGCTTTCGACTCGGCTGTTTGCACGGATGAAGACTTTGACCGGGCTTTCCGAAACGGCCGGAGCGCTCGAAAATGCCGAGGCGTTGAAGCGGGTGCTCGATGATATGCGCGCCCGCGGCGAACCGCCGCCGACGCTTGGCATGACCTATCCATTTTCATCGCATAATTACGAGTTTCGCTACTGGCTTGCCGCCGGCGGCATTCACCCCGATCACGATGTCAAGCTTGTGGTCGTGCCGCCGCCATTGACCTCGGATGCGCTTGCCGCAGGGGCCATTGACGGTTTCTGCGTCGGAGCGCCGTGGAACATCGTCGCCGCCGAGCGCGGTGTCGGCCGGATCGTTGCGGCCAAGCAGGATTTGTGGCCTTCCGCACCGGAAAAAGTCGTCGGCATGCGACCCGAATGGGCGGAAAACCAGCAGGAAACGGTCGGACGGTTGCTGAAGGCGCTCGATGCCGCCGCGCGCTGGTGCGACCTAGCCGAAAATCACGATGATCTCAGCGCCGCCCTTGCCGATTCCCGCTATATCGGCGCACCGGAAGGCATCATTCGCCGTGTGCTTGCCGGTGAATTCAGCATCGACAGCCAGGGCAACCGCCGGGTGATCGACAATTATTTCATCTTCCACGGCGGTCACGCCAATTATCCGCGGCAGAGCCAGGCATTGTGGATTTACAGCCAGATGATCCGCTGGGGGCAGGCCGAGTTTTCACCGGCCGGTGTGGAGGCCGCCCTGTCTGCCTACCGGCCGGATATTTATCGGGCGGCGCTTGGCGACGCCAATGCACCTGACGATGCCGATATCCGCATCGAAGGGCAGGAAGAGCAGGACCGTTTCGTGGATGGCCTCATATTCGATCCCGCCGACATTGCAGGCTACGTGAACGCCTTTTCCGTGCGCACCGCCGCACCGTTTTCTCCGACTTCAGGCGAGACGTAAGCGGCGTCATGCCTTGCGGGCTGCGCAAATTTCAAGCGCGGGATTCTTCTCTTTGCACAAATGGAAGACAGAAAACGCGCTGATTAAAATTTAATCAGTAGATCGATTTTCAAAAATACTCCTTTATTTTCAATAATATAATCTGGTTTTTATAAACTGGCACGCCTCTTGCTTCTTGTTTTTTGCACCGGTCAACGGCGATCGGGGCAAAGCAAGGCGCGGCATAGGCGCTTTCAGAAGACACAGACGTCGCAAGGTTTTGCTGCCCGGAACACCTCCCGTTCCGCAGGCGCAAACACCGAGCGGCGTTTTTTTATTTTCAGGTTTTTTCGCAAGCGAAAGCGTCACCCGCAGAGGTGGCTCAATAAGGGGAACATGCGAATGAAAAAGATATTCTCCGGCGATGTCAGCCGCCGCACGATACTGAAGACGACAGCCGCCGCCGCCCTTGTCAGCGCCGTGCGCGTGGCCTTTCCGTCCGGTGCTTTCGCAGCCACCGCTGAGCCCGAGGTGAAAGGCGCGAAAATCGGCTTCATCGCGCTCACCGATGCCGCCCCGCTCATCATTGCGGCGGAAAAGGGTCTGTTCGCCAAACACGGCATGCCGGATGTCGAGGTTCTGAAACAGGCCTCCTGGGGTGCCACGCGCGACAATCTCGTGCTCGGCGGCGCATCGAACGGCATCGACGGTGCGCATATTCTGACGCCCATGCCCTATCTCATGCATACCGGCAAGGTGACCCAGAACAATGTGCCGGTGCCGATGACCATCCTCGCCCGCCTCAACCTCGACAGCCAGGGCATTTCCGTCGCCAAGGAATATGCCGAAACCGGCGTTCAGCTGGATGCCTCCAAGCTGAAGGCGGCTTTCGAGAAAAAGAAGGCCGAGGGCAAGGAAATCAAGGCCGCCATGACCTTCCCCGGCGGCACGCATGATCTCTGGATTCGCTATTGGCTGGCCGCCGGCGGCATCGATCCGGACAAGGACGTCTCTACCATCGTCGTTCCGCCGCCGCAGATGGTCGCCAATATGAAGGTGGGCAATATGGACGTCTTCTGTGTGGGCGAACCCTGGAACGAGCAGCTCGTCAATCAGGGCATCGGCTTCACCGCCTGTACCACCGGCGAACTCTGGAAGGGCCATCCGGAAAAGGCGCTCGGCATGCGCGCCGACTGGGTGGAAAAGAACCCCAATGCCACCAAGGCGCTGCTGATGGCGGTGATGGAAGCGCAGCAATGGTGCGACGAGATGGCGAACAAGGAGGAAATGTCCACCATCCTCGGCAAACGCCAATGGTTCAACGTGCCGCCGAAGGATGTGCTTGGCCGCCTGAAGGGCAATATCAATTACGGCAACGGCCGCGTGCTCGAAAATACCGGCCTGCAGATGAAGTTCTGGCAGGACCATGCCTCCTATCCCTTCCGCAGCCACGACAGCTGGTTCATCGCGGAAAACATCCGCTGGGGCAAATTCGCACCCGATACGGATGTGAAAGCGCTGGTGGAGAAGGTGAACCGTGAGGATATCTGGCGCGCGGCGGCCAAGGATCTCGGCGTTGCCGATCTTCCCGCCTCCACCTCGCGCGGCAAGGAAACCTTCTTCGACGGCAAGGTCTTCGACCCGGAAAATCCGTCGGCCTATCTCGAAAGCCTGTCCATCAAGGCGGCCTCCTGAGGAGGAGACCGGGGTATCGCCCCTCATCCGCCAGATGCGCTGCCCAACCGGCGCGAGTGAAGACCGGATGAGGGGCGAGCCCCAGACCGCAACCGAAATCAAGAGGAAACGCCCATGTCCGCATTGGCCCGAAAATTCAACGAAGAGCCGCAGCAGCCGGTAGCGCAGAAGGCAAATGTCGTGGCGCTTGCGCCGAAACAGTCGCCGCGGATCGATCTGCGCAAATGGGGTGCGGCCGCTGCCCGCAACATCGTACCGCCGTTCATCGTCCTCGCCATTCTGCTGGGCGTCTGGCAATTGCTCTGTTCCGCCCCCGGCTCATCGCTGCCGCCCCCGAGCCAGGTTTTCGAGGAGAGCTACGATCTCATCGTATCGCCGTTCTTCCATAATGGTTCGCAGGATATCGGCCTTGGCTGGCGCGTGCTGGTCTCGCTGGAGCGTGTGGCTTACGGTTTCGGCCTCGCCGCCATTGCCGGTATCATTCTCGGCGCTGTCGTCGGTCAGTCGGTCTGGGCCATGCGCGGTCTCGATCCGATCTTCCAGGTGCTGCGCACCGTGCCGCCGCTTGCCTGGCTACCGCTTTCGCTGGCCGCCTTTCAGGACAGCAATCCTTCGGCCATTTTCGTGATCTTCATCACTTCCATCTGGCCGGTCATCATCAATACCGCAGTCGGCGTGCGCAATATTCCGCAGGACTACCGCAACGTGGCGCAGGTGCTGCGACTCAACCAGCTCGAATTCTTCTTCAAGATCATGCTGCCTTCGGCGGCACCCTACATCTTCACCGGCCTGCGTATCGGTGTCGGCCTTTCGTGGCTCGCAATCGTCGCGGCGGAAATGCTGACCGGCGGCGTCGGCATCGGTTTCTTCATCTGGGATGCGTGGAACTCCTCGCGCCTGCCCGACATCATCGTGGCGCTCGTCTACATCGGCGTCGTCGGCTTCGTGCTCGACAAGCTGGTGGCGGCGCTCGGCAAGGTCATCACCCGCGGCGCTGCGGCAAATTAAGAGGGCGACGATCATGAACGCTTATCTGAAGCTCGATCACATCGACAAATATTTCGACAAGGGCGGTTCGCGCGCCGAGGTGCTGAAAGGCATCAATCTCACCATCGAAAAAGGCGAATTCGTCTCCGTCATCGGCCATTCCGGTTGCGGCAAATCCACCATGCTCAATCTCATCGCCGGACTGACGAAAGTGTCTGCCGGCGCCGTTCTGCTCGAAAACCGCGAGGTCAACGAGCCCGGCCCGGAACGCGCCGTCGTGTTCCAGAACCACAGCCTGCTGCCATGGCTTTCGGTTTATGAAAACGTCAATCTTGCCGTGGAAAAGGTCTTCCGCAACACCAAGACCCGGGCCGAGCGGCATGACTGGGTCATGCGCAATCTCGATCTCGTGCAGATGGCCCATGCCAGAGATAAGAAACCCTCTGAAATTTCCGGCGGCATGAAACAGCGCGTCGGAATTGCCCGCGCGCTCGCCATGGAGCCCAAGATCCTGCTGCTCGACGAGCCTTTCGGTGCGCTGGACGCGCTGACCCGCGCCCATCTCCAGGACGCGGTGATGGAAATCCACGCCCGGCTTGGCAACACCATGGTCATGATCACTCATGATGTCGACGAGGCGGTGCTGCTTTCCGACCGTATCGTAATGATGACCAACGGTCCGGCAGCCCACATCGGCGAAGTGCTGGAGGTGCCGCTGGCACGCCCGCGCAACCGCATCGAGCTCGCATCCGACAAAACCTACCTCAAATGCCGCGAGGCCGTGCTGAAGTTCCTTTACGAACGTCACCGCTTCGTCGAAGCTGCGGAGTAACGCCCATGACGCAAAAACTCGTCATCATCGGCAATGGCATGGCGCCGGGACGCATGCTGGAAAACCTGTTCGAAACCGCTCCCGGCCTCTACGACGTCACCATTTTCAACGCCGAGCCGCGCGTCAATTACGACCGCATCATGCTCTCGCCGGTGCTTTCTGGCGAAAAGAGCTATGAAGACATCGTCATCCACAATGACGAATGGTATGCGGCTAACAATGTCACGCTGCATAAGGGCGCGAAGGTCACCGGCATCGACCGCGACAGAAAGACCGTGACCAGCGAAAACGGCATCACGGTTTCCTACGACAAGCTGGTGATCGCCACCGGTTCGTTGCCTTTCATCATTCCGGTTCCCGGCCACCAATTGCCGGGCGTGCTTGCCTACCGCGATCTCGACGATGTGACGAAGATGCTGGAAATCGCCGAGGGCAAGGGCCGCGCCATCGTCATCGGCGCCGGTCTTCTCGGGCTGGAAGCCGCCTATGGCCTCAAGCGCCAGGGCATGGACGTTACCGTCATCCACCTGATGCCGACGATCATGGAGCGTCAGCTCGATCCGGCAGCGGCCTATCTTCTCGAAAAGGCGCTTAACGAGCGCGGCATCGACATCATCACCAAGGCCAATACCAAATGCATTCTGGGTGAGGAGAAGGTCGAGGGCATCGAGCTGGAAGATGGCCGCGTCATCAAGGGCGACATGGTTGTGATGGCGGTCGGCATCCGTCCTGCCTCGGGCCTCGCCAAGGAGGCTGGTATCGCCGTCAATCGCGGCATCGTGGTGGATGACGGCATGATGACGTCCGACGCCTCGATCTATGCGCTCGGCGAATGCGCCGAGCATCGTGGCATGTGTTATGGCCTCGTTGCGCCGCTTTATGAATCCGCCCGCGTGCTGGCGGACCGGCTGTGTGGCGGCTCGGCCGAATATCACGGCTCTGTCACCAATACCAAGCTGAAGGTCACCGGCATCAACCTGTTTTCCGCCGGTGATTTCGCCGAAGGCGACGACCGCGAGGAAATCGTGCTGCGCGATGCCACCGCCGGTGTCTATAAGCGCCTGATCCTCAAGGAAAACCGCATCATCGGCGCGGTGCTTTACGGCGAGACGGCGGACGGCTCGTGGTTCTTCGATCTGATGAAGAAATCGACCGATATTTCCGCCATGCGCGAAACCCTGATTTTCGGCCAGGCCTATCAGGGAGGGTCGCCGCTGGACCCTATGGCGGCCGTTGCAGCCTTGCCGGATGATGCGGAAATCTGCGGCTGCAACGGCGTCTGCAAGGGCAAGATCACATCGGCCATCACGTCCAAGGGGCTGACATCGCTGGACGATGTGCGCGCCCACACCAAGGCGTCCGCCTCCTGCGGCAATTGCACAGGCCTTGTCGAGCAGCTGATGACGATAACGCTCGGCGACAGCTACAATCCCGCTGCCGTGCAGTCCATGTGCAAATGCACCGATCTTGGCCATGACGATGTGCGCCGTCTCATCAAGGCCAAGGGGCTGAAGACCATCCCGGCCGTAATGCAGGAGCTGGAATGGAAGACCTCCTGCGGCTGCGCCAAATGCCGACCGGCGCTCAATTATTACCTCGTCTGCGACTGGCCGGATGAATATGCCGACGATTACCAGTCGCGTTTCATCAATGAGCGCGTCCACGCCAATATCCAGAAGGACGGCACCTATTCCGTCGTGCCCCGCATGTGGGGCGGCGTCACCTCTTCCTCCGAACTGAGGGCGATTGCGGATGTGGTCGACAAGTTCGAAATCCCGATGGTGAAGGTGACGGGCGGCCAGCGCATCGATCTTCTCGGCATCGAGAAGGAGGATTTGCCCGCCGTCTGGGCCGATCTCGGCAAGGCTGGTTTCATTTCCGGCCAGGCTTACGCCAAAGGTTTGCGCACGGTCAAAACCTGCGTCGGCCAGCAATGGTGCCGTTTCGGCACGCAGGATTCCACCGGCCTTGGCATCCGCATCGAAAAATTCATGTGGGGGTCGTGGACGCCCGCCAAGCTGAAACTTGCCGTTTCCGGCTGTCCGCGCAACTGCGCGGAGGCGACCTGCAAGGATATCGGCGTGATCTGCGTCGATTCCGGTTTCGAGATCCATTTCGCCGGTGCCGCCGGCCTCGATATCAAGGGCACGGAAGTTCTGGGTCTCGTCAAAACCGAGGATGAGGCGCTGGAGCATATCGTGGCGCTGACGCAGATGTATCGCGAACAGGCCCGCTATCTTGAGCGCATTTACAAATGGGCCAAGCGCATCGGTTACGACGAAATCCGCCGCCAGATCATGGACGATGCGGAAAAGCGCAAGGCCTATTTCGATCGCTTCGTCTTCAGCCAAAAATTCGCGCAGGTCGATCCCTGGTCGGAACGCGTATCCGGCCACGACAAGCACGAATTCAGGCCCATGGCGGCGATCGGTTTCAATCAGGCGGCGGAGTGAGAACGATGGACAGCAACTGGATCGATATTGGCGATATCTCCGACATTCCCCTTCGCGGCGCGCGTTGCGTAAAAACGCCGATGGGCAAGATCGCCGTGTTCCGCACGGCGGAAAATCAGGTCTTCGCCATCGAGGACCATTGCCCGCACAAGGGCGGGCCGCTGAGCCAGGGCATCGTGCATGGCGCTTCGGTGACGTGTCCTTTGCATAATTGGGTCATTTCGCTGGAAACTGGCAAGGCGCTGGGGGCGGATGAGGGCGAGGTGCGGACCATTCCAGTGCGTAATCTGGATGGGAGGCTTTCGATAGCGCTCGAAACCCTGATGATTGCGGCGGAGTGAATTGCGATGGCGGCGGCGTTACCCCCCTCTGTCCTGCCGGACATCTCCCCCTCAAGGAGGGAGATCACTCGCGGCACAAACTTCCATTCACAACTGGCGTCATTGCGGGTGGAGAGGGAACGGGGAGCCATCCGCTTTTCGATCTCCCCCCTTGAGGGGGAGATGCCCGGCAGGGCAGAGGGGGGTAACCGCCACGCACTGAGGCGGGGTAAGCGCCACCCACTGAGGGGGCAAACCCATGCCCGTTGAAACAAAAACCACCTGTCCCTATTGCGGCGTTGGCTGCGGCGTCATCGCCACCGTCAACGACGATGGCGCGGTATCCGTCAGAGGCGATCAGGATCACCCCGCCAATTTCGGACGGCTGTGCTCCAAAGGTTCGGCTCTGGCCGAAACCATCGACCTCGACGGTCGCCTGCTCCACCCGGAAATCGCCGGCAGGCGGGCGTCATGGGACGAAGCGCTTGACCTCGTCGCTTCCCGGTTTTCTCAAGCCATCGCCGATCACGGCCCGGACTCCGTTGCCTTTTACGTCTCCGGCCAATTGCTGACAGAAGATTATTACCTCGCCAACAAGCTGATGAAGGGTTTCATCGGCTCGGCCAATATCGATACCAATTCAAGGCTGTGCATGTCGTCTTCCGTCGCCGGCCATCGCCGTGCCTTCGGTGCCGATACGGTGCCGGGCACCTATGAGGATATGGAGCTTGCCGATCTGGTGATCCTCACCGGTTCCAATCTCGCCTGGTGCCATCCAGTGCTTTACCAAAGGCTTGCGGCGACAAAGGCTGCGCGGCCGGAAATGAAAGTCGTCGTTATCGATCCGCGCCGGACGATGAGCGCCGATATTGCCGACATGCACCTCGCCATCCGCCCGGATGGAGATGTGGCGCTGTTTACCGGCTTGCTGGCGCATCTTTCTGATAGTCCCGCAATCGATCGCGGTTATGTGGAAAATCACACGCTCGGTTTTGATGCAGCGATGCAGGCAGCAACCGGACACAGCCTGCCGGAGATCGCCGAAGCCACCGGCCTGACAGTCGCCGAACTGATTTCCTTCTACGAATTGTTCGAACGCACCGAAAAAACCGTCACCTGCTACAGCCAGGGCGTCAACCAGTCTGAAAGCGGCACGGACAAGGTCAACGCTATCATCAATTGCCACCTTGCCACCGGCCGCATCGGCAGGCCGGGCATGGGGCCGTTCTCGCTGACCGGCCAGCCGAATGCCATGGGTGGGCGCGAAGTCGGCGGGCTGGCCAACATGCTTGCCGCCCATATGGCCATTGAAAATGCCGAGGATCGCGACCGCGTACGGCGCTTCTGGGTCTCGCCCGCAATTGCGGAAAAACCCGGCCTGAAGGCGGTGGACATGTTCAGGGCCGTGGCCGATGGCCGCATCAAGGCGCTGTGGATCATGGCGACCAATCCGGTGGTTTCCATGCCGGATGCCGGTACCGTCGAGGCGGCCATCAAGGCCTGTCCTTTCGTCGTGGTGTCCGATGTCATGGCGAGTACCGATACGGCCCGCCATGCCCATGTGCTTCTGCCATCGCTTGGCTGGGGTGAAAAGGACGGCACCGTCACCAATTCCGAGCGGCGCATTTCCCGCCAGCGCGGTTTTCTCGATGTGCCGGGCGAAGCGAAAGCGGACTGGTGGCAAATGGCGGAAGTGGGCCGGCGCATGGGTTTCGGCACGGCCTTCGCCTATGGCCAGCCATCGGAGATTTTTGCCGAACATGCCGCTCTTTCCGGCTTTGAGAACGCGGGCAGTCGCGATTTCGATATCAGCGGTGTCGAGCGGAATTCCTACGATGCGATGACGCCGTTTCAATGGCCGAAAGCCGGGCCGGGCGACGCCGTCGTTACCCGCTTTTTCGCCGATGGCCGGTTTTACCATGCCGATGGCAAGGCGCGGTTTATTGTCACCACCCTGCCGGAGACGGGCAGAACATCGGCGGATTATCCGCTGACGCTGAATACCGGCCGCATCCGCGATCAATGGCACACCATGACCCGCACGGGCAAAAGTGCGCGCCTTACTGCCCATATCGCCGAACCTTTCGCCGAGCTTCATCCGCGCGATGCGCAGACGCTGGGAATAGAAAGCGCCGATCTGGTGGAACTGGAAAGCCCCCATGGCAAGGTTCTGCTGCGGGCGCTGGTGAGCGAAAGGCAGGCGCGCGGCTCGGTGTTTGCGCCGATGCACTGGAACGACCAGTTCGCCTCGCAGGCGCGCATCGATGTTGTGGTTGCGCCGGTGACGGACCCATATTCAGGCCAGCCCGCCTCGAAAAACGTGGCAGTAAGGGCAAGGCGCTTCGAAGCTAAAGCCTATGGTTTCGCCATCTCCCGCGTCCGGCCGGATGCACCGGATTGTGCTTACTGGGCCACGGCCAAAGCGGATGGCGGTTATCGCATGGAGCTCGCCTTTGCCGAGGAGCCGCAGGACTGGACACTCTGGGCGCGACAGGTCTTCGGCATCGAGGCCAGGGTCGAGCCGCTGGGTTATAGTGACCGGCAGACGGGCGACCTGCGCCTCGCCTTCTTCGACGGCGATATCCTGCTGGCAGCGCTGTTCGTCGCCAGGCAGCCGGTGGCCGTCGCCCGCAACTGGGCGATCTCGCAACTTGCCGAGCGTCATGAGGATCTGCGCATGCGTTTTGCGCTGGTCGCTGGTCGCCCCGGTGCCGGCCGCGCCGATCCGGGCGCCACCGTCTGCTCCTGCTTTAACGTCGGAGTGAACCAGATTACCGCGGCCATCCGCGAAGGCTGCCGCAGCGTCGAAGCCATAGGCAAGGCGTTGAATGCCGGAACCAATTGCGGCTCCTGCCGCGCTGAAATCAGGGGGATCATCGATGGATGCCTTAAAACCGCAGCGGAATGAACCGGCCCGCATGGAAAGATTAGCCAAGTTGCCGGTCTTCTGGGGGCTTGAGGGCAAGCGCGTGGTGCTGGCGGGCGGATCGGACGGGGCCGCCTGGAAGGCGGAACTGCTGCTGGCCTGCGGGGCGGAATTGCATCTTTATTGCGAGGAGAGCGGGCTTTCGGAAAGCTTTGCAGTGCTTGTCGCAAAAAGCCAGATGCTGAGATGGCATGACCGTCCGTGGGGTCCGGATATCTTCGGCGGCGCGGAACTGGCTCTGGCGGATTGCGAGACCGATGCGGAAGCCGCGAGCTTCTACGATGCCGCGCGCGCGGCCGGCGTTCCCGTCAATGTCATCGACAAGCCGGAATTCTGCCAGTTCCAGTTCGGCTCCATCGTCAATCGCTCGCCGGTGGTGGTATCTATTTCCACCGATGGCGCAGCACCCATTCTGGCGCAGGCTATCCGCCGACGCATTGAGACATTGCTGCCGCTTTCGCTGAAGGATTGGGGCGCGCTTGCCCAGACAATCCGCGAGCGCGTCAATCTGCGGCTCGCTCCCGGTGCGTCGCGGCGCTCTTTCTGGGAAAAATTCGTCGATCGGGCTTTTACCGAAAGGCTGGATGAGGGCAGCGAGGAACGGCTGGTTGCGGATATCGGAATGCAGGCTGCGCGGGCAGGATCGGGGCGCGGCCTTGTGACTCTTGTGGGCGCCGGACCGGGCGATGCCGAACTGCTGACACTGAAAGCGGTGCGCGCTTTGCAGGCGGCCGATGTCATCCTGTTCGACGATCTCGTCTCGGCGGAAGTGCTGGAACTGGCGCGGCGGGAGGCGAAACGCATGCTGGTCGGAAAGCGTGGCGGCCGGGAAAGCTGCAGGCAGGAAGATATCAATGACATGATGATCCGTCTCGCCAAGGCCGGCAAACGGGTGGTGCGGTTGAAATCCGGCGATCCCATGATTTTCGGGCGCGCCGGCGAGGAAATCGCTGCGCTGGAGGCTGAAAATATCCCGGTCGAGATCGTGCCCGGCATTACCGCCGCAAGCGCCATGGCCTCGCGCCTGGGTGTGTCCCTGACCCATCGCGACCATGCCCAGTCGGTACGCTTCATCACCGGCCATTCCCGACAGGGAAGGCTGCCGGAGAATATCGACTGGAAATCGCTGTCTGACCCTTCCGTAACCACGGTCTTTTACATGGGTGGGCGCACCGCAGCCGAGATCGAAGCTGCCCTGCTTGCCCATGGAATGCCTGCATTAACGCCCGTTGCCATCATGATTTCCGTCAGTCGCTCAAACGAACAGCGCTGGTGCGGTTCGCTTACGCAATTGGCTGCGGCCGTTGAGAGGCTGGGTGTAAACGAACCGGTGCTAATCGGCATCGGCGATGCATTTGGTGCCGCGTCTTCGGCGATGTCCCGTTCCAGCCCGCTCATTCAGAAAGTCGGCTAAATAATATCGTCAAATGGCGTCGTGGGGTTCACGACCTGTTTTCATCCCGCCACTATCGCTGCTGCAAAACCGTCCCTTGACATTGGTTTTTCGTTCGCTCTTCAATAAAACGAAAAAATTGAAAGAGGAGGGAGGGTGAAATGCTGCTCACACCGCGTCAGGATGAAATCGTTGCGCTGGCGAAAGCGAACGGGCGGGTGCTGGTCGACGAGCTGGCGGCGCGGTTCTCCGTCACTCCCCAGACGATCCGCAAGGATCTGAACGATCTCTGCGATACGCGGGTTTTAACCCGCATCCACGGCGGCGCGCTTTTTCCAAGCGGCAATGAAAACGTCAAATACGAGGCGCGTCGGGCGATAGCCTCTTCCGAAAAGCAGGCGATAGGCGCCGCCGCCGCCGCCCTTATCCCGAACAACTCGTCACTCTTCATCAATATCGGCACGACCACCGAAGCCGTGGGCGAAGCGCTGGCGGATCATCACGAGTTGATGGTCATTACCAACAACATCAATGTTGCCAACAGGTTGCGTGTCTTCCCAGGTATCGAGGTGGTGATTGCCGGCGGTGTCGTGCGCGGTTCCGATGGCGGTATCGTCGGTGAGGCGGCGGTGGATTTCATCCGCCAGTTCAAGGTGGATTTTGCGGTCATCGGCGTTTCGGCCATCGATGAGGATGGCGCTTTGCTGGATTTCGACTTTCGTGAGGTCAAGGTGGCACAGGCGATCATCTCCAATGCGCGCCATGTCATTCTGGTGTCGGATTCGCTCAAATTCGAGCGCACGGCTCCGGTTCGTATCGGCCATCTTTCCCAGGTTCATACTTTCATTACCGATCATTGTCCGGTGGATTCGATCCGGTCCATCTGTGCCGATCATGACGTCCGGTTGATCGAAACCGAGATGGTCGAGTCCTGATCGGGACAGCCCATGAATTTCGTTTGACATTCGTTTTATCTTCGAATTAGATGTCCGTGCTTTCAGTATATCGATGAGGAGAGCGTCGATGAAAGCGCGGGAGGGTCCATGTCTGACGAGGCAATCCACGATATTTTCGTGATCGGCGGCGGTATCAATGGCTGCGGCATCGCGCGTGACGCTGCCGGCAGGGGCTATTCCGTCGCGCTTGCGGAAATGAACGATTTCGCCTCCGGCACCTCGTCCGCCGCTACCAAGCTTATCCATGGCGGTTTGCGTTATCTCGAACATTACGAGTTTCGTCTGGTGCGCGAAGCGCTGATGGAACGTGAGGTGCTGTGGGCCATGGCGCCGCACATCATCTGGCCCATGCGCTTCGTACTGCCGTTCCAGAAAGGTGGCGTGCGCCCGGCCTGGCTCGTGCGTCTCGGGCTGTTTCTTTACGACCATCTCGGCGGCCGCAAGCTTCTGCCCGCGACCCGCTCGCTCGATCTGCGCCGCGATCCCGCCGGGAAACCTTTGAAACCGATTTTTGCCCGCGCCTTCGAATATTCGGATGGCTGGGTGGACGATGCCCGCCTGGTGGTGCTGAATGCCCGCGACGCTGCCAATCGCGGCGCGCTCATCCTCAACCGCACGCAGGTGGTTTCGGCCCGGCGCGAAGGCACCTTCTGGCATGTCGAAACGAAAAATGCGGCCGGAGAGGCCAAAACCTACCGGGCGCGCATGCTGGTGAATGCCGCGGGTCCCTGGGTGGACAAGGTGCTGTCCTCGGCATTCGGCAAAAACAATGTCCATAATGTCCGCCTGGTGCAGGGCAGCCACATCATCGTGCGCAAGAAATTTTCCGATCCGCGTGCCTATTTTTTCCAGAATCCGGACGGACGGATCATCTTCGCCATTCCCTATGAACAGGACTTTACGCTGATTGGCACGACGGATCGCGACTATACCGCCGACCCCCGGGCTGTTAAGATCAGCGATGAGGAGATCAGCTATCTTTGCAATGCGGCGAGCGAATATTTCGCTGAACCGGTGGAGCCGGCGGATATCGTCTGGACCTATTCCGGTGTGCGCCCGCTGTTCGATGACGGGGCATCGAAAGCGCAGGAAGCGACCCGCGATTATGTGCTGAAAACCGAAGGGGCGGAAGGTGAAGCGCCGCTTCTCAATATTTTCGGCGGCAAGCTCACCACCTATCGGCGGCTTGCCGAACATGCTCTTGAAAAAATCGGCGATGCGCTGGGTGAAAAGGGTGCGCCATGGACGGCGGGCTCGCATTTGCCGGGTGGAAGTTTCGGTGCCGAGGCCTACACCGCGGAAGTTTCGGCGCTGCGGTCGCGTTACCCCTTTCTTGAAGAGCGTCATGCGGAGCGGCTTGTGCGCTGCTACGGAACGGATGCGGCGGTGCTGATCGGCAATGCCACGGAGGCGGCGGCGCTCGGGCGGTATTTCGGCGGTACGCTCTACGAGGCTGAGGTTCGCTGGCTGATGGCGCGGGAATGGGCGCTGACGGCGGAGGATATTCTGTGGCGTCGCACCAAGCAGGGGCTCTTTTTTACCCCGGAAGAGGTGCGTGAGCTGGAGGATTATGTCGAAGACATTGCAGGTGGGCGCTTAAGGGCAATCTGACGATCCGGATAAAAGCGGAGGAGGCTTTGGATCACCATGCTTGAATTGCGAAACGTCTCTAAGATGGTTGGCGGTGAATATCATATTCACCCGACCGATCTGACGTTGCAGCGCGGAAGCCTGAACGTCCTGCTTGGACCGACACTTTCGGGCAAGACGACGCTAATGCGGCTGATGGCCGGGCTGGACAAGCCGAGCGCCGGCTCGATCTTTTTCAATGGCGAAGATGTGACGGGATGGCCGGTGCAGAAGCGCAACGTCGCCATGGTCTATCAGCAGTTCATCAACTATCCGGCGCTCAGCGTTTACGAAAACATCGCCTCGCCGATGCGCGTTGCCGGCAAGGACCAGGCGACCATCGACAGGGAAGTGAGGAAAGCCGCCGAGCTTCTGAAGCTGACGCCCTATCTCGACCGCACGCCGCTCAATCTTTCCGGCGGCCAGCAGCAGCGAACGGCACTCGCCCGCGCCATCGTCAAGAACGCCAATCTGGTGCTGCTCGATGAGCCGCTGGCCAATCTCGATTACAAGCTGCGCGAAGAGTTGCGCGAGGAACTGCCGCGCATTTTCGCCGAATCCGGCGCCATCTTCGTTTATGCCACGACCGAACCTTCCGAGGCGCTGCTTTTGGGCGGCAATACCGCAACGCTCAACGAGGGCAGGGTAACGCAGTTCAGCCGTACCATCGAGGTTTACCGGCGTCCGGTGGATATCGTCACCGCGGAAATTTTTGCAGACCCGCCGCTCAACACCATCGAGGTCATCAAGGCGGGCGGTGCATTCACCCGTGCCGACCAGGCGGTGATTGCGGTGCCGGCGCATCTTGCCGCCGTGCCGGATGGACCTTTGACCATTGCGTTCCAACCGCATCATCTTTTCCCGCAGGCGAAGGGCGAGGCCCGGCAGTCGATCCGGGCGCGGACGCTGATTTCGGAAATCGCCGGATCGGAAAGCTTCGTGCATGTGGAATTTTCGGGCCGGCGCTGGGTCATGCTCGCGCATGGCATTCACGACATCGAGCCGGACAGGGACATAGAGCTGTTTCTCGATACAAAACACCTGATGGCCTTTGACGCGAATGGCCGCGCCATCGGCGAAGCGGCTTGAGGGAGATCGGTCATGGCACGCATCACGCTCGATCACATCCGCCACGCCTATAACGCAAAGGCGCAGGCTGCCGGCGACTATGCGCTGAAGGAAGTCCATCATGAATGGGAGGACGGCGGCGCCTATGCGCTGCTCGGCCCTTCCGGCTGCGGCAAAACCACGCTGCTCAACATCATTTCCGGGCTGCTGCGCCCCTCCGAAGGCCGCATCGCCTTTGACGGAACCGACGTGACGGATTTCGCCACGGAAGACCGCAATATCGCGCAGGTATTCCAGTTCCCGGTCGTCTACGACACGATGACGGTCTATGACAATCTGGCCTTTCCGCTGCGCAACCGGCATGTGCCGGAGGCCGAGGTGGACCGTCGGGTGCGGGAAATCCTCGAAATGACCGATCTTTCCGGCATGGCCAAACGCCATGCGCGTGGTCTGACGGCGGATCAAAAACAGAAGATTTCGCTGGCGCGGGGGCTGGTGCGGTCCGATGTCAACGCCATCCTCTTCGACGAGCCGCTGACGGTGATCGATCCGCATATGAAATGGGTGCTGCGCTCGCAGCTGAAACGGCTGCATCGCCAGTCCGGTTTCACCATGGTCTATGTGACCCATGACCAGACCGAAGCGCTGACCTTCGCCGATAAGGTTGTGGTCATGTATGACGGGCAGATCGTCCAGATCGGCACGCCGGCTGAGCTTTTCGAACGGCCGGGACATACCTTCGTCGGTTATTTCATCGGCTCGCCCGGCATGAATGTGCTGCCCGCCAGTATCGACGGCGCGACTGCAATGGTCGGCGGGCTTGGTGTGCCGCTCGCCGGTGCGCCAAAGGTTGAAGGAGCGCAACGCATCGAGATCGGCATCCGCCCGGAATTCGTCCGGCTGGAACGGGGCGGCATGCCCATAACTGTCGACAAGGTCGAGGATATCGGCCGGCAGAAGATCGTGCGCGCCCGGTTCGCCGGCCAGAAACTCGCGATCGTCGTTGCCGAAGACGAGGAAATCCCGGCGGAAGCGGGTGTTCGCTTCGATCCGGCCGCCATCGGCGTCTTCGCCGACTCGTGGCGTGTAAAGATGGGGGCCTGACCATGGAAAAGAGCTGGAACAACAAGGCATGGTTCATGGTGCTGCCGGTGCTGGTGCTGGTCGCCTTTTCCGCCGTCATTCCGCTGATGACCGTCGTGAATTATTCGGTGCAGGACACCTTCGGCAACAACCAGTTCTTCTGGGCTGGAACGCAATGGTTCGAGGAAATTCTGGCCTCGGACCGTTTCTGGGATGCGCTGGGGCGCAACCTGTTGTTCTCCGGCATTATCCTTGCAATTGAAATTCCGCTCGGCATCTTCATCGCGCTCAAGATGCCGAAATCCGGCATCGGCGTGCCGGTTTGCCTCGTCACCATGGCGCTGCCGCTGCTGGTGCCGTGGAATGTTGTGGGCACCATCTGGCAGGTTTTCGGCCGCAGCGATATCGGCCTGCTCGGTTATTACGCCAATCAGCTCGGGCTCGATTACAACTACGTCAATGATCCGGTCGATGCTTGGATCACCGTGGTCATCATGGATGTCTGGCACTGGACGAGCCTTGTCGTGCTTTTGTGCTATGCCAGCCTCGTCTCCATTCCGGATGCCTATTATCAGGCAGCCAGGATCGATGGGGCATCGCGTTTCGCCGTATTCCGGTTCATCCAGCTGCCGAAGATGAAGCGCGTGCTGCTCATTGCCTTCCTGCTGCGCTTCATGGACAGTTTCATGATCTATACGGAGCCTTTCGTCGTCACCGGCGGCGGGCCGGGCAATTCCACCACCTTCCTGTCCATCGATCTCGTGAAGATGGCGCTCGGCCAGTTCGACCTCGGGCCGGCGGCGGCCATGTCGCTGATCTACTTCCTCATCATCCTGCTGCTGTCCTGGGTGTTCTACACCGTCATGACCAGCCACGACGCGGAGACTTGAGACATGAGCGCCTCGAATGTCACCACAAGCGTGGAGCGTAACGGCATCGGCAGTTCGCCGGTGAGAGCCACTGCGACGGGACGATCCGGCCTTGCCGTCAATGCACGGCGTCGCCACCATGGGCCGTCGCGTTTTTCCTGGCTGGTGCCGACGATCTATATCCTGCTGCTGCTGGTTCCCATTTACTGGCTCGTCAATATGAGCTTCAAGACGAACACGGAAATCGTCTCCTCCATGACGCTTTATCCGCATCAGCCGACGTTGCAGAACTACCGGACGATCTTCACGGATTCATCCTGGTATTCGGGCTATATCAATTCGATCATCTATGTCGTCATGAACATGGTGATCTCGGTCGCGGTGGCGTTGCCGGCGGCTTACGCCTTCTCGCGTTATCGCTTTCTCGGCGACAAGCACCTGTTCTTCTGGCTTTTGACCAACCGCATGGCGCCGCCCGCCGTCTTCGCGCTGCCGTTCTTCCAGCTTTATTCGGCTTTTGGCCTGATCGATACGCATATCGCCGTGGCGCTGGCGCATTGCCTGTTCAACGTGCCGCTGGCGGTGTGGATTCTCGAAGGTTTCATGTCGGGCGTGCCGAAGGAAATCGACGAGACAGCCTATATTGACGGCTATTCCTTCCCGAAATTCTTCGTGAAGATTTTCATGCCGCTCATCGCTTCCGGCATCGGTGTCGCCTGCTTCTTCAGCTTCATGTTCTCGTGGGTCGAGCTTCTGATCGCCCGCACGCTGACGACGACGGACGCCAAGCCGATTGCCGCGACGATGACGCGCACCGTTTCTGCCGCCGGCATGGATTGGGGCCTGCTTGCCGCCGCCGGCGTGCTGACACTGATCCCCGGCGCGCTGGTGATCTGGTTCGTGCGCAATTACATCGCCAAGGGCTTTGCGCTCGGGAGGGTTTGACCATGACGAAGATGCCCGATTTTACCTGGATGGCATGGACTTGGCAGACGGCGGCCTTTTTCGGCGCCATCGCCCTGCTGCTCGTCGGTATGTGGTTCTGGGAATATCTCTCGCCCGGCGGCAATCCCCGCTTCGGCCTCCTGCGCTTCGAGACCACGCGCGGCGACAGGCTGTTTATCTCGCTGCTCGGCAGCGCCTTCATTCATCTCGCATGGCTCGGGCTGGTCGGCCCGAACCTGTGGTGGGCTCTCGCTCTATCCTTGGTTTACGCCATCGGCGTTTTCCGTTTTGTCTAGAGCAGGAAAACGGTGCGGCGGAGGAAAACCGCACCCGCAGACTTCATGCAATCGCAAACCCCTGGGAGGACTGATATGCGACGGCATTTGATGACGACGACGGCGGCCATGCTGCTGGCAATGACGGGTTCCGCTTTCGCCGGAATGGAGGAAGCAAAGCAGTTTCTGGACAAGGAAATCGGCGATCTTTCGTCGCTTTCGCGTGGCGATCAGGAAAAGGAGCTGCAATGGTTTGTCGATGCCGCGAAACCCTTCGCGGGCATGGAAATCAAGGTCGTTTCCGAATCTCTGACGACCCATGAATATGAATCCAAGGTTCTGGCTCCGGCCTTCACCGCCATTACCGGCATCAAGGTCACGCACGACCTGATCCAGGAAGGCGACGTCGTCGAAAAAATCCAGACCCAGATGCAGACCGGCCAGAACCTTTATGACGGCTGGGTCAACGACAGCGACCTTATCGGCACGCATTGGCGCTACCAGCAGGTGCGCAACCTGACCGACTTCATGGCCAATGAAGGCAAGGACGTCACCAATCCCGGCCTCGACCTCAAGGACTTCATCGGCAGCGCCTTTACGACGGCGCCGGACAAGAAGCTCTACCAGCTTCCCGACCAGCAGTTCGCGAACCTCTACTGGTTCCGTTACGACTGGTTCAACAACGAAAAGAACAAGGCCGATTTCAAGGCCAAATATGGTTATGACCTCGGCGTGCCGGTCAACTGGTCGGCCTATGAGGATATTGCCGAATTCTTCACCGGCCGCGATGTCGACGGCAAGAAGGTCTTCGGTCATATGGATTACGGCAAGAAGGATCCGTCGCTCGGCTGGCGCTTCACCGATGCCTGGCTCTCCATGGCCGGCAACGGCGACAAGGGCCTGCCGAACGGTTTGCCGGTCGATGAATGGGGCATCAAGGTCAACGACAAGTCACAGCCGGTCGGCTCCTGCGTGGCGCGCGGCGGCGATACCAACGGTCCGGCTTCGGTCTATTCCATCGAGAAATACCTCGAATGGCTGAAGAAATATGCGCCGCCGGAAGCGCAGGGCATGACCTTCTCCGAATCCGGTCCGGTGCCGGCGCAGGGCAACATCGCCCAGCAGATCTTCTGGTACACGGCGTTTACCGCCGATATGGCCAAGCCCGGCCTGCCTGTCGTGAACGAGGACGGTTCGCCGAAATGGCGCGTCGCACCTTCGCCGCATGGCGTCTACTGGAAGGACGGCATGAAGCTCGGTTATCAGGACGTGGGTTCGTGGACGCTGATGAAATCCACCCCCGACGACCGTGCCAAGGCCGCCTGGCTCTATGCGCAGTTCGTGACCTCCAAGACCGTGGATGTGAAGAAGAGCCATGTGGGCCTGACCTTCATTCGCGACACCACCATCCACCACAAGAGCTTCACGGATCGGGCGTCCAAACTCGGCGGTCTCATCGAGTTCTATCGTTCGCCGGCCCGCGTGCAATGGTCGCCGACCGGCACCAACGTTCCGGATTATCCGAAGCTGGCGCAGCTGTGGTGGCAGGCGATCGGCGATGCTTCGTCGGGTGCGAAAACCGCGCAAGCGGCGATGGACTCTCTCTGTGCCGAGCAGGAAAAGGTCATGAGCCGTCTGGAACGCGCTGGCGTGCAGGGCGATATCGGCCCGAAACTGGCGGAAGAGCACGATATCGAATACTGGAACAAGGATGCCGTTTCGAAGGGCAATCTGGCGCCGCAGCTGAAGATTGCCAACGAAAAGGAAAAGCCGGTCACCGTCAATTACGACGAACTGGTCAAAAGCTGGCAGAAGTAATGTCTGCGTAAAATCTGAAACCGGGGCGGCTTGCCGCCCCGGTCATTGCGTCTGAAAGGGAGTAGCATGATGGGCGGTTATATTCTGGCGATCGATCAGGGAACGACATCGACACGGTCGATGGTCTTTGATCGCGACATGCGGGTCATCGGTGTCGGACAGCGAGAATTTCCGCAACATTTTCCGGCCTCCGGCTGGGTCGAACACGATGCAGAGGATATCTGGAAAAGCGTGCTCGAAACCATCCGGCTGGCGCTTGCCGATGCCGGCATCGCCGCCTCCGATATCGAGGCGATCGGCATTACCAACCAGCGCGAAACGACGGTACTGTGGGACCGGAACACGGGCGAGGCCGTGCATCGGGCCGTGGTCTGGCAGGATCGCCGCGCTGCTCCCGTCTGCGAGGGTCTGAAAAGAAGGGGGCTGGAGCCGCTTTTTTCGAAAAAGACCGGTCTGCTGCTCGATCCCTATTTTTCCGGCACGAAGCTGAAATGGCTTCTCGATAGTGTCAGCGGCCTTCGCGAAAAAGCCGTGAAGGGCGAAATCTGCTTCGGCACGGTCGATAGTTTCCTGATCTACCGTCTCACCGGCGGCCGCCGCCATGTGACCGACGCCACCAATGCCTCGCGAACGCTGATCTACAATATCGAGGAAAATGCATGGGACGATGAACTCCTGTCGATCCTCGATATCCCCCGCGCCATGCTGCCGGAAGTGCTGGATTGCGCCGCCGATTTCGGCGTGACGGACAAGTCGCTTCTGGGCGCGGAAATTCCGATCCTTGGCGTCGCCGGCGATCAGCAGGCAGCCGTGATCGGCAATGCCTGCTTCGAGCCGGGGATGATGAAATCCACCTACGGCACAGGCTGCTTTGCATTGCTCAATACCGGCACGGATCGCGTCGCTTCCACCAACCGGCTGCTGACGACCATCGCTTACCGTCTTGACGGCGTCACCACCTATGCGCTGGAAGGCTCCATCTTCATTGCCGGTGCCGCCGTGCAATGGCTGCGCGATGAGCTTGGTTTCATCTCGGTCGCTTCCGAGGTCAGCGCGCTTGCGGAAAAGGCTGACGCCAATCAGCGTGTCTATCTGGTTCCGGCCTTCACCGGCCTTGGCGCACCCTATTGGGACGCGGAGGCGCGTGGCGCTATTTTCGGGCTGACGCGTGGCACCGGTCCGGCGGAATTCGCCCGCGCGGCGCTGGAAAGCGTCGCCTATCAGACCTTCGACCTGTTGGACGCCATGCGCAAGGACTGGGCGGGTGACAATGGCAAGACGGTGCTCCGGGTCGATGGTGGCATGGTCGCTTCCGATTGGACCATGCAACGGCTGGCGGATATTCTTGCGGCACCCGTCGACCGGCCGGTCTTCCTGGAAACGACCATTCTCGGAGCGGCCTGGCTTGCCGCCTCACGCGCCGGCATCTGGCCGGATCGCAAGGCCTTTGCTGAACATTGGCGGCGTGACCGCCGTTTCAGCCCCGCAATGGAAGAGGCTAAACGGAAAGACGCCATTGCCGGCTGGCGTGACAGTGTCGGCCGCTGCCTGTCGCGGCGGGAGAATTGAACAGGCTATACGAAACTGCCGGGTGCGATGCTCTTGCTGGAAACGAGATCGGAAAGGGCGCGCACCAGCTTCGCATCCGCGCCCTTGCTCGGCTGAAGCACAAATTCCACGTCCTCCAGCGGTGGTAGCACGCCTGCGGCAATCTCCTTCAGACCTGCCGGCGCCATGCTGCGCGGCTGCACCAGAATGCCCATGCCCGCTCTTGCCGCAGCGGTCAGTCCGCTGAGACTGCCGCAGGTGCAGACGATCCGCCAGGCGAGGCCGGCCCGGTCTAGCGCCTCCTGCGCCGCCTTTCGGGTGATGCTCGGCGGCGGAAAGGCAATCAGGGGCAGGGCGTCCGGCTGGTTCAGCATTCGCTCCGGGTCGCGCGCTAGCCACACGAGCGGTTCGCGGTAGAGAAAGTGCCCGAGCTTGTCGCCGAGACGGCGTTTGGCAAGCACCACATCCAGTTCGCCATTGTCCTGCATCTGGTAAAGCACGCCGCTCAACGAAACCGTCAGTTCCAGATCGACGAGGGGATAAAGGCGGATGAACTCTTCCAGAATGGCGGTCAGCCGGCTGGCGACGAAATCTTCCGAAACGCCAAGCCTCAGCCGTCCGCGCAGACGGTTCTCGCTGAATAGCGATGACACCTTGCTGTCGATTTCCAGCATGTTGCGGGCGTAACCCAGCAGCGCCTCACCTTCGCCCGTCAGTTTCACCTGATGGGTGCTGCGGGTAATCAGCCGGCGGCCAAGTACGGCCTCAAGCCTTTGAATATGCTGGCTGACAGTGGACTGGCCAATCCCCAGCCGTTCGGCCGCCAGCGTGAAGCTGCCGGTCTGCTGAAGCATCACGAAGCTGGCAAGATGTTGAAGGTTCAGCATTATCCTGAATCGCGATAACTGTTAATCTTTGCATCGGAATTCATGATGAGCGATAGTAGCGCGCGTTTCAAGCAAAACCGATGCCGGAAAGATCTCCCATGACCCGCTTCCTACCTGATCGCTTCACCATGATGCTGGTGGCCACCGTGATTTTGGCCTCCATTTTGCCGATCAGCGGTGAGCCGGCGGAGTACTTCGGGCTGGCGACAAAACTCGCGATCGCTTTGTTGTTCTTCCTCCACGGCGCGCGGCTTTCCCGGGATGTGGTGATTGCCGGTATCCTGCACTGGCGCCTGCATCTGGCGATCCTTCTCGTGACCTTCGGCCTGTTCCCGCTGCTCGGTGTGGCAATCGGCTTAATTCCCGAGAATATTCTGCCTGCGCCGCTTTATATGGGCGTGTTGTTCCTCTGCGTCCTGCCATCCACCGTGCAGTCCTCCATTGCCTTCACCTCCATGGCGGGCGGAAACGTGCCGGCTGCGATCTGTTCGGCCTCCGCTTCGAATATTTTCGGCATGTTCCTGACCCCGCTGCTGGTCGGCCTTCTGTTTACGGTGGGAGGCCATGGCGGTGGATTTTCGCTGGATGCGTTCCTGCAGATATTCCTGCAGCTGCTTTTGCCCTTCATCGTCGGTCAGGTGCTGCAGCCGTGGATCGGCGACTGGATCAGGGCGCGCAAGAAACTGCTGGCTCCGGTCGATCGCGGCTCCATCCTGATGGTCGTTTATCTGGCTTTTTCCGATGCGGTCATCGAAGGCATCTGGCACACGTTTTCGCTCAGGGATATCGGTGTGGTCATCGTCATCAATATCCTGCTGCTGGCGCTTGTCCTGTGTGTGACGATGTTCGGCAGCCGTTTGCTGGGTTTCGACAAGGCCGATGAAATCACCATCACCTTCTGCGGCTCGAAAAAGAGCCTCGCCAGTGGCGTGCCCATGGCGGGCGCGATTTTCGCCGGCCAAAGCATTGGTGCAATCGTCCTGCCGATCATGCTTTTCCACCAGATCCAGCTGATGGTCTGCGCGGTGCTGGCCCAACGTTATGCCAGAAAGGCCCATGAAAAAGCGGCCATATCGGAAGCCGCTGCCGCAGAAGGTGCGGCAGTCTCCACCCGCTGAAGAGCGAATTTTCATCAAACAAAAAAACGGCCCCTTTACGGGGCCGTTCGTTTGAGGTCCGGATCGGTTTAGTTGACCTGAGCGGGCGAAATCTGGGCTTCGATGGTCTTCGGGGCATCGGCGCTGTCGGACGAGATCGCAATGCGGCGCGGTTTCATGGCTTCCGGAATATTGCGCACGAGATCGATGTGGAGCAGGCCGTTCTTCAGGGAAGCGGTCTGGACGTCGACATGGTCGGCAAGCTGGAAGCGGCGTTCGAAAGCGCGTGTGGCAATGCCGCGATACAGGAACTCACCTTCGGATGACTTCTCATCTGCGGCCTTCTCGGCCTTCACCGTCAGCGTATTCGCGCGGGATTCGATGCTGAGTTCAGTTTCATCGAAACCGGCAACGGCCATGGTGATGCGATAGGTGTTTTCGCCGGTCCGCTCGATATTGTAGGGCGGATAGGACTGGGCCTGTTCAGGCTGGCCGAGGCCGTCAAGCATCGAAAAAAGACGGTCGAAGCCGACGGTGGAACGATAGAGGGGGGAAAAATCAACGTGACGCATGGTGTCCTCCTTAAGAAGCGACTGTTTGCGGTTAAGCCCGGCGTCCCGTTCTGGCAACGGCCGGACATGTGGCGCGGTCCCGTTCTGGCGACCGCATGAATGAGATGGGAATGGCCTGCCGCTGCGTCAAGGGGGGCGTGAAAAGGCGAAAGAAACATGAACCATGGCTGAACGTCAGGTTCCGGCATCGTTCAGTTTGAGAGCCATAAAACATCGGTCATCGGAGACATTCTCCGTGGACAGAAGCAATAACGTCCCTTCTTCTTCTGTCTTATTCGCCGGAACCGCGACTGCTTTAACCGACGGTTCCGGCAATTTTTTCTTTGACCTTCCCGCGCCGCCGACCTATCCCGAAAAGGCAGAAAAGCCGGAAAAGACCGATGATCGAAGCCACATTGCGCGCCAGCGAAGACAACCCGGTTCCCGGCAACCATACCGTCGGTTATTTTACCGGCGATCGCGGCAAACAGCTTCGCTACGCGATCTTTCGCGCCAGCCGCCAGGTGGCCCGCGGAACCGTGGTTCTGCTGCATGGCAGGAACGAATGTATCGAGAAATATTTCGAAACGGTCGGCGATCTCACCGCCATGGGTTTCTGGGTTGCGACCTTCGATACGCGCGGGCAGGGCGGTTCCGAAAGATTGCTGAAAAAACCGGGTGCCGGGCATGTGCGGCGGTTCTCCGACTATCAGCGTGATATCGGCCTTTTTCTCGAACAGGTGGTGTTGCCGGATACGCGGCTGCCATTCTTCATGATCGCGCATTCCACCGGCGCGCTTGCAGCGCTTGCCGCTGCACCCGGCCTGTCGAACCGGATCGACCGTCTGGCGCTTTGTTCGCCTTTCATCGAGCTGGACAGCCAGCAATCCGTCCCCTCATCCGTCATTCGGGCGGTGGCGACGGCTTTAAGTCTCGTTGGCCTTGGGCGGGTGCAGCTCGGCAAGGATCAGCGCGAGCGGGATTTCGACGGCAATCCGCTCACCTCGGACCCCAGACGTTTTAAAAGAAATCTCTCGCTGCACAGGCAGTTTCCGGAACTTTTCATCGGTGCGCCGACGGCGCGCTGGGTGTATGAGGCGCTGAAGACCATGGGACGGGTGGTCCGTCAGGATCATCTGACGAATATCACCATTCCGACCCTTATTCTGGCGCCGATGCTGGATACCATCACGCCCTATAAGGCGCAGGAGGAACTCTCACGCAATTTCCGGGCAGCGCAGCTTCTTCCGATCACCGGTGCGCGCCACGAATTGCTGCATGAGCGTGACGTTTTCCGCAAACAGGCGCTGGCGGCCATCGACGCGTTTTTCGCGCCGGAGTGATGGCCGCTTAAGCGCGCTGCCTCAGAGTTTTGAGAGAATGGCGAGCGCCTGTTCGTGCACTGCCTTTGAGCCGGCTGCGAGAATGCGGCCGCCATTTTCCGGACGCCCGCCATCCCAGGTCGTCATAATGCCGCCGGCCTGCTCGATGACAGGGATCAACGCGCCGACATCATAGGGCTTCAGGCCGGATTCGATCACCAGATCGACGTGGCCGGCTGCAAGCAGGCAATAGGCGTAACAATCCACGCCGTAGCGGAAAAGGCGAACCTGATCCTGTACCTTTTCATAGAAGGGCTTTTCTTCCGCAGTGAAGATATGCGGGGTAGTGGTGAACAGCACCGCATCCGACAAAGACGCGCAATCACGCGTCCGGAGTTTCTTTTCGCCGTCGGGTCCGAAATACCAGGCTGTCTCGCCATCGGCGAAATAGCGCTCTTTCGTGAAAGGCTGGTCCATGATGCCCATGGAGGCGCGGCCGGCCGACTGGAAACCGATCAGCGTGCCCCAGACCGGCACGCCGGAAATGAAGGCGCGGGTGCCATCGATCGGGTCGATGACCCAGATATGCTCGCGGTCGAGACCGATATTGCCGTGTTCTTCGCCCAGAATGCCATGCTGTGGAAACCGGGCCTCGATCAGGGCGCGAATGGCTGTTTCTGCGGCCTGATCGCCTTCCGTCACCGGATCGTAGCCGCCATCCTCTTTGTTGGCGACGGCAATGCCCGTGCGGAAGCGGGGAAGCGTTTCAGCGCTGGCGGCATCGGCAAGTTTGAAGAAGAAATCCCGGTCGGGCAGCATGCGAAACCTCATTGCCTGAATATTGGGTCTGAATTCTATTGCGGCAATGCATAGACCGGAATCGCATCCGCCGTCCACTCATACGAATGACGGCGCCGGTGTTTCCATATTTTCAGCACAAGCCCAAAAAATATGCATAAAATAAAATGATTGACAATTGTGCAATTACTGCGTAGCGTGATCCTACAGTCTTTGACTGTAAATACCCTCCTTGGGTGTTTCCTCCCTAGACTTGACCGCGCCAAGGCGCGGTTTTTTTTGTCCGGCGGGCTGCCAGACGATCCGGGATAAAAGATTGAGATAGCGGATGATTTGAACTGCTATTCAGCGGCGAGCGACGTTTCTATCGCGTATTCGGAAACGAAGGCGCCGAGCTGGCGCATGAAGATTTCAAGCGACGCCTGAATGGCAGGAAAATCGGCTTTTTTCAAAAGCGTCTTTTCATCCACGTAAAGCGCCCGGTTGACTTCGATCTGCAGCGCATGGAGAGAGCGGATGGGCCGGCCATAATGTTCGGTGATGAAGCCGCCGGCATAGGGTTTGTTGCAGACCGCGACGAAACCCAGTTCCTCAAGGAAATGCAGCGCGGCGCGGGAGACTTCCTGGGATGCGCTGGTGCCGTAGCGATCGCCGATGATTACATCCGGCCTGAGATTCGAGCCGGCAACGCGGATATTGCCCGGCATGGAATGGCAGTCGATCAGTACCGCCATTCCGAAATTGGCGTGGGTGCGAGACAGCAGGCGGCGCAGGCAGGCATGATAGGGCTTGTAGATCGTCTCGATCCGCGAAAGCGCCTCGTCGACCGGCAGGCGGTGGGCATAGATATCCATATTCTCGGCGACGATGCGTGGCACCGTTCCCAGGCCACCTGCGACCCGCATGGAGCCGATATTGGCATAAGGCGGAAGCGTGCCTTCGAACATGCGGGGATCGAGCTCGTAGGGCTCGCGATTGACGTCCAGATAGGCGCGCGGGAAATTCGCTTTGAGAAGCGGCGCGCCGATCTCCGGTGCCGCCGCGAACAGCTCATCGACGAAATGATCTTCGGAGCGGCGGATCTCATGCGAATCGAGCCTTGCCGATTCCAGGAAGGAGATGGGGTAGCAGCGGCCGCTATGGGGGGAATTATAGACGAATGGCAGGGTTTGAACGGCAGGTTCCGTTACTTCAAACAGCTCATATTCACCCGTTATCCAGTCCATTCAGGGTCATTTACCATGTCGCAAAACTATCAGGATGTTCATGTTGCCAGTTACGGCGCGGCAAGTCCATACTATCGCCCAATCAGCGCTATACCGATTCACGCGTTCACAGGATATTTACCGTGAAAATCCTATAATCGGGCTAGGGTATTCCAAACATTGAGTAGTTACGGTCACTTATGATGAATCAGAAAATTCTTCTCGCTGAAGACGACAACGATATGCGCCGCTTCCTCGTCAAGGCGCTGGAAAAAGCCGGTTACAAGGTTTCTTCCTTCGACAATGGCGCCAGCGCCTATGACCGGCTTCGCGAAGAGCCCTTTTCGCTTCTGCTGACCGATATCGTCATGCCCGAAATGGACGGCATCGAGCTTGCGCGGCGCGCGACCGAACTCGACCCGGACCTGAAAGTCATGTTCATTACCGGCTTTGCAGCCGTTGCGCTGAATGCCGATTCGAAGGCTCCGAAGGACGCCAAGGTGCTTTCCAAGCCGTTCCATCTGCGCGATCTGGTGGATGAGGTCAACAAACTCCTTGTGGCGTAAGGCCTCTCAAAAAAACCTTCACAAAACCGAAAAAAAGCAGTTGACGCATGAACCGGTTTTGTGGTCTATCCGCCGCCACGGAGGGCGTGTAGCTCAGCGGGAGAGCACTACGTTGACATCGTAGGGGTCACAGGTTCAATCCCTGTCACGCCCACCATCCGAATTCTTAAGTATCAAGGCCTTGCGAGAGATCGCAGGGCCTTTTTACATAGTGGCCCCCAGCGAGTGACACTTGCGTCTGCCTTACCGTCTTCGATGCCACGCGGTTCGTAGATAAGGTTCGTATCGCGCAGGTCTTTCACGACAGAGCAACACCCGGGTTGCGATTTTCGCGCCGGGGGTATTCAGAACAGTTGTCCACAGTCCTGGCATTGAAAGAGCACCGACGAGGTCAAGGCTTCCCATCAACTCACAATTTATTGTTGTTGCGCTTCGGAGCAATATCGCCTTGTTTGTAGACTCAAAATCTTCACGGGGAGAGAAACGATGTCCATAAAAACAACAACTCGCGCCACTCTGCTGGTAGGATCGCTTCTGATTGGGGCGAGTTCTGCACTTGCAGAAACAGTTCTACACCGCGGCAATGCCGGGGAACCGCAGACGCTGGATCAGGCACAGACCTCCATCAACATCGAAGCCTTTATCCTGAAAGACCTTTATGAAGGTCTCACCATTTACGATGCCGCCGGCAAGATCGTTCCCGGTACGGCGGAAAGCTGGACACTGTCTGAGGATGGTACCGTCTACACGTTCAAACTGCGTGCAGATGCGAAGTGGTCGGATGGCACGCCGGTAACGGCCGGAGATTTTGTGTTCTCCTACCAGCGCGTCGAAGATCCAAAGACTGCAGCAAAATATGCAAATATTCTTTACCCGATCAAGAACGCCGAAAAGATCAACAAGGGCGATGTTCCGGTTGACCAGCTTGGCGTCAAGGCGGTGGATGACAAGACGCTGGAGATCACACTCGAGCGCCCGACACCTTTCTTCCTTGAACTCCTTTCTCATCAGGCGGCTCTGCCAATCTCCAAGGCAAGCTACGAAAAGAATGGCACCGACTTCGTAAAGCCCGGCGTCATGGTCTCGAACGGCGCCTATAAACTCGAAGCGCATGTTCCCAATGACAGCTTGACGGTCGTCAAGAACACCAGTTTCTGGGATGCATCCAACACCAAGATCGACAAGGTCATCTTCTACCCGATCGACGATCAGGCCGCATCCGTTCGTCGTTTCGAAGCAAAGGAAATGGACCTCGCCTACAACTTTTCCGCGGATCAGATCGACCGTCTGCGCAAGGCCTATGGCGAACAGGTTCACGTTTCGCCGACGCTTGCCACCTATTACTACACCTTCGATACCCGCGAAGCGCCGTATAATGACGTCCGTGTCCGCCAGGCGCTCTCCATGGCAGTGGACCGCGATTTCCTCGCCAAGGAAATCTATAGCGGTTCTCAGATTCCGGCCTATTCCATGGTTCCTCCGGGCATGGATTCTTACAAAGAGCCGGCAAAGGCCGACTTTGCCACGCTGTCTCAGCTTGATCGTGAAGACGAAGCCCTCAAGCTCATGAAGGACGCTGGTTACGGTGAGGGTGGCAAGCCGCTTTCCATCGAAATCCGTTACAACACAAACCCGAACCATGAACGCGTCGCGACGGCTATCGCTGATATGTGGAAGAACACCTTCGGCGCGAAGGTGTCGCTGGTGAACCTCGACGTCGCCTCGCACTATGGCTACCTTCAGGAAGGCGGCAAATTCAACGTGGCGCGTGCCGGTTGGGTTGCGGACTATGCGGATGCCGAAAACTTCCTGGCGCTTTCGGTATCTTCCAACAAGACCTTCAACTATTCCAAGTTCAACAACGCCGAATATGACGCGCTGATGCAGAAGTCCTACGACGAGAAGGATCCTGCCGCTCGCTCCAAGCTGCTGCATGAGGCAGAAACCATCCTCATGAAGGAACAGCCGGTTGTTCCGCTTCTGACGCAGGCCGATCTCTGGCTGGTTTCCAACCGCGTCAAGGGTTGGGTCGACAACGCTGCCAACGCACACCTCAGCCGCTTCCTGAGCGTTTCCGAATAAGCAGCGTCGGCACGGTGGCTCACACCACCGTGCCATGCCGGAGCCCGAAAAAGCATGATCTCGTTTATCCTGCGCCGTTTGGCGAGTGCAGTGCCGACGTTGTTTATCGTCGTCACGATTTCGTTTTTCCTGATGCGTTTCGCACCGGGCGGTCCGTTCAATCTTGAACGTCCCCTGCCGCCGCAGACGATGGAAAACCTGATGAGAACCTATCATCTGGATGAACCATTGTGGCGCCAGTATCTCATCTATCTCGGCAATGCCGTCACCGGCGATTTCGGTCCGAGCTACGTCTACAAGGACAATACCGTCGCGCAGTTGATCGGCAAGGGTCTGCCTTATTCGCTGGAACTCGGCAGCTATGCTCTTTTGCTGGCGCTGGTCGGCGGCGTTCTTGCCGGCACTCTGGCCGCGCTCAGGCAGAACAGTGCCTTCGATTTTTCGATCATGTCGATTTCGACGGTTGGCGTTACCGTGCCGAACTTCGTTGTCGCACCCGTTCTCACGCTTGTCTTTGCCGTCATACTCGGGCTTCTGCCCGCCGGCAGCTGGGGCGACGGATCGCTGCGATATCTCATCCTTCCGATGATCGCGCTCGCTTTGCCGCAGCTTGCGGTTATCGCGCGCCTGACACGCGGCGCGATGATTGAGGCTTTGCGAATGGACCACATCCGCACCGCCAAGGCTTACGGTCTTCCGGCGCGCAACGTGGTGGTATTCCACGCCATGCGCGCAGCGATGCTTCCGGTCGTTTCCTATCTGGCTCCCTGCGCCGCAGCACTGCTGACGGGTTCAGCAGTCATCGAGACGATCTTCACTATTCCGGGTGTCGGCCGCTACTTCGTTCTTGGTGCGATCAATCGTGACTATACCTTGGTGATGGGAACCGTCGTTCTCGTCGCCATTTTTGTCATCCTGTTCAATCTCGTGGTCGATATTCTCTACGGCCTGCTGGATCCGAGGGTCAGACATGACTGATATCCCCGGCAATATTGCCCCTCAACCATTGGTAAAAAGCCGAAGCCTGTTCCAGCTGGCAGCCCTGCGTTTCAAACGAAACAAGGCCGCCATGGCAGGTTCCGTCATGCTGCTGCTGATCACGCTTTTCTCGTTCATCGGCCCGCATTTCCTCACGCACACCTACGATCAGGTGTTTTCGTCCTATGTCTCCGTCCCGCCGAGCCTTGAGCCACGCCCGGATGTGAACAACCTGCAAGACGTGATGGAGGGCGTTGCCAGCCGGGCGCGCGTCGAGCTGAAGGAATTTTCCGTCGAAGGGCAGACCTTCACGGCAACCGTCACCTCCAGCAGCACGATTGACCCGCGCACCACACGCTATTTCGACCGCGCCAACGAATTCGAAAATACGAAGGTCATCGCCACAGAAGATGAGGGGCGAACGCTGAAGCTGGAAGGCGACGTCAACCGCGAATACTTCTTCTTCGGCACCGATTCCAACGGTCGCGACATGCTGGCGCGCGTGATGCTGGGTGGGCAAATCTCGATCGCCGTCGGCGTTCTCGCCAGCCTCGTTTCGCTCGGAATCGGCGTTCTTTACGGCGCAACCGCGGGATATATCGGTGGGCGTGTCGACAATGTGATGATGCGTTTCGTCGAAATTCTCTATTCGCTGCCCTTCGTCTTTCTGGTGGTCGTGCTGGTGGTGTTTTTCGGCCGCAGCTTCATCCTGATCTTCCTGGTCATCGGTGCGGTGGAATGGCTGGACATGGCGCGTATCGTCCGCGGTCAGACGCTTGCCCTGAAACGGCGGGAATTTGTGGGCGCCGCACAGGCCTTGGGTTTGAGCGACTGGCAGATCATCCGCCGTCACATCATCCCGAATACGATCGGGCCCGTCGTCGTGTTCGTCACGGTCGTCGTGCCCAAGGTCATTCTTCTGGAAAGCTTCCTCTCCTTCCTCGGTCTTGGCGTGCAGGCGCCGCTGACGAGCTGGGGTGCGCTGATTTCCGAAGGTGCCAACAATATCCAATCAGCCCCATGGCTACTGATATTTCCGGCGATCTTCTTCGTACTGACCCTGTTTTCGCTGAATTTCGTGGGTGACGGGTTGCGTGATGCACTCGATCCCAAGGATCGTTGACATGAATACGACATCTGAAACCATTCTCACCGTCCGTAATCTCAAGGTCGATTTCACGACGCCGGACGGCACGGTGAAAGCCGTCAAGGGCATCGATCTTGACGTCAAGCAGGGTGAAACGCTTGCCGTTGTCGGAGAATCCGGTTCCGGCAAAAGCCAGACCATGATGGCCATCATGGGCTTGCTGGCATCTAACGGCGTTATTGAAGGCTCGGCAAAATATCGCGGACGCGAGCTGATCGGTCTGCCGGTTGGCGAGCTGAACAATATCCGGGGTGCGAAAATCACCATGATTTTCCAGGAGCCGATGACCTCGCTCGATCCTCTCTACCGGATCGGCGCCCAAATCGCCGAACCTATCCTGCACCACAGGGGCGGCAGTAAAAAAGAGGCGCGCGCCCGCGTTCTCGAACTTCTGAAGCTCGTGGGAATTCCCGATCCGGAGCGGCGCATAGACAGCTATCCCCATGAACTTTCCGGTGGCCAGCGCCAGCGTGTCATGATCGCCATGGCTCTCGCGAATGAACCGGATATTCTGATTGCGGATGAGCCGACCACTGCGCTGGACGTGACGATCCAGGCGCAAATCCTCGACCTCCTGAAGTCGTTGCAACAACGCTTCGGCATGGCCATCGTCCTGATCACGCATGATCTTGGCGTGGTCCGCCATTTTGCCAATCGTGTGGCTGTCATGCGCCGTGGCGAGATTGTCGAGTCCGGTACGACGGAAGATATCTTCGATCGCCCGCAGGCGGATTACACCAGGATGCTTCTCGACGCCGAACCCAAGGGACACAAGCTGGCAATTAGTACAGAGGCGCCGGTCGTGCTCTCCGGCCAGGGCGTGACGATCGATTATACAATTCCTGGTGGCTTCTTGTCGAAGTCTCGCAGGTTCCGAGCCGTAGACGGCGTCAATGTCAACCTTCACCAGGGACAGACCATAGGCATCGTCGGTGAATCCGGATCAGGCAAGTCCACGCTCGGTCGTGCGCTTCTGCGTCTAATTGTGGCAGATGGCCGTATTTTCTTCGACGGGAGGGAAATTACCGGACTTGATCGGAAGGCAATGCGGCCATTGCGGCGGCGTTTGCAGCTTGTGTTCCAGGACCCCTATGGCTCGCTTTCGCCAAGACAGACGGTCGGAGAGATCATCACGGAAGGCCTGTTTGTGCATGAGCAACGACTGAGCAGAGCGGAACGGGACAAGCGGGCAATAGAAGCACTGAAAGAAGTCGGTCTCGATCCCGCCGCTCGCAACCGTTACCCTCATGAGTTCTCGGGCGGACAACGTCAGCGTATCGCAATCGCCCGCGCGATCATCCTCAAACCGGATGTCGTCATTCTCGACGAACCCACATCCGCACTGGACCGATCCGTTCAGGGACAAGTTATCGATCTGCTGCGTGATTTGCAGAAGACGCATGGCCTTTCTTACATCTTCATCAGCCACGACCTTTCTGTCATCAAGGCGATTTCGGACTACGTCATCGTCATGAGAAACGGCAAGATTGTGGAGGAAGGGGAAACGGATGCGATATTCAACAATCCGACCGCTGAATATACCGAAACACTCATCAAATCTGCTTTTTCAGTGGAGGCGGCACCATAGATTATCGCACGGCCGTGGCAGACCCTCTCTGGCCCTGCGCCGCGATTTCCGCGACGGTTCTATACGCACGCTTCCGGTTTTCATCGACGCTAGTTGAGGCGTTGACTGGTTCTGGCATCAAACAGGTGGATCGATGCCAGATCCGGCTGAACCTGGATGGTCGCGCCCGGCTGCGCTTGTACGCGCTCGCGGAAGACACCGATGAAATGGTGATCGCCGATCATCATTGTGACCTGCGTTTCCGACCCCATCGGCTCCACCAATAAAACGGTTGCGGTGAGGCCATGGTTGACCAGTTCGAAATGTTCCGGGCGGATGCCGTAGATCGCTTCGCCTGTGGCAGGGCCGGGCGGGAGGGGCAGGACGACGCCGTCAGCCTCGAAACCATCGGCGGTCAATCGTCCCTTGATGAAATTCATTGCCGGGGAACCGATGAAACCGGCGACGAAGGGATTGGCGGGCCGGTCATAAAGCTCGAGCGGCGCTCCGCATTGCTCGACCCGTCCGGCATTCATCACCACGATCTTGTCGGCCATGGTCATGGCTTCCACCTGATCATGCGTGACATAAACGGTCGTGACCCCCAGACGCTGATGCAACGCCTTGATTTCACCGCGCATCACCACACGCAGCTTGGCATCGAGATTGCTGAGCGGTTCGTCGAACAGAAAAACCTGAGGATTGCGGACGATTGCGCGGCCCATGGCGACACGCTGCCGTTGCCCGCCGGAAAGCTGGCGGGGGAAGCGTTCGAGCAACCGTGTCAGCCCTAATATCTCAGCTGCCCAGCTCACCCGTTCGGCGATCTCGGCCTTGCTGCCGCCGCGATGCTCCAGCGAAAATGCCATGTTTTTCGCTACGCTCATGTGCGGATAAAGCGCGTAGTTCTGGAAGACCATGGCGATGTCGCGGTCTTTCGGCTCGATCTCGTTGACGACACGGCTGCTGATCGAGATATCGCCGCTAGTCACGGTTTCAAGGCCTGCGATCATCCGCAGCAGGGTGGATTTGCCGCAGCCCGAAGGGCCGACGAGGACAACGAATTCGCCATCGGCAATATCGATATCGACACCATGGATGGTGGCGAATGCGCCATAGCTTTTCTTGACGGATCTAAGGGTAACGGGTGCCATGGGTCAGCCTTTCGATTAGCCTTTAAGCCCGGTATGGGCGAGGCCTTCGACGAATTGTTTCTGCGCAACGATGAAGACGATGAGGACGGGGATGGCGGTCATCGTCGCGGCGGCAAGCTGGATGTTCCACATCGGTCCGCCGTAGGCGTCGGTAAATTGTGTCAGTGCCTGGGGCAGGGTGAACTTGTCGGGACTGGAAAGAAAGACGATGGGTTCGAGATAGAGGTTCCAGCTGCCGAGAAAGGTAAAGATCGCAACGGCGGCCAGCGCCGGACGGGCAAGCGGCAGGGCGATGGTCCAGAATATCTTCAACCGGCCGAGGCCATCGACCCGTGCGGCTTCTTCCAGTTCCACGGGCAGGGAGATGAAGAACTGGCGCATGATGAAGGTGGCGAAGACCGCCGGCGCACCGAAGATCGGCACCAGGATCAGCGGCCAGTGCGTGTTGATCATGCCCCATTTGAGAAACATCCGGAACAGCGGAACAAGCGTCACTTCGGATGGGATCAGCAGCCCCACCAGCACCACCATGAAGATGGCGTTGGCGAAGGGGAACCTGATGCGCGCAAAGGCATATCCGGCCATTGAGGCCACTGCCATGGTGCCGATGGTGACGATTGCGGCGATATAGGCGGAGTTCCAGTATTGCAGCGCAAAGGGCTGTATTCTGAAAACGTCGGAGTAGGACGAAAAATCGAAGGCGCGCGGCCAGATGTCCGGCGGAAAGGCAAATATCTGGCTGACGGGTTTGACCGACGACGTGACCATCCACCAGGTCGGAAAGACGAAGGGGACAAGCAGCACGCAGAGTATGAAATAGATCAGCGCCTGCGCGCGTGGGCTGAGTTCAGTTTTCATAGAATACGAACTTTCTGCGCAGGTGCCATTGGATGAAGGTGAGAGCGCCGACAATGACCAGCAGAATGATGGAGAGTGTCGAACCGTAACCGAAGAGGTAGAACTGGAAGGCCTGCTGATAGAGGTAATAAACGAGAACCGTCGTGGAAAAACCCGGCCCGCCCTGCGTGAGGATCATGATCTGCGCAAAGACCTGCAACGCGCCGACGATGGTGACGATGGAAGCGAGCAGGATCGTCGGGCTGATCATCGGCAGGGTAATGCGATAGAACTGCTTGAAGCGCGGCACACCGTCGACGCGCGCGGCTTCGAACAGTTCCCGCGGCACGCCCTGCAGTGCTGCGAGAAACAGGATCATGTTGAGGCCGAGATTCTTGAGCGCCTGCACGACGATGACCGAGATCATCGCGGTCGTTGGGTGGCGCAGCCAGTTGGGACCCTCGACGCCGATCATTTGCAGGAGGCCGTTGATACCGCCATTGTTCTGCAACAGGAAACTCCAGACGATTGTCCAGGCGACCAGCGACACCACCACCGGCGAAAAGAACAGTGTGCGGAACACGGTCATGAAGGCCAGCTTCTGGTTTAAGAGCAACGCAAGCCCCAGCGCCAGGCTCATATTGAGCACGGCAAGCCCGGCCGAGAACACGGCGGTCACGGCCAGTACTTCGCCTATGGCCGGGTCGCTGAGCAGCTTCTGGTAATTGGCGACGCCGGTGAACCGGAACGATCCCGCCAGCACGTTCCACTCATGCAGCGAATACCAGAAGACCAGCACCAGCGGCACGAGCACGAAGACAACGATACCGATGAGTTGCGGCGCGATGAACAGATAACCGGTGGCGGCGTCACGCCGCGCCATGGTCCAGAAACCGCGCCGGGCCTGTGTTTGCGCTGTTTGGAGGGCAAGCGTCATGGCTTTTCTTCCTTCTGCCTTTCGCATCCACCGGATGACTGCGAAGCGTCAATTGGCCGCCAGCAATGGGTCAAGACGGCTGCAAAGCGCTTGCAGAACAGCCGCGACATCGGCATCGGGTCGCCAGAGACCATCGAGGCCAGCGCGAACGGTCTGTTGCAGCCGGGCAAAATTGAGAACCTGCTGCGTTGATTGACCGGTGGCGACGCCGCGAATGACCACGGCCTCTATCTGCTCGCGCGACAGCAATGGGTTGGCGGCCGCGAGCACATCAGCGGTGAGCAGGCTCTTCCGTGCCGGCGGGAAAAAGCGCGCGAGCTTGGCTACATTAGGCTTGGAGGAGAAAAACGCCAGGAATTCTGCCGCGAGCTTGGGATTTTTGCCGCTGGCCATGACGCCAATGCCTGCGCGACCTGTAACGGCATAGTCGCCTGCAGGTCCTGTAGGCAATGGCACGAGATCCCAGTCGAAGGTCTTGTCGCCTTTCGGCAGCAGCGATGCGCGGCTGATCTGGGTGGTCGTCATCGCCGCATCCCCGGCAAAGAAATCGGCCGAAACGCCAGGCCCCGGCATGGCCTTCTTCACGAAGATCGCATCGTGGATGAAGCGCATGGCCTCAACCATCTCCGGGCTGGCAAAAGCGCAGGATTTGGTATCCTTCGACCAGGGATAGGCATTCCAGCCGGTATAGATTTCGGCAAGATTCTCCCACGCCTTGTATTCGAAATCACGAATGATCAATCCCTGTTTGCCGGTGGCAGCCACTTTTGCGGCCGTCGCAATGGCATTGTCCCAGTTCCATTCGCCGGCAGTGATCATCTCGGCGGGCGTCTTTGCGCCTGCCGCCCGGATCATGTCGTTGTTAACAAAGACGCCGAAGGGCGATGTCGAGAAGGGATAGAGATATTGTACCCCTTCATACGACCAGGCGGTGAGTGTTGCCGGAGGGAAGTCGCCCATGTCGTAACCATCGGTATTGGCAAAGGTTTCGGTAAGGGGATAAAGCGCACCAGCCGCCATGAAGTCAGGCGCGGTCGTGTCGAACAGCCAGGCCAGATCGGGGGGATTGCCACCCGCGATCTGGGTGGTCAGAGTGGTCGCATAGCCTTCGTAGGCAAGCGAATCGTAGGTGATCTTGACGCCGGGATGGCTCGCCTCGAACTCATCGGCGATCTCGTTGAACAGGGCCAGATGGGCTTCGTTGGCGCTCCAGATGGCCATCCGCAATTCCTGCGACAAAGTCGGCGAAACCAGCCCGGATGTGACCAGAAAACCGGCCACTGCAATTTTCACTATACTCCTGCGCATGAATAATCCTCCCAGATTATACGTATTAGCTAGTAGCCGCGAATATCAGGCCAATGGCGCTCCACCCCTTGGCGTTCGATGTGGGTGTGAAACTCCGCCAGCCGCTTTTCATCGGCATGCACGCCATGCGGGGTCTCGCCCCTTTCGAGGCAATAGGCGGCCAGCATGCCGGCCACTTCGCCGATGTTCCATTCGACCGGATGCAGCCTGTAACAACCATTGGTGATATGCGTGGTGCCGATATTCTTGGCTGCCGCCAGCAGATTTGTTTTACGGCGGGGAATAAGGGCACCCAGCGGAATTTCAAAAGGGCAGGCGCCGACATCGATATAATTATCGCCGCCCGTCGAGGGGTGCAGGTCGATGCGGTACATACCGACTCCGATACTATCAGGGTAGTGCACCGCGCCGCGATCGCCGCGCACGGCAAGCGACAGATCCTGTTCCACCACCGTGGTCAGGGCGCGAATACGACGGCTTTCACGAATATAGGGCGCCATGGCCAGGCCATGCTCCGTGCCGGTAATGTCGCCGCGCAGACGCAGGCCCGGAAAACCCTGACCGCCATCCGGGCGAGGCGCCTCGGTCTGCATCCAGTAGAACATGGAATAGGAGAGGCTTGCCGCATCGGCCAGCCGCTCGGCATATTGTTCGGGGGTAACGTCGATGATCGGCGCCTCGAAATAGTCGATCATCGGCCAGTTCACGAGGCAGATATCGCTCGCATAGGCGCCGGGCCGAAATGTGTGGCGGGCGGCAATGCGCCGGAATATCCACAGGCTCATATCGCCCGCGCTCTGTCGCTGGTCGGCAACGTCGCGTGTTGCATTGTCGGTTGGGTTGGGATCGAAGAACCGGCGGCTGCGTTCCAGTGTTCGCGGATTGGGAGAGTCCCAGCTCAACAGCGGGCCGCCCCAGAATTCGGGAGCAACCTGCCGCCAGTGGTCATAACGGGCGGGCTTGTCGATGACATGATTGCCGTCAACCTGATCGACGGCGAAGCAGATCGATACGGCCTGCTGATTGTGCGGTTGCGCCTCGGTCGGCGCGCTCGGCTCGCCGGTTTCGGATTGGGCTTCGAAACCCGTGACGTATTCAGTAGCTGTCAGAGGCAGCAGATCGCCCAGTTCGGTGGCGTCGATGATGTAGCGGGCCGAGCAGGAAATGAGGTCGCCGGTATTGCAATGGCGTAGCGTCACGGACTGCACGGTGTCGCCGTCGACCTCCGCTGATATCGGCTCATAGGGCTTGAGGACGGTCAGCTTGCCGCCGGCGGCGTAAGGCGCAAGCATTGCCTCCATCACCGCCAGCGAAACGCGTGGTTCATGGCACAGGCGAGACACGTTGCCGTCTCCGGGGTTGAGCGTCAGATCGGCCCGCGCGGCGTCCGTCAGCGGATAGTGGTCACGGTAATATTGCCGCACACCCGTGCGCAGGGCGCGATAGCTGGCGGTGATCCCGAATTGTTCGACCCAGCTGTGCTCGTCGGGCGGCACGGCCTGGCTGGTCAACTGGCCGCCAATCCACTCAAATGCTTCGGTCAGGATAACGCTGCGGCCATTGCGCAGGGCCCCAAGTGCCGCGGCCACGCCGCCAAGCCCGCCGCCAACCACAAGAATATCTGCATTGTATTCTCTCACGTCAGGTTCTCTTTCCTTAAGTTGGGTTTTGATTTGGGGAGCCAAGCGTTTCGCCCGCCACGATGTCGCAGCCCAGCAGTATCTGCCGTACCGGGCCGGGGGGGCTGGTGAGGGTTTCGACCAGCATGGAGGTCGCCTGCCTGCCCATCTCTTCGCGGGGGATGGCATAGGAGGTGAAGACGCGTTGCGACCGGAGCGTATGCGTGCGGGTGCCGCTGCCCAGCACCACGATGGAAAGATCGCCGGGGACGCTGACCCCCTGGGCGCGGGCCTGATTGTCGAAGACCACCGCTTCGGCCACTTCGGCAAAAAAAACGACGCTCGCTCCGCTGGCGCGAACGGCGGCCAGTTGCTCGGCCGGATCGCCATTTTCGCTTTCGTGGGAATAGACCAGCTCCGCCGCGCCCTCGATTGCGGCGAGAAAACCACGCCAGCGGTCGCTGATGGATTCCGCCGGGCCCGTCGCGCCGATAAAGGCGAAGCGGCGATGGCCCGCGGCAAGTGCCTCTCGTACAAGAGCATGCGTGGCTGTCACATAGTCCGCGCCAACATAACGCACCGGCCCGCCGGCATCGTCACGACGACCGACTGCAACATAGGGGTAGTCCCCGGCAACCAGCTGGGCCAATTCATCGCGGTCGAACTGGCTGCCCAGAATGAGGCATCCGTCAGCTAGTCGAAGCCGACCTGTTTCCCCGAAGATGCGCTTGCGGCCGTTATCGTCGCGCGCCGCAGCCGTCATCAGCAGAAGGTCGTAGCTCAGCCTCTCCGCTTCCTCCTCTATTCCCATCAGGAAAGGCGTGTAGAAATCCGCCTGCGCGATCGGAAAAGCCGGCTGATAGGTGAAAACACCCAGAATCCGATTGGCGCCTTTGACCATGCTGCGCGCGATGGGGTCCGCCACATAACCGGTATCCCGAATGGCCTTCAGCACACGCTCTCGCGTTTCAGGCGGGATACGACCCTCAGCGGATTTCGCCTCGTTGAGCACGAGCGAAACCGTCGCCTGGCTGACCCCCGCGAAGATCGCAATGTCCCGTTGCGTCAAGCGCCTAACCATCGAAACCTCGTTTCCTGTCGACTGCTAATTCGTATTAGCTGCTTATGCGTATAAACAAGGTTTGCGAGAGGATGTCAAGAGTGAGGTACTCCGCGACGATGTGTTGGTTCCGGTACGGAGCGTGGTGCCGCTAAACGGTTTCCGGCACATACGATCCAGCGTCCGCGCGGCCCCTCACCGAGACAGTCTTTCCCAGATATTTCGCTTAGGGCCGGATGAAGCATGACTATCCATGTCACCGGAGTGCGCCTGCGAGCCGGATACAATTCATGAAAGCCGGAAAAGTTCCGAGACAGAGAGCGGCCTAAAAGCCGGTTGCGGGCAACAATAAATTACAAAATCTTCATTGCAGGTCACTCATTCCGAAGCTTAGATTTTATCGGGGGGAGAAATGAGAGAGCAATGTCGAACCTGGGTAGCCTCATATCCCTTTTTGTCTTCGCGATAGGCATTTTCGCCTTCTATCGATGGATGTCGGATGGCATCGGCACGGAAAACAGGAAGTCGGAATCGAGATGGTGAGTTTTTCGGTCCCGACAGATACCGCAGTAGCCGAGATAAGAAACCGGGTGACAAAAATCATCGGCGAGCAGCTCGGAATAGCTGATGATAAAATAGCCGATACAGCTGATTTTTCCGAAGATCTGAATGCCGATTCGCTTGAGGTCGTTCAGATCGTCATGGAGATCGAAGAGGAATTTGACATCGAAATTCCCGATGCTGCCGCAGACAGTCTTTCCACTGTCGGTGATGCCATTCGCTTCATTCAGTTGGCAACGACGTAGTCGATCTGGAAAGGGCGCGTTCGATATGGCGATAATCCATCCCTTCATATACTTTCTTCCCGCCGTTGTCGGCGCCTATGTCCTCTATAAATTCATCCTCTATTTGCTCGGCGCCGATTAGGCGCCGGCCATCGCTTCCGTGCCTTACGGCCCCGGTTTGCCTTGAAGCTCCCCGACGAGAAGCCGTATTTTCCATCCTACCGCATGAACTGAAATAAATTTCACATCATAAAATAAAATTCAAACAGCATTGACGGCCGCTCGGTTTCCGGCTATCCCAATTCGCATGCAATAAATTACATCGAATAAAATTTATTGCGGACTAAGTCATTGTCCTTGGGAGGGGAATATGTTGGCTTTTCTGAAATCGACCGCTGCCGCGGGTGTTTTAGCCGTGGCGATTGCCGCTGGTGCCGGTTCGCAGGCCACCGCTGCTGCGGGCAAATTTGCCTGCGAGCCGGGTGAGACCTATGTGATGAACGTCATGGTTTCCAGCCACCCCTATTGGGTGCCGGTCTTCGAGGGGTTCAAGCAGGCCGCAAAGGCGCTCGGCTGCGAGGCCGTTTTCACCGGCACCCCGGAATATGACATCACCAAGCAGATCGCATCTTTCGAGCAGGAACTGGTGAAGAAGCCGAAGGGCATTCTGCTGCATCCGATGCAGGCCGATCCCTTTATCGAACCGATCAACAAGGCGATCGGCTCCGGCGTTTCGGTGACGACTTTTGCGGCGGATTCCCCGAAGTCGAAACGCACCGCCTATATCACTTCGGACAATGTCGCCGAGGCGAAATTTGCGGCGGATGAAATCGTCAAGAAACTTGGCGAAAAAGGCGAATATGCCGTTCTGGAAAATCCGGGACAGAGCAATCACGATCTGCGCGTCACGGCCCTCATCGACTATATGGGGCGCACCTATCCGCAGATGAAGCTGGTCGGTCGCCAGGCGACCAATCAGGATTCGAACCTTGCCTACCAGGCCGTTGGCGCATTGTTGCAGGCCAATCCCAATCTGGGTGCCCTGTGGATTCCCGAAGCCGGTTCGGCCGAAGGCGCGACGGCTGCGGTCCTTGAGGCGAAGAAGAAGGTCCTGATCCTGCATGCGGATATCACCCCCGCCACGCTGGAACATATCAAGCAGGGCAATATCTACATGTCCATCAATCCCAATCAGGGTGTGCAGGGCTTCATGGGTTTCATGAACACGTTTCTGGGCGCCCATTCGGACCTTATCGACCCGTTCAACGACTACAAGGTTTCCGGCTTCAATCCGATGCAGGTTCCTTCGATGGACAATGGTTTCGCTGTCATCACCAAGGCGAACGCCGCTTCCTTCGATCTCAACGACTATATGAAGGGGCGCTGACGCGTCGCTCTGGACCCGGCGGGGTTTGCACCTCGCCGGCCACAAGGGGAAGCAGGTTCGGGAGGGCGTTATGGGTGAGGTCATCCTCAGCATGACGAATATTCACAAGGCGTTCGGCCCCGTGCGGGCGCTGCGCAATGCGGCACTCGAGTTGCGGCGCGGCGAAATCCATGCGCTGGCCGGTGAAAACGGCGCCGGCAAGTCGACGCTGATGCATATCATCGACGGCATTCTGCAGCCGGATGGCGGGGAAATCGTGCTGGATGGCAAACCGGTCAAGATATCCTCGCCCAATGCGGCGAACCGGCTTGGCATCGGTTTCGTGCATCAGGAAATCGCGCTCTGCCCGGAGATTTCGGTCGCCGAGAACATGTTTATGTCGCAGACGGGCCAAAGCCGCTCCTGGTTCATGAACTATCGCGATCTCGAAAAGCGGGCGGCAATTGTGCTGCGGGAAATCGGTGATATCGATCCCAGCCGCCGCGCCGGCGACCTTTCGATTTCGCAACAGCAGATCGTCGAAATCGCCAAGGCGCTGACACTCGATTGCCGCATCCTGATCCTCGACGAGCCGACGGCGGCTCTGACCGAAACCGAAGCGCAGACGCTTTTCAGGATCATGCACCGGCTGGCGGAACGGGGCATTGCCATCGTTTATATCTCGCATCGTATGGCGGAGATTTTCGAACATTGCGACCGCATCACTGTGATGCGCGACGGCTGCCATATCAGGACGGAGAATATTGCCGATATTTCCCCCGAGGAAGTCGTCAACAGCATGGTGGGACGGGTGCTCGACAAGCTCTACCCGCCAAAGCTTTCGGAGGATGAAAAATCGGATGACGTCATTCTCTCTGTGCGGGGCCTGAACGAACGAAAGCGGGTTTTCGATGTCGATTTCGATCTGCGCCGCGGCGAAATCCTGGGGCTTGCCGGGCTGATTGGTGCGGGAAGAAGCGAGATCGCCCGGGCGGTCTGCCGGCTGGAGGGGAAGCCGAGAGGCGAGGTTACGCTGCGCGGCCGGCCATTAAGGCTCAAGGATTATCGCGACAGCATCCGCGAGGGGCTGGTCTATCTGTCCGAGGATCGCAAGGGGGACGGGCTTTTCCTCAACATGTCCATCGCCTCAAATGTCTCTGCGCTCGATATCGGCAGGGTATCGAACGGCATGGGCTTCATCGAACGGCGCAAGGAAATGAAGCGTGCCGATGAGCTGGGACGCCGGCTGAAATTGCGGGCGAACAGCATCGGCGATGCGGTATCGACCCTGAGCGGCGGCAACCAGCAGAAGGTGGCGCTGGCGAAGATGCTCTCGGTGGAGCCGGAGGTCATCTTTCTGGATGAGCCAACACGCGGGGTAGATGTGGGCGCGAAGGCCGAAATCCACCGCCAGATCCGGGAACTGGCGCGTGAGGGCGTCGGTGTGGTCGTCATCTCTTCGGAACTGCCGGAACTTATCGGCGTCAGCGACCGCGTGCTGGTCGTGCGCGAGGGTCGGATTACGGGTGAGGTCGAGGGCGACGACATGACGGAGGAAAAGATCATGCAGCTCGCATCGATCAATATTGTGCATAGCCCGGAAAGGGCCTGAGGGAGCGGGAAAATGGCAACATCGGAAACACCTTCGGGCATAGCTGAGACGGCGGTTCGCCGCACCGCCTGGTGGGAGCCGGCGCTCAAGGCGCGGGAAACCGGGCTGATCGTCATCATCCTCGCGCTTTTTGCGGTGATGTCCTTCATATCTCCGTATTTCCTGACCGTGGACAATCTGCGGGCCATGGCCATGGTCTTCGCCATCGAAAGCGTCGTCGTGGTGGGCATGACGATCCTGCTGATCTCTGGCGGTATCGACCTTTCGGTCGGCTCCGTCACCGCACTTGCGATGGTGGCGGCTGGCTGGCTGTTCCTCAATGGCGTAGACCCATGGGTGGCGGCGGGGCTGGCGATCTGCCTTACGACCTTGATTGGCATGGCCATGGGATTCCTGACGACGGTGATCGGGCTGCATCATTTCATCGTGTCGCTGGGTGTCATGGTGATTGCGCGCGGTGTGTGCCTGCTGGCGACGGGCGGGCGGCCGCTTGGGCTCTATTCCCTGCCGCCGGAATTCAAGTTCATCGGTCAGGGCGCGCTTGGCGGCATTCCGCTGGTGCTGATTATCTTCGCGGTGGTGGTTGTCGTTTTCGATCTGCTGCTGCGACGCACGACCGCCTTCCGCAAGGTGTTCTATACCGGCAGCAATCCGAAGGCCGCGGCCTATTCCGGTATCCGCGTCGGCCGGGTAGTGTTTGCCACCACCACGCTTTGTTCGATGTTGTGCGGTGTTGCAGGCGTTATCTATATGGCCCGTTTCGGCTCTGCCCAGCCAAGCTTCGGCGTCGGCATGGAACTTAACGTGATTGCGGCGGCGGTCATCGGCGGCGCGAGCCTTTCGGGCGGCTCGGGCACCATTCTCGGCGCGATCCTTGGGGCGATCCTTCTTTCGGTGGTTTCCAGTTCGCTTGCCTTGCTCAATGTGTCTGTCTACTGGCAGGACATCATCAGGGGCAGCATATTGCTCACTGCGGTCCTGTTCGACCACTATCTGGTCAGGCGCCGCCGTTGAGCGCCCTTCGCTCGCCCGAGGGTAACTGGAGAAAGACGACCATGCTGGATATCAAGGACGATTTCGATCAACAGAGGCAGATGTATTCCGTCCTGGTGCTGCATTTCATCGAGGGTGTGAAGCAGTCGGAAATCGCCGAGCGGCTCAATCTTTCCCACACCAAGGTCAATCGCATGATTGCGGCCGGCCGCAAGGCGGGCATGGTGAAGATCACCATCGCCAGCCCCTATCAGAGGCTGGTGGACCTCGAAAACGAGATTACCCGCCGTTTCGGCCTCAGGCAATCGGTGGTGACGCCGACGGTCTCCGATAATCCGGAAACCGCCTTGCAGATGGTGGGTCGGGTGGCCGCCAACCATTTGCTGGAGACCATTCGTGACGGCGATGTGATCGCGATTACCGGCGGCAAGGCGGTGAGTGCCGTTGTCGACAATCTGGAGGCGGAGCGTCGTTTCGATGTGCGGGTGGTGCCGCTGACCGGCGGTGTGCAGGGCAAGCACTATACGGATGTCAATCATCTCGCCACGCAACTGGCGGAGAAACTCGGCGGCAGCGCATCGCTCGTTCATGCGCCGCTGTTTGCCGAGGATGAGGAACAGCGCGATCTGCTGATGAATGTCGCATCGATCCGCGAGGTCTTCGAGCTGGCCCGGCAGGCGCAGGTGGCGCTGGTCGGCATCGGCTCCGTGGAGGCTCCTGGCTCCGGCTATTACGATCTTCTGCCGGATGCGGCCCGAGGCGGACAGGCGCTGGTGGATGCGGGCATTGCCGGCGAGTTTCTCGCCCATCTCACCATGGCGGACGGGCAGCTGGCGCGTATCGATCTCAACTCGCGCGTGGTGGCGCTGGACCCCGAGCAGCTCGCCCGGTGCCCGAATATCATCGGTGTGGCGGCAGGCGCCATCAAGGCCGGACCGGTGGCGGCCACGCTTGCCGGCCGCTATCTGACCTCGCTCGTCGTGGACGAGGCGATAGCCGGCTATTTACTGGATCATGAAGAAGGGGAAACCGCGTGACGGACAATGCAATAGTGACCCGGACGATCGGCAGAAGCGGCATCGGCGCATCCGCCGTGGGGCTCGGCACCTGGGCCATCGGCGGCTGGATGTGGGGCGGCACCGACGAGCGGCAATCCATCGCCGCCATCCAGGCCTCCATCGATGCGGGTATTTCCCTGATCGATACGGCACCGGCCTATGGCATGGGGCTTGCGGAAACCATCGTTGGCAAGGCAATTGTCGGCAGGCGCGAGAAAGTGGTGCTGGTTACCAAATGCGGGCTGGTCTGGCATGTGAACGAGGGTGCTTATTTCTTCCATCAGGATGGCAAGCCCGTTCATCGTTATCTCGGTCCTGCCTCTATCCGTTTCGAGGTCGAAGAAAGTCTGAAACGGCTCGGAACCGACTATATCGATCACTACGTGACCCATTGGCAGGACGCCACGACGCCTATTGCCGAAACGGTCGGGGCTTTGGTGCGGCTGAAAGAGGAGGGGAAGATCCGCTCCATCGGCGCAAGCAACGTCTCGCCCGGCGATCTTGAGGCTTATATAGCCACCGGCGCGCTGGATGCCATTCAGGAAGAATATTCCATGGTGAAGCGCGATATCGAGACGACGCTGCTGCCGCTTTGCCGAAAGAATGATGTCTCGGTTCTCAGCTATTCGTCGCTGGCGCTCGGTCTCCTCTCGGGCAAGGTCGGGCCTGAACGGGTCTTTGCGGACGACGACCAGCGCCACGGCAACCCGCGCTTCAGCCAGGCGAACCGTCAGAAGATTGCTCGGCTGATGGGCGTGCTGGAACCGGTGGCGGCCGCCCACAGGGCTTCGGTCGCGCAGGTGGTGATCGCCTGGACGATTGCACAGCCGGGCATAACATTCTCGCTCTGCGGCGCGCGCGATCCGGCCCAGGCGGTCGAAAACGCCGCGGCTGCACATCTTCGCCTCACGGAGAGTGAGCTGGCGCTCATCAATGCCGGTGTCGCGGAGCATCTTGTGGGGCTCGATACCTGATTATGTAGGCTGAGACGGGACTTCAGGCGAACAGCGCATCATTTTCGTCCCGTCTCTCACGTCGCTTTAAACGGTCAACAACATTGGGACGCTGGTCATCCGCCAGCGAACGGTATTTCTATGCCCAATTTTCGCGAGGACGCTCTGCGCCGCATCCGGCTCGATGGTGATTTCGATGCCGTCGTTATCGGCGGCGGCATCAACGGAATTGCCGCCTATCGCGATCTCGCCTTGCAGGGGCTGCGGGTGCTGCTGGTGGAGCGCAACGATTTCTCCTCCGGTTGCAGCGCCGCACCCTCACGCATGATCCATGGTGGCCTGCGTTATCTCGAAAACGGTGAATTCGGCCTCGTGGCAGAATCGTTGCGGGAGCGGGATGCGCTTCTGAGGCTCGCGCCGCATATGGTTCGTCCGCTGCCGACCACGATCCCGATCTTTTCGACTTTCAGCGGTCTGTTCAATGCGGCAGCAACCTTTGCCGGTTCCGGCGGAAAACCCGCAAGCCGTGGCGCTCTCGCCATCAAGGCGGGTCTGATGCTCTATGATTTCGTCACCCGCAAAAACCGTATCCTGCCCCGTCATTCGTTTCGCGGTGCGTCCGGGACTTTGCAGCATTGGCCGGATCTGACGCCGGAAATCAGATATTCCGCCACCTATTACGATGCTTGGATAAGTCAGCCCGAACGGCTTGCACTGGAGCTTCTGATCGACACCCATGCCGATGCGCCGCAAAGCATTGCGCTCAACTATGCGGAGCTTGTCCGTCTCGGCGACGACTATCGTCTTCGGCTGGAGGGCATGGATGAAGCCCTGCCTATCCGCCCAAGGATCATTGTTAATGCGACCGGTGCATGGATCGACGAGACGATTGGCACGCTGGCTGCACCTCCGGCGGCGGAGACAGCAAAACCGACCGTCTCCGGAACCAAGGGATCGCATCTGATCATTGCCAACGAGGCGCTTTTGAAGGCCCTGAACGGCCATATGATCTTCTTCGAGAATGACGATAATCGCGTCTGTATCCTCTTTCCCTATCTCGGCCGGGTTCTCGCGGGCTCAACCGATATCAAGGTGGATCGCCCCGAGCGGGTGCGCTGCGAGCCCGAGGAACGGGATTATATTCTGGACGCGATCCGGCAGGTCTTTCCGCAGATTGCCATTACCCATTCCGACATCGTTTTCAGTTTCAGCGGCATCCGTCCGCTGCCGCGCAGCGATGCCGCCTTTACCGGAAGAATTTCCCGAAGCCATTTCATCCATCGCGTTGCGGGCGATCCGCCGCAGCTTTGCATGATCGGCGGCAAGTGGACCACTTTCAGGGCTTTTGGCGAGCAGGTTACCGACGAGGTTCTGGCCTTTCTTGGACGCCGACGGCTGACCGGCACCATGGCCCGCCCGATCGGCGGCGGCAGGAATTTTCCAACCGGTGCCAGCAGCCTGCCCGCCTTGCTGTCGGAGGAATTTTCGATTGCCACAGACCGGGCGGAGCATCTGGCTCTGGCTTACGGCTCCCGTGCCTTCGATCTGATGGGCTTTTGCCGGGGCCGTGCGGATGATGTGCGGCTTTCAGAAAAATCGCCGATCACGGCCGCGGAGGTGGTCTGGCTGATCCGCTTCGAACACGTGCGCCACCTGACCGATCTCGCCCTGCGGCGCACGACGCTCGCCATCACCGGCGTCATCGATGCCGATCTGATCGACGAGATCCTCGCCGTTACGGCCCGCGAGCTTGGCTGGCCGGCCACCCAGGCGGCGGCGGAACGGCAGCGGCTTATCCATGAGCTGGAGACTTTTTATGGAGTCACGCCGGCAATGCTTCAACACAGATGCAAGGAGAATGCATGATGATGCGGATTTCGAAAAAGGCGCGCATGAACCGGCTGTTCCGCAATGGCGGTTGCCTGGATGTGGCCATCGATCACGGGGTTTGCAACGAACCGAGCTTCCTCGTTGGGCTGGAGGATATGGCGCAGACCGTGGACAGGCTGGCCGAGGCCGGTCCCGATGCCATCCAGATGGCCTATGGGCAGGCGGATCTGCTGCAGCAGAGGCCGGAGCGCGACAAGCCGGCCCTCGTCATGCGTATCGACATGGGCAACCCTTACAATTCCACGCGCCACAGAACCATGTGGTCGCAGCTCCAGAACCATCACGATCCGATCATCGGTGCGCTGGAAATGGACGCCGCCTGCGTCGTCGTGAACCTGTTCATGCTGCCGGATGAGCCGGAGCTGTTTCGTCAATGCGTCGAAAACATCAGCCGTGTGCGGGCAGATTGCCATCGTTTCGGCATGCCGCTGATGATCGAGCCGCTGGTGATGCTGCCGAATGATGTGCGCGGCGGTTATCAGGTGGATGGCGACGCCGAAAAGATCGTCACGCTGGTGCGCCTTGCCTCGGAAATGGGAGCCGATATCATCAAGGCCGATCCGACTAGCGATCCGCGCGATTTTCACAAGGTGATCGAAGCCGCGCGGTGCCCGGTGCTGGTGCGGGGCGGGGGGCGTGAGGACTTGCGTAACGTGCTTACGAAATCGGCGGCTCTTGTGGCCGAAGGTGCGAACGGGATGGTCTATGGGCGCAATATTTACCAGCACGACAATCCCAAGGCCGTCGTTGCGGCTTTGATGGCCATCATCCATCAGGGTGCGGGCGGTGAGGAAGCATGGGATATCTATAATCGTGGCTGACAAAAATTACATATTGGGTCTCGATGTCGGCAACACGGTCATCAAGGCCGTGCTGTTCGACACGGAAGGCCGGCAGGTTGCGCAACATGCCATCGACGGACAGTCGACATTTCCTGAGCCCGGCTATGTCGAGCGCGATCTCGAGGAATTGTGGCGGAACGGCTGCGAGGCAATCCGCCAGCTTCTGGTGAAATCGTCCGTCGATCCCCGCAGCATACTGGCAGTGGGCTGCGCCGGCCACGGCAATGGCCTCTATCTTCTGGACAAGGACCGGCAGCCCCTGATCGGCATCCAGTCGCTCGACAGCCGTGCTGCCGATGTGGCGGCCGAGCTTGACCGGAAAAGCGGAGCACAATTGCAGGCCCGTTGCCTGCAGCGGCCATGGCCTGCGCAAACACCCAGCCTTCTCGCTTGGGTGAAGCGACATGCACCCGATCTCTATGCCCGGACCGGTACGGTCCTGTTCTGTAAGGATTTTGTCAATTTCTGCCTGACGGGGTGCCTTGCCAATGATATTTCCGATCTCAGCGGCGCTGGGCTGCTTGCCTTGCCGGAAGCGCGGCTCGACCGCGAGCTTCTGTCGCTTTACGATCTTGAGGACGCGTTCGCGTTCTTCCCCCGTCGCGTGGAATCGGCTGACATCGTCGGCCAGGTGACGGGCGAAGCTGCGGCTGTGACGGGGCTTTCCGAAGGCACACCCGTGATCGGCGGTTTCTTCGATGTGGTCTCCAGCGCCATGGGGTCGGGGGTCATCAATGCCGGGGAAGCTTCCATCATCGCCGGCACCTGGAGCATCAACCAGGTTTTCGCGGACAAGCCGGTCATCAGTCCCGATGTTTTCATGGTCACCACCTTCGGCCGTGACCGCTATGTCAATATCGAATCCAGCGCCACCTCCGCCGCCAACCTCGAATGGTACGTGCACCGCGTTCGCGGCGATCATGGCGACCACGCCTTCGAGCGATGCAACGAATTGGTCGGCTCCGTCTCACCCCGCGCCGACGATCCGTTCTTCCATCCGTTCATTTTCGGCTCGCGGCTGGGCGCGGAATTTCGTGGTGGTTTTTACGGCCTCGCGGGATGGCACGGCGAAGGTCACATGTTGCGGGCCCTGTTCGAAGGGGTGTGTTTCGAGCATCGCCGCCATATCGGCGTCCTGCGCGAAGCGGGACTGCCGGTGGAAAGCGCCGTGATGTCCGGCGGCGGTTCCCGCAGCCAGCATTGGCCGCAGATCATGGCGGATGTTCTGGAAATTCCGCTACGTGTCGCGGAGGCCCGCGAGACGGGCGCGCTCGGCGCGGCCATTGGCGCGGCCGTGGCGATCGGGCTTTATCCTGATTATGAGGAGGCGGTTGCGGCGATGACACGGGTTGCGAATGCTTACCGGCCCGATGCTGCGCAAGTCTCGCACTATGGGCGGCGCTACGGTCTCTATGCAGAATTAACCGCGCAGTTGCGTGGCTTCTGGAACGCTTTGCGGTTACCGCAATAGTCTCCGGTTTCTGCAGGGCGCAATCGCGCGCCCGCATCGAGCAGAGCCCCTTCGCAGAGCAAAAGTATCTGTGCAGGGGTGAAGATTATCTCGCAATAGTTTGTATATACTTCAATATTGCAACTTTATAAAGTATTGATGTTTTGATGTGGCGCTTTAAAAATAGAATTGAAAGTAAATTTTAAACATAAATTCTTAAGCTCACCCTCCAGCCCGGTCGCCAACAGTTGCGCACGCACCCGTAACTCTCGCCACCGTCGCAGCATAGTTTTGGGGGATGGGACATGCTTTTTAAATCGACAACGGGTCGGAATATTTTTGCGGTCGCCGCATGCGGCGTCTTTGCGACGATCGCGGCCTCGGCCGTGCTGTTTTATCGGTCCATTGAGGATACCAGGGCCAACAATCTCGAGCGTATGCGGCAGATCGCCCACAGCGAAGCCCTGGCGACCGAAAAGAATATCGGCGGCACGATCCATATCGTCAACAGCCTCGTCTCGGTTCTGGAATCGATGAAACAGTCAGGCGATGCCGACCGGGGTAAGGTCGATCAGATCATTCACCAGATGCTGGCCAATAACACCGACATCCTTGGCCTCTGGACCGGATGGGAGCCAAATGCGTTTGACGGCAAGGATGCGGAATTCGCCAACAGGGAGGGGCATGACGCGACCGGCCGGTACATACCCTATTGGGTGCGCAGCGGCGGCAAAATAAGCAATACCGCTTTGACGGACTATGCCACCGCAGGTCCGGGCGATTATTATCAATTGCCCTTCACCCTGAAGAAAACGGTCGTCGTCGAGCCCTATTCCTATGCAATCGACGGCAAGGAGGTCCTGATTACCTCGATCGCCAAGCCGGTTATGGTCGATGGCAAACCTCAGGGGGTCGCTGGCCTCGACCTGTCGCTCGATGAAACGAGCAAGGCGCTTTCGACGGTGCGGCCCATGGGAACGGGGTTCGTCAGTCTGGTCAGCGGCGGCGGCAAGATCATCAGTCATCCGGATGCGGCGATCATGGGAAAAAGCCTCGCGGACGGCGGTGCGAAGACCGCCGGTTGGGACCAGCTGATTGCAAATCCCGGTGCGGAGCGCGAGATCACCGCACAGGATGGAACGGCGTCCTTCGCCATCGCCTTGCCGGTCATGCTTACCCAGGACATGAAATGGTACGCAATCATCTCGGTGCCGGAAGAAACGGTGTTTGCGCAGCTGCATGCCATGATGCGTGACGCCGCTTTGACCATAGTGACGGCCACCGTCCTGCTGGCGCTGGCGGGATGGTTCATCGCGCGGCGGTTCATCGGGCGCATCGCAAACATCATCGATGAGACCGCCCAGATTGCACAGGGAAATCTTCATCTGACACTGAAGGATATCGGGACAAGGGACGAAATTGGCGATCTTGCCCGCTCTCTCGATGTTCTGCGCGAAAACAACCGGCAGAAGGCCTCGCTGGAACAGGAGGCCGAGACCAACCGCACGCTTGGTGAAGAAGAGCGTGCGGCCCGGGAACGCAGGGCCGCCGATGAGGCGGGCAGCATCCGCTTTGCCGTCGACAGCCTGGCTTATGCGCTGGCGAAGCTCGCTGACGGCGACCTGTCCTGCCGTATCGACAATCCCTTTGTCGAGCAGCTCGACGCGGTGCGTGGCGATTTCAACGGCTCGGCCGGGAAATTGCAGGACGCGCTTCTGCGGGTATCGGAAAATGCCTCCGGCATCGACGTCGGTGCCAATGAAATCAAGTCGGCGTCCGATGATCTGGCGCGGCGAACGGAGCAGCAGGCGGCGGCCGTTGAAGAAACCGCTGCCGCCCTTGAAGAGATTACGACAACGGTAAAAGACGCCGCGAACCGTGCGCATGAGGCGGGCCGGCTGGTTTCCCGCACGCGCATCGGCGCGGAACGGTCGGGTGAAGTCGTGCGTCAGGCCGTGATGGCGATGGAGCGGATCGAAAAATCGTCGAACGAAATTTCCAGCATCATCGGCGTGATCGACGAGATCGCCTTCCAGACGAATTTGCTGGCGCTGAATGCCGGGGTGGAAGCGGCACGTGCCGGTGAGGCGGGCAAGGGTTTTGCCGTGGTGGCGCAGGAAGTGCGGGAGCTTGCCCAACGCTCCGCCGCTGCGGCGAAAGAAATCAAGTCGCTGATCACCAAGTCGAACCAGCAGGTCGAAGAGGGCGTGCATCTTGTCGGCGATACCGGCAAGGCGCTCGATGTCATCGTTGCCGAAGTGCAGGAAATCAATCAGCACGTCGCCGCGATCGTGGAATCCGCGCAGGAGCAGTCATCCGGCCTCCAGCAGATCAACGTCGCCGTCAACCAGATGGACCAGGAGACGCAGAAAAATGCCGCGATGGTCGAGGAGATGACCGCCGCAAGCCACACGCTGGCAACGGAGGTCGATGCGCTGAACCGGCTGCTCGGCCAGTTCGAACTCGGTCAGGGAGCGGACGCTTATCGGGGGTCTCTCAAGGCCGCCTGACTGGACGCCCTGAGCGGCCGTGTCCATCGGCTCCGATGGACACGGCGAGGAAATGGAAGATGGACTTTGTCTGCAAATTGAGCATCTTATTTCCTGCAAGCAAGTAATGGGATGATCAACAGCAGATGGATATCAGGCGCCTGAAATCGTTTATCACGATTGTCGACATGGGGAGCATAACAAGAGCGGCCGATGTGCTGCATATTGCCCAGCCGGCGCTCAGCCAGCAGCTGGCAAGCATCGAGGAGCATTTCCGCCAGAAACTGCTGACCCGAAGCCAGCAGGGTGTGGTCATGACCGATGCCGGCAAGGTTGTCTACAGGCATGCGCAGGTCATTTTGCGGCAGATGGAGCAGGCGCAGGCGGAGGCGCTGGAAGCGGGGGCTGTGCTTTCCGGCAAGGTGTCGGTGGGCCTTGCGCCCTTCAGCAGCGCCGCCACGCTTTCGCTGCGTCTGATGGAGGAAACCAAGCGGCTTCATCCCGGCATTCTGCTGCACATCACGGAAAGCGTCAGCCAGCCCTATAGCCAGATGATCATGAACGGCCGTCTGGAAATGGGTTTGATCCACGGCGTCGGGCCGATCCGGGGTGTCAAGTTCACGCCGCTGTTCCGTGAGGAATTCGTCCTCGTCGTGCATCGCAGCTTTGGCGTGGAACCGGGCGATGCGCCGATCACGGTCGCCGATCTGGCGTTTTTGCCCTTTCTTCTGCCGCCGACCTATAATTTCGTGCGCCGCGCCATCAATCTCGCCTTCACCCGCAGCCGCAAGGATCTGATCGTGATGGCGGAGCTGGAATCGGTGAGGACTATCGCGCGCGGCGTGGATGCCGCGCTTGGCGCGACCATAACGCCCAAGGCCATTGCCGACCGCATCGTCGCAGAATCCAATGAGGACATCGTCGTGAGGCAGATCGCCAGCCCGATGATCGAGGAAACGCTGTCCTTCTGCGTATCGGACAATACGCCGCTCTCCGAGCCCGCGCTTGCCGTGAAGGAGATATTGCTGCAACTGGCGGAGACCCTGAAATAAAAGGGTCCGGCCGGTTCTAAAGCCACGCGCGGCACCGTTTCCCGGTGCCGCGCATGGAAAAGATCAAAGCATTGCTTCCTTGCGGCAGTTCACCAGCAATTCTGCCACCGAAAGATTGTTCGGCAGGCGAAGCAGGGTTTCGACCATTTCGGCGAGATCGTCCGGCTGGGTCATATCCTCGCGGCTGACTTCCGTTTCGCCGACGGTCATATCGGTTGCGATATAGCCAGGGCAAAGCGCGGTGGCGCGCACGCCGCTGTCCCACAATTCCTGCCGGATGCCGTGGGTGAGGGCGACAACGGCGAATTTCGTCATGGCATAACCCACATTTGACCCCACGCGGCGTCCCGCCAGCGAAGCGACATTGATGACCCTGCCCTGTCCGGTTTTTACGAGATGGGGAATGGCGGCGCGGGTTACCCTCAGCGGACCCTTGACGTTGATACGCCACATCTGGTCGAGGCTTTCTTCGCCCGCATCCATGACCCGGACTTTGGGGTTGATGCCGGCGCAATTCACCAGCCCGTCGATCCGGCCATATCTGGCGGCAACGGCCTCAACCCAGGCCTCCGCCGAACCAGCCTCTTCCGCATCGTAGCGATCGGCCGAAAGCCGGTCCTTCACCGCAACGGCGGCCGGATTTCGCGCTCCCGCCGCCACCGTGAAACCCGCTTCGTGAAGCCTTTTGGCGATCGCAAGGCCGAGACCCCGCGATGCGCCGGAAACCATGATGACACGGCCACTTCCTCCCAACATGCTGTTCTCCCTATTTCATTCCATTGCAGAATTCGGCGATGCGGGCGCAGCCTTCGGCAAGGTTTTCCATGCTGGTGGCATAGGAAAGCCGGAAGAAGGGGCTGAGGCCATAGGCCGCGCCCTGCACTGTCGCAACGTGATGTTCGGCGAGAAGCGCCATGACGAAATCGGTATCGTTCTCGATCTTCGTGCCGCCCTTCGTCGTCTTGCCGATCAGCGCGGCAATATTCGGGAAGATATAGAAGGCGCCTTCCGGCTTGTGGCAGCGAAGCCCCTCGATTTCCGAAAGCTTGCCGAGCACGAAGTCGCGGCGCGTCTTGTAGATATCGGCGCGCTCCTTCAGCAGATCCTGCGGGCCGTCGAGAACCGCGACGGCGGCAGCCTGCACGATGGTCGCGACACCGCCGCTGTTCTGGGTATTGACGTTGCTGATGGCCTTGATGAGATCCTTCGGGCCGCCGCAGAAACCGAGACGCCAGCCGGTCATGGCATAGGCTTTCGATGCGCCGTTGACGGTCAGGACCCGGTCATAGAGGCGGGGTTCGACTTCGGCGATGGTGCAGAATTCGAAGTCGTCATAGATCAGGTGCTCATACATATCGTCGGTCATGATCCAGACATGCGGATGCCGCAGCATGACCTCGGCGATTTCCTTCATTTCCGCGCGGGAGCAGGCGGCGCCCGTCGGGTTGTTGGGGAAGTTGAAAAGCAGCCACTTGGTCTTCGGGGTAATCGCGGCTTCGAGATCTTCGGCGCGCAGGCGGAAACCGTTATTCTCCGGGCAAACCACCGGCACGGGCACGCCGCCCGCGAACTTCACGATATCGGCATAGCTGATCCAGGACGGCGCGGGAATGACGACTTCATCGCCCGGGTCGCAGGTCGCCATGATGGCGTTGAAGATGATCTGCTTGCCGCCGCCCGCCACCAGAATCTGGCTCGGATCGTAGTCGAGATTATTGTCGCGCTTGAACTTTCGCTGGATCGCGGCCCGTAGCGCCGGCGTTCCGTCAGCTGGCGGATATTTCGTGTCGCCGGCAAGGGCCGCCGCATGCGCCGCCTCGACCGCGTGGGCAGGCGTCGGGAAATCCGGCTCGCCGGACGACAGGCTGATGACCTTGATGCCCTGAGCGGCGAGATCGCGCGCTTTCTGGGTCATGGCGAGCGAAGCTGACACGGTGACGTTGTTAAGGCGTTGGGCGATAGTGGGCATGGATTATTTCCGATTGTAACGGTGAAGGCAGGCATCGTCGCGACGCCAGTGCATGACAAAGAGGTTACGGGAATTTTCCGCTATTTCCCCAATACGACTTCGATGTGACGTCATACGGGATTTTGATGCATCGCCGCCAAGATGGGGTGAGCAGTCCATATGCGTATGCGATGACCTCAGAGGAATAAAATATTATGCAGCCCGTCGGCTTAGCCCCTAAGCTCGGCTTAACAACAAGGGAACGACGCGTCGGGCAATGTTACCCAGAGAGGTAACCGGCGCGAAAATGCAGAAATATGCGACAGGCGCCGGCAAAAGACCGGATGCCTCGACAGGGAGCACACCCAGCAAATTCTAGTCATAGGGTCTGGACGATCTCGTTCGGCTCAAAGCGATGCCTCGTGCCGTATTCAACGCGACGGGAGTATAGATGTCGGATATTGCGATCATGGAACCACATGCCCCGCCACGCCGCGGAGTTTCCGGCTGGAAGGCCCTCGAGCGTCGGCTGTTTTCGCCCGGCATCCTCATCCTGCCGCTGCTGATCTTTCTGCTGATCTTTTTCTTCTGGCCGGCGGTTCGGCTGATGAGTTTCAGCGTCATGACCCAGAATTCGCAGGGGCTGATCGGCTCCCCCTTCACGCTTGCCCATTATGTCAGGTTTTTTGAGGTCGATCTTTACCAGAAGGTGCTCTGGGCGACGATCCGCATCAGCCTGATCACCTCAATTCTTGCGGCGATACTGGCCTATCCGGTCGCGACCGTTCTCGTGCGCGGCAATATCGTCACGACCCGTATCATCACACTAATCGTGATTGCGCCGCTGGCCGTCAGCGTCGTGGTGCGCGCCTACGGCTGGCAGCTCATTCTCGGCAACGGTCCGACCGGCCTTCTGAACTACGTATTGATGAATCTTGGCATCATAGACAGTCCGATGACGCTGCTGTTTTCGGATGCCGCCGTCATTATCGGCTCCCTGCACATTTTCTTCCCGATGATGGTGCTGCCGCTGTCCTCCGCGCTTGGCAAGATCGATCCGAACCTGCAGCAGGCTGCCCGCACGCTCGGCGCGCCGGCATGGAAAGTTTTCCTGCGGATCACCTTCCCGCTCAGCCTTCCCGGTCTGCTAGCGGGTTTCACGTTGGTGTTTTCGCTCGCTTCCGCATCCTACGTCATTCCCGCTCTGATCGGCGGTCCCGGCTCGCAGATGCTTGGCAACATGGTCGAACAGCAGGTTCTCGCGGTCTATGACTGGCCGTTCGGCGCCACCATCGCCACCATCCTCGTTTTCATCGTCATTCTGATCAACGCCGTCTCGATGCGGCTGCTCGGCGGGCGTCGTATCAAGGCAAGCGCGTCATGAACAACAAGCTGACCGGCACTTCCGCCATCGTCCTTTATGCGATCACCGCCGCCATGATGGTCTTCATCCTGGCTCCCATCGTTCTCGTCGTCGCCATCTCGTTTTCCGACAGCTATTTCGTCACCTTCCCGCCGCAGGGTTTCACCTTCCGCTGGTATGCAGCGGTAATGCAGAACGAGGAATTCACCGCTGGTCTCACCTTCAGTGCGGCGCTGGCGGTGGCGACCACCATCCTTTCACTGGCGCTCGGCGTTCCGGCAGCCTTCGCACTCTCCCGCGGAAAATTCATCGGCCGCTCGTTGATGAAGGGACTGCTGCTTTCGCCGCTGATCTTTCCCGTGCTGGTGACCGGCCTGGCATTGCTGCAGCTTTTCTCCGGCTATGGCTGGATGGATACCAAGCTGAAGCTTCTCATCGCCCACACCGTCGTGACGTCGCCCTATGTGATCCGCACGGTGCTGACCAGCCTTCAGCTCGTCAATGTCAGCCTTGAGGAAGCGGCGCGCACGCTTGGCGCCACGCGCTGGAAAACCTTCACGCGGGTGATCTTTCCGCAGATCGCGCCCGGCGTCGCCTCCGGCTCGATCTTCTGCTTCATGGTTTCTTTCGACAATTATCCCGTTTCGATGTGGCTGGCGGATTCCGCGAACCTGCCCGTGCCCATCGTTCTTTATCGCCAGATCGGCACGGTCTTTGATCCTTCGGTCGCGACCATGTCCACCATCATCATTCTTCTGGCGGTGACCGTCGTGCTCGTCCTCGACAGGCTGGTGGGTCTGCGCCGGGCAATGGCTATGTAAATCAACAACAAGAGGGGTACCGGAAATGACAGACAAGACCATCATCATGAAACGGCGCAGTTTCCTGACAGTCACCGCAGGCGCGCTCGCCACACCCTATTTCTACACCGCGGCTTCCGCACAGGATCGCACCATGTATGTCGGCGTCTATAATTCGGCGCAGGGCGGGCTGATCAAGAAGGAAGTGATCCCGGCTTTCGAGAAGGAATATAAGTGCCGGGTGCTGACGACCGAAGGCGCAACGCTCGCCAATATCGCCACGCTGCGCGCCACCCGCGAAAATCCGCAATATAGCGTGATGTCGATGGACGATGTCGGCGTGCCGCAGGCCAAGGAGGAAGGCCTGATCGAGCAATTGCCGGCGGACGAAATCCCCAACCTCAAGAACGTCTATTCTCGCTATCTTTTCGAAGACAATTTCGGCGTCGGTTTTGCAATCTCGATTGCCGGCCTGTTCTATAATCCGACGACGGGCAAGCCGTTTGAAAGCTACGAACAGATGTTCGACAAGAAATATGCCCGCCGCATGCTTCTCAACACACCGAAGAACACCCAGAGCGTTCTGATGCTGATGGTGGCGGCCGCCCTTGCGACCGGCAAGCCGCTGAAGGAAGCGCAATATGATACCGATGCCGGCTGGGCGAAACTCGCCGAGCTGAAGCCGAACGTGCTCTCGATATACGATGCGGAAGCACAGACGATGATGGTGGCGCAGGGCCAGGCAGATTTCGGCGGCATCGAATATTCCAAGGCGGTTTATCCGCACACCAAGAAGGGCGTGCCGCTGGACATGACCTTCCCGAAGGAAGGGGCATTCACCGGCATCAATTCCATCGCGCTGGTAAAGGGCGGGCCGCACCGCGATCTCGCGCTTGCCTATATCAACCGCATCCTCGATCCCGGTGTGCAGAAGATGCTTTCGGAAGCGACACTGAGCGCTCCCTCCGTCAAGGGCATCGAGTTCGGCGCAGATACGGCGAAGTTCCTTGCCTACCCGGAAACGAAGATGGAATCGCTGAACCTGTTCACACCGGACTGGAAATACATCATACCGCGTCGCGCCCAATGGCTCGAAAAATACAACCAGACCTTTAACGGCTGAGGAACGCTGATGAAATCCGTAGAAGTCCGCCTGGAAAGACTGACCAAGCATTACAACGGTCAGGTCGTTGCCGTCGATGATGTTTCGCTTACCGTCAAGGCAGGGGAAATCCTGGCGCTTCTCGGCCCGAGCGGCTGCGGTAAAACGACCTGCCTGCGCATGATTGCGGGGCTTGTCGATCCTACCTCGGGTGAAATCGTGGTCGGCGGCAAGCCGACCACGCGCACCCCGGTTCACCGCCGCAATGTTGGCATGCTTTTCCAGAACTACGCCCTGTTTCCCCACATGACCGTTGCCGAAAACGTCGCCTTCGGGCTGGAGATGCGGGGCGTTTCCAAGGCTGACCGGGAAGGGCGCGTGAAGCAGGCGCTCGATCTCGTTCAGCTGCACGCCTTCGGCGACCGACTGCCGGTGCAGCTTTCCGGCGGCCAGCAGCAGCGTGTGGCTTTGGCGCGCGCGCTGGTGATCGAGCCTTCGATGTTGCTCCTGGACGAGCCGCTCGGTGCGCTCGACAAGGGCCTGAGGGAAAGCATGCAGGTCGAAATCCGCAGCCTGCAGCAGCGGCTTGGCCTCACCACCATCATGGTGACCCACGATCAGGACGAGGCGCTGACCATGGCGGACCAGATCGCCGTGATGCGGGATGGCAATCTCGAGCAGATCGCACCGGCCGGCGAAATCTACCAGAAGCCGCTGACCCGCTTCGTCGCGGGTTTCATCGGCGCTTCGAACTTCTTCGAGGCGAGCGTGGCAGAGCGCAATGGTCGTTCCGCAAGGCTGGTCACCGGTTCCGGCGTGCGGCTCGATGTCGAGGATATGGGGGCGGTTCAGGGCGACAAGGTCGTGGTCACCGTTCGCCCCGAAGCAATCTCGGTCTCACCGCTTGCGGTGGACGCAGGTGAAAACACCGGCAATTCCACCACGGCGCGGGTGGAGCAGGTCGTCTATCGCGGCTTCATGCTGCATTATTACCTGCGTCTGGACAATGGCGAGCCGATGATCGCTTACCGGCAGACCCAGACCGAAGGGTTCACCAATGCCGTCAGCGCCGCTGGCGACCGGGTGAGACTGAGCTGGACGACCGACAGCAATCACGTGATCCGGCTGAATTGATGATTTTGCGGCTGGGTCGCTCAGGCGGCCCGGCTGGCGACGGATTGAAATCCGGTCCGTATCCATAGGTGACAAAATTACGGCACCGCGCTCCTGAAATGGAATGCGGTGCCGTGCTTTTTGTGCTGGATATGAGGCGTATGCCGCTTCAGGCAACCACTTCGCGAGCCGGCACGACGCTGCCGCCGCAGGCTTCCACTTCGCTGCGCACCGTGCGCGCAAGCTCCAGCGAGCCGGGCGTATCGCTGTGGACGAGGATCGATCTGGCGCGAACGGGGATGGTCTCGCCCTCGATGGTCGTAACCGTGCCTTTTTCCAGAAACTGGCGCACGCGTGCGCGAACTTTTCCTTCTTCCTTGACGACGGAATTGGGCAGCTTGCGTGGCACGAGCTGGCCCTTCACATCATAAGCCCGGTCGGCGAGAAAGAGGTTGAGCACTTTCAGCCCGCAATCCAGCGCCGCCTTTTCGATCAGCATGTCCGGCATAGAAAACACAATGAGATTTGGATCGACCGCTTTGATCTTTTTCATGATCCGTTCGGCAAGGGCCGCGTCGCGATTGATCATGTTGCCCATGGCGGCATGGAAGCTGATATGGGAGAGCGCAACCTCCTGCGCCCTGGCAATCGCCGAAAGCGCGCCGAGCTGGTAGAGAACCTGCTGTTCCATTTCTTCTGCATCGACGGGAATTTCGCGGCGGCCGAAGCCGAGGCGGTCGGCGAGGCCGGGATGGGCGCCGACACCGACGCCGTTCTGTTTGGCGAGACGCACCATGCGCGCCATCATTTCCGGATCGCCGGCATGGAAGCCGCAGGCGATATTCGCCGAAGAGACGACTTCCATAAGCTTCTCGTCGTCGCAGACCTTATAGACGCCGAAACCTTCGCCCATATCGGAATTAACATCGATCTTCATGGTTCCCTCTCCGTATTTTTAAGGATTATCGTTTTGCGAGCGTGCCGAGTGCGGCGGTAACCAGCGGCAGGGTTTTGCGGATATCGGCGAAATAGGCGTCGATTGCCTGTTCGACCTCCAGCGCCTCGCGCACCGTCGCCTGCACGAAACGGATGCGACTGCCGATGCGCGCCTGTCCGAGCCGCCAAAGATCGCTGTCGATGATACCAGCCATCTTCGGATAACCGCCGGCTGTGTTGGCGTCGCTCATCTGGATGATCGGCTCGCCGCTTGGCGGAACCTGAACCACGCCGGGAATGACGCCGTAAGAACGTAGCTCCACCGGAGCCGCAAGTGTCATCGGCGTGCCGGCAAGCCGGTAGCCGGTGCGGTCGCTCTGCGAGGTGATTTTCCAGGCTTCGGACCAGAAACGTTCCGCACCTTCGCCGAAAAGATCGTGTTCGGCGGCGGGAATGGCTCTCAGCAGTAATTCGCCATTTTCGGATACCGGAAACATGTCCGGCATCGCCTCGGCAAGCGGCATGACGCCGAGGCCGCTTGCCGGCAGCGCCGTTGGTTCGGATGGCAGAACGGATAGCCTGTCGCCGGTGGTGAGGTGGCGTCCCTCATGGCCGCCGAAGGAGCCGCGAAGTGAGGTGCTTCGTGATCCCATCACCACGGGAACGTCTATGCCGCCCTGAAGGAAGAGATAGGCGCGCGCATTCTTCAGCGGCGTCGAAAATTCGAGAATCTGACCCTTTTCTGCCCGCGCGCACCAGTAGGGCGGCAGATCGGCACCATTGAGCCGGGCGGCGCAATCCGCACCGGTTACGGCGAAGGTCAGCGCCTCTTCGAATTCGATGCGGAACGGAAAGGTCTGGATTTCAATCGCAGCGGCGTCCTCGCCGTTGCCGACAAGAATATTGCCGACCCTGAGCGCGATGGGATCCATCGCGCCCGTGGCGGTGATGCCGATATTGCGATAACCCGCGCGGCCGAGATCCTGGACGGTGTTCAGCGGTCCACAGGCAAGAATATGGATCATAGTTCGATCCTTTCGGGAAGGAAACGAACGCGGTCACCGGGCGCCAGCACCGCGGGCTGTTCGGCGGTCGCGTCGAACATGGTGATTTCGGTGAAGCCCAGCGAATTCCAGCCATTCGGTCCGGTCAGAACCGAGATGCCGGACTGCATGCCGCCGATCGTCACCATGCCCTTCAACATGCGGAGCGACGGGACTTTCTTGCGCGGCATGAAAATGCGCGGATCGAGGCCGCCGAGATAACCGAAGCCCGGCGCGCTGCCGACGGCGAAAACCGTATAGGTCCGCTCGAAATGCAGGCGCACGACTTCCTTGTCCGGCAGGCCGGAATAATCGCAGATCGCTGCAAGGTCGATGGCGTGCTCGCCGCCATAGGTCGTGGGCACTTCGATGGTCTTGCCCAGAAGATCGAGCTCCGCAGTCCTTTGCCAGAGGTCGAGAAGCTCGTCCTCCAAACGCCCGGCATCTTCAGGCGTGCTGCGTAGCACGATCAGCAGGTTGGTCATGCCGGGTATGAGTTCCAGCACTTCGGGGCGGTCCTTCAATGCGCGCGTCAGCGCCCAGATACGCCGCTGGGCGGGCAGGTCCAGCTCGCCGGGCGCTTCGATCAGAAACGTCTTGTTGCCGATCATCGAGATTTTCGGCAGGCCCAGATGGGCGGGGGTGAGGTGGGGCGTTTTCAGCGGGAGGTTGCTCATCGACGTCACCATCATGTTTCGGTCTTGAGAAGGGTGGAGCCATAGCCGACAAGCGCGCCGGCTTCCGTCACGATTTCGCTGACGGTGCCGGCTTTTTCGGCGATGACCGGAACAAGCACGGGTCCGGCTGCGACGAATGCGACGATCTCGCCTTTCGCTACGGATTGTCGTGCCCGAACCGCCCGATCGGGGCGCTGCGGATGCGCGGGCGTGAAGATGCCGGCCATCGGTGCACGGGCGAGAATATCCCCCGCCTTTTCCGGCGCTTTGGCCGCTTCAATGGGCCGCTGTGCGGCAGGGGTCTGACCGCCTGCCATGGCGACGATCTTCAATGATCCATCCGGCGTCTCTATTTCAATGGCGGAGACATTGTTGCGCTCGAGGTGAGCGGCAAGATCGGCAATTGTGCCGGGCTCGCTGTAGCGGGATACGGAAACAGGCTGTCGCTTCACTTTGCACCCCGCGCTGCAAGCCAATGTTCGAGGTAATGAATATCCGTGCCGCCTTCGGAAAAGGCCGGGTCCTGCAATATTTCCCGGTGCAGCGCCAGGTTGGTGGAAACGCCCTCGATGCGCATTTCGCCAAGTGCGCGCCGCATGCGCAGGATTGCCTGCTCGCGGGTCGGCGCATGGACGATGAGCTTGGCGATCAGGGAATCGTAATGAGCCGAAACCCGATAACCCGCCGTCACATGGGTATCGACCCTGACGCCGGGGCCGCCCGGCAAGTGCAGAGCCGTGATAAGGCCGGGGCAGGGAATGAAACTATAGGGGTCTTCGGCATTGATGCGGCATTCGATCGAATGGCCTTCGCAGACGATATCCTCCTGCGAAATCTCGAGCGGATGGCCAAGAGCGACGAGAAGCTGCTGGCGCACCAGATCCACGCCCGAGGTCATTTCCGTGACCGGATGTTCGACCTGCAGGCGGGTATTCATCTCGATGAAATAAAATTCGCCATTCTCATAAAGAAACTCGAAGGTGCCGACCCCGCGATAACCGATCTGGCGGCAGGCTTCGACGCAGCGATTGCCGACGAAAGCCGCGACATCGGGCGGGATGCCGATGGCCGGGCCTTCTTCGACGACCTTCTGGTGGCGGCGCTGCATGGAACAATCGCGCAGGCCCACCCAGACCCCGTTGCCCTGACCATCGCAGAGAACCTGAATTTCGACATGGCGCGGATGTTCGAGGAATTTCTCGATATAAAGTTCCGGCGTTCCGAAGGCCCGGCTTGCCTCCTCACGCGTGACGAGAACGGCATCCTGAAGGGCGGAGGCATCGTGCACCACACGCATGCCGCGCCCGCCGCCGCCGCCAGCCGCCTTGACGATGACGGGATAGCCGATTTCGGCGGCGATTTTCGAGACTTCGGCCATGTCATCCGGCAGGGCGGAATCGGGACCGGGAACGCAGGGCACGCCGGCCTCCATCATCGCCCGCTTCGCCGCTATCTTGTCACCCATGGTGCGGATGGCGTCGGCGCGCGGGCCGATGAAGACCGCCCCCGCCGCCTCCACGGCTTCCGAAAAAGACGCTCTTTCGGACAGGAAACCATAGCCGGGGTGAACCGCGCCAGCGCCGGTCAGCTCCATCGCAAGCAGTATGGCCGGCGCGTTGAGGTAGCTCTGGGCGGGAGAGGCCGGCCCGATGCAGATGGCGGTGTCGGCCGCCTTCAGATAGTCGGCATCCTTATCGGCTTCCGAATAGATCATGACGGTCTTCAGGCCGAGTTCACGGCAGGCGCGCTGCACCCGCAAGGCAATCTCGCCGCGATTGGCGATCAGGACGCTATCGAATGCTCGTGTCTCAGCCACCTTTGGGAGTGTCGCATCCATCATTCGAACTCCAGCACCGGCTGTCCAAGTTCGACGTCTTCGCCGTCATTGGCGATAAATCTGGCGATCCTGCCGCTTCGTTCGGCCCTAACGGTGTTGAACACTTTCATCGCCTCTATGATGAAGAGTTCCTGTCCTTGCCTGACCTCGTCGCCGGCTTCGGCGAAAGGCGCCGCGCCCGGGCTCGGGGCGCGATGGAAAAGGCCGAATGAGGGTGCTGCGACGATGCCGGATGACGCCGGTGCGGCTGCGGCGGATGCCGGCGCATGTTCTTCGGCGCGGGGTGTCGCGGATGCCGTTTCGGCTACCGCAACGGGCCGGGGCTGCGATGATGGTGCCTGCGGCGAAACGGCATTGTTTTCGCGGATGATCCGGACCGTGGTTCCCTCCTGGCTCACGGTCAATTCGGATACTCGCGAAGAGCCAACGAACTCGATCAGTTTCTTGATCTTTTCCAGATCCATATTGGTTTCCAACGTCTTTTTTGTCCCCACGGCGGCAGGTGGGCGGAGCGGAATCCGCACCCTGTCCATCAGCAATAGCTACCATGGGGGCGGGATTGATGGGGTCAGACGAAGTTCCTATGGACATTGCTTTCCGGTTTGATATCCCGCCGCCGCGTGGTGAAACGGTTCGAAGACTCCGAAGGAACGAACCATGGATTCCCGCAAAGGCATTCTTCTTAAAATCTCTGCAGCGCTCGCTCTGGTGCTGATGGGCGCCTGCATCAGCAGCCTCAGGGGCGAAATACCCATCGGGCAGGTGGTCTTCTTCAGATCGGCGGTGGCCATGCTGCCGCTTTGTCTGTGGATGGCGGCGCAGGGCGGTTTCCGAAGGCAGGTGGCAACCAGCCATATTGGCGGCCATCTGGTGCGGAGTTTTTCCGGCACCGGCGGCATGGTCTTCAGCTATCTGGCGCTGGCCTACATTCCGCTGGCCGACGCGACGGCCATCAGCTACGCAACACCGCTCTTTACCGTCATTCTGGCGGTGTTGCTTTTGAAGGAAGTCGTCAGGATTTACCGCTGGACGGCGGTGGTCGTCGGGCTCTGCGGTATCGTGCTGATCCTGTCGCCGCATTTTTCCTTCGATGTTTCGGATGTCGCTTCCGGCTCTGGCGTCGCCATGCTCGGCGGCCTGTTCGGTCTGGCGGCGGCTTTTTTCTCCGCCATATCGATGATCCAGATCCGGCATTTGACGCAGACGGAAAATACCGGAGCGATCATCTTCTATTTCACTTTGCTTACAACCGTCATCGGCTTTGCCAGCATCGGCATGGGTTGGAAAATGCCGACCGCGTGGCAATGGACCCTGCTGATCGGCACCGGTCTTATTGGCGGTATCGCGCAGATACTGGTGACGCTCAGCCTGCGTTATGCCGAGGCCTCGCTGCTGGCGCCGTTCGATTACACCACGATGATATGGGCGCTGTTGATCGGTTATGCCTTCATGGATCAGGTTCCGGCCCTGACGACCATTCTGGGGGCTTCCATCGTGGTTGCCGCCGGTTTGTTCACGCTGTGGCGGGAAAGGCGGCTGCACAAAAAGCGCGTTACGGAACAGTTGACGCTACCGGCTCCCTGACAGCCTGTTTCGCCAGCCGGTTTTCGCGCCACATCGCAAAAAGCCCGGCGGCGATGACAGTCAAGGCGCCAATGATGGTCGCACCCGTCGGCACTTCGGCCATGAAGAGATAACCGAGGGCGATTGCCCATATCATGGTGGTGTAATCGAACGGCGCCAGCAGCGAGGCCTGGGCGTGGCGCAGGCTCAGCGTCATGGCGATCTGGCCGATGCCGCCGGCAAGGCCGCCGCCGGCGAGCAGCAGGAACTGGTGAAAATCCGGCATCTTCCATCCAAATCCGAGCGTGGCGAGGCCGGCCACCACACCCGTCAGCGTATAGATGAGCACGATGCGCGACGGCTTTTCGATGCTGTTCAGATGGCGGACGGCGATGGAGGAAAAGGCTGCGCAAAGCGCACCGGTCAACGCCAGCGCGGTTCCGATCATCGCGACGCTGTCGATTTGAGCGGGGCCTGAGGCGGCATCGAAGATCAGTTTCGGCGAGAGCGTGATGAAGACACCGATGAAACCGGTCAGTACGGCGGACCAGCGATATATCCGCACTTTTTCGCCAAGCAGCAGCGCCGCCAGCATGATGGTGAAAAGCGGTGTCGTGTAGCTCAGCACCGTCACATTCACCAGCGGCAGATAGGCGAGGGCGAGAAAGCCGAAGAACATGCCGCCAAGCCCGGCCGAGCTGCCCGCGAGCAGGCTGCCGATGTTCTTTTTGGCCGGCACGGTTATCCGCTCCGAGGAGGCGATGAACCAGAGACAGAGGGGAATGAGGGCAAAAAATCCCCGGCAGAAAACGACTTCGCCGACCGGGATCGCCCCGTCCAGGCCCTTCACGCAGGCGGACATGACTGTGAATGCCAGCATGGCCGTCAGCTTGAGCAAAATTCCGGTCTTAGGATTCATCCCGCTCCCCATCGCAGCAAGACCGTGTCATGGGCAAGACATTGAGAAAAGCCTTAGCCGGCTGTCATAAGAATCTTGTCTTACCCCATTACTCTCTTGAAGACCGGCAGGACCACCGGACGACGCTTTTCCCCTAGGCCCCCGCGGTGATTTGGTGTCATGATCGCATTTCTAACCGGCGGGAGGTTAAGCGGGCATGTTGGATTTGCGCAGGCTGCGATATCTGGTCGCGATTGCCGATTGCGGCTCCATGTCGGCGGCGGCGCGGCAATTGGGGATAGCCCAGCCGGCGCTCAGCCATCACATTACGGAACTGGAACGGCTGGTTGGTTTTCCAGTGCTGCACCGGCTGGCGCGCGGTGTGAAGGCGACGGAAAAGGGTGAAGTCCTGCTTTCCCATGCGCGGGAGATTACCGAGAAGGTTCGGCAGGCGGAAGCGGAAATCCGGGCCATGGCCTATCTGGATGAGAGGGTGATCCGGCTGAGCCTCATCCCCTCCTGGGCGACCGCCTTTGCGCCGAGCATCATCAGCGAAGTTGCCGCTTCGATGCCCAAGGTTTCGCTGCGGCTGATAGAGGCGCGCAATGACGAATCCCTGCGCCTTATTCGTCTCGGCAAGGTGGATATGGCCGTTGCGCTGGTGGGTGCGGAGGACAAGGCCGACGATCTTATCGTCAAGGAGAGCCTGTTTGCCGTTTCCTCAAGGCCTATCGGCCGGTCGATACCGCTTGAGGCTGCAGCAGGGCTCAACCTGATCCTGCCGCCGAAAGACAATCCACTGCGCATATCGATCGACGAGGCCGCCGCCCGCGCCGGAATAACACTGAACGTGACCATGGAGATCGACGGGCAGGATACGATCAAACGCGCCGTCAGCGCCGGCATCGGTGCGACGATCCTGTCATGGAATTCGGTGCAGCAGGAGCAGGAGGCCGGTCAGCTTCAGGCCGCCCATATCACCCAGCCCGTCATTTATCGCTCCATACATCTGTTAAAGGGCAGGGAAGTGGATGAGCGAACGTTCAGGCTGTTCCGCGACCTTTTGCGGGCTGTCGCAAGACGTGAACCGGCATTCAACCCATAAACGATCTGTATGGGTAAATTGAAAACTCGGTATTTGTATTGTTGATGGCTTCTTCCTAGCCTCCCCGATGAAAGCGTATCGGGGAGGAAAAGATATGCGTTTGAAGACATCTCTGTTTGGCATGCTGGCGGCGGCGGGAATGCTGGCTGCGGGAGGGGCGGCGGCGGAATATCCGGAGCGGCCGGTAACGCTCGTCATCGGTTATCCGGCCGGCGGCGGCACCGATATCCAGTCGCGGGCGCTGGTGCCCTATCTCGAAAAATATCTCGGCACACCGGTCGTGGTGGAAAACCGCGAAGGTGCCGGCGGGTTGATCGGCGCGACCTATATCGCCAATGCGAAGCCTGACGGTTACACCATCGGAGCGCTGAATTTCCCATCCATGTATTCGCCGATCGTGCAGGGCAACGCCAGCTACAAGGAGGACGCCTTCACGCCGCTCGCAAACCAGATCGGCGGCGATCTGGCGCTGACCGTCAACAAGGTGTCGCCGATCAAGACCGCCAGGGAATTCGTCGAAGCGGCCAAGGCGAACCCGGTCGTCGTCGGCGTGACCGGCATCGGTCATCCGAGCCAGATCACTGCGCTGCTGTTCGAAGAGGCGGCGGGCGTGAAGCTCAATTTTGTGCCCTTCAATGGCGGTGGGCCGGCACGGCTTGCGATGCTCGGCAACCACGTCACACTCGGGTTCATGAACCTCAACGAGGTATTTGCCGACAATCGCTCGGGCGCGCTGCGTGTGCTTGCGACCTCCGGTGCCGAGCGTTCGCCGCTTTCGCCTGATGTGCCGACCTTCAGGGAAGCCGGCTACAATGTTCAGTTCAGCCTGCTGGCGGGCTTCGGCGCACCGAAGGGCTTGCCGGCGGATGTGGAGGCAAAGTTGGTCGATGCCTTCCAGAAGGCGCTGAAGGATCCGGGTTATCTTGCCGATGCCAAAAAGCGCGAGCTGACGATGCTGCCGCTGACACAGGCCGAATTTGCCGAGGCGCTCAAGAAGGGCAACGCCAATCTGGCCGAGCTCTGGAAAAGCAAGCCCTGGACAAAATAAGCGGCCGGCACCGACCGCTTCTCTCACCCTTAACCAAAATGACGCCTGGGCCAGCCTGCGGCCCGGCTATGACCCACTGTTGAAAGGAATCCGGCCAATGGCCCATGTCATCCGCAATTTCCAGCGCCCTTCCAGAGCCGATATCGAAGCGATCAGCAAATTCAGCCCTGCCACCATTCACGAGGCGCAGGGCAAGCTCGGTGCTCTCGATTATCGCATCAAGCCGATCAAGCCCGGCCTGAAAATCTGCGGCCCGGCAATCACCGCGAAATGCCATATCGGCGATAATCTGATGATTTTCGAAGCTATCAATCTGGCAAAGCCCGGCGATGTGCTGGTCATCGATGGCGGTGACAATCCCAATCAGGGCGGCTTCGGCGATGTGCTGGCTGCCGCTTGCATCGGCAAGGGCATTGTCGGTTTCGTGGTCAGCGCCGCCGTGCGCGATGGCAAGGGGCTGCGTGAGATCGGTTTCCCGGTGTTTTCGCTCGGGCTTTGCATGAAGGGCACCTCCAAGGACACGCTCGGCACCATCAACCATCCGGTCGTGGTCGGCGGTGAACTGATCAGCCCCGGCGATATCGTCTGCGGCGATGATGACGGCGTCGTCGTCGTTCGCGAGAAGGATATCGCAAAGCTCGTCAAGGCTTGCCAGGAACGCGACGACCACGAGAACCACATGATGGAACTGCACCGGCAGGGCAAGATGGATATCGAGGATCGTTACGACATGATGCGCTCGAAGGGATGTGTCTGGGCCGATTGAGCCAGTGATTAAACGTTGGATACGCCGTGTCGGGAGGCATGGCGTATTCCTCGATGAGGAGGGGAGATAATCATGGCCGGACACGGCTCGAAACTGACGGCGAATATTCTGTCGGGGGCCTTCTTTCTGGCGGCCGCCGCCGGGCTTTATTATGGCGCGCGGCCGCTGAGCATGGGCACCAATTTCCAGCCCGGGCCCGGCTATATGCCAACGGTCATCGCAGCCTTGCTGTTCGCGCTGGGTATCGTTCTGCTTTTGCAGGATTTGCTGGGAAAGACACCGTCCGAAGCCTGGGTGGCGCCGAAAACGCGTCCGTTTCTGGCGGTGGCCGGTATTGCCGGTTTTGCGCTGCTGATCGAGCCATTGGGCTTTATCGCCGCTGCCTTCGTGCTGATCGTGCTCGCCTGCATCGCTTATGGTAGGATCCGGCCGGTTGAGGTTCTGCTGCTTTCCGCCGTGCTCATCCTCGCCTGCATCCTCATTTTCGTTGTGGGCCTCGGACAGAGGATACCGTTGCTGCCATGACCGATCTTCTTTCCAATATCGTTCTCGGTTTTGGCGTGGCCGTCACGCCGGTAAACCTTTTTTACTGCCTGCTTGGCGTCACGCTCGGCACGATGATCGGTATCCTGCCGGGCATCGGCCCTTCCGCCACCGTCGCGCTGCTTCTGCCCATCACTTATACGATGCCGGATACGGCGGCGCTGATCATGCTCGCAGGCATTTTTTATGGCGCGCAGTATGGCGGCTCGACCACGGCGATCCTCGTCAATCTGCCGGGTGAATCCTCATCCGTCGTCACCTGCATCGATGGATATGCCATGGCCCGGCAGGGCAGGGCGGGTGTGGCGCTGGCCACGGCGGCGCTCGGGTCGTTTTTCGCCGGCACGGTAGCGACCGTTCTGATCGTCGTTGTCGCAAAGCCGCTTTCGGCCATTGCGCTTGCCTTCGGCCCGGCCGATTATTTCAGTCTGGTGATCTTCGGGCTGCTGTTTGCCGTGTTCCTGTCGAGCGGATCGCCGGTCAAGGCGGTCGGCATGGTCGCCTTCGGCATTGCACTCAGCCTCGTCGGCATCGATCCGACATCGGGCGAGCAGCGTTTCACCTTCGGCATGGCGGAACTGTTCGACGGTATCGATTTCGTCGTTCTTGCCATCGGGCTTCTCGGCGTCAGCGAAATCCTCTTCAACCTGCAGCAGGGCGTGGAGCGCGATGCGGACACGGTAAAAACCGGATCGCTGATGCCGACCCGGCAGGATTTTAAACAGGCCTTTCCGGCCGTGCTGCGCGGCACGGCGCTCGGCTCTTTCCTCGGCGTGCTGCCCGGCGGTGGTGCGATTATGAGTTCGTTCGCGAGCTACGCGCTGGAGCGCAAGATCGCCAAGGATCCATCCCGTTTCGGCAAGGGCGCAATCGAAGGGCTGGCGGGGCCGGAAAGCGCCAACAATGCCGGCGCGCAGACCTCCTTCATCCCGCTTCTGACGCTCGGTATTCCCGCCAACGGCCTGATGGCGCTGATGGTCGGGGCGATGATGATACAGGGCATTACACCGGGACCTGAAGTCATGCAGTCGCGGCCCGATCTCTTCTGGGGGCTTATCGCCAGCATGTGGGTGGGCAATCTTCTGCTCCTGGTGCTGAACCTGCCGCTCATCGGCATCTGGGTTCGCCTTCTCGGCATTCCCTACCGCTTCTTGTGCCCCGCCATTTTGATGTTCTGCGCCATCGGGGCTTACGGGCTTTCCTACAGCGTCGTCGACGTTCTGTTCTGCGCGGTTTTCGGCATTGTCGGCTTCTTCCTGCGCAAGATCGGCTGCGAGCCAGCACCGCTGGTGCTGGGCTTCGTTCTCGGTCCGCTTCTGGAGCAGAACATGCGCCTTGGGCTGCTGATTTCGCAGGGAAGTTTCTCGACATTCGTCACCCATCCGATCAGCGCCACCCTGCTCGCATTGTCCGGCATGGTCGTCATCATGATGGCGATGCCGGCGATCATGCGCCGTCGCGAGGTGGTGTTCCAGGGTGATGACGACTGACGATCAATCGAGCCGGCACGGCCGGCCAAACAAAGGTGAAACAATGCATATTCTGATAATCGGCGCCGCCGGAATGATCGGCCGCAAATTGACGCAACGTCTCGCTTCTGACGGAGAGCTTGGCGGTGCGAATATCACCGAAATGACGCTGACGGATGTTTTCGAGCCGACCGCGCCGAAGGGCTTTGGCGGCAAGCTGACCATCGAGCGCAGCGATCTGTCGAATGCCGGCGTCGCCGAAAAGCTGATTGCCAAGCGACCGGATGTGATCTTCAACCTCGCCGCCGTGGTTTCGGGCGAGGCGGAGGCCGATTTCGAGAAGGGCTATCGCATCAATCTCGATGGCGGACGTTCGCTGTTCGAAGCCATTCGTCTGGAGCATCAGAAGGATGGCTACCGCCCGCGTGTGGTCTTCTGCTCGTCGCTCGCGGTTTTCGGGTCGCCTTTCCCCAAGGTAATTGGCGACGAGTTCCTGCCGGCGCCGTTGACCAGCTATGGCACGCAGAAGGCGATCGTGGAGCTGTTGCTTGCGGATTATAGCCGTCGCGGTTTCTTCGATGGCGTCAGCATCCGCCTGCCCACCATCTGTATCCGCCCCGGCAAGCCGAATGCGGCTGCCTCCGGCTTCTTCTCCAATATTCTGCGCGAACCGCTGGTGGGCCAGGAAGCGGTGTTGCCCGTTGCCGATACCGTGCGCCACTGGTTCGCCAGCCCGCGCTCGGCCGTCGCCTTCCTGCTGCGCGCCGCGAGCGTCGATCTCTCCGGGCTCGGCGTTCGCCGCAATCTCATCATGCCGGGACTTTCGGCGACGGTGGCCGATGAAATCGAGGCCCTGCGCGCCTTTGCCGGGGAAAAGGCCGTGGCGCTTATCAAGCGTGTTCCCGACGAGCGTATCATCCGGATCGTCGACGGCTGGGCCGAGGATTACGATCCGCAACTGGCGCTGTCGCTTGGCTTCAGGGCGGAAACGTCCTTTGCCGAGATCATTCAGGCGCATGTGGAAGATGAGCTGGAGGGGAAAGCAGCATGAGTAATGGAAAGATCGCGCTCGTTACGGGCGGAGGAACAGGAGTTGGCAAGGCGATTGCCGAGGCGCTTCTGGAAGATGGTTACAGCGTCGCGATCACCGGGCGGCGGCGTGAGGTTCTGGATGCCGCCGTTGGCGAATGGCGCGAATATGGAGACCGTATTCTGACCGCCGCGGCCGATATTTCCGTTCCGGCCGATGTCGGACGGCTGTTTGCGGAGGTCACCGGCCGTTTTGGCCGCCTCGACCTTCTGGTCAACAATGCCGGCATGTCGGCGCCGGCTGTCCATATCGAAGATGTGCCGTTCGAAACCTGGAACGCGGTGGTCGGGGCCAATCTCACGGGCGCCTTTCTCTGCACCCAGGCGGCATTTCGCCAGATGAAGGCGCAATCGCCGCAGGGCGGGCGCATCATCAATAATGGCTCGATTTCGGCCACCACGCCGCGGCCGCGTTCGGCGCCCTATACCGCGACCAAACACGCGATCACCGGCCTTACCAAGTCGGCCGCGCTGGATGGCCGGGCATTCAACATCGCCTGCGGGCAGATCGATATCGGCAATGCCAGCACGGAAATGACGCGCGCCATGGCAACCGGTGTGTTGCAGGCGGATGGCAGCACCGCCGTCGAACCGACCATCGATGCCAGCATCGTCGCCGAAGCCGTGGTGCATATGGCCTCGCTGCCGCTCGAGGCGAATGTACTCACCATGACGGTGATGGCGAGCGGCATGCCTTTCGTCGGTCGTGGCTAAGGAGCGCGCATGAAGCCCGATCTTCTGCAAACCTATCCGCTTCAGCCACAGATAGAAGCCGAACTGCAAAAGCGCTTCCGGGTCCATCGCTGGCACGAAATATCCGACAAACAGGCGTTTCTGCAGGCGGAGGCGGCTTCGATAAGGGCTGTCGTCACCGGCGGTCATATCGGCCTTGCCCCTGATCTCGCCGCCTGCCTGCCCGCTCTCGAAATCGTCGCCATTAACGGTGTCGGTTTCGATAAGGTCGACCTCGATCAGGCCCGCGTGCGCGGCTTCAGGGTGACGAACACGCCGGACGTGCTGACCGAGGATGTCGCCGATCTCGCCATTGGCCTTTCCATCATGCTGCTGCGCCAGCTCGTCAGCGCGGATCACCATGTCCGCTCGGGGGAGTGGAAAAAAGCCGAGATGCCGCTTGGCAACAAGGCCTCGCGGCGGCGTTACGGGATTTACGGGCTTGGCCGCATAGGCCGCGCCATCGCGGCGCGGCTGGAAGCCTTCGACGCGGAGATTTCCTATTTCAGCCGGCGGAAACAGGACGTGGCCTATGATTATCATTCAACGGCAGTGTCGCTCGCAAGCGCCTGCAATGTCCTGATCGTCGCGGCGGCGGCGACGCCGGAGACTAGGCACGCGATCAACCGCGAGGTGCTGGCGGCGCTGGGGCCGGATGGCGTGCTTGTCAACGTCGCCAGAGGATCGCTGGTGGATGAAAAGGCGCTGGTCGATATTCTTGTGGCAGGTGGGCTGAAGGGGGCGGCGCTCGATGTTTTCGAGAACGAGCCGCATGTTCCCGAGGCCTTGATCGGCATGCGCAATGTCGTTCTCGCTCCGCATATCGGCGCTGCGACCCATGAGACGCGGCTTCAGATGGGCGCTCTGGTTCTCGCCAATCTGGATGCGCATTTCGCAGGACAGGACCTGCCGACGGCGGTGGTCTAGAATGTACCTGTGGCCGGCACGGGGAACATATGCCCCGCCGGCCGGATTGCCGCATCGCTTAAAGTGGTGCAATCGCCATCCATACAAGTTGCTTATTACTCCAAAAAAAATCGGTCTTAGGCAAGCGATGAAAGCTTCACTAATGTTTGCTCAACGATAGGGGACAAACATGCCATTCTCAGACTACAAGACCGCACTCGTAACCGGCGCATCTTCCGGAATTGGCGCCGCCGTCGTTGAGCGCCTTTGCCGCGAAGGGCTGGAAGTGCATGCGGTTGCCAGAAGCGCGGACGCTCTCAACAAGCTGGCGAAGCGCACGGGCTGCTTTGCCCATGCCATCGATGTGACGGACCGGCCGGCGCTTGCAAAGCTGACGAGCGAAGTTGCGTTCGATGTCCTCGTGAACAATGCCGGCGTCGACCGCCCGAAGAAGTTTCTGGAAGCGGATGAGAGCGATATCGATCTCCTGATCGACGTCAACCTGCGCGCCGTGCTGCATCTGTGCCGCATGGTGGTGCCGGGCATGGTGGCGCGCGATCGCGGCCATGTCATCAACATCTCCTCCATTGCCGGCAATTATAATTTCGGCGGCAATTCCACCTATCATGCCAGCAAGGCCGGCGTGGCGATGCTGTCCAACCAGCTGCGCATCGATGCTTTCGGTAAACGCGTGCGGGTGACGGAAATCTGCCCCGGCCGCGTCGCGACCGATATTTTCAACCATGTGCATGGCGATGATCCGAGCATTCGCGAACGTTTCATCGATGGTTTCGAATTGCCGCAGGCATCCGATATCGCCGATGCGATTGCGTTTGCCATCGCCGCACCCGTGGCCATGAATATCGGCCACATGGAAATTACCCCGACGCTTCAGGTCATGGGCGGGCTGCAGACGGCCAAGCCCCAAACGGTTGAAAATCGGCCGGCTGAAAAGGTCGCGGCGGGCGGAGCCGGAGGAAAAGTCGCGTGAGCGGTTTTGACCTCGGCGCAATTTTGAACAATGCGGACTACGTCTCGATGCTTTTGCATGGCATCCAGATGACGTTCATCATCTATGCCGGCTCGTGGCTGCTCGCCATGTCGCTCGCCATCGTGCTTCTCGCCATCCGCCTCTCGCCCTTCCGCTTCGGCGATCCGCTGGTGGCGGCCTATGTGTCCTATCACCGCAATGTGCCGACGCTCGTGCAGCTGATGCTCTGGTATTTCGGCGTCTTCACGCTGCTGCCGAGCGGGCTGGCCAGCTGGCTTTCCAGCCATAATGCGGAAGCGATCTTCGCCATTATCGGCCTCGGTCTCTGTCAGGCCGCCTATTTCAGCGAGGATCTGCGTTCGGGCGTTCGCTCCATCAATCCCGGCCAGATGGAGGCCGCACGTGCACTCGGGCATAGCTATGTCTCGGCCATGCGGTTCGTCATCATGCCGCAGGGCGTTCGCAACGCGCTGCCGCCGCTTATCAACCACAGTACCTCGCTTTTCAAGAACAGCAGTCTCGGCGTTCTGATCGGCGCACCGGAACTCACCCATGCGGTTAAGGAAGTCGAAAATCTGAGTTTCCGGACGTTTGAGGTCTATCTGGTCGCCACCGTGCTTTATCTGTTCTTCTCGCTGCTGATCATGGGTCTCGGAGCCTATATCTCCATGCGTGCCGATCCTCTGCGGAGGGCGCGGGCATGATCCACGACATGATCGCAATCATCCAGGATTACTGGCTGCTGCTCCTGATCGGCCAATATCCCAACGGTCCGCTCGGCGGCCTTGCCAACACGCTCATCCTGTCGGCGCTTAGCATTGCGCTTGCCTTCCCCGTCAGCATCCTGATGGCGCTGGCGCGGCTGTCGAAATGGCGGGCACTGCGCTGGCCGGTGACCGCGGTGGTTTATTTCACCCGTGGCGTGCCGCTGCTGATGCTCATTCTCTGGAGCTATTTTCTCGTTCCGCTCTGGACCGGGGCAGACGTGCCGAGCTTCGTGACGATGCTGGCCACGCTCGTCATCTATCAGGGCGCTTTCATGAGCGAAGTCGTCCGTGCCGGCATCGTATCGCTGGGCACGGGGCAGATGGATGCGGCACGGGCGCTCGGCCACGGTTATTTCGGCGCGATGCGCTATGTCATCCTGCCGCAGGCGCTCTACAACATGATCCCGAGCCTGATCTCGACCTTCGTATCCACCATCAAGGATACGACGCTCGGTTACGTCATCAATGTGCCGGACCTGACCTTTGCGGCGAACCAGGTGAACAATCAGCTTCTGACCCAGCCCTTCCAGGTCTTCCTCATTCTGGCGCTGGTCTATTACATCATCTGCTGGTCGCTCACCCATGTCGCCAACCTTCTCGAGCGGCGCATCGCCCGCCGCCGGGCCGGCCCGCGCGGCAAGCTTGCCGCAGACACGGCACCGGCCCCCGCCAATATCGCTACGGAGCAGCTATGACCGCGCCAGTTTCCGCCACTCAGGACGCCTACACCATCACGCTTTCGCAGGTCTGCAAAAGCTATGGCGATTATCAGGTGCTCAAGGATGTCAACGAAAACGTCACCCGTGGCGAGGTCGTGGTCATCTGCGGGCCGTCGGGCTCCGGCAAGTCCACCCTCATCCGCACGATCAACCGTCTGGAAGAGATCAGCAGCGGTGCGATCATGCTGGACGGAAGGAACATCCATGCCCAGATGCGCGCAAAGGAGCTGAATGCACTGCGCAGCCGGGTGGGCTTCGTCTTCCAGAGCTTCAACCTCTTCCCGCATCTGTCGGTGGTGGAGAATGTCTCCATGTCGCCGGTCCGGGTGAAGGGCGTTTCTCCGGCCGTCGCCCATGACAAGGCGCTGAAGCTTCTCGACCGCGTCGGCTTGGCCGACAAAGCCAGTTCCTATCCCGCCCAGCTTTCCGGCGGTCAGCAGCAGCGCGTCGCCATCGCGCGGGCGCTCGCCATGGAGCCGCCGGTCATGCTGTTCGACGAGCCGACCTCAGCGCTCGATCCGGAAATGGTTGGCGAAGTGCTCGCCGTCATGAAGAGCCTCGCCGCCGAAGGCATGACAATGCTCTGCGTCACCCATGAAATGGGTTTTGCCCGTGAAGTGGCCGATCGCATCTGGTTCATCGATGCAGGGCGCATTCTCGAAACGGCAAAACCGGACGAGTTTTTCAAAAATCCGCAACATCCGCGTGCCCAGCGGTTTCTTGCCGATTTGAGACACTAGACCCAACCTCTATAATAACAGGGAGAACTGAAATGAACTGGAAGTGCATTACTCTTACCGCCATATTGGCAACCTCGGCTGCGGTTCTGCCGGCCAAGGCCGACCAGCTCGACACGATCATGGCGAACAAGACGCTGCGTTGCGCGACATTCGCCGATGTGCCGCCTTTCGCCTCACCGGACCCGAAGACGCGCGAAATGGCAGGCTTCGACGTCGATCTGTGCGGCGCTATCGCCAAGGAACTCGGCGTCAAGGCCGAGATCAAGCCAGTGTCGGTCGAAGCGCGCGTTCCCGAAGTCAAGCTCGGCCGCGTCGACCTCTCGGTCGCCAACCTCGCTTACACCCAGAGCCGCGCCGAACAGATCCAGTTCAGCGACCCATATTACTTGGCGAAGGAAATGCTGATCGTTCCGGTCGATGACCCCGGCACCAAGAAGTCCGATTTCGTCGGCCAGCGGATCGCATCCAGCAAGGGCTCGACATCGGAACTCTCCGTCAAGCTCAACAAGTCCGAGCCGCTGACGTTCCAGGATACGGCATCCGCCTATCTCGCCGTGCAGCAGGGCAAGGCGCGCGGCATCGTCGGCAACACCATGACGATGACGAAGTTCGTCAACGAATCCAAGACCAAGGGCAAGCAGATGCGCATGATCGAAGAGCCGATGCTCTTCCAGCCCATCGGCATCGGCATGGCCAAGGACAACCCGGCGCTGACTGCGAAGATCAACGAAATCCTGCGCAAGCTCGATGCGGATGGCGAAATCAACCGCATCTGGGACAAGTGGCTTGGCCCGAACACCGAATACAAGATGACGCGGACCGACAAGGTCGTGCCTCTGTCCGAACTGAAGTTCGACCCGATCCCCTGAGCGTCGGCTCAGCCTCGGCCAATTTCCAACTCTTCAACACTATCGGTCGGCGAGACGCTCTCGCCGACAGCTTCAACGTGGGAGGTTTTCATGATCCACATTAAAGATATCGCGCAGCGTCCGGCCAAGGCGGATGTCGACGCCCTTGCCAAATTCTCTCCCGCCACGATCCATGAGGCGCAGGGACGCCGCGGTGCATTGTCCTCGCGGCTGAAGCCGGTCGATTATCGCATGAAGCTCTGCGGCCCGGCCTTCACGGTAAAATGCGCGCCGCGCGACAACATCATGCTGCAGCTTGCCATCAACTATGCCAAGCCGGGTGACATCATCGTCGTTTCCGCCGGCGAATATGAAGAAGCCGGCTCCTTCGGTGACGTGCTCGCCAATGCCTGCCTCGCAAAAGGCATCGGTGGTCTGGTGACGGATACCGGCGTGCGCGACACGCTGCAGCTGCGGGACCTCGGCTTTCCGGTCTTCTCGCTCAGCGTCTGCATCAAGGGTACGGTCAAGGAGACCATTGCGGCGGTCAACGATCAGGTGATCGTCGGCGGCGAGATCATCAATCCGGGCGATATCATCGTCGGCGACGCCGATGGCCTTGTGGTCGTCAGGCGCGAGGAGGCACACGAAGCGGCCAAGCTTTCGCAGGCCCGCGAAGATGCCGAGGCGGGCTACATCGAAGCCTACAAGCGGGGCAAGTCGGTGATCGAGGTCAGCAAGCTCGAGCCGGTTCTGAAAGCCAAGGGCCTCGTGGTCGATATCTGAGACAAGTCTGGACAATGGGCAACGGCGGCGACTGCCGCCGTGTGAGCCTTACGGGAGGAGAGACTATGAAAGCGGTTGTCATCCACGCGGCGAAGGATCTGCGGATCGAGGAACGGGAGACCGAGCAGCCCGGTCCGGGGCAGGTCGAGGTCGCCATCGAAGCGGGTGGCATCTGCGGCTCCGACCTGCATTATTACAATCATGGCGGCTTCGGCACCGTGCGCGTGCGGGAGCCGATGATCCTCGGCCATGAGGTCGCCGGCACCATCAAGGCTTTGGGAGAGGGTGTCTCCGGTCTCGCCGTTGGCGACCGTGTTGCCGTATCGCCGAGCCGGCCCTGCAACCATTGCGATTTCTGCCTGAAGGGTCAGCAGAACCAGTGCCTGAACATGCGCTTTTATGGCTCCGCCATGCCCATGCCGCATATTCAGGGCGCGTTTCGTCAGCGTCTCGTCGCCGAGGCGTATCAGTGCCACAAGGTGCGGGATGGCGTCTCCATTCATGAAGCGGCCATGGCCGAACCTTTCGCGGTAACGCTGCATGGGGTCAACCGCGCCGGTGCCTTAACCGACAAACGCGTTCTGGTCACCGGCTGCGGGCCGATCGGTGCGTTGGCGATCATTGCCGCGCGCGCCCATGGCGCCCGGGAAATCGTCGCGACTGATGTCATGGATGCGGTTCTGCAAAAGGCGCTCGCCATCGGCGCCGACCGTGTCATCAATGTCGCCGATGACCCGGATGCGCTCTCCGCCTATTCGGCAAACAAGGGTTATTTCGATGTGCAATTCGAGGCGTCCGGCAATGAGAGAGCCGTCCGTTCTGGTCTTGAAGCGCTGAAACCGCGTTCCACGGTGGTTCAGCTCGGTCTTGGCGGCGATGTGTCCATTCCGCAGAATATGGTGGTCGCCAAGGAAATCGAGATGAAGGGCACCTTCCGGTTCCATGAGGAGTTCGGGCTTGCCGTCGATTTCATCAACCAGCGCCGTGTCGACCTCAAGCCCCTTTTGACCGGAACCTTCCCGTTGGAGGAGGCAGTTGCAGCATTCGAAGCCGCCGGCGACCGAAGCAGGTCGATGAAGGTTCAACTCGCCTTTTAACGGGTGCCGGTACCTGATTTCGAAACGGCCGCAGGACGATTCCGATTGCGGCCGTTTGTGCGCGGTTGAAAGATCATTCGGGCCGTGACCGGACAAAGCGCTGTTCCAGAACCTCGCTTCCCCACTGGCTGCCCGGATGTTCCTCGACGCATGCGAAACCATGGGCTTGGTAAAGGTGCCGTGCGGCCAGGAGGCCGTTGAATGTCCACAGATGGGTTTCGGCAAAGCCTTTTTCATCGACGAAGGCCAGTGCGGTTTCCAGCAGCCTGCGTCCGACACCGCCACCGCGCACGCCGTCATCAACGATGAACCAGCGCAGATGCGCAATATCCGCTCCAAGATCTTCGCCATCGATAGCGACGGAGCCAATGATCTCCTGTCCGCGCATTGCGACCCAGATCGCATTCTTCGGGCTTTCGAGCCGGTTGCAAAAAGCGGCAAGGCCTTCGGCCACGACGGATTCGAAGCGTTGGCCGAAGCCGGATGTCCGGGCGTAATAGAGCGCATGCATCTGCGTGATCCGGGCAATGATGCCCGGCCTGTATCCCTCCAGGATCTCCATGGAGGGAGCAACGGTATCGGTCCTATCCCCCAGCGCGTCGGCGTAAAGACGAAGTCCCTGGAGGATCGTGTCGGCATCCGCCCATGTAAGCTGCGTCAGGGCGCCGGAGACCTGCCGGTTCGCGAAGCCATGAATGGCGCTCACCTGTTCTTGTCCCTGACCCGTAAGACGCAGCCGCTTGATGCGGCTGTCTCCTTCATCCGTTTCTTCGCGAACATCGCCCGACAGGACGAGCTTGCGCAGCATGCGGCTGACACTCGATTTTTCAAGCCGCAGAAGTTTTCCCAAATCCCGCGCCGTGATGTCGGGGCGCGCCTCAATCTCGATCAGGGCATGCACGGCGGAGGGCGGCAGATCGGTGCCGGCAAAGTCTCCCCCCATGAAGCCGAGTTCGCGGACGAGCCGGCGGGAGGTGGAACGGATGTCGTTTATGGGGAATGGCTGTTGGGGCACGTTCAATCCATTATGGTTGCATCATGCAACCATAATCATATTCCGCCTGACTTGCCAAGATTGCTCCTGACGTAAAAGGCTGGCTTTCTCAGCAAAAGCGGGCAATCTGCTCTTCCGGTCGCCGACAATGGCGGCTAAACCGATATTATCGGCAAGATGGATATTCGCTGAGATCGCGCGGCGGGACCTTACCTGCGCGGTTTGCGGCAGTTGATTATCCGGCTATGGAGCAGGCATGCCCGACACGCCTCGATTTTTCCGTTACGCAGTTTTAGCGGCCATGTTTCCGGTGGCCGTCCTCGGCCTGGTGGCAACCCCGAATGAATATCGCGCCATCGGCGTCGAGGCCGTCGATTGCGATGGCCCCATATCCGTTCTGATTGCCGCGGTGCCGGCGCTTGCGGCCTACGCAATTATCGGCTGGATGTTTCTCTCCGGAGCCAAACGCCATCGCTCGCTGATTTCAGCCTGTTTTTGCGGACTTGTTTGCCTGGCGCTCGTGTGGAATATCGGCATGGCGCTTCAGGAACAGCGACGAAACGCGACTGAAACGGCATGCGGTTTCAGTAGTCGGTTGTGATCGCGCTCCGCCCCAGTTCTCCTCTAACGTCCTGCCTGTTCAACGGAACCGAAGGTTCCGGCGTGTGAGTTGATCGACGGAGGTGCAGCCCATCAGCTTCATGCCGCGCTCTATTTCGATACGCATCAGCTCAAGTGCCCGTTCGACGCCCGGTTGCCCGGCAGCAGCCAGGGGGAAAAGATAATAGCGGCCGAGCCCCACCGCTTTTGCGCCGAGAGACAGTGCTTTCAGAACATGGGTGCCGCGCTGTACGCCGCCATCCATCATCACGTCGATCCGGTCGCCGACCGCATCGACGATCTCGGCCAGCTGATCGAAGGCGCTGCGGGAGCCATCGAGTTGGCGGCCGCCGTGATTGGAAAGCACAATGCCGCTGCAGCCGATCTCCACGGCGCGTCTGGCGTCGTCCACCGACATGATGCCTTTAAGGCAGAACGGCCCGCCCCATTCGCGCACCATCTGTGCCACGTCGTCCCAGTTCATCGAAGGGTCGAGCATGTCGGTGAAATAGCGGCTGATGGAAAGAGCGCCGCCGTCCATTTTAATGTGGTCGTCGAGCTGCGGCAGGCTGAAGCGCTCATGCGTCAGGTAATTGATGCCCCAGGCCGGCTTGATGGCGAATTGCGCGATGCCGGAAAGATTGAGCTTGAACGGAATGGCAAAACCGGTGCGCTTGTCGCGCTCGCGGTTGCCGCCGGTAATACTGTCCACCGTCAGCATCATCGTCTCGACGCCGGCGCTCTTGGCGCGCGCCATCATATCGCGGTTGAGGCCGCGGTCCTTATGGAAATAGAACTGATAGACCTGCGGGCCGCCGCTGATCCGGCGCGCTTCTTCAAGGCTCGTGGTGCCGAGCGAGGAGACGCCGAACATCGTGCCGTATTTCCCCGCCGCTGCCGCAACCGCCCGTTCCCCCTGATGGTGGAAGAGGCGTTGCAGCGCCGTCGGCGAACAATAGACCGGCATGGAAAGCTTCTGCCCCATGACGGTGACCGACATATCCACATCCGCTACGCCCCGCAGCACATCGGGAACGAGATCGCATTTTTCAAAGGCGGCCGTGTTTCGCCGATACGTCACCTCGTCATCGGCGGCGCCGTCTATATAATTGAAGATCGGTCCGGGCAGACGCTGTTTGGCCATGCGGCGAAAATCGTGGAAATTATAGCAGTCTTTGAGTTGCATCTTTTACTCGACCGGTCCGGTTTGAAAGCTTTCAAAAGAGTGTCGGAAACCTATACCGGAGATTTAGAGCGGGCAATCAGGCCACGGACGATTTCCGCAGGCTCGAAGCGATGGATGCCGCGAGGTTGAAACGGCAGGAGATGTTCCGCATCGAGAAGCTTCGCTGAAAGCCAGAGAACCGACATCCACATTTCCGTGCCCTGCAGCCCGGCCGGATGTCCCTCGGCGAAGGCAAATCCCCTGTTTCTTTGCCAGCGTCCCTCATTTTGGCGCAGAATTTCGCGGGCGATTTCCTTCGCCTCGTCCTGCCGGTGATCCGTCTGTTTCAGGCACAGAAGAAGCGGATGGATCGTATCGAGCAGGTTGCAGGCATTAAAACCCTCGCCATGGAAACCGCCATAGGCACGATAATTGGCGATAACGGAGTCAATTGCTGCTTCCGGATGGGGAAGGGGCAGGCCGAACTGTGCGTAAGAGCCGCGGGTAAGCCGGTAAAAGCCGTTGACCGGTTGCAGCAGGCCCTGTGCGGCAGTCGGCTCACCCCAAAGCCCGGTGGTTTTATCCACATTCATCGCCAGCCAGCCGAAGAGAACGGTGAGGTTGTCGCCGGATGTGAAATAGCGCCTGTTGAAATAAAGCGCGGTGGCAATGGCGTCTATGGTGGCGCCGCAATGCCATGCACGGCTTTGCCACGGCAACTCTTCCAGCAGGAGGATGAGTTCGTCGGCGCGCAGACGCTCCACAAAAGCGATCGGCTGTTTTGGCGCAGCACCGAAACATTCAAGCGCATATCCGACAGCCAGAATATTATAGAGGACGGCAGGGTCCTTCTCGAGAGGCGTCGAGGGGCGGTGGTGACGGTTAAGAAACAGCCCCGTTTCCTGATCCTGCAGGGCCTGAAGAGTGGCCACGGTTTTTCCGGCATCGAAAGCGATCTTTTCCTGTCCGAAGGCTGCCGCGATCTCGATGGCATCGCACAGATGCCTGAGGCTTTCGACCTCACGTCCGGATGCATCGGCGGAACGATAGATGCCATCCTCGCCATAGGAGCGGATGGCTGCAAGCCAGTCGTCGGCAATCTCCTTACCGAGTTCTTGCAGCAGGCCATCGGGCTCCATCAGCTTCGGCGCGGCCGCTTTTTCTCCGCGATATCGCAGAACCCGGGCGGGAACGCCACCCGCAATGGCCATGGCGGGAATGTCCTTCGCCACCACCGCGCCTGCGGCAATAATTGCGCCGCGCCCTATCTTCACGCCATCCAGCACAACCGCATTGGCGCCGATCCAGACGTCGTCACCGATCTCTATCCCGAGTGAGGTCAGCGGTTGGCGATAGATCGGAGTTTCAATGTCGTCGAAGCCATGGTTGAAGCCGACGATGCTGACATGTGAGGCGATGCGCACAGCATTGCCGATTGTGACCTTACCGGAAAGACAGGCATAGGGGTTGATCGAGACATTTTCGCCGAGTTCGATATCGCCGCGCACGATTGCGTAGCCGGCGATCCACGACTGCGCACCCATCAACAGCCTGTCCGTATGCACCTCCGCCCTGGCGGCAATGTAGACGCCCTGCCCGAAAACGGCGTTTGCAGAGCGCTCGAGGCCACGCAGCCGCGCCTGATGGTCGGGGCTGTCGATATCCTCCTGCTTCCGCTCCCAGGTCAGGATGTTCAGCCGATCCGGTCTCTGGGGAACACCCGGTGTGTCGTCTGTCATCTCCGTCAGCCTGCGCGGTTTTCATCGAGAGCATGGGCGGGAATGCGCCGCCCCGCTCGCTTGAATATCTCTTCCAACCTCGGGAGATCGGGACTTTCGGGGAGGGCAGCCAATGCGGCCTCTGCCTCTTTGCCGGCCGGCAGTGCCAGGGCCGCCGTCACCAGCAGCGTTTCGCCGGAGGCGATGGTGCCGCGTAATTGCGGAACAAGGGTTCTGGCGTGAATGAGGTTGGTATTGGCGATTGCCTGATGGCACACGCCTTCGCGCCTTATATCTCTCGAAAGATCGACGATGATGCTGGTGTCAGTCTGTCCGTAACAGACGGCGCGACCTTCACTCGCCTCGGTGCGGTCGCGGTTGAAATCGGCGCGTTCTATGGCAAATCCGCCTTCTGATGTTTGCAGCGGGCGCGGTGTGCGGATGCGGTGCAGCCTTATGTGCCAGGGGTTTTGCGGCACGAGCCAGGTCTCGATCTCGACATCCGCCCATGGCCGCCAGCGGGAATAGAGGCAGTCTTTGGCGATCAACGCCTCTTCCATCGTCTCGCGGGTGCGGAAGTGCACGCCGTCGTCGGAAAGGCCGAGCATGCCGTCGAAACTCGCAGCGGCGAAATGCCGGTCATCCGCCTCGACATTGAAGGCATAACGGGTGGAATAGACGAATTTCGAATATTTTTCCTGCGCGCCGCGCATTCTGTCGTGCTGCTGCCCGGAGGATAGGACCACGATATTGCCCGGCGTATGAAAGGCCACCATGCCGGGCTCCGCCAAGGGAACCGGTTGGGTAAAGTCCTGCGGTTCGGCTTCTTCAGCGGCCCAGAACGGGTGATCGGCGGGCAGCGCCAGCGGCAGGAAAAATTTGAGCGCCCAATAGGGCGAGCAGGGAGAATTGTAGCTCTCGCTCATCAGAAGGTTTGGATAGGCGTATCCGACCGACAGGACGCCGTCGCGGTCCGCGATAGGCCGCTTCGACCACCAGCGGATATGGCGCATGTAATAGCCCTTGATCTCCGGCCACGGCAACGCTTCCAGACCGGAAAAGGCAAGAGCGCCCCAGAAACCGCCCGCCGCAAAACGGTAGGTCTGGCTGCGCCCGAAGGCGAGCGAGGTCCCGTCGGGCCCGAACCAGTGGCGTATGTCACGCGCGAAAATGCGGGAGCGTTCGAGCAAGCGTGTCTTTCGCGTGTCGTCGCCTTTCGCCAGCACCGTATAGATCAGGCCGTAAAAATGCATTGCGAAGGGAATATAATGGTCGACCCGGCGCACCGGCCCGTCGCGATACCAGCCATTGCCGATATCGAAAGCCTCGAGTTCATCGAGATAGGTTTGGGTCTTGGTCCGGTCGAATTCCAAGCCGACCCGCTCCAGCCCGAGATCGATCAGAACGCGGAAGAATTTCCAGTTATTGTCGACGAATTCCCGCTCGCGGGCGGACAGAAGATAGGCGGCGACAGCCTGCCTGTCCGTTTCGGCAAGCGGCTCCCAGATATGTTCGGGAACCATGGCAAGCGCAAATCCTATCGCCGCCAGTTCGACCAGCCGCTGGTGCCGATCAGCCGTATCGCCCCAATATTCGGGATGGGCGGGGTTGGCGCCGTTGGCCAGTCCACGCCTGTAGAGATCCCAATGGGGAAAATCATAACCGCCGGCGGCGAGCGGAACGATGCCCCATAATGGCCGGGCAAAACCCTCCAGCTCCGCCGCAGGAAAATCGAAAATCGCCCCCGTTGCTCCAAGCCGGACGCGCGAGCCGCCCGGTGAAAAACAGGCAAGCAGCGGGTTGAAGAGATCGATCACCGCCTTTGCGAGATCGTCCCTGCCGAGAAGCGGATTGTGAAAGAGCGGATTGGCTGTGGCGGTCTCGTGAGGCACGGTGACGGATGTCCGGAATTCATGATCAAAGGAAAGGGCCGCAGGCTCATCGCCCGCGGCCCTGTGGCAATTATTTGATGGCCTTGACGCCGTCATTCATGTCCTTGATGCCGTCATCAATGGAGATATTGTCGGTCATCAGCGCGTCATGCACGCGGTTAAGAACGACTTCGATCTTCGCCGCATTCGGGTTGACCGCCATTTCCAGATAGGCCTTGCCGGCCTGCAGCGCGTCCTTGCTGTTCTGGTCCTGCGGGAAGCCCGGCAGCGCTGCGATCTTCTCGGCCACATCATCGGTTCTGAGTGCAGGGAAAGTGCCGGTAGAGGCGATGATCGCCGCACCTTCAGGTCCGGTAACGAAGTGGATGAAGTCAAGCGCCGCTTCCTTGTGGCCGGAATTGGCATTGACCGACAATCCGGCAATCTGCGCGGCCGTCGCGCCTGCCGCCACACCATCCGGATGGGGGAACTTCACGATGCCCCAATTGACGCTTTTCGACTCGCCGGATTTCACCTTGGCGATCTGAGTGCCGACAAACCATGTGCCCATGGGCAGCATGCCGATCGTTCCGTTGAAAAACAGAGCGGAATAATGGGTGTTCGATGTTTTCAGCGAGGCATAGGACGGTATCGCGCCGCTCTTCTGCAGGGCAAGCGCACGCTCATACCAGGGTTTCAGGAATTCATAATTACCGTCCACAAGCGTGTGCTTGCCATCCTGAATACCGGGGAGCTGCACCGTCGAACGCCAGGTGTGCAGCAGCGCGCCATAGGTGCGGTTTGCGCCCATGCCGCCCTTCAGCTTGCCGGCGATCTCATCGAACTGCGCCCAGCTCATGTCATTGGTGGGGTAAGGCACGCCCGCCTTGTCGAAAATATCCTTGTTGTAATAGACCACCCAGAAATCCGAGCGGAACGGCAGGGCGTAAATCTTGCCGTCAATGGTCAGCTCCTCGATCAGGCCGCCATAGGGGGCCGTCTCGATCTTCTGGTCCTTGATGAAGCCGCTGAGATCGGTGATGTTGCCGGCGCGCACCAGATTGGCGTAGCCGGGCACATCCTTGATGGTGACGACATCGATATCCTTGGAGCCGCCGGTGAGCTGCGTGGATATCATCTGCGTATAATCCTGTGAGCCGAGGTCGACCACCTCGAACGTCACATTCGGATGCTTCTGCTTGTAGGCCTCCATCAAGGGCCTGAAATATGCGCCCTTGTCCAGATCCCACAGCGCCCATTTCAGCGTAACGGGCGCATCGCCCGCAGCGAACGCCGGTCCTCCCATGCTCATGGCAATGCCGAGACCGGCGGTTGCGAGAGCGAATGCACGTCTGGTTGTCTTAAACTCCATAGCCCGTTTCTCCTTCCCTGACTGATGTCGTTTTGATTCTGGTCTGCTTTAAGTGCCGCTCCCCGTCGGTTCGAGCATCCGCGCGCGTGTTTTTGCGGCGGCGTTTCTCGCTGCGAAACAGAGGGCGAACATGCCGAGCGAAAAATTGATGGTGGCCGGCATGAACACCGACACCGGATAAAAGAGGATATGCGCGAGCCAGAGCGCTGCGACGAAGCCGAGCGCCGCAAGCATTGGCAGTGGCCTGGTGAGCGCCAGAAACGCCGCCTGCCGCAGGGTTTCCCCAAGCGGCGGGTCCCGCTTGGCCAGAACAACACTGGCATAGGCGCTGAGGAGGATGAGAAACAGCGTGACCGCCAGGCTGATCGCAAAAGGCAGGCTATAGACGAGCTGAAGCCGGGCGGCACTGGCATAGCTGACGGTCGCATAAGCACCGGCGCTCACCAGCAGCGCGCTTAAAACCACAAGCGCGGTGCCGCGCAGGGCGAATTTCCGCAAGGCCTCGAGAAAGTCGCGCAGCAGATAGGTATTCTCGTCATTTGCGAAGGAAACAGAGATGCGGGCCATGGCCAGCATCGCCGCCGGCATCGTCACCACCGGCAGGCTGGCGATGATGAAGAGGAGGTTGAGCTTCACCATCTCCCACCATTCGCGCTTGATGATATCGAGGAAAAGGGCAAGGCCGGTCAGCGGCGGGGCGTTCTTGTCGATCCCGGCCCCTTCCTTCGTCCATAACCCTTCCAGCCATTGCATCGCGTTTCTCCCCATCGCCTCAATAAAGGATCGATCGCTCGGTGGCGGGATCGAAAAGCTGCGCATTCGTCAGATCGGCCACCAGTTCGACGGGATCGCCGATCTTCGCCCTGAAACGCGGCGAGACGCGTGCGACGAGGTTTCTGCCGCCGGAGACAAGGTTGAGATGCACTTCCGATCCCATCGGCTCCGCCAGTTCCACCGTCGCCCGGAAGGGTGCGACATTGGCGGCATCGATATCCGCCGGGGCGAATTCGTGGAAGTTTTCCGGCCGGATGCCGAGAACGATGTCCTTTCCTTCGTGGGGGAGCAGGCGTGCGGTATCGATGCCTGCCGGCAGAGGCAGCGGATTGCCGTCGAACAGGGCGGTGAAGCGGTCGCCGTCGCGGCGCAGCGTGACTGGCAGCATGTTCATCTGCGGCGCGCCGATGAAACCCGCAACGAACATGTTGATCGGCCGGTCGTAAAGGTTTTGCGGCGTATCCACCTGCTGGATATGTCCGTCCTTCATCACCACGATGCGGTCCGCCATGGTCATGGCTTCCACCTGATCGTGGGTAACGTAAATGAAGGTGGCGTCCAGCCGCTTGTGGAGCTTGGAGATTTCCGAACGCATGGTGCCGCGCAGCTTGGCGTCGAGATTGGAAAGTGGCTCATCGAGCAGGAAGACTTCCGGATTGCGCACCATGGCCCGGCCGAGCGCGACACGCTGGCGCTGGCCGCCGGAGAGCGCTTTCGGCTTGCGGTTCAAGAGATGGGTGATGTCGAGAATTTTCGCCGCATCCTTGACCTTGGTGTCGATGAGATCGCGCGGCGCCTTTCTGAGTTCCAGACCGAAGGCCATGTTCTTGTAGACCGTCATATGCGGGTAAAGCGCATAGTTCTGGAACACCATGGCGATGTCGCGATCCTTCGAGGGGACATCGTTCATCACGTCCTCGCCGATGCGCAACTCGCCGCCGGAGATTTCCTCCAGCCCGGCGATCATCCTGAGCGTCGTGGATTTGCCGCATCCGGAAGGGCCGACCAGAATGATGAATTCCTTGTCGGCAATATCCAGATCGATATCGTGAACGACCTTGAGCGCGCCGAAGGTCTTGTTGAGTTTTTTCAGGGAAATGCTAGCCATCTGTTCCTCGCGCTCACCAATAGGAAGACCAGTTGCGCGAAAGCCGGATCAGCGCTTCCAGATAATAATAATCGCCCCAGGAGACGCACTCATCGACGCCTTCGCCCCGGCAGGTATTATGTGGCGTCTTCTTGGAATAGGTGCCGTGCAGAAGCTGCCCGTTGGAGATCGCGGGATCGCGCACCGAATAGATATCGGCGAGGCTTTTCACCATGCGCCTTGCCAGATCGCGATATTCCGCCGCCTTCTCCGGCGTCTCCAGTTCCGCCATTTCCAGGAGGCCGCAGGCGACGATGGCCGCTGCCGAGCTGTCGCGCGGTTCGCCATCGCCATCCGCAAAAATCAGATCCCAATAGGGTACGAGATCGTCGGGCAGGCGTTTGAGATAGAAGGCGAGAAGCCGCTCGAAGGTGTCGCGATAGGCGGGCAGGCGCTCATATCGATAGGAAATGGCCATGCCAGCAATGCCCCAGGCCTGTCCGCGGGCCCAGTAGCTCTCATCGCTGTAACCCTGTTTTGTGACGCCGCGCACCGGCGCGCCGGTCTCCGGGTCCATGTAAAATGTATGATAGGTGGAATCGTCCGGCCGGACGGAGTGGGCAAGCGTGGTGCGGGCATGGGCAAGCGCCACGGTGCGGTAGTCTTCCCGGCCGGTTTCGCGGCTTGCCCAATAAAGCAGCGGCAGGTTCAAAAGGCAGTCGATGATGTAGCGATATTCGTTGGAATTGTCCCTGCGGCCCCAGGCCTGGATGAATTGCCCGACCGGCTGGAACCGCTCCATCAACTGGTCTGCCGCCATCAGCGCCGCGCGTCTTCCATCCTCATCGCCCACCAGTTTCCATGCGGCGATGCAGGAGGGCGAGTAGAGAAAGCCCATATCGTGATGATCGGTCTCGATGCGGTTTTCGATACGGTGCAGGAAACTCTGCACCTGAATCTGCGCCGCATGCTGAAAGGTCCTGTCGCCGGTATGTTCGAAGGCGAGCCATATCTGGCCCGGCCAAAAACCGGCGGTCCATTGATCGTTGGCGACTGCCGGGTAAAAATTCTTCACGCTCGAATGGTTCTGCGCCGCATAGGTAAATTGCGGCAGGTTGCGCCTGACCTGCGCGACGGCCACGGCCAGCGCCGCATCGATTTCGGCGGCGGTGATCGGGGTTGGGAGGGACGTGGTCAAATCGAGCATGAAATCAACCCTTGAGGCCGGTGGAGGCGACGCCTTCGACGAAGAAGCGCTGCAATGCGAGGAAAACGACGAGAACCGGGACAAGCGCCACGACCGAGGCGGCCATGATCAATCCGTATTCCGCCGAATATTGCGAAATGAACATGCGCAGGCCGATCTGGATGGTCTTCAGCTCGGTCTTGGTGAGATAGATCATCGGACCCATGAAGTCGTTCCAGGTCGTGACGAAGGTGAAAATCGTCAAGGTGGAAAGCGCCGGTTTGGAAAGCGGCAGCATGATCTTCGCCCAGATCTGGTATTCGTTCATGCCGTCGATGCGCGCCGCCTCGCAAAGCTCGTTCGGGATCGACATATAAAACTGCCGCATCAGGAAAACGCCGAAGGCGGTAAAGGCCTGCAGGAAAATCAGGGCGAGATGGGTGTTGTTGAGCCCGAATTCGCGCATCAACAGAAACTGCGGCACCATATAGACCTGCCAGGGCATGGCGATTGTGGCGATATAGCCGAGAAACAGCGTGTTCTTGTAGGGAAAATGCAGCTTGGCGAAGGCGTAGGCCGCAAAGCTTGAGGTCAGCAATTGCAGCAGTGTGACGATGATCGTCAGCTTCGACGTGTTGTAGATGAAGAGCGCCAGCGGGATTTTCGTCCAGATTTCCACATAGTTTTCCCAGCGCGGCTGCGAGGGTATCCACTCGATCGGAAACGCGAAGACATCGCGGCTGAGCTTCAGCGACGCCGACAGCATCCATGCGAAGGGCAGAAGCATGACGATGGTGACGACGATCACCGTCAGATAGATGCCAACCGTGGCGGCGGGGATTTTGCGGCCCATGATGCGCATGGATCAATCCTCCCGCTGCCGTTTGAACTGGACGATGGTAACCAGCAGGACGAGGAAGAACAGGACGAGGGCGATCATGCTGGAATAGCCGAGATCCCAGGAGATGAAGGCCTCATTGTAGATGTGATAGACGAGAACCAGCGTTGAGGTGCCGGGACCGCCCTGTGTGATCATGTAGACCTGATCGAAAACCTTGAAGGACTGGATCGTCAGCATGACGGTCACGAAAAAGGTCGTCGGCGCAAGCTGTGGCAGGGTGACGTGGATGAATTTCTGCCAGGCATTGGCGCCATCCAGCCCCGCGGCTTCATAAAGCTCCGAATTGATGCCCTGTAGTCCGGCGAGATAGATGACCATGTAATAACCCATGCTCTTCCACACGCCGAAGAGAATGACCGTGACCATGGCCCAGTGCCGGTCCGCCGCCCATCCCGGCATGTCGGCGGGATCGAGGCCGAGCGTATAGAGCAGCATGTTGACCGGACCCATCTCCGGATTGAAAATCATGTTCCAGACGACGGCCACGGCGACCAGCGATGCGACATAGGGAAAGAACATGGCCGTGCGAAAGAAGTTGCGGCCGAGGATTTTCTGGTTGAGCAGGATCGCAAGGCCGAGTGCGCAGGCGAGCGTGGCCGGCACCGACGCGACGGTGTAGATGACCGTGTTCCAGAAGGCCGCGATGAAGGCCCTGTCCTCGAAAAGCCGCCAGAAATTATCGAGACCGGCAAAACGCATGGCATTGGAGCCGTCCCAATGCATGAAGGCCAGCGCAAAGGCAAAGAGGATCGGTCCGAGCGTGAAAATCGCAAAGCCGAGAAAATTGGGCGCAATGAAGGAATAGGCGACGAGCGCATTTTCTATTCTGCGCCGCCGTTTAGAGACGATGCGGAGTTTTTTCCTGCGATACGGAGTCGCCTGCTTGTCGGACATGGTCGCGGTTGCGATTGCCACAGCATATCTCCCATTGCCGCCGTTTCACTGTTTCATCGGTGCCGGCTGCCTGCATTTTCCATTGCGGTCCGGGTCTTCGCCCTGCCGCCTCCCGCGCTCTGGATAACACAATATCTATATTGGTCAAACAACTTTGCATAAAGTCAGACAAATTTTCTGGTTTTTCAAAAATACGTATGATAGGAGGCCCATATCGGATTGCGGAACGCGCGGGAGGTTTGAGGGCGTGTTTGTCGAAATGATGCGGCTTCTGCCCGAACGGTTCGCCGATTTCGGCGCGGAACTGACGGCGCAGAAAATACGGTCTTCAGCACCGGGCGCGGTTTCCCGTAGTCTCATCGAGGCGGCGGAGCAGACCCTTGACGAGCCCTGGTCCGTCATTCTGGCGGGCGACTACCGGGAATATAGCCGCACCGGCAATCGCGATCGTTTCGAGGCGCTTTATTTTTCCCGACGACTGAAGCTGAACGCGCTGGTTCTTGGAGAATGCGCCGAGGGGCAGGGCCGCTTTCTCGACGCCATCATCGATGGTCTTTGGCTCATATGCGAAGAGAGCGGCTGGCAATTGCCCGCCCATAATTCCCATATTCGCGGCGGCCCGCGAGATCCTCTGCCCGATCCGCAAAACCCGGTGATCGACCTGTTCGCTGCCGAAACGGGCGCCAATCTCGCTTTGTGCCTGCATTTGCTGGCACCGGAACTGGAAAGGGCAAATGCAAACCTCGTTTCCCGCGTCCGCGCCGAGATCGACCGGCGCATCACCACACCTTATCTCACCCGGCATTTCTGGTGGATGGGGAATGGCGACGAGCGGATGAACAACTGGACGGCCTGGATTACCCAGAACGTCCTTCTCTCGACCCTGCTATTGCCCACCGACCAATCGACGAGGCGTTCGGTCGTGGAAAAGGCACTCAAGAGTCTCGATGCGTTTCAGAAGGATTATGCGGAAGATGGCGCCTGCGAAGAGGGCGTTCTTTATTATGGCCATGCGGCACTTTGCCTGTTCGGGGCGATGAGCATTCTCGAAGTCTCTGCGCCCGGCTCCATGGCGCCGCTCTTTCATGCGCCAAAGCTGCGCAGCATGGCCGAATTCATTCTCAACATGCACGTGGCGGAAGACCGGTTCTTCAACTTCGCCGATGCGCCGGCGAAGGTCGAGACATCCGGCGTGCGGGAATATCTTTTCGGCAAGGCCGTTTCTTCGCCGCCGCTGCAGGCTTTCGCTGCCGCCTGCTGGAACCGCTCACCGGACCGGCTGATGTGCAAGGAGTGGAACCTCTGGTATCGGATTCAGGCAGTGCTCGCCATCCCGGAATTATCCGCGCTTATTCCAGCGGAACCGGCAAAGACCGATATCGCCTATTCCGGTATCGGTCTTGCGATTGCCCGCGACGGGGTCTTCGATCTTGCCGTGAAGGCGGGCAATAATGGCGAGAGCCACAACCACAACGATGTCGGCAGTTTCACGCTTTATAAGAACGGCCGGCCGTTCATCATCGACGTCGGGGTGGAAACCTACACCGCAAAAACCTTCTCGCCGCAACGCTACGACATCTGGACGATGCAATCGGCCTTCCACAATCTGCCGACTTTCGGCGGCGTCATGCAGGCAGCCGGGGCAGAGTTTGCGGCGAGAGATCTTGTGACCGAATTCTCTGAAGATCAGGCGGAAGTCTCTTTCAATATAGCCGGGGCCTATCCCGCCGTGGCGCGTGTTGAGTACTATCGCCGCCGAGTCCGACTGCTGCGTGGCAGCCACGTGGAAGTCCTGGACGACTATCAGGGCGGGCAGGAGGCGGTTCTGTCGCTGATGGTCGCCGAGAAGCCCGCTGTCATGTCGGGTCGGCTGAACTTTGCGGGGCTGGGAGAGATAGCCTGCGAAGGGGCAGGAGAACCCGCCATCGAAGCCATAACAATCAACGATGCCCGCCTTCGCCAGTCCTGGCCACCCGTGATCTATCGCATTCTCATCCCCATCGCAGCCCAGCGTCTGTGCCTGACGATCAGTTAAGGAAGTGCCGATGAAACTTACACTCAAGGTCGTCAATGCGGCGGGTGATGTTCTGGCGGAGGCCGGAGCGGAGGACGAAGCTTTGCTCGTCTATCGCGCAGAATATTGCGAGGGTGACAGGCTTGTCGTCGAGGTTTCACAGCCCGGTCATATCTGGCTTGCACTCGATGCCGGCATGCCGCCGACGCTGGTTTTCCTGCACGGAAACCAATTCATCCTGCCCGTTCCTTCGGCGGCGAAACGCAAATCCTATCCGCCGCAGGCTTTCAGCGGTAACCTTCACCGGATCGCCGCGCGCCGCACACTCGCCGGTGAAATCGGGGTTCGCAGGAATCTGGCCCTCAACCCGTTTGACGATCATGAAAACACCTCGCTGTTTCCGCACGTTTATGCGAGCACGGAAACGCGTGGGGAGGCGGCCTTCGCAGCCCGCAATGTTATCGATGGTGAAAAGGCGAGCGCGGGCCACGGCTTCTGGCCCTATACAAGCTGGGGCATCAACCGCGATCCCGAAGCTTCGCTGACCCTCGTATTCGGCCGCGCAGTCCTCATCGATCAGCTGACTTTTTACCTGCGGGCGGACTTTCCCCATGATGCCTGGTGGGAAAAAGCGAGCGTCACTTTTTCCGACGGCGAAAGCGCGAGCTTTTCCCTGCAAAAAACCGGGGCTGCCCAGAGTTTCCCGGTCGCGCCGCGCCAGGTGGAATGGATCCGTCTGCATGATCTTAAAAAAGCCGACGACCCCTCGCCTTTTCCCGCGCTGACGCAAATCGAGGTCTGGGGAGCGGATCTGCGGGAGGCACCGTAGCGCCTGATTGCGGCTTTCAGAGCACAGAGCGACGACCCGGTTTTACTGAAAACCCTTTAGCTGTGCGCGATGCCGCGCATGTCGCGCATCATGTCGCGGTAGCGGTGCTGGCTACCGCGCAGATGCGCCTGCATCGCCAGCTTCGCGGCCTGTTCGTTCCGGTCCGATATGGCGATGACGATGGCTTCATGTTCCTTGTGGATCAATCGCCGGTAAGCTGTCTGGTCGTTCTCGCCGGTTTCGGAAACCACGCGCGATTGTGGAATCACGGCCTGACCGTGCAGCTCCAGGAACTGTGTGAAAAGCGGATTGTTGGTGGCGGCCGCAATGGCAAGATGCAGCGCCAGATCCGCCTCGCGAATGGAGCGGTTCTCCTCGATACATTGCAGAAGCCGGGCGTGACAGTCGAAAATCGCTTCCTCCTGCGAAGGCGAACGGCGGAGGGCGGCGAGCCCTGCCGCTTCGATTTCGAGCGGCGTCCTGATTTCCAGCACCTCCAGATCGGAAGAGAGCCGGGCGCGGTCGATACCGGGTGTGGGTGACGCGTCTTTTTCACGCTTCAGCACGAAAATGCCCGCCCCCTGACGTACCTCCACCAGCCCGTCGCAGCGTAGCGCCGTCACCGCCTCGCGCACCACGGTGCGGCTGACGCCATGGGTTTCCGTCATCTCGATTTCGCTGGGCAGGCGGTCGCCGGGTCCATATTGCCCGGAGGCAATCGCATTTCTCAGGCTGAGGCTAACTCTGCTGACCAGAGAACCGGAGGATTTGCTGCGCTGTTTTTGCTGTTCAGGCACGTCGGTCACCATGCATTGAAATCGAGGCAGGCGTAGAGCCTGTCAAATATGTATGATGAATTTCAGTAAAACTCAATGATCATACCAATTTTACCCGCCTTCATGCCGACGACGCGCGGTATGGTATTAAAAATCGTCCCGGAGACACTAGGCCGGGCCGGCAAACTGCTCCGTGGAAACGGCATGTAGCGCCCTGCCGGTCCTGAAAAAGCTTTCGATATTGCCGATCGTGGTGTCCCCGATGTTCCTGAGGGCCTCCTGCGTGAAGAAACCCTGATGGCCGGTGACCAGAACATTGGGAAAGGTCAGCAGCCGAGCGAAAACATCGTCGCGCAGCACGTCGTTGGAAAGATCCTCGAAAAAGAGATCGGCCTCTTCTTCATAAACATCGATGCCGAGACTGCCGATTGTGCCGTCTTTCAGACCCGCAATCGCCGCCTGCGTGTCGATGATGGCGCCGCGGCTGGTATTGACGAGCATCACGCCCTTTTTCAAAAGCGGCAGCGTCTCCCGGCGAATGAGGTGACGGGTCTCCGGTGTAAGCGGGCACATCAGCGCCAGAATGTCCGATGTCCGAAACAGTTCCTCGCGCGTGACGTAGACCATGCCCAGTGCTTCGCAATCCGGATTTGGCCGTACGTCATGGCCAACGAGACGGCAGCCGAAGCCGGCCGCAATGCGCGCGAAAATCGCTCCGATCTTACCCGTGCCGACAATGCCGACCGTCTTGCCGTGAAGATCAAAGCCGAGAAGGCCATCGAGGGCGAAGTTTCCTTCGCGGACACGGTTATAGGCACGATGAATCTTACGGTTGAGCGACAGGATGAGCGCCATGGTGTGTTCGGCGACCGCATAGGGCGAATAGGCCGGCACGCGCCCAACCGTCAGGCCGAGCTTTTCGGCGGCGGCGAGATCGACCTGATTGAAACCGGCGCAGCGCAGGGCGATGAGCCGGATACCCATTTCCGCCAGCTTTTCAAGCACTGGCCGCGACAGGTCGTCATTTACAAAGGCGCAGATGGCCGCCGCTCCCTCCGCCAGCGCCACTGTCTCGAGAGACAGGCGTGCTTCGCAATATCGCATCCGCATGCCAGCATGGGCGGCAGCGTCAAGGAACTGCCTGTCATAGGGTTTGGCGCTGTAGACCACGATCCGCATCTGTTTCTCCAGTCTCCAAACAAAAGCTGCCGTTACAGTGCGACGCGTCCGGCAGGTGGCTTAGCTACGAAGGCCCGGTGCTTCCTGTCCCGTGCTTTCCACATATTCGGTATAGCCGCCGCCATATTGGTGGATGCCATCGGGCGTCAGTTCCAGCACCCGGTTGGAAAGCGCGGCGAGGAAATGGCGGTCGTGCGAAACGAACAGCATCGTGCCCTCATAATCCGACAGGGCCTTGATCAGCATTTCCTTGGTGTCGAGATCGAGATGGTTGGTCGGCTCGTCCAGCACGAGGAAGTTCGGCGGATCGAACAGCATGGCGGCCATGACGAGACGGGCCTTTTCGCCGCCGGAAAGAACACGGCAGCGTTTTTCCACGTCGTCGCCGGAAAAGCCGAAACAGCCGGCAAGGGCGCGCAACGGCGCCTGCCCCGCCTTCGGAAAACGCTCCTCCAGCCATTCGAGAATGGTGCTGTCGCCATCCAGAACATCCATGGCGTGCTGGGCGAAATAGCCGAGCTTGACGCTGGCGCCGAGCGTGACATTGCCGGAATCCGGTTCCGTCGTGCCGGTCACCAGCTTCAGCAGCGTCGATTTTCCAGCGCCGTTGACGCCCATGATGCACCAGCGTTCCTTGCGCCGCACCATGAAATCGAGCTCGCCATAGATCGTGCGGCTGCCATAGGCCTTGTTTACCTTCTTCAGCGCCACGACATCCTCGCCTGACCGGGGCGCCGGCGCGAATTCGAAAGCCACCGTCTGACGCCGTTTTGGCGGCTCGACGCGGTCGATCTTCTCGAGTTTCTTCACGCGGCTCTGAACCTGCGAGGCGTGCGAAGCGCGGGCCTTGAAGCGTTCGATGAACTTGATTTCCTTGGCAAGCATGGCCTGCTGGCGTTCGAACTGCGCCTGCTGCTGTTTTTCGTTCTGCGCGCGCTGCTGTTCGTAAAAGCCGTAGTCACCGGAATAGGTGGTGAGATTGCCGGCATCGATTTCGATGATTTTGGTGACGATGCGGTTCATGAATTCGCGGTCGTGCGAGGTCATCAGCAAAGCGCCGTCGTAGTTTTTCAGGAAATCCTCGAGCCAGATCAGGCTTTCGAGATCGAGATGGTTCGACGGTTCGTCGAGGAGCATCACGTCCGGGCGCATCAACAGGATACGGGCGAGCGCCACGCGCATCTTCCAGCCGCCGGAAAGCTTGGAAACATCGCCGTCCATCATCTCCTGGCTGAAGCTCAACCCGTCCAGCACTTCGCGCGCACGGCCTTCCAGCGCGTAGCCGTCCAGTTCCTCATAACGCGCCTGCACTTCGCCGTAACGTTCGATGATGGCGTCCATCTCGTCCATCCGGTCGGGATCGGACATGGCGGCTTCCAGTTCCCGAAGCTCCGCCGCCACTTCGCTGACCGGGCCTGCACCTTCCATGACTTCCGCGACGGCCGAGCGGCCGGACATTTCACCGACATCCTGATCGAAATAACCGACCGTCATGCCCTTTTCGACGACGACCTGGCCCTCGTCGGGCTGCTCTTCGCCGGTGATCATCCGGAACAGCGTGGTCTTGCCGGCACCGTTCGGGCCGACAAGGCCGATCTTCTCGCCGCGATTGAGCGCGGCGGAGGCCTCGATATAGAGAATGCGGTGACTGTTCGACTTGCTGATGTTTTCGATGCGGATCATGACAGGGCCTGTGAATGGGAGCGGCCCTCCTATGCCACGGGCCGCCGCCGCTGTCACCTGCCGTGCATGTCTTGTCAGCCATGCAGCCGACAAGACGCTCCAGAAACAGATCAGTTGGTGAGCGTGGCTATGCTGCCGGCAGCCTTGCGGGCGATTTCGCCAAAGGCAGTGACGATCTGCTCCATGTTTTCCGGCGCGTAATAATTGTCGAGGCTGGATGCGCAATATTGCAACAGCGACTTGCCCTTGTCCGGCGCCATGAAGGCGACGCTGAAAATCTTGATTCCGTCTTTCTTGGCGGTCTCGCAGGTGGTGCGCACGGACTGGTCGATGCTGGAGTTCCACGAGGCGCTGTTGCCCGTCATTTCACCGTCGGTCATGAGAACAATGTAGCGCTCGAACGATTCACTGCCTTTGTCCTTGTGTGCTTTCGCTTCGTCGGTGTTGGATTTTTTAAGGGTGTTATAGGCGGCGTTCAGGCTGCTGCGGGCATCCGTGCCGCCGGAGGGAAATTCCGGGATCTGTTTGTTGACATAGCTGGCGACACTGCCCGTACCCCAGCTGATGGGCTGAGCAGCATATGTCTCGTGCGTATAGACCGAGGCACCGGTACGGACGAGTTCTGAACCGCCGTTGGCCGTGTAGGTCGGATCAGCCTTGTTCAATGTTGCGACAAGGAACCCGACGGCGGTTTTGAGCGACGTGGCCTTGTTGACATAGCAGGGACTGGATGTGGCCTTCGCTTCGCTGGTACCCCAATTGTCAGCCGTATAAACCGGGCACGATTTTTTCGCGGTATTGATGGTATCCGTCTTGAATGACATCGAACCGGAACGATCAAGCGCCAGATACATGGAGATCGGTGCGCCCTTGTTGACGGTGCTCTTCGCGGTGCCCGTTACCGAAAGATCGAGTGTTTTTGCGCCAATGAACCCAAGCAGCGGATTAAGCTGTACGCGGTGGTTTATCGTGGTCTCGACGGTGTAGGTTTTGCCGCGGGCATTTTCCGTCTTCGTGATATTGGTCGGAGAATTCTGCTCCAGTTCCTTTTTCTCTTCCTCGGTCAGGTTCTTTTCCATCTGGGCCGCGATGAAGTTCTTGGCGATTTCCTTGATCTGCTCGTCCGTCAGGTCGCCCATTTTCAAACGGGCCTCGGTCGCTGCTGCAAGGGCTGCCGAATCCGCGGTATTCTGCATATCCGCTTTCACCTGCATCACATTCGCCAACTCCATGCCGGCGCCGGCAAAACCCAGCAACACCGGCAGCAGAATGGCCGTCATCATGCCGAAATTGCCGCTGGTATCGGCAAGAAAACGGCGCTTCGGTTTTTGATGTGCGGAGGCGGTCATGACGGGCTCACGGATTAGAATATTCGACTGAGCACAGAGAAGCCGCAAACGATGTAAAATCCGCTAACGTGATCGGTTCAATTTTACGCATCGATCAAATTGGAGCAGTTTTCGAAGTATTTTCAAGAATTGTTTGGCGCGATGGCCGCAATAATACACATCGCGTCATTATTGGACGGGGATGACGTCGACAGCCTGCTTTATCTGCTGGTTGCCATAGCTCTTCAAGACACCGATCACGGGGGCGACGTCGGAATAATCCCGGCCGTAACCGACGACGATATGGTCGCTTCCGGCGACGATATCATTGGTGGGATCGAGTTCCAGATAACCGGCTGCTTCTCCGCACCAGACGCGAACCCAGGCATGCATTGCATCGGCGCCTTCAAGCCGTTCCTTGCCCGGTGGCGGAATGGTGCGCAGGAAACCGCTGACATAACCAGCGGGAATGCCGAGGCTGCGCAGCGCCATGATCATGATATGCGAAAAATCCTGGCACACGCCGCGCTTCAGCTTGAAGGCTTCCGATGGCGTCGTGTCGACGGTCGTCGCTTCGCCGTCATAGGTAAAGTCCTTATGGATGCGTTTGCACAGAGAGCGCGCGATTTCGCGAATGGTCATTCCCGGTTTCAGCAATTCCCGGGCATAGGCGGATATCGCCGCATCCATTCCGATCCTGGGGCTCGCGCCGATGAAGTGGTGCGGCGACTGGAAATCGAGCGACCAGACATCGGCCAGGTCCTGCGGCAGGCGGGAAAGCTCGGGCGAAAAATCCGCCGTCAGCGCCGGAGCCTCCACCATCACGCGGGCCTGCATGCGGATATCCAGCTTTTCATGCGGCGCGCGCAGATGCACTGACGTGGCCGATTGATGAAAGAAATCCTCGAAGGTGGCACGTTCTTCCGGCACCGGCGAAACATCGATGGAGCCGGCGACAAGCCGCTGCCGGCCGGGGATGGAGAGCGGCAGGACGCGGATGATGTGGCGCGCGCCGTGGGCCAGCGTGTCGTAGGTGTAACCCATATGCAGGGAAAGATCGTAAAGCATAGGATTATCCGAGATAGGTCCGGGCCAGAACATCGGAGAGATGTTCCATGTCGGTTTCGAGCTGGCGATAGATCGCGCCGTTCATGTTTTCCGGCGTCATCACCGCAAGTCCGGAATGCAGACGCATCGCCTCGCGGTAGAAGGGCGACATCTGGCCGTTGACGAAGGCATTCGGCAGTTGCTCCACCTCGGTGCGGATCTCGTTCAGCTGGAACAGGATCGAGCGGGGATTGAGCGGGTCGAGCGCCAGAAGGTCGGTCACGGTCAGGCCGGCCGTATTGACGTTGTAGCGGCGGCGATGGGTCATGACGCTGTCGCCGATTTCGAGCAGCATGTCGTAGGATCCATCTGGCGCATCGGGCCCCGTCATATGACCGAGAAGCCGCGTCATATGCAGGCCGCGTTCGAGATAACGGCCGATGGACAGAAAACGCCAGCCGGTGAAGCGATACATGTTTTCGTGCACGAGGCCGGCAAAGCCCGCAAGCTTGCGTAAAAGGATCGTCATGGCATGGGTGGCGTCATCGCCAGGGGCCACTTTCGCGTGGAAACGGCGGGCGGTCTTGGCAAGGTCGTTCAGCGCCAGCCACCCGTCAGGCGAAAAGCGGTCGCGGATATTGCTGGCGGAATAAAGCGCGCTGTTGATGTTGTTCAGCAGGCTTTCCGGCACGGCATCGTTCATCTCCACATCGAGCGCTTCGAGATAGCGTGTCACATGCGCGAGCAGAGGCTGGCGCGGATCAGCGGATTCGGCATAACGCCCGTGCCAGGCGCGCAGGATGCGCAGGGCGCCTTCCGAACGCTCGATATAACGGCCGAGCCAGAAGAGATTGTCGGCTGCGCGGCTCGGCAGGCTGCCCGGCATATTGCGGGTAAAGCTTTCTTCCGCCGGCAGTAGCGTGGTGCGTTCCACCGGCTTGTCGCTGACGATCCATACATCCGCAGCGCTTCCGCCCGATTGCATGGCGATGGCGGAGACATCGTTGCTGCTGCCGATACGGGCAAAGCCGCCGGGCATGATCTGCCAGCCATCCTGGGTGCGCGCGGCAAAAACGCGAAGGCTCATCGGGCGCGGCACGAGCTTGTTGTCGATATAGGCCGGGGTTGTCGAAAGCGTCACCACTTCCTGTCCCACCAGCCTGTGGCCGTCGGAGGCAAGCCAGTCGCTGATCGATTCCTTCGCCGTTTCGCGCAGCGACGAGCCGAGCACGGATTGACCGTTATCGTCGAAGAAGGGAAGCCGGGAATAAGCCGGGCCGATGACCATGCCTTCGATATTGCCGGCGACATGGCGGCGTTCCGATTCCTGCCCGCACCACCAGGTGGCAATCGATGGCAGTTTCAGCTCCTCGCCCAGAATGTGGCGGCAGATGCGCGGCATGAAGGCGAGCAGCGCCCGCGTCTCGAGAATGCCGCTGCCGAGCGCATTGACGACGGTGAGCGCCTCATTGCGCAGCGCCTGCACCATGCCCGGCGTGCCGATATGGGATTGCTGGTTCAGTTCCAGCGGATCGGAATAGGAGGCGTCGAGACGCCGCCAGAGAACGCCAACCGGTTTCAGTCCCGCTACGGTTCTGACCATGACGCGGCCGTTGACGACAGTGAGGTCTTCGCCTTCCAGCAGCATGAAGCCGAGATAACGTGCGATATAGGCGTGTTCGAAATAGGTTTCGTTGGCGGGGCCGGGCGTCAACACGGCGATCCGGTCGTCGGGGTGCTTTCTTTGCGCCTGCAGCGTGTCGCGGAAAGCGCCGAAGAACGAGGCCAGACGGTGCACATGGGTTTCGGCATAGATATCGGAAAGTGCACGGGTGGTGGCCACCCGGTTTTCGAGTGCGAAACCCGCACCGGAAGGCGCCTGTGTCCGGTCGGCCAGCACCCACCAGTTGCCGTCAGGTCCGCGCCCGATCTCGAAGGAACAGAAATGCAGATAATGGCCGCTTGCCGGTTTCACGCCGACCATGGGCCGCAGATATTCCGGATTGGAGACGATCAGGGCCGGGGGTACGAAACCTTCCTTGACCAGCCGGTTTTCGCCGTAAAAATCGGCGACCATGGCTTCCAGAAGATTGGCGCGCTGTTTCAGCCCCTCGGAAAGAACCGCCCACTCCCTGTCGTCGATCAGGACCGGAATATGGGAGATTGGCCAGTTTCTTTCACTGCTGCCCTTGCCGTAATCGCGGTAGAACACGCCGGCATCGCGCAGATAGCGGTCAGTGCGGGCAAAGCGTTCGTGCAATTCCCGTTCCGACATGCGCGACAGGGCGTCGAGCAGGGTCTTCCAGACCGGCCTGACCTTGCCGTTGGTATCGAGCATTTCGTCGGCAACGCCCGGCAAGGGGGAATATTCAAGCCCGCGCGGTTGCGCGCTCGTTTCCGTCTTGCGTTCCGTTGCCGGGGCTTTGGACAATTTACACTCCGTAAGGCCGACGCAGATCGAGCGTCAGCGGAAATTCTGGCGACATGGTTTCCGCCTGTAGCGGATATTGCCCTGCCGTATGTCCCCATGGTTCGAAACGGGCGAGGCGGCGTGCCTCGGCCTCATTGCCGTTGACGGGAAAGGTCTCGTAATTGCGCCCGCCCGGATGAGCAACATGGTAGATGCATCCGCCGATCGATCGCCTCGACCATGTATCATAAATGTCAAAGGTCAAGGGTGAATTGACGGGCAGAACGGGATGCAGGCCGGAAGCGGGCTGCCATGCCTTGAAGCGAACGCCGGCGACTGCGACGCTGCGGTTTTCGGTCGGGGTCAGCGGAACGGCGCGGCCGTTGCATGCCACCGCGTAACGGGCGGGGTTGGAGGTTTCCAGCCGCACCTGCAGGCGCTCGACGGAGCTGTCGACATAACGCACGGTTCCGCCGATGGCGCCCTGTTCGCCCATCACATGCCAGGGCTCCAGCGCCTGGCGCAATTCCAGCTTCGCGCCCTCATATTCCACTTCCCCGAAGAAGGGGAAACGGAATTCCTGCTGGGCGGTGAACCATTCCGGCTTGAGGTCGAAACCGTTTTCCCTGAGGTCGGCAAGCACGTCGAGGAAATCCGCCCAGATATAATGCGGCAGCATGAAGCGGTCGGCGAGCGCCGTACCCCAGCGCACGAATTTGCCGGCGGCCGGGTTTTTCCAGAAGCGGGCGATGAGGGCGCGCACCAGCAATTGCTGGGCGAGCGACATGCGCGCGTTGGGCGGCATTTCGAAACCGCGGAATTCCACAAGGCCAAGGCGACCGGTGGGCCCGTCAGGCGAAAACAGCTTGTCGATGCAGATTTCGGCGCGATGGGTATTGCCCGTCACATCCGTCAGAAGATTGCGGAACAGCCGGTCGACCAGCCATGGCAGCGGCGGCACGCCTTCTCCGGGGGCCGGCACCTGCGCAAGCGCGATCTCCAGCTCGTAGAGACTGTCGTGGCGGGCTTCGTCGATACGCGGCGCCTGGCTCGTCGGGCCGATGAAGAGGCCTGAGAAGAGATAGGAGAGCGAGGGGTGCCGCTGCCAGTGCAGAACGAGGCTTTTGAGAAGATCGGGCCGGCGCAGGAACGGGCTGTCATTGGGGTTGGCGCCGCCCACGACCACATGGTTGCCGCCGCCGGTGCCGGTGTGGCGGCCGTCGATCATGAACTTGTCGGCGCCGAGACGCGACTGACGCGCTTCCTCATAAACAGCCGTGGTGATGTCGACGCAATCCTTCCAGCCCGCGGCGGGATGGATGTTGACCTCGATGACGCCGGGATCGGGTGCAACGCGGATGACATTGACGCGCTCGTCATGCGGCGGCGCATAGCCCTCGATATGGACGGGCAAGCCAAGATCGGCGGCTGCCGCTTCCGCTGCTGCTATCAGTTCGAGATAGTCCTCGATGCGCTCGACCGGCGGCATGAAGACGCAGAGCCTTCCGTCACGCGGTTCCACCGACATGGCGGTGCGCACCGCGCCGCCGATTTCGCCGAGCGTCTGTTCGATGCGCTCCTGCCCCGGGGCTTCGCTGGCATGGAAGGAGGCTTCGGGCATGGCGCGGCCCGATGGCGTCAGCACATCGGGAAGCGGACCGCGGGGGATCGAAGGATCGGCTTCATGAATATAGGGATAGGCGGATGGCGGCACATAGGGCAGAGTGCCGAGCGGCAGGCGGTAACCCACCGGGCTGTCACCCGGAACCAGGAATATTTTACCGCGCCGCGTCTTCCATTTTTCGCTGATCCAGCGCTTGCCGGCGGCGCGCGCATTCCACGCCTGAACGGGAAGAATATAACCGGTCGGTGTCGTCAGTCCCCGTTCGAAGACGCGGGCCATGCGGTTTCGCTCCTCCGGGTCTTTCAGCTTGGAATTGGACGGGTCGACATTGTCGGGAAGGCTGCCTTCCTTGATGATCCATTCGGCCGGATCCTCATAGGCCGGCAGCACCAGTTCCGGCTCGATGCCGAGATGGGAGGCTATACCGCCCAGCAGTTTTTGCGCATCTTCCGCCTTGACGTCTGTATTTGCGCCCTCCTCGGCGATCAGCGCCGGGTTCTGCCAGATCGGCAGGCCGTCCTTGCGCCAATAGAGCGAGAAGGTCCAGCGCGGCAGGCTTTCGCCCGGATACCATTTTCCCTGCCCGTAATGTAGAAAGCCGCCCGGTGCGAAACGTTCACGCAGGCGGCGGATCAGGGCATCGGCCTTTTCACGCTTTGTCGGTCCGACCGCGCCGGTGTTCCATTCGTCGGATTCGAAATCGTCGATGGAAACGAAGGTCGGTTCGCCGCCCATGGTCAACCGGACATCATGGCTGTTCAGAACGTCATCGACCTCCCGACCGAGCGCGTTGAGTTCCTCCCAGCTTTCATCCGAAAAAGGTTTGGTGATGCGCGGCGTTTCGGCAACCCGCCGGACCTGCATGTCGAAGGCGAATTCCGTATTGGCATGGCCGTAATAACCGCCGGAAATCGGCGCCGCATTGCGGTAATGCGGCGTTGCTGCCAGCGGAATATGGCTCTCGCCCGTCAGAAGTCCCGAGGTGGGGTCAAGGCCGATCCAGCCCGCGCCGGGCATATAGACTTCGGCCCAGGCATGCAGATCGGTAAAATCCACTTCGGTGCCGGATGGGCCATCCAGCGCTTTGAGATCGGGGGTGAGCTGAATGAGATATCCCGACACGAAACGGGCGGCGAGGCCAAGATGCCGCAGAACCTGCACGAGCAGCCAGCTGGTATCGCGGCAGGACCCCTTGCCGGAAGCAAGCGTCTCCTCCGGCGTCTGGACGCCCGGTTCCATGCGGATGACGTAACCGATCTCCTGTTGCAGGCGGGCATTGAGGCCAACGACCATATCCACCGTCTGCTGCCCCGGCGTGCGGTCGACGGTGGCCATAAAGGCGGCAAGCAGCGGGCCTGTCGGCTCCGGCTTCATGTAGATGGAGAGATCGTCGCGCAATTCCTGCGGATAGTCGAAGGGCCACTTTGTCGCCTCTTCCTCCACAAAGAAATCGAACGGATTGTAAACCGTCATATCGGCGACAAGATCGACCTCGATCTTAAATTCCGTCGCGGGCTCGGGAAAAACGAAGCGGGCGAGGTAATTGCCGTAGGGATCCTGCTGAAGGTTCACGAAGTGATTGGAGGGCGAAACCTTGAGCGAATGGCTGATAACACGGGTTCTGGAGTGCGAGGCGGGCTTTAATCTTATGATCTGTGGTCCAAGGCGAACCGGATTGTCGTATTTATAATGCGTCAGATGATAGATGCTCGCTTTGATCGCCATTAATCTGCCTTGCCCGGTTTTCCGGCTTATGCGGTTTGTCCGCCCCTCTGAAATTATTCGGATTTTGTGCAATGCAGGAAAAGAAAGCAAGGATCATTTCCGGGGGCAACCGCATTGTTGGTCGAGGTCGCGATATTTGCCCGCGGTAAGAATTGTCCGGGCTTTTCAATCATCGCCGCTGAGATTTCGCCGGGATTGTGGACAAGGTCGAACGGCGTGTTATTGCTTGGCAACGAAAGGCGCAGAATCGCGACCCGCTTTCTTTGCCGACTGACGTTTCGGAATGGAATGAATGGCAACAACGGTGACCGACGATCAGCGCAAAAGCGCGGCTAATCTTTCGGGTTTCGATCTCGATTTCCCGGCGCAGCTGCGCATGATGGGGCGTGCCTTCTGGACCTCGCCGGTGCGCACCCGGCTGATCTTGCTGTCGATAGCGCTGCTCACGGTGATATTGCTCACCGCCTATGGGCAGATCAGGCTCAATGAATGGAACGCGCCGTTTTACAACGCGCTGGAGCGGCGCGATCTTGCCGCCTTCATTCACCAGCTGGAGGTCTTCGCCATCATCGCGGGGCTGTTGCTTCTCCTCAACGTCATCCAGACCTGGCTGAACCAGATGACGGCGCTGAACATGCGCGAGGGTCTTGCCAAGGATATGGTGGATCAATGGCTGAAACCGGGGCGAGCCGCCCGTCTTGCCGGTTTCGGCACGATTGCGATCAACCCCGACCAGCGCCTGCATGACGATGTTCGCAACCTTGCTGAAAGCAGCACGGCGCTTTCCATCGGTCTCGTCAATGCAACGATCCTGCTCGTCAGCTTTATCGGCGTCCTCTGGTCGCTCTCGGCCGGCTTCGCCATCACCATCAGCGGCGATACCTATGCGATCCCCGGCTATATGGTCTGGGCGGCGATCCTTTACGCCGGTTCCGCTTCCCTGCTCAGCAATCTCGTCGGTTATCGGCTGGTGGGGCTGAATGCCGAGCGTTATTCCAAAGAGGCGGAGCTTCGCTTCTCACTGATGCGGGCCAGCGAAAATCTCGCTGCCATTGCCCTTGCACGTGGCGAAAAGAACGAAAGGCGGCGGATAGGCATCGATATTGATGCGGTGCTCGGCGTCATTCGCGGGCTCGCCATGGCGCTGACGCATCTGACATGGGTTTCGGCAGGATATGGCTGGCTCGCGGTGGTGGCGCCGATCCTGATCGCGGCTCCGGTTTATTTCTCCGGCAACCTCACCTTCGGCGGGCTGATGATGGCTGTCGGTGCGTTCAACCAGGTCAATACGGCACTGCGCTGGTACATCGACAATTTCGGGCCAATCGCCAGCTGGAAGGCGACGTTGCAACGCGTTTCGGTGTTCCGTAACGCCCTTATCCAGATGGACAGCGTCGAACAGCACGGCCTGGCGATCGATCTGCAACGCAGTGCGGAGAATGAAAAAATCCGCCTCCAGTCGGTGGTGATCTGCCGCGATGCGGGTGGGCAGGATCTGGATCGCGGCTTCCAGCTGCGCGAGAGCGAAGTCGAGATCGGGCCGGGCGAACGGCTGATGATCAATGGTGAGCAGGGCGTGAACCGAAGGCTGCTGTTTGCGGCCATGGCGGGCCTGTGGCCCTGGGGGCAGGGCAGAATAGAGATGCCCGAGCAGTCCGATACACTTTTCATTGCCCAGCACGGCTATCTGCCGGCGGGATCGCTGCGTGAAATCCTCGCCTATCCGCGCGCGCCCCAGCGTTTCGCCGATGCGGATTATGTCTCGGCGCTCACAGCCTGCGGCCTTGGCGAGATGGCATCCCGTCTCGAGGAAAACATTCGCTGGGATAAAAAACTGGATTCGGATGAGCAGGCCAGCATTCGGGTTGCCAATGCCCTGCTGCTGAAGCCGAAATTCGTCGTTATCGACGATTTGCTCGAAGGGCTGGAAAAACAGACGCAGGATACGCTGGCGGAAGTTCTGAACGGGATCGAGGGTGCGGCGATCGTCTATATCGGCCGGTCGGAAACATTCCTGTCGGTGCTCGCCCCGGCTGTGGCGCATCTCGACCACACCGCGCAGAAGGAAAATATCTCCAGGGCCGGGAGCGCTCCGCAATAGGGCATTGGCTATCGGGCTGATCCGAGCGGACTAGAGCCGCAAATGCCATTTGTCCGAATCGAGCCGCTGCTGTTTGGCAAGGCTTATGGTGGTGTCCGGCTCCACCTGCGAACGCAGGGCAAGGGTGCCGGTCGCCAGGCTGATGGCGACAACGCTGGCGACCGCCAGGACGATACGGTCGTAGCGCTGCTGTATTGTGTTGTTTCCACTCCAGTCATAGGCCATTCGCACGCCTCGCGTTTTTTGGAATCGTGCCTCATCATGGTTAACCGAAGCTTACGATGGCTCTGTGATTCCTTGCTGTTTTGGAAGGGCTGCCGCGACAAATCGGCTATTGGCGGATGGGGTGCGGTTGTTTAAGTCCGGCAGGGGGAGGCTTGTGAAAGGACTTTGAGACATGGACCAGCAACCGCCCGCCGATATGGAACTCACGCTCAGAACGCTTGCGATGCCCGCCGATGCCAATCCGGCCGGCGATATTTTCGGCGGCTGGGTCATGTCGCAGATGGACCTTGCCGCTTTCGTCCGCGCCAATGATGTAGCCGGCGGCCGCACCGTCACCGTCGCAGTCAATGAGATCGTCTTCAAGAAGCCGGTCAAGATCGGCGACACATTGTGTGTCTACACCAAAATCGAAAAGATCGGCCGCACCTCCGTCACGTTGAAGATCGAGGCCTGGACCCGCAGGCACTATCAGGATTCACGCGAGAAGGTGACGGAGGCCGTTTTCATCATGGTCGCGGTGGACGACAACGGCGATCCGCGTCCTGTCCGCAAGGAGGCGTGAGGCGGCATCCTCATTTTCTTTTCAAAGCAATTCCGAAGCGCCTGCAAAAGATTAAAAGCATCGGCGTTTCGGATTTTTCGCAATTCGATGTCGGTCCGCTCAATACTTTAGAAATATCCAATTTATTTATCAATTTTTGCGATCAAGATATGGAATAGGACGGGGATCAGGCTTTGACCATTCCAGGTGTTGTTATTGTCGGCGGCGCTCACGGTACGCTCGCCCTTGCCCGAAGCCTCGGCGCCCTGAATGTGCCCGTTTATTACCTCACCCACGATTCTCCTTTGCCGGGTTGGTCGCGTTTCGTGCGGAAAACAATCCGCTGGGCCGGCCCGCATGATGCCGGGGCACTGCCGTTCCTGCGTCAAATGGCCGACAAGCATGGTTTGAAGGGCTGTCTGCTGGTGCCGTCCGGCGACGGAGAGGTCCAGCTCGTTGCGCAGCATCGTGAGGAACTGTCCTCGCTCTACAAAATCATCCTGCCGGATTGGACCGCGCTGCAATGGCTCTGCGAAAAGCCGCTACTTTATCAGCGCGCCGCAGAACTTGGCGTCAGTATTCCGCGAACCTATGCGCTGGCATCGGCCGCTGACATCGATACGCTGGACATATTGTTTCCCGTCATTCTCAAGCCGAATATGGGCGGTGGCGATACCACCATCGCGAGGGCGAAAGTCATTCGCGCCGATGACCGACATGCTCTGAAAACGGCTTTTGCCGATGCGAGTGGAGAGATCGGCGCTGGCAATGTCGTCGTACAGGAACTCATTCCGGGTGGGGGAGAAAGCCAGTTCTCCTACGCCGCGCTCTGGCTGAACGGAGAGCCGGTCGCGGAATTCACTGCCCGGCGCGCTCGGCAATATCCTGTCGATTTCGGCTATACCAGCACCAGCGTCGAGGTCGTCGACAACGGGCAGGCCGTGGATGCGGCCCGAAAAATACTGAAATCGGCCGGCCATAGCGGGCTGGTCGAGGCGGAATTCAAGCTCGACGGCCGGGACGGAAAACTGAAGCTTCTCGATGTCAATCCGCGCCCATGGTCATGGTTTGGCCTTTGCTCTGCGGCGGGCATCGACCTTGGCGCCCTGCTATGGCGGGTCGCCAATGGCGAGCCGGTCGGCCAGCCCGGCAATGTGCGTCAGGGCGTTTCCTGGTCCTATCTTGTCCGTGATACCGTTGCCGCCTTCACATTGGCCCGAAGGGGGCAAGCGAAAATCGGCGACTATTTCGCTTCTCTTCGCAATATCCGCAGTTGGGCCGCCTTTGCGCCGAACGATCCCTTGCCGGGTCTGATCGATCTGCCGTTGACGGTCTCGAGAGTCGTGAGAAAACGCCTTCTTCCCGGCCTGACATCAGGACAATCGGGGAGAATTTTCTTTCAGCCGATAAAACGCCTTGTGAAATATGGAGCCATAAGGGCGGGGCTGGAGGTGAGTTCTCTCCCGGCCGTCCGTTCGGCATTTCCGTCTTTTGCCGGCCGTGGTGTGATCTTCACGCTTCATCATGTGCGCCCCGGAGGCGCTGTTTCGGCTTTCGCACCCAATGTGCAATTGTCCGTCACGCCGCAATTTCTGGAAGAGGCGATACAGGCCGCACTCGAATGCGGTCTCGTTCCCGTGCATCTGCACGATCTGCCGGCTCTGCTTGCCGATAATCACGAGGGCCGGTCGTTCTGCGCCTTCACGCTAGATGACGGCTATCGAAACAATGCCGACTATGCCGCGCCGATCTTCCGTAAATATGCCGTTCCCTACACGATTTTCATCACGCCGGGTTTTGTGGAGCGAACACGCAGCCTCTGGTGGGAAACCGCTGCTGCCCTGACGCAGAAAGTCGCGTCGTTCGAATTCGATTTCGGGGCGGGGCCGGAGCATGTGGCATGCGCCAGCCCTTCGCAGAAAGCGGAGGCATTCACGCGGCTTGAAGATTTTGTCCAGAACTTTTCCGAAGACGAGGCGGTGGAAAGGATCGATCGTGTCGCGAGGCAGCATGGCGTCGATCCCATCGCGATCGTGGACGAACTTGTCATGGATGAAGATGAGCTCAGGGCGCTGGCGAAGGACCCTCTGGTGCATTTCGGCGCGCATACCATGACGCATGTGAATATGCGTAAGGTCGATGCGGCGCGTCTGGCTTATGAGATCGCGGAATCGACGCGCCGGGTGGAAGCCTATGCCGACCATCGGCCACGGTCCTTTTCCTATCCCTATGGCTGGGTAAAGGCCGTGGGAGAACGGGAAGCGAAAGCGGTTCAAGATGCAGGATTTTCCGCGGCAGTGACCACGCAGGCGGGCGTTATCGGTCCCCACAGCCTTGAAAAGCCGACGCAGTTACCGCGTGTATCGCTGAATGGACGCTTTCAGAAAAAGCGCTTCGTCAAGGCGCTCATCTCGGGCCTGCCCTTCCGGTTCATCTAGCGACGTTGTTCGTTCGCAATCTCTCGGCCGTCTCGCCATATATGGCTGCGGCCCGCGTTTGGCGTTCTATTTGCCGTTTCCGATTTCCTATTTCGTTCTTTGAGCCTCTTTGCGGCCGAATTGGCCAATCCGAAAAGATGCGCCATAATTTTTGTTATTCACATCCATTTATCTATTGATTATAAATAAATTTATCGACGTAAAACATTACAACTTTTATGAAGGCCTCGCCCGTGCTGCTGATTTTTGCCGATGATCTGACCGGAGCGCTCGACGCCGCCGCCCCCTTTGCCGGGCGTGGGCTGGCGACCGAGGTTGCGATCGGGCTTGACGGTGTGCGTGCGGCGCTGGCGGATGCGCCCGCCGTCCTTAGCGTCAATCTCGGCTGCCGCGATGGCGAAGCGGATGAAGCCCGGCGTCGCACGCAGGAACTGTTGGAGCTGGTTCCGGCCGATGCTGTCCTTTTCAAGAAGATCGATTCCCGCCTGAAAGGGCATATTGCGACGGAAATGGATGCGATTTCCTATCGGCACGCGCTTGTCGCGCCCGCCATTCCGGATTTCGGACGAGTCGTTACTGACGGAGCCGTTTCCGGCTTTGGCGTCGAAGCTGCCATTCCGGTTCATGAAAGGCTGGGCGGACATGCCGGCCGCTGCACGATACCCGACACGCGATCACAGGGCGATATCAGGGAAGCTCTCGCCGCTGCGCAGGCGGAAGGGGCCGATCTTCTGGTTGGCGCGCGTGGGCTTGCCGAGGCGCTGGCTGAAGCGATGACGGCGCAGGCTGTTCCTGAAGCGGCGATCATTCCACCCGGCAGGGGGCTTTTTGTCATCGGGTCCCGCGATCCGATCACGGTGGAGCAGATCGACGTTCTCAAAAGCGTTGGACCTGTCTCGATCATAGAGGCGCCGAATGGCGTCATGCCCCGCCACACCGATGACGGTGCCGCTCTGACGCTGGTTCAAGCGACGCAGGGTATGGAAAATCTGTCGCCACTTGCGGTTTCAGACCGGTTGGCGGAGGGCGTCGTGCCGCATCTTACCGCGAGCGCCGCCAGGCTGCTGTTATCGGGCGGAGCCACGGCCGAAGCCGTGCTGCGGGCCATGGGCGTTTCGCGTCTGCGTCTTGCCGGCGAATGCCTGCCGGGTCTCGGGGTCGGCTGGTCCGGCGATCAATGCATCATTGCGAAGTCCGGCGGTTTTGGGCAAGCTGACACGTTGAAACGGATCGCGAAAATGATGCTTGGCGACAATGACGCTGGAGAGAGCTGACCAGATGGGGCTGATGAAAGAAACGGCGCGCAAGGCACTTCCAGACATTATTTTCGAAAGAATGCACCGGGCGATCAAATCCGGCGCCTACAAGCCGGATGAGCGACTGCCGACAGAGCATGAACTCGCCATGGAATTCGAAGTGTCGCGACCTGTCGTGCGCGAGGCGTTGCGGCGGCTGCGCGAGCAGGGGTTCATTTATTCCCGCAGGGGCTCCGGCAGCTATGTCAGGGCTTTTGGCCTGCGCGAGCCGCTTGGCTTCGGGCAGCTTGAAAACGTTGCTGATCTTCTCAACTGTTACGAATTCAGGCTGACGCTGGAGCCGGCTGCGGCGGCCGCGGCAGCCTTGCGGCACGATGGCGAGAGACTTGCGGCGATCCGGAAGGCGCTCGAACTGATGCGGGATGCGACCAATCGCCAGTCCCACCGTGAGGATGCCGATTATCAGTTCCATCTCGCCATCGCGCGGGCGGCGCGAAACAGCTATTTCTCCACCGCGATGGAAGCGCTCAAGGACCATATTGCAATGGGAATGAAGTTCCACGGCATGTCGGTGAAGCGGGACGCATCCGGCCTGACGCGTGTTTTCGCCGAGCATGAGGCAATCGCAAAGGCGATTGCCGATGGGGACGCAGAGGCGGCGCGCCAGTTGATGCTCCAGCATCTGACCGGATCGCGCGACCGCCTGTTCGAATCTTCGCACGCGGATTAAGCGGGTGGCCGAAGGCCGATGCGCGTTCGCGCACCGGATTTTTGCTCAGAAGGCGTGGCGGTAAATGCCGAGCACGTCCTCAACGCTCATGTCGACGGGGTTATTATCCATCAGCCGGCGGATGGCATGCGCATCCTCGGCATATCGGGGAAGATCGGCCTCAGTCGCGCCATGCCGTGCGAGTGACATTTCGATGCCGAGCCCGGCGCAGAAATCCGTTGCCGCCTTGCGTAGATCATCAGGGGAAAGGTGCTCGCGAAGCCCGAGGGCTCCCGCCACTTCCGCCGTCTTCGCCGAAACCGCAGGCTGGTTGAAGGCGAGAACATGCGGAAAGACGATGGCATTTGCCAGCCCGTGCGGCAGGTTGAGAAGCGTGCCGAGCGGATAGGCGATGGCGTGGCCGGCCGCCGTATTGACGGGGCCGAGGCAGATGCCGCCATAATAGGAGGCGAGCATCATGCCTTCCCGCGCTTCGGTATCCGCACCGTCGCGAACGGCGCGCGCCAGATATTTACCGACCAGTGCAAAGCCCATGCGCGCGAAACCGTCGATCATCGGATGGGCCTTGCGGTTGGTGAAGGCTTCGACGCAATGGGCCATGGCATCCACCCCGGTTGCCGCCGTAACGGCTGATGGGACGGAATAGGTGAGTTCCGGATCGAGCACGGCGAAATCCGCGATCAGATAAGGGCTTTCGACCGCGATCTTGTTGCCTTTCACCGGGTCTGTGATGAGCGAACGGATGCCGGCTTCCGAGCCGGTGCCGGCAGTGGTGGCGATTTGCACCAGCCGTGTGTCGCGCCCGGCAACCCTGTTCGGCCCGGCCACGTCTTCAAGCGACTGGTTGGAATTCCAGAGGGCAGCGACCAGCTTCGCCACATCCATTACCGAACCGCCGCCGAGGCCGATGACAAGATCTGGCCTGGCAGCGCGTGCTGCGGCAAGGGCGGCTTCCAGCGTTGTTGTGTCCGGCTCGCCGGGAATGGCGTCGAAGATCGTGAAAGGGCCCTGCAATTGCAGTCGTTCGGCAAATTTCGCTGTCAACGGTGTGGCGATAATGAGGGTCGATGCGGTGTTTCCCGCCCAGGTGCCGATCTGTGAAATGGTGCCGGCGCCGACGGCGAGCCGTCGTGGCTGGTGGAGGAGAATGGGAGCTGTCGACATGGTGCTCATTCCTTCCGTTCCTTGCCCGCCACCAGCTTGCGCGCATAGGCGATGGCCGCATTCATGTTGCCGTGATTGGCGATGCCCTTGCCGGCGATATCGAAAGCCGTGCCGTGATCGACGGAGGTACGGTCTATCGGCAGATCGACGGAAACATTGACGGCGGTGTCGAAGGCGACAAGCTTGATCGGGATATGGCCCTGATCGTGATATTGCGCGACGACGAGATCGAAAGCGCCGGAATAGGCCCGGTGGAACACGGTATCGGCGGAAATCGGCCCCTGCACCTCAATGCCTTCGGCGCGGGCGGCAGCGACCGCTGGCGCAATCCGGTCGTCATCTTCGGTGCCGAACAGGCCGTTTTCACCGCAATGCGGGTTGATGCCGGCAACCGCGATGCGCGGCCGCTCGTAACCGATGCGCTTCAGATGCGCGTTGCCGGCTCGGATGGTTGCCAGCACCCGCTCCGTCGTCGCCCGGCGAATGGCCTCCTGCAGGGAAACATGGGTGGAAACGTGAATGACCTTCAGCCGTTCTGAAGCAAGCAGCATATAGGCTGCCGAGGAGCCGGTGAGGCTTCGCAACATGCCGGTGTGCCCGTCATAATGATGACCGGCGAGATTCAGGGCTTCCTTGTTGATCGGCGCGGTGACGATGCAGCCGATTGCGCCCGCTTCGGCATCGCGAACGGCCTTTTCGATGAAACGGAACGCGGAGTCTCCGGCCACTGGCGACAATGTACCCCAGGGCAGCGGCGCGCCTTCCACAGGCAGGTCGACCACATATTGAGTGAGATCGATATCAACACCGAGCGCATCCCGCGCCGCTTCCAGCGTGGCGAGGTTGCCGTAAATCCGCGTCGCCGCACGATCCGGGGCGGACATTTCGGCGAGCGCCCGCACCGTGATCTCGGGGCCGACGCCGCAGGGGTCGCCCATAGTGATGCCAATGATGTTGCTCATTTTTGTCTCCCGTCGTTCTCGTCAGCCCAGCCGGGCGCCAGCCGGACATATTTGATTGCGCGGCGATGATAGGTGTAGCTCGCATGCAGCGTACCGTCCGGCGCTTCCAGAAGCCACGGATAGGACATTTCCAGATTGCGCCCATCGGTCGAATCGTTCGAAAGGCAGGTGCCCGGTCCGTCTTCGATCAGTATCCGGGTGGTAAAACTGCGCCCGTCATCGTCGGACAGGCAGATAGAAACCGGCGCGCGCGGCACGCCCCAGACCGGTACACAGCCGCCGCTCGGATCGGCATCCGGCCTGTCGTCTTCCTCTCCCAGCTCGTCATAAAGCGAGGCGCGGCGGTCGCTCGACTGCGCGCCGTTGACGGGGTTGCAGATCATAGCCAGCCTGCCATCGTTGAGACTGATCACGGCAATGGAGGAATTATTGTTGGGCACATCGGTCGGCTTTGGCTTTGACCACGAGCGGCCGCCATCGGTGCTTTCGGTGCGATAGACGAAATCGGCCTGACGGCGGCGGAAGAAGGCTGCGTAGCGCCCGTCCGTCACCGCGACCGGGCTCATATGCACGCAGCCGGTCGATTCCTCCAACTCCTGCAATTGCCAAGTCGCGCCATTGTCCGTGGATATGCCGAGCGCTGCCGTATCGTGGCTGCCGTTCCATTTCTGGCCGGGGCGCTGGACGCAGCGGAAGATCGGCAGCAGCCAAGCGCCGCCATCGCGGATGCGCAGCGGTGCGCGGATGAAACAGCCCTGCGGGAGATCGAGAAAACGGCCTTCCTCGGAAATAAGCTTCTCCGGTGCAGTCGCGTCGCGGTGGATTCGCGCCATGCGAATGCGGCATTCATCCTGATTGCCGGAGGGCTGGGCTGTGTGAAACAGCCAGAGAACGCCATCTGGCGCAGTGAAGAGGACCGGGTTCTGTTCGGAATGAGCGGGGTCGTGGCTCAGGCGCTGCGGCGGTCCCCAGCGGGTTGCACCCGCTGTCAGCACGGATGCGAAAATCGAAATATCCGATTTTCCTTCCAGCGTGCCGCCGAACCATGCGCAGAGCAGGGTGCCGTCATCCAGAAGGTGCAGGAAGCTCGCATGGTTCTGGATCATGGGTGACGGCAGGAACGCTTCCTGCCGGTCTTTCGACACGGCATGTATGGCTCCGGTCATGGCTTGAGCGATGTCATCAGGGGTCATCGTGGTCTCCTCTTGTTCCGATGAAAATGACATATTCAAAAAGTTGTCAAGTTTATTTGATAAAAAAAGAGGATCAATCGTTTTTGCTTTTTTGAACTAAATATTTGTTTTTAAATAAGAAAAATAATGGATTTGGTTTGAATAAAAATTGCCTTCGAAAGATAAATTGACAAAAAATGCGATAACGTCGATGCTCTGTTTACGGGTGGAGGAGACAATCATCCGCATGCCATGCTCCTCAATGCAGGAGATGGGGATTTCAGATACCCCTTGCGGCGCGCCGCCATGTTGCTGAATTTCTGAATCTGGGAGGAGAACGGAATGAAGAAGTCATTGATTGCGGGCGCCCTTGTCTTGGGTTCCCTCAGCGCCGCGGTTTCGCCGGCGCTCGCGGCATCGGGGCCGATCAAGATCGTGCTGGCGGAAGAGGCGGACCTGCTGGAGCCCTGCATGGCCACCCGCTCCAATATCGGCCGCATCATCATGGAAAATGTCAGCGAGACGCTGACCGAGCTCGATGTTCGCGGCAATAAGGGCGTTCAGCCACGCCTCGCCGAGAAGTGGGAGCAAAATGCCGATGGAAGCTGGCGTTTCCACCTGCGTGAAGGCGTGAAGTTTTCCGACGGCACGGCATTCGATGCCAAGGACGTCAAGCACAGCTTCGAACGCATGATGAGCGACAAGAACGCCTGCGAGTCCCGCCGTTATTTCGGCGGCATGACGGTGACCCCGTCTATCGTCGATGACCACACGATAGACTTCAAGACCGAACCGGCGCAGCCCATTCTGCCGCTCCTCATGTCGCTCGTCACCATCGTGCCCGAAGAAACCAAGATGGAATTCATCCGCGAGCCTGTCGGCACCGGGCCTTACAAGCTGACCAACTGGACCCCGGGCCAGCAGATTGTCCTCACCGCACGCGACGACTATTGGGGCGCCAAGCCGCAGGTGACGGAAGCGACCTATCTTTTCCGCGCCGATCCTTCGGTTCGCGCCGCCATGGTGCAGACCGGCGAAGCCGATCTTTCGCCTTCCATTTCGCAGCTCGACGCTACCAATACGAAGACCGACTTTTCCTATCTCGACAGCGAGACGGTCTATATGCGTCTCGATCACAATATTGCGCCGCTGAACGACGTGCGGGTGCGCCGCGCACTTAACCTTGCCATCGACCGGCAGGCCTTCCTCGGCACGCTGGTTCCGGAAGGTGCCGTGCTGGCCACCGCTCTCGTTCCGCCGACCACGCTTGGCTGGAACCCCGACGTCAAGGTCTTCCCCTATGACCCCGAGGGCGCAAAAAAGCTGCTCGAGGAAGCCAAGGCTGCTGGTGTGAAGGTGGACACGCCGATCACCATCATCGCGCGCACCGCTAACTTCCCCAACGTCACCGAGATCATGGAAGCGATCCAGCAGCAATTGCAGGATGTCGGCTTCAAGATCGACCTGAAATTCGTGGAGGTGGCCGAGCACGAGAGCTATTACTCCAAGCCCTTCAAGGAAGGCCGCGGACCGCAGATCGTCGCCGCCATGCACGACAACTCAAAGGGCGACCCGTCCTTCACCATGTTCTTCAAATATGCCACCAAGGGCACTCAGTCCGGCTTCTCGGACAAGAAGGTGGACGATCTGATCGAACGTGCGTCCGCAGCCGTGGGTGACGAACGCGCCAAGCTCTGGTCGGAACTGATCGCTTATCTGCACGACGATGTGGTGGCAGATGTGCTGCTGTTCCACATGGTCGGCTTCTCCCGCGTCTCGGAACGGCTGGACTTCAAGCCCACCATCGCCACCAACTCGATGCTACAGCTTTCGGAAATCGGCATCAAATAAGACCCCGTGTCTTGTCAATTGAGAAGCGGCGGCGCGGCGAAAGCTCCGCCGCCGCATTGAAAAACCGGAGGCAACCATGCTGAGCTTCATCCGAAAACGTTCCGTTGCAAGCCTGATCTCCCTGATCGGCCTCATCGTCATGGTTTTTTTCCTGTCGCGCCTGACGGGGGACCCGGCCGCACTGTTTCTGCCGGTGGAGGCTTCGGAAGAGTTGAAGCAGCAGTTCCGGGCGTTGCACGGGCTGAATGATCCGCTGATGGTGCAGTTTTTGCGTTATGCGGGCGATGTAATGACTGGGGATCTCGGAGAATCGCTCAGAAAAGCCCGCCCAGCGCTGGATGTGGTGCTGGAGGCTTTCGTCTGGACGCTGTGGCTCGCGGTCATCACCATGTCGCTCGTTACCACCGCCGCCATCGTCATCGGTTCGCTTGCGGCTTTCCGATCCGGCGGCTTCTTCGACCGCATGGCCTCGAGCATCTCGCTCATCGGTGCATCCGTGCCGGATTTCTGGCTGGCGATTGTCGCTATCGTCGTATTCTCGGTCAATCTCGCCTGGCTGCCCACGTCGGGAACGGGCTCCGTGCTGCACTGGATATTGCCGATTGCGGTCCTGTTTGTGCGCCCCTTCGGCATTATCGTGCAGGTAGTGCGCGGCTCGATGATCGGCGCTTTGTCCTCGGCCTATGTCAAAACGGCGCGCGCCAAGGGCGTGAAATCGGGTCCGATCATCTTCATTCACGCTTTGCGAAACGCCATGCTGCCGGTCATCACCGTCATTGGCGACCAGGCAGCAAGCCTTCTCAATGGTGCTGTCATCGTCGAAACCATTTTCGGTTTTCCCGGTGTCGGCAAGCTGATGATCGATTCCATTCTGCAGCGCGATTTCAACGTCGTGCTCGCTGCCATTCTCGTGACCGCGCTGGCGATCTTCCTGATGAATCTTCTGATCGATATCGCCTATGCGCTCCTCGATCCGCGTATCCGGCACTGAGGAGTCCGTTCAGCCATGAGCCTTTCCAGCGCCGACACCGAAATCATCGCCGAGCCGTCCTTCGCAAGACGCATGCTGCGCATGTTGTGGGCGGATAAATTCGCGCTCTGCGCCGCGATCTTCCTCATCATCGTCGTTATCCTCGCTTTTGTCGGCCCTGCCTGGCTTGGCGATCTGGCGACGAAACAGAACCTGCGCGGGCGCAACCTCGCCCCGTTCGACTGGCAGCGCGAGTGGTATTTCTGGCTGGGAGCGGATGCGCTCGGCCGTTCGCTTCTCGCACGCATTGTCGCCGCCACGCAAAACACGATGATGATCGCCGCCGGCGCGGTGCTTCTTTCTGCCATCACCGGCACCGTGCTCGGGTTGATCGCCGGTTTTTCCTCCAACCGTGTCGGCCAGATCATCATGCGGCTTGCGGATGTGATCATGTCGTTCCCGTCGCTCTTGATCGCGGTCATCGTGCTTTATCTGCTCGGCTCCTCCATCCTCAACCTGATGCTGGTTCTGGCGATCACCCGCATTCCCGTTTACATCCGCACCACGCGGGCAGAGGTGCTGGAGGTGCGCGAGCGCATGTTCGTGCAGGCAGCAAGGGTCATGGGCGCATCGGGCAAACGCATCCTGTTCCGCCACATCCTGCCCGTGGTGCTGCCGACGCTGACGACGCTCGCCACGCTCGATTTCGCCTATGTGATGCTGGCGGAAAGCGCGCTGTCTTTCCTCGGCATCGGCATTCAGCCGCCGGAAATCACCTGGGGCCTGATGATTTCGCAGGGGCGGCAATATCTCACCAATGCCTGGTGGCTGTCCTTCTGGCCGGGACTTGCCATCATCCTTACCACCCTGTCGCTCAACCTGCTTTCCAACTGGCTGCGCATCGCGCTTGATCCCGTGCAGCGCTGGCGGCTGGAAATGAAAGGCAGCAAGCATGGCTGACCATCTTCTCGACGTGCGCAACCTTTCCGTGGAGTTCCACACCGCAAGCGGTGTCGTCCATGCGGTAAAGGATGTCTCCTACCATCTCGACCGTGGCGAAACGCTGGCCATCCTCGGCGAAAGCGGCTCGGGCAAGTCGGTATCGTCCTCGGCCATCATGAACCTCATCGACATGCCGCCCGGACATATCAGCACCGGTCAGATATTGCTTGACGGTCAGGACCTACTGACCATGCCGGCCGAAGCGCGCCGCGAGATCAACGGCCGGCGTATCGCCATGATCTTTCAGGACCCGCTCAGCCATCTCAATCCGGTCTATACCGTCGGCTGGCAGATCCGTGAGGCGATGACCACCCACGGCATGGACAAGGCAAAGGCCGAAGCGGAGGCGAGGCGGCTTGTCGCCCGCGTCGGCATTCCCGACCCGGACGGGGCCTTGAAGAAATATCCGCATGAATTTTCGGGTGGCCAGCGCCAGCGCGTCATGATCGCCATGGCGCTGGCTCTTCGGCCCGATCTCCTGATCGCGGATGAACCGACCACCGCGCTTGATGTGACGGTGCAGGCCGAGGTGCTTTCGCTGCTCAAGGAATTGCAGCGGGAAACCGGCATGGCCGTGCTCATCATCACCCACGATCTCGGCGTCGTCGCCGAAATCGCCGACCGGGTGGTGGTGATGGAAAAGGGCGTTCTGGTCGAGGCCGGCACGGTGCGCGAGGTTTATCGCAATCCGCAGCATCCCTATACCCGCAAGCTCATCAGTGCAGCACCGGGCAGGGGCGACATGCATGAGCCGCAGGCGGCGGGCGAAGCGCTGCTCAGCGTGCGTGATGTGCGCAAGCGTTACGGCGCCTTCGAGGCGCTGAAGGGCATTTCCTTCGACCTCATGGAAGGCGAAACCATCGCGGTCGTCGGCGAAAGCGGTTCCGGCAAATCGACGCTGGCGCGTATTCTTTTGCGGCTAGACGAGCCGGATGCGGGCACCGCCTTGTGGAAGGGTCGCGACCTCTTCAAGCTTCCGCCTGCCGAACTCTTCGCGCTCCGGCGCGATTTGCAGATGGTGTTTCAGGATCCCACCCAGTCGCTCAATCCGCGCATGACGGTGTTTCAGCTGATTTCCGAGGCCTGGGTCATCCATCCTGAGATCTTGCCCAGAGCAAGATGGCGTGAGCGGGTTGCCGAATTGCTGCATCAGGTGGGTCTCTCGCCGGAACATATGCGCCGTTATCCGCATCAGTTCTCCGGCGGTCAACGGCAGAGGATCGCGATTGCCCGCGCATTGGCGCTGGAACCGAAGCTCATCATCTGCGACGAGGCGGTCTCGGCGCTCGATGTTTCGGTTCAGGCGCAGGTTATTGCACTGCTGGACAAGCTGCGCCGCGAAATGGGCCTCTCCTTCATCTTCATCGCGCATGATTTGCCGGTGGTTCGGGATTTTGCCGATCACGTCATGGTCATGCAGCGGGGAGAGGTGGTGGAGTTCGGCACGGTCCGCCAGGTTTTCGAAGCGCCGCGCGAGGCCTATACCCGTGCCCTTTTATCCGCGAGCCTCGATCCCGACCCCGATATGCAATCTCAGCGTCATCCGGCCGGTGCCGGTGACGCCATCGGAAATTCAAGCGGAGTTCTTTCATGAGCAAGCAAGCTTTCGTCGCGCTCGTCACCTGTTTCAACGAGGACGAAACCATCAACTATGAGGCAACCCGTGCGCAGGTGCGCCGCCAGGTGGCGGCCGGCAACAACATCATGTGTGCCGGCACAAATGGCGATTTTACCGCGCTGACGCATGCGGAAAAAATCCGGCTGACGGAAGAGGTGGTGGACGAAGTTGCCGGCCGTGCCAAGGTGATCGTGAATGCGGGTATGCCCGCCACATTCGAAACCCTGCAACTTGCCAAAGCCTTCGACCGCATCGGCGTCGACGGTATCGCCGTCATCACGCCATTCTTCATCGCCTGCACGCAGGATGGCTTGATCCGCCATTTCTCGACGGTGGCTGACGCCGTTGAAACGCCGGTCTATCTCTATGACATTCCCGCCCGCACCCAGAACCACATAGAGCCGGAAACCGCCCGCAAACTCGCCACCCATGGCAATATCGCCGGCATCAAGGATTCCGGCGGCGCTCAGCAGACGCTCGAAGCCTATCTTCAGGTGGCAAAGGAGATGCCCGGCTTCGAGGTCTATTCCGGCCCGGATCACCTCGTTCTCTGGTCGTTGCAGAACGGTGCGGCAGGCTGCATTTCCGGCCTCGGCAACGCGCTGCCGGATGTACTTGCCGGCATTCTCAATGCTTTCAACGCCGGTGATATCACCGAGGCCGTACGCCAGCAGGCAATCTACGCCGACTTCCGCACCGATCTCTACGCCCTCGGCTTCGCACCGGCCATGGTTAAACGCTCACTTTATCTCCAGGACCCATCCGTCGGCGCCAGCCGTCAACCGGCCCTTCTGCCGGATAAAGAGCAGGATGAAAAAATCCTGGAAATCTTGCGGCGTTATCAACGGATCTGACGCTGCTATCGAATGTGACGCGCACCCTGCGGGTCGTGCGCGTTCCTTTAAAAATATCTGCGAAAACGGCCAGAAGCCGATGCATTTCCCCAGCCTCACCCATGACGAATAATTTGTGACACAAACACGAAATTCCCCTTGTCAGCCCGGTCATTGATGTTTAAGAGGAGCGCGCAACGCAAGCGTTCGCGCATGCGGAGAGGTGGCAGAGTGGTCGAATGCACCGCACTCGAAATGCGGCATACCTGCAAGGGTATCGTGGGTTCGAATCCCACCCTCTCCGCCATGAAATCCCACTAGCGTGTTGTTTTTACATAACTTTATCGTCTAACGATTTACTTTTGGTACAATTATTGGTACAAAAAGTGGATGAACAAGGCTCGTCTCCCCGGCTTCGAAGCTCGATATTTGTATCTCCGTGGTGACGGCAATTTCGTCTATCGACGTCCTATCCCCGAACAGCTCCGGTTGCTCGCCGGGCGAAAGTCCGAATTCAAGGAATCGCTGAGGACCCGCGATCCGGTCAAGGCGACCGTCCGATACGGTGAGCTTCACAGCAAATACGAAAATATTCTGGAGCAGTTGAGAAACGGCATCCCCTTGTCGAGCCGGAAAATACCGTCGCTGGCCGAGCTGAAGGATAAGGCAAAGGAATTCAACCTCCCTTACAAGTCGGCTGATGACCTGATGGAAAAAGCTGACATGCGATCGATGATGACACGTCTCGCAAAATGGGAAACCCTTGGCCGACCGACAGGCGTGGAAATGAGTGCACTGTTCGGGTCGCTGCCGGATCTTGTGACCATTCAGAACGTCCTCGAATTCTACGAGGAACATACCCGAGTGGACATGATCGGAAAAACCAAGCGGGAGGCCAGCAAAAGCCAAAGCCCGGTCAAGGCTGCCGTCAAGCGGTTCCGGGATTTTGTCGGCTCTGACATCCCCCTTGAGGAAATCAAACGTTCGACCGCAAACGAATACAAGTCGCATCTGATCGGGATTGTTGAAAAAAGTAAGCTCACCGCCGAAAGTGCCAACAAGACGATCATGCACCTTCGCAAAATCATCACCTTTTATATCGAGAACATGGACCTCGAAATGAGCAATCCCTTCACTGGTATTCGGCTGAAGGGAAAGAAGAACTCGCGTCCTGTCTTTTCGCTGGAGTTCATCAAGCAGAACTGGCTGCGAGGTGATCCATTCGCGACGTTGAATGACGAAGCCAGAGGTGCACTCTTCGCCATGATCGATACCGGTTGCGGGCCGAAGGAAATTATCGGTCTGGACGCGACAGAAATCCGGCTAGATGCCGAAATTCCTCATATCGTCGTTCAGGCCAACAAGTACCGACAACTCAAAACCGATCATCGTGGCCGAACTATTCCCCTCATCGGCCACGCCCTCAAAGCGTTTCAGGCGAACCCGGAGGGCTTTCCGGCATATAGGAGACCAACAGGGGCCGACGCCCTGTCAGCCGTGTTGATGAAGCACTTGAAGACGAACAAGCTTCTCGAAACTGAAGATCACTCGGTTTACAGCCTCCGGCACATGTTCAAGGACCGAATGAGAAAGCACAAGATTCCTGAGGAACTGCAAAACTTCCTGATGGGTCACAAGAACCCGATGATCGGTGCGAGTTACGGTGCGGGATACGGGCTCGCCAGCACCCTTGAATACCTCAAAAATCTCGAATCCGACTGGAAATAACGGTTTACTTTTTTCAATAAATACAATATATTCAATCTGATGCTTAGGCATGACTGCCGTTATTTTAGAGAGTCTATACGGCTAGACAAAATCCTTAAAAATGAAATCAGATTTGGATGAGGATGAGCTCGAGTGGCTCACCCAAAGGTTGTGTTCGTTAGGAAATACGGCCCATAAAAATTCAGACCCGAATATTGTTCGTTTGGTCAACTTTTATTGGAAAAAGGCCCAGGAATTAAGGGAAAACACCCGGCCTTTATGGCTTGAGGCGGCCTGATCTCCCCCCTTTAAAATAACACGATAGACGGCACACGTTATGCGTGCAAAGGTAGTGTTTGGGTGACTTTGCCCTCGACTGCCTGTCTTATTGTGGCTATGAGATGGACTCGAGCGATGAGCCGAGCGGGTCCAATTGTTTATTATATTCTAAATATAGAATAACTTATAGGATATATTATAAAATCATATGGATAACTCTTCTAAATATAGTCTAGACTCTTCTTTCTCCCTCTTTATAGAACAAGTATTTAATGAGAAATACATGTTTGACCTTCAGGTCAAACATGTATGCCGTAAGGCATCCTTAAGTCATTTTTATAATCACCTATTCTTTATTACAGTCCATTTTAAACCCGATATCTGCAAGATCGCCAACGAAAAATCTCCTGTTCAAACCAAGGCGATTTTCGATGCCTATAGAAAATGGCACCTGAACGTCAGCAAGAAGCTGCTGGGTCCGAAATTCAACAAGAAACCTCTGCTACAGCCGTTCAGCATGGCCTTCCTTGATGTCGAAGGAAGTCGCTACAAGATGGCTCCAAAGGTGTTTCAGATACCGCATATCCATGCCTTGCTTCTCGTTCATCCTGACACTCAGGCGGAGTTTGAGAAGCTGAGGAAAAGCGGGGTTCTGAAAGAAGCCAACGACAGTCGCATTACCGGCATCGATATAATCAAGTTTGAGCCGCAACTAGGCTCTGTCACGCCGCTGATGACCTACGCTTCAAAATATCCCTGCCAGACGCTCAGAGAGGCGAGGATCGATAAGACGTTTTGGTCGTATCCTGATTTGGATGCGACGTCTTATCCATTCTACGGAGGCGATTGGCTACTCAACCGGTAACCAATCCATTGAGAATGCTTCTGGAAATTTAAAAGTTTATCTAAACCACCTTCTGCAATTCAAATTCTAGTCGATTGCGGATTGCACGTCTTAAGCCGGAAAGTTGGCGCGGAATTGGAGAACCTAGGTTTCCCATAACGCGCGAAGCTCTCTTCGCATACGTTGTGAAAGTCCAAAGACGATAATCCATGGCCTTAGAGCGGAAGTCTTTAACAGGGCCAAATGTTTGGATGAGCTTCTCCATATCTGTTAATTTTAAGATCTCATCAACCGACTTTCCCTTGTAACGTTTGACAAGTCGGATTGCCGTTGCATGGCATACAGACGCGATCTTCCGATGAAGATTGCTCATTGTCTTATCGCGTATGAAGACGCTTTTACCATCGTATCTAAAACCCAGATATTCAAACGGCTTATTTAAAGCAGTTCTTCCATCCTTGTCTGATGCCTTGATAACCGAGGCGACTTGAATTCCTGCGGTGCGCTCGAATTTGTGAATCGCGGATTTCTCTTCTTTGATCAAAAGGCCCCCTCCATATTTGCCGACAGCTGTTCGGATTTCCTGCTCAAGGCTGATAGCGTCGGTCTCAGAGATTGGTGCGACGATGAGTATATCGTCTGAATACCGAAAATACGATCCACCTTTTTCGTTGCAGATATTCTGAACATATTTATCGAATTCAAATAGGTACAGGTTTGCAAGTAGATCTGAGAGCGGCGCACCTTGTGGGACGCCCCTGCCAGTTTTATTTACCTCGATAATCGACGGTAGTGTGCCTTTTCCGGCAATTTTTTCACGAAACGTCTTTCCATCACAAAGCTGAACCGGAATTTCCTTTTTAGGTTTTAGATATCCCAATCGCACTTTACCGTATCGATCCGTTTTCTCACCGTAATAACCGAGCCGTTCATACGCCGATTTCACGTTGACGAAGGCATATTTGGTAATCGCCCGGAAGACAGTGAAATGATCTTGCGGTAAGCGTGATTCACCAATTAGTTCTTTCCAGACCTCCCTCAGTCGGTCGTGATCCAAAGACTCAAAAAAGCTGCTTATGTCCAACGCCACCGTGCAGCAGTTTCCGAACGATCGGATGCTTTGTACCGCGGTCAGAGCAAATTCGATATTACTCTGTCCACCACTCCCGCTGGATTTCAAAATGCGCCTGTATGCAATAACCGAACTGCCTAACCCCTCGGCCGCTAAGCGCTCTTCATAAAGTTTGCTGAGAACGCTTCGGTAATAAGAGAATATACAGCTGTCTAATCGAGCGGCGAATCTAATCGGACGGTCTTTACGTTTTCCGTGTTCACCTTTGCGGGCATAGGCTGTCCAACCCTCGTCATATTTCAAAAAGGGATAAAACTTGTGGGAGCTTACCTGCCTCGGGTCTAATGCTACCGCTTCCGCTTCCGCGGCGGAGATTACCGGATCAAAATGAGGATAACGCCGAATAGAGGCAGTCCACGATTTCACAAAACGACCTTCTGGGCGAGAGGGGGCAAGAGAACCGTGTGCTTCCGGTTAACCTCCTGCCCCCGACTGTTTAATGCGGGTCTATATCACCCTTTGGCACATATAATCGAGATTATGGACTATAGTAGCTGCGTGAAGATATTCTCTTCATGCGCCTTGATTGTCCAGTTTCGTGCGGAGGTCCGAATGGACATCTTTACAATACTGCTGGCAACCTTCGGGCTTGACAGCTTCAAGCTATTCTCCGCACCCCCAAGTTTCCCATCGTGAACGGATGGAAGCAATATCTGTTGCCATCCTCTTTATTTCAAGTGAGCGACTAAAAATTCTTCAGACTGTGGAAAACTTTGATTATACTTGATGTTTAAAGTCAATTTTCGGAAATTTCGGTCGAACCCCAATACGCGCTCTGATTTCGTTTTTCCGATTCGACTGTAAATTACCGCTTTTAAATAGCAAAATTCTACCTATATTTTCATCCTATGACGCACTCAACCTAAGGCGCGTCACTGTGGTCGGTGGCTTTCAAAGGAATGTAAATGTCTCTTGATAGTATTCATCTGCGAAAATTGCTTATGCTGATGTTCCTGTCCGATAAAAAGAGACAGAGCGCGCTTCGTAACGATATTCGCGATGAGATTGCAAAGGAATCAGGACGGGCATCTAATGGAGGTGATTTTTACGCTCCGTTTTGGGCCGATGCACGATCTCACATTTTTGGGTCGAGCGAATTGGATGTAACGGTCAAGGATCGCATAGAAGTCAACAAGCGCCGCCAAAATCTGTATCCGCAGCTAAAAGAGGGTTTTTTGCGCTGGTGGACGGAGAGGAGACGTTGGACAAATGAGCCTTTTCAGCCAGGACGACAACTCCGGGCACATTATGATTTCGTCGAACTGAGATCGACGGTTAAGATCGACAGCATTATTTCAGTTCGTGATGCCCAAGGGGTTGAACACTTTATATATCCATATTTTGCAAAAGACCCAATTCTAGGCAAGGAGGCTGCTCGCCTCGGTTTATGGCTGTTAACAACCGCCTTGAACGAGGTGCCATCCGACGAAATCCGAATTCTCGATGTCATAAGGGGTCAGACGTATTCTATTGACCGAAACCCGCTAATTGGAACCGAGAGACACGAATTTTTAGAACGCTACGGTAGCTTAATAAATGAGCGTGCTGTCCTGAAAGAGGAATACGAATAATCAATAGGAAGCTGCCGGCAATTCACGTTGCCTCAAGTTGAGGATCGCACCATGACTGCTTTTTGCAGCGTAAGGTGTTTTGATAAAGTCGTGAAACACTATAGATAATTCGGTTTCACAATTTAGCCATTTTCATATCCTGCGGCACCAAATAGTCAACCCCTGATTGGGTATTTCGAAACACCTCTTATAAGAAGTGTTTCGATCATCGAAGTGCGGCTTTCGACCTCTTCTTCGGCAACTATTTCGGATTTTGCTCGCTCCAAGCATTCCTGAAACAAAATTATCTATTCGGTTTCAAAGGTGATGCTTTGAAGCAGGATTGGATGATGAACGAAAATAATATTGATCGAACAATATCAACAATCCTCCGAGTGCATTTTCCGTTGTCGTTCTTTTCGAGCGTGAAGAGTATCTAATTTAATTATCGAAATCAGATATTTACACGATATCTCGTCTTGATAAAGTGTTTCAAGACGTAAAGGAATACCTCAGCAATGATCAATGATTGCAATGGAAAACGACTTTATCTCACCTCGTCAGAGCGGCAGGCTTTCTTGAAAGCCGCCATCAAACGACCGGGAGCGATCCGTTCTTTTTGCGAAACACTGCACTTCACTGGATGCCGTATTTCCGAAGCTCTAAACCTGACCGTTGACCGGATCGATCTGGAAAACGAGACGATCATTTTCGAAACCTTGAAAAAACGACGCTCCGGCGTGTTTCGAGCTGTGCCGGTCCCCTCACAACTGCTGAATACACTTGAGCTTGTCCATCAAGTTCGTCGGCCGGGAAAGCTGGACCGTCGCCTGTGGCCGTGGTCGAGAGCGACAGGGTGGAGATACGTCAAATCGGTGATGACAGACGCCGGAATAGCATCTGGCCCGCAATCGTCTCCCAAAGGTCTGAGACACGGTTATGGCGTGAATGCCATCTCTTCCGGTGTTCCCTTGAACATGCTGTCAAAATGGATGGGCCACTCTGCGATTGAGATCACGTCAATCTATGCCAACGCCGTGGGCAGTGAACAAAAGCAGATCTCGGAAAGAATGTGGATCAACTCCTAGCGATCCTGTCGGTGCGTTCGCGTCGCAAAATTTGAAGCCAGAAACAGCACTTGGAATGAGCAATGCTGAAAAGAACGAAATACATTTACCCCTTTCTCGCCGCAATTGCCTTGTCCGGCTGCGATCAGAACGTAACAGCCACGCTATACACTAGCGACATTCAGGGAATGATTGAGACGCACGGAAAAAGCGTTCCGGTCGATATCACAATCGAAGTCCTCGAGTCCGGGATTGATAAGCAGTGCGCGAAGCCGGAAGGCAAAATGATCGTTGATGCCGTCGCATCGGTATTCGACGGCGCGAGCCTGATCGGATGTGAGGATATTTCCGGAAGCATCAATGACAGGATGCTGATCAAGGCAAGAACGGTCCTTGATGCCCCTGCCTCACCTGAGGTCGAGCCGGGGAAGTTCCTGCTGCATTTCAGTGCATTTAAAGAAGACAAATCAAACTTCATCGTCGCACGCTTCAACGCCGAAGCCTATTCAACGCTTCAGCAGCAGCTTCAAAAAATGAACAGGATGGCGCGGCCTAAATTCGAGGACGCGTCCATGACGATAACAATCGAAAACGATACGCGTGAACCTGTAGCGATTTACACCAGTACAGGTCTGTTCGTTGACGGTGCACCTGCCGATCAAAACGTGGAAGCGAAGCTTGCTCCCCGACAAAAAATGACCGTCAAGCTGGGTGACGTCAAACAATCGTTTCTAGGCAAAAACGGCTGGGCCGGTATCGCCAACATCGGCCATCGCCCTTCTTCAAACTAACTTGTCAGGATTTCAGACAATGCAAAAAGCAGGCGGAATTATCGCACTGATCGCAGGTATTTTCGGCATTCTTGCCGCAGCGATAACATTGTTCGTCGGTGGTATCGGGGCTGGACTGGAAGCCGACGGTGCATCTACCGTCGTCGGCCTCGGATGGGGCGGTATCCTCTTCTCGTTCCTCACGATTATCTTTGGCGCCGTTGCCATGGGAGCGACGAGCAAAACTCCCGGTGCCCTGCTTATCGTCAGTGCAATCCTTGGAGCGGTTCTGGGCGGAACCCTAGTCGCCATTTTCATGGCCCTCGCTTTAATCGGCGGTATCCTTGCTGTCTTTGGTGCAAAGAAAGCCACTGTCGCAGAAGCAAAATGAAGCTCTTCTGGAAATCACTGTTCTGGATTGTGATCGTTGGCCTTGGCTTGCCGGTTTTTGGAAGCCTTTTGGGTCTCATCCTTTCGTCATTCATCGGCGTTCAAGGTTCGGGCAACCCCGGTAAGGAGGTTTTGGATGACGCCCCGGTCAGCACCGCACCGCCTAACGATCTGGTAAATGCACTGTCATTCTTTTCAGGACTTACCGATGTCCAGAAGAGCGAGATCAAAGATTCCTACCGCGGCAAGCTCGTGGAATGGAAGCTGCCGGTCTGGGATGTTTCGCAGAGAAACGATGAATTTGTGATCCAGACTTCTCGTCAGGGCAAGATTGCGACGTTCTGTAAGATTCGACCGTCTGACGACAACGAGGCAAAAAAGATCAGGCAACTTGCCGCCGGCCACTTCGTCACCTGCAAAGGCGTCGTCAGTGGCTACACGTTAGGAAACGTGAATATCTCTCCCGCCAAACTGGCCGATTGATGGGCAGCATCTTCATCCATAATTCCAAAGAAAACGAACCCGTTTAGGAGAGGCATCGATGAAAAAAGCCACCGTTTATGCAGCCATTGTTCTTGGCTCGATAGCCACCTCAGTCAACGCGGCAGCGATTGAGCCTACGGTCTATGTTTGCTCTCCGACCGACGACGGCGAGGCAGAACTGGACAACATCGTTGAAATTGCCACCACGGCCGCACAGCAGAAAAAACTCTATTCGACGGCCAAGAAGGGGGTTCAAGAGGGATTTTACACGGACTGTCATCATGAGGGCGGTGCCAAGGGATATCCGGAGGTCAAGTCCGTTCAGGCCTGTAAGAAGCACGCCGATGAATGGTATGGTCAGACCGGAGGGGCATTGGTGATTATTTCCTGCGTTGCAAAATAGAAAACATTGCCTTCGCTTTCTCAATCAATCTGAATGAGACTGTTCACGAACGCTGCCGTCATTGCAGCATTTGGCCTGCTCTAGCTCGAGCGGCGATATCTGCCCCCACACCGTCCAAACCGGGGAATAAGTTTCGTCTATCGTAGCCCAAGCCAAGAAGCGTTTGGTGAATGTGACGTTTGAGGCGGTAAGGAATAACGATCTTCGCAAAGCCGCGTTCGATTCCATTCGACGTGGTGATTTGATTCCCCATATCCGGCCTCTCATTGAGGGGAACAAACGGCTGGTTTGAATCTCCATAAGGGTGAAATGTAAACATAGACTTTTGGGCAGGGATACGCCGGTCAATCGCGGGCGGCGTTAAAGCGATCGCTTGGTGTCCACCTAAGCTCCTCACTTGTTCCGGCAGGTAACGAGCATCGGGTAAAATCATGTATATCGCTGCGTCGGTCTCGATATGCCAATTCTCTGATGCAAAGAAAGCGGCGACCAAGGGATCTCGCGTCCAATCAAGCAAACGTGTCGGCACGCCGAAATGCTGAGCTAAAATTCGATCATTGGAATAGCTTCGAGCGATAGGCGGGAGATAGGGAAGCCCTTCATTAAAAAATCGCTCGACAGCTTGGACCTCAAAAAAGTCGTAGGCCTTCTCTAGGGTCTCAGCACCTATCCCTATATCCTGTATTCGGTATAGGGAGGGGACTAAGCCCCACTCTGCATTTGATTGCCCTCGAAATAAATGCCTATATTTGCCCGGCTCAGCCTCAATTAAGGAGAAAAGTGAAGCAAGGGAGGATTGGTTAAGCTCAACAGTCTTCAAATTCGATTCCTCAGTCTAGCTGCTAGTCATCGCGGTTTGACCATCCGATCAACTCTTCGGTCACGATCACAGGTCGGGACTGATATAGTTTCGAAATAGTCTCCAGCCGCTCTATGACTTTGGTGTCAATGTCCGCCTCCACACCGAAATTCAGTTTAAGCCGCTCCTTCGTCTCCTCCCAGACCTTCAAAGCATGACCTGCTAAGTCGTCTGTAGTTGAAATCAGGAAGGGGTCCCGGATGTCGTCGGGAATCTCACGAAACTGTGCCCAACGGCTATTAAAGCCTTCAATGTCGTGAATGGGACTTCCGAATTCCTCGTCGATTTTTTTCCGTGCAGCATTTTTTCCTTTGTTAGTTGCTTCTCTGATTTGCTTGATTTCCGGCATGCACATGTCGAAGAGAAAGTAATCATCCATAACTTTCTTCACGCCGGTGAAGTCGATCTTCTGACCAAGCACATTGTGCTGAGTTACAAGATCGTTATAGAGTTGCCAGTGGCTGGCCCAATCTACTTTGCTGCCCCAGCGCCCTGATGTCACCTTCCCGAGAATTACTTCTCTAGTGTATATGGAAACGACATCACGTAAGCGTTCAATGAGGTCGGCAGCCTCTTTTTGCTTGTCTTCCCAAAGCTCGGCTTCAAATCCCAGCCCTTTGAAACGTTTGAACCGGGAGACGTTCGCATAGAGGAAACTGAGAAAGCCCAAGCCGAACACAGCTGCGGCTTCGGTTACCTTCTGAAGATAGAGCATATAAAAGCAGATGCAGAGAAACGCTAAGCCTACAATTACAAAAAGAACACGCTCCCAATTGGCGGAGAACCACTTCCTAAATGAACCACCGTTTTCCATGACCCCTCCACACTTTCTCTGATGTAATCATGCGGTGGTGGTTTGGCAACTAACCCTTTTCGCGGACGTTAAGACGTCTGTTTTCGTAAAAGGGTTCTGGTGTACTCCGACCAATTTGGTACATTTTTTGGTACATTTTTTCTTTAGGTATTCAGAATAAATTAAATAATTACAAAGGCTTATGTGATTTTTCAATCAATTGCGACTTCCACCCTCTCCGCCATAATTTGCCTTGGGTGACAAGGTTTCTCTCTCAATGTTAGATTAGTTGTATTCACTTAATTTGTGACACGCCTCATTTCGAGCGGTAGGGCCACATTGTCGGCACTGCGCCACTGATGCTGTAGGTTGGACTGAACATTGCAGGCCCGGCTAGGCATTCGAGATGAGCGCTCGCCGGTGTGCGTTAGCGCTTTTGACTTACAACGGATAGGTTACCCTGTGTGGGCCGCACCAGAGAAGACCCGGTCAGCCCAAAAACAAGCGATTCGATCTCTTCCCATGGTAGATTAATATCATTCGCAATATCGCGCTTCGTGAGGCCCTTGGACCAAAGCGTAGTGAAAACTTTTGCTAAGAGTGTAGAGGTTTCGCGGTCAACTCCAAGCGGCTCGGTACGCGTGATCGACAATGAATGTTGGAGATCACGGTGGCGACAATCGGAAACTCAGAGGGCGCTGCCAAGCACAAGTGCGAAGGCGCGGTATGAAGCCCCGCTGCAAGAGCTTCGTCACCAAACTCGAAGCCGAAAAGTGGGCACGCGACCTCGAAGCACAGGTTGATAGGTGCGGAACTGCACCGGACACAAAAATACTCGAAAGCGCCGCGCTCGGGCAGTTGCTCGAACGATATCAGCGAGAAGTGTCGCCCCTGAAACGCGGGGCCGTCCAAGAGATACAGCGCATCGACGTTTTGCGCCGCCATGATCTCGCCTACCGGACGATGGTTGGCCTGAGCCAGCAGGACATTGCGTCGTTCCGTGACGAGCGGCTTCAGAACGTAGCTCCATCTACGACTGTTCGAGAGCTTGCGATCCTTAGCCACGTTCTCGAGGTCGCAATCCGCGATTGGGGGCTGCCGCTTCCTGATCCGAGCCTTTACTCAGCCGCGTCGGTCTTACAAATCTTCCGGCTCTCCCACTCTTGCGGACTCAGCGTCTTGATGTCGAACTGGTCGCGGGTGCGGGTATAGGTATGCCCGCCCATGCGGCCAACGGCGTCCATCATTTGCTGGTCGATATGCAGGTTAGATGTGTTGACGGCGTCGCTGCGCACGAAGACGCCGACGACTTCACCGAGGATGATCTCGCGGGCGGGACCTACCTGCAAGGTGGTGTGGCGACGGCACTCAAGTGCTGCGGGTGCTGCGAGAATGCGTGGGCTGCACACCATCTCGCCCGGCACGGTTTCGAGACCCGCCTCTTCCATCTCGTTGATGCCAGGACCAAATTTGATGGCGCAGATCTCCATCTGGTCCACGAGTGCGTTGTCGCAGATATGCACGGTGAATTCACCGGTCTCGCGGATGTTGCGGGCCGTATCCTTGAAGCGCATATCGGCATAGTTCTCGACACCGATCGCAACGATTGCCGGATCATGAGTCAGCACATTGAAGAAGCTGAACGGCCCGGCATTGGGGCGACCGTCTCTGTCGACGGTTGTCACAAGCGCGATCGGGCGCGGGATGACGGTGCCGATCAGGATCTTGTAGCGCTCGCGCTCGGTGAGCCTGGAGAAATCGAAATGGGTGTGCGCTCGGGTCGTATCGGTCATCTCAGGCCTCGGCAGCAATGCGGTGGGTTTCAAGCGGAGTGTGGCGCGACAGGTTTTCGAACCCGTCCTTGGTCACGACATACATGTCACCGACATTGCAGCCGGCCGACAGTGGCTCAAGCCACTGTGTGTGGAGCACGAAGACCATGCCCTCCTCCATCCGATCGTAGTTGTGAGAGGATATGTTGAAGCTGTTCTGGCCGCCGGCCATGCCGACCGAATGGCCGAGATTGGGGTTATGCGGGCCATGTGTCGCCGGATAGACATGCATGAGCGTGCGGCCCTGCGCCTCCCAGTCGATGTTCTTGACATATTGGCGCGGGATAAGCCTCGCGCTGCCGTCATCCATCGGTGCCCAGTTGTAAGGCATGGTCCGGGCTTCCGGCGACGCCAGCATGCCGCGCTCGATCATGGGCTCGAAGGCCGCATTGTTCACGTCGCGCATCAGGGCACCGGGGCGGATCAGCTTTTCTGCCCGCTTGACACCTTCGGTACAGGCGGCGAGCACCTCTTCCTGGCGCCTGGTGATCTCGCCAACGGCGAGCATACGTGCAGTCTGCGCCGTATAGCCCCGATAGGTGACGTTGGAGACATAGAGATTGATCAGGTCTCCGGGTCGCACGACATGCCCGTAGGGCTTGCCGCAATGGGTGCCAAATTCGTTGATGCCAATCTGGTAACCGTCACCGGTCTCGCCACCGAAGGAGAGTTGCGCCTGGGTGAAGGCCGCGTAGATCTCGTGGTCGGTCACGCCGGGTTTCGCTACGTGATAGGCCGCCTGGGTGGCGATGCTGACCAATTGGGCGGCCGCCCGAAACATCTCGATCTCGCGTGGCGAGCGGACCTTTTGCATGCGGTCTAGAATGGCATTGTCAGCAACGAACTTCGCCATCGGCATCAATGCGTCGAGGCCTGCCCAGAAGGTCAGCGAGGTGCGGTCGCCAATGCGGCCGATCTGCGCTTTCGATAGCCCCATGCCTGCCAGCAGTTCGGCACATTTTTCGGCGGTCTTGATGACGCTGTCGCCCGGACGATCGGCATATTCCCGCCCGATCGGGCCAATCTGCCAGATGTCCTCCACCAGAACGGGTTCGCCACCCGGTGGCAAAAGCACGGACTGGGTAAAGAAGGACAAAAGCACCATCGGTTCGTCGACATCCGTCGGGATGATAAGTACGCCCTCCCGCATCCAGTCGCAAATATAACGGAGATAGTGGTTCGACGTGTGAAACCAGCCCACACCGCCAGTATGAACAATCAGGGCGTCATGTCCGGCCTCCACTGCCTGGCGGCGGATACGCCGCAGACGATCCTCGAATTCCTCGACCGGAAGGGGCAAGGGCGCTGCGAAATCGAAATCCGGCTGAAAGTCGGCGAGCAGCGAGCCGATGCGATAGGCTCCTGTTCTGGTGGCGGTCATGTTCATGGGCTATTCCTTCCAATATTGTTCTTGTTCGTCAGGCCTGTCGCGCAGGCGCCAGCACCCGCCTTGTCACCAGCATCACCACCAGTGTCAGGCCGATCAGCAGGCCGGACATTGCCGCAACGCGCACGTCGAGCGACTCCTCGATCAGCGCAAACATCCTGAGCGGCAGCACTGTCGTCTGTGCATCGGCAAGGAAAAGCGAGACGGAAACATTGTCGAGCGACTGGATGAAGACGAGAAAAGCGCCGGCGAGAATGCCTGGTGTCAGCAAGGGCAGGATCACGCGCCTGAGCGTGGTGAACCACGTGGCTCCCATCACCGTCGAAGCTTCCGCCAGCGAGGGATTGATACCCTGCGCGACGACCGAAGCGGCGCGGTACATCAAAGGCCCGAAGACCACCACATGGCCGACGACCGTCAGCCAGAGCGAAGGCTGCAAGCCAACGAAATTGGCGACGATCAGCGCAGCCAGGCCATAAACGAGGCTCGGCAAGACCAGCGGGGCGAGAAGCAACGGCTCGATCGTGTTGACCGACCGACGCTGCAGTCGAGCCATGCCGATCGTGGCGGGCACGGCGGAGAGAAGCGAGCCGAGAACGGCAAGGCCTGCGATCTTCAGCGAGTTGCCGGCGGCAATATGCTCCGTCCCGGAGCGGATAGGATCGAGCAACGCCTCATACCAGCGCAGCGAGAACCCTTCCGGGGGGTATTTGAGCGTCTGCCCGGACGTGAACGACATGGTGATCGCGATGACGATCGGGGCTACAAGATAGATCAGGCTCAGGCCACCAAAACCGAAGACGAATGCCTTGTAGAGAATGGCGGGGACCGGGTTTTCGGATTTTCTACGCATGGCCGACAAGCCTCCGGTGACGGGAAATCATGGTCATGCCGACGAGAAGAACGCCGGTCGACATGAGGAGCACGACGGCGATCGCAGACGCCATCGGCCAGTCGAACAGCGTGCCGACCTCTCGATAGATCAATTGCGGCACATAGACGTTGCGCGCGCCGCCAATCACCGCCTGGGTGACAAAGGAAGCACTGGTGCTGGCAAAGACGAGAATCCAGCCCGCCAGAAGTCCAGGCAGCATCATCGGCAACAGGACCGTGACCAGGATGCGCCACGGCCCCGCGCCCGACACCTGCGCAGCCTCGGTATAGGTGACTGGGATGCGCGATAGGATCGCCACCAGCGGAAGGATGATCAGTGGCAGGTCGATCTGGCACATGGCCATCACCAAGCCGAGTTCCGTCGACATGAGCGTGAAGGGACGGTCAGTCAGCCCAAGCGCCACGAATGTCTCGCTGATAGGTCCCTGCCGCCCGAGAATGACGATCCAGGCAAAAGTCCGAACCACATTGCTCGTCAACATCGGGATCAGCGTCAGGAAAATGATGATCTGGCGTGCGGTCTTGCCGCTGTGCCAGTAGAATAGCGCGATCGGCACACCGAGCAGCGTCGTGGTGACGATGGTCTGTACCCCGAGCTTGGCGGTGTTGACGAGAACGCGATAGTTGAACGCATCGCCAAGAAAGCGCGCGTAATTGTGCAGGGACAGGCCGTCGGGTCCAATGAAGCTGAACCCGACAAGGACGGCGAGCGGCGTCGCGAAGAACGCCACCGACAGCAGAAGCATCGGGACAACGTAGGGGAAGCCGCTCGCTTTCATGGTGCTACCTCAACCGGCGACGAGGGCGTCGAACTGGCGGATCCATTCCGGCCGGTTCTTGTTGATGGCAGCCCAGTCAGGATAAACGAGAGAGGCAAGCTGCTCGCGCTTCACATAGGCCTCGATGCCCGGCGTCAGCTCGACCTGCCTGTTCGTCGGGAACATTTCCTGCGGCGGCATCTTCAGCTTGTCCTGTGCGGCCTTGGAAATCGCGGCATCCATATAGGCATAGGCCGCGTCGACGTTCTTGGCGCCCTTGGTCAGATGAATGTTGACTGGCGCTGCGGGCGAACCCGTTTCCGGCTGGACGAATTCGGCCTTCAGCCCCATGGCCTTCAACTTCGCGACATTGCCCGTCGAGCACATGAAGACTGCTATCTCACCCTGCTGGAACAGCGTCATCTGGTGGTTCGTGCTGGCCACCACGCCCTTGATATGCTCCGGGTGTTCCTTGAACAGCTTGAAGACGGCATCCATGTCGGTTGGTCCCGAGCCGTAAATCTTGGCGATCTCGGTATAGGCCATGACGCCCGTGTTGGAGGCGAAGCCGGTCCACGATACAAGCCCTTTGTAAGCCGGGGTTTCAAAGAGATCGCGGTAGCCCTTCGGCGCCGGGACGAGATCGGGATTATAGGCAATGCCGTTGACCTCGACCGTGACGGTTGGGCCATATTCGCCCTGGAAGGCCGGATCGAGCATTCCCCAATTTTTGAGCTTCGACGGGTCGATCTTCTGGATGAGGTCGTTCTCGACGGCGATGGCCATCTGACCGGGTGACATCAGAAGCGTGTCGTAAGGCGGGTTGCCGGGGCTTGCCATGACCTTGGCGAGTTGGTCCTGCGCCATTACCGGGGCGACGGTCAGATCGAAACCGGCCTCCTTCACGAGCGGCGTCAGCACCGTGCGATAGCCGTCTTCCCAATTGCCTGGGAAGGTCGCGGCGACCGCCGTGCCACCAGCCGCACGGGCGGCGAAAGGAACGGTTGCTGCAACAGCCGCACCGGCGGCAAGCAGTCCGAAACGGCGTCTTGTGATGTTGAAGTCTTGCATCTGTTCACCTCTGTTGTTGTTATTTACGGAATGCTTCCGGTTCGCTCGGAAAGGCGTGACACCTCATGGTGTCTATCTCGGCAAAGAGCTGTGCTCCCGGCTCGGGGATGAAGGTCGAAGGCCCGCGGACCTCGGAGGAACGAAGGTTTGTCCCGTCTTCGAGAAGGAGATCATGGACTAGGGTAGGCCCAAGCGGCACTGACACGGTCAGTCGTGCCGGCAGGGCAGATGCGCTCGGCGTGGCGGAGAGACGCACATCTTCGGGGCGGAAGGTGATCGTGACCTTGGAGCCGGTGGTGAAATTCAGACGACGCGGAAGAACGAGGACCCTGCCGTTCGCCAGCGAGATAGTGGTTGCTTCCGTCTCCACGCGGTCCACCGTTCCATGCAGCACATTGGCCTGACCGATGAAGGTATTGACGAAGAGAGTCCTCGGCCGGTCATAAACGGCCATCGGCGTATCAATCTGCTCGACATTGCCCTTGTTCATCAGCACCAGGCGTCCAGCGAGGCTCTGCGCCTCCTCTTGGTCATGCGTGACGATCAGCGTGGTGATGCCGAGCGTTTTCTGCAGATGGAGAAGCTCGACCTGCAGGTCGAAACGCAGGGCCCGGTCCAGGGCACCGAACGGTTCGTCGAGAAGCAGAAGCGAAGGCCGTCCGGCAATGGCACGGGCCACCGCCACGCGTTGCTGCTGACCACCGGAGAGCTCACGCGGCAGCCGATGACCAAACCCTTTCAACTGTACGAGCGAGAGCATCTCCTCGACCCGCTCGCGCCGCTCGGAGCGCCCAACCTTCTGGCAAGCCAGCGGATAGGCGATGTTCTCGGCGACCGTCAGGTGTGGAAACAGCGCATAGTTCTGGAAGACCATGCCGATACCGCGCGCACGCGCCGAAACATTGGCAAGGTCCTCGCCACCGAGCTGGATCACGCCGCTTTTCGGCTGGATCAGACCCGCGATAGCGCGCAATACCGTGGACTTGCCGCAGCCGCTCGGGCCCAGTAGCGCAACGATCTCACCGGCTTCTATCTCGAAAGAGATATCGCTGATCGCATTCTGTCCGCCGTAGCTATGGGTCAGGCGACGAACGCTAAGCTGCTTGCCTTCTGCTGCATTCGAGGTCTGCGACATGAATGTCCCCTTGGGTTGCACCTGCATAGCCGAGGGCGTCGCGCTCGTCGGTCTCAGGCGGAGATGTGGTCGATCGGCAATTTTGAGTTCGCTTTGGGTCATGGAAACAGCAGTTGCAATTGGCATGCCAACTGCGCCTTCTGTATTCCAGGTAAATTATTAAAAGACTGATTATATTTATTTATTTTTGATTTGTTCATTTTCGTAAGTTCATAATCACATAAAAACGAATTTTCGTGTGAATTCATTAATTGTGCATTCGTGATCGGCGACGGTGATTTGTTGTGCAGGTTTCTGGGTTGCAAGCCGTCGAGCCGCGTCAGTTTGCGGCTTTCGCGAGGATGGCAGTAACGGGACACGCCTGACAGACGATACTATTGTATAATTAAATCAATAATTTAACGATTTTGTTCGTGGGCAAAATGCTCAGGATTAATCGATGGATTATTTTTTCATCAGAATTTGCGAAACTTTATGCGAAAATAAAGTCGAATCGTTATGCGATCTGAGTATTAAAAAAATAAGCAATTAAAAACAGTCATATAGGATCTGATACGTCAAACTGGCATGCTGATTGCTTCGTCCAATCTGAAAATTCACGACGACAGATAATGTGAAGAAGGGGTTCCGCATGCATAGTTTCAAGAAGACTCTCACAGCCGCCCTGGCAGGCGTCGCTCTAGCTCTCCTCGCCTCAACCGCGCAGGCTGCAGAGGGTACGCCCGTGAAGATGGTGCCAGAGGCGGATGTGGCCAAGCTTCCAGGCGTCGCCTTCAATCAGCAATTGGCAGATCGCTTGCCTGCCGCGATCAAGGAAAAGAAGGAGCTGAAGGTTGCGACGGATCTGACGCCGCCAATCAGCTTCCAGGACGAGGCCGGCAAGCTGATTGGCATCGATGCCGACCTCGCGGCGGCGCTGGGCGTCATTCTGGGCGTCGATGTGCAGATGACCAATGTCGGCGCGGGCGCAGCCATCGTTCCCGCTGTGCTCTCCAAGAGGTTCGACATGACGCTTTCCGGTATCAACGACGATGTGGAACTGGAAAAGCAGGTCGACGTGATCGACTACATGTATGACGCAACAACCATCATGACGGTCAAGGGCAATCCACTTGGCATCAAGAGCATGGAAGACCTCTGCGGCAAGAAGGTTGCCGTGCCGGTCGGAACCTTCCAGAACAGGCTCGTGGTTGCTGCCTCGGCAAAATGCAAGACCGCGCCCATCGAGATCATGTCCATACCGAAAATGCCTGACGTCCTGCAGGCCGTGCGAACGGGCCGCGCCGATGCGACCGTCAACGGTTACGCAACGAGCGTCTACACCACCGAAAAGCAGACCGGCAAAGGCGTCGGCCTACAAGCCTTGCCCGATGTCCGCCTCGCCGTCGGTTATCTTGGCATGCTGGTCTCGAAGGATAATCCAGAGCTCCGGGATGTCGTGATCGCCTCGCTCCAGCACATGGTCGACAGCGGCGCCTATCAGGCCATCATGGAGAAATGGAGCCTTGGCCCGCTTGCCGTGAAGACCGTCAAGTTCAACGATGCTGCCTCCATGCCGGTGGAATGAGCCATGGCACTCTTTGCTCAACCGATCTGCATGACCATCGTGCCTCCAGTCCGCAAGCCGATACGCTGGGGGCAGGTCGCAACCGGTAGCATTGCGATCCTTGTGCTGGCCCTCATGGTCCTGGCTGTCGGGCGAAATCAGAGCGTCCAATGGAGCGAGATCCCGCGCTACATGATCGACCCCGTCATTCTTGGCGGCGTCGTTCTGACGCTCGAATTGACGGCCGGCGCCATGGTCGCCGGCATCGTCATCGGTTGCCTCATCGCCATTATGGCGACGAGCCAGAACATCGTTCTTAAAGCGATCGCCGTCGCCTTTGTCTGGTGGTTCCGCGGCGTACCGCTGATCGTCCAGATATTCTTCTGGTTCAACATCGCGCTCTTCGTCCCCGAGATCGGATTCGGTTCCTGGTCGGTTTCGGTAAACGACATCGTCACACCCGCCTTGGCCGGCTTCCTGGCGCTTGGTCTGCACGAGGCGGCGAACATGAGCGAGATCATTCGTAGTGGCCTGACTGCCGTGGATCGGGGACAGCGCGAAGCCGCATCGTCTCTGGGCCTCAGACCATCACAGACTCTGCGAACGGTGGTCCTCCCTCAGGCAGTAAGGCTGATCGTCCCGCCGACCGGAAACCAGGCGATCGGCATGCTGAAGGCGAGTGCCATCGTTTCAGTCATCGGGATGCAGGATTTGTTGACACAGGCGCAGGCCATCTATGCCCGCAACTTCCTCGTCATCGAGCTCCTGTGCGTTGCCTCGCTTTGGTATCTCGGGATCACCACGATTGCGTCCATCGGCCAGCACTATCTGGAACGGAAGCTCGCGCCAAAAGGCCGCTCGAACAGCGGCAAAAATTGAGCATGGGGGGCGCCAGCGCGCAGACAATGACGCCAGAAAATCAATCAACCAAGGGATCGTCACCGCAGCGAATCCCATCAGGAAACACCAAGGAGAGACTATTATGAGACTGGGTATCGATAGCCAGAAGCTTCCCGAGTTCGTGAAACGCGGACCGCTCGCAAGCCTTGACCTTGTCAAGGAGCTTGGCCTTGCGGGCCTGTTCTTCCCGACAGTTCTCGACATGAGCCCGACGCTCGACAAGGGAGCACTTCGCGACATCCGCGAGAAAGCCGATGAACTGGGGCTCTACCTCGAAAGTGGCGTCGGCAAGATCAATCCCTATTGCAGCGCCGAGGCTCCGGAGTTCCGGGCGATCGGCGATGGCGACGTCATTCTGGGCTTTACCCGAATGATCGAGGCAAGTGCTTCCATCGGCTGCCGCGAACTATGGATCTCGCCGGGCAATTTCAAATCGGAGTATCGTGGCAGGCTGGCAAATGACCGCTTCCGCACCGACGTCACCTGGGAAGAGCAGTTGCTGGCAATCGAGAAGGTCTTGCTGAAGCTTGCTCCCGTTGCGCGCGCCAATGGCGTCCATCTCAATATGGAAACCCATGACGAGATTACGTCCTTCGAGATCCTCCGGTTGATCGAAAAAATCGGTGAGGATTGCATGGGCGTTGTCTTCGACACGGCCAACGGCCTGCAGCGCGGGGAACATCCGGTTTACGCCGCAAAACGTGTCGCGCCATACGTTCGCCAGACCCATATCAAGGACGCCTATGTGGGCCGCGCAACCGGCGGCCTCGATTTCCAGACCCGCCCCGTCGGTTGGGGGATCGTGGATTTTGCCACGATCATTCCAATCCTGGCAGCGGCGAACCCGAATCTCAATCTCTCATTGGAAGTTGCCGCCTCCGTTGAAGACAAGCCGCGCAAGGCCAATCCGCGTCAGTGCATCGAGATCGACGACCCAGCGTGGCGCGCTGCGCACCCGGACCTCGATGCCGAAGAGCTCGACGCCTATCTTTCCCTCATCAGCACCTTTGAAAAGCGTGTTGCAGCCGGCGAGATTCCGGATTGGGAGACCTATGAGGCGACCAACTACGGCTACCCGTCCTATGAAAAGCAGGCCTATGGCTTCGACGCGGCTATCATCTTCATTCGCAATTCGGCCAGGCATATCGAGACGATCTGCGCCGATAATGGCATCGATCTTTCCCCATCCGTGGCGAAACGGCAGGCGGCCTGATTTCGACTTACGCGATGACGGTGGAGATCTCTGCCGTCATCGTGCAAAACCCAAGATCAAGTGGATTTCCAGCGCGTATCAATGTACGCAACAATATGTGTATGGATGTGATCAGATCGAGCGACCGGCCGCTCGAATGCATGCGGAGCAGGACATGAAGAAGACTCGTCGGCAGACCCCAAAATCCGCCCCCAAGGCGCCGAGCGCAGCCGAAGCGGCAGAAAATGCCAATGACGACGTCTCTGAGCGCATTCGCACGACCCTTGCCACTGCCATCGGCGAAGGCGCGCTGAAACCCGGCACCAAAATCCTCGAAGATGCCATTGCCGACCATTTCGGCGTCAGCCGCACCGTTGTCCGTGGCGCTCTCGGCGTGCTGGAAAGCGACCACCTGCTCGAGCGCAAGCGCAACCGCGGCACCTTCGTCGCAGAGCCGGGCATCGAAGAAGCCAAGGCTTTGTTCGAGGCACGCCGCAAGATCGAACATGCGATCCTCGACCTTGTAATGTCCCGTGCCACCACCGAACAACTCGATGCGCTGGAAAAGTTGACCGACGAGGAAGAGCACATCCACCACCACGGCGACGAAAAGTCGAAGACGGTGCTTTCCGGAAAATTCCATATCGTCCTGGCGGAGCTTGGCGGCAATGCCGTCATGACCGAAATGCTATCCAAGATCGTCGCGCGCCTTTCCCTCGTCATGGCGCTCTATGAAGAAGACAAGAAGGACGACTGCGGCGCCGATCACCACCGCCTGATCGTTACGGCGCTGAAGGCGAAAGACCTGGCGAAGGCACAGGAGTTGATGGACCACCATCTCGCCGACATCGAGGGGCGCGTTAGGCTGACTGAAGGACAGGGCGATCGGCACACGTTCCTGGCCGTGTTGGAGAACTTTTCATGATGCGCCCAGATAAGAACAAGCCATAGGTATTTCGTTGCGCCCGCCGTGCGACGCGGCGTCAGAAGAGCGGAAATAATTTCCTGCGTGCAGGTGCATCTCTCTCCGGAAGAGTGGGGACGCTGGCAAAAGCGTTTCCTGCCGAGAAGGCGTCATAAAAGCGATTCAGTTGCAAACGCCGTTTGCATAAGTCTGGCAATCAGGCACAACAGATGACGCCATCTGTTTTAGTGGCACCATCGAGCAACGCCTGACCGACACGATCACTGGAATTCGAGGCTCATCCGGGCAAGGTCGTCCCACAGGCTTTCGGCAAAACCGCGCAGCACGATGACTTCGAAGACCTGTCCGTCAAGCCGGGTGAGGTGGGCTGCGATGTGGCCGATCAGCGTCGCGGCGGAATGTCCCACCGGGAATGCTGCGAAAGACAGGTCGACCGCCGTGCCTTTGGCCAGAACCCGCTCGGCCATCTTGCCTTCGATGTGGATGCGAACGCGTCCCTGGCTCTGGTCGACACCCGTTGCCAAAGGTTCGAGCGCTGCAAGAAGCGCCTTCATATCAGCGTGAGACAGAGGGTGTTCACTGACGATGAACAATTGGCCCGGTGAGACCGCGCGTATACCGCCTTTGGCAAGGTCGCGAAGGCGGGCTTCCAGATCCGCTGCGCCGGGTGCGGCCAGAACGTGGATGATCGTGCCTTCCGGCAGGGGAGAGAGCTTGATGGCGGTGGAGGCAATCGCTCGCTTTGCGCCCAGCACCGGGCGGAGCGTCGGCCGGAAGTCAGACTTGAAATCAGACATGGAGTTTCTCGTTTTGAGGATCGACAAAAACCGGGTTGCAAAGGCGGGCTTGGGTAAATTCGTTGCGCAGGCCGTTCCAGACCATGATTTCCTCACCATGCCGCGCAGGGCCATTCTTGACGAGGGCGAGACCGATGGTCGAACCCAGATGCGGTGAGAAGGCGCTGGAGGTCACATAACCCTGATCGTTCTCCAGCGTTGCCGTGGCATCCTTCGCAAGAATATGCGAGCCGGTGCGGAAGGACTGTTTTGGATCAAGCGGCACGACGCCGACGAGACTTGGACGGTCGGCGTCGGAAAGCCCCTCGCGCTCCAGCATCCGTCGGCCAATGAAATCGGTCTTCGTGGTGGAGACCATTTTGCCGAAGCCGAGATCGGCGGGCACCACCGTGCCGTTGATTTCATTGTGGGTGACATGGCCCTTTTCGATGCGCAGCACGCCTAGCGCCTCGGCGCCATAGGGCATTATATTCTCCGGCTCGCCGGCTTCCATCAGCGCATCGGCGACGCTTTCACCGTAACCGGCCGGGACGGCAAGCTCGTAGGCCAGTTCGCCAGAGAAGGAAATCTGGAACAGGCGTCCATGCAGTTGCTCGCCAAACAGGGAGACTTCCCTGGCTGCAAGGAAGGGAAAGGCCTCGTCGGAAATATCTTCATCGACGATCCTCTGAAGAATGGCGCGCGCCTTCGGCCCGGCAATCGCCATCTGCGCCCATTGATCGGTGACGGAGGCAAGCCGCACATCGAGATCAGGCCAGAGCGCCTGCGCGCAGAATTCAAGATGGTTCATGACGCCCGCCGCATAGGCGGTGGTGGTCGTCATGAAGAAGCGGTTTTCCTCCAGCCGGCTGGTGGTCCCGTCGTCGTAGATCATGCCGTCCTCACGCAGCATCAGACCATAACGCGCCTTGCCGACCGGCAGTTTGAGGAAAGCGTTGCAATAGACCCGGTTCAGGAATTCCGCGGCGTCACTGCCACAGATTTCGATCTTGCCGAGCATCGATACATCGCAGAGCCCGGCATTCTTGCGCACATTCAGAACCTCACGGTCGATGCTTTCCCGCCAGCCGCTTTCGCCTTTGCGGGGAAACCAGGAGGAGCGATACCAGAGCCCCGTTTCGACGAACACGGCCCCGTTTTTCTCGGCCCAACCATGCAGCGGCGATTTGCGCACCGGTTGGAAATGCTGGCCATGATAGGCCCCAGTCAGTGCGCCGAAGGAGACGGGCGTATAAAACGGCCGGAACGTCGTGGTGCCGACATCCGCCGGGGAGACGCCGCGCGCTTCGGCCAGCAGCCCGATGGCATTGACATTCGAAAGCTTGCCCTGATCCGTCGCCATGCCGTTCGTGGTGTAGCGTTTGGCGAGTTCGACATGGCCATAACCTTCACGGATGGCGAGGCCGAGATCCTTGCGGTGAACGTCGTTCTGATAATCGACAAAGGCTTTCGCCTTGATGCCGGGGATGGACCATAGCGGTTTTGCAGGCGGGGCTACGATATCGTTTTCCACCGCGCCGAATGTCGGTGCAGCTGATGCAAAGCCGAGCTCTTGCGCCAAGGCCGCGCCCTTCCGCGCGCCATCCTCAAGGCAGGCGGCGATACCGTTTATTGCGGAAACCGCGCCGGCGAATTCCAGCCCCTTGAGATTGCCGGGCGCCAGGAAAGCGGCATCGTCTTCCGACCAGACCGGCTTGCCGCCGCGATGGCAGGCGAGATGGATGATGGGGCTGAAGCCGCCCGACATGGCCAGCGCATCGACATTCAGCTTCTCCGCGCGGCCATTCGCAAAAACCTCGATGGCGGAAAGCGCCTTGCCGCCCTTGGCATTGGAGACGACACCACCTTTGATGACGCGCGCTTTGCCTTCGTAGCCCGGATTGCCCTGTTCACGGCTGTCGATGATGGCGGCCAGAGCGACGCCCTGCGCCTCCAGATCGCGGGCGAGCGCATAACCGCTGTCATTGGTGGTGAAAATTGCCGTCGCCGTGCCGGGGCTGACGGCATATCGATTGAGATAGCTGCGCATGGCGCCCGCCATCATCACGCCGGGAACATCGTTGCCGCCGAAGACCAGCGGTCGTTCTTCCGCGCCAGTGGCAAGCAGCGCCCGCTTGGCGACGATGCGCCACAGGCGCTCCACGGGCACATGGGCTTTCGGATCTGGCAGATGTTTCTGCACCCGCTCCACCGCGCCGAAGACATTGCCGTCATACCAGCCGAAAGCCGTGGTTCGCGTCAGCACCGTCACATTCGGCAGGGTTTCGAGCTCGGCAACGCATTGCGCTGCGAAATCCGGAGCGCTCTTGCCGCCGATGGCTGCCGTTTCGGAAAGAAGCCCACCGCCCGCCACGGAATGTTCATCGACAATGATGACGCGCGCGCCGGCGCGTCCTGCGGCAAGCGCTGCCGCCAGACCCGCCGCGCCGGAGCCGATCACCAGCAGGTCGCAATGCGCCCAGCATTTGTCGTAGGTATCCGGGTCCGCCTCGTAGCTTGCTTTACCGAGGCCGGCGGCTTTGCGGATGAAGGGCTCGTAGACCTTTTCCCAGAAGGCGGCAGGCCACATGAAAGTCTTGTAGTAGAACCCCGCCCCGAGGAAGGGAGACAGAAGGCCGGTCAGCGCGCCGATATCGAAATCGAGAGAGGGCCAGCGGTTCTGGCTGTTGGCTTCCAGCCCGGCATAAAGCTCCTGCATGGTGGCGCGGGTGTTCGGCTCCGTGCGCCCGCCGCGGCCAATGGTCATCAGCGCGTTCGGCTCGGCTGCACCCGCCGTCAATATACCGCGCGGGCGGTGGTATTTGAAACTGCGACCGACGAGTTTCTGGCCGTTGGCGAGCAGGGCGGAGGCGAGGCTGTCGCCTTCAAAGCCTGACATCGGCTTGCCGTCGAAGGTGAAGGAAAGCGGTTTGGAACGGTCGATCAGACCGCCGGTCTTCAGGCGGTTGGCACTCATGCGTTTGTCACTTTCGTCTTGTCGGCGGCGTCGCGGCAGGCGGATATCTCATGGGTGGCGGTATCGCGGGCGACGACCAGCCAGCGGCGGCAGCCGGATGTGTGGTGCCAATATTCCTCATAGACGCCGCGCGGATTGTCGCGCAGATAGACATAATCGAACCATTCCTCCGCGCTGGCATCGGCGGCGGGCCTTTGAAGGGCTGCGCCCTTGATGGTGAATTCTTCCCTGGGTCTTGGCCCGCAATGCGGGCAGGGCACGAGACTTGCCATTTCAGATGTCCTTGATCCGCCAGATAGCGGGATGGCGAAAACTGTGAGCGATTTCCGCCTGAAATCCCGCTACAGATTTAGTGAAGGTTGGGCTGGGCACCCTGGCCCTTTTCATCGATGAGATAACCGCGCCGGAAGCGGTCCAGCCGGAAGGCCGTTGCCGTTTCCTGCGGTGCGCCGCGCGCCAGAAGATGGGCGAAGCAGAAACCGGAAGCGGGCGTCGCCTTGAAGCCGCCATAACACCAGCCGGAATTCAGGTAGAGATTGCCGATCGGGGTCTGGTCGATGATCGGCGAACCATCCATCGACATATCCATGATGCCGCCCCAGGAGCGTAGCACCCGGACGCGCGAGAGCGCCGGTATCATCGCCTTGCCTGCCTCCGCGACATGTTCGACCGTCGCCAGATTGCCGCGCTGGGCATAGGAGTTGTAACCGTCTATATCGCCGCCGAAGACGAGGCCGCCCTTGTCCGATTGCGAAACGTAAAAATGGCCGGCCCCGAAGGTGACGACACCATCGATGAAGGGCTTCAGCCCCTCAGACACGAAAGCCTGCAGCACATGGCTTTCGATCGGCAGTTTCAGTCCGGCCATGGCGGCCACCTGCGAGGAATTGCCGGCTGCCGCGAGCGCCAGCTTGCCGCAGCCGATGAAGCCCTTGGCGGTCTCCACACCCACGACCCTGTCGTTTTCGCGGCGAATGCCGGTTACCTCGCAGCCCTGAATGATATCGACGCCGCGGCTGTCTGCGCCGCGCGCATAACCCCAGGCGACGGCATCGTGACGCACGGTGCCGCCGCGTCTTTGCAGCAGGCCGCCCTGCACCGGAAAGCGGGCATTGTCGAAATCGAGGAACGGCAGCATGGCCTTGACTGCGGCGCGGTCCAGCAATTCGGCGTCGACGCCGTGCAGCCGCATGGCGTTGCCACGCCTTGTATAGGCGTCGCGCTGGGCATCCGAATGATAGAGGTTCAGCACGCCGCGCTGGGAAACCATGGCGTTGAAGTTGAAATCCTGCTCCAGCCCTTCCCACAGCTTCATCGAAAGCTCGTAGAAGGGATTGTTACCCGGCAGCAGATAATTGGAGCGAATGATCGTGGTGTTACGGCCGACATTACCGGAGCCGATGTAGTTTTTTTCCAGCACCGCGACATTGGTGACGCCGAATTCTTTCGCAAGATAATAGGCCGTCGCCAACCCGTGTCCGCCGCCGCCAACGATGATGACGTCATAATGCGGTTTCGGAGACACCTCCCGCCAGGCGGGTTTCCACGCCTTGTTGCCGAAAAGGCCGTTCTTGAAAATGGAAAAGGCGGAATAGCGCATCTGGTACCTCGAACGATATCGCGCAAGCTTACCGGCGTCGTTCGAAAGGGAATTGCAAATAAGGGACATAATGATTTAAAAAAGAGACATGACGACCATCGAGCAGAAGAATGTCCAGCGCATTGGTTTCATCCTGGTTCCGAATTTCGCGCTGATGTCTTACGCCTCGGCGGCGGAGCCATTGCGCGCCGCCAATCTGATCGCCGGAACCGATCTTTACGATGTGGTTCCGCTTTCTTTCGATGGCGAGGCCGTCAGAAGTTCTTCCGGCATCATTGTCGGCTGCGAGGCACTCGCCACCGCAGGCGAGAGATGCCACACGATCTTCGTCTGCGCAGGGGGCGGGCCGCAGGACTGGATCGTTGCGGAAAATTCCTACGGCACGTTAAGGCGGCTGGCGCGGCAGGGTGTCCGGATCGGGGGCATTTCCAGCGGCGCTTATGTGCTGGCGGCGGCGGGATTGCTGGAAAACCGCGATTTCACCATTCACTGGGAGCATGCGCCGGTGCTGAAAGAGGCCTTCGACCATCTGACGCCCCGGCAGGCGCGGTTTGTTTTCGACGGGGACCGCATCACCTGCGCCGGCGGCGTCGCGCCCCTCGACATGATGCATGCGATGATTTCGCAGAGAATGGGCGCTCATTTCGCACGGCGTGTCAGCGACTGGTATCTGCACACGGCCGTGGCCGAACCCGGCGCGCCGCAAAGGGGTTCCGCCGCCGAGCGCCATGGCACCAACCATCCGGCCCTGCTGGCCGTGCTGGAAAAAATGGAAACGACCATTGAAAGCCCGCTCGACCGGCAGACCATGGCGAAACTGGCGGGAACCAGCGCGCGCCACCTCGACCGGCTTTTCGCAACCCATCTGAAAACGACATTTCTGGAAACATACCGCGCGATCCGTCTCGATCACGCCCGGCGGCTGCTGGAGCAAAGCCCGCTCTCCATTGCCGAAGTGGCCTTCGCCACCGGCTTCTCAAGCGCCGGGCATTTTTCGGGAAGCTTCAAGGCCCGGTTCGGCCATACCCCAAATACAATGCGGCAAAGATTTCCTCCGAATTAAAATAGTTTTCCTGTAAGGAAGGGAAAACACGATAATGCCGGAGGACATCATGGCGAAGGATACCACCAAAACCGAAACTGCGCAGTTCCTGTCGCAGGATCCGCATGCCATCCGCGAGCCAAGGGTCAACAATCTGGAAATGGCGATTGGCCATGAGGTGCGCGCCTATCGCAAGAAACTCGGCATCACGGTCACCGATCTTGCATCGGCCACCGGCGTTTCCGTGGGCATGCTTTCCAAGATCGAAAACGGCAATATCTCGCCGTCGCTCACAACGCTGCAGACGCTCTCAAAGGCGCTGGGCGTGCCGATCACGGCCTTCTTTCGCGGTTTCGAGGAGCCGCGCAGCGCCACCTTCGTCAAAGCGGGGCAGGGCGTGAATATTGAGCGCAGGGGCACTCGCGCCGGTCATCAATACAGCCTGCTCGGCCATATCGACAACAATACCAGCGGCGTCACCGTCGAGCCCTATCTCATCACGCTGACCAAGGATTCGGACGTGTTCCCGACCTTCCAGCATGAGGGAATGGAGTTTCTCTACATGCTGGAAGGCGAGGTGGTTTACCGCCACGGCGAGCGGCTTTTCACCATGCAGGCCGGCGACAGCCTGTTTTTCGACGCCGATGCGCCGCACGGGCCGGAGGAATTGGTGAAGCTTCCCGCCCGTTATCTGTCGATCATTTCCTATCCGCAAAGGCGGCTGGGCAATGATTGATAATTTGCCTTAGAAGAAAAAAATATTCCTGATAGTTGACGGAATGGAATTCCATATGTTAGCCCTTCATTCAGAAACGAATGGAGGTGCTTGTCGATGTGCGGCATTGTTGGACTATTCCTGAAAGACAAAAGCCTTGAACCGCAGCTGGGTGCGCTGCTTTCGGATATGCTCGTCACCATGACCGATCGCGGCCCGGATTCGGCCGGCATCGCGATCTACGGAAGCGCTGCCAATGGCCGCGCGAAAGTGACGATCCAGTCGGCCGATCCGGCCGCCGATTTTTCCGGCCTCGCCGAAGCGCTGAAGGAAAGCGGCGTCGATGCCGTGGTCACGGTGAAAAGCACTCATGCTGTTCTCGATATTCCCGCCGAAAAACTGGATGGTATCCGTCCGGTTCTTTCCGCAATCCGCCCGAACGTGCGCGTGATGGGTTCCGGCGACAGCGTCGAAATCTACAAGGAAACCGGTCTTCCGAAGGATGTCGTCACCCGTTTTGACGTGCGCTCCATGGCGGGCACCCATGGCATCGGCCACACCCGCATGGCGACGGAATCGGCGGTGACGACGCTTGGCGCGCATCCCTTCTCCACCGGCGCAGACCAGTGCCTGGTGCATAATGGCTCGCTTTCCAACCATAATAATCTGCGCCGCGAACTGGTGCGCGAGGGCATGGTCTTCGAGACCCAGAACGACTCGGAAGTCGCCGCCGCCTATCTCACCGCGGAAATGGCCAAGGGCAAGGATCTGGGCGAGGCGCTGACCGGCGCGCTCGATGATCTCGATGGTTTCTTCACTTTCGTCGTCGGCACCAAATCCGGTTTCGGCGTGGTGCGTGATCCCATCGCCTGCAAGCCTGCTGTCATGGCCGAGACCGACCAATATGTCGCTTTCGGCTCTGAGTATCGCGCTCTGGTCAATCTGCCCGGCATTGAAAATGCCCGCGTCTGGGAGCCGGAACCGGCGACCGTCTATTTCTGGGACCATGAAAAGGCCGCCTGAGACCCGTCATCGGCGCCTGTTTTGAAAGTCATAATCCATGCCAGTTTTCGATCTCTCCCACACGCCGCTGCGTGAACTCAACAAGGCGCTCCACGGTCTTTCCTCGGGCGCAAACGACACCGAATTCGAGGTCGTCAATCCGCGCGGCCACCATGCCGTGGCGGTTGGCATCGACAGCCCCGTCACCGTCGATGTGCATGGTTCGGTCGGTTATTATTGCGCCGGCATGAATGATGGCGGCACCGTCACCGTGCACGGCTCGGCCGGGCCGGGTGTTGCTGAGAACATGATGTCCGGCACGGTCGTCATCGAGGGCGACGCCTCGCAATATGCCGGCGCCACCGGCCGCGGCGGGCTTCTGGTCATCAAGGGCAATGCCGCCTCCCGCTGCGGCATTTCCATGAAGGGCATCGATATCGTCGTGAAGGGCAATATCGGCCACATGTCGGCCTTCATGGGCCAGTCCGGCCACCTCGTCGTGTGCGGCGATGCGGGCGATGCGCTTGGCGATTCCCTTTATGAGGCGAAGCTTTTCGTGCGCGGTTCGGTGAAGAGCCTGGGTGCCGATTGCATCGAGAAGGAGATGCGGCCCGAACATCTCGAAAAGCTCGCTGAACTTCTCGACAAAGCCGGCGTCACGGATGTCAGCCCTGGCGAGTTCAAGCGCTACGGCTCGGCACGCACGCTCTACAATTTCAACATCGACAACGCCGACGCGTATTGAGGCGAGGGATATTCCGATGAGCTATCACAACCCCTTCACCCCGCCGCGCAAATCCGCAACTTTCGATGACCATACACTGGCGGAAATCCGCCGCGCGGCTGCGACCGGCATCTATGATATTCGCGGCGCGGGCACTAAGCGCAAGGTGCCGCATTTCGACGATCTCCTGTTTCTCGGCGCGTCCATCTCGCGTTATCCGCTCGAAGGTTATCGCGAGAAATGCGATACGACAGTTACACTCGGCACGCGCTTCGCGAAGAAGCCGATCACGCTGAAAACGCCGATCACCATTGCCGGCATGAGCTTCGGTGCTCTGTCAGGCAACGCCAAGGAAGCGCTCGGCCGGGGCGCGACCATCGCCGGCACCTCCACCACGACCGGCGATGGCGGCATGACGGATGAGGAGCGTGGCCACAGCCAGACGCTGGTTTATCAGTACCTGCCCTCCCGTTACGGCATGAACCCGAAGGATCTGCGCCGTGCGGACGCCATCGAGGTCGTCGTCGGCCAGGGCGCGAAACCGGGCGGCGGCGGCATGTTGCTCGGCCAGAAGATTTCCGATCGCGTCGCCAATATGCGCAACCTGCCGAAGGGCATCGATCAGCGTTCCGCCTGCCGTCACCCTGATTGGACCGGCCCGGACGATCTCGAAATCAAGATCCTCGAACTGCGCGAAATTACCGACTGGGAAAAGCCGATCTATATCAAGGTTGGCGGCGCACGGCCCTATTACGACACGGCGCTGGCGGTGAAGGCCGGTGCGGATGTGGTGGTGCTGGACGGCATGCAGGGTGGCACGGCGGCCACGCAGGATGTCTTCATCGAAAATGTCGGCATGCCCACGCTTGCCTGCATTCGCCCCGCCGTGCAGGCGCTTCAGGATCTCGGCATGCACCGCAAGGTGCAGCTCATCGTCTCCGGCGGCATCCGTTCGGGTGCTGATGTTGCAAAGGCGCTGGCGTTGGGCGCGGATGCGGTCGCCATCGGCACGGCGGCGCTGGTGGCGCTTGGCGACAATGATCCCAAGTGGGAAGACGAATACCAGAAACTCGGCACCACGGCCGGCGCTTACGATGACTGGCACGAGGGCAAAGACCCCGCCGGCATCACCACGCAGGATCCGGAGCTTGCCGCTCGCCTCGATCCCGTCGCCGCCGGCCGCCGTCTTGCCAATTATCTGAAGGTCATGACGCTCGAGGCGCAGACCATCGCGCGTGCCTGCGGCAAGAACCATCTCCACAATCTGGAGCCGGAAGATTTGGTGGCGCTGACGATGGAGGCGGCCGCCATGGCGCAGGTTCCGCTGGCGGGAACCAACTGGTTCCCGGGCAAAGGCAGCTTTTAAGCCATAAAGAACGGACGGGCGCATTTGGGAGGATGTGCCCGTCTTTTTTCGATGAAGTGTCTGATATTCAAAAAAAGGGGAATGACGTGACACTGGACCTCTCCAAATTTGCTGCCGAAAAGGGCATCAAATATTTCATGATCAGCTATACCGATCTCTTCGGCGGCCAGCGCGCCAAGCTGGTTCCTGCAGAAGCGATTGCCGATATGCAGAAGGATGGCGCGGGTTTTGCGGGCTTCGCCACCTGGTTCGATCTGACGCCCGCCCATCCCGATCTTTTCGCCGTGCCCGACGCTTCCTCGGTCATCCAGCTTCCGTGGAAAAAGGATGTCGCCTGGGTCGCTGCCGATTGCGTGATGGAAGACCAGCCGGTGGAGCAGGCGCCGCGCGTGGTGCTGAAAAAGCTCATCGCTGAGGCGGCGAGCGAAGGGCTCAGGGTCAAGACCGGCGTGGAGCCGGAATTTTTCCTGATTTCGCCGGATGGTGCGAAAATCTCCGACGAATACGACACGGCGGAAAAGCCCTGCTACGACCAGCAGGCGGTGATGCGCCGTTATGATGTGATCGCCGAGATTTGTGATTACATGCTGGAGCTGGGCTGGAAGCCCTACCAGAATGACCATGAGGACGCGAACGGCCAGTTCGAGATGAACTGGGAATATGACGATGCGCTGCAGACCGCAGACAAACATTCCTTCTTCAAATTCATGGTCAAATCCGTCGCCGAAAAGCACGGGCTGCGCGCCACCTTCATGCCGAAGCCGTTCAAGGGCCTGACCGGCAATGGCTGCCATGCCCATATTTCGGTCTGGGACCTCGACGGCAAGGTGAACGCCTTTGCCGACAGGGAAATGCCGTTCGGTCTGTCGGCCAAAGGCAAGACGTTTCTCGGCGGCATCATGAAACATGCGTCGGCTCTTGCGGCCGTCACCAATCCGACGGTCAATTCCTATAAACGTATCAACGCGCCGCGCACCATTTCCGGCGCGACCTGGGCGCCGAATACGGTGACCTGGACCGGCAATAACCGCACCCATATGGTGCGCGTGCCCGGGCCGGGGCGGTTCGAACTGCGCCTGCCGGATGGCGCCGTGAACCCCTATCTGCTGCAGGCCATCATCATCGCCGCAGGCCTTTCCGGTGTCCGCTCCAAGGCCGATCCCGGTCCGCACTACGATATCGATATGTATCGCGAGGGCCACAAGGTCACGGACGCACCGAAGCTGCCGCTCAACCTTCTCGATGCGCTGCGCGAATATGAGAAGGATGCGGAATTGCAGCAGGCGCTCGGTACTGAATTCTCGAAGGCCTATCTGAAGCTCAAGCAGGGTGAGTGGAACAGCTATTGCTCGCAATTCACCGCCTGGGAGCATCAGACCACCCTCGACGTCTGAGCCCGGTTTTCCCGCCGCCCTTGCGGCTTTTCCCCGCGCTGATCAAGAGCGCGGGGTTTTTCACTAAAGCGCGTCGCGTCCAATCTGGTTCATGCCCCGCGCTTTTGATCTTTGTTTTTAATCATGTCTCCCAAAACCGCTGCACACTTTTGGGAGACATGCTTTATCTATGACAGAAAGAGTGCCAGATGACGAACTTCGTCCTGACCGTGACATGCAAATCCACCCGCGGCATCGTCGCCGCCCTTTCAGGCTTTCTCGCTGAGAAGGGGTGCAACATCGTCGACAGTTCGCAATTCGACGATCTCGGCACCGGTCGTTTTTTCATACGTGTGGGTTTCATTTCCGAGGAGGGTGCGACACGCGACGCCTTGATGGCCGGGCTTGCTCCGATCTCGGAAAAGTTCGGCATGGAGGTGGCGCTGCACGACCAGGCAGAGCGGATGAAGGTTCTTTTGATGGTGTCGCGCTTCGGCCATTGCCTCAATGACCTGCTCTACCGCTGGCGCATCGGGGCGCTGCCGATCGATATTGTCGGCGTCGTCTCCAACCATTTCGATTATCAGAAGGTCGTGGTCAATCACGACATTCCCTTCCACCACATTCCGGTGACGAAAGAGAACAAGCCGCAGGCCGAAGCCCGGATCATGGAGATCGTGGAAAGTTCGGGTACGGAACTCATCGTGCTGGCGCGTTACATGCAGGTGCTTTCCGACAGGATGTGCGAGGCGATGTCGGGCAGGATCATCAATATCCACCACTCCTTCCTGCCGTCCTTCAAGGGGGCCAACCCTTACAAGCAGGCCTATCAGCGCGGAGTGAAGCTGATCGGCGCGACGGCGCATTATGTGACTGCCGATCTGGATGAGGGACCGATCATCGAGCAGGATACCGTGCGCATCACCCATGCCCAGTCGGCCGAGGATTATGTGTCGCTTGGCCGCGACGTGGAGGCGCAGGTGCTGGCGCGTGCCATACACGCCCATATTCACCGTCGCGTATTCCTGAATGGCAGCCGAACCGTTGTGTTTCCCCCAGGTCCCGGCTCTTACGCTTCGGAAAGAATGGGATGAGCATTCTGCGTGAGCCGTGCTGATGTTGCCATAAAGAGAGCACGGCGCTAAATAAGCTGGTACGCCATAATACAAAGCCATTTCCCGCTTTTGTTCGTAACCGCGTTGCGACGAAACGGGAGGTGTCAAACGAGGTGATACCATGACAGATGCTTCGCACGGAACTGCCATTCGCGTTGAGCGCCCGACAAAGACGCTAAGGGAACTCGCTCTCGACAAGGTCCGTGACGCCATCGTGAACGGTTATTTCCGCCCGGGCGACCGTCTGGTGGAGCGCGATCTCTGCGCCCAGCTCGGTGTTTCCCGCACCATCGTTCGTGAGGTCCTGCGGCACCTGGAATCCGAGGGGCTGGTGGCGAATTTGCCGAACAAGGGCCCGATGGTCGCGATGCTCGATCTCGATGAGGCGAAGCAGATTTATGAAATTCGCGGTGCGCTGGAAGGAATGGCGGCGCGCCTTTGTGCGGAACGTCGCGATCCTGCCATCGTGGAAGCGCTCGAAGCGTCCCTCAGTCATATCCGCGAAAGCTATGTCGAAAAGGATATGCCGGGCGTTCTGGCGCATACCTCGTCCTTTTATCAGACGCTGTTCAGCAAGATCGACCGGCATGTCGCCTGGGGCGTCGTCAACCTGCTGACGGTGCGGATCAACCATCTTCGTTCGATGACGATCAAGACGAAAAGCCGCGATACCGAAGGTCCGGCGCAAATGGAAAAGATCGTCGAGGCCATCCGGCAGGGGGATGGAGACGCCGCTTACAAGGCGGCTCTGGACCATGTCGCGAGCGCAAGCGCGATTGCGGAAGCTGTTCTCATCGCCCAGAAGACCGGCAAAGAGTAACCTCTTCCGCCTCGTGTGCGGCTAAAATTTCCGGCGCAGTATCTAGCCTGCGTCGGCACCTATTCCCGCGAGCGTGGTTTGCAGCATTTCCCGAACGGCAGCTACCAAATTGTTGAGCGGCTGGTCGTCACGGTAAAATGGCGCCGCCGTCCGGACACGCCGGTAGAGCGTATCGGCGCCGGGCGCACGGCCGGCTTCGTCTGGCTGCATGTCGTAGGCCTGCGCGGCGCTCATGATCTCGATCGCCAGAATGGTTTCCAGATTGCCGATAATCGAAAGCGTCTTATCGGCGGCGGCGGTGGCATGTGTCAGTATATCCTCCTGCAAGGCGGAGGTGATGCCGCCATCGAGGCTGGCGGGGGCGGCGAGGCGGCGGTTTTCCGCGGCAAGTGCTGCGGCCGTGTACTGGATGATCATGAAACCGGAACAGACACCATCGCTTTCCGCCAGAAAGGCGGGCAGCCCGCTGACAAGCGGGTTGACGAGCCGGTCGATACGCCGCTCGGAAATCGCCGCAAGTTCGGCCGCGGCCGTCGCCAGCCCATCCATGGCAAGCCCGAGCGCCGCACCGACGGCATGGGCCTGGGAATGGACCTCGGGCGCTTGCGGCGTGCCGCCGACGACCGGGTTGTCCGTGACGCTCGCGAGTTCGCGGTCTACGACGTCCGCGATCTGCGCGACGCTGTCGCGAACGGCGCCGTGCACCTGCGGCACGGCGCGCAGGCTGAGCGGATCCTGCGTGCGCGATCCGGCCGACCGGGCAAGAAGCGGGCTTGCCGCCAGAAGCTGGCGCAGGTTTGCGCCGACGGTCTGGATGCCGGGTGAGCTGCGCAGTGCCAGCGGCCCTGCGGCGAAGGGATCGGCCTGCGCACCAAGGTTTTCATAGCTCATCGCCGCTGCCGCATCGGCCCAGCCAAGGAGCGAAGTCGTGCGGGCGAGCGCGAGGCTGGCGAGACCGGTGGCGCAGGGTGTGCCGTTGACGAGGCTCAGCCCCTCCTTCGCCTGCAGAACCATGGGTTCGAGGCCGAGCTTTTCGAGCCCCTGCCTGCCGCTGATGAGTTCGCCGCCGTGGCGGGCCCGGCCTTCGCCGATCAGCACCAGCCCTATGGCCGCGGCATGAGTGAGATAACCCACCGAGCCTTTTGACGGAATAACGGGAAGAATATCGCCATTCAGCAGGGCGAGCAGCGCTTCGACCATTTTGACCTGCACGCCGGAATGACCATGCGCGAAGTTGTTGATCTGGGCGGCCATGATGGCGCGGGTTTCTTCGCGCCCGAGCGGTTCTCCGACGCCGCAGGAGTGGCTGAGCAGGATGTTGCGGGAGAGGGCCTGCTGCTGCGGGATGTCGACGATCACATCGCAGAGCGCGCCGACACCCGTATTGATGCCGTAACCGCGCACCCGTTTTTCGACGAGTGCATCGACGATGGCGCGGGCTTCGGCAATGCGCCGCCACGCTTTATCCGACAGGGAAAGCGTGGCGCCTTTTGCAACAGCGGCGATCTCTTGCCAGGTGAGGGGACGATCGATGGTGATCGTATCAGCCATGCTGGCCTTCTCCCGCACCCGTGCGGCGCTCCACAAAACGGGCGACATAGTCGTTTGCGGGGCTGTTGAGGATCTGGTCCGGCGTTCCCACCTGCACCAGTTTGCCGTCCTTCAGGATCGCGATCTGCGCGCCGATGCGGAGCGCCTCATCGAGATCGTGGGTGATGAAAACAATGGTCTTGTGCAGGTTCTTTTCGAGCTGCAGCAACTGGTCCTGCATGTCGGCGCGGATCAGCGGGTCGAGCGCCGAAAAGGCCTCGTCCATCAGGATGACGTCAGTATCGGCGGCGAGCGCGCGGGCGAGGCCGACACGCTGCTTCATGCCACCGGAAAGCTGGTGCGGAAACTTGTCCTCATAGCCAGAAAGGCCGACGGTCTCGATCCATTTCATGCCGATGGGCCTTGCATCGGCCTTGGTCAGCCCGCGCACGCGTTGGCCATAAACGACGTTCTGCAAGACGGTGCGGTGCGGCATCAGGCCGAAATTCTGGAACACCATGCTGACGCGCCGGTTGCGGAAGTCGCGCAGGTCCTTCGGTTTCAGCGCAAGAACATTGTCGTCTCCGACAAGAATCTCGCCGCTTGTCGGTTCGATAAGGCGGTTGATGTGGCGCACCAGCGTCGACTTACCGGAACCGGAGAGGCCCATGATCACGAAAATGCGGCCGCCCGCTATATCGAGGCTGACATTGTCGAGCCCGACGCTGCATCCCGTCTTTGCCAGGATGTCGCTCTTTTCCGCGCCCTGCTGCGCCATGGCGAGCGCAGCCTTCCAGTTGCCGCCGAAGATCTTGGACACGTTGCGGATATGGATATCAGTCATTGCCCATTTCCTTCCGGCTGGATCGGCCAAAACCCTGGGTGATACGATCGAGCACGATTGCGAGAATAACGATGCCGAGGCCCGCTTCGAGGCCCTTGCCGACATCGAGCGTCTGGATGCCGTTCAGCACCTGCTCACCAAGGCCGCGCGCGCCGATCATCGAGGCGACGACGACCATGGAGAGCGCCATCATGATCGTCTGGTTGAGGCCGGCCATGATCGTGGGCGTGGCGAGCGGCAATTCGACGCCGAAGAGGATTTGTCGCGGGCTGCCGCCAAATGCGGTTGCCGCCTCCACCACTTCGCGGTCCACCTGCCGAATGCCGAGATCGGTCAGGCGGATCAGCGGCGGCACGGCATAAACGATGGTGGCAAGCACGGCCGGAACCTTGCCGAGGCCGAAAAGCATGATGGCGGGAATGAGATAGACGAAGCTCGGCATGGTCTGCATGACGTCGAGCACCGGCAGGGTAATGCGCCTTGCCCATTCGCTTTTGGCAAGCAGGATGCCCATGGGCACGCCAATGACGATGGAGATGAGGCTGGCAATCAGCATCAGCGCCAGCGTCTGCATTGTCAGGTCCCAGAGACCGAGCGCGCCGACGATGAAAAGCATCACCGCCACCATGATGACGAGCGAAATCTTTTTCGCCGCGAACCAGGCGAGCACCAGGAAGACCAGAAAAATGACCCACCAGGGCAGACCGCGCAGCACCCATTCCACGAAGAGGATCGCCTGCAGGATCGTCTGCGATATCGCCTTGAAAACGGAGCCGTAATTCACCACCAGCGAACGCACGATCTCATTGATCGGGCCTCGGATGGAAATATGGAAAACTTCAGGAAACATTGGTGTCGTCCTCGCGCCTGCCGACCCCATGTCCGGTAGCCGGCCCCTGTCCTGACGGGAAAATGCGCGCCGGAAGCCCGGCGCGCCTGCGATGTTTACTTGACGGCGGCTTCGATCCGCGCCTTGGCGTCCGCAGAAACCCAGCTGCCCCAGATATCGGCCTTGGTCTGAAGGAAGGTCTTTGCGGCGGTTGTCGCATCGACCTGCTTGTCGGTCATGTAGGCGAGGCTGGAGTTGATCTCCGCCAGCGGGAATGTCCCCTTTTCAAGGATCGCGATGATGTCCGGCGCTTCCTTCGCAAAGGTGCTGTTCACGCCATAGGCCACCTCGACGGAGGGGAAGGCGCAACCGGCGTCGCGCTTTCCATCGGCGCTCGTCAGTTCCTTCCAGCAGGCGTCGCTATAGGCCGGCTCCTGCAACTGGATGAGCTTGTATTTGCCCATGATTGCCGTCGGGCTCCAGTAATAGAACAGCATCGGCTCGCCCTGGAGATAGGCGGCGGCAATTGCGGCGTCGAGAGCGGTGCCGGTGCCGGGGCGGAAGTTCACATAGTTTGCTTCCAGCTTGTAGGCCTGCAGCTTGGCGGTGTTGACGCCTTCGCAGGTCCAGCCCGAGGGGCAATTGAGGAAGCGGCCCTTGGTCGGCTCTTCCGGATCCTTGAACAGCTCGACGATCTTCGGGTCGGAAAGCTGGTCGACGCTCTTCAGGTCCGGAGCCTTGGCTTCGATGCCTTTTGCCGGGTCGCCCTTGACCAGATATTCCGGCACGAACCAGCCTTCGGCGGCGCCGACGAAGGTCTTGCCGACCGATGTTACCTGCCCGGCTTCCGCAGCCTTGTTCCAGACGTCGGAGCGGCCGATCCATTCTTCAGCGAAGATCTGCACGTCGTTATTGGCGGTCGCCTGTTCCAGCGTCACGGAGTTGCCGGGAATGGAATCGACCTTGCAATCATAGCCCTTGGAGAGGATTTCCTTCATGACTTCGGTGATGAAAGCACCGCTTTCCCAGTCGATGCCGGCGAAGGTGATGGTCTTTCCAGCGGCGCAATAGCCTTCCGCCTTCGCGGACCCGGCATAGGCTCCCATGATGAGCGCGGTGGTGGCCAGCGCGATTTTCAGCTTTGAATTCAGCATTGCATTCCCCTTTTGGTTTGATGATTGGCAAGTTGCTGGCATGCGTTTTGTGGTTTCAGCCGGGCGTGCCCTGGGCAGATGTCTACCCCTGAGCCCGGCGGTCATTGGTGCATTTCATGTCCCGTCGAAATCGGCGGCCGGGCGCCCGTCGAATCAATATGGAATTCGATGTTCATCCTGGAGCGGCGTGTCGGAAGTTCACTATACAACTTTGAGAAATTCATATGCTTCCCGCGCATTGGCCATTCCGAGTCGAAGGCGTATGCGGTTGGCGGGTTCTGGCAAGGGCGGTCTTTCAGCGCATATTGCGCGACCGAGCCGTCGAGCATAGCTTCGGCATTGGTATGGCAGCTCCTGCCGTTGCGCTGGGCGGGCATTCGAATATCGCCCCGACTATCGGCGGGAGACTTGCGGCCGCTGGAGATCGAGTCTTCGCTTGCCATTATTTTCCCCTCAAGTTGTATATGTAACTTCACACATTTGCGAAAGACAAGCAAGGTGGGATGTGATAATTTTGTGCTTGCGCGGATTCTGGCTGCGTTTTGTGCAGTCGCCCGATTTTTAGGAGTTTCAATGCTGCCCGTCACCGAAAACGAGTTTCCTGTCTCGGGCGATCGCTCCTCCCTGCCGCTGTATGAGCGGGTGAAAGAACAGATCAAGGAAAAGATCGCCAGCGGTGAGTGGTTGACCAACCACAGGATACCCTCCGAAAACGAGATCGTCGACATGCTGGGTATCAGTCGCATGACGGCAAACCGCGCCCTGAGGGAGCTGGCAACCGAGGGGGTAATCGTTCGCGTGCAGGGGCGCGGGTCTTTTGTTGCCCCGAAAAAGCGAAGCGCCGGCATGATGGGCGTGCGCAACATCGCCGACGAGATCAAGGAGCGCGGTTCGACGCATCGGCCTAGCCTGATCCTCGCCCAGACGGAAGTTTGTGGTCCCGATCTCGCAACCGCGCTGGAGATCGCCGTGGGAGCGAAGGTTTTTCACTCTATCATCGTGCATCACGAAGACGATGTGCCAATCCAGCTCGAAGATCGCTTCGTTAATGCGGAGATCGCTCCGGATTATCTGATGCAGGATTTCAATACGCTCACCCCGAATGCTTATCTCACGGCGGCGGCACCGATTTCTCGGACCGAGCAATTCATCGAGGCGGCATCGCCCCAGCCCTGGGAATGCAAATTGATGGCCATCAGCCGAAACGAGCCGTGCCTTCTCGTGCGCCGCAGAACCTGGTCATCGAGCCGCGCCGTCACGTCCGTGCGGCTGCTCTATCCGGGTTCCCGATATCGGCTTGAAAGTCAGGAATAGAGGCGGCCAGCCTCGGCTGCCCTGATCTTCCGGAACATTATCGCCGTATAAGGCGGCCACTTGCGCATCTAGCCCGGCTGATGACGTCCCGGTCAAATCTGCCCCATTTTCCCGCCTCCAATCGTTGCTTGCCAAGTGCAATCGGTTGCCCATAGCGCTCGACTTGTCGGCGACGACAATCCTCAAAATTCAACTGCTCGCCCTTGCGAGATTACGGTACTTGACAGTCATATATTATGGCATACCATAAGCCATCATATTTACGGAGAGAGCGCTGATGTCCATCCAGATCCGCAAGACCCTGCTGCAGGTCGAAACGACGTTGATTGAGGGGGGCAAGGCTGCCGCAGCGCCGTTGAAGCTGTTCGCCGCCATTGCGGTCGTTAAGAATCCTTGGGCGGGCAAAGGTTTCGTGGTCGATCTGAAGCCGGAAATTCACGCAGGCGCGCCGGTACTTGGCGAATTGCTGACGAAGATGATCCTTGACGCTGTCGGTTCCGGCGAGGCGGTGGAGGCCTATGGCAAGGCGGCCGTCGTGGGGCTGGATGGTGAGATCGAACATGCTTCCGCGCTCATCCATACGCTGCGCTTCGGCAATCACTATCGTCAGGCGGTTGGCGCCAAATCCTACCTCGCTTTCTGCAATACGCGCGGCCCCGGCAATGCGCCGATCATGATCCCGCTGATGGACAAGAATGATGAGGGCCGCCGTTCGCATTATCTGACGATCCAGACTGCCATTCCCGATGCCCCGGCTGCGGACGAGATCGTGGTCGCGCTCGGTGCTTCCGTTGGCGGCCGGCCGCATCATCGCATCGGCGACCGTTATCAGGATCTGAAGGATCTCGGCCAGGATGTCGCCAATCCGGCCGGCGTTTGAGGCGAACGCCAATGCAAAGGGTCGCCGACACGTCACGGGTCAACGGTGCAAAGACAGGCGCCGCCACGCTCCCCCGGAAAACGACCGGAGGCGGGGCCGCCTACTTCGAAGCCGGCGCGGGCGAGAATCTGATCCTCATCCACGGTGTTGGAATGCGGCTCGAAGCCTGGACGCCGCAGATCGAGGTGTTTTCGAGGACGCACCGCGTCATCGCGGTCGACATGCCCGGCCACGGCGGCAGCGAACGTCTTGCGGCCGGCAGCACTCTTGAGGATTTCGTCGGCTGGTTCGGCCGGTTTCTCGACGACATGCGGATAGAGCGCGCCAATGTCGCCGGGCATTCCATGGGTGCGCTGATTTCCGGCGGGGCAGCCGCGACGCTTGGAGATCGCATAGCGCGTGTCGGGTATCTGAACGGTGTTTATCGCCGCGACCCCGTTGCGAAGGCGGCGGTGCTCGCTCGCGCGGCGGCGATCCGCACCACGGGCGTGGACAAGGAGGGCCCCTTGCTGCGCTGGTTTGGCGATGATCTGAAAAGCCAGCACGCGCGGGAATTGACGCGAGGCTGGCTGGAAATGGTCGATCCGGAAGCTTACGCGGTCGCCTATACCGCCTTTGCGGGCGGGGACGAGACCTATGCCGACCGCTGGCCCTCGGTCACCTGCCCGGCGCTTTTTCTGACCGGTTCGGACGATCCGAACTCCACGCCCCTGATGGCGGAACAGATGGCGGCGATCACGCCGCGCGGTTATGCCCGCATCGTCGAGGCGCACCGGCATATGGTCAATCTGACCGCACCCGAAACCGTCAATGCATTGATGGCCGAATGGCTGGCTTTAGAGGAGGAGCCGCAATGACCGTTGCAACCCTTGATCCGCGCGCCCTGCGCGACGCATTCGGCGCCTTCGTGACGGGGGTGACGATCGTTACCACCCGCGACGAAGCCGGAAAGCCGGTGGGTTTCACCGCAAATTCCTTCACCTCCGTCTCGCTCGATCCGCCGCTGCTGTTGATCTGCCTTGCCCGCACCTCGCGCAATTTCGCGACGATGACGGGTGCGAAAAATTTCGCCGTCAATATTCTGTCGGAGGGCCAGAAGGATCTGTCCAATACGTTCGCCCGGCCGGTGGAAGATCGTTTTGCCGCTGCCATCTGGTCGGATGCGCCGGCAGGCTCACCGGTCTTTGCCGATGTTGCGGCCTGGTTCGAATGTTCGATGCAGAAGGTTATCGAGGCCGGAGACCACGTCATTCTGCTCGGTCGTATCGACGCTTTCGAGAATAGCGGTCTGAACGGTCTCGGTTATGCGCGGGGCGGTTACTTCACGCCGACGCTGGCAGCGAAGGCGCTTTCGGCTGCGGCGGAGGGTGAGATCGTTGTCGGCGCGGTTCTTGAGCGTCGTGGCGAGATTTACCTGGTTGGTGAGGATGTGCTGTCGCTGCCCGGCTGCGTCGTGGCGGGCGGTGATCCGGTCGCGGCGCTGACGGCGCGGCTGGAAGAGCTGACCGGGCTGCCGGCAAGGACCGGCTTTCTTTACTCCGTTTATGAAAACAAGGCGGATGGGCGTCAGCACATCGTCTACCACGCGCTGGCAGATGGGGACGACGCACCGCGCCAGGGCCGTTTTCTGTTGCCCGGCGCGCTGGCTTCGGCAAAGTTCGACTCCGGCGCGACGGCGGACATTGTCAACCGGTTCGCGCTGGAAAGTTCAATCGGCAATTTCGGTGTCTATGTCGGTAACGAGACTGCCGGCAGGGTCCATCCCATCTCGATGAAGGCGGCAAACCCATGAAATTCTCCCTCTTTGTCCATATGGAACGGCTGGACGCCTCGCAGGATCACAAGACGCTCTACGAGGAGTTCGTAACGCTTTGCGAAATCGCCGATCGCGGCGGCATGCATGCCATCTGGACCGGTGAACATCACGGCATGGATTTCACCATCGCCCCGAACCCCTTCGTGACGATCGCCGATCTGGCGCGGCGCACCAGGACGGCGCGTCTCGGCACGGGCACGGTGATCGCGCCCTTCTGGCATCCGATCAAGCTTGCCGGCGAAGCCGCGATGACCGACCTCATCTGCGATGGCCGTCTCGATATCGGCATTGCGCGCGGTGCTTACTCGTTTGAATATGAGCGATTGCTTCCGGGCCTCGATGCCTGGGGCGCCGGCCAGCGTATGCGCGAGCTGATCCCGGCCGTCAAAGGTGTGTGGGCGGGCGACTATGCCCATGACGGCGAGTTCTACAAATTTCCGGCCACCACCTCTGCTCCCAAGCCATTGCAGCAGCCCTTCCCGCCGATCTGGGTGGCGGCGCGCGATCCGAATTCGCATGAATTCGCCGTCGCCAATGATTGCAACGTGCAGGTGACGCCACTCTGGCAGGGCGATGACGAAGTGGAAACCCTGATGGGCCGTTTCAACGATGCCTGCGCCAAGAACCCGGAAAAACAGCGGCCGAAAATCATGCTGCTTCGCCACACCTATGTCGGTTCCGATGAAGCCGATATCGCCCAGGCGGCGCATGAGATGAGCGTCTATTACAATTATTTCTTCGCCTGGTTCAAAAACGAAAAACCGATCCATCAGGGTCTGATCGAGCGTATTGCGCCCGAAGACATCGCCGCCAACGCGATGCTTTCCACCGATGTCATGCGAAAGAACAACGTCGTGGGCAATGCCGATGATGTGATTAGCCGGCTTAAGGCCTACGAGGCCATGGGCTATGACGAATATTCCTTCTGGATCGATACGGGCATGAGCTTCGAGCGGAAGAAAGCCTCGCTGGATCGCTTCCTTTCCGATGTCATGCCGGCTTTCGGGGAGTAACGCGATGCGCAGTTTCCAGTGCTATATCGACGGACGTTTCGAAGATGGCGAGGCGCGTTTCGCAAGTCTCGATCCCGCAAGCGGCACTGCATGGGCCGAAATGCCGGAAAGCCGCGAGGCCGACGTCGGCCGTGCGGTCGAGGCCGCGCATCGGGCGCTTTACGGAGATGCAGGCTGGCCGAAACTGACGGCGACACAGCGCGGCAAGCTGCTCTACCGGCTCGCCGATCTGGTCACTGAGAATGCGAAGACGCTCGCCGAACTCGAAACCCGCGATACCGGCAAGATCATCCGGGAAACCTCCGCGCAGATTGCCTATGTCGCGGATTATTATCGTTATTATGCGGGTCTGGCCGACAAGATCGAGGGCGCCTATCTGCCGATCGACAAGCCGGATATGGATGTCTGGCTGCGGCGCGAACCCGTGGGCGTCGTGGCGGCCATCGTGCCGTGGAACAGCCAGCTGTTTCTCGCCGCCGTCAAGATCGGCCCGGCACTCGCGGCCGGCTGCACCCTTGTCGTCAAGGCCTCGGAAGATGGGCCGGCACCTCTTCTGGAATTTGCCCGGCTGGTGCATGAGGCCGGTTTTCCCGCCGGTGTGGTCAATATCGTCTCCGGCTTCGGCGCGTCCTGCGGCACGGCGCTCACCACCCATCCGAAAGTGGCCCATATCGCCTTTACCGGCGGTCCGGAAACGGCGCGTCATATCGTGCGTAATTCGGCTGAAAACCTTGCCTCCACCTCGCTGGAACTCGGCGGCAAATCGCCGATCCTCGTTTTTGCCGATGCCGATCTCGAGAGCGCCGCCAATGCGCAGGTGGCGGGCATTTTCGCCGCGACCGGCCAGAGTTGCGTCGCCGGCTCGCGGCTGATCGTCGAAAGAAGCGTCAAGGATCGGTTCCTCGATATTCTGAAGGCGAAGGCTGAGGCGATCCGCATCGGCTCGCCGCTGGATATGGCGACGGAAGTAGGCCCGCTGGCGACGGAGCGCCAGAGGAAGCACATTGTTTCTCTGATTTCCGCCTCCGTGGACGCGGGCGCCAAGGTTGTCACAGGCGGTGCGCCGGTAGACGGCGACGGTTATTTCTATCGGCCAACCATTCTCGATTGCGACGGCATTCGTTCCCCATCGATGGAGAAAGAGTTCTTTGGCCCCGTCCTCTCGGTCGTTTCCTTTGAAACCGAAGCGGAAGCCATCGCGCTGGCCAATGACACGGTCTATGGGCTTGCCTCCGGTGTCTTCACGCAGAACCTGACGCGCGCTCACCGTTTGATGAAAGCGATCCGTGCCGGCATCGTCTGGGTGAATACCTATCGTGCGGTCTCGCCGATTGCGCCTTTCGGCGGATTCGGCCTGTCGGGCGACGGACGCGAGGGCGGGCTTGCGGCGGCGCTCGATTACACGCGCACCAAGACCATATGGCTGCGCACCTCCGATGACCCGATCCCCGATCCCTTCGTGATGCGGTGAGCCCATGTTTTACGAAATCCGCACCTACCGGCTGAAGAACGGCGCCATCCCCGCCTACCTCAAGGTGGTCGAGGAGGAGGGTATCGAAATTCAGAAGAGCCATCTCGGCGAGCTGGTGGGTTACTTTTTCTCCGAGATCGGCCCGATCAATGAGATCGTTCATATCTGGGCCTTTTCGAGCCTGGATGACCGCGAGGAACGGCGCGCACGGCTGATGGCCGATCCGCGCTGGTTGTCCTTCCTTCCGAAAATCCGCGACCTCATCGAAGTCGCCGAAAACAAGATCATGAAACCGGCGCGGTTTTCACCGCTCAGGTGAAATGCGCCGGTCGCGACGTGCATACCAACAAGAAGCTCTAAAACGGAGTAAGGGAACATGAAATTGAAACTGGTATTGACGACATGCGCCGCTCTTTTTGCCCTTGGTGCATCCGCTGAGGCGAATGATCTGGTTTTCTCCAGCTGGGGAGGAACCACGCAGGACGCCCAGAAGGCGGCCTGGGCTGAAAAATTCATGGTGTCGACCGGCATTAACGTGGTGCAGGACGGTCCGACAGACTACGGCAAATTGAAAGCCATGGTCGAGGCGAACGGCGTGACCTGGGATGTGGTCGATGTCGAGGGCGATTATGCCGCGCAGGCCGGCCCGAAAGGCCTGTTGGAGAAGCTCGATTTTACCGTCATCGACAAGACCAAGCTCGATCCGCGCTTCGTGACGGACTACTCCGTCGGCAGCTTTTATTATTCCTTCGTCATCGGCTGCAATGTCGATGCCGTGGCCGCCTGCCCGAAGAGCTGGGCGGATCTGTTCGACACCGCGAAATTTCCCGGTAAACGAACCTTCTACAAATGGTCGGCACCGGGCGTGATCGAAGCCGCCCTTCTGGCCGATGGCGTGGCCGCCGACAAGCTTTATCCTCTCGATCTCGACCGCGCTTTCAAGAAGCTCGATACGATCAAATCCGATATTATCTGGTGGTCCGGCGGTGCGCAGTCGCAGCAATTGATTGCATCTGCGGAAGCTCCCTTCGGAAGCGTCTGGAACGGCCGCATGACGGCGCTTGAAAAAAGCGGCGTGAAGGTGGAAACCTCCTGGCAGCAGAACATCACCGCGGCGGATTCCCTCGTCGTTCCCAAGGGAACGAAGAACAGGGATGCGGCGATGAAGTTCATCGCGCTCGCCACTTCTGCGCAGGCGCAAGCGGATATGGCGACCGCGACGGGTTACGCGCCGGTCAATATCGAATCCGCCAAGCTGATGGATCCGGAAACCGCCAAGACCCTGCCGGACCAGCAGACGGCAAGCCAGGTCAATGCCGATATGAACTACTGGGCGCAGCATCGCGACGAGATCGGCGAGCGCTGGTACGCCTGGCAGGCGAAGTAAGATAACGGCGCGGGCCGCGACAGGCGCCCGCGCGATTTTCCACGTCCGGGAGGTTTGGGCATGGTCTCGCTTACCGATGAAACAGTCAGCCCGAAAGCGAAGGTGCGGATGCCTTTCCGGCCCGGCAACTTTACGGCCACCCTGCCGGCGCTTGTCCTGCTTGTCCTGTTCTTCGTCGTTCCGGTTCTGATCCTGCTGTCGCGCAGCGTCACCGAACCCGTCCTCGGATTCGGCAACTATGCCGCCCTGCTGGGAAGCTCCACCTATCTGAAGATATTCTTCAATACCTTCGCGGTGTCGGCGCTGGTAACGGTCGTGTCGCTGGCGATCGGCTTTCCCGTCGCCTGGGCGCTCGCCATCATGCCGGCGCGGCTCGCTTCCATCGTCTTTGCCATATTGCTCCTGTCGATGTGGACCAATCTTCTGGCGCGCACCTATGCGTGGATGGTGCTGTTGCAGCGCACGGGCGTGGTGAACAAGACGCTGATGGGGCTCGGCATCATCGATCAGCCTCTGGCGCTGGTCAACAATCTTACCGGGGTTACGATAGGCATGACCTATATCATGCTGCCCTTCATCATCATTCCGCTCTATGGCGTCATCCGCAAGATCGATCCGGCCATTCTTCAGGCGGCGGCCTTGTGCGGGGCGACACGCTTTCAGGCGCTGACCCGCATCCTCATTCCGCTGGCAGCGCCCGGCATGATTTCCGGCGCGCTGATGGTCTTCGTCATGTCGCTTGGGTATTTCGTCACCCCGGCGCTGCTCGGCGGCACGGCGAACATGATGCTGGCCGAACTCATCGCGCAATTCGTCCAGTCGCTCGTCAACTGGGGCATGGGCGGGGCGGCCGCACTGGTGCTGTTGGTGGCGACGCTGACGCTTTACGCCATCCAGCTCAAATTTTTCGGCGCGGCCGGGGCAGGGGGGCGCTGACATGCTTTTGAACTATAACAGCCTCGGCCTCTGGAAATGGCTGCTCCTCCTGATCACGGTGCTGACGACGGCATTTCTCATCCTGCCCATCGTTTTCATCGCAGCGCTGTCCTTCGGCTCGTCGCAATGGCTGATCTTTCCGCCGCCCGGCTGGACATTGAAATGGTATGCCGATTTCTTCGCCGATCCGCGATGGCTGGAGGCCGCCTGGACGAGCCTGCGCATCGCCCTCATGGTCACGGTGCTGTCCGTGCTGATCGGTCTTGTCGCTTCCTTCGGGCTGGTGCGCGGCCGTTTCATCGGACGTAACACGCTTCGCGCGCTGTTCATGACGCCGATGATCCTGCCTGTCGTGGTGCTGGCGGTGGCGCTTTACGCCTTTTTCCTGAAACTTGGCCTTGCCGGCACGACCGCCGGTTTCGTTATCGCCCATCTCGTCGTGGCGCTGCCCTTTTCGATTCTGGCGTTGACCGGCGCGCTCGAGGGTTTCGACAAATCGATTGAGGATGCGGCGGTGCTGTGCGGCGCAAGCCCGTTGCAGGCGAAAATCCGCATCACGCTTCCCGCCATCAGCCACGGCCTTTTTTCGGCGGCGATCTTCTCCTTCCTTACCTCCTGGGATGAGGTGGTGCTGGCGATCTTCATGGCAAGCCCGACATTGCAGACGCTGCCGGTGAAGATTTGGGCAACGCTGCGTCAGGATTTGACGCCGGTTATTGCGGCCGCCTCCACGCTTCTCATCGCGGTGACCATCATTCTCATGCTGCTTGTCGCGGCTGTGCGAAAAGGACTGAAAACATGACCAAACCGCTCCTGCAGATTCGCGGCATCCGCAAGCAATACGGACCGGTCGTCGCCGTTCAGGACGTCAATCTCGACGTGCAGCCGGGTGAATTCATGACATTTCTCGGGCCATCCGGTTCGGGCAAGAGCACGACGCTTTATATCTTGGCCGGTTTCGAGCAGCCGACATCGGGCGACATTTTGCTGAACGGCGAAAGCCTGCTGTCGACGCCGTCGCACAAGCGCAATATCGGCATGGTCTTCCAGCGCTACACCCTGTTTCCGCATCTGTCGGTCGGCGAGAACATCGCCTTTCCGCTGAAGGTCCGCCGCAAGAGCAAGGCGGAAATCGATGCGAAGGTGAAGGAAATGCTGCGGCTTGTCCGTCTCGAAGGTTTCGAAGACAGAAAACCGGCGCAAATGTCGGGCGGCCAGCAGCAACGTGTGGCGTTGGCGAGGGCGCTTGCCTATGACCCACCGGTGCTCTTGATGGATGAGCCGTTGTCGGCGCTCGACAAGAAGCTGCGCGAAGAAATCCAGTTCGAAATCCGCCGCATTCACCAGCAGACGGAAGTGACGATCCTCTATGTCACCCACGATCAGGAAGAGGCCTTGCGTCTTTCCGATCGGATCGCCGTGTTTTCCAAGGGGGTTATCGACCAGATCGGCACGGGACCGGAGCTTTACGCTCACCCGGCGACCCGTTTCGTGGCTGAATTCATCGGGGACAGCGACTTCATCGCCTGCGATCTCCTCGCCGCCTCGGGCGGCAGGGCGACGGTGTCGCTCGGTCGGGATATCGTTTTCGATCATATTCCGGTGCATGGCGAAGCCGCGCCGGGAAAGAAAGCGGCGCTGATGCTGCGCCCGGAGCGGCTGCAGCTCAGCCGCAACCGGCCGGTTGCCGCCGCCGGTTTCCAGGCCACGGTCAGCGACATCACTTTCCTCGGTAACAATGTCCATGTGGTGGCTCATACCGGCTCGGGTGAGCCGCTTGCGGTTCGCCTGCCTTTCGGCCATGAGGCGATTTCCGGCCTCAGCCGTGGCGACCTCGTGCATCTCGCCTTCGATCCGGCCTCGGCGCAGGTCTTCTGTTGAGGGATGGGCCATGCATCTGAATGATCCCACACTCTTCGGCGAGAAAGTGCCGGTGGCTGGCCGCTGGGTTGGTTGCGATGGCCGTGAAACGGCGGCGATCCGCAATCCCGCGACCGGTGAGATCGTCGGACGGGTTCCAGAACTCGGTGCGAAGGAAACGAGAGAAGCAATCGCTTCCGCCGTGATCGCCCAGAAGGAATGGGCCCGCCGCACCGCCGGCGAGCGTGCGAATATCCTGAAGGAATGGTTCCGGCTCGTCATGGAAAACCGTGATGATCTCGGCATGATATTGACGCTGGAACAGGGTAAGCCGCTGGCGGAAGCCAAAGGTGAGATCGCCTATGGCGCAAGCTTCATCGAATGGTTTGCAGAAGAGGCGCGGCGGATCCATGGCGAGACAGTGCCCGGCCACCAGCCGGATAAACGCATTCTGGTTCTTCGCCAGCCCGTGGGTGTGGTTGCGGCCATCACGCCATGGAATTTCCCCAATGCCATGATCACTCGCAAGGTCGGCCCGGCCTTGGCCGCCGGCTGTGCGGTGGTGTTGAAACCGGCGCCGCAAACGCCGTTTTCTGCCATCGCCCTTGCCATCCTTGCAGAGCGCGCCGGCCTGCCACTTGCGCTTTTCAGCATTTTGACGGGGCCAGCCGCAGAGATAGGCGGGGAGATGACGGCAAGCCCGGACATCCGCCTTCTGACCTTTACCGGCTCGACGCGTACGGGCGAACATCTTTACCGGCAATGTGCGCCGACGATCAAGAAGCTGGGGCTGGAACTCGGCGGCAATGCGCCCTTCATCGTCTTCGATGACGCCGATCTCGATGCAGCTGTCGAGGGCGCGATCCTCGCCAAATTCCGCAACAATGGTCAGACCTGCGTTTGCGCCAACCGTCTTTATGTGCAGAGCGGCGTCTATGATGCTTTCGCTGGAAAATTCGCAGGGGCCGTCGCGCAATTGAAGGTCGGTAACGGGTTGGAGAGGGCAAGCATTCTCGGGCCTCTCATCGACGCAAACGCCGTTGCCAAAGTGGAAGCCCATATTGCCGATGCGCTTTCGAAAGGCGCCGAGATCGCCACGGGCGGCAGGAGACACGCGTTGGGCGGCAATTTCTTCGAGCCGACGATCCTGCGCAATGTCGATGCCGGCATGCAGGTGGCGCGTGAGGAAACCTTCGGGCCGCTTGCGCCTCTCTTCCGCTTCGAGGATGAGGCGGATGTGATTGCGCAGGCGAACAATACCGATTTCGGCCTCGCATCCTATTTTTATGCGCGCGATCTGTCGCGGGTCTTCCGGGTTGCCGAGGCGCTCGAATATGGCATGGTCGGCGTCAATACGGGGGCTATTTCCACCGCCGAGGCGCCTTTCGGTGGTGTCAAGATGTCTGGTCTCGGCCGGGAAGGGTCACGTCACGGCATCGAGGAATATACCGAGCTCAAATATGTCTGCATCGGTGGCGTCGGCTGAGGCCGGGCCGCGAAAAATAATGCCTATGCCAGCAGCCCACGCATGATCAGATCGAGATGAATTTTCAGGACAGCCTGTCTGTCCAGAATGCGCCGGTCGTTGAAAATCAGCCGAAACACCAATGTTCCGACCATGGGTGACATCACCACTTTGGCGAGTTCGGGAGGATTGGCCCTGAACCTTTTTTTCGCGACGCCTTCCTCGAGGACCGTATCGATGCGCGTAAAGACCGGTGCCATCAACGTGTCATGGTGCTGGTCGATGAGATCGGGAAATTTTGCGCCTTCCGCAAGGATCAGGCGGAACAGTTCCCGCATCTTCTTGTTGTCGACGAGGGAATCGAACAGGAATTCCAGCAGCAGACGAAGCTCCTCGACCGGGTCGTCGGATGTATGCGTATAGGCATTGAACGCCTCCTGGAACGGCAGGGAGGCGTGCTTCACCATCGCTTCGAAGAGCGCTTCCTTGGTTTCGAAATAGACGTAGACCGTCCCTTTCGTCACCCCCACCCGTTCCGCGATGTCTTCCACCCGCGTCGCGGTAAATCCCCTTTTGGTGAATTCCTCGAATGCGGCATCGAGAATTTGCAACGGACGTTGTATCTTCTGTTCAGCACGTGTCAGTTTTGCTTTCGCCATGGCCCCGGATCCTTCTTTATTTTCGACGCGTGCCCTTCTGTCCGTCGCGATTGGCGGAAATGAGAGATGGGTTTGCCTATAGCACCGGCGCAAAAACCGGAACGATTTTTGTGAAGGCGCGCGCATGCTTCACTATGCCGGAACATTGCCAATGCGCCCGCAGGTATGAGCCGGACGACGAGAATGATCATTCGGGAACCCGTGCCGATACTCCGGACAGCTCCCCGATCAGCGGCATAAGAATTTCATTGACTATTCAGTCAGTCAAATATTATAGGATGAGGCGAAGATCAAGAGGTCACCATGAGAACTATTCTTATCGCGGCGGCGCTTGGCGGTATTTTCGCCCTGTCGTCCTGCAGCAATGAAGAGCCGCCCGCCGAAAAGCCGCTCCGCACCGTCGATGTGGTCGCGGCTGAGAAAAAACCCGTTGATCGCGGCAGCGTCATCACGGGCGAAGTAAAGGCGCGGGTCCAGACGGACCTGTCCTTCCGGGTCAGCGGCAAGATCACCGAGCGGCTGGTGGATGTGGGCGCACGGGTGAAGACCGGGCAATTGCTTGCCCGCATGGATCCGGAGGAGCAAAAGGCCGATCTCGATGTCGCCCTGGCCAACCTGCAATCAGCGGAAGCGCAGCAGACGCAGGCGCAATTGACGTTCGACCGTCAGCAAAGCCTTTTCAAGACGCAGGTGACCTCGCGTTCGGCGGTCGACAAGGCCCAGGAAACCCTTCTCACGACGCAAGGAGCGGTGAGATCGGCGCAGGCGCAGCTCGATACGGCGCGGGATGCCCTGTCCTATACCGAACTCAGGGCGGATGCGGATGGCGTTATCACGGCGCGCAATGTCGAAGTCGGTCAGGTGGCGCAGGCCGCCCAGCTTGTCTTCACGCTGGCGCATGACGGACCGCGCGATGCGGTTTTTGATGTTTATGAATCCCTGTTCCTCGAGCGTGATATCGACAATCTTGTCAATGTCAGCCTCCTGTCGGACCCCGCCCGCAGCGTTGCGGCGCCGGTGCGGGAGATTTCTCCGACGATCGACCCGGACAATGGAACGATCAGGGTCAAGGTCGGCCTGAACGGCGATATGACCATGCCGCTCGGCGCGCCCGTATCCGGCCATTTCCGCTTCAAACAGGTCGATGCGATTGAGCTTCCGTGGTCGGCGATGACGTCGCAGGACGGCTTCCCCGCCGTCTGGGTGGTCGATCCGCAATCCTCGGAAATCGCCATGCGGCGCATCGAGGTCGCCGATTACGAGACCGGTCAATTCGTCATTACGCAGGGGCTTAATCCCGGCGATCTCGTCGTCACCGTCGGCACCAAATTTCTCCGCGCCGGTGAAAAGGTCGCCTATGAAAAGGGGCAGGCACAATAATGTCCAGTATATACAAAAGCTTGTTTTTGGTGGCTGTGGCGATTGCGGTTTCCTCCTGCGAGGACAAGCAGGAAGCCGCAGCCGAGGCGCCGCGTCCGGTGCTTTCCGTCGTCGTGGAAGAGAAGCCGGCCGACGCCTTGCGTCTGACCGGCACGGTGGAATCGCGCATTCAGACCGATCTCGGCTTTCGCGTGCTCGGTCGCATCATCGCCCGCAATGTCGATGTCGCCGATCTGGTGAAGAAGGGCGACGTAGTTGCGTCAATCGATCCGCTCGCGCTCGAGCTTGCGGTGAAGAGCGCGCAATCCGACCTCTCCAATGCGGAAGCGCAGCTGGCCAATGCAGTGACGACCGAGCAGCGCCAGCGCGTGCTGGCGGAAGCCCGCAGCGGCACGGAAGCGGCACTGGAAGAGGCCGAGCAGGCCACCCGCACCGCCAATGCGTCCGTCGCCAAGGCCCGCGCCAACCTAGACAAGGCCGAGGAGCAGCTGGGTTATGCGCAGTTGCATGCGGAATTTGACGGTGTGGTGACGGCGACTTCGGGCGAAATCGGTCAGGTCGTCTCGGCCGGGCAAACGGTCGTGACGATTGCCCGTCCGGAAGTGCGCGACGTGGTGGTCGACGTTCCGCAATTTGCGGCGCAGCGCCTGGAGATCGGCTCCGCCTTCGAGATCGCCCTGCAGCTCGATCCGAAAATTCGCACCACCGGCGTGGTCCGCGAGATTGCTCCGGAAGCCGAAACGGCGACGCGCACGCGCCGCACGAAGATCAGCCTGCAGGATGCGCCGCCGGCATTCCGGCTCGGTTCCGTCGTCACGGCCTCGGTGCTTGCCGCATCCGAACCGCAGATCATGCTTCCTTCATCTGCCCTGTTGAAAACCGACAATGGATGGGGTGTCTGGATCGTCAATGCCGATACGGCAACGGTAACGCTCCGCCCGGTCACGATAGAGGGCGAGCCTGCCGAAGGCGGCAGCGTGCGCATCACCGGCGGCGTTAAGCCCGGCGAACGTGTTGCCAGCGCCGGCGTTCATAAGCTCAAGGATGGACAGGCCATCAGGATCGATCAGGAGGTCCGTCAGTGAAGAAATTCAATCTCTCCGACTGGGCGCTCGAACACCGTTCGCTCGTCTGGTACTTCATGCTGGTTTTCGTTCTTGCCGGCGTTTTCTCCTATCTCAACCTCGGCCGCGAGGAAGATCCGAACTTCACCATCAAGACGATGGTGATCAGCGCGCAATGGCCCGGCGCTTCCGCCGAAGAAGTGGCGCGGCAGGTGACCGACAGGATCGAGAAGAAGCTCGAGGAACTCGACAATCTCGATCATCTGCGCAGCCAGACGGTGGCCGGTCGTACGACGATTTTCGTGGAACTGGTGCCGGAAACCAAGGCGCGCAACGTGGAGCCGACCTGGGTGCGGGTGCGCAACATGATCGGCGACATCAAGGGCGATTTCCCCTCGGGCGTTGTCGGTCCCTTCTTCAACGACCGCTTCGGCGATGTCTATGGCAATATCTACGCCTTCACCAGCGACGGTCTCAGCCAGCGGCAATTGCGCGATCTGGTGGAGGATGCGCGTGCGAAGGTGCTGACCGTCGACAATATCGGCAAGGTCGATGTCATCGGCGCACAGGATGAGACGATCTATCTGGAGTTCTCCACGCGGCAGATCGCGGCGCTCGGCATCGACCAGCAATCGATCATCAAGACGCTGCAAGCCCAGAACGCCGTCACGCAATCCGGCTTCGTCAATGCCGGGCCTGAGCGCGTGGCGCTGCGCGTCAGCGGCCAGTTCACCTCGGAAGACAGCCTGCGGTCCATCAATCTGCGGGTCAACAACCGGTTCTTCCCTCTGACGGAAGTGGCGACGATCCGGCGCGGTTATGTCGATCCGCCGTCCTCGCTGTTCCGCTTTAACGGCCAGCCGGCCATCGGCCTTGCGATCGGCATGAAAACCGGCGCGAACCTGCTGCACTTCGGCGAGGCGCTGGATGCGCAGATGAAGCGGGTGGTTGCGGATCTGCCTGTTGGCGTCGATGTGCATCGCGTGTCCGATCAGCCGGCCGTGGTCGATGAGGCAGTCTCGGGCTTCACCTCGGCGCTGTTCGAGGCCATCGCCATCGTTCTCGTCATCAGCCTTGGCCTCAGGGCCGGCATGGTGGTTGCGGTTTCCATTCCGCTCGTGCTGGCGATCACCTTCGTCTACATGGAATATACCGGCATTTCCCTGCAGCGTATCTCTCTGGGCGCCCTCATCATCGCGCTCGGGCTTCTCGTCGACGATGCAATGATCGCCGTTGAGATGATGGTTGCGCGGCTTGAGGTCGGTGACGATCTCAGGAAAGCGGCGACCTATGTTTACACCTCTACCGCTTTCCCGATGCTGACCGGTACGCTGGTCACCGTTGCCGGCTTCATTCCGGTCGGTCTCAACAACAGCGCGGCGGGTGAATTCACCTTCACGCTTTTTGTGGTGATCGCCGTTTCGCTGATCGTGTCATGGATCGTCGCGGTCCTGTTCACGCCGCTGCTCGGCGTGACGATCCTGCCCAAGACGATGAAATCGCATCATGAGAAAAAGGGTCGCTTTGCCTCAGCCTTTTCGTGGCTTCTCGGCCGGGCGCTGCGCTGGCGCTGGGTGACGATCATCCTTACCATCGCGCTGTTCGGCCTTTCCGTCGGCGGCATGGGCCTTGTGCAGCAGCAGTTCTTCCCGTCATCCGACCGCGTGGAGCTAATCGTTGACTGGAACCTGCCGCAGAACAGTTCGATTGCCGAGACCAACCGGCAGATGGCGCAGTTCGAGCAGGAAATGCTCTCCAAGAATCCGGACATCGACCATTGGACAACCTATGTTGGCGAAGGCGCGCCGCGTTTCATCCTGTCCTTCGACGTGCAGACACCTGATGTCACCTTCGGCCAGACGGTCATCGTCACCAAGGGGCTGGATGTGCGTGACAAGGTGCGCGCCGAGTTGCAGGACTATCTGAACAAGACTTTTATCGGCACCGACGCCTTCGTGAAACTGCTCGATATCGGTCCTCCGGTCGGAAAGCCGGTACAATATCGCCTCAGCGGTCCGGATATCCAGAAGGTGCGCGAGCTCGGGCAGCAATTGTCGGGCATCGTCGGCGAACACCGGCTGCTTTCCAACATGGTCATGGACTGGAACGAGCCGACGCGCGTGGTGAAAGTGGATGTTCTGCAGGACAAGGCCCGGCAACTCGGCGTCTCGTCGGAAGACATCGCTAATGCCATGAACAGCATTGTCGAAGGCTCCACCGTCACGCAAGTGAGGGACGATATCTACCTCGTTAACGTGGTGGCGCGGGCGCAGCTTTCGGAGCGCGGCTCCATCGAGACCTTGCAGAACCTGCAATTGCCGGCAACCAACGGCAAGGCCGTGCCGCTCTCGGCAATCGCCAATTTCCGTTATGAGCTGGAGCAGCCGACCATCTGGCGTCGCGACCGGATCCCCACTGTCACCGTCAAGGCTGCCATTATCGGTCCAACGCAGCCAGCAACGATTGTGGAGCAGCTGAAGCCGAACATCGAGGCGTTCCAGAAAACGCTTCCCGTCGGCTATACGCTGGAGACGGGCGGCTCGGTGGAATCCAGCGCGGATTCGCAAGCGCCGATCGTCGCTGTCGTCCCCATGATGCTGTTTGCGATGGCGACGATCCTGATGATCCAGTTGCAGAGTTTCAGCCGGCTGTTCCTGGTCTTTGCCGTGGCGCCGACAGCCCTGATCGGCGTCGTGGTGGCGCTGCTCTTCTCCAATGCGCCGATGGGTTTCGTCGCCATTCTCGGCGTGCTGGCGCTGATCGGTATCCTGATCCGCAACTCGGTCATCCTCGTCGTGCAGATCGAGCATCTGAGAAGCGAAGGGGTCTCGGCATGGCGTGCCGTCATCGAGGCGACCGAGCACCGCATGCGGCCGATCATGCTGACGGCGGCGGCGGCCACACTTGCCCTCATCCCCATCTCCCGGGAAATCTTCTGGGGGCCGATGGCCTATGCGATGATGGGCGGCATTGTGGTGGGTACGGCGCTTACCCTGCTCTTCCTGCCGGCGCTCTATGTCGCGTGGTTCCGCATCCCGCGTGAGGATGACAAGCCGGAGGCAGCGGAAATAAAGGCGTAATATCTGACGCGGAGCGAGGGTGCGGCGATACTGCACCCTCGCTCCAACAAAAATATCCGCCGTCGTTGTTCCGGCGGGCAGGATAATGTTAGGAAGGTCGGCTTGGCCGCGAGAGCGGCGGCCGTCCTTTACGTTTGGGCGGTTGTCTGGTTTTGGGTTGATATTGCGAACATATTGAGAGTGCGGAGGGTTTAAAGATGGGCGGGTTGTCGGATTGGCTGTCGGATGCGCAGCCGATCAATCGCAAGAATGCCGCAGAAGCGGTGTTCGATGATATCCGTTCCGCCATCACCTCGGGGCAGCTTGCGGTCGGCACCCGGCTGCCTTCCGAAGCCCATCTGGCCGCCCGATATGGCGTCAGCCGGCCGATCATTCGCGAGGCTTTGCGGTCGCTCCAGACCCTGGGGCTGACACAGACCCGCACCGGAAGCGGCACCTATGTGATGACGCCGACCCCGCCTTCCGAATTGAATTACGGTGCCTATTCCGCCCGCGATCTGATTGAGGCCCGCCCCTTCATCGAAGTTCCTGCGGCCGGTTGGGCGGCGTTGAGGCGCACGGATGCCCAGCTGGAAGTCCTGCTTGACCTCTGTGATCGGATGGAAGCCGAAGAAAGGCCGCATCCCTGGGTGCTGCTGGATGGGCAATTCCATTGCGCCATTGCGGAAGCTTCGGCCAACAGGCTGTTTGCCAAGGTGGTGGCCGATGCCCGTGAGGCGCTTTCCCAACAGTCAGAGATGGTCAACCTGATGGCCGGCCGACGCGTTGCCTCGAATTTCGAGCACCGCCGGATCGTCGAGGCGATCCGGCGGGGTTCAGCGCCTGAGGCGCGGGAGGCGATGGAGCTTCACCTTGGGCAGGTGAAGCAGGTGGTGACCACGATTATTGGCGAAGATCGGCTTCGCCAGCCGTGATGGCGGGCAGGTTTGCAAGGTGCCGCGGGCTCAGCGCCTGCTGCAATTGCGCATCGGTGAGATAACCGCGTTCCAGAACCACCTGCGGCACGGTGCGGCCGCTGGCAAGTGCTTCCTTCGCCACTTCGGTCGCCGCATAATAACCGATCAACGGGTTGAGCGCGGTGGCGAGACCGATGGATTCTTCCACGCGCTGCGCCATGATCGCCGGATTGGCGACGATGCCGTCGACGCAGCGTTCCGCCAGCGTGCGGCAGGCGGCGCTGAGCTGGCTGATGCTCTGTGAAAGCGCGCGCACGATGATTGGCTCGAAAGCGTTCAACTGCAATTGCCCGGCTTCAGCGGCCATGGTGATGGTGATGTCATTGCCGATCACCGCATAGGCCACCTGGTTGACCACTTCGGGAATGACCGGATTGATCTTGCCTGGCATGATGCTGGAACCCGCCTGAACGGAGGGCAGGGTGATCTCGCCAATCCCGGCGCGCGGGCCGGAAGAGAGCAGGCGGAGGTCGTTGCAGGTTTTCGACAGCTTCACGGCGACGCGTTTCAGCACACCGGAGAGATGCACGAAGGCGCCGGGGTCCTGGGTGGCTTCGATGAGGTCTGCCGCCGTCACCAGCGGTCGTCCGGTCAGTTCCGCCAGATGCTGGCAGGCAAGCTCGGCATAACCGCGCGGCGCATTCAGCCCGGTGCCGATGGCGGTGGCGCCGAGATTGATCTCGTGCAGAAGTGCTGCGGATTCGATGAGGCGCGCCTGATCTTCTCCCAGCATCACCACGAAGGTGCGGAATTCCTGGCCGAGCGTCATCGGCACGGCGTCCTGCAATTGCGTACGGCCGATCTTGATGAAGCCGGCAAATTCCTGCGCCTTGCGGTCGAAGGCATCCTTCAGCACGCCCTTGGAAGCCGCCAGATCGTCGATCGCCTCGATCAGGCCGACATTGATCGCGGTCGGATAGGCGTCGTTGGTCGACTGGCTGAGATTGACATGGTCATTGGGGTGAAGGCGGGCATAATCGCCTTTTTCGTGTCCGAGCAGTTCGAGCGCACGGTTGGCGATGACCTCATTGGCGTTCATGTTCGTGGAAGTGCCGGCGCCGCCCTGAATTTCATCCACCACGAACTGCTCATGCAGCGCGCCGGCGCGGATTTCGCGGCAGGCCTCGGCGATGGCTTCCATGCGTTCCGTGTCGAGAAGGCCGAGCTCGTGGTTTGCGCGTGCCGCCGCCTCCTTCACATAGGCCAGTCCCCGGACGAGATAGGGGTTGTGGCCGATGGTCACCCCGGTGATCTTGAAGTTCTCCACAGCGCGTGCCGTGTGCACGCCCCAATAGACATCCGCCGGAATTTCCTTGGTCCCGAGCAAATCATGCTCCTTGCGCGTCACGCTCACTTTTTCCTCCACTGGCTTTTAAGCGTTGCTATATCTGTAAAGCTGTCTTACAGATTTTTTGACCTTAATCGGGGTGGAGGAGAAGGTCAATCATATCGAATACGCTTGACGAACGGCATTATCTGCCATTATGAGGGGCGAAAATCTGTCATGCAGCTTTACAGCGCGCATGAGCATGCATGCTGGCTATATTCCAGCGCGGACTGTGCCAGTTTCATTTTCATTTCCGGCTTATCGCCGACTGCAAGCACTTTATCGGGAGGATAAATATCCATGCATTCTGGGAAAACGGCGTCAGCCGATCGTGAGGTCTTCGTCGAAGAAGACCTCGGTTACCACAAGGCCCTCAAGCCGCGTCAGATTCAGATGATCGCCATTGGCGGCGCCATCGGCACCGGGCTTTTCCTCGGTGCGGGCGGGCGTCTGGCACAGGCAGGCCCGGCGCTGGTGTTTGTTTATGCACTCTGCGGCTTCTTCGCCTTCCTGGTGCTGCGCGCGCTCGGCGAACTGATCATGCACCGTCCGAGCTCCGGTTCCTTCGTGTCCTATGCCCGTGAGTTCTACGGCGAGAAGATGGCCTTCGCGGCCGGCTGGATGTACTGGCTGAACTGGGCCATGACCTCGGTGGCGGATGTGACCGCCGTTGCTCTCTACATGAATTTCTTCAAGCAATATGTTCCGTGGCTTGCGGGTATCGATCAGTGGGTCTTCGCGATGACGGCGCTTCTGGTCGTGCTGGCCATGAACATGCTGTCGGTGAAGGTTTTCGGCGAGCTTGAATTCTGGTTCAGCCTCATCAAGGTGCTGGCGCTTGCGATCTTCCTCGTGGTCGGCATTTATTTCGTCATTTTCGGCACACCCATCGAAGGCCATGTCACCGGCTTTAGCATCATCACCGATAATGGCGGTTTCTTCCCGAACGGTATTTTGCCAGCCTTCGTCATCATACAGGGCGTCGTCTTCGCTTATGCCTCCATCGAACTGATCGGCACGGCGGCAGGCGAGACGGAAGACCCGCGCAAGGTCATGCCCCGCGCCATCCGGGCCGTGGTCCTGCGTCTCGTGGTCTTTTATGTCGGTTCGGTGCTGCTGTTCGCGCTGCTTCTGCCCTATACCGCCTACAAGGCCGGCGAGAGCCCCTTCGTCACCTTCTTCGGTTCCATCGGCGTGCAGGGCGCTGACGTGATCATGAACCTCGTGGTTCTGACCGCCGTGCTGTCCTCGCTCAATGCCGGGCTTTATTCCACCGGCCGCATCCTGCACTCGATGGCGGTTTCCGGCTCGGCGCCGGCAGCACTTGCGAAGATGAACAAGAACGGCGTGCCCTATGGCGGCATCGCGGTGACCGCCGTCGTCACCGTTCTCGGTGTGGCGCTGAACGCCGTCGTTCCCGCTTCGGCCTTCGAGATCGCGCTCAACCTCTCAGCGCTCGGCATCATCTGCGCATGGGCCGTCATCGTGCTCTGCCAGTTGAAGCTCTGGCAGCTTTCCAAGCGTGGTGAACTCGTGCGTCCGGATTTCCGCATGTTCGGCGCGCCGTACACCGGCATTCTCACGCTCATCTTCCTGTTCGGCGTGCTGGTGCTGATGGCCTTCGATTATCCCGTCGGCTCCTGGACCATCGCCTCGCTGCTGGTCATCATCCCGGCGCTCGTCATCGGCTGGTATCTCTTGCGTGACCGCATCTACCGCCTTGCGGACGAGCGTGCGGGAGCATCGCAGTGAGCGGGCAGGACGCAACGCCTCTGGTGGCGGTCATCGCCACCGGCGGCACCATCGCCAGCCGGCGTGGTGCCGATGGCGTAAGCACGCCCAGCCTTTCGGGTGAGGATCTGCTGGCGCTGGTTCCGCAGATCAACGCCCGGCTGAAGCCGGTCGACCTGATGGCGAAGGATTCCTCCAGCCTGACACTGGCAGACATGCAGCGCATCAGCGATGCTGTGGGCGCCGAGCTCGATGATCCCGGCGTTGCCGGCATCGTGGTTCTGCATGGCACCGACGCCATGGAAGAATCCTCGCTGCTCGTGCATTTGCAGCGGGCCATCACAAAGCCGGTGGTCTTCACCGGCGCGCAGTTTACGGCAGACCATAAGGACGCGGATGGGCCGGCCAATCTGGCGCGGGCCATAGAAACAGCGCTCGATCAGGCGAATGCCGCAAAAGGCGTGCTCCTCTCCTTCGGCGGCCGCTGTCTGCCGGCCTGGGGGCTTTATAAGCTGAGCGCGGATGAGGCGGATGCCTTCCGCTCCGCCCGGCCGCTGGCTGCTGCCGCAATGCTGCGGCTTTCCGCCCCGGTAACCGATCAGCGCGTCGATATCGTCGCCATTCATCCCGGCTGTGACGCGACCCATATCGATGCAAGTCTGCAGGCGGGCGCGAAAGGCATCGTTCTTGCCGCACTCGGTTCCGGCAACGCCAATCCACGTATCGCCGAGGCTGTGAAGCGCTGCGCCGAACGCGGCGTTCCCGTCATCGTTTCCAGCCGCGTGCCGGAAGGGCGGCTGGTGGCGACTTATGGCGGCGGCGGCGGCGGGCATGATCTTGTCGCGGCGGGCGCCGTGCATTCATCCACGCTTCGCCCGGGCCAGGCCCGCATTTTGCTGGCAGCGCTGCTGGCCGGTAAAAGCCCGGCGGAAACCATCGTTTCCGCTTTCGGTGATAGCCCGCTCTCTTAGAGCATTTCCAGAAAAAGTGGACCCCGGTTTTCCGTCCGGAAATGCGTCAAAACTCTAAGTAGCGGCAGCGATGCCCGCGACCGGCGGGCATCGAAATTCCTATAAGATTCCTATTTTATTGCCTCTGTGGCCGTCTCGAACCTTTATGCGGTTCGGGTGCATTCTTCTGTGCGTGAAGGGATGGTGTTCCCTTCTCAGCCAGAAAGAGTGAAAAGCGACGTCCCACATGACGGCGCTTTTCTTCCTGTCCGGCTCCTCGAATAAAAAGGAGTCCCATCGATGATGGATGTTGTTCTGATCGGCGCAGCCACGGTGTTTTTCGCCCTCTGCTTTGCCTATACGCGCGCCTGCGACCGGCTTTAGACGGAGGCTGCGATGACATTCGACTATATCTTGAGCGGCGCCGTCACGGTCTTTATCGCCGCCTATCTCACCTATGCTCTCATTCGCCCCGAACGTTTCTGATCGGGAAGCGGCGGTTCGCGCGGCGGAGAGAAAAATGGAATCGGATCCGCCGCTCTCTCTTTCTGTCCGAGCATCGGATTTTCCGAAAACCGCATGACACTTTTCGGTCCGATGCTTTATTGAAAGTTCAATACCATGACCCTCACTGGATGGTTTCAGATTCTGCTTTTTTGCGGGATCATTTTTGCGCTGGTGAAGCCGCTCGGCTTCTATATGGCGCGTGTCTTTAATGGCGAGCGCACCCTGCTGTCGCCGGTTCTCGCACCCGTCGAGCGCGGCCTTTATGCCCTTGCCGGGACAAGCGAACGTGAGGAGCAGCACTGGACGACCTATGCGTTCTCCATGCTTCTCTTCAACCTGCTTGGTTTTGCCCTGCTTTATGCCCTGATGCGCTTTCAGGCGGTGCTGCCCTATAATCCGCAGGCAATGGCGGCCGTGGGACCGGAATTGTCCTTCAATACGGCGGTCAGCTTCGTCACCAACACCAACTGGCAGAATTATGGCGGCGAAAGCACCCTGTCCTATCTGACCCAGATGGCGGGTCTCACCGTGCAGAACTTCGTCTCCGCCGCAACAGGCATGGCCATCGCCATCGGCCTGATCCGCGCGTTTTCCCGCGCTTCCGGCAAGGCGATCGGCAACTTCTGGGTGGATATGGTCCGCTCCACGCTCTACGTGCTTTTACCCCTCTGCATCGTGCTGACCCTCGTTTACGTCTGGCTCGGCGTGCCGCAGACGCTCGGCGCCTATGTGAACGCGCAGACGCTGGAAGGCGCGCAGCAGACGATTGCCGTCGGCCCCGTCGCGTCACAGCTGGCGATCAAGATGCTGGGCACCAATGGCGGCGGTTTCTTCAACGCCAATTCGGCGCATCCCTTCGAGAACCCGGATGCCATTTCCAACATGATCCAGATGGTGTCGATCTTCGCCATCGGGGCAGCCTTTACCAACGTCTTCGGCCGCATGGTCGGTAACCAGCGCCAGGGCTGGGCGATCCTCGCAGCCATGGGCGTGCTGTTCATCGCCGGCGTCGCCGTCACCTATTGGGCGGAAGCGGCCGGAAACCCGCTGATGCACGGTTTCGGTCTTGCCGGCGGCAATATGGAGGGCAAGGAGGTCCGTTTCGGCGTGGCGCTCTCGTCGCTCTTTGCGGTCATCACCACCGCCGCCTCCTGCGGCGCGGTCAATGCCATGCATGGCAGCTTCACGGCGCTGGGTGGTCTTATCCCACTCATTAACATGCAGCTGGGCGAGGTGATCGTCGGCGGTGTCGGCGCGGGTTTTTACGGCATTCTGCTCTTCATCGTCATCGCCATCTTTGTGGCGGGGCTGATGGTCGGGCGCACGCCGGAATATCTCGGCAAGAAGATCGAGGCCAAGGAAATGAAGATGGCGGTTCTGGCCATTCTCTGCCTGCCGCTCGCCATGCTGGTCTTCACGGCAACGGCCACCGTGCTGCCCTCGGCGGTCGCGTCAATCGGCACCGCGGGGCCGCACGGCTTCTCCGAAATCCTCTATGCCTATACCTCGGCGGCCGCCAATAACGGCTCCGCCTTCGGCGGCCTCACAGGCAACACCACCTGGTACAACATCACGCTTGGCTTTGGCATGCTGATGGGCCGTTTTCTGGTGATCATTCCGGCACTCGCCATTGCCGGTTCGCTGGTCACCAAGAAGACCGTTCCGGCCTCGGCTGGCACCTTCCCGACGGATGGCCCGCTTTTCGTCGGCCTGCTGGTCGGCACGATCCTGATTGTCGGCGGCCTTACCTTCCTGCCTGCACTGGCGCTCGGCCCCGTTGCCGAACATCTGGTGATGGCGGCAGGCCAGCTCTTCTGAGGTGACGCCATGAACGACAAATCCCGAAGTAACCGCATCGTCTCCGCCCGCAAAGGCGCTCCCGTCAAAGGCAGCGCCACGCCCGGCGGCTGGTGCGCTTCCAATGTCATTCTCGCGATGATGGCCGCTCTCGTCGCCGCCGTTGTCGCTCTCGAAGTTATCACGGGCTGATCTACCTTTATCGGTCGCCCCGTTTCAAACGCTGGAGCCTCTTCATGAGCCAGTCCAAACAAGCGAGCATCCTCGATTCTCGCATTCTCGTGCCGGCCATTGCCGCCGCATTCAAAAAGCTCAACCCACGCACGCTGGCGCGCAACCCGGTCATGTTCGTGGTCGCGACGGTGTCAGTGCTGACAACGGTGCTGTTCATCCGCGACCTCATCATGGGCGGCACCAATCTTGGTTTCTCCTTCCAGATCAATCTCTGGCTCTGGTTCACCGTATTGTTCGCCAATTTCGCGGAAGCCGTCGCCGAAGGGCGCGGCAAGGCGCAGGCGGATTCACTGCGCCGGACCCGCACCGAGACCCAGGCGAAACTGCTCACCGGCGATGATCGCAGCCAGTACAAGATGGTGGCGGGCACCAGCCTGAAGGTGAACGATGTCGTTCTCGTCGAGGCGGGCGATATCATTCCCTCCGACGGCGAAGTCATCGAAGGTGTCGCCTCCGTCAACGAGGCGGCAATCACCGGCGAATCCGCCCCCGTCATCCGCGAATCCGGCGGCGACCGCTCGGCCGTGACGGGCGGCACGCAGGTGCTGTCGGACTGGATCAGGGTTCGCATCACGGCCGCTGCCGGTTCCACCTTCCTCGACCGGATGATTTCGCTGGTCGAAGGCGCGGAGCGCCAGAAGACGCCGAACGAGATCGCGCTCAACATTCTGCTCGCCGGCATGACGCTGATCTTCGTGCTGGCCACCGCGACTATTCCGAGCTTCGCGGCCTATGCCGGCGGTTCGATCCCGATCATCGTGCTGGTGGCGCTGTTCGTGACGCTGATCCCCACTACCATCGGCGCGCTTCTGTCCGCCATCGGCATTGCCGGCATGGACAGGCTGGTGCGTTTCAACGTGCTCGCCATGTCCGGCCGCGCCGTCGAGGCCGCCGGCGATGTCGATACGCTGCTGCTCGACAAGACCGGCACCATCACCCTGGGTAACCGGCAGGCGACCGAGTTTCGTCCCGTTGCCGGCGTTTCCGAGCAGGAACTGGCCGATGCGGCGCAGCTTGCCTCCCTTGCCGACGAAACGCCGGAAGGCCGTTCCATCGTGGTTCTCGCCAAGGAAAAATACGGCATCCGCGCCCGCGACATGCAGAAACTGCATGCGAATTTCGTACCCTTCACCGCCCAGACCCGCATGAGCGGTGTCGATTTCGAAGGTTCGTCCATTCGCAAGGGCGCAGTCGACGCCGTTCTTGCCTATGTTAACGGCGGCGCTTCGCAACAGGGCAATGTGGCGCTTGCCGTCAAAACCGAAACGGACGCCGCACGCGGCATCCGGACAATTGCGGAAGAGATCGCCAAGACCGGCGGCACGCCGCTCGCCGTCGTGCGCGATGGCAAGCTGCTCGGCGTCGTGCAGTTGAAGGATATCGTCAAGGGCGGCATTCGCGAGCGTTTCGCGGAGCTTCGCCGCATGGGCATCCGCACGGTGATGATCACCGGCGACAATCCCATGACGGCAGCAGCGATTGCGGCCGAAGCTGGCGTCGATGATTTCCTCGCCCAGGCGACACCGGAAAACAAGCTGGAGCTTATCCGCGAGGAACAGGCCAAGGGCAAGCTCGTCGCTATGTGCGGCGATGGCACCAACGACGCGCCGGCGCTGGCGCAGGCCGATGTCGGCGTTGCCATGAATACGGGTACGGTTGCGGCACGCGAGGCGGGCAATATGGTCGATCTCGACAGCGATCCGACCAAGCTCATAGAGATCGTGGAAATCGGCAAGCAATTGCTGATGACGCGCGGCGCGCTGACGACGTTCTCCATCGCCAACGATATCGCCAAATATTTCGCCATCATCCCGGCAATGTTCCTGGTGCTCTATCCGCAGCTTGGCGTTCTGAACGTGATGGGGCTTTCGACACCGCAGAGCGCCATCCTGTCGGCGATCATCTTCAACGCGCTCATCATCATCGCGCTCATCCCGCTGTCGCTCAAGGGCGTCAAATATCGACCGATCGGCGCGGGCGCGCTGCTGTCGCGCAATCTGGTCATCTATGGCCTCGGCGGCATCATCGTTCCCTTCATCGGCATCAAGGCCATCGACCTCGCCGTCACGGCGCTCGGTCTCGCCTGAGGAGTAAAGACAATGTTCAAACAGCTTCGTCCCGCACTGGTGCTCATCCTCGCCACCACCGCCATCACCGGCCTTGCCTATCCTCTGGGCATGACGGGTCTCGCGCAGGCGATCTTCCCCTTTCAGGCCAATGGCAGCCTCATCGAAAAGAATGGTGCTGTTGTAGGTTCGCAATTGATCGGGCAGGCCTTTGCCAGTGAGAAATATTTCCACGGCAGGCCATCGGCTGCCGGTGACGGTTACAACGCCGCTTCGTCGTCCGGCTCCAATCTCGGTCCGACGAGCGCCAAGCTCATCGACCGGGTGAAACAGGATTACGAGACCGCAAAAGCCGAAAATCCGACGGCCGAGGTTCCGGCCGATCTGGTGACGGCCTCGGGCAGCGGCCTTGATCCGCATGTCTCGCCGGAGGCTGCTTATTTTCAGGTTCCCCGTGTCGCCAAAGCGAGGGGCATGGATGAGGCATCCCTGCGTGCCATCGTGGAGCGCCATGTCGAAGGACCGGAACTCGGATTCATGGGAGAGCCGGTCGTGAATGTGGTGGCGCTCAACATGGCTCTTGACGCAGCCGGCTCATGAACTGAAATGGCTATGGCTTGTTCGCAAGCCATAGCCTCGACCACTGGTGGGTTAAATGCCTGACGACAATCGCGATATGCCGAGCCGACCATCGCCTGATGCGCTGCTGGAAAACGCCCGGCGCGAGGCGCGTGGCCGGCTGAAGATTTTTTTGGGGGCAGCGCCCGGCGTCGGCAAGACCTATGAAATGCTGATGTCCGGCCGAGCGAAGCTGGCGGATGGGGTGGATGCCGTCATCGGCGTCGTGGAAACCCATGGCCGCCGGGAAACCGAAACGCTGGTACAGGGTTTCGAGATCATCGCGCGCCGGCGTATCGATTATCGCGGCCAGGTGCTGGAAGAGATGGATCTCGATGCCATTCTCGCCCGCCGTCCCGCTCTGGTTCTGGTCGATGAACTGGCCCACACCAATGCCGCCGGCAGTCGCCACCCCAAGCGCTACATGGACGTTCAGGAAATTCTGGCGCAGGGTATCGACGTCTATACGACGCTGAACATCCAGCATGTCGAAAGCCTGAACGACGTCGTTGCGCAGATCACCCGCATCCGTGTCCGCGAAACGGTGCCCGACAGCATTATCGACCGGGCCGACGATGTCGAAATCATCGATATTACGCCAGACGATCTGATCAAGCGGCTGCAGGATGGCAAGGTTTACCTGCCCCGCACCGCCCGGCGCGCCATCGAGAATTATTTCTCGCGCGGCAATCTGACGGCGTTGCGAGAGCTTGCGCTGCGGCGCACCGCGCAACGGGTGGATGAGCAATTGCTCAACCACATGCAGTCCCATGCCATTTCCGGCCCATGGGCGGCTGGAGACAGGGTTCTGGTCTGTCTCGATCATGGCGGCAACGGTCCGGGTCTGGTGCGTTATGCCCGCCGGCAGGCGGATCGTCTGCGTGCGCCCTGGACGGCGCTGCATCTCGATACGCCGCGTTCGCAGCAATTGTCGGAGGCGGAGAAGGACCGGCTGGCCGGCACGATGCGGCTTGCCCAGCAGCTTGGCGGCGAGACCGTGACCCTGCCGGCGCTCGATCTGACGCGGGAGATCATCTCCTATGCCAACGTCAATAATTTCACCCACATCATCATCGGCCGCCCGCGAAAATCCTGGTGGCAGCGGATTTTTCAGCGCTCGCTGACGCATGATCTGATCGACCATGCGGGCGATATCAGCGTTCACGTTATTTCCGGCGACAAAAAAGAAGAGAAGCTGGGCCAGGCCGCAAAGCCAGCCTCGGCGCAATCGCATCGTTCCATACGGCCTTATCTTAGCAGCACCCTGTTCGTCGGTTTGGCGATCGTGGCCGGCATCGTGCTCGACCAGACGCTCGATGTTCGAAATCTAGCGCTGGTGTTCCTGATGGCGGTTCTGGCCGCCGCCGTGCGCGGCGGGCTGGGACCAGCGCTTTATGCTTCCCTGCTCGGCGCTTTTGCATTCAATTTTTTCTTCCTTGAGCCGCGTTACACCCTGACAGTTCGCGATCCGGAAAGTGTCGTGGCGCTGCTGTTTTATCTCGGCGTGGCGCTTGTCGCCTCCAATCTTACCGCAGCCGTGCAACGGCAGGCCGCCGCCGCGCGGGCAAGGGCGCGAACGACGGAAGATTTATATCTGTTCTCGAAGAAGCTTTCGGTAACGGGAACGCTGGACGATGTCCTATGGGCGGCCGCTTTCCAGATGGCCTCGATGCTGAAGGTTCGTATCGTTCTGCTTTTACCTGAAAATAATACGATCACGGTCAAGGCGGGATATCCGCCGGACGATACGCTGGTGGATGCCGATATTGCCGCCGCGCAATGGGCCTGGGAACATAACAAGGCGGCGGGCAGGGGCGCGGATACGCTGCCCGGCGCCAAACGGCTTTATCTGCCCCTGCGCACCGGCAGCGGCGCCGTCGGCGTGGTGGGGTTGGACGATGACCGGCTCGGCCCGCTTCTGACGCCGGAACAGCAGCGCCTGTTCGATGCCCTGGCCGATCAGGCGGCACTTGCCATCGAGCGAATCCAGCTCGTCTCGGATGTCGATCGGGCGAGGCTTGCGGCGGAAACCGACCGGCTGCGCACCGCGCTGCTGACATCCATTTCCCATGATCTCAAGACGCCGCTTGCGGCCATTCTGGGCTCGGCGGGAACGTTGAAGGATTTCGCCGAGGACATCCCGCCGGATGCCCGCGCCGAACTGCTTTCGACGATCATCGAGGAATCCGAGCGGCTGAACCGCTTCATCTCCAATCTTCTTGATATGACGCGGATCGGGTCGGGAGCGATGGAGCCGAATTACGGTCTGCATTTCGTGGGCGATATGGTCGGAACCGCACTTTCGCGCGCAGCGAAAATCGTCGTCAGGCATGAGATCGTTCTGGATATTCCCTCCGACCTGCCGATGCTGAAGGTCGACCCCGTGCTTTTCGAACAGGTTCTGTTCAATCTCATCGACAATGCCGCCAAATACGCTCCCGAACATACCGCTATCGAGATTCGCGGCTGGCGGCAGGGCAAAAATATCTTCCTCTCCGTGGCCGATGCGGGGCCGGGTATTCCGCCCGACGATACGGAGAGAGTGTTTGACAGTTTCTACCGGGTGCGCAAGGCGGATCATGTGCAGGCCGGAACGGGCCTGGGGCTATCCATCTGCAAGGGGTTTATCGAGGCTATGGGCGGTTCGATCCGCGCGGAAAACAGGTCGGGCCGCACCGGTGCACAGTTTACCGTCAGTCTGCCGGTTCCCGCCGATGCGCCGATGATAGACCATGATTAAGGCGCGATTGCCGGCGACAAGCAGCTATGCCGCTGAGGGAGATCGAGAATGACCAATTCCGCCGTTCGTATTCTGATCGTCGACGACGAACCGCCGATCCGCAAGCTTTTGCGCGTAGGGCTGTCGACCCAGGAATATGCGGTGAGCGAGGCGATGAATGCGAAGGTCGCCATGCAGCTGGTCAGTGAGGACAAGCCCGATCTCGTCGTTCTCGATCTCGGCCTGCCGGATATGTCGGGTCATGATCTTCTGGCGAAATGGCGCGGCGAAGGGCTGGCGCTGCCGGTCATCATTCTCTCCAGCCGCACGGATGAGGCGGGTATCGTCAGGGCGCTGGAACTGGGGGCGGATGACTATATCACCAAGCCTTTCGGCATGAACGAACTCGTCGCCCGCATCCGCGTCGCCCTGCGCCATCGTCTGCAAAGCCAGGGGGAGAGGCCGGTGTTCCAGACCGGCGATCTTTCCGTCGATCTGGTCCGGCGCATCGTCAAGGTGGAGGACCGGGAAGTGAAGCTCTCGCCCAAGGAGTATGACATTCTGCGGGTTCTGGTGCAGCATGCCGGCAAGGTGCTGACGCACCGTTTTCTGCTGGAGCATGTATGGGACGAACTGACCGATGTGCAATATTTGCGGGTCTATGTGCGCCAGCTTCGCCAGAAGATCGAAAAAATCCCGGATCAGCCGCGCTATATTCTGACGGAAACCGGGGTCGGTTACCGGCTGCAGGAGGTATGAGGGCGCCGAAAGGCGACGCCCTCCGATAGTTTAAACGGCAGCGCAGATCGACAGGAATTCGTCGACATCGGCCTCGGTTGTCGCAAAGCTGGTGACCATACGGATCAGCACTTCGTCCTTGCCGACCTTTTCCGGCATGTCGCGCGGCTCCAGCCAGTCATAGAACTTCGCACCCTTTGCCGTGGCGGCTTCTGCGGCAGCCTTCGGCAGAATGGCGAAAACTTCATTGGCCTGGGTCGGCCAAGCGAGGCGGGCGCTGTTCAGCGAGCCGAAGCCGGCGCGCAGCCGGTTGGCCATGGCATTGGCATGGCTTGCGAGACCGAGCCACAGGTCGTCCTGCAAATAGGCTTCGAATTGCGCGGCGATGAAACGCGATTTCGAGAAAAGTTGAGCGGTGCGCTTGCGCAGGAAGGAGAAATCCCGGGCGAGCGAAGGATCGAAAAACACGATTGCTTCCGCACACCAGCAGCCATTTTTCGTGCCGCCGAAAGACAGCACGTCGACGCCGCGTTTCCAGGTCATTTCGGCGGGCGTGGTGCCGAGGGCGGCCAGCGCATTGGCAAAGCGCGCGCCGTCCATATGCAGCGGCAGGCCGTTGTCTTTTGCGATTTTGGCGATGGCGTCGATTTCATCGAGTGTGTAGACCGTACCGGCCTCGGTCGCCTGCGTCATGGTGATGGCTGCGGCCCGGCCGTGATGCACGGCATCCTGCGGATAACGCGCAATGCGTTCGATGAGGTTCTCCGGCAACATCTTGCCGTTCGGTCCCTCGACCGCGACCATGCGCATGCCGGAAAAGAAATCCGGCGCGCCGCATTCGTCCTCGATCACATGCGCTTCAGAATGACAGAAGGTCAGGCCGCCGGCACGGGCGATGCTAGCCAGCGAAAGCGAATTGGCAGCCGTGCCGGTGGCGACGAAAAACACCGCGACCTCGCGCTCGAAAATCTCGTTGAAGCGCTTTTCGATGGAGAGATCGAGTTCGCTGGTGCCGTAGGCGGCGGCAAAGCGCGTGGATTCCCGCGAAAGCCGTTCGTTGACGGCAGGGTGGGCGCCGGCCCAATTGTCTGAAGCAAAAAACATCTCTGAAGGCTTTCCGATGGCTGGGGTTCTGGTTTGGGAATGCGTGGCGCGATGAACGGCAAAGTTCTATGGCCTAAGATTGCGATTGGCAAATCCGGCAATGAAAGCAATGGCTCTGCGGGTGTTGCGATAAGAAAGTTTCGCGCAATAGGTCAGTATCGAAACTTCGCTGCAAAAAGGGGCTTTCACTAATTGGATTCGCACCCTTGCTAAATTCGCCTGTTTCTGCCAAAATCCTCGTGAATTGAGACAGCTTTGCTGTCCTAAATTTGGTGGAGCCGGATTGAATGCGGATTTTGCGGGAAGCGAAAATTCGCGTCGAGCCGGATCTTCGCATGAAACCATGCAAGTAATTTTGCAGGAGGGACAAAAATGACGAACAAGCCGCAGGCGGAAATCGCCGCCGCCACCCTGACCACAGACTGTCCCACCGCGGCTGCGGCCGCACCCGTTTCTGCGAAAGCGCGTTTCGCGGGCGGTTTGCCGGAAAGGCAGGGTCTTTACGATCCGGCCAATGAACATGATGCCTGCGGCGTCGGCTTCGTTGCCCATATGAAGGGCGCCAAGTCGCACCAGATCGTCAAGGACGGCCTGTTCATTCTCGAGAACCTGACGCATCGCGGCGCCGTCGGCGCCGATCCGCTGATGGGCGATGGCGCGGGCATTCTCGTGCAAATCCCCGACCGCTTCTTCCGCGAGGAAATGGCCGCGCAGGGCGTTACCCTGCCGAAGGCCGGCGAATATGCCGTCGGCCACATCTTTATGCCGCGCGATCCTTCCCGCATCGAGCATTACAAGAAGGTCATCGTCGACGTCATCGGCGAAGAGGGGCAGCAGTTCCTCGGCTTCCGCGATGTGCCGGTCGACAATTCCTCGCTCTCCAAGGCGCCGGATATCGCAGCGACCGAACCGCACCACGTGCAGGTCTTCATCGGCGCCGGCCGCGATGCCGCGAGCAATGCCGATTTCGAGCGCAAGCTGTTCCTGATCCGCAAGGTACTGTCCAACCGCATCTATGACGAGGGCGGCGGCAAGGAAACGCAGGATTTCTATCCCGTTTCCCTCTCCTCCTCGACCATCGTTTACAAGGGCATGTTCCTCGCCTATCAGGTGGGTGCCTATTACAAGGATCTGGCCGATCCGCGCTTCGAATCCGCCGTCGCCCTCGTGCATCAGCGTTTTTCGACCAACACTTTCCCGTCCTGGAAGCTGGCGCACCCCTACCGCATGGTCGCCCATAACGGCGAAATCAATACGCTGCGCGGCAACGTCAACTGGATGGCGGCGCGTCAGGCGTCGGTTTCCTCGGTGCTGTTCGGCGACGATATCTCCAAGCTCTGGCCGATCTCCTATGAAGGCCAGTCGGACACGGCCTGCTTCGACAACGCGCTCGAATTCCTCGTGCGCGGCGGCTACTCCATGGCCCATGCCGTGATGATGCTGATCCCGGAGGCCTGGGCCGGCAACCAGTCCATGTCTGCTGAACGCAAGGCGTTCTACGAATATCACGCAGCGCTGATGGAGCCGTGGGACGGCCCGGCCGCCGTCGCCTTCACCGATGGCAAGCAGATCGGCGCAACGCTCGACCGCAACGGCCTGCGCCCCGCGCGTTACCTCGTCACCGATGACGACCGTATCATCATGGCGTCGGAAGCAGGCACGCTGCCGGTGCCGGAAGAGCGCATAGTCAAGAAGTGGCGCTTGCAGCCCGGCAAGATGCTGCTCATTGATATGGAAAAGGGCTCCATCGTTTCCGATGAGGAAGTCAAGCACGAGCTTGCCGCCAAGCACCCCTATCGCACCTGGCTCGACCGCACGCAGCTCATCCTCGAAGAGCTGAAGCCGGTTGAACCGCGCGCGCTGCGCCGCGACGTGTCGCTGCTCGACCGTCAGCAGGCCTTCGGCTACACCAGCGAAGATACCAAGCTCCTGATGTCGCCGATGGCGACGACCGGTCAGGAAGCCATTGGTTCCATGGGCACCGATACGCCGATTTCGGCCATGTCGGAAAAGTCGAAGCTGCTCTACACCTATTTCAAGCAGAACTTCGCGCAGGTGACCAACCCGCCGATCGATCCGATCCGCGAAGAGCTTGTCATGAGCCTCGTGTCCTTCATCGGTCCGCGCCCGAACATTCTTGACCATGAAGGTGCGGCTCGTGCCAAGCGTCTGGAAGTGCGCCAGCCGATTCTGACCAATGGCGATCTGGAAAAAATCCGCTCCATCGGCCACACGGAAGACCGTTTCGACACCAAGACGCTCGACTTCACCTATGATGTGGAGCGCGGTGCCGAAGGCATGCCTGAAATGCTCGACCGCCTGTGCGAGCGTGCGGAATCGGCCGTTCGCGGCGGTTACAACATCATCGTTCTTTCCGACCGCCAGCTCGGCCCGGACCGTATCGCGATCCCCGCCCTTCTGGCGACGGCCGCCGTGCACCATCACCTGATCCGCAAGGGTCTGCGCACCTCGGTCGGCCTCGTCGTGGAAACCGGTGAACCGCGCGAAATCCACCATTTCTGTCTGTTGGCCGGTTATGGTGCCGAGGCGATCAACCCCTATCTCGCCTTCGACACGCTGCTCGACATGCACAAGCACGGCGCCTTCCCGAAGGAAGTCTCCGACGATGAAGTGGTCTATCGCTACATCAAGGCGGTGGGTAAGGGCATCCTCAAGGTCATGTCCAAGATGGGCATTTCCACCTACCAGTCCTATTGCGGCGCGCAGATTTTCGACGCCATCGGCCTTTCCTCGGAATTCGTTGAGAAATATTTCTTCGGCACCGCCACCTCCATCGAAGGTGTCGGCCTGACGGAGATTGCCGAAGAAACCGTGGCACGCCACACGGCGGCCTTTGGCAAGGACCCGATCCTCGCCAACACGCTCGATATTGGCGGCGAATACGCCTATCGCATGCGCGGCGAAAGCCATGCCTGGACGCCGGATGCCGTCGCCTCGCTGCAGCACGCCGTGCGTGGCAACAGCCAGGATCGCTACCGCGAATTCGCCGGCATGGTTAATGAGACGGCGCTGCGCATGAACACCATTCGCGGCCTGTTCAAGGTCAAGTCGGCGGAAGCGCTCGGCCGCAAGCCGGTTTCCATCGATGAGGTCGAGCCGGCGGCTGATATCGTCAAGCGGTTCTCCACTGGCGCCATGTCCTTCGGCTCGATCAGCCGTGAGGCGCATACCACGCTCGCGATTGCCATGAACCGCATCGGCGGCAAGTCCAACACGGGTGAGGGCGGCGAAGAATCCGACCGTTACATGCCGCTGTTGAACGGTAAGCCGAACCCGGAACGCTCCGCCATCAAGCAGATCGCTTCCGGACGCTTCGGTGTGACGACCGAATATCTTGTCAATGCCGATATGCTGCAGATCAAGGTGGCGCAGGGTGCCAAGCCCGGCGAAGGCGGCCAGCTGCCCGGCCATAAGGTGGATGCGACCGTTGCCAAAACCCGGCATTCGACGCCGGGCGTCGGCCTCATCTCGCCGCCGCCGCATCATGATATCTACTCCATCGAAGATCTGGCGCAGCTGATCTACGACCTGAAGAACGTCAACCCGGAAGCCGATGTTTCGGTGAAGCTGGTGTCTGAAGTGGGCGTCGGCACGGTTGCGGCCGGTGTCGCCAAGGCGCGCGCCGACCATATCACCGTCGCCGGTTTCGATGGCGGCACGGGCGCTTCGCCGCTCACCTCGCTGAAGCACGCCGGTTCCCCATGGGAAATCGGTCTTGCCGAAACCCAGCAGACGCTGGTGCTGAACGGTCTTCGCTCGCGCGTTGCCCTGCAGGTGGATGGCGGTCTGAAGACCGGCCGCGACGTCATCATCGGCGCGCTGCTCGGTGCGGATGAATTCGGCTTTGCCACCGCGCCGCTGATTGCGGCCGGTTGCATCATGATGCGCAAGTGCCATCTCAACACCTGCCCTGTCGGCGTTGCCACGCAGGACCCGGTTCTGCGCAAGCGCTTCAAGGGCACGCCGGAACACGTCATCAACTACTTCTTCTTCGTGGCCGAAGAAGTGCGCGAAATCCTCGCTTCGCTTGGCGTTACCAGGCTGGACGAGATCATCGGCGCTTCCGAGCTGCTGGAGAAGGATGAGATGCTGGCGCATTGGAAGGCCAAGGGGCTGGATTTCAGCCGCATCTTCCACAAGGTCGAGGCTCCGAAGGAAGCAACCTTCTGGACCGAGCGCCAGAAGCATCCGATCGATGACATTCTCGACCGCAAGCTGATCGAGAAGTCCCTGCCGTCGCTCGAAAACCGCGAGCCCGTGGTCTTCGAAGTGCCGATCAAGAACGTCGACCGTTCCGCCGGCGCCATGCTGTCGGGTGCGCTTGCCAAGCGCTGGGGTCACAAGGGTCTGAAAGACGACACGATCCACGTCACCCTCAAGGGTACGGCGGGCCAGTCATTCGGCGCTTTCCTCGCCCGTGGCATCACCTTCGATCTGGTGGGTGACGGCAACGACTATGTCGGCAAGGGCCTTTCGGGTGGCCGCATCATCGTGCGCCCGCCGGAAAACACCCGCATCGTCGCGGAAAACTCGATCATCGTCGGTAATACCGTTCTTTACGGCGCGATCACCGGCGAGTGCTATTTCCGTGGCGTGGCCGGCGAGCGTTTCGCGGTGCGTAACTCCGGCGCGGTCGCGGTTGTCGAAGGTGTCGGCGACCACGGTTGCGAATACATGACCGGCGGCATCGTCGTCGTTCTCGGTGAAACGGGCCGTAACTTCGCGGCCGGCATGTCCGGCGGCGTGGCTTATGTTCTCGACGAGAAGGGTGATTTCGCCACCCGCTGCAACATGGCCATGGTCGAGCTGGAGCCGGTTCCGGAAGAGGACGACATGCTGGAGAAGCTGCACCATCACGGCGGCGACCTCATGCACAAGGGACGTGTGGACGTTTCCGAGGACATGACGCGCCACGATGAGGAGCGCCTCTACCAGCTGATCTCGAACCACTTCCATTACACGAACTCGTCGCGCGCCAAGGATATACTCGACCGCTGGAGCGAGTTCCGTCCAAAATTCCGCAAGGTCATGCCGGTCGAATACCGCCGTGCGCTTGAGGAAATGGAGCGCATGCGCATGGGCGTGGCGGCGGAGTAATCCGCCGCGTGAGAATTACACCAACTGGTCTCGCTGATGATCGCGGTCGCCGTTCCCACGGCGATCATTTGGACGAGCGGCGAGACCGGATTTGAGTTCATCGTGCTGGGGGCGGCTTTTGGTTTCGCTTACTGGTACTGGGGCCCGACAGGCGCTCCGCTTTGATGTGAGGACATAAACGTGGGCAAGGTTACAGGTTTTCTGGAGATCGACCGGCAGGTGGGCAAGTATCAGCCCGCATCGGATCGTATCCGCCATTTCCGCGAATTCACCATTCCGATGTCGGATGCCGAGGTGCAGAAGCAGGCGGCGCGCTGCATGGATTGCGGCATTCCCTACTGTCACGGCCCGACCGGCTGTCCCGTGCACAACCAGATCCCCGACTGGAACGATCTGGTCTATAACAACAATTGGGAAGAGGCGATCCGCAACCTCCACTCCACCAACAACTTCCCGGAATTTACCGGTCGCGTCTGTCCCGCGCCTTGTGAGGAGGCTTGCACGCTGAACCTCGAGGATGCGCCGGTCGCCATCAAGACCGTCGAGCAGGCGATTGCCGACAAGGCCTATGAGTTGGGCTTCATCGTGCCGAAGCCTGCGACGATCCACACCGGCAAGAAGGTGGCCATCATCGGTTCCGGTCCTTCGGGCATGGCGGCTGCGCAGCAGCTCGGCCGCGCCGGCCACGAGGTCCATGTCTATGAGCGCGAATCCAAGCCCGGCGGCCTGTTGCGTTACGGCATCCCGGACTTCAAGATGGAGAAGAACTTCATCGACCGCCGTGTCGAGCAGATCAAGGGTGAAGGCGTCACCTTCCATTGCGGCGTCAATGTCGGCGTCGATGTGACGGTTGAGGCGCTTCTGGCCGACCACGATGCTGTGCTTTATTGCGGCGGTTCGGAAACCCCGCGCCCGGCCGGTATCGGTGGCGCTGATCTGCATGGCGTCTACGATGCCATGCCCTATCTCGTGCAGCAGAACCGCCGCGTCGGTCGCGAAAATATCGACAGCGTCGGCTGGCCGGCCGATCCGATTCTTGCCGGCGGCAAGCATGTCGTCGTTGTCGGCGGCGGCGATACCGCATCCGACTGCGTCGGTACGGCTTTCCGTCAGGGTGCGGTGAAGGTCACGCAGCTCGACATCCGCCCGATGCCGCCGGAAAAGGAAGACAAGCTGGCCGTCTGGCCCTTCTGGGCGACCAAGATGCGCACCTCGTCCTCGCAGGCCGAAGGCGCCATCCGCGAGTTCCAGGTGGCGACGCTCGAATTCGTCGGCGAAGACGGCGTGTTGACCGGCGTGAAGTGCTGTCAGGTGGATGACCGCCGCAAGCCGATTGCCGGCACGGAATTCATCATCAAGGCCGATCTCGCCTTCATCGCCATCGGCTTTTCCGGTCCCTTCACGGACAGCGTGCTGAAGGAAATGGAAGGCAAGCTGACGCTCAACACCGACCGTCGCGGCTCCACCAACGTGATCGCCAACGAAACGGACTACAAAACCTCGGTCGACAAGCTGTGGGCGGCGGGCGACGTACGCCGTGGCCAATCACTGGTGGTCTGGGCGATCCGCGAAGGCCGCCAGGCGGCGCGCGCGATCGATGAAGCGCTGATGGGTGCGACCGTTCTGCCGCGCTGAACTGGCGAAATCGATAAGAAGCGGAAGGGCCTGTTGCGTGCGCGACAGGCCTTTTTGTTAGACTGCGGCGTCGTCAGCAATAGGGAAGAGCGATGCGGAAGCAGGCGCCGCCGGTGGAGGAATCGCTGATGGTGATCTCGCCGCCGTGATAACGGACGATCTCCTGCACGAGATTGAGCCCAAGCCCGGTGCCGCGATCCTTCGGCCTCAGCCGGTGAAACGCATCAAAGACGAGTTCTCGTTCCGCCTCGGGAATACCATTTCCTTCATCGGCTATCTCGATCACCCGGTTTGAGGCCACTCTTATGGTGATGGTTCCGCGATTGCCGCCATGTTCAATGGCGTTCTGTACGATGTTCATTAAAGCGCGCTGCAGCGAGGCATCATCGGCAAGGGCAAGGATCGGTTCCTCTTCCGGCTCGAAGGACAGATTATATCCCTGTGAGATCGCAAGCGGCGCCATATCGGCGACGACGGACCTGCACAGGCCGACGATATCAAGCGGAACCAGCGGTGCTTTCTGCCCGCCAAGGCGCTGCAAATCTAGCAATTGTTCGGCCAGCACGGCGATACGGCTGGCATCCGCCAATATTCTGCTGCGGGCCGGGCCGTCCAGCAGCGTTTCAACGCGGGTCTGGAGAATGGCGACGGGGGTTCGCAATTCATGGGCGGCATCGAGAATGAAGCGCTTGTGCCGTTCGTAGCCATCGTCCAGCCGCTTCAACGCGCCGTTGACGGCATGCACGAGCGGCTGCACCTCCCGTGGAATATCGCCATCCGGCAATCGGTATCCGCGCCTGTCGATATCGATGGTTTCCGCCGCGCGGGCAATGGTGGAAAGGGCGCGGAATTCCCTGCGGATGATCCAGGGGATGGTCACGACCGTCACGATGGACATGAGAATGAGGACAGGCATGATCAATATGTTCGAGAACAAAAAAACGGGGAAGGTCATGCTGAACGGTCCGCCTTTGCCGATCATGACGAATTCTCCGGCCGGCCCCGAAGCGCGGCGAACAATGGCGATGCGCACCACGGCGAGGTAGGAATAGGACAGCGCCGCGTCGCGCACATCGGAGACCCTGATGTCGCTCAGCTGCTGATCCATGTTGCTGAATGCCTCGGGCACCTGCCCGCCCTGCACGATCTCCCCTTTTTCGCTGACCGCGACGAACCAGAAATCGGAGGTATTGCTGCGCAGGTTGATGAATTCGGGCGTTTCTTGGAGAACCAGCCGATTGTCCTCATTCCGTATGATCGCGTTGGCGGTTATCTGGGCCGCATCCGGGCTGAGCAGCGCGCTGCCTGCGCCGCCGCTCGACATATAGGTGACAATCGCGGCGGTGACGAAGAACAGGCTGCCGATCTGGAACAGCAGCAGTTGAATGGTGAGCCGGCGCTTGAGCGATTTTCTTCTGGCCAGCTTCACGAGGTTGCCCTCAGCAGGTAACCGACGCCGCGAATGCCGTGGACCTCAAGGCCCGCATCCGCGGCCGCCAATTTGCGGCGCAGGCGGGAGATATGGGAATCGAGTGCATTGGACTGGATCTCATCGTCGAAATTATAAACGGCTTCCTCCAGCAATGAGCGCAGCACCGTTCTGCCCTGTCGCCGCAACAGGGCCTCGAGGATCAGCAGTTCGCGTCTGGTCAGCGGAAGAAATTCGCCCTTGATACGCACTTCGCGGGTTTCGAAGCAAAATTCCAGCCTGCCCAGTTTTGCCGTCATCGTCACGGTGCCCGCCGGCCGGCGCATCAGGGCGCGAATGCGTGCAAGCAGTTCCTCGACGGCAAATGGCTTGGCCAGATAATCGTCCGCACCGAGGTTCAGGCCATTCACCCGATCCACAAGCGCGCCCTGCGCGGTGAGCACGATGACGGGCGGGGTGACGGGCAGGAGCCGCAAGTCTTCGATAAGCTGGATGCCGTCACCATCGGGCAATTGCCGGTCGAGCACGACAAGGTCGTGGACGCCGTCCATGATGGCGTGACGGGCAAGATCGAGCGTGCCGACCGTATCCACGATAATATCGAACCGGTGGAGCGCGGCGGACAGGGCTGCTGCCATTTCGCGTTCGTCTTCAACAAGCAGCAGGCGCATGAATTCATCTCGGTATTGTCCGGCGTACCGTCCGGAAAGGGGCGCGGCGAAAGGCAAAAAACGACGGCGCCGCTGACGCTACAAACAAGCGAGGCGTCGCCGTCAAATGGATGTCGCCATGCAAAAAGGGGACCGGGGATGGTGGATGGCCAACCCCGCATTCCTGCAAAGCTGTACCTATCCTGTCATGCGCGGATTGCCTAAACATTACGCCCGCTGCGGGGCGGTCAGGCAGCTGCGAAAGCGTCTATTGTTTTGCCTGTGTGGTATCGGGCGCCACACGATAGTCATCGATGCGGCCTGCCGGTGCATCGGCCATTTCGCCCCGCTTGGTCAACCTCTCGCGTGGCGATTCCACCACGGATACGCGTGTCGTTCCGGCGGTCAAAGGAGCATCGCCCAGCAGCTTGTCGCCGCCATCGAGATTGGGGTCGGTGAGACTGATAGGCTGGGTGCGTACCTGCCCGGCATCGATGCCGAGCGCGGGCAGGGAGGTGAGCGCCGGCAGATTGCTGCCGTCCAGTTTCACGAGGTCCGGCCCGGCGCTATCGAGGTGCCGGCGCACGAATTTTTCGACGTAAAATGCAAGCTTACGTTTGCCGGCCTGGGTCATGCCGATGCCATCAGCCTCGCGCAGGCGCGCCTGCTGGCCGTTCATGTCGTAGCCGGTGATGACGAATTTTCCCGCCTCATCGACGAAACCGTCCCAGACGTCCACGAATTCGCCACCATATTTCTCGACATGGCTGCGATAAAGCCGGTTGAAACCGACGAGATCGGCCGAAAGCGACGGCGACTGGAAGGCGGGCAGGCCAACCCACAAGAGCGGCACCTTTGGGCGTCCGGCAAGGGCCAGAAGCTCGTCGATCCGCCGCTCATATTCCTTGAACCAGACCTCCGTGCCGAATTTTTCCCTGATATCGCCGATCTGCATCTGCTGGCGATCGTTCGATCCCATCATGATGACGATGGTGGCTGGTTTGGTCTCGCTGATGAATTGCGGCAGGTTGGTGAACCAGTCGTAGTAATCGGTACGGACGAGGCCGGAAGAACCATTGGCACGCACATCGACGGCGATTGCAGGCGAACTGGCGAAGGCATTGACCAGTTCTTCACCCATGCCGCCGGCGAGAAAATCGCCGATGACCAGAACGCGCCGCGCATTTTCAAGCTTGGCGGCTGGCTCCGGCTTTGCGGTTCGCATCTGCACCACCGAGGGCGCTTTTCTGGCGGGTTGCGGGCGGGTGACCGATCTTTCGCGCGGAGCAGACGGAAAGTCGCGACGGTTGCGGGGCTGGTATTCGCGCCCGGATCCGCCATCGCGGCCCACCGGTCTGCCGAAGAGCATTTCAAACAGGGTGCGCCGTTGCTCCTGCGCGAAGCTTTCGAAAGGAACGAGCGGCACAGTAAGGACAGCGCAAAGAAGGACGGCGCAGAAACGCCAGCCGGTTCTTCCGTTCTTCGCCGCAGGTTTCCTACTCATGACATCAACCTCTCCGGATGCATCGGCGGCGCTCACGCCGCCGCCGATGCATCCGGCACATTATCAATTGCGCAGGGCTCTCAGCAACCGCTGCGACGGCTGGCCGTCGGTTTCCATACCCATGCGCGACTGGATGGCGCTGATGGCGGCTTTCGACCCGGAGCCGAAGTTTCCATCCACCTCGCCGTCATAATAGCCGAGTTCCTTCATGCGGGTCTGCAGCTCGAATTTTTCACGAATGTCCAGCGTCCCATCGGGGCGTGGCCATTTCTGCTGCATGCCGCCATAACCGGCGATCTCATCCGCAAGCAGGCCGACGGCGAGCGCATAGCTGTCGGAGGCGTTGTATTTCTTGATGGTGAAGAAGTTTTTCATCATCAGGAAGCCGGGGCCGTTTGCCCCGCCCTGCAATTTCAGCATGGCGCGATCAGAACCGCGCGTGAAGTTCTTGCCGTTCGGGCGGGCAAAGCCGAGCTTCGTCCATTCCGCAATGGTCTTCGTTTGCCCTTCGTAACGGGCGCCGCCACGCGGAACGGCGGTTTCATAACCCCAGGTCCGGCCAGGCTCCCAGCCGTTTTTGGAAAGAAGATTGGCGGCAGTTGCCAGCGCGTCCGGAACGGAGTGCCAGATGTCGCGCTTGCCGTTGCCATCCGCATCCACCGCATAAAGCAGGTAGCTGGTGGGAATGAACTGGGTGTGACCCATCGCGCCCGCCCAGGAGCCTGTCAGCTGTTTCGGCGTGACATCGCCCGCCTGGAGAATCTTCAGAGCGGCGATCAATTGCGTGCGCGCGAATTTGGCGCGTTTGGGATCGGAATAGGCGAGCGTTGCCAGCGCCTGCGGGATGTTGTGCAGACGTTCGGGTTTTTCGAGAACCGCGCCGTAATTCGATTCCATCGACCAGATGGCGAGAATGATGTGCTTGTCGACGTTGAAGTTACGCTCGATCCAGTTGAGGGTCGTTGCGTGCTTCATCTTCATCTCGCGGCCGATCCGCACCGTGTACGGATTGACGCGGGAATCGAGATAATCCCAGATCTGCGTGGTGAATTCCGGCTGGAAGGTGGCCTTGCGCAGCGCGTCGGGATCCGGCTCGCTGACACCGGCAAAGGCCTTCTGATAGGTCGCCTTGCTAATGCCTTCTTTCGCGGCTGTTGCATAGAACTGGTTGATCCACTGACGGAATCCCTGATCGGCGCGGGCCGAAACGGGCGCCAGCGAGATTGCCAGGCCTGCAACCACCATGCAGCCGAATTTGCGGACATCTGAAAGGATCATCTTTGTCATCGTCTGTCTTTCGTTCTCTCGAATGTCATTTCGATTGCGAAAACGCATCGGGCGTCATCATGGATAACAAAAGAACGTCAACAAATTCTTTACCATTAATAGATGGTAGCGTCACCCTTTACAAAACGTTGTTATTTTTGAAATAACAACAGCGTGCGGGGATTGTGATCAAGTTTTATCTCTCAGGAGGGATATGTGGTAGAACAGAAGAAAATTCGGAAGGCCGTATTTCCGGTCGCAGGTCTCGGCACGCGTTTCCTGCCCGCAACCAAGGCGGTTCCGAAAGAAATGCTCACCGTCGTCGACAAGCCGGTCATTCAATACGTTGTCGATGAGGCGGCGGAAGCGGGCATCGAGCATTTTGTATTTGTCACCGGCCGCGGCAAGGCGGTGATTGAAGATTATTTTGATATTCAATTTGAACTTGAACAGATGCTGCGCGAGCGCAACAAGAATGCCGAGCTGACATTGCTGGCCGGCCTTCTGCCCAAGGCGGGTACTGCGAGCTTCACGCGCCAGCAGGTGCCGCTCGGTCTTGGCCATGCGGTCTGGTGCGCCCGTGATATTGTCGGTGACGAGCCTTTCGCCGTGCTCTTGCCCGATATGATCATGCATTCGCAGAAAAGCTGCCTCAAGGGCATGGTCGAACTTTACGACCAGACCCAGGGCAACGTCATCGCGGTGCAGGAATGCGCTCCCGACCAGACGCATAAATACGGTATCGTCGGCGTGGGTGATGCCGTGGGTGAAGGTTTCAAGATCACTGAAATGGTCGAAAAGCCTGCCAAGGGTACGGCGCCGTCGAATTTCTATATCAACGGCCGTTATATTCTTCAGCCCGAGATTTTTGACATTCTCGAAAATCAGGAGCGTGGCGCCGGCAACGAAATCCAGCTGACGGACGGCATGCTGACGCTTGCCAAGTCGCAGCAGTTCTCCGGATATCATTTCCGTGGACAGACCTTCGATTGCGGCGCCAAGGATGGTTTCATTCTTGCCAACGTCGCCTTCGCGCTGGAGCGTGGCGATATTCGCCCGGCGATCGAAGAGCCGATCAAGGCCCTGATCAACGGGCTGAAGTAATTCACCAGAACAACAACGGAATCCCGGCCTCAGCGCCGGGATTTCTTTTTGGCCGAAGCCTATCGCTTAAGGACAAGTCCTGCGCCGACGCGCAGCTCGCTGCTGTCATAAACCGGTGTCCACTGATAGCTGACGTCCGCCGTCAGGTCGAGATAACGGTTCAGCCCCCAGGTCAAGCCGGCACCCGCGGTATATTCAACGGCATTTTGCATGTCGGAAGAGGGGAATGTGCGATGCACGATCTGTCCCGTCAGGCGGGCAACGAGGTTGCTGCGCAATTCGTGGGTCAGGCCGGCATCCAGCCGATAGGAAATCCAGCCACCCTGCGGTCCGCCGGCAAAGTCCTCTATCGTCGTGCGCAGCCCGAGATTGACATTGGTGCCCCGCTGGGGTGACCAGTTGAGTTCGCCATCCAGCGTCAATGCGCCGATCGAGGCGAGGCGATCGTCGTCATATTGCTTGCGCAGATAGCCGATGGCGGCCTCGCCACGTGTCTTCTCGCCAAGATCGACTTCCGCGCCGACCTTCGCCCCATAGGCATTGGAGGAGCGGGCATAGCCCGAATTGTCGAGACGCCTGTCATATTTGGTCGTCCCGGCATTCAGTTCGAGGAAGGGGATGAGCGCTGGCGACAATTCATAACCGATGCGTCCGCGCAGGTTCGCGCCGTTCTGGTCGCGGTCACTGAGGCTGATCGGCCGGCCGTCGACGCCTTTCGCATCCGTATAGACCGTGCGCGAGAGATCGAGCGCCGCCAGGCCGCGCAGCTTGCCGAAATCCCGCTCTATCGATGCGCTGGTGGTGAAGCGGTGTTCGCCGCCCTGCACGGCAGCGCCGGTGAGAGCATTAGGGTCCGTCGTGTCTTCGCGGCTGAATTCGTAACCGGCCTTGAGATTGGCCGTCGTTTCTTCGCCGAGATCAAGGCGCAGATCGGCCTCTACCCTTGCCCGGGGTTCTTCGCCGTCCTTGTCGCTGCCGAAGTTCCTCTCCCAGGCGCCGTCGCCGGTTACCGTTAAAGCGTGACGGGACCAGTCGCTGGTGAGCGTACCGCGTATGCCTGTCGTCAGATAATTGCGTCTGGAAGGGCCGCCAGTATTCGTCTGCTTTTCCGTATTGATCGTCTGGCTGATCGAGGGCCGCAGCAGGAATGTGCCGAGCCGGATGCCGGGCGTCTGGCCGGGTTCGGTGGCTGTCCGTGGATTTTCGCCACCGTCCACCGTCGGCTCATAGGGGTTTTCGCCTTCAGCATAGGGTTGGCCCGCTTCGTCCTGCTGTTCGTAAATCGGATCGCCGGGATTGTTGGACGGACGCCAGAGTTGCGGTGCCGGCGTGGGTGTAGCTGTGGCCGGGACAGCGCCAGTCCCAGTGCTCAACCCATTGTCCGTCGCCGGTGTGGCGGAAGCTGCTCCGTCGACGGCAGAAGCGCTGCCCGGCAAGACGGGTATGGCTGTCGTTGCAGTCTGCGCGAAGGTGCTTCCCTGTGGGTAAAAAATCGTGCAGGCGAGCAGCAGGGTTGCTGCTTTCCGCGACGTCGGCAGACGTGTGGCGGTGCCCTTCACGCTCATTCCTTTTCACCCGGCGAGTTTGGCCGATGCCGGATCGAAGGGCCAACAAGACATCTCCTCAGGCCCGATGAGTGACAGGCCGATGAAATGACGTGAAGAAACCAGGGACCAGACAGGCGACGCAAGTTTTAACATCGCTTTAACAATAGGTTTTTTATGGTTAACAGTTGATAAAGATCGCCGGGATTTCAGTGTTATGGCAGGCGAGGGAAAAGCAGAGACACCCCATCGCTCAATCGGGCGGCTCGATTTCACTCACCTCGGTTACTGGAGAAGAATAGTCATAAATGCAAAAAAATTCTAATATGAGAAGATTAAAACGTTTCAATTTGGCACGGAATTGCCCTATAGTTTACAGCGGCTGATCGTATATTGCGCAGCAAGTGGTATTGAATTTTATTTTGTGTGACAGCGCCGTTTCATGAATCCCGTTTTGAACGCCAAGCAGGTCGGTTTTTATTGTTGGGATATTACCAATGACCGTTTCTACCTAGATGAAGTATGTGCTGAACTCTTCGGGATTCCGCTTCGGGAAGCGATGCAGGGCATCAGCATTTTTCAGATGCTTGAAAAAGTGGACCTCGATCATCGAAACCATGTGATCGAAACGGCGTTGACCACGCTCAAGGCCGCGAGTTTTTATAATCAGGAATATGCCGTGCGCCGCAGCGACGGCTCGGTCTCATGGGTAAGGACGCTCGGGCGATATCTGGTCGACGAGGAAAACATCCCTTTCAAGCGGCTTGGAACGATGGAGGAGATTTCTCCGCCGGACCGGCGTCATTGATGACATGTCGTTGGACTGAAACCGTCGAACATTTTCGGACGACATCGACTAAAACCCCGCGCCGACGGGCTGGAGAGTGGACTTATTCCGGCTGAAAGAGTAACAGTCGGCCATGATTACGCGCGCCGTCAAACTGGTCGAAGACAATGCCATCGAATCCGCCGTGCGGACGATTTCGATGGAGCGGGCTGGCCTTGCCGCCCTTGAGGATGCTCTGAGGAACGGTCTTTCAGACCCCTTCTGCAAGGCTATCGAGACCATCGGCCAGTCGAATGGCCGTCTCATCATTACCGGGGTCGGTAAAAGCGGCCATATAGGCGCGAAGCTTGCCGCCACCTTCGCCTCTACCGGGACGCCTGCCTTTTTTGTGCATGCGGCGGAGGCCAATCACGGCGATCTGGGCATGATCGGCGGCGATGATGTGGTGCTGGCCATTTCCAAGGGCGGCGAAAGCGCCGAACTGCGCAGCATCATCAACTATTCGCGCCGTTTCTCCATTCCGTTGATAGCGCTCACCTGCTCGGAAAATTCATCGCTGGCACAGGCTTCCGATATCGTGCTGCTGGTTCCCAATGAGCAGGAAGCCTGCCCGCTCGGCCTTGCGCCGACGACCTCAACGTTGATGCAGCTTGCGCTGGGCGATGCCCTTGCCGTTGCGCTGCTGGAGGCGCGCAATTTCACCGCGGGCGATTTCAAGGTGTTTCATCCCGGCGGCAAGCTGGGGGCGAGCCTGACGCTGGTCAGCGATATCATGCATACCGGTGATCGTGTGCCGCTGGTCAACAAGGGAACGGCCATGCCGGAAGCGGTCGGGGTTCTCTCCCGCAAGCATTTCGGCTGCGTCGGCATTCTGGACGAGGATGGCCGCCTTTGCGGCATCGTCACCGAAGGCGATATGGCGCGCAACTTGTCGCGCAACCTCGCCGAAATGACGGTCGATGACATCATGACCCGCACGCCGAAGACCGTCAAAAAATCGGTGCTGGCGACCAGCGCGCTGGCGACGCTGGAAAAATTCCACATTGGCGCGCTGATTGTCATCGATGACGACAACCGTCCTATCGGGCTGGTGCATTTCCACGATCTCTTGAGAATTGGCGTGGCTTGAAGCCAGCGCCGATCCTGAAAAAGCTGGTCTGAATCTATCGGTCTAACGGCTCGATTGTAAGCGTGCGTCCGCGTGCGGAAGCAATTCTCACACGGGTGCCGGCCGGCAGGTCTTCGCCGTTGACGGGCCACCAGATATCGTCCAGCCTGATCCGGCCACGCCCTTCGACAATCGGCTCCTGAAGGGTCGCGGTGCGGCCGACAAGGCTTGCCTCACGCTGGTTGAGGAAGGGCTCGTCGCTTGCCGCCCGGTTCCTGCCGAAATATTTCCGGCCGAGCAGGGCGAAGACGACGGAAAGCGCGGCAAACAGCACCAGCTGCAATTGCCAGGCCCAGAATGCCGCATCCCATAAAAGCAGCGAGACCGCGCCGATGACCAGCGCGGCGAGGCCGATCCAGATCAGGAATACGCCGGGAGCGATGAGTTCGGCGGCCAGAAGCACGAAGGCGACAATCCACCAGCTCCATGGTCCCAGCTCAGTGGCAAGCCGTTGCAACATCATCACTTCTCCGATGAGGAACCGAAGGGATTACCGGGGATCGTGACGTTGATGCTCTGGGCGGAAGGCCGCGTCGGCGGCACGGAACGGGGCGCTGTGGAGGCGGCGGGCGCAGTCGGCGCATCGCCCCTGTCACCGAAAACCTCTTTCGCAATCGTGCCGATACCGCCGAGGGAACCGATCAGCGCCGAAGCCTCCATCGGCATCAGCACGATCTTGGAATTCTTCGCCGTGCCGATCTCCGCCAGAGCCTCGGTATATTTCTGGGCGACGAAATAGTTGATGGCGTGGACATTGCCGGCGGCGATGGCTTCCGAGACCATGCGGGTGGCATTGGCTTCGGCCTCGGCCAGACGCTCGCGCGCCTCGGCATCGCGGAATGCCGCCTCGCGCTGGCCTTCCGCCTCCAGAATGGCGGATTGCTTTGCGCCTTCCGCGCGCAGGATCTGGGCATTGCGGGCGCCTTCGGCTTCCAGCACCTGCGCGCGTTTTTCGCGCTCGGCCTTCATCTGCCGCGCCATGGAATCGACGAGATCCTTCGGCGGTGCGATGTCCTTGATTTCGATGCGGGTGACCTTGATGCCCCATGGTCCCACCGCCTCGTCCACCACACGCAGCAGGCGGTCGTTGATGGCGTCGCGGTTCGACAGCAATTCGTCGAGGTCCATCGAGCCCATCACCGAACGGATATTGGTCATGGTGAGGTTTTCGATGGCCATTTCCAGATTGGCGATCTGGTAAGCGGCCTGCGCGGCATTGAGGACCTGATAGAAGGTGACGGCGTCGGCGGAGACGCTGGCATTGTCGCGGGTGATGACTTCCTGTGTCGGTATATGAAGGACCTGCTCCATCACGTTCATTTTCGAACCAATGGTTTCGAAGAACGGCACGATGAGGTTCAGGCCCGGCTCGAGTGTGCGGGTGTAGCGCCCGAACCGTTCAACCGTGTAACGATGCCCCTGGGGGACGGTCTTGATGCCGGCAAACAGCACCAGAATAACGAGAACCACCGCTGCCATGACGACGATGTCGAAACCGCCCAATGCAATCATCACTTTTCCTCCTGATCGGAACCGTCCGGGTTTTATCCCGGCATCGTTATGGCAAGATTACACCCATCCTTGCAACTCCCGCCGCACAACCTTTTCGAGAACATTCATGCCCTCGGCGCTGTCGTTCAGGCAGGGAATATGGGTAAATTTCTCTCCGCCATTATGCAGGAAAATCTCGCCTGCTTCACCGGCGATTTCTTCCAGCGTCTCAAGACAATCCGAAACGAAGCCGGGATTCATCACGGCGATGCGCTTGATGCCTTGCGAGGCCAGCTTCTCCACGGTCTTGTCGGTATAGGGCTGCAACCATTCTTCCGGTCCGAAACGCGACTGGAAGGTGATCATGAAATTTTTCTCTGTCCGCCCCAGCGCCTCGCGCAGCAGCCGTGCGGTTTTCTGGCAGTGACAATAATAGGGATCGCCCTTTTTGAAATAGGATTGCGGAATGCCGTGGAAAGAGGTGATCAGCATTTCCGGCTCCCAGTCCAGCGTCGCCAGATGGTTTTTGACGGAGGCGGCGAGCGCCTCGATATAGGCTGGATCGTCGTGATAGGGCGGTACGGTGCGGATGGCGGGCTGCCAGCGCAGCTTCATCAAATGCTCGAAAGCCTTGTCGTTCACGGTTGCCGTGGTCGATGCGGAATATTGCGGGTAAAGCGGGAAAAGCAGGATTTTTTCGCAACCCTGTTCCTTCAGCGCGTCGATCTTGGAGGCGATGGAGGGCTGGCCGTAACGCATGCCCCAGTCGACCGCGACATTGGGCAGGTCCTTCAGCGCTTCCGCCAGCAGCTCGCCCTGGCTGCGAGTATAGGTGCGCAGATAGCTTTCATTGCGCTCGCGGTTCCAGATCTCCTCATAGGCCTTGCCGACTTTCTGAGGGCGCTTGTTGAGAACAATGCCGTAAAGGATCGGATACCAGTAGAGACGCGACCATTCGATTACCCGCTTGTCGCTCAGGAATTCCGCCAAATAACGGCGCATCGGCCAATAGTCCGTACCGTCAGGCGTGCCGAGGTTGACGAGCAGGACGCCGACCTTGCCAAATGCTGTGTGGGGATGGTTTGCGGGGAGTGCGGATAGTTCTGTCGCCATGAATGACACCCTGAAACTCGGACTGGTTGCGTGAGGAGCGGTTCCGTTTCGGACAAGGGCGGAAACGCTCCATCTTCTGTTTATGCGCGCCGAACGCAAACCGCGACGGGGTTGGGCCGGCGATGCCCGAGCTATACGCTCGTGCTATCAATTTGTTCACGTGTTCTAGACGAAATTTTTCAGGATTAAACCACCGGCGGAGGCTATTTCCGGGGCGGGGGGCGCTGCAGGATGTCCTTTGCCAAAATTTGATCTGTAAGGATTTGTTTTTAAAAGGAAAATAAGAAACCGGCCCCGATTTCCGAGGGCCGGTTTCCTGTCTGCGGCAAATTGCCCTGTCTGTTCCCGTCCGGCTTATTGAGCCGGCAGCTCCAGCTCCTCGCCGATCTCGATGTGGTTCGGATGCTTCAGCGTGTTTGCCTTGGCAATCCTGCTCCAGAGAGCGCCGTCGCCATATTTCTCGGCTGCGATCTTCCAGAGCGAGTCGCCCTTTTCAACGATATATTTGCTGGCGGTAGCAGCGGCTGCGGCGGGCGTCGCCGTGGCCGGAGCCGTGGCGGCCGGTGCTGTGGCTGCAGGTGCTGCGGGAGCGGGTGTGGCGGCCGGCGCAGGTGCGGTTGCTGCCGGCGCAGGTGCCGCAGGCTTTGCCGGAGCGACATAACCGGCAGGCGTCACTTCGCTGATACGGCCATCCGTGTAGGGCTTATAGGGGCTGTTGGCGGTGATATAGGCCGCAACGGCTTCCTCGAGGTTAGGGCCGAAGTCATAGGCGTTGATGGCCTTGGTCGCAAAGACCTTGAAGCCATCGCCGCCGGTACGCACGTAATTATTGGCCGCGACGATGTAGGTCTTGGCGGGATCGAGAGGCACGAAAGCGTCGCCTTCCTTGACCTCGACCGAAACGACCCGGCCGCCGGCGGGCTTCGAGCGGTCGAAGGAATATTTCAGGCCGGAGACCTGCATGAAACGACCAGCACCGTCGTCGATCTGGCTGACGCCGTTTTCGAGGGCGGCGCGAATATCCTCGCCCTTCAGCTGGAAGGTTGCGACGGTGTTCTGGAACGGCAGAACCGTCAGCACTTCGCCCATGGAGACATCGCCGGCATCGATGGAGGAGCGCAGGCCGCCGCTATTGGCGAAAGCGATGGTCACGCCCTGATCCTTGACGCGCGCAAGCGTTGCATCCGCCACCAGATTGCCCATGGAGCATTCCTTCACGCGGCAAACCTTGCGGTCTCCCTCGATCGGGCCTTCCGAGGAGCCGACGACCTTCGACTTCAGAGCCTCGATCGGCGCCTTCAGCTCATCGATGCGCTTCAGCGTGGCTTCATCGGGCTTGAAGGAGGAGTCGATGAGGATTGGATCGCCCTTGCTTTCCTTGACCACGCCACTGTCATCGAAGACCACTTTGAGGTCGCCCAGATATTTGCTGTACTGTCCGGCTTGGACGACCGGAACCTTATAGCCGCCGGGATTGTCGACGAGGGTGGGATAGGGGCCTTCGGCCTTCTGGTCGGTGTTGGAAAGCAGCGTATGTGTGTGGCCGCCGACCACGACGTCGACGTCAGGGATTTTGGCGATGAATTCGAGATCGCGCGGATAGCCGACATGGGTCAGCGCGATGATCTTGTCGACGCCGTCCTGCTTCAGCTTCTGCACCTGCTCGCTGATTTTCGCGACATCTTCGGCGATGGTGATATTGGGGCCGGGCGTTGCCAGTTCCGCCGTGTCGTTCGCGACCGCGCCGACAATACCGATTTTCTGTCCGCCGACTTCGAGCACGATGGACGGCTTGACGCGGTCGCCGATTTTCGAGGCGGCGGTGGCCACCACATTGGCGGTCACGACGGGGAACTGCACCTTGTCTAGGAAGCCGGCAAGCCCGTCCTCGCTGTCGTCGAACTCATGGTTGCCGACGGTCATGGCGTCGAACTTCATGGCGTTCAGCACTTCCGCTTCCACCGTGCCCTTGTAGGTGGTGTAGAACAGCGATCCCTGGAAATTGTCGCCGGCATTGAGCAGGAGGACATTCTTGCCTTGAGCCTTCAGGGCATCACGGGTCTGATTGATTGCAGTCAGAAGACGGGCGGCGCCGCCGAAGCATTCGTTTTTGCCTTCTTCTTCCGCCGAGCAGGTCGAGTCGAACTTGTTGATCGATTCGATACGGGAGTGAAAATCGTTGATGTGAAGAATGTTGAGCTCATAATCGGCCAGAGCCGCTCCGGCCGAAAGCGTTATCGCCGAAACGCTCAGCATGCCCAGTCCCAAAATTTTCTTCATGGTCCCTCTCTCCTGTTCAAAGCGGAAGCCCGGGGGTCGATCATCCTCCGGCCGTGCTCATTTTCTAATCTGAAATCATGTCAGTCTTTCAAAGCGCGATGTTTCCATTTAGCGGCAATCGCCGCAAGCGAAATTATGACAGGCGCACAATAAACGAAAACGCACGCCTGAGGCGTGCGTTCCAGAAGATCATCTCTTTGAAAAGGTGACGTTATCAGCCCTGGCGCGTCAGCGAGAACTGGCTGTTCGTGTCCGTCGTGCAGTTCAATTGTGACGGGGAGACGAGGGCGCAGTTGACGCGCGACTGCGTGTTGCGCACCAGCGAGGTCATGTTGATTTCGTAAAGCGTCGGCGAGATCGTGACATAGGTGCCGGAGGCCAGAAGCGTGTTGGTATCGGTCGAACGGGTGGAGAAGGCGCCGTTCTGGAATGTCGATACGATGCCGTTGCGGTCGATCCAGCGACCGTCGACGGCCGGGCCGCGGGAAAGCGAAGGCGCCATCGAGGTCTGCTGGGAGGGACCCGGCGCGACGCATGAAGACACCGCGATGGCGGCTGAAAGCAAAGCAGCGCTTGTCTTGAAGTTCATGGGCCTGTTCTCCTGCGATTCGATGAAACCTTCTGTGCTTCGACCATGCCGCGAAGCGTTGCTTATTTCAAGGCAACGTTGTTCGCTCTCCCCGGTTCCTGATGTCGTGCAGGAAAGCCCCGGCGTGACAAATATGAGACTCCGCCCCGTCAGCGCACGAGGATGTTGCGAAACTGCCAGGGATCGGACGTATCGATATTGTCGGGAAACAGGCCGGGGCGGCCATCGGTCGGCTTCCAGTCGGTATAATGTCCCTCGACGGGCCCGAGATAGGGGCGCTGCACCTCAAGGCAACGGCGGTAATCCATTTCATCCGCCTCGACGATACCGGCTTGCGGATTTTCGATCGCCCAGACCATGCCCGCGAGCACAGCGGAGCTGACCTGCAATCCGGTCGCATTCTGGTTGGGGGCGAGTGAGCGTGCTTCCTGCAGGCTCAACCGCGAGCCATACCAATAGGCATTCCTGTCATGGCCATAAAGAAGAACGCCGAGTTCATCGGCGCCGTCGACAAGCTCGTCTTCGCCGAGCACATGCTGGATCGGCTGAGGGGTGCCGCCATTGCCGAAAAGCTCATGCAGGGAAAGAATGGCGTCATTGCAGGGATGGTAGGCATAATGGCAGGTTGGCCGATAGGTCACGTCGCCATCATCGTTGCGGACGGTGAAATAGTCGGAAATCGAAATCGCTTCGTTATGCGTGACGAGAAATCCGTATTGCGGCCCAAGGCCCGGACACCATGTCCGCACCCGCGTATTGGCGCCGGGCTGATCGAGATAGATCGCCGCCTTGCTTCCCTTTTTCTGCTTTTTTGCGTTTTTCGGCATCCAGTTTTCATGCGTTCCCCAGCCGAGTTCGGCTGGCTGAAAACCTTCCGCGATAAAACCTTCGACGGACCATGTGTTCCAGAAAGCGCCGAAGGGCTTAGGTTCCTTCGCCCGCTGGGTGTCGCGTTCGGCCACGTGAACGCCCTTGACGCCAAGCCGCTTCATCAGCTTTGCCCAGCCATCGCGGTCATGCGGCTGCGGCTCCTCGATGTCGAGGCCGGTATCTTTGGCGAGATTGACGAGTGCCTGTTTCACGAACCAGGACACCATGCCCGGATTGGCGCCGCAGGTGGAAACCGCCGTCGTGCCGCCCGGCTTGCGCGTCCTTTCCTTCAACATGGTCTCGCGCAGCGAATAATTGGTTCTGGCCGCATTATCGGCATCGGCGTCGAAATAAAAACCAGGCCAGGGTTCGACGACCGTGTCGATGTAAAGCATGCCATGCTTGCGACAAATCCGCATCAAATCGACGGAGGCGGCATCGACCGAAAGATTGACGCAGAAGCCCTGGCCCTGAACGCCCTTGAGGAGCGGCTTGAGAATCTCGCGGTAATTTTCCTTGGTCAGATGCGTCTGGATATGGCGGATATTCCTCTCGGCCAGAAAGGCGGCGATGTCTTCGCGCGGGTCGATGACGACGAGCCGGGTCCTGTCGAAATTGAAATGACGTTCGATCAACGGAAGAGTGCCACGCCCGATGGAGCCGAAGCCGATCATGATGATGGGGCCGTCAATATCGCCGTAAATCGGGTGGTTTTTATCCGTCATTCGTCAATTTTCCTTTTTTAGCCAATAAGTAAGCTAGATCATAAAAGCGTGCCACAATAAAGGGCAGGTGGATGACGGACATATGACGATGGCGACGGCAAGGCGGGCGCGCGCACCCTTTCCACCGCATTCTGCCTCTTCGCATTTTAGATAGTGCCTTTATAATTAAGTTCTTCTTTTCCTCTCTATGTCCAAACGCTTGGGGGCTTTGGCCGGATGACGACGGGGGAATTTTCGCCATCACGGGAGAGTTGCCTGTTGAATAATCTTATCGAGCGTGTCGCAGCGCTTCAGAGTGCCACCCCCGTTCTTATTGCGCTTTACGATTCCGAGGACCGGTTGCGCCATGCCAATCCGTCGTTTCGGGAAAGCTTTCAGCTCGCCGCCGGCGATTTCCCGACCTGGGCGGATATCATGCGGCTGAACCATCGGCTGCGCACCGGTGTCGTCGTCCGCAACAATGATTTCGAGGGATGGCTGCTGTCGGCGCAGTCCCGGCGCGGCAAGCTGCCTTACCGCGCCTTTGAGATGGATATGCATGACGGCCGCTGGTTCTGGATGACGGAAACGGTGCAGCAGGATGGCTGGATGCTGTGCGTTGCAAGCGACGTCACCGAATTGCGCCAGGGCTACAGAACGCTGCGGCAGGACCGGGATCTGGCAGTCCGCGCCTCGCAGACGGATGAATTGACGGGAACGGCAAACCGCCGTTTCGTCTTCGCCAAGCTGGCTTTGCAGGTGGAGCGGGTTGCCAAGGGGCTGGAAACGCTTTTTTGCCTGTGCACGCTCGATATCGATTTCTTCAAGCAGATCAACGACCGTTTCGGTCATAAATGCGGGGATGCGGTGCTTCGCGATTTCGTCGGCATCGCCCATTCCGTCATCCGGCGGGTGGATTGTTTCGGAAGGATCGGCGGCGAGGAATTCATGCTCATCCTGCCGCGCAGCACGGTGGCCGAGGGCCGGGAGATCGTCGAACGGCTGCTGCAGAAGGTGCGCCTTTCGAGGCCCCTCGCCGAATTCCCGGATTTTTCCTATAGCTGTTCAGCCGGGCTGACGGTCTATCGCGCGCCCGAAAGCGCCGACGATGTTTTCATGCGGGCGGATCAGGCTCTTTATGCGGCCAAGGAAAAAGGCCGCGACCGGCTTCTGTCGGTGACTGTTTAAACGAGTTCCGCCGCAATCAACCCATGCAGCGAATTGCCGACGAAGAGTTTCCGGCCGGCAATGTCTTCCGGTTTCAGCGCCTGTCCGCGCGCCCTGCGTTCGCGGATCAGATCAGCGCGCAGCACACCCGGCAGAATGCCGCTGTCGAGCGGCGGCGTCAGCAATTGCCCATCCGGCATTTCGACGAAAATGCTGGTCGACGATCCCTCGCACAACTCACCGCGCTCGTTGAGCAGCAGCACCTCGTCGGCCTCCCCGGCTGAAAATTCGGCCCGGGCGGCATCATAGGGCTCGCGGCGTGAGGACTTGTGGCGATAGAAGGTATCGGAGGAGTCGAGCGTGGTCTGCCGGGCGATGCGGACCCGCCAGACGGCATCCTGCCGCAAGGGCTGGAAGTCGGCGGTTTCGACGTCGAGCTCGCCCTTGTAGTTCATGACCAGCCTGACGCAGAGCGGCTTTTCGCCACCCACCTTCTTTTCCAGCACCTGAACCGCATTGACCGGCGCGCGAAAACCGAGCGCGTCGGCGGAGCGCAGCAATCGGCGTATATGCTGGTCGATGCGCTGAAAGCCGGTCTGCGGCTCCCAGCGCAGGGTTTCCCTCAAGGTCAGATCGGCGGGTTTGCGTTTCATTGCCTGTGCTCGTCGCCCGAATTGTTGCCGGTGTCTCCGCCGGCAATATCAACCGGCAAAGCTTGTCCGAAATAGGATAGCCCTGCCGGCGGAAGAGATTAAGCCTGTTTGTTATCCAGCGCTTCCAGCTCGTCGATCAGCCCCTCGATCATCGAAAGCCCCTTGTCCCAGAAAGAGGGATCGGTCGCATCGAGGCCGAAGGGTTTCAGAAGCTCCGAATGATGCTTGGTGCCGCCCGCCTTCAGAAGCTCGAAATATTTCTCCTGAAAACCCGTCTCGGCCTTCTGGTAAACCGCATAGAGCGAGTTCACCAGGCAGTCGCCGAAGGCATAGGCATAAACATAAAACGGCGAGTGAATGAAATGGGGGATGTAGGTCCACCATGTCTCGTAGCCTTCGGAAATCCGGATTGCCGGACCAAGGCTCTCGGCCTGAACGGACAGCCACAATTCACCGATCTGCTCGGAGGTCAGTTCTCCCTGTTTGCGGGCGGTGTGCAGCTTGCGCTCGAATTCATAAAAAGCGATCTGGCGCACGACCGTGTTGATCATGTCCTCGACCTTGCGGGCGAGCATGGCCTTGCGTTCCCGGACATCTTTCGTGTCGTCGAGCAGCTTGCGGAAGGTCAGCATTTCCCCGAAGACGGAGGCGGTCTCGGCAAGCGTCAGCGGCGTCGCGCACATCAAGGCGCCCTGCTCCCCGGCCAGCACCTGATGCACGCCATGGCCAAGCTCATGGGCAAGCGTCATCACGTCGCGCGGTTTACCGAGATAGTTGACGAGCACGTAAGGATGGGCCGAGGGCACGGTCGGATGCGCGAAGGCGCCTGGCGCCTTGCCGGGGCGGGCCGGCGCGTCGATCCACTCTTCATCGAAGAAACGGCGGGCAATATCGGCCATCTCGGGGGCGAAATTGCCATAGGCGGAAAGCACGGTGTCCTTTGCCTCATCCCAGGAAATGATGGTGTTCGACGTATCGGGAAGCGGCGCGTTGCGGTCCCAATAATTCATCTGCTCCATGCCGAGCCATTTCGCCTTCATGGCGTAATAACGATGCGAGAGGCGCGGATAGGCCTTCTTGACCGCCGCCGCCAAGGCATCGACCACCTCGCGCTCGACGCGGTTGGCGAGATGACGGCTATCGGCAATATCCTCGAATTTGCGCCAGCGGTCGGAAATATCCTTGTCCTTGGCAAGCGTGTTGGTGATGAGCGTGAAGACGCGCATATTGTCCTTGAAGGTGGCGCTCAGCGCCTGAGCCGCTTTCTTTCGGGTTTCCGGCTCCGGTTCCTGCAGCATGTTGAGCGTCACTTCCAGCGGCAGGCTCGCGCCGTCAATGTCGAAACGCAGGTCGGCCATCGTCTCGTCGAACAGGCGGTTGAAGGCCGCTGCGCTGGTCATCGATTTTTCGAGGAACAGCTGCTCCAGCTGGTCGTCGAGCTGGTGCGGCTTGTCCTTGCGCAAATCCACCAGCCACGGGCGGTAGTGACCCGCCGCGGCGTCATTGGCCATGCAGGCGTCCATCGTGGCGTCATCGATGCGGTTGAGCTCAAGGGTGAAGAACAGGAGGTGGGAGGAAATATCCGTCAGCTTCGCCTGGGCATCGCCGTAAAGCTTGCCGTTTGCCGGGTTCGACGTATCGGAAAAATAGGTGAGCCCGGCAAAGGAGCCGATGCGGCCAATGAGATCGTCCAGCGCTTCATATTCCCTGAGCGCGGCACCGATGCCGTTTTCGCCCGTCGCCTTCGCAGCTGCTTCAAGCTTGCCCTTCCATTTCTTCTCGAAAGCCGCCGCCATCGACGCCGCCTTGTCGAGATCGCCCTTGTATTCCGGCGAATCGCCCGACGGATAGAGGTCCGAGAGCTTCCAGCCGGGCAGGTCGCCAAGCGCCGGACCGGTGGTTTCGGCAAGGGAGAAGACGGGTTGCGGGGTAGGGCGGTTGAGGGTCATCGAACGTGTCCTTCTGATTATGCGTGCGAAGCATATGGGGACCTTGTTTCCCGCGGCAATGGATAAAATGCAAGCAATTCTCAAAACTGGATGTTCAAGTCTCCCATGCCAGAGTGCGGAATAAGGGACCGCATGAAGCAGGTCCATAAACCGGAAACCGGAGCTAAAAATGACCGCGCATGTTCTCGTGATAGACGATGATCCCGTCCAGCGCCGCCTGCTCAAAAATGCGGTGGAACGTTATGGGCATCTCGCCTTGCTTGCCGAAAACGGCAAGGCGGGGCTGGAACTGCTCAAGCAATATAGCGGCGAGATCAATGTCATCGTCCTCGACCTCATGATGCCTGAAATGGACGGGCTTACCTTTCTCAAAGCTATCGGCGAACTCGGCACCGATGTTCCCGTCATTGTCCAGACGGGGCAGGGCGGCATCGATACCGTTGTGCAGGCCATGCGCGCCGGCGCTTTCGATTTTGTCGTCAAGCCGGTTTCGCCGGAAAGGATCGGCGCTGCCATCTCCAATGCGCTCAAGCTCGACAGGAGAGAGGCAAAGGCCCGCACGGGCCGGCGCGGACGGAGCAATGCAGTGAATTTTACCGATATCGTTTCCGCGAGCCCCGCAATGCTGAGGGTCATCGAACTCGCGCAGCGCGCCGCCCAGTCCAGCATTCCCGTGGTGCTGGAAGGCGAATCCGGTGTGGGCAAGGAAATGGTCGCCCGCGCCATCCAGTCGGCCGGCGACAGAGCGAGCAAGCCGTTCATCACCGTCAATTGCGGCGCCATTCCCCATAATCTTGTGGAAAGCATCCTCTTCGGCCACGAAAAGGGAGCCTTTACGGGGGCGACGGAAAAACATGTCGGCAAATTCATGGAGGCGGATGGCGGCACGCTGTTCCTCGATGAAATCGGCGATCTGCCGCTGGACGTGCAGGTGAAGCTGCTCCGCGCGGTCCAGCAGGGCGAAATCGAAACCGTCGGCTCCGCACGGGTGCAGAAGGTGAATGTGCGGCTGATCTCCGCCACCAACAAGAACCTCATCGAAGAGGTGAAGGAAGGTCGCTTCCGCGAGGACCTTTATTATCGCCTCAATGTCTTCCCGATCACTATTCCGGCGCTGCGCCGCCGCAAGGAAGATATTCCCCATCTGGCGCGGGTTTTCGCCGAGCGCTTTTCGGCGGAACAGAAATTGCCAAATCCCGTCGGCCTCGACGCCAGCGCGCTGGCGCTGCTGACGGCCTATGACTGGCCGGGCAATATCCGCCAGCTCGAAAACGCCGTCTTCCGTGCGGTAGTACTCTCACAGGGCGAGGAACTGTCGGATTCCGATTTTCCGCAGATCGCGCTTCAGCTGCCGGAATTTTCGACCGGTGACGATGCGGACGATGTCATCCGCACACCATCGGGAGCGTCTCTGAAACTTGCGGCCTATTCACCGGCCCCGCCACCGGTCGCTGAAAACCACGCTGTCATCGAGGAGCCGTCGGATATTTCCACCACCATCTACCGGGGTGGAAACCTGATCTCCAGCATGGATGAATCGGGCAATATCCGCAAACTGGCCGAGATCGAGGAGGAGCTCATCCGTTTCGCCCTGCGCTTCTATCGCGGGCAGATGAGTCAGGTCGCCAGAAAGCTTGGTATCGGCCGTTCGACTCTTTACCGAAAGCTGAAAGATTATGGCATCGATCCCGACGATCCCCTTCGAGATGCAGCCTGAGCGCACAACCCCCGTATTCGAAGGCAGATCGTAAATTCGTTAACTTCTGAGCAAGGATATCCGCTTACCGTCTATAAACCTCTTGTTAGTGGCTGATTCACTATGTAGAGGAAGGTTGTATGTGTGTGGCAATTTTGCCATCGTGTCACCGTATTTGACGTTCATTTGAGGCAATGTGACAGAAATTGTCTTCCAGGCGGGGATCGAATTGCCATATCTGCATCGGAATAACGCGCTTTCGACAAAGATCGCGCGCGGCTTGATCAAGGATATATGCACGAAGCTGTCGGCGCGCGCTGTCACCTTTGCCTGCCTGATGCTCGCCGCAATGCCTTTCGTAGGTGTTTCGGCGACGGAAGCCGCCGCCGAGACGCGCAGCCTCAAACTGTATTATATCCATACACGCGAGAAGGCGGTCATCACCTTCAAGCGCAATGGAAAATATGACCAGAAAGGTCTGCAGGAGCTGAACCGCTTCCTGCGCGACTGGCGACGCAACCAGCCGACACGCATGGACCCGCGCCTTTTCGATCTCGTCTGGGAAGTTTATCGCCGCAGCGGCGCGACCGACTATATCAACGTCGTTTCGGCTTTCCGCTCGCCGGAAACCAACGGTTTGCTGCGCACACGCACCAAGGGTGTCGCGGAAAAAAGCCAGCATATGCTCGGCAAGGCCATGGATTTTTATATCCCCGGTGTGAAGCTTGCCCGTCTTCGTGAAATCGGCATGCAGATGCAGATCGGTGGTGTCGGTTTCTATCCGACGTCGGGCTCTCCCTTCGTGCACATGGATGTCGGCGGCGTTCGCGCCTGGCCGCGCATGAGCCGCCAGGAACTCGTCCGCATCTTCCCGAACGGCAATACGCTGCATCTTCCTTCCGACGGCAAGCCGCTTCCCGGTTATGAGCAGGCGCTCGCCGATTACAAGAAGCGCGTCAGCTCCTCCTCCATTCAGGTTGCTTCCAGTGCCGGTGCCGGCCCTGCCTCATCTGGCGGCGGCAAGCGCAAGACGTTGCTGCAGGCCCTCTTTGGCGGCGGTGACGAGGATGAAGATCCCGATAGCATCGCAGCGCCGGAGCCCGCAGAACGCCCGGCCGTCGCCCGTCCGGCGGCTCCGCAGCAGGCGGCTCCCGAGCCTGAACCCACCATTGCAGTTGCTTCGGCACAGGCGCTTCCCGGCGTGAACGATGCGCCGCTGCCAACGGCTCGACCTGCCTTCGGTAACCAGCCGCCGGCCAATACCGGCCTTGCGACCGCGCTTTATTCGCCGGCCCGCAATGCCGCACAGGATGCCCTGCAGGCAGCGACCACGCCGACTCCGGCTTCTGCGCCGGCCGAGCGCCAGCAATTTGCCGATCTGGCTGAAGTATCCGTGCCGGTGCCCACACTTCTTGGGCCACGTGGCATGAAAGGTGATGCGGAAGGATCGATCCTGACGGCGTCCGCCGATGGTGCGACACCGGCTGCGACCGGCGAACTCGCTTCTGTTCCGGTTCCTGCCAATCGTCCGGCCGTGGCGGAAGCCCTGCTGGCGGCGGCCAATGCCGATCCAGAAGGTGAGGACGATCTCGCCGAGGCGCAGGAGGATACGCTTTCGCCGACGGTTGTTGCGGCTCTTGAACAGAGCGGTCAGGCCGCCCGGTCGCAGGTCCAGTTGGCTGCCATGCCGACAGCCGCGCCATTCCCGGCCGCCGTCAACCACAAGGTTACCGTCGCACCCGCCGAAACGGCCAAGGCCGAACCGCAGGCCGGCTTCGGTGATGCTTTCGACCTGAAGCCCGCCATCAATGGCGGCCTCAGTGCCGGCATGCCGACCAAGGGTTCGCGCCCGAGCAGGCAGGATGCCGCCGTTTCCCAGCAGGCCATGGTGGGCGGTGGACGCCTGACGCAGGATCTGATTTCGGATTGGGCGCTCAACCAGAACAAGGGTACGACCGGACGCTCGGTAAAGGCGCCGCGTGTTGTCGCCAACCGCATGCTCAGCAACGACATGTCGGCTTCCGCCACCTCGGCGAGCTTCAAGCCTGGTGCAGTGGCCATCGAATCCAGCCGCTTCAGCACGCCGGTGAAGATGCACTGAGCCTGTTTTCATAAGTAAGACGGCCGAGAGGCCAACAAAAAAACCCGCCGTTACCGGCGGGTTTTTTATGCGGGATATTGAAGCTTTAGACGCCGCTCTGGCCATCAGAGCCGATATAGGCGATGCGGACCATATTGGTCGCGCCGGGGGTGCCGAGCGGTACGCCTGCGGAGATGATGATACGATCGCCCGGCTTGCCGAAACCTTCGGAAACCACGATGCGACAAGCGCGGTTCACCATGTCATCGAGGTCGCTGGCATCGCCCGTGACGACGCAGTGCAGGCCCCAGACGACCGACAGGCGGCGTGCGGTCTGGATGATCGGCGACAGCGCGATGATCGGAACCTGTGGCCGTTCGCGCGCGGCGCGCAGACCGGTTGTGCCCGAGGACGTATAGGTGACGATTGCCGCAAGCTTCAGCGTTTCGGCGATCTGGCGGGCGGCGAGCGAAATGGCGTCGGCGCCGGTCGGTTCCGGCTGGGCGCGCTGCGCATAGATGATATTGGAATAATAGGGGTCCTGCTCCACCGTGCTGGCAATGGAGGCCATGGTGGAGACCGCTTCTACCGGGTAGTCGCCGGAGGCAGATTCAGCAGAAAGCATGATGGCGTCCGCGCCTTCGAAGACGGCGGTGGCGACGTCGGAGACTTCGGCGCGGGTCGGTACAGGTGCGGTGATCATCGATTCCAGCATCTGCGTGGCGACCACGACCGGCTTGCCGGCGCGGCGGCAGGCGCGGGTCAACTGCTTCTGGATGCCCGGAACGGCCTCCAGCGGCATTTCGACGCCGAGATCGCCACGGGCTACCATCAGCGCGTCGGAAAGTTCGATGATTTCTTCGATGCGCTCGACAGCCTGCGGCTTTTCGATCTTGGACATCAGGCCGACGCGGCCGCGTGCGATCTTGCGCACTTCGGCAAGGTCTTCCGGACGCTGGACGAAGGAAAGCGCCACCCAGTCGACTTCGCCGGTGGCGAGAACGGCGTCGAGATCGACGCGGTCCTTGTCGGTCAGAACGCCGACGCCGAGCAGCGTATCCGGCAGGCTGATGCCCTTGCGGTCGGAAATGCGTGTACCGGAAATGACGGTGGTGACGATGCTCTTGCCGTCGCTCTTTTCAGCGCGCAGATGCAGCTTGCCGTCATCGATCAGCAGGCGATGGCCGGGCTTGACCGCCTCGAGAATTTCCGGATGGGGAAGGAAAACGCGGGTGTTGTCACCGGGCGTGTCGTTATTGTCCAGCGTGAAGGTCTGGCCCGGAACGAGTTCGACCTTGCTTTCGGCGAATTTTCCGACGCGCAGCTTGGGACCCTGCAGGTCGGCCAGAATGCCGATGGGGCGGCCGGTACGGCTCTCGACAGAACGGATACGCTGAATGAGCGTCCGCATCACGTCGTGGCTCGCATGGCTCATGTTGATCCGGAAAAGATCTGCGCCAGCAAGATGCAGCTTCTCAATCATCGCCTCTTCGGAAGAGGCCGGGCCGAGAGTTGCAAGAATTTTGACTTTGCGGTTACGCTTCATCAGTTTTGATTTCCCTGTGTGCCTGGCGTATCGGAGAGCTGGACCATCCAGCTGCCCTGTCTGCCCGTGTCATATTCCTTGAAACCCATTCTCTGGAAGCTGCGGGCAAAACAATCGTCCACGCCGTTGATCTTGAACTCGTTTTCCGCCACGCACATGTTGACGTCACCGGTCCAGCGGCCGCCATGGGCGGCATCTTCGGCATAGAGATAATAATAACGTGACTGCAGCTCACCCTCGATCAGCGTCGCGCAGGTCGAGGAGGGGACCTGCCACCAGCCTTCGCTGACCCAGCCCTCCTGTGCCCGGTAGCCGATTGCGACCCCCACGAGGTTCTGCGTGCTGTTGCACACGCGAAAATCCGCATGCGCGGGCGCCGCAATCATGAACGGGGTCAGAAACAATGCCGCTGCGGAAAAAAGACGGGCGATATGCCGAAAGTGGCGAGGAAGAGCGAGAGATGACTGAGTCACGGCTTCCATCCGGATTCCATGGTTATAATGAACACACTTCTTGGCGTGGCCGCCCAAGAAAGTCAACGCGATTTTAATCGATTATATTGTTCGTGGGATCGTGAGTGCGATAAGGTAGATGGCTGTTCTTTCGCCGCAACTTGCGCCCGGCCTCAAGCCATGCCATCAAGCTTCTCTCCTCAATCCTGCCCCAGAAAATCATCGATGAACGACTTCATACCCTATGAAATCATAGAAGGCGATTATGACAAAGGCATGGTTCTTCTGGCGGACCATGCCATGAACCTCCTGCCGGCACACTACGGCAAACTTGGCCTTCCGCAAACCGCTTTTCATCGCCATATCGCATTTGATATCGGTATAGAGGGGCTGACGCGCTCACTTGCCGCGCGCCTTGGCGTGCCGGCGGTGCTCGGGCGGTTTTCCCGGCTGCTGATCGATCCGAATCGCGGCGAGGATGATCCCACTCTCATCATGAAGATTTCGGACGGGGCGATCATCCCTGGCAATCATCCGATTTCGGATGAGGAATGGCAAAGGCGGATCGAGATTTTCCATCGGCCCTATCACAATGCCGTGGATCGTGTGCTGACCGGCGTGGCCGAGGCCTCGGAAGAAGCGCCGCTGGTTCTGTCGCTGCATTCCTACACGCCGTTCTGGAAGGAAACGCCGCGGCCATGGCATGCGGCGGTTCTGTGGGATACGGATCATCGTGCGGTCGATCCGCTTCTGGCGCATCTGCGGGCCACGGGCGACATCCTCGTCGGTGACAACGAACCCTATGACGGAGCGCTCAAGGGTGACACCATGTATCGCCATTGCATGATGAAGGGCATACCGCATGCGCTTCTCGAGGTTCGGCAGGATCTGATCGCGAATGAAGAGGGGATCGCCGAATGGTCGGACCGGCTCGCTCCCATTTTCGCCGCAATGAACGACGATCCCGTCCTGCATGAATATCAGCAGTTCGCCTCCCGCACCGGTCCCTACTGAGCCTGGAGTTTTGCCATGACGACTGAGAACGACAATCGGCAGGTCGAATTCGAGGCGGCGGCATTTCGCCGTCTCGTGCAGCACCTTCGCGAACGCCACGACGTGCAGAACATCGACCTGATGAATCTCGCCGGCTTTTGCCGCAACTGCCTTTCCAACTGGTACCGGGAAGCGGCCGAGGAGGCCGGCGTTCCCCTCAGCAAGGAAGAGTCCCGGGAAATCGTCTACGGCATGCCCTATGAGGACTGGAAGGAAAAATATCAGGCGGAGGCGAGTGATGCCCAGAAAGCCGCCTTTGAGCAGAACAGGCCCAGGGAATAACCCCGATCGACGGAAACGACTTGACGCGAGGCCTTTCAGTGGGCAGTTCACAGGCCGGAATTCTGCTGCCCGCCGGCAGCGACCGGCGAAGGCTTCGCCCGGATATAATGAACAAGGCTCGCATGCGGGCCGCCAATGAAGGATGACATGATGGACGATACCAGCACCACCGAAACCGTCGCCGCCGCAGAACTGCGCCAGATTATTGAACGGATTGAACGTCTGGAAGAAGAAAAGGCTGCCATTCAGGGCGATATCAAGGATGTCATCGGTGAGGCCAAAGGCCGTGGTTACGATACCAAAGCGATCCGCACCATCATTCGCCTGCGCAAGAAGGATGCCAATGAGCGCATCGAGGAAGAAACGATTCTCCAGACCTATATGGCCGCGCTCGGCATGGAATGATCGGCTGGAAACGCCTCAATGAAAAATCGCCGCTTTTGCGGCGATTTTTGTTTCAGCATCTTGCGAATTCAGCCGCGCGTGCCAGCCAGCTTTTCCGAAAGGTCGACGGCCTCCTTGCGGGCGTCCTTGTCGGCGGGGTAGAGCGCCAGATAACGTTCCCACGCCTTCAGCGCCAGCTCGTCGCGGCCCGAGGCTCCGAGGATGTTGGCGAGGCTTGCGAGGGCCGGGAAATAGCGCGGCTCTTTTTCCAGCGTCAGGTTGATATCCGCCATCGCCTTTCGGGTATCGCCATCGGCGAAATGGACCATGGCGCGGCGATAGGGTGCCTGCACATAATCGGGATCCAGCAAAACGACCTGATCGAGGAAATCATAGGCGGCGGCGGTGCGCTTTTCGTCAGCAGCTTCGCCTGCCCATTGCATCAGCAGATTGATGGTCGCGCTGCCGGAATCATTCCATTCGGCGGCGATCTGGTTAGCGATGCTGCGCGCCTTGACTGCATTTCGCTCTTTTTTCAGCGATGCGAAAAGAGTGTCGATGGTCTTGGCCGGTGACGGTGCGGGTTCCGCGACAGCAGGCGGTTGCCCGTCTGCCGCGTGGGCAATGGCAGCCATTCCCGAAAGCGGGAGGCTTGAAAACAGGAAGCCCTGGGCGAGGATGATAGCCGTGCAAAAACGATTTGGGCGCATGGGTTAAAGCTTAACCCGACTGCGCCCAATATCAAATGCAAACTTCTGCTCTGTCAACAAAGTGATCCGCGAGCTTGATCGCGAACCGCAGTCGCAGTCAATCAGCCCTGACGAGCCTTGAAGCGCGGGTTCTGCTTGTTGATGATGTAGACGCGGCCCTTGCGGCGAACCAGGCGGTTATCGCGATGACGGGCCTTAAGCGCTTTAAGCGAATTCTTGATCTTCATTTTACTGGTCCGCAGTTTTGCACGGTTTCTGCCGTGCTTATTCAAACAATCAAAAGCGCGCAACGGGGCGCGCTCTTTTCGGTTGGCAGGCAGATACCCGTTTGAGCCCTGCCTGTCAACACTTGCCCGTGTCTTTGCCTTAAAAGACTAGGCTTTTCCTGTGCGCAAAAGCTCGGTCACATGGCCCATCTTGCGGCCCGGCCGTGCTTCCGTCTTGCCGTAGAGATGCACGAGACAGTCTTTTTTCGACAGCCATGCCGGTACATCGTCGATGTCGTCGCCGATGAGGTTGGTCATGACGCAATCCGAATGGCGATCCGTGCTGCCAGGGGCGAGGCCCGATACGGCCCGGATATGCTGTTCGAATTGCGAGATTACGCAGGCCGCCTCCGTCCAGTGGCCGGTATTGTGAACGCGCGGCGCCATTTCATTGGCGACCAGCGAACCATCCGGCAGGACGAAGAATTCGATGCCGATGACGCCGACATAATCCAGCGCGGCCAGAAGCTTTTCCGCCGATTGCACGGCAACTGCCCTGGCGGCGTCGGAAAGTGCGGCCGGAACGGTGGACGTGTGTAGAATGCCGTTGAGATGAACGTTCTCGGCCGGATCGTAACAGGTGACGGTCCCATCCAGGAAACGGGCGGCGATGATCGAAATTTCCCGCTCGAAGGAGATGAAGCTTTCGAGAATCAGGGGCACGCCGCCGAGCGCCGCAAAGGCGCCTGCGAGGTCTTCTCCACCGCGGAAAAGACGCTGGCCCTTGCCGTCATAACCCATACGACGGGTTTTCAGAACGCCCTTGCCACCGAAGGCAGCCAATGCGGCCTCCAGCTCTTCCTGGCTGTCCACAGCCCGGAAATCGGCGGTCGGGATGCCGCAGCCATTGAGGAAGCGCTTTTCCGTCAACCGGTCCTGCGAGGCGCTAAGCGCTTTCGGAGGCGGATAGACGGGAACGGAGAGGCTGAGCTTTTCGGCGGCCGCAACAGGCACGTTCTCGAATTCGTAGGTCACGACATCGCAGCGGCTTGTGAGTTCCGCAAGCGCGTTTTCATCGTCATATTCCGCCACGATCTGCTCGTTGCAGGCCTGCGCAGCCGGACAATCGGCCTGCGGTTCGAGTACGATGGTACGGTGGTTGAGGCGGGCTGCGGCCATCGCCAGCATACGCCCGAGCTGCCCGCCACCGATGATGCCGATGGTCAGGTTGGTCGTCTTTGCCATCACTTTTGTCGTCACTGGGTGCTGTCCATTGGATATTCCGCGACAGCCGCCGACTGGCGCGCACGCCAGGCATCCAGCCGGTCGGCGAGGTCGTCGTCGCTCAGCGCCAGAACCGCGGCGGCAAGAAGCGCCGCATTGATCGCGCCTGCCTTGCCGATGGCGAGCGTGCCAACCGGAATGCCGGCGGGCATCTGCACGATGGAATAGAGGCTGTCCTGACCGGACATGGTCTTGGACTGCACCGGAACGCCGAAGACCGGAAGCGGCGTCATCGAGGCCGTCATGCCCGGCAGGTGGGCGGCGCCGCCCGCACCGGCGATGATGACCTTGAAGCCTTCGTCCTTCGCGCTATTGGCGAAGTCATAAAGCCGGTCCGGGGTGCGGTGGGCGGAAATGATGCGGGCTTCGTATTCGATGTCGAGCGCATCCAGCGTATCGGCGGCGTTCTTCATGGTCTCCCAGTCGGACTGGCTGCCCATGATGATGGCGACGGGGGGCGTTTCTGCTGTCACGTAATGTCTCCGGGCTCAGGCGATGATATCGGGAATGACCTGGTCTTCGAGCTGGGTCATCTTGTCCTTGACGGCCAGCTTCTTCTTTTTCATGCGCTGTATTCTCAGCGCATCGCAGCTGGTCTGGATCATCGCGTTGATCGCCGCGTCATAATCCTCATGCTCCTGGCGCAGCCGCGCCAGCGTGAGCCTGATGTCCGCCTGGTCCTGATCGGGCATCTCGTCATCCCCATTTTATGCCAGCCGGATCGGCTCCGGCGCGTCTGTGATCGTTCACGAGCCTCTATCATCAAATCGCGGTAACGGGAAGTTATCCCTTGCGACCAAATTGCCCACTTATTGCCTTCATTTCGCCTTCGACAAGCGGCGCGATCCGTGTCACATTGCCGTCGTAAACCTGAAACTCCAGCGATGGAGAGCTGGAGGTAGGTTCAAAAAGGAAGGACGTGCCGCATGACCATTCAGGCTCATATTGCATCGCTCGAAAAGAAACACGGTGCTCTGGAGGAGGAGCTCGAAAGTATTCTTGCTTCCCCGTCGTCTGACGATAGAGAGATCGCGGACCTTAAACGTCGAAAACTGCGCCTGAAGGATGAACTGCAGAGGCTCAAGGCCTCGACAAGACATTGATTTATGCCATTCAGTCGACCCTCGATGAATGAGGGGTCGACGGTCTGAGCCTTTCGAGCTCTGGCGGCGAAAACCTGCTGCCAGAGCTTTTTTATTGTCGGATTTAGAACGGCAGTCCGTCCCATAGCAGTTTAAGCGCTGCAATCAGCGCCATGGCATACATGAGTGGGTAAAACACGGCCGGTTTCAAATATTTCACCACCCTGGCGCCAGCAAGCGTCGCCAGCATCGCCACCGGCAGCAGGCTTGCCGATGTCTTGAGGTTGGTGGCGTCCAGCGCGCCGAGCGCGAAATAGGGAATGAGCTTGATCGCATTCATGATGGCGAAGAAGCGCACGCTCATGCCGGTATAGGTCTTCGGATCGAGCTTCAGCGGCAGAACATAGATCTGGAAAGGCGGACCGCCCGCATGAGCCACGAAACTCGCATAACCCGACAGGCTGGACCAGAGGGTTGCAGCAGCTGGTCTATGCGGCTTGGCCGGAATTTCCTGGCCTTTGCGGCTTTTGAAGCTCTCATAGAAATAACGCAGTACGAACAGGATCGTGACAGAGGCGACGACGAGACGCATGGCGTTCGCGGAAATGAGGCTCGAGGTCGCCCAGCCGAGCGCGATACCGGCGATTGCGCCCGGCAGCATGATGAGGAGCGTTTCCCGGTGGTTGTAGTGCCGCCAGGCAAAAAGCGCCACGATATCCATGACGATCAGGATCGGCAGGAAGATGGCCGCCGCCTGCACGGGCGATACGGCAAGCGCCATCAGCGGCACGCCCATAAGGGCGAGAGCGCCGCCCAGCCCGCCCTTGGAAAGGCCGACGAGCACGACTGCGGGGATGGCGACGAGATAAAAATGAAAATCGGTGAGCATGGATGGACAGTTGATCCTTTCGCCGGTCCGGTTTATCGGATTTGTCATATGAAAACGAGTGCAGATTGCGCGGTAAGCGTCTTCTGTCTGAAATGGACGAACCGATGACCCTAGTTGAAGATCGTTGCCGCCTTGTCCTGATCGTTCCGCAATCGGACGACGCGCAAAAGCAGGCGACAGAGGTGGAAGATGCATTGCGGGGCGGCGATGTCGCTTCCGTCATCATTCCGCAATATGGTCTGGATGACGCCGCTTTCCAGAAACGCGCCGAACTGATCGTGCCGCTTGTCCAGAAGGCAGGTGCGGCAGCGCTCATCGCCGGCGACAGCCGCGTTGCCGGTCGCGTGAAGGCGGATGGCCTGCATGTGGTTGGCAATGGCGAGGCGCTTGCCGAGGCCGTGGAAAAATTCACCCCGAAGCTCATCGTCGGCGGCGGCAATGCGGATGACCGTCACAAGGCGCTGGAGCAGGGCGAGGCCAATCCGGATTACGTGTTTTTCGGAAAGCTCGAAGGCGACATCAAGCCGGAAGCGCACCCCAAAAACCTGGCGCTCGGCGAGTGGTGGGCCTCGATGATCGAAATCCCGGCCATCGTCATGGGTGGTACCGATGTGTCCTCGGTGGTTGCCGTAGCCGAAACCGGTGTGGAGTTCGTGGCGATGCGCAGCGGCGTTTTCGATAACGCCACCGGCGCCGCCCAGGCCGTTTCTGAAATCAACGCCCTGCTTGACGAAAAAGCGCCACGGTTTGACGGTTGATACAGGCGATGATCATGCGCTCGGTTCACCTCTGCCTTTCCGTTTCGCTGCTGGCGCTCGCTTTCGGCGCGCCGGCGGGTGTCGCTTTTGCCCAGTCCGGACCGCAGAGCGAAAGCAATGCGCTGTCCCGGCAGCTGGAAAATGAGGCTCAGCCGACCCGTCAGGGCCGGGTGCAATCCGAAGAGCAGAAGGACTTGCAGCCGTCGGCAGGCGTGAATGTCTATCAGCGCATGGGCGCGGAATTGCCGGCGCTGCCGCCTGAAAAGGAATTCAAGGGCCGGGTGGACGAAGCTTACGGGCATTTCCAGCGCGGCGAATATGTGCAGGCGCTCGACAAGGCGCTGAACCGCGCGCAGAATGGTGACGCAGCCGCCCAGACGCTGGTGGCGGAAATGATGTCGCGTGGTCTGGGCATCGCCCGTGACGAGAAGACAGCTGCTTTCTGGTACCAGCAGGCGGCTCAGGGTGGCGATCCCGTCGCCATGTTCAAATTCGCGCTGATCCTGATGGAAGGCAAATTCGTCACCCGCGACAAGGCGAAGGCCGACGATTTCATGCGCCGTGCGGCGGAAGCTGGCAACGCCTCTGCCCAGTTCAACTGGGGTCAGATACTGGTTTCGGAAAATCCCGGCGCCAAGGGTCTGCTGATGGCTTTGCCGTTCTATGAGAAATCCGCCGAACAGGGCATTGCCGATGCGCAATATGCGGTGTCGCAGATTTACTGGTCGCTCAAGGATGTGCCGGCCGAGAAGAAGGCAAAGGCGCGGGACTGGCTGACACGGGCCGCGAAGGCGGGCTACGATACCGCGCAGGTCGATCTCGGCATCTGGCTGGTCAATGGTTTCGGCGGTGAGCGCAATCTGGATGAGGGCTTCCGCTGGCTCTACGGCGCGGCACAGCGCGGAAATGTCGTGGCGCAGAACAAGGTGGCGCATCTTTACATTCAGGCGCTCGGCACCCGGCCCGATCCGGTCGAAGCGGCCAAATGGTATGTGCTTTCCCGCCGCGCCGGGCTGAAGGACCCGTCGCTCGAGGACTTTTATCTCGGTATCACCGACGAGCAGCAGAAGAAGGCGATTGAGGCCGCAAATCGTTTCCGCCCGACGTGATGGAAGGGTAGCCTTCCTGCGCTGGCGTTGACCCGTGGGCTTTTTGCCTTGAATTTCCGCGCGTTTTGTGGTCTTGAACCGCAAACTTTCAATTCAAGAAAATAATGACGTGCCTGCCCGGTGAGCTTCCGGGCGGTTCGCAAGCTTTCCAGGAAACAACATCGATGGCCCGTTCAGCCCTTCTCAATGTCATGGTTCAGGCCGCCATCAAGGCGGGTAAGTCTTTGTCGCGTGACTTCGGTGAAGTGCAGAACCTTCAGGTCTCGGTCAAGGGACCCAGCGATTTCGTCTCGCAGGCGGACCTGAAAGCCGAGAAGATCGTGCGCGACGAGCTGATGAAGGCCCGCCCGACCTACGACTTCCTGGGTGAAGAAGGCGGCGAGGAAAAAGGCACGGACGGCGCACATCGCTGGATCGTCGATCCGCTGGATGGCACCACCAACTTCCTGCACGGCATTCCGCATTTCGCGGTTTCCATCGCGCTCGAGCGTAACGGTGAAGTCGTCGCCGGCGTGATCTTCAATCCGGCCACCGACGAACTCTACACTGCCGAGCGCGGCGGCGGCGCGTTCCTCAACGATCGCCGCATCCGCGTCGCTGCGCGCAAGGCGCTGACCGATTGCGTCATCGGTTGCGGCGTGCCGCATCTTGGCCGCGGCAATCACGGCAAGTTCCTGGTCGAACTTCGCCACGTCATGGGGGAGGCAGCCGGCATCCGCCGGATGGGTGCGGCGTCGCTCGATCTCGCCTACGTTGCCGCTGGCCGTCTAGATGGTTACTGGGAAGCCGATCTTTCGCCATGGGACATGGCGGCAGGCCTGGTGCTGATTCGTGAAGCCGGCGGTTTCGCCTCCGACATCAAGGGCGGCACGGATATCTTCGGCAGCAGCTCCGTCGCTGCCGGCAACGAATATATCCACAAGGCGCTCGTTGAGGTCGCCAACCGTCCCATTCCGGGCCGCTGATTGGTTTTCGGCGGAAAACCTGCCGTTTTCCGCAAGTTTTAGACGCCCGGTGAATATTCGCCGGGTGTTTTTGTTTTCCGTCATCCGGTTCCAGGCTGTTTTCGTGAAACGCCTGTGATGAAAGACCGGCTTTTCGCTTCAAATCGTCGCAATTTTCAAATAGCTTCCGCTGGATAGCTGACCAGAGGGAATGCGAACGTTATGGCGGATTCGGAGCTGCTCGATCTTGGCGTCGAGAAACCGGTGACCACACGGCAATACAGCCACAAGCTGTCCAGCCCGACACCGTTTCTCTGGACGATGGTTCTGTTTCTGGTCCTCGTGGGCTTTCTGGCGGCCATTCTTTATCGGCAGGCCCACACCGCCTTCATGACCAATCCGGGGCTCAACGGCTTCATTCTTGGCGTGCTGGCCATCGGCATCATTCTGGTGTTTACGCAGACGATGAGCCTGCGTTCCGAAGTTCGCTGGTTCAATGCCTTTCGCGCCGCCGGCAGCGTCGAAAAGGTCGGCCGTGCGCCCAAGCTGCTTGCACCGATGAGCACGCTGATCGGCAAGCGTGGCGAAGTCCGGCTTTCTGCCGTTACGCAGCGGACGATCCTCGATTCCATCGCGACGCGCCTTGACGAGACGCGTGACACATCGCGTTATCTCGTCGGCCTGCTGGTGTTTCTCGGCCTGCTCGGCACCTTCTGGGGCCTGATCGGCACCATTGGCGCCATCAGCAATGTCATCCAGTCGCTCGATCCAAGCGCCGGCGACAGCAACGATATTCTCGGCTCCCTCAAGGCAGGCCTGACTGCGCCGCTGGCGGGCATGGGAACGGCCTTTTCCTCGTCGCTGCTCGGTCTTTCGGGGTCGCTGATTCTCGGCTTCCTCGATCTTCAGGCCGGCCGCGCCCAGAACCGTTTTTATACCCAGCTCGAAAACTGGCTTTCCTCGGTGACGGATACCACGGAAGGGCCGCGGGAGTTCAAGGGCGAACCCGGCGCCGTGGTCAGCACCGAGCGCTCGCTTGCGGCCATGACCAGCCTTGCCGAAGGCATTCAGGGCCTGGTCAAGAACATGCGCAGCGAACAGCAGATGTTGCGTGACTGGATCGAAGCGCAGCAGGAAGAATCGAAATCGCTCCGCCGCACGCTCGACCGGCTGTCGGCGCGGATCGACAGCGACACGAAATCTTCCGGACGCACCCGGCACGATAACGGGAGCGAGTAGCCATGGCGCTTGCGCGCAACCGCCGCCGCGACAGGGGTGTGGATTATTGGCCGGGTTTCGTCGACGCGCTTTCGACGCTGCTCATGGCCATCATGTTTCTGCTCACGGTCTTCGTGCTGGCGCAATTCGTTCTGTCGCGGGAAATCACCGGCAAGGACGAGGTGCTGACACGTCTCAACAGCCAGATTGCCGAACTGACCGAACTTCTGGCCATGGAAAAAGGCAACAAGCAGGATATTGAGGACGCACTCGCGAGCCTGCAATCCACCCTTGCCGCATCCGAAAACGAGCGCTCGCGCCTGCAGGCGCTTCTCGATGCGGGATCTGGCAGCAATGCGAATGCCAATGCCCGGATCGGTAGCCTGACCGGTGAGCTGGACGAGCAGCGGCAGGCCAATTCCCGTGCCTCCGCACAGATCGAATTGCTCAACCAGCAGATTGCAGCGCTGAGAGCGCAGATCGCCTCGGTCGAAGCCGCGCTTCAGGCCTCGGAAGCCAAGGATGCCTCTTCTCAGGTCAAGATCGCCGATCTCGGTCGCCGTCTCAATGTCGCGCTGGCGCAGCGGGTGCAGGAACTGAACCGTTATCGCTCCGATTTCTTCGGGCGGCTGCGCGAAATCCTGTCGGACCGCGAAAACATCCGCATCGTCGGCGACCGGTTCGTCTTCCAGTCCGAAGTGCTCTTCCCCTCCGGCGGCAACGAACTCAACCCGGAAGGGCAGGCGGAGATGGAGAAGCTGGCTGTCGCGCTGCTCGATCTCGCCAAGGAGATTCCGGCGGAGATCAACTGGGTGCTGCGCGTGGATGGCCATACGGACAATGTCCAGCTTTCCGGTTCCGGGCGTTACCGGGACAATTGGGAGCTTTCCTCGGCTCGCGCCACCTCGGTGGTGAAATTCCTGATCTCCAAGGGCGTTCCGGCAAACCGGCTGGTCGCCGCCGGCTTCGGCGAATATCAGCCGATTGCCGAAGGCGATACGCCGGAAGCACGGCAGCAGAACCGCCGTATCGAACTCAAGCTCACCGAACGCTAGCACTTATGGAGAATGCATGACGTTTCCAAATGAGCCTTACGCCATTGCTCAACTTGCAATGTCGCAGTTGAAGTCGGCCATTTATCTCTTGCTGAAAGACGCCCAAAGCGTCGGGCTAAAGAACTCTGAAATCGGTCGTGCGCTTGGAATCTACACGGGCCATGTGGAACACGAAGGCCATATTTCACGGACTTTGTTGTCGATTATGGAGGCAGAGGGCGTGGTAGAGCAGAATAAAGAAACCAAGCTTTGGTCGCTTAAAAAATTTTAGCCACTTCAAGAATTTTATCTCCAACATTCGGGGCGTCTGCGATAGTTTCTAAATTTACGTTCGCGTAAAAGTAATTCCGTCATATCTGGGAGGGGCTGATGGAAGGCTATGATGTGATCGTTGTCGGTGCGGGGCTTGCCGGGCTGGTGGCGGCAACCGAGGCGGCTGAGCGGGGTTTCAGCGTCTGCGTCGTGGATCAGGAGGGCGCGCAGAACCTTGGCGGGCAGGCCTTCTGGTCGCTGGGCGGACTGTTTTTCATCGATAGTCCCGAACAGCGCCGGATGCGGGTGCGAGACAGTCTCGATCTTGCAAGACAGGACTGGCTCGGTTCGGCCGGTTTCGACCGTCCGGAGGATTATTGGCCGCGCCGCTGGGCGGAGGCTTATCTCGATTTTGCTGCCGGTGAGAAACGCGAATGGCTGCACCGCATGGGCATGCGCTGGTTTCCCGTTGTTGGCTGGGCCGAGCGCGGCGGCAGCCTCGCCCACGGCCATGGCAATTCCGTTCCGCGTTTCCATGTAACCTGGGGCACGGGTCCGGGCGTACTTGCACCCTTCGTAAAAAAGGCGAAGGCCATGGCGGCAACCGGCCGGCTAACCTTTCGCTTTCGCCACCGGGTTGATCGTCTGGAGATCACCGACGGCCGGGTGACCGGTGTTTCAGGCGCTGTTCTTGCACCCGACCAGGTGCAGCGCGGGCAGGAGAGCAGCCGGGAAGAGCAGGGCGATTTTGTCTTCTCCGCTGCTGCGGTCATCGTCAGTTCTGGCGGCATCGGCGGCAATCAGGAACTGGTGCGGCGCAACTGGCCGGTGGAACGGCTGGGCCAGCCTCCTGCCAGCATGGTATGCGGTGTTCCCGCGCATGTGGATGGCCGCATGATCGCCATTACGGAAACCGCCGGTGGAGCCGTCATCAACCGTGACCGCATGTGGCATTATACCGAGGGCGTGAAGAACCACGATCCGATCTGGCCGGGCCACGGCATCCGCATCCTGCCTGGCCCCTCGTCCTTCTGGTGCGATGCGGATGGAAACCGCCTCGCCGCCCCCGCCATGCCGGGTTTCGATACGCTAGGCACGCTTAAAATGCTGGGCGAACGCGGCAGCGGCCATAGCTGGTTCATTCTGACCAAGGCGATCATCAAGAAAGAATTTGCGCTTTCAGGCTCGGAGCAGAATCCGGATCTGACCGGCAAGGATATAAGGCTGCTGCTCAAGAGGTTGGGCAAGGAACCGCCGGGACCGGTGCGTGCCTTCATGGAGCGCGGCGAAGATTTCGCCGTCCGGGATACGCTCGAAGAACTCGTGACGGCGATGAATACCATCAGCGGCGACGACCGGCTGCATATAGACCATATCCGTCATCAGATAGAGGCGCGCGACCGCGAAATCGCAAACGGTTTCAGCAAGGATGCGCAGGTAACGGCCATCCACGGCGCGCGCCGTTATCTCGGTGACCGGCTGATGCGGACGGCAAAACCGCACCGGCTGCTTGATCCGGCAATGGAGCCGTTGATCGCCGTGCGGCTGCATGTGCTGACGCGCAAGACGCTTGGCGGCCTTCACACCGATCTTGAGGGTCGGGTGCTGGCTGCTGCCGGTGCGCCGGTGCCGGGCCTTTATGCCGCCGGCGAAGTGGCGGGTTTCGGTGGCGGCGGCATGCATGGTTATAATGCGCTGGAGGGCACGTTCCTTGGCGGATGCCTGTTTTCCGGCCGCGTTGCGGGGCGCAAAGTGCTGGCGTGATCTAGGCCTGGGCGCGCAATTCGTCCGGCCCGGTCTGGAATTGCAGCCGGGCAAGCCGCGCGTAAAGGCCATTCTGGCGAATGAGGCTCTGATGCGTGCCTTCTTCGATGATGCGGCCCTCATCCATCACCAGAATACGGTCAGCCTTCAGCACGGTGGCGAGGCGGTGAGCGATGACGATGGTGGTGCGGGTTTTCATCAACTCATCTAGCGCCTTCTGCACCAGCGTTTCGCTTTCCGCATCCAGCGCCGAGGTGGCTTCGTCCAGTAGCAGGATTGGCGCATTGCGCAGGATGGCGCGGGCAATGGCGATGCGCTGGCGTTGGCCGCCGGAAAGCGTCACGCCGCGCTCGCCCACCTGCGTATCATATCCGTGGGTGAGACGTTCGATGAAGCTGTCGGCCTGTGCGGCGATGGCGGCGGCCCGCACCTCCTCGCGTGTCGCGTCAGGTCGGCCAAAGGCGATATTATCGTGGATGGAGGAGGCGAATATCGCCACATCCTGCGGAACGATGGACAGGCGCGCGCGCAGATCGGCAAGGGTGACGTCGCGAATATCCGTGCCATCGACGGTGATGCGGCCCTGCTGCGGATCGTAAAAGCGCATCAGCAGGGAAAAAACCGTGCTCTTGCCCGCACCGGAAGGTCCGACGATGGCGACGGTTTCGCCGGCGCTGACCTTGAAGGAGAGGCCGGAAACGATCGGCCGTTCTGTCGCGAGCGGATAAACGAAATCGACATTCTCGAATTCCGCCTCGCCGCGCGGCGGTTGCGGCATGGCGACGGGCGATATGGGTTCCGCGACGGGCGAGTGCTCGTTCAGCAGTTCGGAGAGCCGTTCTGCCGCACCGCCCGCCTGCGCCAGTTCACCCCAGACTTCCGAGAGCTGACCGAGACCGCTTGCCGCGATGACCGAATAAAGCACGAACTGGCCGAGCGTACCGGCCGTCATAGTGCCCGAGAGCACGCTTTGCGCGCCATACCAGAGAATGCCGACGACGCTGCCGAAGACGAGCGCAATGGCAACGGCGGTGAGGATGGAGCGGGCGCCGATGGCGGCGCGTGCGCCCTGATAGGCGGCTTCCACGGAGGCTCCATAACGGGCATTCGCCAGCACCTCGGCATTAAAGGACTGCACGGTGCGGCTCGCCGCAATCGTCTCGGAAGCATAGGCGGCGGAATTGGCCAATGTGTCCTGCGTGGTGCGGGAGCGGGCGCGAACCGAGCGTCCGAAGGCGATCAGCGGAAAAACGATGAAGGGAATGGCAAGCAGCGCAAGGCCGGAAAGGCCGGGGCTGGTATAGATCATCATCGCCACCGCTCCGCAGCACATGATGATATTGCGCAGCGCTACCGAGGCGGACGAGCCAAAAGCCGAGCGAATCTGCACGGTATCGGCGGTCAGCCGCGAGGTCAGCTCGCCGGATCGATTGCTATCGAAAAACTGCTGCGACAAGGTGGTGAGGTGGGCAAAGACATCGCGGCGCAGATCGGCGACGACCCTTTCACCGATGGTCATGACGTAATAATAACGCATGGCGCTGGCGAGCGCGAGGACTACCGCAATCGCCAGAAGCATGGCGAAATAGCTGTTGATCATGCCGCCGTCCGGCGTCTGGAAACCGTGATCGATAATGCGGCGAACGGCAAGCGGCAGGGCGAGTGTCGTGGCGGAAGAAAGCACGAGAGCGAAAAGGGCAGCCGCCATCAGGCCGCGGTAACGCCGGAGATAGGGAAACAGGCCAAGAAGCGGCTTCAGGCTTCGTTGTTTCGCCGCTTTCTGCTCGTCAATGTCTGCCACGTCCTCTATGCTCCTCATTCCCTGCCGTTTTGGGCCTTTTGCGGGTGAATTTCCCGCGTGCGGCAAAATTCCCGCCCCTTTGGCCATCTCCCTTCACAAGGGGATTGCAGGCTCTTGTTATCTGGGCGACCTTCATGTATAGGCTCCGCATCGAATTGGGAAGCCATAGCCCATCTGGTCTATGGCTTCATTTATTGAAATGGCTCAGTTGACGCAATTGCGGCAAATGGACCGCACGTCACTTAACCAGGAAGATTGTCATGAAGGCTGATATCCATCCCGATTATCACACGATCAAGGTGGTCATGACCGATGGCACCGAATACGAAACCCGCTCCACCTGGGGTTCGGAAGGCGCCGTCATGAACCTTGAAATCGACCCCAAGTCCCATCCGGCATGGACGGGCGGCAACCAGCAGCTTATGGACCGCGGTGGTCGCGTTTCCAAATTCAACAAGCGTTTCGGCGGCCTCGGCCTCTGATCCTCTTGCGGACGGATCGTTTAAAAAAAGCCCGGTTTTGCCGGGCTTTTTTGTTGCCATTTTTCGGCGATGGCGCTCGCGCCCGCGTAGCACGCAAAAGAAAAAAGCAGGCCGGTGAGCCTGCTTTTCAAATTGTCCGGATAAGGTCGTCTTTTCTCAGTTGATCGAGAAAGCCGTGCGCAGGAGGTTGAGCTGCGCCTGCACGCTGTTTTCATTGTCCGGCACCTTGGCGGCTTCGGACGGGCGATAGATTTCGCGGTCGAGCAGGGCGATGCGGTTCTGGAGACGCAGCGAGCGCTCGATGAGGTCGCGGAAGGATTCCGGCAGGTCGTTCCAGCCGGGCGCATTGCGGTCGACGTTGAAGCTGTCGAGTCGCACCTTGTTCTTTTCGCTCAGAACCTGATCGCGCGTCATTTCACCGTTGTTGACGGCGCGCTGCAGAAGCAGCCAGGAGGCCATCTGCATCAGGCGGGTGGTGAGGCGCATCGATTCCGCCGCATAAAGCACCGAGGCCATGCGCGGCAGCACCTTGGAGGCGGCGCGGCCGGCGCCGTCGAGATAACTTGCCGTTTCCTCAACCAAGGTCATGCCTTCGGTATAGAGGGTCTTGAACTGGTTGGAAGCAGCTGCGCGACCCGCAAAGCTTATGGTATTTAAAACCTGTTCCGACATTTTCTTTAAATCCCTGCTCACGCACCACACTGTCAGGCAACGACGACGCGGATATTTTGTTCCGGCCTTTAGTGTTTTCAGGATGGTATCTTTACCTGAAATGCGCAAGGCAATTATTAAAGAAGGGTTAATACCCACAGTTTTACGGAAACCGGCCAGCGGCAAAAAAAGAGCCGCGAAAGCGGCTCTCAAGGTAAAACAGGGAGAAAAATCAGACCAATTCGCCGTATGGAGAAGATGCCTGAGGTCCAGAAGAACTGGACATGTATAGTAATCTCTCAGAAAGCTTAATTTTTGGTTAATGGTAAACGAAAGACTGCCCCGTAATATTCATTTTCGGGCGCTGGCTGAGCCTTAGCTTACGGCAGCGGAAGTGCAGTCGTGTACCTATTCTGCAGTGCGCGTCAGGATCGGAAGAGATTTTCCGCCGCCTGCCTTCCGGCGGATTTCCGTGTCCTCTCCTCTTCGAGTCGGGTGATTTCGGCTTGCAGAAGATCGATACGGCTGCTCAGTTCGTCCACGGAAAGAAGGCTGAGATCGCCACCGATCTCATGCGCTGCCGGTTTTTGCGGACGGTCATCGTCAAAGAGGCTCATATGCCTGCTCCTTTTTCCACATAGTCGCCATCGTCGCCTGGATATTGCGGCGCGCGCGGGTCAAGCGCAATACTTTCCGGCGTGACGAGCGGCGAGGGTGTCGTTGGCATCATCGTCGAGAAATTGTCTTTTTCCTCGGTTGAAAGCGCTGCGCGCCGGCGGCTTCTGATGATGGCATAGGCTGTGATGAGCAGATGCGCCACAGCCGTGACCAGAAACAGCGCATAGGGGCCGAAATGGGTCATGATCGCGCCGCCGAGCGTCGGGCCGATGATGGTGCCGATGCCATAAAGCAGCAGCAGACCACCGGAAACCTTGACGAAGTCTTCCGATGCGGCGAAGTCGTTGGCATGGGCCACGGCGATGGGATAGAGCGCGTTGGCGGCGGCGCCATAAATGGCGATCATCGAAATCAGCACATAGACATCATGCGGCTGGACCACCGCGACAGCCAGGCCCGCGACCGCGCCAAGCCCGGCCAGCCCGGCCAGCACATAGCGGCGGTCTATCCGGTCTGAAAGCCGGCCTGCGGGAAATTGCGCCAGCGCACCGACGAAAATCGTGACGGACACCATGATGGCGATCATGGTCGGGTCCAGCCCTGCCCGTGCACCGAAGACGGCGCCAAGCGTACCGTAAGCGCCGTTGGCAATGCCGATCATCAGAATGCCGATGAAGGAAACCGGTGAGTTGCGGTAAAGGGCCGGCAGATCCAGCTTCACCTTCTGCAACGGCTGTGGGCTCGCCGCTTTCGAAAGCGTGGCCGGCAGAATCGCGATGCAATAGATGATGCCGCAGATCATGAACAGCGAGGTATTGCTGATATCCCCCATCGGCACGATCATCTGCCCCGCCACGACACCGAGCAGCGTGATGGCGATATAAAGCGAGAAGATCATGCCACGACTTTCATTGGTGGCGCGCTCGTTCAGCCAGCTTTCGATGATCATCGAGGTTCCGGCCGTGCAGAAACCGGTAAGCGCGCGCAGCGCGATCCATGAGGTGTCGTCGATGATAAGGCCGGTCATCAGCACCGTCAGGCACACCAGCGCCACGAAGGACCCGAATGCCCGCACATGCCCGGCGCGGCGCACGATGGCAGGCGCGACAAAGCAACCGACGACGAATCCCGCCGCCCAGGAAGTGCCCAGAAAGCCAAGAATTTCATTGGAGTAACCTTCCGCCGAACCACGCACCGGCAGCACAAGGCCCTGAAGGCCGTTGCCGAGAAAAAGAAACAGAGTGCTGGATAAAAGAGCGAATACGGGTAGAAGATTTCTGCTCATGAAAACACTCTCATGCGTTCGGACGGACGGTCGGACAGGTCATAGGACGGGCGTTACCCGAATGAGTTGCACTCTTCTGGTGAACGGTAAAAATGTCCAGCCTGTGACGATGCAGAAATAAAGAAAAGGCTCAATAAATGACAAAGGCGATCGGCCTTTTTTTACTGCTGGCCATGGTGGTCCAGATCATCCGGCCGCTCGGTCTGCCGGGCCTGAAAAAAAGAGGCGATTGCTGGAAGATCGCGGTTGCCGCCTTTGTCATCTGGTCGGTGACGCTGCTTCTGCGCCCGTAAGGAAAAACCGCCGCGGAGGCAGGCTCCTTTCAGGCGGGTGGCGGCTCCGCATCGGGCACGACCGATAAAGTATGCTTGAGGCATTTAAGTGCGAAACAGGAGCGGGAATGGCGCACACCCTCGATCTTGTAAAGCTTGCGGCGCAGAAACTGCTCGTAGCCCGCGGTTCCCGCCACCGCCACCTTGATGAGATAATCATATTCGCCGGTTGTCAGATAGGCTTCCAGCACTTCGGGAAGAGCGGCCATGGCCTTACCGAAACGTTCCAGAACTTCATCGTCGTGACGTTCCAGCATGACCTCGATGATCACCGTCTCGGTCAGTCCAAGATGGGCCTGATCGAGAATGGCGGTATAGCCGCGAATGACCCCTTCGTCTTCCAGCCGCTTGACGCGCTGCCAGCAAGGGCTGGGCGACAGCCCCACCTTTTCCGATAGTTCCGTATTGCTCAGCCTGCCGTTCTCCAGCAGGGCTCGCAATATTTTGCGGTCAATTCTGTCCAGCGGCTTCGTCATGCCGGTCTCCCTGAAATGTATCGCAAAAAAATCTGCCGTCCGTGGGGCCGCTCGCGAAAGAAGTGTTTTCCGGAGGGCACTTTGGCGACGCCATTCGAAAGCACCTTTGGCTGGTCTTTAAGTACCGTACTGCAAGGTACAGGCAGCAGGGAGGAGCAGGCATGGCACCCACACGGCAACAGCATTTTCCAAGGCCGAGAACGCTGATACACCCCGGTATTTCTTCGCCGGTGCGTATCAACAGCCTGCGCTCGCCATCTGCGCGCCATATGCGGCTGTTCATCGCGCCGGGGTGCAGCCTTTACGATGGAATCGTGCGGTCTTTGGCCGAAAACGGCATTGAAAATGCCTCTTTGACCATTCTCGGCGGTTATTTCGACATTCTGTCCTATTGCGTGGCTCCACCCGATCCCTCCGGCAGGGCGGTCATCGCCTATACGAAACCCATCGATGCCGGGGCGGCCTGGCTGGTTTTCGGCAACGCCACGCTGGGGCGGAGCATGAAGGGCGAGCCGATCGTGCACTGCCATGCCGCCATGCGGACCGCGGCGGGTGTGGTCAAAGGGGGCCATTTGCTGACGGAATCCTGTATCGTCGGAGAAGGCGGCATTTCCGCCCTTGTGACCTCGCTCGACAGTTTTGTGCTGCAGCAGTCCTTCGATCCCGAAACCAATATTCCCCTTCTTCAACCCAGGAACCGCACGGAGCCCGCCGATGAACACGCATAACACTGTCGAATCCGGCTCCATGGGCCGCGTGGCCTATGCCCGCATTGCGCCCAATGAAGATCTCGTGCTCGGCGTCGAGAAACTGTGTCTGGCCGAAGGTTTCCGTAATGCCTTCGTGCGCGGCGCGCTGGGCAGTCTGGTGGATGCGTGTCTCGGCACCCGCAGCGGCGCGTTTTTGCAGATAAGCGGTCCTGCCGTTGAAATCGTTTCGATTGCCGGTGAAGTGCGCGCCCAGACGGATGGCTCCCTGCGCGCCGCGCTGACCGGCGTTGTCGCCGATACCGATGGCGCGGTTTATGGCGGTCCCTTCATCGCCGGCGCCAACCCGGTGTGCATGACCTTTGAGGTGACGCTGGAAGAATGGTTGCCTGCGGAAAAGCCGTAGGCGGCGTGAGGTACGGTAAGGCGGGCGGTGGAGTTGCACGGCGCAACTCATGCAGCCGCCCCCTGTCTTTCGGTCAGAAGCAGCTCGAAAGTGACGCAGACCGGGTTTTTGCCGCGCACCAGCCGCCCGCCGCTGATCCGCGTGGTAAGATCGACCATCGCAATATCCAGCATTGCCCGTTCGCCACCCGTGGCGGAGGGGTGGATGCGGCCATTGCGGATGAGGATTTCGCTGGCATAGGCGGTGAGACTTGTTCCGTCTTCATAATCCGCACCGATCAGGCTGCCGATACCATTGACCTCGGCTTCCCTCAGGTCGAACTGTCTGCAAGCGGCTTCAAGCGCCGTGCAGATATCGGTATTGGGCCGCACGGTGCACAACAGCGCCCGGAGCCCTGCATCTTTCCGTTTGCGCTGCTGAGCGATGGGCGTGAAGAGGGGGAAATTGGTTTCCTCATCCTTCTGCACGTCCAGAATTGCGCCATCCAGCGCCAGCGCCTCGAGCGGCGTTTCCCCGGCAAATTCGGACTCCAAAGGCAGCAGGTGGCCCATGGAGAGAACGCCTTCGGCACTTTTCCACGAACCGTGGCAGTGCAGGAACGGCTGACCGTCGCGCCGCCCCATATGCAGGCCGGCATCGATGATTGTACCTCCCGGCATGGAGAATGTTTCGCTATACCAGGCGGCATGCGCGTCATCGGGTGCCGCTGCGGGCATGACATAGTGCAACCGCTTCATCGGCACATTTTTCAGTCTGACATAACCCCCATAGAAACCCTGTTCGACAAAGGCTTCTGCAATCGCCTCATTGACGCAGACACCGGGTCTGGCATTCAGCCTGACCGGATGGGCGTGGCAACCGACGACTCGGAAGCGTTCGGGTGTTGCCGGCCCCGGATGGACGATGCTGCGCGGAAGCCCCTCCGGGGGCGTTATCGTCATACCGCAAGCCCTGCGGTAATGAAGCCGCCGTCTACGGCCAGCACCTGTCCGTTGATGTAGCTCGCGTCGTCCGAGACAAGGAAAGCCACGGCAGAGGCGATCTCGTCCGTCCTGCCATAGCGGTGCATGGGAACGCGGCTGTGCCACTGGCTGCGAACATTCTCCGTATGAACCGCCTGGGTGAGGGGGGTATCGACGGGGCCGGGCGCAATCGCATTGACGCGAATGCCCGATTGCCCCAGTTCGTTTGCCATAACCATCGTCAGAAGATTGACGCCGCCTTTTGAAGCGCCATAGGCGCTGCGACCACGATTGCCGCACATGCCGGAAACCGAGCTGATATTGACGATCGAACCGGAAATTGCGCGGTCCAGCCAATAACGCGCGGCGGTGCGGGCCACGGCGAAACTGCCGACGAGATTGACGTCAACGATACGACGGAATTCTTCCACGCTGGTATCGACGGAAAGCTTGTCGATGCCGATGCCGGCGCTGTTGACGACGGCCACCAGATCGGCGCCGTCTGACGTCAAGGCGGCGAATGCCTTTTCTATCGACATCTCATCCGCCACGTTACAGACGATGCCGCGCGAAGCATCGATGCCGAGTTTTTCGCAGGCCGCATCCAGCGCCTCACGCTTGAGATCCAGTAGCCATGGCTGCCAGCCGCGCGCCATCAACAGCTGCGCCGTGGAAAAGCCGATACCCGATGCGCCGCCGGTGATGGCGACAGCGCCTTTCATCTCTCTCGTCTGCTGTGTCATACCGTCTCCTCCCGGTTATGCGTTACGGCCTTCAGCCAGTCAGTTTTTCCTCAAAAACCGGCATCTGGCCGCGCTTTTCCAGCTCCTCGCGGATCATCTTCTTGGTGATCTTGCCATAGGCGGATTTCGGCATGGCATCCCAGAACACAATGGCTTTCGGCAGCTTGTAACGGGCCATCTTGCCGTCGAGATAGGCTTTCAGGTCGATGCCGGCGATATCCGCGCCCTCCCGCGCCACGCAGACGGCGACGCCGACCTCGCCCCACACCGCATCCGGCACGCCCAGAACCGCTGTCTCGCTGATATCCGGATGCATGAGGATTTTCTCCTCGATCTCACGCGGATAGATGTTCGAGCCGCCGGAAATATACATGTCGGAGGCGCGGCCGGTGATGTAGACAAAACCGTTCTCGTCGCGGTGACCAAGATCGCCGGTGCGGAACCAGCCGTTGCGGAAGGCTTTGGCATTGGCATCGGGATTATCGTAGTAACCCGCGAAAACAGCAGGGCCGATAACGCAGATTTCGCCGGTTTCACCGGCCTGAAGCTCCTCGCCCGCATCGTTCTGGATTTGCACTTCCATGCCGGTGCGATCAAAACCGCAGGTGCCGATCCGCGCCTCCGGGCCGTCTTCGGTGTTGTGGAAGGAAGGCGGCAGCACGGTGATGTTGCCGGTCACTTCGCCAAGGCCGAAATATTGCACCAGCACCGGGCCGAGCTTGGCGAGCGCCCGTTTCTGATCGGCGCGATACATGGGCGCACCGGCATAGATGACGTAGCGCAGCGAGGAATGATCGAAACGATCCACGGAAGGGTCTTCGATCAGCATTTTCAGAATGGTCGGCACGGTAAAGGCATTGGTGACGCGCCATTTCTCGATCAGCGCCCACACCGCTGGCACATCGAGTTTTTCCGCAGCCGGAAGCACCGTTTTTGCCCCATGCGCCACCTGCACCAACTGGTGAATGCCCGCGCCGTGCGAAAGCGGCGCAACGACGATGGAAGCGTCGCCCGGTCCGGTGCCGGGCATCAGATCGCAAAGATGGTTGGTGATGACAAAGGCCATCTGGCCATGGGTCAGCACCGCAGCCTTGGGCCGACCCGTCGTGCCGGAGGTGAAGAAGAACCAGCAGGGATCGTCCCGATCCACCGCCTCGCTTTTTACTTTTTGGCCCAGATGGCGGGCCACGATAGTGTCGTAGTCCTCGCCGAATTCGGCCGTGCCAATGGCGATGGTGAAATCGATCGCGGTTGCTTCGCGGCTCGCCCTTGCATGCTCGGGAAAAGCGCTGGCGCAGATCATGCCGCGTGCGCCGCTGGCTTTTGCCAGATAGGCCACCTCATCGGGCGACTGGCGATAATTGGTCGGCACCCACACCGCGCCCACGCGGAAGCAGGCGAACATGGATTCGAACATCTGGTTGTTGTTGGAAGACTGCACCAGAATGCGGTCACCTTTCCTGACGCCGAATTCTGTTACCAGCGCCTGTGCCATCGCATCGACGCGGGCGTCCATTTCAGCCCATGTCCAGCTCTTCTCACCCCATACGAAGCCGATGTCGGCGGGGTTGCGGCGCGCTGCCTGGGTCAGGAAATGCGAGAGATTCATGACCCGCGTGGTCGAAGGCGCAACCCCGCCCGGAGGATGTATCGTCATTTCACGCGCTCCATGATCGAGACATAGTTGGCAACCGCAGTTCCCCCCATGTTGAAAACACCGGCGAGCGAGGCGCCGGGGATCTGCATGTCGCCCGCTTCGCCCATCAATTGCATCGCCGCCATGACATGCATGGAGACCCCGGTTGCCCCAACCGGATGCCCCTTGGATTTCAGCCCGCCGGAGGGGTTGATCGGCAGGCGACCGGTTTTCAGGGCCGTGCCTTCGCGCACCACCCGGTGCCCTTCACCGGGCTTCGCCAATCCCATCGCCTCATATTCGATGAGTTCGGCAATGGTGAAGCAATCATGGGTTTCGACGAAGGAGAGGTCGTCGAGCGTCGCGCCTGCGAGTTCCAGCGAACCTGCCCAGGCGCGGCGCGCGCCCTCGAAGGCCAGCGGATCGCGGCGGCTGAGCGCCAGAATGTCATTGACATGCTTGCGGCCCCGGAAACCGATGGCCCGGTTGAGTGTCGCTGCGGTTTCCTCATCGGCCAGAATGATGGCGGCGGCGCCATCGGAAATCAGCGAGCAGTCGGTGCGGCGCAGCGGGCCTGCGACGTAAGGGTTCTTATCCGATACCGTGTTGCAGAAATCGAAGCCGAAATCCTTGCGCATATGGGCGTAGGGATTGACCGCGCCATTGGCGTGGTTCTTGGCGGCGATCATCGCCAGTTCTTCCGAGCGATCGCCATAGCGCTGGAAATAAGCCTGGGCGATACGTCCGAACTGGCCGGCAAAGCCGCCGGAAATATCGGCTTCTTCGGCACGGTAGCAGGCGGATAGCAGGATTTCACCCACCTCGGCGGTTGGCAGCGCCGTCATTTTTTCGGCGCCGACAACGAGCGCGATGCGCCCACGCCCGGCCTCGATGAAATCCATGGCGCTGTAAAGGGCGGCCGATCCTGTCGAGCAGGCATTCTCGAAACGCACGGCGGGCGTGTAGGCGAGGCGCTCATCGCCCATGGCCACCAGCGCGCCCTGAAAATCCTGTTTCGAGAAACCGTTATTCATCACGCCGACGAAAATGCCGTCTATATCGCCGACATCGACGCCCGCATGGTCTATGGCTGGCGCCACGACCGAAGCCATCAGTTGTTCGGTATTTTCAAGGGCCGATTTGCCGAAAGGCGAATGCGCCCAGCCGACGATCTGCGCTTTGCTCATTTGCTCGTTCTCCTTGTTTGCCGTTTCGCATCGCCTTCGCCACGCGTGCGGGCGCGGCTTGCCATCATTTCCGCAATGCGTGTCTCGATGCGGGTCACTTCCTCGCGCAGCACCGCCGCCAGTTCCGGTTGGCGCTCCGGCCGCATGCGGCTGTCGACGGCGGCAATGCTCAACGCCCCCGCCACTGCGCCATCCGGTGTCCGGATGGCAACGCCGATACCCCAGGAATTCGAGAGGATCAGACCCGGATTGAGCGAATAACCATTGGTTCGCGTCAATTCGACATCGCGGCGCAGTCCGTCCAGCGTGATGCCGGGATAGTTCGCGGCAATCAGCCCGCTATTGGCGGCAATGACGCTTTCCACCTCGGCATCGGGCAGCGCCGCCAGCATGGCGAGCGATCCCGCGCCAATGCCCAGTGGGTGCTCGAAACCGGCCTGAAGCGCGTGGGTGCGCACCGGCCAGGTGCCTTCTTCGCGATAGAGGCATAATGCGAACGTGTCGCGACGCACGGAAAGGAAGCTCGAATCCTCTGTCCGGCGGGAAATGCGCGTCAGACTGTCCTGGGCCATCTGCAGCAAGCCGAAACGGCGCGATGACAGGCTGCCGAGCACATAGGCTTCCTCGCCCAGATAATAACGCCGCGTTTCCTCATCCTGCTCCACCAGGCCTGCGCGGATCAGCGCCAGCAGCAGGCGGCGGGCCGTGGGCTTGTTCAGCCCGCTTTCGGTGACGATGACCGAAAGCGCCACACCGCGTTCGGCATGACGCCCCACCATGGAGAGCAGCCCCAGCGCCCGGTCTACCGCGCGCGCGCCTGTCAGGTCGTTTTCCATCGGGATCATCGTGGCCATATCAGGAAAACGCTCCCACCGCACAGCTTTGCCCGCCATCGACCGGCAGGCAGATTCCGGTGATGAACTTGGCTTCATCGGATGCCAGAAAGACTGCCGCGCGGGCGATATCGAAGGCATCGCCCATGCGGCCGACCGGGACTGCGGCATTGCGCGCCGCCACCATATCCTCGACGGAGGCATATTGATTGCTGATCTGTTTGTAGATCAGCGGCGTATCGATCATTCCGGGCAGAACGCAATTGGCGCGAATGCCCTGGCGGGCATATTGCATTGCCAGCGCCACGGTTGCCTGGTTTACGGCGGCTTTCATGGCGTAATAGGCAAAATAGGGATAACCGGTCCAGCGAATGGAGGCGAGCGAGGAGATGTTGACGATGGCCCCACCGCCCTGCGCCAGCATCACCGGCAGTACCGCCTTGGCGGTGCGATAAACGGAGCCGATATTGAGATCGACCGAGGCTCGAAAACGTTCCTCGTCCAGCTCTACCGGGCCGCCCATATGGGTCACGCCGACATTGTTGTGCAGAATATCGATGCCGCCGAAGATCTCGCAGGTCCGCGCAACCGTAGCCGATACGGAATCGAGTTCCGTGACATCGGCAGCAACCGCAATCGCCTCGAAACCTTCGCCGCGAATGATCTGCGCGGTTTCCTCGGCCGCGTCAGCGGAAAGGTCGACACAGGCTACGCGCGCGCCTTCGCGGGCAAATTGCACGGCCGCAGCCTTGCCATTGCCGAAACCCGGACCAGATGATCCTGCGCCAAAAACTATGGCGCGTTTTCCCGTCAGGCGACCTGTCAAAACAGTCTCCATTACAATCGTCAGAAATAGTCGGGTCGGCCCCGCTAGAGCGTTTTCACTTTTCCTGGAAATGCTCTCAAAGCGGGGCCAATTATTCAGCGGACCGATCAGGTCAGGCTGGCGCCAACAGCCTTTTCGAGAATGGCCCAGGCTTCATCGCCATATTTGCCCTTCCATTCGGAATAGAAACCGGCTTCCTTGAGAGTTGCGCGGAAGAGTGAGGCGTCGGTGTCGTTGAAGGTCATGCCCTTGGCAATCAGGTCTTCCTTCACCGAGGCATTGAGTTTCGCCACATCGGCCCGCTCGTCCTTACCGGCCTGATTGAGGTTCTTGGCGACGATGGCGCGCAGGTCATCCGGCAGGCGCTCCCAGGCGCGCTTGTTCGCCAGGAACCAGAAGCCGTCCCACATATGGTTGGTGACCGAGCAGAATTTCTGCACTTCGAACAGCTTGGCGGTGGAAATGATCGCCAGCGGATTTTCCTGGCCATCGACAACGCCGGTCTGCAGGGCGGTGTAGACTTCAGCGAAATTGATCGAGGCTGGGGCCGACTTGAAGGCCTTGAACATCGAGGTCCAAAGCGGGCTTACCGGCACGCGGATCTTGAAGCTTTCGAGATCGGCCGGCGTGGCGATGGGCTTGGACGCGCTGGTGATCTGGCGGAAACCGTTATCCCAGATGGTGTCCATGGCAACGAGGTTCTGTTTGGCGATTTCGCCGCGCACATATTTGCCGAGATCGCCATCCATGGCCGCCCAAACCGAATCGTAGTTCGGGAAGGCGAAGCCGATGCCGCTGATGGATGCATTCGGCACTAGCGTCGACAGAATCAGTGGCGAAAGCGTAAAGAATTCAACGCCGCCAGAGCGTACCTGGCTCAACACATCGGTATCAGCGCCCAACTGGCTGCTGGGAAAGATGTTGATTATCACCTGGCCGTCGGTTTCCTTGGCGATACGGTCAGCCGCTTCCTTGGCGCGGATGTTCATGGGGTGCGCGGCAGGCAGGTTGTTGGCATATTTATAATTGAATTGCGCAGCGCGGGCGCGCGACACAAAAGCGGTGGCAAGAACGGCAGAACCGGCGCCGGCCAACACGGTACGTCTGTTGATATTCATTGCTTTCTCCTCCCAAAATAAAAGCATGTGTCATTCATCGGCGTGGCGGGTGGACCCGCCACGGTCTCAGAGCAGAATTGTCGAGAAGCCCGGAACTGCCGCAATCAGCAGCAGACCGATGACCATGGCTGCGAGATAGGGCCAGATGGCGCCCATGGCCTCATCAGGCGAAACATTGCCTATCTTGCAGGCGATATAGAAACCGATGCCGATGGGCGGCGCCATCAGGCCGATATTCATCGCGACCACGACCACCATCGAATAATGGATGTCGTTGATGCCAAGCGTGCGGGCAATGGGGAACATGATCGGTGCGAGCAATACGATTGCCGGCAGGCCTTCCAGCACGCAGCCGAGGATCATGAAAATCAGGATCGATACGACCATATAGGTCATCCAGCCGCCCGGCAGATCGGTGATCATCGCGGTCAGCTGGAAGGCAAAGCCGCTTTGCGTCAACCCCCAGGCCATGGCCGAGGCGCAGCCGAGGATCAGCAGGATCGCCCCGGAAAGGGCGGCCGTCTCCACCAGCATGGAATAGAGCTTTTTGAGGCTGATGCCGCCATAAAGCACCGCACCGATAATCATCGCATAAAGCACGGCAATGGTGGAAACCTCGGTTGCCGTCGCCACGCCGCCGCCGACGAGGCTGCGGATGAGGAAGGGCAGAACCAGCGCCGGTGCTGCAATCAGCGCCGCCTTGCCGACCAGCGGCCACGGGGTGCGTTTTGCGCCTTCCATGTTTTCATGCCGCGCCTTCCAGCGGGCGAGCACGGCCAGCACCAGAAGCAGCACCATGGCGATCATGAAGCCGGAAGTGAACAGGCCGGCAATCGACACGCCCGCCGCCGAACCGAGAACGATCAGCACGATGGAGGGCGGAACCGTATCGGCCATGGCGGCGCCGGTGGCGAGCAGCGCAATCATTTCCTTGGGCTTGTGGCCACGGCGCTTCATTTCCGGAAACAGCGCCGGTGCAACCGTTGCCATATCCGAAACCTTGGAGCCGGAAATGCCCGAGACCAGAAACAGCGATCCGAGCAGCACATAGGACATGCCGGCGCGAATATGCCCGAACATCGAGGATAGCAGCTCGACAATCGCCTTGCCCATGCCGGTGGCATCGAGCACACAGCCCAGCAGCACGAAAACCGGAACCGAGAGCAGAATGATCCCCGACATGCCTTCGTCAATGCGCCCGATCATCACGATGGTCGGAACCCAGGTGGTAAAGGTCAGGTAGGCAAGCGTTCCAAGACCGAAACAGAAGGCGATCGGTACGCCCAGCACCAGAAACACCGCCACGAACAGGCCGAGGAAGATCGCGAGATTGAAATTGCCGAAAGTTTCGAGCGTCGGCGATGCCAGATAGAGTAGGCCGGAGGCGACCGCGACGGTGACAACGGCTGCGATGATGTCCCGTAGATTCTCCCTGCGGAAGAGATTGTTGAGGACCAGCAGCAGCATCAGACAGGCGCCAACCGGCAAGGCGGCAGCGCGGAAGGACATTGGAATATTCAGCGCCGCCGAGGTGACGACCCATTCCTCGATGGCATATTCTATCGCCGGCTTGATAATCGCCGCAAGAAATGTCGCTACCAGCACCAAAGCGAGCGAGTTGACATAGCCCAGAATGCGCTGCGGAAACATATTGAGAAATAGTGTCAGGCGCAGGTGCTCGCTGCGGTCGATGGCAATTGCCGCACCCAGCATGGCAAACCACAGGAAGCTCAACGACGCCGTTTCATCGATCCAGACGATTGGCAAATGCAGGGCATAGCGCGATGTCACGCCCAGCAGAAGCAGGCCGATCATCACCGCCAGCAGCACCGCCGCGACAGCCTCGATGGGTCGCATGAACCATGAGCCTGTTACCGGCCCGGTATGCAAAAGCTCTCCATCGAGCACAAATACGTCGTCATTCGCGTTTGCGGTCATGGTCATCGGGGCCTCCTCTCCCACAGAACAACCTTCGCAACGGACTGCGGCAGACAAAGAGAGTTATCCGCGCCCAGGCCAATATCATGACCGACGCATCAGGATATATCTGTCATTGCCAGACCGGCCAGACCCCTCCAAAAGCCTGAAACTAGCGGTATATTGCCTCCACAATATGGACCGTTAAAAAACTATGCATTCGGGATACACAGGAAAAGTGCCGAAATCAACTGTATAAATGCAGTATTGCGCGGTTTTCATCGTATGCTTATAGGTCCACATAGTGGATCATACTATAATTGATTGAAATTTATCTGTGATGTAACGAGCGCGCAGCAATTTCCGGGGCTTTTCGGAAGCCCGTCGAGACAAAATCGCTTATGATGCCGGGCGAGCCGGATGGTCTGGCGTTACGCGCTGAAGAAGTCGGAGAGCAAATCCGCTGCCTATTGCGGCAATGACGGTCATAAAGTCGTCAGGTTGCACGACTTGAGCGGATAAGGCTGCCCATGGTGGACATGCTTCCACTCAGGCGATGCACAATCAAAACGGTTGAGAATTATCAGTCGGGTAAAATGAAAGACGATTGGGTCCGGGTGACGGAATACGGACGATCTTGCTTTATCAAACGAAGCAGCCGCCCTTTAAGGCGGCTGCTGTTTATCTGATGTTCTCTGTCAGCCTCAGGCTGCCTTTTCGAGTTCCTGCTTCCAGTTACCCTTGGCGGCGAGGCTGTTCATCGCGGCGCGGTGCGTGAAGGCGCGCTGGCCGGCGGCGACGTTTTCCTGCTTGCCGCCCCATGTCTTGAGGGCCGTATCCTGAAGCGCGCGGCCGTAGGAATAGGTCAAAGACCAGGGCAGGTCGTAGCCGGCATTCATGGCGGAGAGATGGGCGGTCGCCTCTTCGGAGGACTGGCCGCCGGAAAGGAAGGCGATGCCGGGAACAGCCGAAGGCACGGTCGCCTTCAGAACCTTCACGGTCTTTTCCGCCACTTCCTCGACGGAGGCCTTGCGGGCCTTCTTGCCGTCGATGATCATGTTCGGCTTGAGGATCATGCCTTCAAGATTCACACGGGCGTCGAACAGGTCCGCAAAAACGGTCTGGAGAACCCATTGCGTGACTTCCGCACAGCGGTCGATGTCATGCGTGCCCGGTTCGCCGTCCATCAGCACTTCCGGCTCCACGATCGGCACGATATCCGCCTGCTGGCAGAGAGCGGCGTAACGGGCGAGCGACTGGGAGTTTGCCTTGATCGAACCCCAGCTCGGACGCTGCTCACCGATGGTGATGACGCCGCGCCATTTGGCGAAACGCGCGCCGGCCTCATGATACTTGCGCAGGCGCTCGTAAAGACCGTCGAGGCCTTCGGTGATGAATTCATGCGGATGGAAAGCCATCGGCTTGGCGCCGATATCCACCTTGATGCCCGGCAGGCTGCCGGCCGCCTTGATGATATCCACGAAAGGCGTGCCGTCGGCGGCCTTCTGGAACAGGGTCTCTTCATAAAGGATGACACCGGAGATGTATTTCTTCATGGCGTCGTCGGAACGGAACAGCATCTCGCGATAATCGCGGCGGGCGGTCTCGGTGGACTCCAGATTGATGCTGTCGAAACGCTTTTTGATCGTTCCCGTGGATTCGTCGGCGGCGAGCAGGCCTTTGCCGTCGGCGACCATTTTGATTGCGATGTCTTCGAGACGTTCGGTCATTTGCTATTCTCCCAAGGCACAATAAATTTCCGATAACAGAAGTTCCAGGGCAGGGAAATGGCACGCTAACTCATTGAAACGATTGAAATGATTTCAATCGTTTGAAACTTTTCCTCCCGGTGCCGCTTACCAAAAAGCAAGGCCGAACAAGCATGGCTTGTCCGGCCTCGTGTCAGGCAAGTAGGGTGAGTTTACTTGGCGGCGGTCAGGATGGCAACGCCCGGCAATTCCTTGCCTTCCATCCATTCGAGGAAGGCGCCGCCGGCCGTCGAAACATAGGAGAAATCCTCAGAAACGCCGGCATGGTTGAGCGCGGCAACGGTGTCGCCGCCGCCGGCGACGGAGACGAGCTTGCCGGCCTTGGTGCATTCCGCCGCGTGTTTTGCAGCGGCAACGGTCGCCGCGTCGAAGGGCTCGATTTCGAAAGCGCCGAGCGGACCGTTCCAGACCAGCGTTTCGGCGCGGGAAATCCAGGCCTTGATGCTTTCAACCGATTTTGGGCCGACATCGAGAACCATGGCATCAGCGGGAATGGCGTTGATGTCGACGATTTCATTGGCCGCACCGGCCTTGAATTCGCGAGCGACGACGCCGTCCTCCGGCAGCACGATGGCGCAGCCGGATGTCGCAGCCTCGATCATGATCTGCTTTGCGGTCTCGGCGAGATCATGCTCGCACAGCGATTTGCCGACCTGCGCGCCGCGGGCGGCGAGGAAGGTGTTGGCCATGCCGCCGCCGATGACGAGGGCGTCGACCTTCTTGACGAGGTTCATCAGCAGATCGATCTTGCTCGAAACCTTGGCGCCACCGACGATGGCGACGACCGGACGGACTGGCTGGCCGAGGCCCTTTTCCAGAGCCTCAAGCTCGGCCTGCATGGTGCGGCCGGCATAGGCGGGCAGGTGGCGTGCAAGGCCTTCGGTGGAAGCGTGGGCGCGATGGGCGGCGGAGAAGGCGTCGTTCACGTAGATATCGCCATTGGCTGCCAGAGCTTCGACAAAGGCCGGATCGTTCTTTTCTTCGCCCTTGTGGAAACGGGTATTTTCCAGAAGCAGGATATCGCCATCGTTCAGTTTAGCGACGGCGTCCGCCGCGGGTGCGTCGATGCAGTCGGTCGCAAAGGAAACGGCGTGATCCAATACTTCCTCGACGGCGGGTACGATCTGGGAAAGCGACATGTCGGCCACCGGTTCGCCCTTCGGGCGGCCGAAATGGGCAAGCAGAATGACTTTCGCGCCCTTGGAGGACAGTTCCAGAATGGTCGGCGCAACGCGTTCGATACGGGTTGCGTCCGTCACCTTGCCATCTGCGACCGGCACGTTGAGATCAACGCGGACGAGAACGCGCTTTCCGGCAATGTCGTTGAGGTCGTCGAGGGTCTTGAAAGCGGGCATAGGTCGATCCTGATTTGTTGCGAGTTCGGCACGGACCATACTATGCCTGATTGACGACGCAAGCCGGTCAGGCCTCATTTTCTCTCACTGTATTCGCAGCGTTGGGGGCGCTTTCTTCAACGCTGGCGGAGCGTGGCTGGCGCTTCTCTGCTAGATGGTTGCGCACACGATTGAGGATTTCCGAAAAGCTGATGAAGATCGGTAGGCTGGTCGCCGGTTCCACCGGTTCTAGGGAGATGCCCACACCGGTTATCGCCTCGTGTTCGTCCAGTGTGCGAACGATCAGCACGATGGAGCCGAGGCGCACGCGGTCGGCATAATCGGCTTTTCCGGCAAGGCGCGCTTCGATGAGTTCCGCGACGCTCATCGCCTGTTCGGCGGGCGAAAGCAGGCCGGGACCATAGGCTGCATCCAGTTCCTTCGCCGGACGGGCCGGCGAGATCGCGAAGGTGCCGAAGAAATCGGCGTCGTCATCGGCAACCGGCAGGGCGCTCGCAAACAGCCGGTCGATAAGGCGGGAATAGCCGGGGGCGATGAAGAGGTAGACGAGATCGTTCTCGCGCAGCCGCCCGGCATATTGATAGCGGATCGATTTGCCGTCGCGCACCACCAGCGAGGGCATGGCCCAGCGCGGAATACGCTCGCCCTGCATGATGGCGCTGCCTTTGGCGACCCGGTAGGAAATCAGTTCGTGATTGGCGGTGCCGGGCAGGTCGACTTCCAGCTTGTCCACCTCACCCATGCGCGGCGGCACGATCAGCCCGAGCCTTGTCGCCACCGGCTTGATGGTCCAGCCCTGCACCAGCAGCGACACCAGTACGATGATGAAGGCGGCGTTGAAATAAATCTGCGCATCGTCAAGCCCGCCGAGAATGGGCATGATGGCGAGCAGGATGGAAACCGCGCCGCGCAGACCCACCCAGGCGACGAAGGAGGTTTCCTGCTGGGTATAGTTGAAGGGCATCAAGCTCAGCCACACTGCAAGCGGGCGGGCGACGAAGATCAGGAAAAGCGCGAGCAGCACGGCCGGAATGGCGATTGCCGGAAACTGCGACGGGGTGGCGAGCAGGCCGAGCATCAGAAACATGATGATCTGGGCAAGCCAGGTCAGCCCCTCATGGAAACGGCGGATTGTTTCCTTGGCGAAAATCCGGCGGTTGCCGGCAACGATGCCAGCGACATAGACCGCCAGAAAACCGCTGCCGCCAATTGTGCCGGTGAAGGAAAAGACGAGCAGCGCCAGCGCCAGCACGAAGATGGGCGCAAGCCCCCGGTCAGCGGCGAAACGGTTGACGACGGTGGCGATCATGACGCCGCCGAGCAGGCCGAAAATCACGCCAAGGCCCATCTGCTCGATGAAAAGCAGCAGAAAGCCGCTATCGATGCCGGCCAGCCCCTGGCCCTTGGCGATGATTTCGACCAGGGCAATGGTGAGGAAGATCGCCATCGGATCGTTGGTGCCGGATTCGACTTCCAGCGTCGAGCGCACCTGATCGCGGATATGGATGCCGCCGATGCGCAGCAGGAAGAACACGGCCGCCGCGTCCGTGGAGGCGACGATGGCGCCAAGCAGCAGGCCCTCAAGCCATGAAAGCCCGAGCAGCAGGGCCGCCGCGCCGGCAAAAAAGACGGATGTGAGGATGACGCCGACTGTGGCGAGAGCGACGGCGGGTGCCGCCGAAAGCCGGAAGGACTGGATGGATGTGCCGAACCCGGAATCGAACAGGATGACGGCAAGCACCAGCGAGCCGAGCATATAGGCCAGCGGATTGTTGGTGAATTCGATGCCGAGGCCGTCCACACCGGCCACAAGGCCGATCATCAGGAAAAGCAGCAGCAGCGGTGCGCCGAAGCGGAAGGCGATAAGGCTCGAAAAGGCGGCGACGAGAACGAGAACGGTTGCGACCAGCAACAGAAGATAAAATGATTCCACGTCCACCGCCTCATTCAAACCGCGTTGATAGACCGCAACCCGTGGCGCAATGAATGCTCTGCGCGTCTGCAGTCAATGCGCCACGGGTTGCGGTCTGTCAGCGCTGTTTCGGGTGGCGTTGAAAGGCGACGCAAGGCGGGGTGTATCGAATGATACGGCAGGGCCGAAGTGCATTGCGCACGACCGTTATCCCTGCATCTCTTGTCCGTTTCAAAATCGACCAGACAAAGGCAGGAAATTGAAAACTTGGAGGCACCTCATAGGAAAATCGAAATAAAAAATCCGGCGAGATTGCTCCCGCCGGACCTGCATCCATTAATGCGTCTTCGTTAGATGGTCTTCGCGAAGGCGACGGCCGTGTCCGACATGCGGTTGGAGAAGCCCCACTCGTTGTCGTACCAGGACAGGACGCGCACGAAATTGCCTTCCATGACCTTGGTCTGGTCGTTGGCGAAGATCGACGAATGGCTGTCGTGGTTGAAGTCGCGGGAAACAAGCGGCTCGTCCGTGTAGCCGAGGATGCCCTTCAGCTTGCCATTGGCGGCAGACTTGATCGCTTCGTTGATTTCCTCAACCGTGGTGGCGCGCTTGGCAATGAACTTGAAGTCCACGACCGAAACGTTCGGGGTCGGAACGCGGATCGACGTGCCGTCCAGCTTGCCCTTGAGGTGCGGCAGAACGAGGCCAACGGCCTTGGCAGCGCCCGTCGAGGTCGGGATCATGGACAGGGCTGCGGCGCGGGCGCGGTACAGGTCCTTGTGCATAGTGTCCAGCGTCGGCTGGTCGCCCGTGTAGGAGTGGATCGTCGTCATGAAGCCATGGTCGATGCCAACGACGTCATCGAGAACCTTCACGACCGGCACGAGGCAGTTGGTAGTGCAGGACGCGTTGGAAATGACCAGATGGTCCTTCGTCAGCTGGTCGTCGTTGACGCCGAAGACGACGGTGAGGTCAGCGCCGTCAGCCGGAGCCGAAACGATGACGCGCTTTGCGCCGGCCGTCAGGTGAGCGGCAGCCTTGTCGCGGGCGGTGAAGATGCCTGTGCATTCCAGGGCGATGTCAACGCCGAGTTCCTTGTGCGGCAGTGTTGCCGGATCGCGAACGGCCGTCACCTTGATCGGCTTGCCGCCGCCAACGATGATCGTGTCGCCTTCGACCTTCACATCGGCCGGGAACTTGCCGTGGATCGAATCGTAGCGCAGCAGGTGTGCGTTGGTCTCAACCGGGCCGAGGTCGTTGATGGCAACGACTTCGATATCGGTGCGGCCGGATTCGACGATGGCACGCAGGACGTTGCGGCCGATGCGGCCGAAGCCGTTAATGGCAACTTTTACAGTCATTTACAGTCTCCCGAACAAGAATGGGCGTGGTCTTTGCTGAATGGTGAGGGCCTGGGAAGCCCTCACGCAAGTTTTGCCTCGACTGCGGCGACGACGGCTTCTGCCGTGATGCCGAAGTGCTTGAAGAGATCCTTCGCCGGTGCGGACGCTCCAAAGGAGTGCATGCCGACGAATGCGCCGTCGGAGCCGATGAAATAATCCCAGCCCTGGCGGATGGCGGCTTCGACCGCGATCTTCACCGGAGCCTTGCCGATGATGGCGTTGCGATAGGTTTCCGGCTGTTCCTTGAAGAGCTCGAAGCAGGGAACGGAAACGACGCGGGCGGAAACGCCCTTGTCCTTCAACGTTGCGGCGGCCTTCAGCGCCACTTCGACTTCCGAACCGGAGGCGAAGATCGAAACCTTGGCGTCGCTGGCGGAGACGAGTTCGTAAGCGCCGTAAGCGGAGAGGTTCTTCTCTTCATATTCCTTGCGTGAGGGCGCAAGGTTCTGGCGGGTAAGCGCCAGTGCGGAAGGACGATGCTTCTGTTCCAGCGCGAGCTGCCAGCATTCTGCCGTCTCGGTTTCATCCGCCGGGCGGAAGACGAGCAGGTTCGGAATGGCGCGCAGGGCTGCGATCTGCTCCACCGGCTGGTGGGTCGGGCCGTCTTCGCCGACGCCGATGGAATCATGCGTCAGAACGTGGACGACGCGGATGCCCATGAGGGCAGCCAGACGGATCGATGGACGGCAGTAGTCCGAGAAGATCAGGAAGCCACCGGCATAAGGAATGAGACCGCCATGCAGCGCGATGCCGTTCATGGCTGCTGCCATGCCGTGTTCGCGGATGCCGTAATGCAGGTAACGGCCGGAGAAGTCCGTCGGCGTGATGGACTTCATCTGGCTGGTCTTGGTGTTGTTGGACGGCGTCAGGTCAGCCGAACCGCCGACCATTTCCGGCAGGACGCCGTTGATGACTTCAAGCGAATCTTCCGAAGCCTTGCGGGTGGCGACCGTCGGGTTGTTCTCGATGATCTTCTTTTTGAAGGCATCGATGGCGCTGTCGAAATTGCCGGGCAGGTCGCCGGCGAAGCGACGCTTGAATTCGGCCTTCTTGCCGGCTTCAGCGGCTTCAAGGCGGGCTTCCCAATCCTGGCGGGTCTTGGTGGAGCGCAGGCCGGCGAGACGCCATGCATCGAGCACATCTTCCGGAACGACGAAGGCTTCGGCTTCCCAGTTCAGGTGCTTGCGGGTGGCGGCGATTTCTTCGGCGCCGAGCGGGTTGCCGTGAACCTTGTGGGTGCCCTGCTTGTTGGGGGCGCCGAAGCCGATGACGGTCTTGCAGGCGATGAAGGTCGGGCGGTCGGATTTCTGCGCGGCTTCGATGGCGGCGGCAATCGCGTCCGGATCGTGGCCGTCGACGCGGATGGTGTTCCAGTGAACGGCCTGGAAGCGGGCGATCTGGTCGGTGCTGTCGGAGAGGCCGACTTCGCCGTCGATGGTGATGTTGTTGTCATCCCAGAACAGAACGAGCTTGTTGAGCTTCAGGTGGCCGGCAAGCGCGATGGCTTCGTGGCTGATGCCTTCCATGAGGCAGCCGTCACCGCACAGGACATAGGTGAAGTGGCTCTGCAGGTCGGAGCCGAATTCCTCTTCCAGCTTGCGCTCGGCAATCGCCATGCCGACGGCGTTGGCGATGCCCTGGCCGAGCGGGCCGGTTGTGGTTTCGATGCCGGTCGCGTGGCCATATTCGGGGTGGCCGGCGGTCTTGGAACCGAACTGACGGAAGCGCTTGATCTCGTCGATCGTCATGTCCTCGTAGCCCGTCAAATAGAGCAGCGAGTAAAGAAGCATCGAGCCATGACCTGCCGACAGCACGAAGCGGTCGCGATCCGCCCAGAGCGGCGCCTTGGGATCGAATTTCAGGTAACGGGTGAAGAGAACGGTGGCGACATCAGCGGCGCCCATCGGCAGACCGGGATGGCCGGAATTGGCCTTCTCCACTGCATCCATGGCAAGAAATCGGATCGCATTTGCCATCCGGTTGTGTTTGTCGCGAGAAATCATGGCTTTTCCGTCTGTTTCCGGGTGAAAGGAGATAGTTTTACGCAACTATCCAAAAAGCGGGTTGATCCATAGCAGGTGAGGCCGGCAAGTCAATAAATCCACGGGCGTTTGCGGTTCGCTGAGGGAGAAAAAATCGTTTAGAAAATCGGGCATCCTGACAAAATCCGTGCGATAGGCGTTGCCGCCTCTTCGTTCATCCACAGAGCAAAACGTCTCAATGCACTGGTTTGATTGACGGGATGGTAAATCGGGTAATAACCTCGTGATTGTTGAAAAGGCCTGAAACCGGACGATTCGGCCGGTGGCGTGCGAGTTGGAAAAAACGATGTCGGCTGACAAGACCGTACAATCTGCGCTGACGGAGCTGAATGCTGCCATCACAAATCTCGAAAATGCCATCGATATGCGTATCGAGCGGCAAAGGGAGACGGGCGAGATCGATAACGAGGTCAAGCGGGTCCATGTCGACCGCGCAAGGCTCGCGCATGAGCTGGATCAGGCCGAGTTTCGCGCCAATCGTCTTGAAGAAGTCAATCGCGAGGTTTCCCGCCGGCTGGTGACGGCGATGGAGACGATCCGCGCGGTGCTGGATCGATAGGAGCGGGCTCATGGCGCAAGTCACAGTTATGATCGACGGCAAGGCCTATCGCATGGCGTGCGAGGCGGGGCAGGAAGACCATCTGACCGATCTCGCAACGAGGTTCGACCGGTATGTCGGGCACCTCAAGAGCCAGTTCGGCGAAATCGGCGATCTTCGCCTGACCGTTATGGCGGGCATCATGGTGATGGACGAGCTTTCCGAACTCAATCGCAAGATCGAGAAGCTGGAAGGAGAGGTCGCCTCCCTTTCCCGCAACCGCGACGGCATGGCCGAGCACCGGGCGAAATCAGACGAGATGGTGGCGCTCGCCATCGGCGATCTGGCCGACCGCCTGAACGGGATTACCGAAAAACTGCTGGCGCGGCCGAAGCCCGCCGCGCATTGATGGCCTGAAGGGTTCTGAGGCGGCAAAATTTCGCGCGCTGCCCTCTGGCGGTTTTCTCCGATCCGTCCTATATCTTCTATGCGTTCTGCGCTTCCCGACAGGAACCACAATCCCTGGGGCCATACTCGATCCAAAGGGAGCTGTCCCTGGCCAGTCCCGTGGGGCTGGACACACGGTGCCCACCTACTTTTGTAGGCGCCCAGGATCGTAAATCTCCATCGGTCGCCGTGGATCGCGCTTGAAGTTTCGGATCAACCTCCGGGGCTTCCCTGTATCCTTGATATATTCGACAGTCATTTTTCATAACTGCCGGACGCGGCTTTTTTATATTGCCGTCATTGCAATGGCGGAACAATTCCCTATTATCCGGATTGGTATGTCTGTCATGCCCTTTAAAAAAGGGCGCTGCGGTCAAAACCGCGACGTGCCGTTCAACAGCCCAAAGAGCTAAACTTGTTTACTGAAATTATGATCGTGGTCCTGCTCACCGTATTGAACGGTGTGCTTGCCATGTCCGAGCTTGCCGTTGTCTCCTCCAGACCGGCGAGGCTCAAAGTGCTTGCCACACAAGGCAGCAAGGGCGCCACAATGGCGCTCAGCCTTTCCGAAAATCCCGGACGCTTTCTTTCCACGGTGCAGATCGGCATCACGCTGGTCGGCGTCCTTTCCGGCGCTTTTTCCGGCGCCACGCTCGGCGCCCGCTTCACGGCGTGGCTTCTGGAGCAGGGCGTTCCCGACCGTGCCGCCGATGCGCTCGGCGTCGGCTCGGTGGTCGTGGCCATCACCTATCTGTCGCTGATCGTCGGCGAACTGGTGCCCAAGCAGATTGCGCTGCGCGATCCCGAAAAGGTCGCCGCCCGCGTCGCCCCCACCATGATGCTGCTGTCCAAGGTCGGCGCGCCGCTGGTGTGGCTGCTCGACCGGTCGGGCAAGGCCGTTCTGGCGCTTCTAGGCCATAGCGGTGAATCCAACGCTTCGGTCACTGACGATGAAATCCGCACGGTTCTGGCCGAAGCTCACAGCGCCGGTGTGATCGAGACCGAGGAATCGGCGATGATCACCAGCGTCATGCGCCTTGCCGACCGCAATGCGCGCGGCCTGATGACGCCGCGACGCGATGTGGAAGTGGTCGATATCGAAGACAGCGCCGAAGAAATCCGCGAGCAGCTTCGCCAGACGCAGCGTTCGCGCCTGCCGGTGCGCAACGGCGCCTCGGATGAAATTCTCGGCGTGCTTTTCGCCAAGGACGCTTTCGATGCGCTGGCTTCCGGCAAGGAACTCAACATTCGCGAGCTTCTGCGGGAAGTGCCGGTCGTATCGGATCTGACGAGCGCGGTGGACGTCATCCAGTCGCTGCGCCGTTCCACCGTGCATATGGTGCTGGTCTACGACGAATACGGCCATTTCGAAGGCATCATCAGCTCCGGCGACGTGCTGGAAGCCATCACCGGTGCGTTCCAGGAAGATGACGATGAGGAGCCGGCCATGGTCGAGCGCGAGGACGGTTCGTTCCTCGTCGCCGGCTGGATGCCCGCCGATGAGTTCGCTTATCGCATGGGTTTCCAGATTGACGAGGATGCCGAGTTCGAGACCGTTGCCGGTCTGGTTCTGGACGAGTTCCGCCGCCTGCCGGAACTGGGCGAACATGTCACCCGCAATGGCTGGCGTTTCGAGGTCATCGATCTCGATGGCCACCGCATCGACAAGGTTCTCGTGAGCCGGGCCGCCTGATGCCCGGTGACGTTGCCGAAAAAGCAAGGCTGCGCGGCGAAAGGCTCGCCGCGCGCGATGCGCTGACGCTGGCGGAGCGCCAGCAGAAGAGCCAGTCCATAACGGCCCATGGCGCCTCCGATATCCCCTTTGCACCGGGCACCGTAATTTCCGGCTTTATGCCGATCCGCTCCGAGGCCGATACCCGGCCGCTGATGGAGGCGTTGCGGACAAGGGGCGGGCGTCTTGTCCTGCCCGTTGTGCTGGATCGTGAAACCATCGTCTTCCGCGCCTTTGAGCCGGATACGCCGCTGGTGAAGACCGGCTTTGGCACGACCGGCCCGGGTGAGGATGCGGAGGTTCTCGATCCGGATATTCTGCTCGTGCCTCTCTCCGTCTTCGATGGCAAAGGTCAGCGGGTCGGTTATGGCGCAGGCCATTATGACCGCGCCATTGCGCGATTGCACGCCAGGGGTCGTCAGCCCGTGCTCGTCGGCGTCGCCTTCGATTGTCAGGAAGTGCCGTCCGTGCCGGCGGAGCCGCATGATGTGTCGCTTCACGCCATTCTGACCGAAAGCGGCCTGCGCTGGTTTTCCGCCCCATTGTCGATCTCCGATAGTGGGCAAAAGGCGCTTTAGCACTTTTTAAAAGATGGATTTCCGGTTAGAGGGTCTCCACTTTTCCTTGAATGGCGAAGACCCCTAACTCTTTGTTTCGTCGCATTTGCGGACGGGAAACCGGGTTCCACTTTTCCTGGAAATGCACTAGAGGGGACGAAATATAGAAACATGCGCAAGATCGGGGCGGGTGAATGAGGCTTCTTTTTCTCGGAGATATGGTTGGCAAGACCGGACGCACGGCTGTCTGGGAGCGGTTGCCGGGGCTGATTTCCGACCTGAAGCTGGATTTCGTCATCGTCAACGGTGAAAACGCTGCCGGCGGTTTTGGGATCACCGAGGATATCTATCTCGAGACCATCAATGCCGGCGCCGATGTGGTGACGACCGGCAACCACGTCTGGGACCAGAAGGAAGCGGTTTCCTTCTGCGAGCGTCATGACCAGTTCCTCCGGCCCGCCAATTATCCGGATGGTACGCCGGGCAAAGGCTCGGGCATTTTTTATGCCCGCAACGGCGCGCGCATACTGGTTGCCAACATCATGGGCCGGGTCTTCATGCATCCGGAACTGGACGATCCCTTCAAGTCGGCTGAAAACATTCTTGCCGCCTGCCCGCTGAAGGAACAGGCCGACGCCATTATTTTCGATTTCCACGCGGAAGCGACCAGCGAAAAACAGTGTTTCGGCCATTTCGTCGACGGGCGCGCTAGTTTCGTTGTCGGTACCCACACCCATGTTCCGACAGCCGACGCGCAGATATTGAACGGCGGAACCGCCTACATGTCGGATGCCGGCATGTGCGGCGATTATGACAGCTCGCTTGGCATGGAGAAGGAGGAGCCGATCAACCGCTTCATTTCCAAAATGCCGAAGGGCCGTTTCGAGGCAGCCAGCGGACCTGCGACAATCTGCGGCGTCGGCGTGGAGATTTCCGACCGAACCGGACTGGCGGAAAAGATTGCGCCGCTGCGCATCGGGCCGCGGCTTTCTGAAACCCTGCCGTCCTTCTGGGTTTAATCTTCCCCCGAAGCGTTCACAATGACGAGAGGGTGAGCCTTCCACTGCTCTTGTAACTGGACGCTCGCCAAAACCTGCCCCATCCTCTCAGCTTCGCAAGTTCAGGGGAGTGGCATGATGCTGCACGTGCTAATGCTTGCAATAACGGGGCTGATCGCCTGTTCGGGAGCGGCCTTCTCCCAGACGGCGAGCCGTCCTCCCGTCAGCCAGTGCCAGGCGATCGCCAGCAACATTCCGGGCGTCATGTTCGCGAGCTTCAATCCGCCGGGTGTTCAGCTGGCGCAGGCGACGGCAAAGGAAGAGGTGAAGATCAGCTTCATCGGCCATTCCACCTATCTCATCGAAAGCCCAGGCGGTGTGACAATCGCCACCGATTATAACGGCGTCTATCGTCCGCCCGTCACGCCGACGGTGGTGACGATGAACCGGGCGCATTCGACGCATTTTACCCTCAGTCCGGACCCGGCCATTCAATATGTGCTGCATGGCTGGAGCGATACGCCGGGAGAAAAGGCCGAGCACAAGGTTCTGGTGGGCGATGTCTATATCCGCAATGTCGCAACCGACATCCGCAACCGCTGGGGCGATTACGAATCCTTTCAGGAGAACGGCAATTCCATCTTCATCTTCGAGGTTGCCGGGCTGTGCATCGGCCATCTCGGGCATCTGCATCACGAGTTGACGGATACGCATTACGCCGAGATCGGCCGTCTGGATGTGTTGATGGTGCCGGTGGATGGCGGGCTGACCATGGGGGCAGACAGCATGAGCCGGGTGGTCAAGCGCCTGCGCTCCGCGCTGATCCTGCCGATGCACCGCACCGGCCCGCCACTGGAGCAGTTTCTGACGATGTTCGGCGAGAGTTTCCGCGTTGCCTATGCGACCGATCCGGTGATCCGGGTTTCGATGAGAAACCTTCCCCGCCAGCCGCAGATACTGGTGCCAAAAGGCATGTAGCATGGCGACGGGCGGGGAAGGCCGGGGGGAGCCATTTATCAGGCAAAAGTGAGGTGCTGGCGGACGCCGACATCAGGCGTCTTGTCATCCGACATGTTCGCCTTGGCGATTTCCCAGCCGAATTTCAGCGTGCTGTCCGTCGAAGCCCAGATATCGGCATCGTCGACATGCAACGCCAGCATGATCAGTTGCGGGTCGCTTTTGCCATGTTCGTACCATGCGGCGGTGACCGAGTTCCAATATTCGTCGATCTTGGTTTTGTCGTCGCGTGCTTCGAGGATGCCTGAAAGGCAGGCGTGGTAGTCATGGTCCTTGCCCACCACGCAGAAATGCGCCCGGGAGCCGGATTTCAGCGATTTCACCAGATCGGTGTCTTTTTTGGAGAAAAACCAGACGGTGTTGGTCTTGGGGTCAGCGTGAGGCGCCATGGGCTGCATGTGGTTGTGCAGTCCTTCGAGACCGAGCATGCCGGCGTGGACGGAATTGATCTCGTCCCAGAGCTGGCGGGCCGGTGCTTCTCGTGCTTCAGTCAGGCTGACCATATGTTTTCTCCTTCGGGTCTCATGTTGCGACGGAGGAAAAATATCCTTTTCCGCCGCGTTCATGATCAGAACGAAGAGCGGATAAATCGGTTCCTTCCGTTGTTGCGGCAAGAGAAAGCGCTTGCGGGGTTGAATGGCGCGGCTATCGCACTTATAAGGCCCGCAATCTCCAAATTACGACAATCAGGTTTTCCATGGCTGGTCATTCACAGTTCAAGAACATCATGCACCGCAAGGGCAAGCAGGACTCCGTGCGGTCCAAAATGTTTTCCAAGCTTGCGCGCGAAATCACCGTTGCGGCAAAGACGGGCATGCCCGACCCGAACATGAACCCGCGCCTGCGTCTGGCAATCCAGAACGCCAAGGCCCAGTCCATGCCGAAGGACAACATCGAGCGTGCGATCAAGAAGGCGTCCGGCGCCGATGGCGAAAACTATGACGAAGTCCGTTACGAAGGTTACGGCCCGGGCGGCGTCGCCGTCATCGTCGAGGCCCTGACGGACAACCGCAACCGCACCGCTTCCAACGTTCGCTCCATTTTCACCAAGGCCGGCGGCGCTCTCGGCGAAACCGGCTCGGTCTCGTTCTCATTCGATCGGGTTGGCGAAATCTCCTACAAGGCTGAAGTCGGCGATGCCGACAAGGTGATGGAAGCCGCCATCGAAGCCGGCGCCGACGACGTCGAATCTTCCGAGGACGGCCACACCATCATCTGCGGTTTCGAAGCGATGAACGAGGTTTCCAAGGCGCTGGAAGGCGTGCTGGGCGAAGCCGAAAGCGTCAAGGCTATCTGGAAGCCGCAGAACACGGTGCCGGTGGATGAAGAAAAGGCGCAGTCGCTGATGAAGCTCATCGACAATCTCGAAGACGATGACGACGTGCAGAACGTCTACTCCAACTTCGAAGTGTCTGAAGAAATTCTCGCCAAGCTTTCCGCCTGACGTCTCATGTTTCAAAGAAAGCCCCGGCAGCGATCCGCTCCGGGGCTTTTTTGTTTAGGCAGCCTTCTTTATGGAGGTTCGCACGTCGGCAAAAATCTCCACGGATCGCAGTCGCTTTTCGATGTCATGGATCGGCATGGAAACGATCAGCTCATCCGCCTGCGTTTCCGCCAGGAAACCGTCGAGATGGCGCTGGATCGTCTCAGGCGAGCCGACGGCCGCAAAACGCAGCGTGTGTTCGACAGAGAAACGTTCCATCTCGTTCCAGTAATCGTCCATGCTGTGCACCGGCTTCGGAAACTGCGTGCGCACGTTGCGGCGCAGGTTGACGAATTGCTGCTGCGACGAGGTGAAGAGATGCTGCGCCTCCTCGTCCGTATCGGCGCCGACCCCCATCACACCCACCATCACATAGGGCTTGTCCAGTACTTCGGAGGGCTGGAAGCGCTCGCGATAGATATGGATCGCTTCCATCAGCATGTCAGGGGCAAAATGCGAGGCGAAGGAATAGGGCAGGCCGAGGGCTGCGGCGAGATGTGCGCTGTAGGTGCTGGAGCCGAGCAGCCAGATCGGCACATTCGAATTCATGCCTGGCACGGCAAGAATCGCCTGATCCTGCTGCGGCGGACCAAGGTAACGCTGGAGTTCGACGATATCGTGCGGGAAGTTTTCCGCGCCGGCATCGAGATTGCGGCGCAGCGCCCGTGCCGTGCGCATGTCGGTTCCGGGCGCACGGCCAAGACCGAGATCGACACGGCCGGGAAGCAGCGCCGCAAGCGTGCCGAACTGCTCGGCGATGACGAGCGGGGAGTGGTTGGGCAACATGATGCCGCCGGAGCCGACGCGGATATGTTTCGTGGCCGCGCCCACATGGGCGATGACGAGCGATGTTGCCGCACTGGCAATGCCCGGCATGCCGTGGTGCTCCGCCAGCCAGATGCGGTTATAGCCGTGTTCTTCGGCCTTTATCGCCATTCGGCGGGAGTTTTCAAGCGCCTCGCTGACGCTCTCGCCTTCGCCGATGGGCGAAAGGTCGAGAATGGAAAAGGGGATCATCCGACGCTCCTGCGAAATTGAAATCTTTAGCTGCGGATGTAAGGCGCGTGTCCCGATTTACCAGTGAAGTCGCGCAGAATTGAAGGATGGTTCAAAAAAATTGGGGCCTCCGAAGAGGCCCCTTTGCTTTTTCAGCCTGCCCGCCGAATTAGTCGGGCGTCGCGATGACCTGCTGCATCCCGGTCGGAAGCCAGCGTGAATTGTCCAAGCCTGCCATCCATTTCACCCGCTTCGGAGGCGAGATTGTGAATGGCGGCCGTCGTTTCTTCTACCATGGCGGCATTCTGCTGGGTCATGGCGTCGAGGCTGGCGACGGTGCTGTTGATTTCCGAGAGCGTGTGCGCTTCCTCGCGGGTGGAGTCCATGATCTCCTCGATGCGCGTGCTGATGGTCTGCACATGCTTGCCGATGCCGGAAAGCGACGTGCCTGCTTTTTCCACCAGCGCCACGCCGGCGGAAACTTCGTCCGTGGAACGTTTCAGCAGGCTGGTGATCTCCTTTGCGGCCGCTGCCGAACGCTGCGCCAGTTCGCGCACCTCCTGCGCCACGACCGCAAAGCCCTTGCCGGCTTCGCCCGCACGGGCTGCCTCAACGCCGGCATTGAGGGCGAGAAGATTGGTCTGAAAGGCGATTTCATCGATGACGCCGATGATCTGGTTGATCTGGCGTGACGAGGTCTGGATCGCCTCCATGGCGGCGATGGTCTGCTCCATGATGCGGCTGGATGCCGTGGCCTCCGCGCTGGCGTCGCGGGCTATCCGCGTTGCCTGTTCGGCGCGTTCGATCTGGTCGCGGACGGCCTCCGTGATCGCCTTGATCGCGCTTGCCGTTTCGGTGATGGAAGCTGCCTGCCGTTCGGTCCGTTCGGCGAGCTGATCGGCGCCCACTCGCATCTCCTCGGAACCGCCACGAACGGCGGCGGAGTTGCCACCGATGGCCTGCATGGTTTCGCTGAGCCGGGAAAGTGCCGTGTTGAAGTTATGGCGCAGGCTTTCGAGATCGTCGGGGAAGACGGTTTCGATACGATAGGCGAGATTGCCGTTCGCCAGCCGATCCAGCCCTTCATCCAGGGAATGCACGACCATCTGCAGGGTGCCGGCCTCGGCCTCCCGTTCCGCAAGATGCGCGCGGCGGGCCGTTTCGGCTTCCTCACGCGTGCGCGATGCGGTTTCTTGCATCTCCCGCTGCAGGATGAGCTTTTCGCGGAAACTGCCAAGCGCCCGCGCCATGCGGCCGATCTCGTCCTTCCGGTCCTGATTGCCGATCTCCGCATCGAGACGGCCTGCGGCCACTTCGCCGGTCAATCCTGCAAGCTTTTCCAGCGGTGCGAACAGGCGTCGCGCAAAGAAGGCCGTCGCCGCGCACATGGCCGCCAGAACGCAAAGGCCGATCACGGCAAGCGTGCCGGCAATCGAAACCGAGCCCGCATTCAATTCGCTGCGCAGCATGCTTTCCACCGCGAGATATTTTTCCCCGGCAAAGGAGAAGGGGCGGGCATAGGCATTGGCTTCGCCATCCGCACGGTCGATCTTGGCAATCGTCATGCCCGTCGTATTCAGCGCCTGCCCGTGGAAGCCATAGATTGCCGGATCGAGACCGACCAGCCTGTTGCCCTCCACGCCGATAACCTTGCCATCGGCGGAAACGATTGCCGACTGCTCGGAACTGCCGGCCGTCACACCCTTCGTGAGGATTTGGCCGAAGATCTCTTCCTTGACCCGGAAGAGGACGATGCCCTTGAAAGCGCCGAACTTGACGACGGGAACGCCGAAATAAATGCCGGCCTCTTTCGTGGCGGCATCGATGCGCAGGCCGGAGAAGCTGGTCTGGGCCACGTCGTTAACGGCCTTTTCGGCATTTGCGGCGCCACGTGCGAAGGCCGCGCCGAGGCCGCTTTCCGCCCAGGCGCTGCCGGTGACGGTTTCCCCGAAAGCCGATCCTTTCAGGTAAGAGTAATAGACCGTGCCTGCGGGATCGATGAAGAGAACGTCGCTGAACGGCGTTCCCTGCAGATAACCGCCAATATCCGTCTGGGTTTTTTCATGGGTGGAATAATAAAAGCCGCTCGGGCTTTCCGGCTTGATCAGCTTTTCCTTTTCGCCGAAGGGGTTTTCCTTGACGAAGACGCGCTGCAGTTCCGCCTTCGCGTCGCCCGAGTTCTTCTGCACGGTCGCCCAGCCGCTGCGCATGGAAACGACAGCCATTTGCAGGGATTCGATCTTGGCGATGGAATCCGCCTGCGTTTTCAGTTGCTCAAGACGCTCCTGAAGCATGTCGCCGCGAAAGACGAGAATGCTCTCCATGGATTTCGACGCCTGTTCTTCCAGAACGCCGCTGCTGCTCTGATAACCGAGAAGTGTCAGAGCCCCGGTCGAGATCGCCATCAGCGCCAGGAAAATCGCCAGCACTTTGGTGGATATGGAATGAAAACGGTTCAGCATGGCCGATGCAGCCCCCAATGCCGGATCAGTTCCCGCGCCATGCATGTGGCGCCACCGGATGGCTGATATGGCTCAGATATTATGCTGCGGATCATCATGTCCGCAGCTCCCCTTTTTTATTTTGTGGGGGGAACAATGCGGTACGCGGTTTAAGCAGAGGTAAATGCTGCACTGCAAATTTGATGAATGTTGTCGTTTTGTTCACTTATCGCTGGCAGGGTCGCAGCCGGAAAGATAAGGTGCCTCATGCAAAAGACGATTCGAATCATCGGCATTGACCCCGGATTAAGGCGCACCGGCTGGGGGGTGATCGACACCCTCGGTAACAGTCTGCGGTTTGTCGCCTCCGGCACGGTGACGTCGGACGGTGATATGGATCTCGCCTCGCGGCTCTGCCAGCTGCATGACGGGCTGGCGGATATCGTGCACAGCCATCAGCCCGATGAGGCGGCGGTGGAGCAGACCTTCGTGAACAAGGATGCGGTTGCGACGCTGAAACTCGGCCAGGCGCGCGGCATCGCCATGCTGGTTCCGGCGCGCGCAGGGTTGCCGGTCTTTGAATATGCGCCGAATGCGGTGAAGAAGGCCGTCATCGGTGTCGGGCACGGCGAAAAGCAGCAAATTCACATGATGCTGAAAATCCTGATGCCGAAGGCCGAATTCAAGGGTAACGATGCGGCGGACGCGCTCGCCATCGCAATCTGCCACGCCCATAATCGCGGCGGTGACAGGATGCGGCGACTGCTGGCGGCCGGTTGAATATTTAAAATCTCATTGCAGCGGGCGGCATCATGATCGGAAAACTGAAAGGCAGCATCGAGGAAATCGGCGCGGACTATGTGCTGGTGGATGTGCACGGCGTCTGTTACGTCGCCTATTGTTCGGCGCGCACGCTGTCGAAAATCGGCTCCGTGGGGGAGGCGGTGGTGCTGTTCATCGAAACCTATGTGCGTGAGGACCAGCTGAAGCTCTTCGGTTTTCTCTCGGCGCTGGAGCGGGAATGGTTCAACCTGCTGCAAAGCGTGCAGGGTGTTGGCTCGAAAGTGGCCTTGGCCGTTCTTTCCACGCTGTCGCCCTCCGAACTGGCAAATGCCATTGCGCTACAGGACAAAACGATGATCTCACGCACGCCGGGCGTCGGGCCGAAGGTGGCGGTGCGTCTTGTGACCGAGCTTCGCAACAAGGCTCCGACCTTTGCGGGAGAGGCTTCCGCCTCAATGGGCCTCAAGCAGGAGCTTGGCGAAGGCGTCGCGTCCGCGCCGGTAGCGGATGCCGTCTCCGCGCTCACCAATCTCGGCTACTCGCGCGACCAGGCCGCCAACGCGGTTGCCGCGGCGCTGAAGAACGGCGGGGAGGGCGGCGACAGCGCCAAGCTGATCCGGCTCGGGCTGAAAGAGCTTTCGCGTTGATGCGCTTGATGCTAAATTCCTTACAATGGGTAAAAAGTAAGAAAAGGGCAGCGGCATGGGCTTTCAGGTGACAATCACCTCCAAAGGGCAGATGACAGTTCCCAAGAACGTGCGCGAACAATTGAAAATCAAGCCCGGCGACAAATGTTACGCCTGGGTTCGTAACGGGGAGATGATCGTTGTCCCTCGCAATAAATCTCTTGCCGATCTGGCCGGAATTCTCGGTAAACCCCCGAATGGCAAAAAGCTTACCATCGAGCAGATGAATGATGCGATTGGTGAGGGAGCTGTTGCGCGGTACAAGCGTTCTACGGATACGACGGAAGACGAATGACCAGCCGTTTCGGAATAGACACGAATATTCTGCTCCGTATCGTGGTAGATGACGATGTCGAACAAAAAGAAACGGTGAAGCGTCTTCTTACACGGCTTGAGGACGGAGAAACCCTGCTTGTAAGTCTCGCTGTGATTTTGGAGACGGCGTGGGTACTTGGCCAGTTCTACGGTTATCCCAAAAGCGCCGTTCTGGAGTTTTTCCAGCTTATGCTTGAGCGGCGGGAACTGGAAATTCCGGATTATGAGGCGATTGGCAATGCCATCGACATATGCCGGAATACAAATGCGGATTTTTCCGACGCGATTGTATCGGAAAGCAACAGGGTCAATGGCTGCGTGGCGACATATACGTTTGACAAAAAAGCTGCTCGCAAGCTGCCCGGAATGGAACTTCTGACATGAGTGATGCGGCAAGGCTTATCACCCCCGAAAAGCGCGGTGAGGACATCGACACCACCCTGCGCCCGCAGTCGCTGGACGATTTTACCGGCCAGGCGGAGGCCCGCGCCAATCTCAAGGTGTTTATCGAGGCGGCCAAGAACCGTGGCGAAGCGCTGGATCACGTGTTGTTCGTCGGCCCGCCCGGTCTCGGCAAGACGACGCTGGCGCAGATCATGGCCAAGGAACTTGGCGTCAACTTCAAATCCACCTCCGGCCCCGTCATCGCCAAGGCGGGCGATCTCGCCGCGCTTTTGACCAATCTCGAGGAGCGCGACGTACTCTTCATCGACGAAATCCACCGTCTCAACCCGGCGGTGGAAGAAATTCTCTATCCGGCAATGGAGGATTTCCAGCTCGACCTCATCATCGGCGAAGGACCGGCGGCACGTTCGGTGAAGATCGATCTTTCCAAATTTACCCTTGTCGCCGCGACGACCCGTCTTGGGCTTTTGACGACGCCGCTGCGCGACCGTTTCGGCATTCCCGTCCGGTTGGCTTTTTACACCGTCGACGAACTGGAATTGATCGTCCGACGCGGCGCGCGGCTGATGGGCCTGAACATGACCGATGAGGGTGCACGCGAGGTGGCAAGGCGTGCCCGCGGCACGCCGCGTATCGCCGGACGGCTACTGCGCCGCGTGCGCGATTTCGCCGAGGTGGCGCGGGCGGAAGCCGTTACCCGCGAGATCGCCGATGAGGCCTTGACCCGGCTTCTGGTCGACAAAATGGGTCTCGACCAGCTCGACATGCGGTATCTCACCATGATCGCGGTCAATTTCGGCGGAGGCCCGGTTGGCATCGAAACCATCGCCGCCGGCCTTTCGGAGCCGCGCGACGCGATCGAGGATATTATCGAACCCTATATGATCCAGCAGGGCTTCATCCAGCGCACGCCGCGCGGTCGCATTCTGACCGGCACGGCCTGGAAACATCTGGGCAAGCAGCCACCCAAGGATCTTGAGGCGGCGCAGTTCCGGCTGACCCTGGAGGAGGATTGAGGGAACAAGCCCGGCGTGCCGGCATTTGATCGTCTTTGGCACGGAGATGATCATGTCGGTGTATCGCAAGGGCACGAAGGTCCGGTGGAACTGGGGCAGTGGTACCGGTGAAGGTAAAATCGTCGAGATTTTCACGGTTGATGTCGAACGCACCATCGCCGGCTCCAGAATAAAGCGGAAGGCGAGCAGGCAGGAGCCTGCCTATCTGATCGAACAGGAAGACGGCGCCAGGGTTCTGAAAAGCAGATCGGAGCTTGAGCGCGTCTATTGAACGACGCCGCCCTTCGGCGGCAATGGAGGAGCCTTCATGTCTTACGATCCGCTGCGGGTCTTCCGCAAACTCGCGCGCAACAACCGGCTGGCCAATTTTCGGCTGCATCAGGCCTGTCTTCAGCTTTCGCAGGAAGCGTTCGTCGCGTACCGTGTGAGTTTCTTTCCGACGCTGCGCGCGACGCTGAACCACATCTACACCGTTGACCGTTTTTATATCGATGCCCTGCAAGGCGGCACGCTCGGCCTTGCGGCCTTTGCTGAAGAAGAGCCTTTCGCCACCATGGCCGATCTGCATGTTGCCCAGACGGAGTTGGACGAGGTGCTGATCGCATTTGTCGACAGCCTCGATGAAGACGGCCTTGCCGCTAACGTCAATATTCACCGCGGTGCGCGTATCCAACATGATCGCTACGACGATATTCTGTCGCATCTCTTCCAGCACCAGACGCATCATCGCGGGCAGGCGCATGCCATGTTGTCCGGCACCGCGCTCAAGCCGCCGCAACTGGATGAATTCATTGTGGGAGATGACGCAAAGGCAAGAAAAGATGAGATGGATGCGCTAGGGTGGACGGAAACCGATTTGATGTTTCCAGCCCGCAGGTCAGCGCCATGACACACGATACCAAGCAGGACACCCGCATCCGCATCAAGTTCAAGCCGAAGCGCATTTTTCAGATGCGGGTGGCGGGACTGGCGTTTCGCGATGGCCACGTGCTGGTGCACCGGGCGTCGCATGAAAAATTCTGGACCTTTCCGGGCGGCCGCGCCGAAATGGGCGAACGCTCCGAAGAAACGCTGGCGCGCGAAATGGTGGAAGAGCTTGGCGTCGAGGCCAAGATCGGGCGGCTTCTCTGGGCGGTCGAAAATTTCTTCCACTACGAAGGCAAGGACTGGCACGAACTCGGGTTTTATTACCTGATGGACCTGCCGGAGACGCTGGCCTTTCATCCGACCGATATCATTCACCGCGTTCAGGACGGCGATAACGAGCTGGAGTTCCGCTGGGTCGCCGCAACCCGTCAGGCATTGACCGAGCTTGATATTCCGCCCTATTTCATCGCCGACGAAATAGAGCACCTGCCGAAGGCCACGAGACACCTCGTCTGGCATGACGGCGATCTGGACGATAAATGACCTCTGCCCCTGAACGTCACATGATCCGGCTGGACCGGAAACCGCAGCTTTTCAGCATGCGCGTGGCGGCGCTGATCTTTCAGAACGGCCATGTTCTCGTCCAGCGCGGTGCGAAGGACAGTTACTGGGCCTTGCCCGGCGGCCGTGCCGAAATCGGCGAAAGCTCGCAGGAAACCATCATCCGCGAGATCGGCGAGGAGCTTGACCGGGATTGTTCGGTCGAACGTCTTCTCTGGTCGGCCGAGAATTTTTTCGCCTATGACGATTTTGCGGCGCATGAACTCGGATTTTATTATCTCGTTTCGCTTCGCCAGCCCCTGCCGTTCCATGAAAGCGATATCGTGCATCGGATGCTGGATGGTGTCGAGGTGGAGTTCCGCTGGCTGCCCGCGCAGCCTTCAGCACTTCTGAAGAGCGATCTGAGGCCCCGTTTCATCGCGGAGCGTATCGACGCGCTGCCGCAACGGCATGAGCATCTTATTGTCCGTGAAGGACGCCGCGATGCAGTTGAAATTCCCAAGGAGATAATATGAGCGAGCTTGTGGTTTCGCTTTCGGGTGAGCTTATCGAACATGGCCACCGCCTGACGCAGCGTGTCTATTACGAGGACACGGATTTCTCCGGCCTCGTTTATCACGCCCGCTACCTGCATTTTCTCGAACGCGGCCGCACAGACTACCTGCGTTGCCTCGGCTGCGAACAGAGCGCGCTTCTGACTGCCGATGAGGAGGGGCTGGTCTTCGTCGTGCATCGCATGGAGATCGATTTCAAAAGCCCGGCGCGGATGGATGACGTCTTGACGATCACGACTATCACCGAGAAGGCCGGCGGCGCGAAAATGGTGCTCAATCAGGAAATCCGGCGCGGCGAAACACTGCTGGTCGCCGCCAAGGTCATCATCGCCGTCATCAACGCCAACGGTCGCCCGAGGCGTCTTCCGGAGACGGTGGCGGAAAAATTCCTGAAGTAATTGGCAGCCCGATCCAGTAAATCCATCCGGCGTGGCCCGGTTGTAACACTCCTTTAACCATAATGGTGTCTTACTTTAGCAACTGGCATTTGTGCGGCGCACGCCTTCCTTTTACCAAATTTATTGGCAAGTAAGGCTTACTGGCAAGTATCGGGGTATGGCTAAGGGGTTGGCGGCTGTTGCTGCAGGACTTCGAGCGTTAACACGCGTTTGAATCGCCCGGTCCCGTACCGGGCGTTTGGATTCGGGGATTGGATATTTATGGAACAGGCAGGTTTGGCAGCGGCGACGCACGATGTAAGTCTCTGGGCACTGTTTATGCAGGCGGGCCTCATCGTGAAGCTCGTGATGATCGGACTTATCGCCGCCTCGGTCTGGACGTGGGCGATCGTCTTCGACAAATATGTGAGCTTCGGCAAGGCAAGACGCCAGTTCGACCAGTTCGAACAGGTCTTTTGGTCGGGCCAGTCGCTCGAAGAGCTTTATCGCACGCTGGCGGAACGCCAGAATGGCGGTCTCGCGGCGATTTTCGTTTCCGCCATGCGCGAATGGAAGAAATCCTTCGAGCGCGGCGCACGCTCGCCCATCGGTCTGCAGATGCGCATCGACCGGGCGATGGACGTGACCATGGCGCGTGAAAGCGAACAATACGAGGCGCGCCTCGGTTCGCTCGCCACCATCGGTTCGGCCGGTCCGTTCATCGGTCTCTTCGGTACGGTTGTGGGTATCATGACCTCGTTCCAGGCGATTGCCGGTTCGAAGTCCACCAACCTTGCGGTCGTGGCGCCGGGTATCGCCGAAGCGCTTCTGGCAACGGCCATCGGTCTTGTCGCGGCTATTCCCGCGGTTATCGCTTACAACAAGTTTACGGCCGACGCGCACAAGCTTTCCGCCCGCATGGAAGGTTTCGCCGACGAGTTCTCCGCGATCCTGTCGCGCCAGATCGATGAAAAACTTCAGACGCGGCAGGCCGCCCAGTAAGCGGCCGCATGCTGTGCAGTAATTTGCCGCAAGGCAAAATGGAGTAAATGATATGGGTATGTCAGCAGGTGGCAGCGGCGGCGGTTCCGGTGGACGCCGGGGGCGCGGCGGACGACGCAGGGGCGGCGCGATCAGCGAGATCAACGTGACGCCGCTGGTCGACGTCATGCTCGTGCTGCTCATCATCTTCATGGTGGCAGCGCCGATGATGACGGTCGGCGTGCCGATCGATCTGCCGCAGACATCCGCCAATGCGCTGAACTCGGATACGCAGCCGATCACCATTTCCGTCAACGCCAATGGCCAGATCCATCTGCAGGAAACGGAAATTCAGGCGGCAGAAGTGGCCGACAAGCTGCAGGCAATCGCCACGACAGGTTATAACGAGCGCATCTTCGTGCGCGCGGATTCCGTTGCCGCATACGGCGTCGTCGCAGATGTGATGGCGCGCATCCAGGCGGCGGGCTTCAAGAATATCGGCCTTGTGACCCAGCAGAAACAGGACAATTGACGTAAAACGATGAAGGGCAGCCTTACCACATCCGCGATCGTGCATGCGTCGCTTCTGGCTTTCGCCCTCGTTTCCCTGGGCTCGCCGGAGCCGCTTGACGTGTCGCAGGCCGAGGCTCTGCCGGTGGAACTGGTGCCCATCGAGGAGCTGAGCCAGATCCAGCAGGGGGACAAGAACGCGCCGAAAGCGGAAAAGTCGGCCCCCGTTCCGACCACGCGTCCGGATATCGTCGAGAACGCCCAGAACGTCGGCAACAACACGGTCGATCTTGACGCGCCGCCGACGCCGACCACCAAGCCGAACGACAATATCAGCGCTGCCGCTCCGCCAAAGCAGGAAAAGCCGCAACCCGTCGTCGACACCAAGGCGAACGAGGTGAAGGAAATCGTCAAGGAAGAAACCTCGGCTCCGAAGCCGCAGGAAATGGCCGCCTTGCCGCAGACCAAGCCCGAGATCGCGCCGCAGCCGAAGACGGAGCCGCCGCCGCAGGAAACGAAGGCCGAAGAGCCGCCGCCCGCGCAGCAGGAACCGGCCGAAATTCCCGTGCCGCAGAACGTACCGCGCCCGAATTCCCGTCCCGAGCCGCCGAAGCCGGAAGAGCCGAAGCAGGCCGAGACCAAGCCTGCCGAGCAGAAGCCCGCGGAAAAACCGGCCGAGACCAAGCCCGATCAGGCGAAGTCCACCGACAAGCCTTCCGACAAGAAGCCCGGCGAGAAGAAGCAGGAGACTGCGAAATCGGCTTCCTCGAAGGAAAGCGATTTTAACGCTGACGATATCGCCGCGCTTTTGAACAAGCAGGCGCCTTCGGGTGGCGGCGCCAAGCGCTCCACCCAGCAGGCCTCGCTTGGCGGCAAGAAAACGACGGGCGGTTCGACGCTCAGCCAGACGGAAATGGATGCGCTGCGTGGCGCGATCCAGAAGAACTGGCAGATCATTCCCGGCATGGCGGATGCCTCGGACGTTCGCGTTCGGGTCACCATGAAGCTCGACCGTGATGGAACCATCATCGGTCGGCCCGAGATCGAGGCGACCGGCGGTTCCGAAGGAACGCGCCGTGCTCTTTCCGGCGGAGCCTATCGCGCCATCATGCGTTCTGCTCCGTTCACCAACCTTCCTGCCGACAAATATGACGCATGGAACGAAGTTGTCGTGAACTTCGATCCCAGTGAATTGCTATGAATGCTGAAAGGCCTGGCAACATGAAGATATTTTCGCCGATCCGGCTGGTGCTCGCTGTCGCGGCCCTCATGTCGGTTTTCTCCGCACCGGCGTTTGCGCGGGTGGAAATCAACATCAACAAGGGCAATGTCGAGCCGCTGCCCATCGCCATCACCGACTTCATGTCGAGCGACGGCATCGGCGCGCAGGTTTCCGCGGTCATTGCCGCCGACCTGCAGCGTTCCGGCCTTTTTGCGCCGGTCAACAAGAACGCCTTCATCGAAAAGATCAGCAATCCGGATCAGCAGCCGCGTTTCGAGGACTGGAAGGTCATCAACGCCCAGGCGCTCGTGACCGGCCGTGTCACGCGTGAAAGCGATGGCCGCCTGCGCGCCGAATTCCGCCTGTGGGATACGTTCGCCAACCAGCAGATGACTGGCCAGCAGTTCTTTACCCAGCCGGAAAACTGGCGCCGCGTCGCCCACATCATCGCTGATGCCATCTATGAGCGGATCACCGGTGAAAAGGGCTACTTCGACACCCGCGTCGTTTTCGTCTCTGAAAGCGGCCCGAAGACGGCCCGCAAGCGCCAGCTGTCGATCATGGACCAGGATGGCTTCAACGTCCGCAATCTCACCAACTCGAACGACATCGTCCTGACGCCGCGTTTCTCGCCGAACCGTCAGGAAGTGACCTACATGTCCTTCGAAGGCCAGCAGCCGCGCGTCTACCTGCTGCAGCTGGAAACCGGACAGCGCGAAGTTGTCGGCAATTTCCCCGGCATGACCTTCTCGCCGCGCTTCTCGCCGGATGGCCAGAAGGTCATCATGAGCCTGCAGCAGGATGGCAATGCCAATATCTACACGATGGACCTGCGCTCTCGCACCACGACGCGGCTGACGAACACGTCGGCGATCGATACGGCGCCGTCCTATTCGCCCGACGGTCAGCGCGTCGCCTTCGAAAGCGACCGCGGCGGCCGCCAGCAGATTTACGTCATGAATGCCGATGGTTCCGGCCAGCAGCGCGTTTCCTTCGGCGATGGTTCCTATTCCACGCCGGTCTGGTCGCCGCGCGGCGATCTGATCGCCTTCACCAAGCAGTCGGGCGGCAAGTTCTCGATTGGCGTGATGAAGACCGACGGTTCGGGCGAGCGCATCCTGACCAGCGGTTTCCACAATGAAGGCCCGACCTGGGCGCCGAACGGCCGCGTGCTGATGTTCTTCCGTCAGAACGCCGGTGCGGGCGGTCCGCAGCTCTATTCGATCGACCTGACGGGCTACAACGAGCAGCTCATCAAGACGCCGACTTTCGCTTCGGATCCGGCATGGTCGCCGCTTCTGGACTGATATGACTGCCATGACGGCGCCGGCATGAACCGGCGCCGTCATGTTTTACTTGATACCATGGGGAAGTGCGCCTCTTTCTTGCCGCAAAGTGTTGTGAGGGAGCAAAAAAATGGGACATTTCCTTTCTGTTAACCATAAGCGTTTGCCGGCTATTAACCGCGATCAGTTAGTGTCCGGCAACGTTATTGAAATCCTAAGGAGAGACCGGCGATGAGCCGTACACACATTTCGGCACTCAGCCCCATGCAGAAACTGGCCCGTAACCCGGCTGTCATCGCCATGACGCTCGCGCTCGCTCTCGCAGGCTGCGCGAACAAGAAGAACATGCCGAACAGCGCCGGTGAACTTGGCCTTGGTGGCGCGGGCTCCGCAACGCCGGGCTCCCAGCAGGACTTCACGGTCAATGTCGGCGACCGCATCTTCTTCGATACCGACTCGACCTCTATCCGCGCTGACGCCCAGCAGACCCTGCAGCGCCAGGCTCAGTGGCTCGCCCGTTACCCGAACTACGCCATCACCGTTGAAGGCCATGCCGACGAACGCGGCACGCGCGAATACAACCTGGCGCTCGGCGCCCGTCGTGCGGCTGCAACCCGCGACTTCCTGGCTTCCCAGGGCGTTCCGGCTAACCGCATGAAGACGATCTCCTACGGCAAGGAAAAGCCGGTCGCCGTTTGCGACGACATCTCCTGCTGGTCGCAGAACCGCCGCGCCGTGACGGTTCTCGGTGGCGCGGGCATGTGATTGCCTGACGTTATCGTGATCTTGAATGAAAGGCGGTCTTTGGGCCGCCTTTTGTTTTTTTCACAGTTTGGCCGAAGTTAAGTTGCTTTTTCGGTTGATATGGAAAAAATCCGGCTTGCGCCATTCCGGTGCAAATCAGTTAAGGCAGGACGAATGAGATGAAGAAACTTGTCGTGGCGGGAATGCTGGGGCTTGCAGCCTGCACCGGCTTGAGCGGCATCGCCGTTTCGGGTCCGCTGTTAGGTGCGGGGGGTAGCTTCGGCACGATCAACTCTCAGCAGCAGCCCCCGGTCGTCCGGGTTCAGGCCAATGAAGCCTATCGGGTTCAGCAGCTTGAAGAACAGATCCGGCAGCTCAACGGCCGTATCGAGGAAATGAGCTTCCAGCTTCTGCAGATGCAGGAAACGATCCGCAAGGCGCAGGAAGACAATGAGTTCCGCTTCCAGGAACTGGAGAGCGGCAATGCCGGCGGCAAGGGTGCAAGCCCGACCGCTGCGCCGAAAAAGAAGGCGGAAGCCAGTCCGGTCAATCCGGCCTCACCGCCGACCGACGACGTTGCAACGATCATCGAAACGCCACCCGAGGGTGGCGCTTCCGTTTCTCCGTCTGCTCCCTCCACCGCGCCGACAGGGGCACCGGGAGAGACGACGCTCGGCTCCATCGAGCTTGATTCCAAGGGAATGCCGGTTGGCGGCACGTTGAATCAAGGCGCGAATAATTCCTCCGCCAGCCTTCCGGGCGTCAGCACGGGCAATAGCCAGCGCAAGACGGATCCGGTGAATACGGCGGCGCTTACCAGCGAAGGCGATATTTATCAGGCCGCTTACGGGCATGTTCTTTCCGGTGACTACAAGCTGGCGGAACAGGGGTTCCAGCAATATCTGCAGGGTTATCCCAAGGGCACGAAGGCCGCGGATGCGAGCTTCTGGCTGGGCGAGGCGCAATATTCCCAGGGCAAGTTCAACGAGGCCGCAAAGACCTTCCTGAACGGCCATCAGGCCTATGGCAAATCGCCGAAGGCGCCGGAAATGCTGATGAAGCTCGGCATGTCGCTTGCCGCTCTCGACAATACCGAAACCGCCTGCGCCACGCTGCGCGAGGTGCCGAAGCGTTATCCCAATGCTTCCAAGACCGTGCTGAGCAAGGTTGCCAGCGAACAGAAACGGCTGAGCTGCTGATTTTTCCCTGCCGTGGCGGGTATTTCCATGCCGGTTGATGCCCGCATTCTGAACGAAAAGACTGTTGCGCCGCTCGCGGCGGCAAGGTCTTTTGTCAAAAATCTCCACACACCCGCCCATATGCTCGTCGCAATCTCCGGAGGCAGTGATTCCACCGGTCTGTTGCTGGCCTTGCATGAGGCAATGGTGGAGATGGATCGGGATGGCTTGCGCCTTTCCGCCGTCACCGTAGACCATGCGCTGAGAGCGGAATCCGCCGATGAGGCGCGCAAGGTGGCGATGCTCTGCGCCGAAATAGGCATCCCCCACGTTACCCGCCGATGGGACGGCATCAAACCGGCCTCGGGCCTTTCCGAAGCCTCCCGGCTTGCCCGCTACCGCCTGATTGCCGAGGTCGCCCGCGAGACGGGCGCCGATCTTGTCGTGACGGGACATACGGTCGGCGACCAGCGCGAAACCGTGGCGATGCGCGCTGCCCGCAGCGGCGGCTCTGACAATCTCGGTCTCTCCGGCATGGCGGATGCGGTCTTATACGATGGCCGCCATTGGATCATGCGGCCGTTCCTGATGTGTGAGAGGCAGGCGATCCGTGGCTATGTGTCCTCCCGCTCGCGCGGTTGGTTTGACGATCCGAGCAATGAAAATACCCGATATGAAAGGGTGCGTGTACGGCAGGCGCTTCCCGTCTCTCCTGTCCGGATCGATGTGGAAACCTCTCTCAAAAGGCAGGCGCTTTCCGAAACAACGGCTGCTTTTCTGCGGGGGCATACACAGGTTTTCCATGCTGCGCTAGCCAGATTGGCCGGCGATGGCGTCAATCCCGATCTTCCCGAGTTCCGGCATGGGTTGGCGGCGCTGATCGCAACCCTTGGGGGAAGGGCATATTTTCCGGCCGCAAGCAGCATGGCGCGCGTTCTGGAGTTTCTTAAAGCGGCTGAAAACGGGCGACTGACGGTCGGTCGCGTCCTGCTCGATCGCCGGCGGGACGGGCTTTATATGTTCCGCGAGCAGCGAAACCTGCCGGAGCTTGATATTGGCGCACATGAACAGAGATTGTGGGACGATCGTTTTCTCGTGAAGAACGGATCGGCTTTTCCAGTGCACGTCAAAGCGCACAGGGCCAGCGATACTGCGGAAGTGGCCGCGCTTTTTCCGTCGGTACCGGCCGGGGTGGCGAAGCAGGCGATGGCGGGGCTGCCGCAAATTGCCGCAGCAGCCGATGAGCCGGGTTCGCGGGCGGAGGCCGTCACCGTCACGCCGAGGCTCGCACCTTTCGATCTGTTCCTGTCACGTTTCGACCTTGAGTTGGCGAATGCAATCGCCAATTTATTCGGGCGGACGGCATATCCACAGCCCCCGGTTTAAATCCGGCCTCTTTTTCGTGAATTGCCTTGGAATAGTTTTTACACCAAAACGCATCAGATAACGCCGTTCGCCTTGGCAACGGGAGATGTCGTCCTTATGTTAGGGGCACATTATAGCGGGCAGCAAATTTGTCCGTGTGAGTTCGGGGAGTTCGATGAACCCAAATTTCAGAAATTTCGCCTTGTGGGCCGTGATTGCCCTCTTGCTGATCGCATTGTTCAGCATGTTCCAGACATCGCCGACGCAAACGGGTTCGCGGGAAATTCCGTATTCCCAGTTTCTTCGCGATGTGGATTCCGGGCGAGTTCGCGACGTGACCGTCACCGGTAACCGGGTTCTCGGAACCTATACCGAAAACGGCACGGCCTTTCAGACCTATTCCCCCGTCATCGATGACAGCCTGATGGAGCGCTTGCAGAGCAAGAACGTGACCATCGTGGCGCGTCCCGAAAGCGACGGTTCCTCCGGTTTCCTGAGCTATCTCGGCACGCTTCTGCCGATGTTCCTCATTCTCGGCGTCTGGCTGTTTTTCATGCGGCAGATGCAGGGCGGCTCGCGTGGTGCGATGGGCTTTGGCAAATCCAAGGCCAAGCTTTTGACGGAAGCCCATGGCCGCGTGACGTTCGATGACGTTGCAGGCGTGGACGAAGCCAAGCAGGATCTCGAGGAAATCGTCGAATTCCTGCGTGATCCGCAGAAATTCCAGCGCCTCGGCGGTAAGATTCCGCGCGGCGTGCTGCTGGTCGGCCCGCCCGGCACGGGTAAGACACTTCTGGCGCGTTCCGTCGCCGGCGAAGCCAATGTGCCGTTCTTCACCATTTCCGGTTCGGATTTTGTGGAAATGTTCGTCGGCGTCGGCGCAAGCCGTGTGCGTGACATGTTTGAGCAGGCCAAGAAGAATGCGCCCTGCATCATCTTCATCGATGAAATCGACGCCGTCGGCCGCCATCGTGGCGCCGGTCTCGGCGGCGGTAACGACGAACGCGAGCAGACGCTGAACCAGCTGCTGGTCGAGATGGACGGTTTCGAGGCGAATGAAGGCATTATCCTCATCGCCGCCACCAACCGCCCCGACGTTCTTGACCCCGCACTTCTGCGTCCCGGTCGTTTCGATCGTCAGGTCGTCGTGCCGAACCCGGATATTGTCGGCCGCGAGCGCATCCTCAAGGTGCATATCCGCAACGTGCCTCTGGCGCCGAATGTCGACCTTAAGGTTCTGGCCCGTGGTACCCCCGGTTTTTCGGGTGCGGACCTGATGAACCTCGTCAACGAAGCTGCCCTCATGGCTGCCCGCCGCAACAAGCGCGTGGTCACCATGCAGGAATTCGAAGACGCCAAGGACAAGATCATGATGGGTGCGGAACGTCGTTCCTCCGCCATGACCGAGGCCGAAAAGAAGCTGACCGCCTATCACGAAGCCGGACATGCCATCACCGCACTGAAGGTTGCCGTGGCCGATCCGTTGCATAAGGCGACGATCATCCCGCGCGGCCGCGCGCTCGGCATGGTCATGCAGTTGCCGGAAGGCGACCGCTACTCCATGAGCTACAAATGGATGGTATCGCGCCTCGTCATCATGATGGGTGGCCGCGTTGCCGAGGAACTGACCTTCGGCAAGGAAAACATCACCTCCGGCGCGTCTTCGGATATCGAGCAGGCCACCAAGCTTGCCCGCGCCATGGTAACCCAATGGGGCTTCTCCGATGCTCTTGGCCAGGTGTCCTATGGTGAAAACCAGCAGGAAGTCTTCCTCGGCCATTCCGTTTCGCAGTCGAAGAACGTCTCCGAGGCAACGGCCCAGACCATCGATACGGAAGTTCGCCGCCTGATCGACGAGGCCTATGGTGAGGCGCGTCGCATCCTGACGGAAAACCACGATGGTTTCGTTGCGATTGCCGAGGGTCTGCTTGAATACGAAACCCTGACGGGCGACGAGATCAAGGCCCTGCTGAAGGGCGAGAAGCCCGCTCGCGATCTGGGCGACGATTCTCCGGGCAGCCGTGGTTCGGCAGTGCCGAAGGCAGGCACCAAGAAGGACGGTCCCAGTGAAGTGAAGGGTGACGGCGAAGCAAAGGGCGACGGCGAGGCCGAAGGCGGCATGGAGCCGCAGCCGCATTGATCGTTCGCGCAAGCTAAAAATTGTAAAAGGCCATCCGGGCTTCCGGGTGGCCTTTTCATTTTGGTAACAAGATATAAGCCATTTTTGCGCTAATTTACGTGCTGTTTATCGTGGTTTGTGGCATCTAGCCAAAAACGCTTCCGGCTGTTTTCAGCTTTGCCGGAATGCTCGAAAGATTTGGAGTTCAAATGGCACGCCGTTATTTCGGAACCGATGGTATCCGCGGACAATCGAACGTCTTTCCCATGACGCCTGATCTGGCGATGCGGGTGGGCATTGCGGTCGGGACGATTTTCCGCCGTGGCCATCATCGCCATCGCGTCGTCATCGGCAAGGATACGCGTCTTTCCGGTTATATGCTGGAAAACGCGCTGGTCGCCGGTTTCACCGCCGCCGGTCTCGATGTCTTCCTGCTCGGCCCCATTCCGACGCCTGCCGTCGCCATGCTGACTCGGTCGCTGCGCGCCGATATCGGTGTGATGATCTCGGCCTCGCACAATCCCTTCTCCGATAACGGCATCAAGCTTTTCGGACCGGATGGTTACAAGCTTTCCGATGAGCTGGAACTGGAGATTGAAGACCTTCTCGACAAGGATATCTATGCGCAGCTGGCCAAGCCGAGCGAGATCGGTCGCGCCAAGCGTGTGGATGGCGACATCTATCGTTATATCGAATTCGTCAAGCGCACGCTGCCGCGTGATGTGACGCTGAGCGGACTGCGGATCGCCATCGACTGCGCCAATGGCGCGGCATACAAGGTGGCGCCCGCTGCGCTCTGGGAACTCGGCGCGGAAGTCGTCACCATCGGCAATGAGCCGAACGGCATCAATATCAATCTGGAATGCGGCTCCACCCACCCGGAAGCGCTGCAGAAGAAGGTGCATGAAGTACGGGCCGATATCGGCATCGCGCTCGATGGCGATGCGGATCGCGTCATCATCGTTGACGAGCGCGGCGAGATCGTCGATGGCGACCAGCTGATGGCCGTCATCGCCGATAGCTGGGCTGCCGACAACACGCTGCGCGGCGGCGGTATCGTGGCGACCGTCATGTCGAATCTCGGGCTGGAACGCTTCCTGGGCGACAAGGGCCTCACCCTTGCCCGTACCAAGGTGGGCGACCGTTATGTCGTCGAACACATGCGTAACCACAATTTCAACGTCGGCGGCGAGCAGTCCGGCCATATCGTGCTGTCGGATTACGGCACGACGGGCGATGGTCTTGTCGCGGCCTTGCAGGTTCTCGCCAAGGTCAAGCGCTCCGGCCTCACGGTCAGCGAAGTCTGCCGCAAGTTCGAGCCGGTGCCGCAGCTTTTGAAGAATGTCCGTATCTCCGGCGGCAAGCCGCTGGAGAACCCTGTTGTGCAGCAGGCGATTGCGGATGCGGAAAGCGCATTGGCCAATAATGGCCGCCTCGTCATTCGCCCCTCCGGTACGGAGCCGCTGATCCGCGTCATGGCGGAAGGCGATGACAGTGCTAAGGTGGAGCAGATCGTCAACGATCTCGTCGGCGTCATCGCCAATGCCCGCTCGGCGGCGTGAGCCTTCGAGACAGTAACGCCCAAAAAGCCGGCTCTGCAGCCGGCTTTTTCTTTGAGTATTTCCTAATAAATATAGTGAATGATCGTGGTTAATCGGGACTTAACCATTTTACGTCAATCTCCATGACTGAACAGTTCACTGGCATCTGCTGCCGAAACCGCACGTGCCTCTTCTGGAGTGGAAGTCATGAAAAACGCCCTGGCCGGATTTCTGGCCGTCCTGCTGACCGGTACCAGCGCTATCGCTGCCGATCTTTATCAAGCTGAGCCTGCACCGGCCTATGTCGATGCACCCGAGGTTACTGTTACCCAGGCGAGCGGCTGGTATCTGCGGGGCGATGTCGGTTATTCCTTCAACAAGCTACGCGGTGCTCACTATTATCAGGGTGGTCCGGGTGGTTATCTCGCGGATTTCGATACCGCGACGATCAAGGACAGCTATGTCATCGGCGCCGGCGTCGGTTATCAGTTCAACAACTATTTCCGCAGTGACGTGACCTTCGACTATATGGGTAAGTCGGATTTCCGCGGTTCCACGAGCGGCGGTTGCGGTGTTTCGCCCTCAGGTGGATGCGTCTCTACCGATCTTAGTTCGCTCAGAGCCTATACGCTCATGGCGAACGCCTATGTCGATCTTGGCACCTATGGCCGCGTCACGCCGTATGTCGGCGGTGGTATCGGCGGCTCCTATGTCAAATGGGACAAGCTGCGCAATACCTCGTGCAGCACCAATGGTCTCGGTTGCGACCCGACCACCGAACATGGCGGCAAGGGCAAGTGGCGTTTCGCTTACGCCCTGATGGCTGGTGCCTCCATCGATGTCACCTGTAACCTGAAGGCCGACATCGGCTACCGTTTCCGCCATATCAACAAGGGCGATATGTTCGGGTACGAAAACAATGGCGGTCCGGGCCGTGACAAGGGCCTTTATTCGCATGAAGTGCGCGTCGGTGGCCGTTATGTCTTCAACGGCTGCGATACCGCACAATACATGCCGCCCGCCGATATTCCGCTGCAGCCTGCCGTTTATAAATAAACGTCACGCCCAGCTGGTAGTTTCAGACCGTCCGCATCCTCCGGGTGCGGGCGGTTTTGTTTTACCGGCATCTGACACGGGGCATGACGCATATGGACCAAAATTCTTCTGCGTATCGACATATTCCGCTTGACTGGGATCGGCCAGAGGAATAGCAACGGCGTCAGGACACCTCTCCCTAACGAGAGGCGCCTATCTGAAAGGGTAGTTAAATGACAGATATCGTGAAGCCGGACGTCCGTCCGGGCAATACGCATTTTTCCTCTGGTCCCTGCTCGAAGCGTCCCGGTTGGTCGCTAGATGCTCTCTCTGATGCGCCGCTCGGTCGCTCGCATCGCGCCAAGGTTGGCAAAGCCAAGCTGAAGCAGGCCATCGATCTCACCCGTGAAGTTTTGAACGTTCCTGCCGATTATCGTATCGGTATCGTTCCCGCATCCGACACCGGCGCCGTTGAAATGGCGCTCTGGTCGCTGCTCGGTGAACGCGGCGTCGATATGCTCGCCTGGGAAAGCTTCGGTGCGGGCTGGGTCACCGACGTCGTCAAGCAGCTGAAGCTGAAGGACGTCCGCAAATTCGAGGCCGATTACGGTCTGCTGCCGAACCTTGCCGAAGTCGATTTCGACCGCGACGTGGTTTTCACCTGGAACGGCACCACCTCCGGCGTTCGCGTTCCCAATGCTGATTTCATCCCGGCTGACCGCAAGGGTCTGACCATCTGCGACGCCACCTCGGCGGCCTTCGCACAGGACATGGATTTTACGAAACTCGACGTCGTCACCTTCTCCTGGCAGAAGGTTCTGGGCGGTGAGGGCGGCCATGGCGTCATCATTCTTTCGCCCCGCGCTGTCGAGCGTCTCTTGAGCTACGCGCCGGCATGGCCTCTGCCGAAAATCTTCCGCATGGTTTCCGGCGGCAAGCTGATCGAAGGCATCTTCACCGGCGAAACCATCAACACGCCGTCCATGCTCTGCGTTGAAGATTACATCGACGCGCTGCTGTGGGCGAAGAATCTCGGCGGCCTCAAGGCGCTGATCGGCCGTGCCGATGCCAATGCCAAGGTCATTTACGACTTCATCGAGAAGAACGACTGGATCGCCAATCTGGCCGTCAAGCCGGAAACCCGCTCCAACACCTCCGTCTGCCTGAAGATCGTCGATCCCGAGGTACAGGCGCTGGATGCCGCCGCACAGGCCGATTTCGCCAAGGGCGTCGTCGCCCTGCTCGAAAAGGAAAATGTCGCCCTGGATATCGGCGCTTACCGTGACGCCCCGTCCGGTCTGCGCATCTGGGCCGGCGCCACCATCGAGACGGCGGATATGGAAGCCGTCATGCCCTGGCTCGCCTGGGCCTACCAGACGCAGAAGGCAGCACTTTCCAAGGCTGCCGCTTGATTTTGATACCGGCCTTGCGCTGATGCAGGGCCGCACATTCCCCGCTTTCAAAACTGCACCGTTTTTCAAGGAGCCCGTGAACCATGGCACCTCGCGTACTCGTATCCGACGAACTGTCGGAAACCGCCGTCCAGATCTTCCGCGATCGTGGCGTCGAAGTCGATTTCCAGCCGAAGCTCGGCAAGGACAAGGACAAGCTTGCCGAAATCATCGGCAACTACGATGGTCTCGCCATCCGCTCCGCCACCAAGGCAACCGAAAAGCTGATCGAGGCTGCGACCAACCTCAAGGTCATCGGCCGCGCCGGCATCGGCGTCGACAATGTCGATATTCCGGCTGCCTCGCGCCGCGGTATCATCGTCATGAACACGCCTTTCGGCAACTCCATCACAACGGCAGAACATGCGATTGCGCTGATGTTCGCAGTTGCCCGCCAGCTTCCGGCAGCCGACAGCTCCACGCAGGCCGGCAAGTGGGAAAAGTCGAAATTCATGGGTGTCGAAATCACCGGCAAGACGCTCGGCGTCATCGGCGCCGGCAATATCGGCTCCATCGTCTGCTCGCGTGCGCTTGGCCTCAAGATGCATGTTCTCGCTTATGACCCCTTCCTGTCGCCGGAACGCGCGCAGGAAATGGGCGTCACCAAGGTTGAGCTGGACGAGTTGCTGGCGCAGGCCGATTTCATCACCCTGCACGTGCCGATGACCGACAAGACGCGCGGCATCCTTAATGCCGAAAACCTCGCCAAGACCAAGAAGGGCGTTCGTATCGTCAACTGCGCCCGTGGCGGTCTGGTGGATGAAGCGGCCCTTGCCGATGCCATCAAGTCCGGCCATGTCGCCGGCGCCGGTTTTGACGTGTTCGAAGTCGAGCCCGCCACGGAGAGCCCGCTTTTTGGCCTGCCCAACGTCGTCTGCACGCCGCATCTCGGTGCTTCGACCACGGAAGCACAGGAAAACGTTGCCCTTCAGGTTGCCGAGCAGATGTCGGATTACCTCGTCAAGGGTGCGGTTTCCAACGCCATCAACATGCCGTCGATCACGGCTGAGGAAGCACCCCGCCTGAAGCCCTTCATCCGTCTGGCGGATGTTCTCGGCTCTTTCGTCGGTCAGGTGCAGGAAAGCGCCACCAAGGAAATCGAAATCCTTTATGACGGTGCAACCGCCAGCATGAACACCAAGGCATTGACCAGCGCCCTGCTGGCCGGCCTGATCCGCAGCCAGGTTGCGGATGTGAACATGGTTTCGGCCCCGGTCATGATCAAGGAAAAGGGCATCATCCTTTCCGAGGTCAAGCGCGACAAGACCGGCGTTTACGACGGCTACATCAAGCTGACGGTCAAGACGGAAAATCAGATCCGCTCGGTTGCCGGTACGGTGTTCTCGGATGGCAAGCCGCGCTTCATCCAGATCAAGAACATCAACATGGATGCCGATGTCGGGTCGCACATGATCTACATCACCAACACCGACGTTCCCGGCATGATCGGCTTCATGGGCACCACGCTCGGCGAGGCTGGCGTCAACATCGCCAACTTCCAGCTCGGCCGTGAAAAGGAAGGCGGCGACGCCATCGCGCTGCTTTATGTCGACGGCCCGGTTTCCGAAGCCGTGCTGGACAAGCTGCGCGCCAACCCGGCGATCCGCCAGGTCAAGCCGCTGACGTTTAACGTCGACTGATCTATCGTTCCTCCCAAGGGACAATAAGGCCCGGCGCAGGGGAAACCCTGTGCCGGGTTTTTCGTATTTCCCGTGTCTGTTTCGTCGCAAAATACGGGCTACTATCGCATTGGTTGCATATCACAAAAAATTTAAGCCAACTGGTCTAAAAATGATGATCATGAGTTGCTATATCGCTTGCTGACATGCCGCTCATGGGAGGGCGGCCAACAGGAGATAACGATGTTTGCTGCCTTTCGGCGCTTCAAGGGTTTGTTCGCAGTCGCCGCGCTTGGTATCGCGGTGTCTTTCGTGGCGGTTGATATGGCAGAAGCGCGTCGCGCCAGCGGCGGTTTCGGCAGCCGCGGCACGCGGACCTATTCCGCTCCGCCTTCGACCAGCACGGCCCCCGGCCAGACCGCGCCGATCAACCGCAGCATGACGCCCAACACCAATCAGGCAGCGCCGAGCGCTGCTCAGCCGGCCCGTCCGGGCGCGCAGGCGCCGCAGCAGAATCGCGGCCTGTTCGGCGGCATGATGGGTGGTTTGATGGGCGGCCTGCTGATGGGCGGTCTGTTCGGCATGCTGCTGGGTGGCGGTTTTGGCGGCATGGCCGGTTTCTTCGGCATGTTGCTGCAGGTGGCGCTGATCGGTCTTCTGGTTATGCTCGCCATGCGTTTCTTCGCCTCGCGCCGTCAGGGCCAGCCCGCCTATGGCTCGGCCGGCGGATCGCAGCGCACGGATCATTCCGGTTCCTCCTATAATGGCGGTTCGCAGGCGGGTTCTGCCGCTTCCTCGTTCAAGATTCCGAAGATCGGTGCGCTGGCAGGCGCTGCGGGCGGTGTGGCCGCCACTGCCGCAACGGCAAAGCCTGCGCCTCATGCTAATGCCATGTCGGAAGGCGATGAAATCGGCATTACCCAGGGCGATCTCGAAACGTTCCAGAAAATGCTGGAAGACGTACAGGCCGCCTATGCCGCCGAGGATTACGGCACCTTGCGCAAGCTGACGACGCCGGAAGCCATGTCTTACCTCGCAGAAGAACTGAGCGACAACGCCACGAGCGGCGTCAAAAATGACGTGCGCGATGTGACGCTGCTACAGGGCGACGTTGCCGAAGCATGGCACGAAGAGGGCCAGGACTATGCAACGGTGGCGATGCGCTACTCCGCCATCGACGTGATGCGCGACCGCACCTCCGGCAAGGTAATCGAAGGTGACGAGCACCAGCCTTCTGAAGCGGTGGAAATGTGGACCTTCGTTCGCCGCCCCGGAAACGACAACTGGCAGGTGGCCGCTATTCAGGCCGCGGCCTGACGAATCGGAATGTGTTTAACGGATAAAGGCCCGGCGGTTTGGCGACCGCCGGGCCTTTTTTCGTCTCGCCTCCAGAGGGCATGGTCACGCCGAGGCTCGCTCCGCAAAAGGGGCGGAAAGATGCGGTCAAAAAAACGACTGATAAATCTAACGGGTGATATCTCCACCGCTCATCGGCGGTGAATTCCGCTTCGCCCTGCTATGCAACGCTTTGAGCGCTGCCTGTCGCGGCATGTTGCCCGCGCATGGCTCATTCGCTCCACGGAATTGCCTTTTTTTATTCATCCGGCATTCAGTCCCTGCATCCTAACCAGAATGCATACACGTCAATGTGACTTTTCGTGCCGGTTCTAAACCGCTTTGGAAAGGGAACCTCAGGCGCAAAACAGCGTTGACAATCCAATCCCCGGCCCCTCCCAAGCCGGGCTGGGTGGCTGGGCAATGCAGGCCCTGCGAGAACGGAGAGCTATCGAGATGAAACGCTTTGACCTGATCGACGGGATGCGTGGTTACTTCCTCGTCTTCATGCTGATCAACCATCTGGTGTTTGCCGGCGGTTTCTGGCTGGTGGAAATCAATCACCGGCAGTTTGCCTTTGTCGAGGACGCGCAGGGCTTCGTGTTCCTGTCCGGCCTGCTGATCGGCATGGTCTATGCGCGCAAGATGATGAAATACGGCTATGACGCCGGCAAGCAGATGATCTGGAACCGGGCGCTGGAGCTTTATCGTTACGCGATGGGTCTCGTCATCGCCGTGCTGTTCTTCCGCATGGTCATCCCGCATGCACCCTATATCTGGTACAACTGGCTCGGCATGACGTCGTTCGATGATCCGTTGCGACTGGCGGCGATCGCGACATTCCTGTTCCAGCCGACCTTCATGGATATTCTGCCGCAATATATCGTCTACATGATCTTTGCGCCGGTGCTGGTGAAGCTCTGCCTTGATGGCAAGTGGGCCTATGTCATGGCCGGCTCCCTGCTGGTCTGGATGGCCGGTCAGCTCGGCCTGCAGCAGATCGTGACGACCCCCCTCAACGAACTCGTGAAGGGTGCGGACGAGCAGGGCATTCGCGTCAGCTTCAACCTGCTCGGCTGGCAGCTCGTATTCTATTCAGCGCTGGTGATGGGCGCGATGACGGCGCAGAACCGCATTCCGTGGAAGGCGATCTTCTCGCCTGAGCATACGTGGCTGCCGAAAGCGGCGCTCGTCATCTGCCTGTTCTTCATGCCGCTGCGCATCGCCACAGCCTGGGGCCTGATGCCGGAATTCATGATGGGCAAATTCTCCACCATGGAAATCCGCGCCGATTTCGGTCCGGTCTATCTCATCAACTTCCTCGCCGTCGGCGTCGGCCTGACCTGGCTGGTGATCGCAGGTCCGAAGCATCATCGTCCGCTCGTGCGCTCCATCGCCGAGGGCGTCATCTGGGTGCTGTCGCTGAAGTTCCTGCAATTGCTCGGCCGCCATTCGCTTCAGGTCTATGTCTGGCACGTGGCCATCGTCTATGGCGTCTATTATCTGGACGGCCGCACGGCGGAACTGTCTCAGCTCAACAAGACCCTGATCGCCTTCACGGCTATCGGATTGCTGGCCCTGCCAGCCCTGTGGCGGGAGCGCGACAAGTGGTTCGGCAGCAGCGGCCAGAAGACGGCCGGCGCCTGAGGGCCGGTCCCAGCCCGAATCTGACGGCTTTGCGGGGCGGTTTTCCGCCCCGTACTTGCGTGCGCGGCCATTCCTTTCTATATGCAGCCCTTAAATCCGCAGGATGACGAGACAGGACAGCCCGATTGACGGCCAGGTTTCTCGCGGCGGATGACCGACAGGCGGCGGGGCCTTTACCCCCGTTATGACTGACGATGGGAAAAAACGTGAATACGCTCGATTTTGACAAGAGGCCGGAAGATACCCGGATCGTTGTCGCCATGTCCGGTGGCGTCGATTCTTCGGTGGTGGCCGGTATCCTCAAGCGCGAGGGCTATGATGTCCTCGGCATTACCCTCCAGCTTTATGACCACGGAGCTGCCGTGCACCGCGCCGGCTCCTGTTGCGCGGGGCAGGATATAGACGATGCGCGCCGGGTCTGCGAAACGCTCGGCATTCCCCACTATGTGCTGGATTACGAAGCGCGGTTCCGCGAAACCGTCATCAACCCCTTTGCCGAAGCCTATGCGATGGGTGAAACGCCGATCCCCTGCGTGGCCTGCAACCAGACGGTAAAATTCGCCGATCTGCTCGCCACCGCGCAGGAACTGGGCGCAGATGCGCTGGCGACCGGCCATTATATTCGTTCGCGTCCCAATCCCGTTTCCGGTCAGCCGGGGCGGCGTGCGCTTTATCGGCCGATCGATAGCGACCGTGACCAGAGCTGGTTCCTGTTTGCAACCACGCAGGAACAGATCGATTATCTGCGCTTTCCACTCGGCGGCCTCTCCAAGGCCGAGACGCGCGCTCTGGCGGAAGATATGGGGCTGGTCGTTGCCAAGAAGGCCGACAGCCAGGACATCTGTTTCGTGCTGCAGGGCAAATATACCGATATCATCAACAAGCTGAAGCCGAATGCGGCATTGGCGGGCGATATCGTCCATCTCGACGGGCGTGTGCTCGGCCGCCACGATGGTATCGTGCATTATACGATCGGCCAGCGCCGCGGCATTGGTGTCGCGACGGGGGAGCCGCTTTATGTCGTGCATCTCGATGCACGCGGCCGCCGGGTCATCGTTGGCCCGCGCGAAGCGCTGGAAACCCGCCGGGTCTATCTGCGTGACATGAACTGGCTGGGTGACGGCGAGCTGACGAGCGATGCCGGGCAGGGCTTTGCCTGTTTCGCCAAGGTGCGCTCCACCCGCCCGCCGACGGAAGCGATGCTGCATGCGGACGAAAACGGTATCTATGTGGACCTGATGACCGGGGAGGCCGGTGTCGCTCCCGGTCAGGCCTGCGTGCTTTATTCCGCACCGGGGGCCGATGCCCGCGTTTACGGCGGCGGTTTCATCGAACGGTCGGAACGCTCGGCGGAAGCCGAGGCGTCGCTGAAGGCGCTTCTGGAAAAGCCGGTTGCCGCCTGAAACCATTCGCTTTTTGCAGCGATGCGGAAAGCGAATTTTTTGCGCATCTTGCGCTTGACACTTTGGGGAGCGGCACCTTATAAGCCGCTCATCCTGATGGAACGGCCGGTCACATGACTGTCACGTTTCCCCTGTGGCGGGGTAGCTCAGGTGGTTAGAGCAGCGGAATCATAATCCGCGTGTCGGGGGTTCAAGTCCCTCTCCCGCTACCACTTTCCTTCATGCGAAAAATCCAAACCGAACGATTATGCGCCCATGTTTCATTGATTTTCCGAGCCGGAGAAACAATGGATCCGATGGTGCCTGCCGGTAAGTTATGCCCAAAAAAAGGGAAACCCGCTTACTGCCAAAACGCAGCCAGCGGGCCTCAACCTTTACCCCCTCCCACAAGGGCGGCTGCACAAAAGCACATTGAATGAATTATGGCAAGATCAAGGCGACCATATTGTTGCGGTTGATGGCCCTGTTCGCCAGTTTAGTGGCGGATGGCAGAGCGTGACCTGTTCCGTGTGCCGTTCGTAAGGGGAGCGATAGGACACGATATTTTCGGTGCAGCGCATTTCCGCGCAATTGGAATAGGTATTTTCGATCCGCTGCGGTCGATAATGTGCTTTGTGCGGTGAAACCCGTTCCTCACGATAAACCGTCATATCGGCGGCAGGCGATATGCCGGGTATCGACAAGGTCGCGACTGCGGCAATCAAGAGAATTCTTCCAGGATGTGCGGACATGGCTCTTCCCCGCGTTGAACAACGCAGGAGAACGTGCTGCGCACATAAGCTGTTCCAGGGACATCGGCAAAAAAATGCCCGCTCATCGCGGGCAATCAGAGGGGAACTGAGGTTAGGAGCCTCGGGTCTGAAACGGACATCTTCGTCATAAGTTCCACTTGCGGAATAATTTCCGTCGCACCTTGCCGACAAGGGCTGCGCAGGCCGAGTTTCAAGCCGCACGACACGGAACGATGCGACACGCGCGAACGACGATACTTTGATGATGATTCTATCTTTAGGGAAGTTTGGAGCGGGCGAAGGGATTTGAACCCTCGACCCCAACCTTGGCAAGGTTGTGCTCTACCCCTGAGCTACACCCGCTCAAATCCACCGGTCCGGGGTAGTTCGCTGAACCGTGGGCCGCCAAGCGGCGACGGGCGCTATATCGCTCAATCGATTTTGGAATGCAACAGGGAAATGACAAAAACGCGAAAATTTCTTTGAGAAATGCGACAAGCGGCGGAAATGATTGAGAATTTTTCATCCCGCTGTTTTTTCCTGCGTTGCCAAGCGTCGGTTGCCCGCTTAATCAGGAAACAAGGATAGTGGAATCGGCAGAGGCAGGTGGCAGGATATGGCGGAAAATTCTCGAAAGACGGCATCGGAGCTGTTCGAGTTTCTCGACGGACTCGGCATTTCCCACACCACGAAGCAACATGAACCGGTGTTTACCGTCGCCGAATCCCAGTCGCTGCGCGATCTCATTCCCGGCGGCCATACAAAGAACCTCTTTGTAAAGGACAAGAAGGATCAGTATTTCGTTCTGACCGTTGAGGAAAATGCGGTCGTCGATCTGAAAAGCGTTCACAAGACCATCGGTGCGGCAAGCCGCGTGTCCTTTGGCAGACCGGAAAAGATGCTTGAATATCTGGGCGTCGTGCCGGGCTCGGTGACGGTGTTCGGAGCCATCAACGACACCGACAGGCAGGTCACCTTCGTGCTCGACAGCGGGCTTCTGGAAAACGAGCTGGTCAATGGCCATCCGCTTTCCAACGACCAGACGACAACGATCGCGTCCACGGATCTCATTCGCTTTCTCGAGGCAACCGGACATGCGCCGCTTGTCTTGAAAGTCACCGAGTGAGATACGATCTTTGCTTCAAATAAGACATATGACAGAGGTTACGGGAGACCGGCATGAGCGGCGAAAATAATCCTTACGGCGGTTCCTATAGCGGGCAGATGACCGCAAGCGCCCATCATAATGGCGAGCTGAACGGTGCGGCCTCCGGCCACATCAAGGACACCACGACGGCGGGTTTCTCCAGGGACGTTCTTGAGGAATCGCGTCGCCAGCCGGTTCTGGTGGATTTCTGGGCGCCCTGGTGTGGTCCGTGTAAGCAGCTGACGCCAGTGCTCGAGAAGGTCATCAACGAGGCGAATGGCCGCGTGAAGCTCGTGAAGCTGAATATTGACGACCACCCGTCGATCCCCGGCCAGCTCGGCATCCAGTCCATTCCGGCAATCGTCGCCTTTGCCGACGGCCGGCCGGTGGATGGCTTCATGGGCGCCGTGCCGGAAAGCCAGATCAAGCAGTTCATCGAGAAGATCGCCGGGCCTGACGCGGGCGATCCCAAGGCCGAGATCGAGGCTGTTCTGACGGAAGCGAAGCAGCTTCTGGCGGATGGCGATTTCAACGGCGCGGCGCAGCTTTTCGGCGCCGTCATGCAGGCCGATCCGGAAAATCCGGCAGCGATTGCCGGTATCGCGGAATGCATGATCGCCGCCGGTCAATATGAGCGGGCAAGCGAACTGCTCTCTTCGCTGCCCGCGGAACTCAATGAGGATGCGGGTATTCAGCTCGTTTCGAAAAAGATCGCGCAATATGAGGAAGCCCGCAAGATCGGCGACCCCGTGGCGCTGGAGCGCGAGCTTGCGCTCGATCCCGATCGTCACGAGGCGCGGGTGAAGCTTGCCAAGGTGCTGAATGCTCAAGGGCGGCGCGATGAGGCTGCGGACCATCTGCTTTACGTCATGCGCAAGGACCGGACCTTCGACGATGACGGCGCGCGCCGCCAGCTTCTGGAGTTTTTCGAGGCCTGGGGCTTCAAGGATCCGGCAACCGTTGCCGGCCGCAGGAAGCTTTCGGCGATACTGTTTTCGTAATGCGGGCATATCCCGGCCGTGGCGGTTGATCCGCCGGCCGGGCAGCAGTGAACAGGGGGCTTGATTCCCATGCATGTCGGAAATGCGAGATATGTGAAGAACGACGATCTGCCGGAAACCGTGCCGGTCTTTCCATTGCCGGGCGCGCTGCTTCTACCGGAAGGCCATCTTCCGCTCAATATTTTCGAGCCTCGATATCTCGCCATGATCGACCGAGCGTTAGCCGGCCATCGCATCATCGGCATGGTGCAGCCCGCGCTGCATGTCATCGAGGCGGGGCTTGAGGGCGGTCCGCTGAGCGCGGTCGGCTGCCTCGGCCGCATCACGTCCTTTTCCGAAACCGGCGATGGCCGTTATATCATCTCGCTCACCGGCGTGTGCCGCTTCCGCCTGCTGGAGGAGGTCGCCGCGGGTGAGCCCTATCGAAGTTTCCGGCACGCGCCCTTCATCGCCGATCTTAGCGGCGAATATGACGAGGAAGCCGTGGACCGCGAGAACCTTTTGCGTGTCTTCCGCTCGTTTCTGGATGCCAATCAGCTGGAGGCGGATTGGGAAAGCGTTGAGAGGGCGGGCAATCGCGTTCTCGTCAATTCGCTTTCCATGATGTCGCCTTTCGGGCCCGCCGAAAAACAGGCATTGCTGGAAGCGCCTGATCTGAAGACGAGGGCCGAAACACTGATCGCCATCACCGAGATCGTTCTTGCCCAGGGTTCGGGCGAGGGCGGCACCGTGCTGCAATAGGATCGCTGGCATGGACGACAGGATGAGTAATGTCGATCCCAAGCTGCTGGAGCTTCTGGTCTGCCCTTTGACGAAAGGGCGCCTTGCCTATGACCGCGCCCGCAATGAACTCATCTCCGAAAGCGCGAGGCTCGCTTATCCGATCCGCGATGGCGTGCCGATCATGCTGATTTCGGAAGCGCGCAAAATAGAAGACTAACCTTCCCGCTTGCCCGCCTTCACATATTGCGTGTCGCGAATTGACGAAGATGCGTTGACAACCATGCGTGGATTTGACCAGAGTCCCGCCCGACATGTCTGTTGCGGGGAGAAAACTGATGTCGTTGCGCGCGCTCGTCCGGATTTCGCTGGTTGCGGTCTCAACCGCCCTGTTTTTTCCACCAGCTATGGCGGCGGAACCCTCCCGCAAGGTCGTTACGACCCAAAATGGCGATTATTTCGGCTTCGATCTCAGGACGGAGCAAAATGTCTCACTGGAGCAATGCGGCGAGATTTGCGTCGGCGATACCGCCTGCAAGGCCTTTACCTACAATCCCAAGGTGAAATGGTGCTTCCTGAAGTCGGATTTCAATCAGCTGAACGCCTTCCCTGGCGCAGTTGCCGGCAAGATTGTGGAAGTGGCCGCGGAAGCCGATATCGGCGCACCGCAGCGCCTGTCCTTCGTGACCGACAGCCTGCAGCAGGAAGCGCGCCGGCTGAAATCCGGCCTCGCGGCAAATGAGGGCGAGGGCGAACAGGGCCTGGAAGCTCTCGTGGAAACGGCGCGCCAGCAGGCAGCTGCCGGCAATATTCCCGATGCAGTCACGACCTATAAACAGGCCCTTGCGATCACACCTGACGATGGGGCGCTCTGGGCGGAATTGTCGGAAAAGGCCGCGCAGGTCACCGATAATTATTCGATAGCGGGACAAGCCGCTTCCGCCGCCATCAATGCCTATCAGCTGAGCCGCACGGTCAGCGCCCGCACCGAGGCCCTGAACCAGCTGGCGAAGGCGTTTGAAAAAACCCAGAATTATCGCGCGGCACTCAATGCCTATAAGGAAAGCCTTGCGCTTGCCGACAATGCACAGACCAAGGCGGCCTATGCCGATCTGCGCACGCGGCAGGGTTTCCGCGTCATCAACAATACCGTGGATACCGATAGCATCAGCCCGCGCGCCTGCGTGCAGTTTTCCGAGCCGCTGGTGAAGAACGGCATCGATTATTCGTCCTTCATCACGCTCGATGGGGCAGCGCCCAAGGCCATCGAGGCGAAGGGCAGCGAGATTTGCGTGGAAGGCCTGACCCATGGCCAGCGTTACAAGATTGCGTTTCGCGCCGGCCTGCCGTCTTCGGTGGAAGAGCCTCTCGAAAAGCAGGTCGATCTCGATATATACGTGCGTGACCGTGCCGCCAGTGTGCGCTTCACCGGCGAGAACTTCGTGCTGCCGGGCACGGCGCGCCGCGGCATTCCAATCGTCTCTGTCAATGCCGACAAGGCCGACCTGAAGCTTTATCGCGTCGGCGACCGCAACATCACCTCGCTTCTTTCAAACTCGCAGTTTCTGACGCAGATGGATGGCTACAACGCCGACCGTATCGAGAACGAAATTGGCGAGCTTGTCTGGCAGGGCTCGATCGATATCCAGCCCGATCTCAACAAGGATGTGGTGACGAGTTTTCCGGTGGATGAGGCCCTGCCCGAGCGCAAGCCCGGCATCTATGTGCTGACCGCCGTACCGCCGGGCACCGCACCGGAAACCTGGGATTCGCGCGCCACGCAATGGTTCCTCGTATCCGATACCGGCATCACCACCTATGCCGGAACCGATGGGCTCAATGTCTTCGTCCGCGCCCTTGGCAGCGCCAAGCCGTTGGCAGATGTGGATTTGCAGCTGCTCGCCAAGAATAACGAGGTGCTGGGCACTGCGAAGACCGATGCGGACGGCCGCGCGGTGTTCTCAGCCGGCCTAATGCGCGGCACGGCGGCGCAGGCGCCTGCGATTCTGACGGCGCGCAACGGCGACAAGGACTATGTGTTCCTCGACATGACCCGCGCCGGCTTCGATCTTTCGGATCGCGGCGTGACGGGCCGTGCAGCCCCCGGCGCCATCGACGTGTTCAGCTGGACGGAACGCGGCATCTACCGCGCCGGCGAGACCGTGCATGCCGCAGCCCTTGCCCGCGATGTCGACGACAAGGCAATCGAGGATCTGCCGCTCACTTTCATCTTCTCGCGCCCGGATGGTGTCGAGGACCGGCGTTTCGTCAGCGACGGCAAGGCGCTCGGCGGCCATGCGGTCGATCTGCCGTTGCAGGCAAATGCCATGCGCGGCACCTGGACGCTGCGCATCCATACCGATCCGAAGACGGCTGCCATCAGCGAAAAGAGCTTCCTCGTCGATGATTTCGTGCCTGACCGCACAGAGTTCGACCTCTCGAGCAAGGCAAAACAGATCGACCCTGGCGCGGAAACGGCAATCGATGTCGATGGCCGTTACCTCTATGGCGCGCCCGCAGCCGGCCTGACGCTGGAGGGCGAGGTCGCCATCAAACCGACGCGCACCAGCGCCGATTTCGAAGGTTATTTCTTCGGTCTGGCCGATGAGGAAAGCGAAGAGGAAAACCGCACCACGCTTGCCGATCTGCCGGCGCTGGACGAAGAGGGCAAGGCGAGCTTCAATGTTGATCTCACCGATCTGCCATCCACAACGCAGCTTCTTTCCGCCAACATCACCGTGCGCATGCGCGAAGCCGGTGGACGTGCCGTGGAGCGCTCCCTGACGCTACCCATCAAGGCTGAAGCGCCGGTCATCGGTATCAAACCGCAATTTTCCGGCGACCTTGCCCAGAATTCCGTCGGTCGTTTCCACATCATCGGCGTCAACGCCGACGGTGCCAAACAGGCGATGAGCGGCCTCAACTGGAAGCTCATCAAGGTCGAGCGGAACTATCAATGGTATCGTCAGGGCAATTCCTGGCGTTACGAGCCGGTGGAATATACCAAGCAGCAGGAAGCGGGCACGCTTTCGGTCGATGCGAATGGCGGCGAGATTTCCGTGCCCGTCACCTGGGGTCGCTATCGGCTGGAAGTGGAGGGCGCCGGCAATGGCGCGCCGGTTTCGAGCGTTGAGTTCGACGCCGGTTTTTATGTGGAGGCAAGCTCGACGGAAACGCCGGATGCGCTGGAAATCGCTCTCGACAAGCAGAGCTACAAGATCGGCGATACGGCCAAGCTCAAGGTTTCCTCGCGTTTTGCCGGCGAGTTGATGGTGACTTCCGGTTCGGAAAAGCTGATTGCCGTGCAGAATGCCGAGATCGGCGAGGATGGCGGCGAGATCGACATTCCCGTCACAGAGGAATGGGGTGCGGGCGCTTATGTGACAGCCACGCTGTTCCGTCCCGGCGATGCGCAGGAAAGCCGTATGCCGATGCGCGCCATCGGCATCAAATGGCTTGCCGTCGATCCGGCCGAGCGCAAACTTGCCGTCACGCTTGGCGCGCCGCAGAAAACGCTGCCGCGCCAGCCGCTTGAAATTCCGATCACCGTTGCGGGTGCCGGCGTGGGCGAAAAGGCCTATGTCATCGTTGCGGCAGTCGATGTCGGCATATTGAACCTCACCCGCTATGAGCCGCCAAAGCCGGATGAATGGTATTTCGGCCAGCGTCGGCTGGGGCTGGAAATTCGCGACCTCTATGGCCGCCTGATCGACGGTTCGCTCGGCGCCACCGGCCGGCTGCGCACCGGCGGTGACGGAGGGCAGGCAGCCCTTCAGGGCAGCCCGCCCACGGAAAAACTCGTGGCCTTCTTTGCCGGTCCGGTCGAACTCGACGCTAACGGCAAGGCGACGGTCAGCTTCGATATTCCGCAGTTCAACGGCACCGCCCGCATCATGGCGGTGGCCTGGACGAAGACAGGCGTGGGACATGCTGTCTCCGACGCTATCATTCGCGATCCTGTCGTCGTCACAGCCAGCGCGCCGAAATTCCTCGCTCCCGGCGATGTCTCGCAATTGCGGCTCGATATCGCCAATACCGATGGGGAGGCCGGCGACTACCGGCTGGATGTGACCAGCAATACCGCATTGACGGTCGATCAAGGCGAGATGTCGCAAACTCTCGCGCTTCAGAAAGGCGGCAAGTCTTCGCTGACCGTGCCGCTGACGGGTGAACAGCCCGGCAATGGCGCGATCACCATCAAGGTTTCCAATGCCGCCGGTCTTTCACTGGAGCAGGTTCTGAACGTTCCGGTGCGCCCGGCCGTACTGCCGGTGACGACGCGGCGAGAAATCAAGATCGCACCCAATAGCAGCCTGACGATCAATGGCGATCTTCTGGCCGACAGCATGCTGCTCGGCTCTTCCGTCGCGGTCAATGTCACGCGCTCGCCCGCCTTCGATATTCCGGCGCTGGTGATGATGCTGGACAAATATCCTTACGGCTGCGCCGAGCAAACGACGAGCCGCGCTTTGCCGCTGCTTTACGTTTCGGAACTGATGAAGGATAGCGGCCTTGCAGAAGACCCCGATACCCGCAAGCGCGTGCAGGAGGCGATCTACCGCGTGCTGTCCTTCCAGTCGAGTTCCGGCAGCTTCGGCCTCTGGTCGCCGGGTTACGGCGATCTGTGGCTCGATGCCTATATCAGCGACTTCCTGACCCGCGCCCGCGAGCAGAATTACGATGTGCCCGAAGCAGCCATGGTGCAGGCGCTGAACAACCTGCAAAACGGTCTTTCCTATGACAGCAATGTAAAGGATCGCGGCAACGAGATCGCCTATTCGCTTTATGTGCTGGCGCGCAACCGCAAGGCGGCGATCAACGATCTGCGTTATTACGCGGATACGGCGCTGGCCGATTTCGCCACACCGCTCGCCAAGGCGCAGGTTGCCGCCGCCCTTTCGCTTTATGGCGATCAGGCCCGTTCGAAGGCCGTATTCGGCGCTTCGCTCGACATGGCAAGCCGCACCACCAATGTCAGTTTCTCGCGCGCGGATTATGGCTCCGCCCTGCGTGACGGCGCGGCGACGCTGGCGCTTGCGGCGGAAAGCCGGCCGGTTCCGGCCGTCGTGCCGCAGCTTGCCGGTGCGGTGGCGAAGGAATGGGAAAAGAAGCCCTATACCAGCACCCAGGAACAGGCATGGATGCTGCTGGCCGCCCGCGCCGTCAAAGGCGAAGACAAGGATATCCGTCTCGATGTGAACGGCGATCTGCAGACTGGCGGCTTCGGCAAGCGGATGAGCGGCGATGAACTGCTGGCCGCACCCTTGAAGATCGCCAATGCCTCGGCCGATCCGGTCACGGCCGTCGTCACCACGGTGGCGCCGCCGGCGCAGCCGCTTGCCGCCGGCGGCGAAGGCTTCACCATCACCCGCACCTATTATTCCATGGATGGCGAGGAGGTGAACCCGAGCGAGGTGGTCCAGAACGAGCGTTATGTCGTGGTGCTTAATGTGGTGCCGCAGAATAACTGGCAGTCGCGCATTCTGGTGACCGACCTGCTGCCCTCCGGTTTCGAAATCGACAATCCGAGCCTCGTCAATTCGGCCGAACTGTCGAATTTCGACTGGTTGCCGGAAACGGAAGCGGCGCATACGGAATTCCGCTACGACCGTTTCGTGGCGGCCTTCGACCGCTCGGCCGGCGACAGTTCGGAAATTGCCCTTGCCTATGTGGTCCGCGCCGTTACCCCCGGCACCTACGATCATCCGGCAGCTTCGGTTGAGGATATGTACCGGCCGCAATTTGCCGCCCGCACGGCAACCGGCCGCATGGAGGTGCGCTCGGCAAACCCATGAGGCGGAAGAAGGCGATCATTGTCGGCATCATGACGTCCGCGTTGCTTATGGGCGGCGCGGCCTTCGGTCTCGATGCGCTGGACAAGGCCTATCCGCCGCCGCTGGACGCTGCGCAGCAACGATCCTTCGAGGTTCTGGACCGTGACGGCAAGCTGTTGCGCGCTTTTGCGACAGCCGATGGCCGCTGGCGGCTGAAAACCTCGGCCGCCCAAGTCGACCCACAGTTCCTGCGCATGCTGGTGGCCTATGAAGACCAGCGTTTCTACGATCACCACGGGGTCGATCCCTGGGCGCTTTTGCGCTCCGCCTGGCAATTGGCCAGCAACGGCCGGATCGTTTCCGGCGCATCGACGCTTTCCATGCAGGTGGCGCGGCTGATCGAGCCGCGCGCCGACCGGTCGTTTTCGGCGAAATTCCTGCAGGCCGCGCGCGCGCTCCAGATCGAGAGAAGGCTCAGCAAGGCGGAAATCCTCGATCTCTATCTGAATATCGCGCCCTATGGCGGCAATCTCGAAGGCATTCGCGCCGCAAGCCTCGCCTGGTTCGGCAAGGAGCCGGGCAGGCTCGATACGGCGGAGGCAGCCCTTTTGGTGGCGCTGCCGCAATTGCCGGAAAAGCGACGCCCGGATCGCTTTCCGGAGGCGGCGAAGCAGGCGCGCGAGCGGGTGCTGCAACGGCTTGCCGTGGAACGCGTGGTGGGTGAGGGGGAAGCGGAACGGTCGGCGCTTGCGAATGTGCCCACCAACCGGCGGGACCTGCCGGCCTATGCGCCGCATATGGCCGTCGCCGCACGGGTGAAATTCCCGGATACTGCCGAGGTGCGTTCCACGCTGAAGCTGCCGATCCAGCGGGAGCTGGAGGGTGTTGCCCGCCATGCGGCGGAAAAGCTCGGCGACAGGGTCTCCGTCGCCATCGTCATGGCCGATGCGCAGAGCGGCGATATTCTGGCGGAAGTGGGCTCGGCGGATTATCTCGATACGGCAAGACGCGGTTTCGTGGAGATGAGCCGGGCCGTTCGCTCGCCGGGCTCCACCCTCAAGCCATTCATCTACGGCCTTGCCTTCGAAGACGGTCTTGTCGGGCAGGAAACCATCATCGAGGATCGCCCGGCCGACTTTTCCGGTTACAGGCCGCGCAATTTCGACATGCATTATCAGGGCGATGTCAGCATCCGGCAGGCGCTGCAACTGTCGCTCAACGTGCCTGCCGTCAAGCTGCTGGATGCCGTCAGCCCCTCGGCGCTGATGGTGCGGTTCCGCCGGGTGGGCGTCAAACTCGTTCTTCCCGCCAATGAAGCGCCCGGGCTTGCCATCGCCCTTGGCGGCGCGGGTGTTTCGCTGGTCGATCTGGTGCAGCTCTATGCGGGGCTTGCCGGCGGCGGCGATCCCGTGCGGCTTGGAGACGGCGTCCGCGCCGCCCCGGAACGGCTGGAGGGGGACCGGTTATTCTCCGATGCCGCTATCTGGAACATCTCCGACATCCTCTCCGGCGTGCTGCCGCCGCTCGGCATGAAACAGCGCGGCATCGCCTACAAGACCGGCACCAGCTATGGCTATCGCGATGCCTGGTCGGTGGGGTATGACGGGCGGCATGTGGTCGGCGTCTGGGTCGGCCGGGCCGACAATGGCGCGGTGCCGGGCATTGCCGGTTATGCGACAGCCGCCCCGATCCTGTTCGAGGCTTTCGAAAAATCCGGCGTGGCGATCACGCCGATGCCGGCCGCACCTTCCGGTGTCGCGCGGGTCGTGGTCAATGACCTCCCCGCCAACCAGCGGCGTTTCACCACGACGGCCAGCGGCCTGCTTTCTGCTTCAAGACGTGAAAGCGCCCCGCGCATCGTTTACCCGCCGGAAGGCGCGCGGGTGGAGCTTTCTGGCCAGTCGGGCATCTCGCCGCTGGTATTGAAGCTGCAGGGCGGGCGGGCGCCCTTCCGCTGGCTCGCCAATGGTTTGCCTTTGCCGAACGCCTCCCATCGCCGCAACAGCGAATGGCGGCCGGAAGGCCAGGGATTTTCCACACTGACGGTCATCGACGCCGACGGCCGCGCCTCGAGCGTGCGGGTTTTCGTCGAATAGCAGGGATGTCCAACTGTACGAGGGGTTGCTCCGGGCTTGCGCCTCGAGCGTCTCGTCAGTTTTTTTCGCCGTCTTGCCAAAGATATGCAGCAAGCAATTGTACAAGAGTGACGACGAAGCTCTATTACGCCACATCGAGTGAATGGCGGTGGATCCGCTCCTGAAGCGAAGCCACAACGGCTTGTAGAAATTCCCGGCGCCTGGGATTGGTCGTTGCCGTCAGTGTCACCTGTAGCCGGCTTGTGATGTTGTTCAGAAAGCCAACGTGATTAAAACTATCGGCGGCGATATTGATCTCCACCTCGTCCATGTAATGCGCCAGATGCGGTTCCAATACGAGATTTGCATCCGTCTGGTAGCAGGCAGCCATCTGTTCTCCAAGCGTGGACATCTGCACATATGGACCATATTCGTCGATCATCAAATCTCCTTCCTCTAGCGCAACTAATTTTGACAGGCGCTTCATCATCACAGATAGGAAATAGGAAGCAATTGCCCGCTTTCAACGTTCCCTTTTGAAGCTTTTAATTTCTCGTGTTCGTGAAGGATGTCACTAAGACTCCGGTCGAAGTAGAGACCTGCCAAACGGCTATCAGCCGCGCTGGGCCGCGCTCAAACTATAACATTGTTTTTGCTGCGTTTTGCAGGAAATTGGCGTCCACGAGAGGATTCGAACCTCCGACCCCAGGATTCATACCGCTTCGGCTTTCGCCGCCGTCCCGCCATTTGCCGGCAAGACGTTCGTGGTCTGGACTGTCCCTTCACCATGGGCCTTGCGGCCTTTAGGTGCTGCCCATCCAGTCTCTACACCTTCACCGGATTTCTCCGGAGCTTGGCTCGGGATTGGCATGCTGGAAGACCAGCGAAGCTTTCCCCGACTTTGAGCAGATCGATTGCGTCGTTTCCGGGCGCAACCCCCAATTTGTCTTAGGAATCCTGTGCTCTATCCTGCTGAGCTACGTGGACACTGAATTGCTCTTTAACCTGACGATGCCTGCGGATCAACCGCGTTCTTCATCGCGGTCGATCTCTTCCTCGGCTTTCTTCGCGTCAGTCGGCAATCAGTTCGTCAGACGCTGTTCGGCCAGTTTCACCCAGTAGGAAATGCCGTAAACGATGGCCTCGTCGTTGAAATCATAACCGGGATTGTGAAGCCCGGCCGAATCGCCGTTGCCGATGAAGATGAAGCAGCCTGGTCTTTCCTTCAGCATGAAGGAGAAATCCTCTCCCGCCATGGAAGGATCGACATCGGGGTCGACATTCGGTTCGCCCGCCACATCGCGGGCCACACGGATGGCGTGGTCGGTCTCGGCGGCGTGGTTGAAGGTTACCGGGCAATAACGCTCATAGACGACTTCCGCTTCCGCGCCGTTGGCAAGGGCAATACCTTCCGCCATCTGCTTGATGCGATCCTGCGCCAGATCGCGCACAGTTTCATCGAGGCTGCGCACCGTGCCGGCGATCAATGCCTCGTTGGGGATGATGTTGTGGCTGGAACCGGCCTGAAAGCGGGTGACGGAGACGACTACCGAGCGGATGGGGTCGGCATTGCGTGAGGCGATCATCTGCAGGTTGCCGACGATCTGCGCGCCGATGGTGATCGGATCGACGGTGCGGTGCGGCTGTGCCGCGTGGCCGCCACGGCCCTTGACGGTGATGGAGAACTTGTCCGGTGCCGCCATGATGCCGCCCTTGCGGATGGCGAAGGCGCCGAGCGGAATGCCCGGCATGTTGTGCATGCCGTAGACCTCGTTAATGCCGAAACGCTCCATCAGGCCGTCCTCGACCATGGCGAGAGCGCCGGCGCCGCCTTCTTCCGCCGGCTGGAAGATGACGGCGATGGAGCCCGCAAAATTGCGGGTCTCGGTGAGATATTTGGCCGCGCCAAGCAGCATGGCCGTGTGGCCGTCATGGCCGCAGGCATGCATGGCGCCCGCGGTTTTGGAGGCCCAGGGCTTGCCGGTTTCCTCTAAAATTGGGAGAGCGTCCATATCCGCGCGAAAGCCGATGGTGCGATTGCCCGGAAGATTGCCCCTGATGATCCCGACCACACCCGTGCGGCCGAGACCGGTCACGATTTCGTCAACGCCGAAAGATTTCAGCTTCTCCGCAACGAAGGCCGCGGTGTTGTCGACATCATACAAAATCTCGGGATTTTCATGCAGGTGACGCCGCCATTCGCTGACTTCCTGCTGGAGTTCGGCGGCTCTGTTCAAAATCGGCATTCGTTCATTCCTGGGTTCATCGGTGCGGCGTGTCGTAAAATCCTATCCTCCGTGGTGGATAGTGCGCCGCATAATTGACGTAATCAATGTACTTTGCCATTGCTAGGACATATATGGTGAATATTGCCATTCCCCGACCGAAGACGGGAATTCGAGGACAAGCCTTGCCACAGACTTTTAAATCGCCAAACGCCGCCAGACGGCTTTCCGCAGCCGTTGCCATCATGACCGCAGGCCTCGTTGCCGCAGCACCCGTGGCAAATGCCAATCCGAAAATGGTGGTCGATGTCAAAACCGGCAAGGTGATTTCCCATCAGGAAGCCTTCCGCAAGTGGTATCCCGCTTCGCTCACCAAGCTGATGACCGCCTATATCGCCTTTTCGCAGATGAAGGCCGGCAAGATCAGCCCGCAGACGGAAGTGGTGATGAGTAAGAAGGCCGCCGATCAGCCGGCCTCGAAAATGTATTTCAAGCCCGGCCAGAAGCTGACGATGGATAGCGCTTTGAAGCTGCTGCTCATCAAATCCGCCAATGACATCGCCGTGGCGATTGCCGAGACCATCGGCGGCACCAGCGATAATTTCGTGGCGCAGATGAATGCGCAGGCGCAGCGGCTGGGCATGAGTTCCACCCGTTACATCAACGCCAATGGCCTGCCCGGCAAGGGACAATATACGACCGCCCGGGATCTGGCGCTGCTGGCGCTGATCATCAAGCGCGAGTTTCCGGAATATGCCCATTATTTCTCGCTGGAAGGCGTCAGCACCGGCAAGAAGAACTACGCCAACTTCAACATGCTGGTCGGCCGTTTCGAGGGCGCGGATGGCATGAAGACCGGCTTCATCTGTGCCTCTGGCTTCAACCAGGTGTCGTCGGCCGTGCGCAATGGCCGCTCGGTCATCACGGTCGTGCTGGGTGCGGACAGCCTTGCCGGACGCACCGATCAATCGGCCGATCTGTTGCAGATGGGGCTGACGGCGCCTTCGGGCCAAGGCGTTTCGCTCGCCGCGCTGGCGCCCTATGGCGATACCGGCGATGTGAACGATATCAGCGCCGAAATCTGCAACCCGAAGGCCGCCAAGGTGCGCAGCGAAAGCCGCGACGAGGCTGGCCGCATGGTCATCCATTCGCCCTATGTGCAGGAAATGACCCGCCCGCCGGAATATTCCTTCGCCGGTCTCATTCCGGGCAGCGAGACGGTGGCGGTGAATGCCACCAAGGGAGCCGGCAAGGGCGAACTGGCCAACGTGCCGATCCCGATCCCGCGCCCGACATTCTGATGATCGATGAATGCCTCGAGGCCGAGCCTCGCCGTTGCAATGCGGTTTGTGTATTCGCAGGTCGATGATGTTATGATATTACAGTGTCGCTCGCGGCTTCCAGGCGCGGGCGATTTCTTTTAGCTCCATGCGGCTCCGGGTTTCGTGTCTTCCAGTGACCTGCCGGAGCGGCCATCAACACACAGGCAAGTCATGTCTCGCGATCGCATCCCGGTTTCCATCATCACCGGATTTCTCGGAGCCGGAAAATCGACGCTGCTCAACCGGCTCCTCAAGGATCCGGCGATGAGCGATGCGGCGATCATCATCAACGAATTCGGCGATGTCAGCATCGATCACATGCTGGTCGAAAGTGCTGGTGAGGGCATCATTGAGCTGGCGGAGGGCTGCCTGTGCTGCACGGTGCGCGGCGAGTTGGTGGATACGCTGGCGGAACTGATGGACGGCATTCAGACAGGCAAGCTGAAGCCGGTAAAACGGGTGGTGATCGAGACCACGGGCCTTGCCGATCCCGCCCCCGTTATGCAGTCGGTCATGGGCAACCCGGTCATCGCCCAGAATTTCGTGCTGAACGGCATGATTACGGTGGTGGATGCCGTCAACGGCCTTTCCACGCTGGACAATCATCAGGAGGCGGTGAAACAGGCCGCCGTGGCTGACCGTCTGGTGATGACCAAGCGCGCGCTTGCGGATGCTGCCACGATTTCCGCGCTGACAGCCCGTCTACAAGCGCTCAATCCGCGCGCGTCCATCGAGGATGGCGACAAAACCGAGTGGAGCGCTGCGGGGCTTCTCGACAACGGCCTTTACGATGCCGGCAGCAAGAATGCCGATGTCGGCCGCTGGCTGGGCGAAGAGGCGGTACACGATCACCACGATCATGATCACGGTCACGACCATCACCACCATCATGGCGATCACGACGACCACCATCATCATCACGATGTGAACCGGCACGATGCGTCTATCCGTTCCTTCTCGATCATTCACGATCAGCCAGTCAGCCCGATGGCGATCGACATGTTCGTTGATCTGCTGCGCTCGGCACATGGTGAAAAGCTCCTGCGCATGAAGGCCATCGTCAAGCTGTCGGATAATCCGGCCCGGCCGCTGGTGCTGCATGGGGTGCAGAATATTTTCCACACGCCGGAGCGCCTCGCGGCGTGGCCGGACCCGGCTGATCAGCGAACCCGCATGGTGCTGATCACGAAGGATTTGCCGGAGGCTTTCGTGCAGGACCTGTTCGCAGCCTTCACAAGCGCACCGGGCATCGACCGGCCGGACAGGCAGGCGATGACGGATAATCCGCTGGCGGTTTCGGGGTTGCGGTTTTAGGGCGTGTCGTGATGGTCCAGGTCGGTGGGTGTGGTTCACCCCCCTCTGTCCTGCCGGACATCTCCCCCTCAAGGGGGGAGATCAGTTGCGGCGACCGCTCGTTTTCTCACAAGCTCTGCACTTCGGGCTGCTGCATCGATAAAGATGTGCGGAGCAAGCCGCTTGTCGATCTCCCCCCTTGAGGGGGAGATGTCCGGCAGGACAGAGGGGGGTAACCACGGCTGAGGACGTTGAAACGTCGTATACTACAACCCCTTCACAATGCGAAACCGATGCCCCTTATCCAGCGCAGTAGTTTCCACCAGCCTATGCCCATCCTCATTGCACATATGCGTAATATCGATCACCGCCAGCGGATCGGTCGTCTCGACGGTCAGAACATCACCCGCCTTCAGGGTTGCGAGTTTCTTGCGGCTTCTCAAAACCGGAAGGGGGCATTTAAGCCCCCTCAAATCATAAACGATCTCGGCCGTGTCGCTCATTCCTTGGCCCAGAACTTCCAGAACGGCTTCTTTTCCGGCGCTTCGGGAGCAGGTGCTGCGGAATAGGCAAGCGGGTTCATGGCCGGAACCGGGATGCTTGGGGCAGCAGCTCCGGTCTGGCCGGCTGCTGCGGGGGTAGCCGAGGCAACCATCGTCGGTGCCGCCGGGGCCGGGTTCGATTGCGGTGCCGTGGCGGGCTGGACAGCCGAAGGCCGTGGGCCGCGCAGGGAAGAAGCGGTTGCGGTCGTGGCCGGAGAGGAGGTGGTCACCTGCTGCGCCTTTTTCTCCATCAGCGCGGCATATTCCGTTTCCTTCATCAGCTTGCCAGCCTTCAGCGCCGAGCCTGTCGGGGCATAGGCAGGCTCGCGGCCCTTGCGCTTTTCGGCGACCAGCGCCTTGCGCTCGGCTTCGCTCGGGTCGTACCAGGCCATGCCGTCGTATTTCTTCATCGCCTTTTCATAGGCGAGATCGTAGGTCTTCTCGTAGCTCGAAAGCGCGCTGACGAGCGCCGGCGGTGTGCTCATGGCCGGGCATTGGGCAGACGCGTTGAAGCTGCCGCCTTCCGTCTGCTGGTTGAAGACATATTTCTTCTCGCAGACATTCACTTCCGGCGGGCGCTTGGTCACTTCGAAATTGTCGTAACCGACCTTCAGCATCTTCCAGAATTCGAGATGTTCGCTCTGGCGGTGGCGGGCCATGTTTTCCGCCGTCATTCGGAACGGGAAGGCCTGCAGCTGCACGGTCTTCTGGCCGCCCTTGAAGGCGTCACGGGCAAAACCGTAAATTTCAAGAATCTGCGCATCCGTCATCGAATAACAGCCGGAGGACGAGCAGGCGCCATGGATCATCAGATTGGTGCCGTTGCGGCCATTGGCGGCATCGTAGCGGTTCGGGAAACCGGTATTGATGGCGAGATAATATTTCGAGTTCGGATTGAGATGCGCGGGCGTCAGGTTGTAGAAACCTTCCGGCGCCTGCCGGTCGCCTTCCTTCACCTTCGGGCCGAGTTTGCCGGACCATGCGCAAATCTCGTAGCTGGCAATCTTCTCGAAACGGTTGTCGCGCCTGGCTTTCCAGATTTCCAACGCGCCTTCTTCCTTGAAGATGCGGATCATGATCGGCGAGGTGCGGTCCATGCCTCTTTTGTCGATCTCGGCCAGAATGGCCGGAGACAGCGGGTAATCGACCTTGTTCTTGACGTGGGAGACGTCGCGTTCAACGGTTTCGAGCGTATCGTTACAGCCGGCAAGAACGAGCGCGGTGCAGGCAAGAAGTGCAAAATGTGTCAAACGCATGATCTGATCCGAAAGACGATGGCACGAAGCGGCGGCAGTTCTACACCGTCCCGTGTGTATTTTAAATACGGTATTAACCGTTTACATCTTCTTAACTCAAATCGGACCCGCCCCGCGGCCGCCGATACATCTTTTGATGTGACCGGACTATGGCCGAGTTGGGGCAATATTCAAGGAAAATAAGGCCGGCGTTAGAGATTCCGGCCAATATCCAGGAACTTCTGGCGGCGTTCAGCGCGCAGCTGTGTGCCGGAACGCTGGGAGAGATCGGCCAGCGCCTTGGCGATGACATCGCCGGTCGCACCGATCACGGTTTCTGGAGCACGGTGTGCGCCGCCGATCGGCTCCGGAATGATTCCGTCGATGACGCCGAGCGCCTTCAGATCTTCCGAGGTGATCTTCATGTTGGTTGCGGCTTCCTTGGCGCGGGTCGAATCGCGCCAGAGAATGGAGGCGGCGCCTTCCGGCGAGATCACCGAATAGATCGCATGTTCGAGCATATAGACGCGGTTGCCGGTGGCGATCGCGATTGCGCCGCCCGAGCCGCCTTCGCCGATGACGACGGAGACGATCGGCACCTTGACGTTGAGGCACATTTCCGTCGAGCGGGCGATGGCTTCGGCCTGGCCGCGCTCTTCCGCGCCGACGCCGGGATAGGCGCCTGCCGTATCGATGAGGGTGATCACCGGCAGCGAGAAACGGTCGGCCAGTTCCAGCACGCGGATCGCCTTGCGGTAACCTTCCGGGCGCGGGCTGCCGAAATTATGCTTCAGGCGACTTTTGGTGTCGTTGCCCTTTTCCTGGCCGATGATGGCGACGGGCTGACCGTTGAAACGGCCGAGGCCTGCCTGAATGGCGGCGTCTTCGGCAAACTTGCGGTCGCCGGCCAGCGGCGTGAAATCGGTGAACAGCGCCTTGGCGTAATCGACGAAATGCGGACGCTGCGGATGGCGCGCGACCTGCGTTTTCTGCCAGGCGTTGAGCTTGGAATAGATGTCCTGCATCGCGTCGTTGACGCGCGATTCCAGACGGTTGATCTCCTCCGAGGTGTCTATGCTCTCGTCTTCATCGGCAAGCTTCTTCAGCTCGATGATCTTGCCCTCAAGGTCCGAGATAGGTTTTTCGAAGTCGAGATAATTGTGCATGAGATCCGTTTCCGATCGTTTTGCGCAAGGTTTGACCGGATTATCCGGCGGTTCCGGTCGCTCTAATCAAGGTTTTTGCCCTGTTTGGCAAGGGGGTGATGTGTTTGTACCAGCTCTTGCAAGCGTTCTTCCAGCACATGTGTATAGATTTGTGTCGTGGAAATGTCGGAATGGCCGAGCAGTTCCTGCACCGCGCGCAAATCCGCGCCGTTCTGCAGAAGGTGGCTGGCAAAGGCGTGGCGCAGCACATGCGGCGATATCGCAGACGGGGTCAGGCCCGCACGGATGGCGATGTCCTTGAGGTCGCGGGCAAAGACCTGGCGGGGCAGGTGGCCTTCCTTGCTGCGCGAAGGGAACAGCCACGGGCTTTCCGGTGTCTCCGGTTTTTTCTGCGAAGCGGCCGCCCTGCTTTTCTCCGATGCGAGCGCCTTTCTGGCAGCCTCGTATTTTTCCATCGCCTCGATGGCGGCGCGGGAAAGAAGAACCATGCGGTCCTTGTTGCCCTTGCCGCGTATCATCAGGAAGCGGCCTTCCTGACGCAGCACCTTGACCGGCAGCGAGACAAGCTCACTGACACGCATGCCGGTGGCATAAAGCAGTTCGAGCAGCAGATGCATGCGGATGCGGGCAAGCTGACCAGGACCGGATGTGGCGGCTTCCTGCGCGGCAAGGCTAAGAAGCCGGTTCACATCGGCGACGCTCATCGTTTTCGGTAAGGCGAGACCTTTTCTCGGCGCATCGATGATGCCGGTCGGGTCGTCGCCGCGCAGTCCTTCCGAATAGAGAAAACGATAGAATTGCCGCATGGTGGAAAGACGTCGCGCCTGTGAGGTTGCGGCAAAACCCTGTGCGGAAAGATGGGTCAGATAGGCGGAAAGGTCGGGCGTCTGCGCTTCCGTCAGGGTCTGGCCGCGACGGCCGAGAAATTCGCGCAGGTCAGCAAGGTCGCGCTCATAGGAAGAGAGCGTGTTGGGGGCAGCCCCGCGTTCGGCGCTCATCATTTCCAGAAAACTTTCCAGCCGCGCGCCGTCGCGCCCTCCTGCCGGTCCGCTCATGGGGTGCGCCTTGCCGGTTCGGTAGACGGCGGGTTCAGCCGCTCGGAAGGGATGCGTACCGTCACTTCGCGGTCGCGCGGTTTGACGACCATGACGAGCAGCACCATGCCGCCATAGATCAGCCCCGCGATGGTCGCCAGTATCATCGTGAAGCGGAAGAGGGTGGGCATGGCGGCTCCGTGCAGGTGGCGGTCGAAACGTATATGCGGTGCGGCGAAAGCGGCGACAAGATCAAAATGCCCGCTCCGCTCCATGCCGCATGCGGCGATGATTGTGATTCACCGCAATTCAGTCAGCAATTTGGCTTGACGCTTCGTAAACATTTGCAGATATCCATGCCAAACGGGCTTTCAAATCTATGAATGAAACGAATTTATCCGTCCCGGCCACACTCGGGGAGCAAGCGCGGGCAAAGCTCGGACGGCGCAACATCGTCTTCGTCGGGCTGATGGGGGCTGGAAAGTCGGCGGTGGGCCGCATGGTAGCCCAGCAGCTCAGGGTTCCGTTCATCGATACGGATGTCGAAATCGAGCGCGTTTCGCGCATGACGATATCGGAACTTTTCGCCACCTATGGCGAGGAAGAATTCCGGGCGCTGGAAACGCGGGTCATCAAGCGGCTGCTGCGCGGCGGCCCCAAGGTCATCTCCACCGGCGGCGGCGCCTTCATCAACGACAATACCCGCCGGCACATCACGCGCGGCGGCATTTCATTGTGGCTGAAGGCCGATCTCGAGGTGTTGTGGGAGAGGGTCAACAAGCGCGACCACCGCCCGCTTCTCAAGACCGAAAACCCCAAAGCCACGCTGGCGGCCCTGATGGAGAAGCGCTATCCGATCTATGCGGAAGCGGATCTGACCATCGAATCCCGCGATGTCCGCAAGGAAATCATCGTGACAGAAGTGCTGGCCGCCATAGCCGGCACCGAACAGAAAGACTGATCCCCATGACGCCTTCCGAAATCCACGCCGATGAACGTCTCGTGCATGTGCCGCTCGGCGAGCGCGCCTATGACATTCTGATCGGACCGGGCCTCATCGGCCGGGCGGGCGGCGAAATTTCGGCGCGGATGAAGGGTCGGCGCGCGGCCATCATCACCGATGAACATGTCGCGCCGCTCTATCTCGAAGGCCTGATGGACGGGCTGCAGACCGACGGCATCGAGGCGGTTTCGCTGACCCTGCCGGCCGGCGAAAAGACCAAGAGCTTCGAGCATCTGGTCACCGTCTGCGATGCGGTTCTGGCAGCAAGGGTGGAGCGTAACGATGCGGTGATCGCGCTCGGCGGCGGCGTGATCGGCGATCTCGCCGGTTTCGCAGCTGGCATCGTGCGCCGTGGCGTGCGCTTCGTGCAGATACCGACCTCGCTTCTGGCGCAGGTCGATTCCTCTGTCGGCGGGAAGACGGGCATCAACAGCCGCCATGGCAAGAACCTCGTCGGCGTGTTCCACCAGCCCGATCTGGTGCTGGCGGATACGGCCGTGCTCGATACGCTGAGCCCGCGGGAATTCCGCGCCGGTTATGCCGAAGTGGTGAAGTACGGGCTGATCGACAAGCCGGATTTCTTCTTCTGGCTGGAAAAGAACTGGGATGAAATCCGCACCGGCGGCCCCGCCCGCATTCAGGCGATTGCGACCAGCTGCCAGGCGAAAGCCGATGTGGTGGTAGCCGACGAGAAAGAAAACGGCGTGCGCGCCCTTCTGAACCTCGGCCATACATTCGGCCATGCGCTGGAGGCGGCGACCAATTACGATAGCAAGCGGCTGGTGCATGGCGAAGGCGTCGCCATCGGCATGGTGCTGGCGCACCAGTTCTCCGCCCGCCTCAACCTCGCAAGCCCGGACGATGCCGCCCGCGTCGAAGCGCATCTGAAGGCCGTCGGCCTGCCGACGACGATGAAGGATATTCCCGGCGAGTTGCCGCCGGTGGAAACGCTGATGGCGGCAATCGCGCAGGACAAGAAGGTGAAGGGCGGCAAGCTCACCTTCATCCTCACCCACGGCATCGGCCAGTCCTTCGTGGCCGATGATGTTGCGGCGTCCGAGGTGCAGTCCTTCCTGTCGGAAAAACATCCGGGGTGAGATGTTGAGCGATACGGTGAGGGCGCCCCCTCATCGCCTCGCTTCGCTCCGGCACTTCTCCCCGGCGGGGAGAAGAACAAGCCATGATGGCAATGCCATACGAGACAGCGTTGGTTCAGCTTAGATTGAGGTCAGAGCTTTGAGCACGGTGCTGCCGCCCGGTTTCTTCTCCCCGCCGGGGAGAAGGTGGCCCGCAGGGCCGGATGAGGGGGCTTGCTCGAGGTTTAAAACCGCACCGCTTCCCCCGGCGCCGCCGCCTCAATCGCCAGTGCATGCAGGCCGGCATCGAGTTCCGGCTTCAAAAGCGCGTTGATCGCCCGGTGGCGCTCGACGCGAGACTTGCCGGAAAAGCTTTCCGACACTATCTGAACACGCATATGCGTCTCGCCCGTGCCGGTCATATCCGGCTGGTGGCCGGCATGCATCAGGCTTTCATCGACGACCCTCAGGCGCTCCGGTGAAAAGCTTTCCCGAAGCTTCGTTTCTATGCGTTCTCGCAGGGACATGCGACGGGCTCCATTCTCGTTGGCTGGTCTTGAAGGGGGCTACCTAAAAGCCAGCAACATTCCGCTTTGTCAATTCTTGTTGTGCGGCTTTTCGCACCCCATAATCAGGGCATCATGAAACTGGATTCGAAATATTTCGATCGCATCCGCACGCGCCGGAAAAGGGAGAGGGAACCTGAGGTTCAGGCCCCGACCTGCCAGTGGGACGGATGCGACAAGCCGGGTATTCACCGGGCACCTGTCGGCCGCAATGCCGAGGGGCAATTCTTCCTGTTCTGTTTTGAGCATGTGAAGGAATACAACAAGGGCTATAATTATTTTTCAGGCCTGTCCGACAGCGAGATCGCCCGTTACCAGAAGGAAGCGATCACCGGCCATCGCCCCACCTGGACGGTGGGCGTCAACAAGACGGCGCGCGACAGCCCGCTGCACTCTACGCTGCGTTCCGGCACGGCGAGCGGGAACGCCCGTATCCGCGATCCTTTCGGCTTCGCCGGCGGTTTTGCGGGCGGCGCAAGGGCAGGCGGCACCCGCATGCAGCAGGATCGCAAATTGAAGACGCTGGAGGCAAAAGCCTTCGATACGCTCGGTCTTTCTTCCACCGCAAAGCAGGAAGACATAAAAAGGCGCTACAAGGAGCTTGTCAAAAAGCACCATCCTGATGCTAATGGTGGCGATCGTGGTTCGGAAGAGCGTTTTCGGGCTGTTGTTCAAGCATATCAATTGTTAAAGCAGTCAGGTTTCTGCTAAGCCAACTTATGTGTTTACCGCCTGATTGATGATGTGGCCGGGTGGCTGCCGCCCGCCTTGGAGACGTGATGAGCAAAATCGACCTTGATATTTCCAACCTGCCCGACACGACGGTGTCCGTGCGGGAGGTTTTCGGCATTGATACGGATCTGCGGGTTCCCGCCTATTCCCAGGGCGACGCCTATGTGCCTGACCTTGATCCCGACTATCTTTTCGATCGCGACACGACGCTTGCGATCCTTGCCGGTTTTGCTCACAACCGACGTGTCATGGTCTCCGGTTTCCACGGCACGGGTAAATCCACCCATATCGAGCAGGTGGCCGCCCGCCTGAACTGGCCCTGCGTGCGCGTCAACCTCGACAGCCATGTCAGCCGTATCGACCTCGTCGGCAAGGACGCCATCGTTCTGAAAGACGGCAAACAGGTCACCGAATTCAAGGACGGCATTCTGCCCTGGGCCTACCAGCACAATGTGGCGCTCGTTTTCGACGAATATGATGCCGGCCGCCCGGACGTGATGTTCGTCATCCAGCGCGTGCTGGAATCCTCCGGCCGCCTGACCCTGCTCGACCAGAGCCGCGTCATCCGTCCTCACCCGGCTTTCCGCATTTTCGCAACCGCCAACACCATCGGCCTTGGCGATACGACCGGCCTTTACCACGGCACGCAGCAGATCAACCAGGCGCAGATGGACCGCTGGTCCATCGTCACCACGCTCAACTACCTGCCGCATGAGCAGGAAGTGAACATCATCGCCGCCAAGGTGAAGAGCTTCGACAATCCGAAGGGCCGTGAAACCGTCTCCAAGATGGTACGCGTGGCCGATCTCACCCGTTCGGCTTTCATCAATGGCGATCTTTCCACGGTCATGAGCCCGCGTACCGTCATCACCTGGGCGGAAAATGCGGAAATCTTCGGCGATCTCGCCTTTGCCTTCCGCGTAACCTTCCTCAACAAGTGTGACGAGCTGGAGCGCACGCTGGTGGCTGAGCAATATCAGCGGGCTTTCGGCGTCGAGCTGAAGGAAAGCGCTGCGAACATCGTTCTCAGCGCCTGATAGTCCCCGGCTTGTCCGGGGAAGATCACCGATGACTTGAAGACGCCGGTGGGGCGCGCGATCTTCCGATCGCGTGCCGCAGGCGCCGACAAATGACAGGAAAGACAATGGCAGCGCGCGGCGACAATTCCAGAGCAAAACCGGGTACGGCGGTTGATACGGAGCCGTTGCGTCAGGCGATTGCCGGATGTGTGCGATCCGTCGCTGGCGACGCCGAAGTCGAAGTCGTTTTCGCCAATGAACGGCCGGGTCTTGCCGGTGAGCGCATGCGCCTGCCGGAAATTTCCAAGAAGCCGACCGCGCAGGAAATCGCCATCACGCGTGGCCTCGGTGATTCCATGGCGCTGCGTCTTGCCTGCCATGATGCCGATACCCACGCTGTGATGTCGCCGCAGGGCGCCGAAGCGCGGCTGATCTTCGATGCTGTCGAACAGGCGCGCGTGGAATCCATCGGCGCGCTGCGCATGCCGGGCATGGCCTCCAACATCCATGCCATGAACACGGAAAAATACGCCAAGGCCAATTTCGCCGGCATCAACAACAAGGACGATGCGCCGCTTGCAGAGGCTGTTGCGCTGCTGGTGCGCGAGAAGCTGACGGGTGAGAAGCCGCCGGAAAGCGCCGGCAAGGTTGTCGATCTGTGGCGCGATTTCATCGAGGACAAGGCGGCCGGCGACCTCAAGGATCTCTCCAGCGTCATCACCGACCAGAAGGCGTTTTCGCGGCTGGTGCGCAAGATGCTGACCTCCATGCAGATGGCGGAAGATTTCGGCGACGAGGATAACGAGCCCGAGAGCCAGGAGGCGGAATCCAACGAGGACCAGCCGCGCACCAACGAGACCGAAGAAGAGCAGGTCGAGGAAGAAGCCGGTTCGGACGCGACGCCTGCCGATGAAAACGAGGCCTCGCAGGAGGAAATGGAAGAAGGCGAGATGGACGGCGCCGAGATGTCGGACGAGGAAATGTCCGACGATCTCGACGAGGATTCCGAAACGCCCGGCGAGACCCGCCGCCCCAACAGCCCCTTCGACGATTTCAACGAGAAGGTCGATTACCGCATCTTCACCCAGGAATTCGACGAGGAAATTCACGCCGAGGAACTGTGCGACGAGGCCGAGCTTGACCGTCTGCGCGCTTTCCTCGACAAGCAGCTCGCTCACCTTCAGGGCGCGGTCGGGCGCTTAGCGAACCGCCTGCAGCGCCGCCTGATGGCGCAGCAGAACCGTTCCTGGGATTTCGATCTGGAAGAGGGCTATCTCGATCCGGCCCGGCTCGTCAGGCTCATTATCGATCCCATGCAGCCGCTTTCCTTCAAGAAGGAGCGCGACACCAAGTTCCGCGATACCGTGGTTTCGCTGGTCATAGACAATTCCGGTTCGATGCGCGGCCGTCCCATTACCGTGGCTGCCACCTGCGCCGATATTCTGGCGCGCACGCTGGAGCGCTCGGGCGTGAAGGTCGAAATTCTGGGCTTCACCACCAAGGCGTGGAAGGGCGGGCAATCGCGCGAACAGTGGCTTGCCAATGGCAAGCCAGCGTCGCCCGGCCGTCTCAACGATCTGCGCCACATCATCTACAAGTCGGCGGACGCTCCGTGGCGGCGCGCGCGGCGCAATCTCGGCCTGATGATGCGCGAGGGCTTGCTGAAAGAAAATATCGACGGCGAAGCGCTGATGTGGGCGCATAATCGCCTGATCGGCCGCCCCGAGCAGCGCAAGATCATGATGATGATCTCGGATGGTGCGCCAGTGGACGATTCGACCCTGTCGGTCAATCCGGGCAATTATCTGGAGCGGCACCTGCGCGCCGTGATCGAGCAGATCGAAACGCGCTCGCCGGTGGAACTGCTGGCTATCGGTATCGGCCACGATGTGACGCGTTATTATCGCCGCGCCGTGACTATCGTGGATGCGGACGAGCTGGCCGGCGCGATGACGGAGCAGCTTGCGGCGCTCTTCGAGGATACGAGCGGCGCTTCCGGTTCGTCCCGCAGGGTTCGCCGTGCGGGATAAGCGGGGCCGGGCTTCTTCCGCCTGCAAAACGCTTGCGATGGCCGCCATTCTGGCGGCCGCATCGTTGTGTCCGGTTTCCATCGGCGCTTCCACCATCGATGTGCCGGTAAGCGTGCGCCTGCTTTCCTCTTTCGAGGTCGGCACCAGCGAAAAACGTTTCGGCAAGCTGGAATTTATCGGCGGCATGGTGATGAGCGCGCCGGAAAAGCTGTTCGGGGCGATATCCTCCATCCGTTTCCGCCCCAATGGGGAGGATTTCGTTGCGGTGCTCGATACCGGCCATTGGCTGACGGGCAGGGTCTTGCGTGACGCTCGCGGTGCTTTGTCCGGGCTTGCCGATGTCCGCATCACCCCCATGCTGGACATGAGCGGGCGCGAACCGCCGCGCAAGATGGAGATGGATGCGGAAGGGCTGGCGCTGCGCGACGGCAAGGTTTTTGTCAGTTACGAGCAGCGCCACAGGATCGATATCTATCCCGATCCGGGCTTCGCCACCGCAAAGCCGCTAGACCGCCTGCCATATCTCATCCCCAGCAACGAGTTGCGCCATAATGGCGGCCTGGAGGCGCTCGCGGTATCGCCCGCCGATTCGCCGCTCGCCGGCGCTCTGGTCGTGGTGGCTGAAAAAAGTATCGACACGGACGGCAATCTTCTCGCCGCCATACTGGAAGGTCCGCGCAAGGGCACATTCGCCGTCACGCATCATCCTTCATTCGACGTGACGGACGGCGCATTCCTGCCCAATGGCGACCTGCTGCTTCTTGAGCGCCGCTTCAATTTCGCCGAAGGCGTGGGCATGCGCATCCGTCGCATCCGTGGGGCCGATGTCCGGCCGGGCGCGGTGGTGGATGGCGAAATCCTCATGGAAGCCGGCATGGCCTACCAGATCGACAATATGGAAGGCATGGATGTGGTAAAGGGGCCGGACGGCTCGACGCGCCTCATCATCGTTTCCGATGACAATCACTCGTTCCTCCAGCGCAACCTGATGCTGGAATTCAAGCTGGTGGAATAAAATCAGGCCTGCTGCTGCTGTGCCGCCTCGTAGGCTGCCATCAGGTCCTCGACGGGAATGCCGTCGATCTTCATGCCGGTCATCCGGCATGAGGTTATCTGCGCACCGGACAGATTTGAGTTGCTCAGTTTCAGACCGGAAAAATTGACGTCATCGATCGACCAGCCGGACATGTTGTTATCCGTGAACGACGCACCCGACAAATTGATATTGTTGAAGCTCGCCCCGGAAAGATTGACGTTGTCGAAGACCGTGCCGGATAGATTGACGTCGTTGAAGGTTGAGCCTGAAAGCGTGGCGCTGGCGGCCTCCACGATGTCTATAACGTCCTTGATCTGCATGTCGACCTGCCTCCGCGCTGTGCAACGGACGACAGACTGCAATGCTGACGGCTGGCTTGCAAGCGCGATTTGATCCGCGCTTGCCTGGCCTCAAACGCGGCCCGTTTTGACGGCGCCCGGCATCGGCTTCAGCGTGTTCATCAGAGCGCCGTAGGGCAGGAGCATGACGAGGCCGACGAGAACCTTCACCGAGAGATCACCCAGCGCCCAGGAAATCCAACGGGGCGCTTCCACGGCGAAGACACCGAGAATGGGAGCGTTTTCGATGGCGAAGGCATCGTTGGGGCCGACGAAGGAGAAGCTTGCGGCAAAGGCGATGGAGAAGAACAGTGCGGTATCCAGCACCGATCCCAGCATGGAGCCAGCAAGCGGCGCGTGCCACCAGCGCTGGCGGCGCAGGCGGTTGAAAACGGAAATATCCAGCAACTGGCCGATCAGATAGGCGGTGCCGGAGGCGACCGCGATGCGCGGAATGGATGTCCAGAAGGACAGCGTGACCCCGACGACGAAGCCGGCAAGCACGACGCGGCGCGCGATGGAGGGGCCGAACTGGCGGTTGGTCAGGTCCGTGACGAGGAAGGCGATCGGATAGGTGAAGGCGCCCCAGGTCAGAAGGTCGCCGAGATTGACGCCGAACAACGAGCCGGAAAGCGGGTATTGCACCAAAATATTGGACGCGACGACCACCAGTGTCATCAGCAGGACATAGATAAGCGTAAAGCGCAGATAGGGCATTTTTTTATCCTGGGTGATGCCACCAGTTGGAGCCAAGCATCGGAGGAAAACATCTCAAACGGTTTTCGCAAAACCCGATGCAACTAAAATCTGGAACAAACAAAAGGCTTGAGCGGCAAAAGCCATTCAAGCCCTCTGAATATCGATGATGTCGAAACCGCTATTAAGCAGCTTCGGCCGTCTTCTTGGCGATCTGGCGGCGCAGGAGACGAGCGCGCATGCTCAGTTCGTTTTCGCCGGACTTCAGAAGGAAGGCATCGAGGCCGCCACGGTGTTCAACGGAGCGCAGAGCGGCTGCGGAAACACGCAGGCGGAAACGCTGGCCGAGAGCATCGGAGATCAACGTGACCTGGCAGAGGTTCGGAAGGAACCGGCGCTTGGTCTTGTTGTTGGCGTGGCTGACGTTGTTGCCCGTCTGGACGCCCTTGCCGGTCAATTCGCATACACGGGACATGGGTACACCTATTTCGTTTCGTCTGTTTCACCACTGGCTCGCCACCGGCAAAACCGGGGTGGCAATCCAACTGGCCATGATTGGAAAGTTGCGGTTCTATAGTCAGACGAGACTTAACAGTCAAGCCGCTCGCGATCAAATGAAAGGAAATTCCGGCGTTTTCAACCGGCATCCGCTTTTTTATTGCCACAAGTCAGCGTATATGATCGCCCGATAAGGCCGCTTCCGCGCCTCTTTTAAGGTGATATCGAAATGATTGCCAGAGGAAAAAGCATTTTCGTGGCCGCGACAATAGCGTTAACGGGCGTCTCCCCCTCGCTCGCCGCCGAAGCGCGCCACACAAGCGAATACAGCATCAATCTCGGCATTTTGCCGATTGCGAGGGCAAGTTTCTCGACTCGCATGGACGGACCGAATTATTCGATCTCCGGCTCCTTCAGCGCCGCCGGTCTTGCCAGCATCCTCAAGGATATTTCCGGCAAGACGACCGTTTCCGGCGCCAAGCGCGGCCACCGGCTGCAGGCCAACGAATATTCGCTGGTCTATAAGGACGGCAAGCGGGTGCGCACCTATGACGTCGTCTATCGCAACGGCAACGTCACATCGACGACGGTGAAGCCTGAGCCGAAAGCCCGGCCGGACAACTGGGTGGACGTGAAGGACCGCGACCTGCGCTCGGTTCTCGATCCGATCTCCGGCCTCATCATTCCCGCGGGCGGCCGCATCTGCCCGACTCGCCTGCCGATCTATGACGGCGAATCGCGACTCGATCTGGTTTTGAGCTCCAGTGGCACCAAGCCGTTCAAGACCAACGGCTTTAATGGCGACGCCATCGTCTGCAAGGCGCGGTATGTGCCGAAGTCGGGCTATCGGCAGGGGCGCAAGGACATCGAATATTTGAAATCCATCTCCATGGAGATCTGGTTCGCCAAGTCGAACAACATGGATGTCTATGCGCCTGTTTATGCGATCATTCCGACCCGGGTGGGGCAGGTCTATATTACCGCGACGAAATACGGTGGCTGAGGCAATTACGGCGCATCGCCCGGCGACCAACCGGGCTCTGCCATAACGAAACTCGAAAAGGCAAAGCCCGGCGAGACGGTGCAGCCGACGAGCGTGAAGTCCCCGAGGCTTTCGGCCGATTGCCAGCAATTGGCGGGAACGATGACCTGCGGGCGCTCGCCTTCAAGAATGGCGGGGCCGAGTGTGAAGGTCTGCACTTCCCGGCCGTCCTGCGAAAGATGCAATGCGATGGGCGCGCCGGCATAATAGTGCCAGACCTCCACTGCATCGGTGACCCGGTGCCAGTGCGAGCGGTCGCCCTTTTCCAGAAGATAATAGATCGCCGTCGAATGGCCGCGCTCACCGCCCGCCTTATCGCGGAACGTCTGGTGGTAAAAACCGCCCTCGGGATGCGGCTCCAGCCCCAGTTCGCGAATGATCGCCTGCGCCGATATATCCGTTCCCATCAGAAATTGTCCTTGCGTGTGCGGATTTCCGCGAAAACATCGGCATCGGTGGCGATTTCAAGGCCAAGATATTTGCGAATACCGGCATCGGCCACCCGCATATAGGGATTGGTCTGTTTTTCGAGCCCGATGGTGGTGGGAATGGTGAATTCATTCGCCTGCCGCGCCTTCTCGACGTGGGCCGCGCGCTCACTCAGCACAGCATTCTCCGGGTCGACGGTGAGGGCAAAACGGGCGTTCGTCAGCGTATATTCATGGCCGAAATAAACCTTGGTCTCATCCGGCAGCGCCATGAGTTTCTGAAAGGAATGCCACATATCTGCCGCCGGACGTTCGAACAGGCGGCCGCAACCCATCGCAAACAGCGTATCGGCGGCAAACAGCAGCCCGTCATCGGGCAGATAATAACAGATATGTCCCGCCGTATGGCCGGGCGTGCCGATGACCTGTACGCGGCGGCCGGCGAATTCGAATTCGTCGCCATCGGCCTGCGAACGGTCGAGGCCGGGTATCGCAACCGCTTCGTCGTAGGGGCCGTGAATTTCGCAGCGGAACTTGTCTTTCAGGGCCAGATTGGCTTCCACATGGTCCTGATGGTGGTGGGTGGTGAAGATATGGGTGAGCTTCCAGCCGTGGCCGTCGAGCGCCTGCAGGATAGGTCCTTCTTCCGGTGCGTCTATGGTGGCTGTCGCGCCGCTTTCGGGATCGTGCAGGAGAACCCCGAAATTGTCGCTGCGGCAAAGAAAGACGTCTATTTCCAAAGGTTTCATCTTATCCTCTCCATTTGCCGGCCAAAACCGGCGCATCGCCCGCCTGACCTTCTATGTAAGGGCAGACGCCTTGAAGTCCAACCGCCTGATGCTACATTCTCGCCCATGAATACCGATATCGTCGATCTGCGCGAATTCTATCACTCTCCGCTTGGCCGCTCGGCCGAGCAGGCGATCACCATGGCGCTTTCGACGCTATGGCCGCCTTTGCCGGAAGAGCGGCTGGTCGGGCTCGGCTATGCCGTGCCGTTTCTGGAGCGGTTTCGTCGCGATACGGAGCGCACCTTCGCCTTCATGCCGGCGGGGCAGGGGGCGGTGAACTGGCCGGCGGGCGAACTGTCTTCCACGGCGCTGGTTTTCGATGAGGAATTGCCGCTGCCCGATGCGTCGATAGACCGGGTCTTGATGGTGCATGCGCTGGAATTTGCCGAAAATCCGCGTGAAAGCCTGAAGGAACTGTGGCGGGTGCTGGCGCCCGGCGGCCGTCTGGTGATCGTGGTGCCGAACCGGCGCGGCGTCTGGGCGCGCATGGAGCATACGCCCTTCGGTTCCGGAAGGCCCTATTCGCGCGGACAGCTGACGGCGCTTTTGCGCGAAACCAATTTCACGCCGGGCGCCACCGCCGAGGCGCTGTTCTTCCCGCCCACCACCAGCCGGCCGATACTGAAATTCCGCCGTTATCTTGAACATACCGGCCGCCGGCTGTGGCCGCTTTTTTCCGGTGTCATCGTGGTGGAAGCCCAGAAGCGTCTCTATCAGGGATTGCCCGTCACCCAGCGCGCCTCGCGTCGCGTTTTTGTGCCCGTGCTGGCCCCGCAGGGGGTGCCCACCACCCGCACTGCCGCAGGCCAAGGAAAGCCGCGCTGACCCTCGACAAAGCGCCCATTCCGGTCTAATGCCTCCGGCATTGCTTTTGCCGGGTTCTCCGGCGCTTTTCCAAAGGTCGATCAAATGAGTGCAGAGCTTAGCCAACCTGTTCCGCGTCCGGGTATTCTGGATATCGCCGCTTATGTTCCGGGCAAGGAACATGTGGACGGCGTCGCGAAGGTTTATAAGCTCTCCTCCAATGAGACACCGCTTGGGCCGAGCCCGAAGGCGATAGAGGCTTTTGGCGCTGCTGCCAGCCATCTGGAAATCTATCCGGACGGTCAGGCGATCGCGCTGCGCCAGGCGATTGCCGACGTGCACGGTCTCAACATCGCGAATATCATGTGCGGCAACGGTTCGGACGAGCTTCTCGGCCTGCTTTGCCACGTCTATCTGGGCGCTGGCGATGAGGCGATCATCACCGAACACGGTTTCCTCGTTTACAAGATCCAGATCATGGGTGCGGGCGCGACCCCGGTGACGGTGAAGGAAAAGGATTGCGCGGTGGATGTGGATGCGATCCTCGCCGCCGTGACGCCGAAGACCAAGATGGTTTTCGTCGCCAATCCGGGCAATCCCACTGGCACCTATGTTCCCGTCGCGGAAATCCGCCGCCTGCAGGCCGGCCTGCCGAAACATGTCGTGCTGGTGCTGGATGCGGCCTATGCCGAATATGTGCGCAAGAACGACTATGAGGCCGGGCTGGAGCTGGTTTCCGGCAACCGCAACGTGGTGATGACGCGAACCTTCTCGAAGGTCTATGGCCTCGCTGCCTTGCGCGTGGGCTGGATGTATGGTCCGGCCGCTGTCATCGATGCATTGAACCGCGTGCGCGGCCCGTTTAACATGAGCGCGCCGGCCATCGCGGCGGGTGCTGCGGCAATCCGCGATCAGGCCTTCGTAGAGAAGGCGGTGGCGCATAACGCGCTGTGGATGGAAAAGCTGGTCACGACCTTTACCGGCCTCGGCCTCACCGTCACGCCATCGGTCACCAATTTCATCCTCATCCATTTCCCGGATCAGGACGGCAAGCGTGCGGCGGATGCGGACGAGTTCCTGAGCCGCCGCGGTTACATTCTGCGTGCGGTACGTGGTTACGGTTTCCCGAATGCGCTGAGAATGACCGTCGGTTCGGAGGAGGCCAATCTCGGCGTCATCGCGGCCCTCACCGAGTTCATGGGGCAGGCGTGATGGCTGAGATCATGTTTGAACGCATCGCGCTGATCGGCATCGGCCTGATTGGCTCGTCGATTGCCCGCGATGTCAAAGAGCTGGGTCTTGCCCGCCATGTGACGATTTCCACCCGCAGCGAAGACACGCTGAAACGGGCGGAAGAACTGGCGCTTGGCACGGATTACACCGTTTCGGCGGCGGAGGCGGTAAAGGATGCCGATCTCGTCATCGTCTCGGTGCCGGTCGGTGCTTCCGAGAGCGTTGCGCAGCAGATCGCGCCACATCTGAAGCCGGGCGCCATCGTTACCGATGTCGGCTCCACCAAGGCTTCGGTCATCGCACAGATGGCGCCGCATATGCCTGACAATGTGCATTTCATTCCCGGCCACCCGCTGGCGGGTACGGAAAAATCCGGCCCGGATGCCGGTTTTGCCGGTCTCTTCCGCGACCGCTGGTGCATCTTCACGCCGCTGCCGGGCACGGATGCCGAGGCTCTGGAAAGGCTGAAGGATTTCTGGCGGGCGCTTGGTTCGCGCGTCGATGAGATGGATGCCGAACATCACGACAAGGTCTTGGCGATCGTGTCGCATCTGCCGCATATCATCGCTTACAATATCGTCGGCACGGCGGATGATCTGGAGACGGTGACCGAATCGGAAGTCATCAAATATTCCGCCTCCGGTTTCCGCGATTTCACCCGTCTCGCCGCCTCCGATCCCACCATGTGGCGCGATGTCTGCCTGCATAACAAGGATGCGATCCTTGAGATGCTGGCGCGGTTCTCCGAAGATTTGGCATCCCTGCAAAGGGCGATCCGCTGGGGGGAGGGCGAAAAGCTGTTCGAACTGTTTTCCCGCACCCGCGCCATCCGCCGCTCCATCGTGCAGGCGGGCCAGGATGTCGACGCACCGGACTTCGGCCGTCACGCGCTGGACCAGAAGAAATAAATCGCCGCTGGCGACAGTCATGGCCGGATTTGATCCGGCCATCAGACCGCTGGCAAAGTGTCAGAGCTTTGCTTTCGTTATCCTTGGGCTTGTCCCAAGGATCTAAACACATCGACACAAACAACCGGATGCAGATCCTCGGGACAAGCCCGAGGATGACGTCGAATATGGGGCTAAACGTCAAATCGGCGGGATTCTCCCAAGCGGAATAAAGCCGCTGACCGTGGCGCGGCCACGATCCACAACGAGATCGACGGATGCCCGGTCGCCGCCGCCGGCGAGCGCGCCGAGTAGTTTGCGGGCCGTATCGATGGTGGACTGCAGCTGCGGGAAGACCTGCTTGGCATTGTCCGACCATGCGCCGAGCTTTTCGATTTCCAGCTTGAACTGGCCGGAGAGATAGCCCTCATTGTCGAAGGAGAAGGGGCCGCTGATGCGCATGGTGCGGCCCTCGCCAATATCGGCCACCAGCCGGCGAAGCTCGCCGCTCGCGCCATACAGGCCCGAACTGTCGCTGCCATCCACCATGCCCGCCTTGCCGGCAAGGGTGACATCGGCGATGGCGTTGAGGCGCGGCAGAAGCTGCGGCCAGTCCTTGATGACGGTTGCCGAGTCGGTGAGCGTGATGGCCCCGTCGAGATCGGCACCGTTCTGGCGCAGATGCATTTCCGTCTTGACGGCATCGAAGTCGATGGTCTGGCCGGTGACGGAGGAAACTGCCTGCGCTTTCAGCCCGTCGATGATGAGCGAGCTGCGGTCGATGCCCTTCAGCTTGGTGACGATGCTGGACTGCATGTTCTGCCAGGCGGCCGAAATTGTCAGGCCATGGGCGGAACGGATCTCCGCCGGCGAATCGAGTTCCCAGACGATGTGGCCGGGATTATAGACCTGCGCTGCCGAGCGAAGTTCGCCGAAGGAAGCGGAAACGCCGTTCTCCTTGTCATCCACCGTCACTCTGGAGCAGAAGAGGCCGATGCGGAAGGGATAACCCTTGAAGGCGATATCGCCGCATTCGCCGCTGACGCTGCGGGCCTGCGAGGGGGCAATGACGTTCAGAACCGTCTGCTTCAGCCTGTCGGCGGCGTAAAACCACCCGGCGGTATAAAGTCCGATGACCACGAGGATGGCGATGGCGAGCCAGAGGAATTTTTTGGCGGTGCCGGATTGGCTTGACGCTGCCATATTGATCTCCGATGAACAGACTTCAGACAATTTCGATTTGGCTTGGGATATGGACGATTTTTGGGTCTTTGGCTACGGTTCGTTGATGTGGAACCCCGGCTTCGCCTTTGAAGAGCGGCAGCAGGCGCGGCTGCACGGGTATCGGCGCTCGCTTTGTATCAGTTCCAACTTTTATAGAGGCACCGAAGAAAAGCCCGGTCTCGTTCTCGGCCTGGAGCGCGGCGGCTCCTGCCTTGGCGTCGCTTTCCGCGTGCGCGGACAGGACCGTGAGCCGGTCATGATCTATCTGCGCGAGCGCGAACTGGTGACGAATGTCTATAAGGAGCGGCTGGTTTCCATCGCGCTTTCCGATGGCAGGCGCAGCAGCGCCGTGACCTATGTGGCCGATCCCGCGCATGAGCAATATATCGGCGGTCTCGGCGTTGCCGAATCGGCGACCATCGTTGCAGCCGCATCGGGCCGGTCCGGGCCGAATACGGATTATGTCTTCAACACCGTGCAGCATCTGCAGGAGATGGGCATCCGCGATTCCCTGCTGGAGAGCATCGCCAAAAATGTCGGCACGCTCGCCGCTCAGCCGGCGGCGGCGGTTTCCTTGCCCTGAAGTTCGGCGATCCGCTTCACGGCGGTCGGCGGCAGCGGCAAATGCGGGTTGTTGCGCACGGTTTCCAGCAGCAACTCGTCGCTCGCCTTTTCCGTTACATCGATCAGGCGCTTGAAAAACACATCGGGGTCGAGCCCCGGCTCGATGGCCGGCAGGATACGCACCTTGAAATGGCCGGGATAGCGCATGGTGGAACGGCGCGGCCAGAAGAGGCCGGGATGCATGGCGACGGGAATGACCGGAACCTGCAGATCGCGGTAAAGCCTTGCGATGCCGTAGCGATATTCGGGTTCGGCCCCCGGTGGGCGGCGCGTGCCCTCGGGATAAATGATGAGTTCGCGGCCGGCGGCCATTTCCTCTTTCGCCCGCTCCATCACCTTCAGCATCACCTTGCCGCGTGCGGCGCGGTTAACCGGGATCATGCGCTGTTTCATGGCGTACCAGCCGAACAGCGGAATCCACAAAAGCTCGCGCTTCAGAATATAGACCGGATCGGGAAGATTGGGCAGCAGCGCATAGGTGTCCCAGAAGGATTGATGCTTGGGCGCGAAGATGCAGCCGGTTTCGGGAATGTTTTCCAGCCCTTCGACTTCGAAGGTGGTGCCGACGATGGTTTTCATCAGCCAGTGGTTGGATCGCGCCCAGTTCTTGGGAATTTCATAGGCGATCTTGCGCGGCAGAATGAAATAGATCGGCGTCAGCACGATCATGCGGACAATCAGGTTGAGATAAAACAGCGTATTGAAAAGAAAAGAGCGCAGCTTGAGCATCAACAGCCTTCCCGGAGCGCAGCCGTTCCGAAGCCCTGGACAGGTCTCGATGCCGGATGCCGATGCCAGACGCCTACACGAAAACAAGGGGCCGCAGCAAGCGCGTTCTCGCCGGTCAGGACGAAGCGGTTGTCGTCTTTATCCGGGAATGATCGGCGGCGGCCTTGCGCAGACCGTCGCCCTTGCCGAAGCCGGTGAGGTCGCGTCCCGCTGCCGCCACGAACTTCAGATATTCGTAAAGCATGGTTCTCACCACATCCGGCTCCACGAACCAGTTGGTGCGGGCAAGATCGGCGCTGATGACGGGATAGGCGATGAATTGCGTCTGCGGGCTGGCGCTGCGCAATTCATGCAGGCTGCGATGCATGTGATAATTATTGGTGACGACGACGATGGAGGAATAATTGTGGTCGCGTATCCAGCTTGCCGCCTCACTGGCGTTGCCGATCGTGTCTATCGCCTTGTAGCCCATATCCACGCAGCAGGAAAACATGTCCGATGACCCTTGCGTCATCTTGCGGATCTGCGAGCGGGTGGTGGCCGGGTTGACGCCGGAAATCAGAAGACGCTTGCCCACGCCATCTCTCAGCAGGCCGACCGCCTGTTCGATACGCTGATAACCGCCGGTAAGCACGATGATGGCATCGCCTCTTGCCCCCTCCGGCGGACGCATGGAGGCGACGGAATCGGCAAACCACAGGAAACCGCCGGAAAATGCGCCGAGCACAATGACGCAAAGCAGGATGAGGCCGCGAATAAAACGGCGCAGAGGACCGCGCCGCGACAACAGGCCCTTTCTGGCCGGTCGCGCTGTCGCCTGATCCTGGTCCATCCGACTCACAAACATTCCTCCTGAATACTCGCCGATTAAGGCAAGGAACAGGCATTTTTGTCCACCGCCTGCAGGTTACATCCGGCTTGTGACGCTTTCAGTTCTACCGCAGGATTCCGGGGGTGTTCTCACGATGCAAGGCCGTCGCTTTTCGATGGATCGGAGCGGACGCGGTCGATATCGTCGATGGTGCGGATGACGGTCACGCGGGCCGTAATGGTGGTCAAAAGCGCGATGATGATCATCGTCATGGCAATGCCGAAATAGCCGCCGAGACCGACCGAAAACGAGCCGAAAAGCGCGCTCGCCTGATCGCTCTGCGGCGTGGCGACCGTGCTCGATTGCCAGAAACCGGCGACAAGGAAAACCGCCGCGGCCAGAGCGCTGCCCGCCGCCGCCCCCTTGAGACTGATCTTCAGGAAGTGTTTCTGAAATTCGCGCGCTACAAAACTGCTTTCCGCGCCGACGAAATGCAGCACCTCAACGATATGCCGGTTGCCGGAAAGCGCGCCGCGCGTCGCAAACACCACCGTCAGCACCATGGCGGTAAAGACGAGGATAAGAACGCCGACGCCGATCATCACAGTGGTTCTCGCCATGGAGACCAGCCTGTCGACCCAGGTGCGGTGGTCGTCCAGAAACGCCTGCGGAATCTCCGCCTTCAGCATATCGCGCATCGCCTGGAAATCGGGCGGATTGTTTTCGTCGATGGTGATGACGACGAGACGCGGCACCGGCAATTCGGAAAGATCGAGACCGCTGCCGAGCCACGGCTCCAAAAGGCGCGATGTCGCCGCATCGTCGAGGATGGTGCCATCCCGCGTGCCGACGAAGGTGAGCGCCAGGTTGCGCGCCTTATTCAGCGCCGCATCCATATCCAGCCCGTCCTCGGGCTTGATCTGGATGGTGATCTCACGGGAAATCTGGCTCTGCCAGGTGGCGGCTGTGGCGCGCACCATGGAGACGGCGCCCAGCGTCAGGCAGGCGAGAAAGGCCATGATGGCGATGACCACCATCAGCGCATTGCCCTGAATATTGGAGGGCGGCAGGATGGGCGCCATCGGGCGGATGCGCATGGGCGGGCGCTTCGGCTGCGCCGCTTCCGGCTTCAATTGTTTGCGGTTGATCTCATTCATAGATGTCGAGCCGCCCTTCGGTCAGGATCATCCGGCGCGCATCGATCTGGTCCATCAGGCCGAAATCATGGGTGGCGATGACGACGGCCGTGCCCAGCCGGTTGAGTTCCAGGAAAAGGTTGAGAAGGCGCTTGGCCATCGGCGGATCGACGTTGCCGGTCGGCTCGTCGGCCAGCAGGATTTCGGGCTGGTCCATCAAGGCGCGGGCAATGGCGGCGCGCTGCTTTTCCCCGCCGGAAAGAATGGCCGGCAACACATTGATGCGCTCGCCGAGCCCGACCCATTTCAGCAGCTCGATCACATCGTTGCGATAGGCGCTCTCTTCCTTGCCGCGCACACGCAGCGGCAGGGCGACGTTCTCATAGGTCGTCAGATGATCGAGCAGCCGGAAATCCTGAAACACGATACCAACGCGGCGGCGCAGCATCGGCAACTCGCTGCGCGGAATGCGGGATACATCGCGGTTGAACATGCGGATATTGCCGCGTGTCGGCTGCAGCGACATTAAAAGCAGGCGGAGCAGCGTCGTCTTGCCGGCGCCCGACGGGCCGGTCAGAAACTGGAACGAACCCTTGGGGATATCGAAGGTCATGTCCCTCAGGATCTCGGGTCCCATGCCGTAACGCAACCCGACATTTTCGAAATGGATCAACGGACTTCCAGTCTCTTCGTTTCGTGGTGGTTCGCAAGCCGCTGGCGCGTGGGGTTCGGATGTCGGGGTTTAACCCGGATCCGGCAGCCTGTGCGAGACGTTTTTGCGAAGCATTAACCAATTAAATTTAAAACTTGGCAGGATTCGTTGCAATGCCCAGTTTTGCGGGCCGGAAAACCTCACCCAGGGAATTCTATGGCTATGTTCCGTTCATCTCGCCGGCAAGCGGCATTCGATTTCGACCTCCTGATGCCGGAAACGCCGGTGCGCCGCACGGCGCGGGCGGAAAATCCCGACCGCGATGTGGTAGACGCGGAATTTGTCACCATCAAGGAAAACCGTTCGCGGCAACCCGGAAACGACAATCGCGGTGCTGCGCGCCGGCAGGCGGCAAAACCACCCGTCACCATCGGTGTGCTCGGCCTCGCTTTCATCGGCTGGCTGGACCGCAGATTATCCCGTCTTTCGGCAGATGCCTATTCGGCGCTGGTGGCGGGGCTCGCGATTTTCGTCTTCGTCTGCTCGGGCGGTCTCTCTGTGGTCGTGCCGGAGAAGCCGGCTGTTGCCGCTTCGGTGAACCCGCTCGCCATTTCCCATGTCACCGTGACCCCGATGGAGGCGGATGGCATGGATACTCTGCTCATCAACGGCATTGTCGAAAACAATGGCGGCAATCTCGAAGAGGTGCCGGCCCTCCGCGCCGATCTCTTCGCCGCCAAGGGACAGCTGGTGGCCAGCATGGTCATCGAACCGCCGGTGAAGGAGATGCAGCCCGGTTTCAGCCACGGTTTTTCGGCAAAGTTGCGCCATCCCGGTGGAAAAACGCCTGAGATCAAGCTTTCCTTCGTCGAGGCGGGTGCGTCCGAACGCTGACTGTGCTAACGCGTGGTCTTCGTATTTTTACTGAAAGGTAAAATCGGCAAGGCGCAGCACAGGAGTAAGAATGCCCGTCGTCCGTGGAAAAAACATCGAGCCGCTTTATACCGCCGAGCAGATCGCCGAGCGCAATCGCGACATGGCCAGGCACATCGCCAGCGGCCCGACCAAGGATTTACTGGTCATTGCCGTGCTCAAGGGATCGTTCATTTTCGCGGCCGATCTTATCCGCGCGCTGCATGACAGCGGTCTTGCCCCTGAAGTCGAGTTCATCACCCTTTCGAGCTATGGCACCGGCACGGTTTCGCAAGGCGTCAGGATCGTCAAGGATATCGACAGCGACGTGAAGGACCGCGATGTCCTCCTGATCGACGATATTCTCGAATCCGGCCGCACGCTGCGTTTCGCCAAGGAACTGCTTTACGAGCGTGGCGCCCGCAACGTCACCATCGCCGTGCTGCTCGACAAGAAGGTCAAGCGCAAGGAAGATCTGGAGGCCGATTATGTCGGTTTCGAATGTCCGGATTATTTCGTCGTGGGTTACGGCATGGATGTCGCTTATGCCTTCCGCGAACTGCCCTTTGTCGGCGTCGTGACCGGCGACGCCTGAGCATCTTTGCCGTGCCGGAACGGCACAGGACGGAGACGCCTCATTAACCATTCACCCAGCGAAGGGCTGGGTGTTTACCTCTTGAAAAGAGGAGCCTGCGATGTTGCTCACGGCTGGAAATGATGCCCAGGAGCAATGAGTAATGGCGAAGATTCTGATTACCGAAGACGAGGATGCATTGCGGGCTTTCGTCGCTCGCGCGCTGCGTCTCGACGGTCACGAGACCCATGAGGCGGCGGATGGCGAGCAGGGGCTGGAAAAGCTTCAGGAAACCAGTTTCGATCTTCTTCTCTCGGATATCCGCATGCCGGTCATGGATGGCATCGAGCTGGCGCACCGCGCCGCCGAACGCTTCCCGGCCATGCGCATTTTGCTGATGACGGGTTATGCCGAGCAGCGCGAACGGGCTGACGATCTGGCGACGAAGATTGTGGACGTGGTTTCCAAACCCTTTGCGCTTCCCGATATTCGCAAGGCCGTGGCGCGGGCGCTTGCGGCCTGAGCTACAGGATTGCAGAGATTAAAGGGCGGCCGTCGGGCCGCCTTTTTTGTTGATCAGCCCCCTGGCTCAGCGCAGTTCCTGCCTCCGTCATTCCGGCCTTGAGCCGGAATCCAGCCAGCCCAAGTCCTTGGGCTGAAAGAACTCTTTCCGCCGCGCAGACGCGCGTCTGCTGGATGCCGGATCAAGTCCGGCATGACGGAAACTTTAGCTTCTGAAACAGGATGTGACGAGGCGCACCATTACCTGTGCGAACCCTCACCGAATATCCAGCAACCGCTCCAGATAACGCCGCTCCACCTCGCCCGGCGGATTGTTGCCGAGCTTCTCGCGGATCGCCTCGAGGATTTCGCGGGCGCGCTGCACGTCGATTTCGTCCGGCACCTTCACCTGATCGCCGAAATCCGGGCCGGTGGTGCTGCGCGGACGGCCAAGCGGATCACGGCCGTTCTGGCCGCCCTGGCCCGCCATGCCCTCCTGACCTTGCCCCGGCTGCTGGCCCTGCTGGCGCATGGCCTGCATGATCTGGCCCATCATGTCCTGTGCGCCCTGACGCAGCGCGTTCAGAGCATTGCCCTGACCTTCGACAGCCTGTTCGCCCTGGCCCTTGCCCAACGCCTCGCCGGCGCCTTGCATTTCCTGTTGCGCCTTGCCGAAGTTTTCGCCTGGTTCCATACCGAGATCGCGAAGGCCCTGCTGCAATTCGCCGAGCTGCTTGCCGAGCGCATCCTGCTGCGCCCGCAGGTTTTTCAGCGCCTCGCGTAGCTGTTCAGCGGTCATCTGGTCGCTCGGCTGTTGTCCGCCCTGCTGACCATTTTGACCCTGTTCGCCTTGCTGACCCTCTCGCGGCTGCTGGCCGTTTTCGCCCATCTGCTGGTCGTTTTCGCCTTCGCCGCCCTGTTGCGGGTCGCCGCGCTGCATCCGGTCGCGCAGCGCCTGATCCAGCTTGAAGGTCTCATCCATCAGCTTCTGCTGCTGTTGCAGGATTTCGCCCAGCTTGTCGATCTGCTGGCGCATCTTGCTGCTCTGCTGCTGCCCCTGCTGGCCCTGACGCTGCGGGCGGCCCGCCTGCAGATTGTTCATCATGCGCTGCAGCTGCGAGAGCATTTCCTGCGCCGCGTCGCGATTGCCGGAACGGGCGAGGTTTTCGATTTGGTTCATCATGTTTTCCAGATCGCGCTGGCGCAGCACGTTCTGTGCTTGGCTGTTCATGTTGGCCTGCGGCGCATTCTGCATGCGCTGGGCAAGCTCGCTCATGAACTGCTGCATGGCTTCGCGCAGTTCCTGCATCAGCTTGGCGATTTCCTCGTCGGAGGCATTGCGCTGAAGCGCTTCGGAAAGCGCATTCTGCGCATCGCGCAGGCGCCTTTCGGCCTGTGAAAGATCGCCATCCTCAATGCCGAGCGCGATTTCCCAGAGATAATCGGCCGTATCCTTCAGCATCTCCTCGTTATAGGCGAGCCGCATGCGGGTCTGCGCCGATTGCAGCAGGAGGTAATGGGTGGTGTTGGGAATGGTCTCTTCCGGGCGCAGGCCGACCGCCTCGTTATAGGCAATCGCCTTCGGCATCTGGCGCGTATCGAGCGAGAATATCTGCCGCTGCTCGGCAATGGAGGCTGCCAGCGGTTCGGAGAAATTGCGGCCCGGCAGCACCATTTCATGCGCGGGGCTGCGGCCGGTCTGACCGGCGCCATCCGTCGCCACCAGCGTGATGCGCACGCGTTTTCCCGCCATTGGATGTTCGGTCAGGTTACGGCTGGTCAGGCCCTTGATCTCGCGATTGTTCTGCCGCGGCAGATCGAGCTTGAATTCCGGCGGCGGGTAAAGCGCGGTCGCACCTTCTGCAACGCCAATCGGCTCGATGATGGCATGGGCTTCCTTCAGCCCATAATCGTCCTTGGCGGTAAAGCCCACTTCCAGCGCGCCATTGACGGCCCGGCGCGGCATGTTGTCGAAGGCGATGCTGGGCGGCTGGTCGGGAATGACGTTGAACACCCATTGTTCGCCATTCGCGGTGATCATGCCGCTTTCGGTAACATCCATGGCGAAAGTGCGCGGCGCGACCGGCTGATCCGCCGAACGAGCCGGCGTCTGAACGGCAACCTCGCCGCTTGCGCTATCGGCACGTGCCGCTTCCGGCGCAAGCTTTTGCAGCGCGCCCGCCATTTCAGGCTCGAAGGTCACTTCCTCGCCGCCATCGCCGCCGGTCATGCGGATCGTCAGCTTGGAAGATTGCGGCACGGAAACCGCGTCACGGTTGGTTGCGTCACGTCCGGTCAGGAAAATCGGCGCGCGGCCGGTATAGGATGGCGGCGTGACCCAGGCATCGAGACGGATATCGGGATTGAGCGGACCGACAGCCGGCCGACTGCGGAAGGCATCGGCAATCGTGCCCGCGCCGTTGGAGTAGGAAAAACCGAAGGCGGCGGCCAGAAGAAGGGCGGGGATGGCGCGCAGCGCCAGACGGTCGTAGCGGGCGATATCGGGTTTCGGCAGGCCGGCATTCAGCGCGGCGATGCGCTCCGCCATGCGGATCTGATGTTCTTTCCACAGCGTTCGGGAAAAAGGCGTGTCGAAGGCCGGTTCGTCCTCCTGCACGCCAACCGGTTGGTGCGCGAGACCGTTGCGGTCCTCAAGCAGGCGGGATGCATCATTATCCGTCGGCCATTTCAGCCGCAGGATTGGCAAAAGCGTGGCGATGAAACTGAAAACAAGCACGAAAACAACGCCGAGCCGCAGGAAATCCGGCATCTGCCGGTAAAGACCGAACCAGGCAAGCGCCAGAAACACGGCGGAGATGGAGAGAGGCCAGAGCGTTTTCGGCGCAATTTTCTCCGAAAGCAGCACGATTTTCGCGAAGAAGCGCTTGGCGGCAACGCGGCGGGCAAGGTCCGGCCGCTGCGCGAATGCGCCGGTCGGGCGCTTTCTGCCTGTCCTGTCCTCTCCGGCTGTGGTCATCAATCCGTTCTCCCGGTTCTGGCCACGTCGAACGCCATTCCCGGAACGGCGAGCTGTTTCATGTCACGGAGCAAGGATAACATTCTTTGTGGCGAAGACGAGGGCACCCAAGCCCTCACCCCCATTTTTTAGGCAGCTTCGCTTGATTGTGATCGACCAACCGGCGATGCAGGCGAGATCAATCGAGCCAGGCGGGCACGGAATCGAGCGCGATCAGCTCTTCATAGGTGCCGCGCGGACGGATGACGTGGAACTTGTCTTCCTTCACCAGCACTTCCGGCACCAGCAGGCGCGAGTTGTAGGTGCCGGCCTGCACCGCGCCGTAAGCACCGGCGGAACTGACGGCGATCAGGTCGCCCGGCTGCGGCGCAGCCATCTCGCGGTCGAGCGCCAGATAGTCGCCGGTCTCGCAAACGGGGCCGACGATATCGGCCTTGATGCGTGGCGTGTTCTCTGCCGGCTGCACCACCGGACGGATGCCGTGATAGGCCTCATAAAGCGTCGGGCGGATGAGGTCGTTCATCGCGCCGTCGACGATTACGAAGGTCTTTTCGCCGCCATCCTTCACATAAATCACCTCCGTCACCAGAATGCCGGCATTGCCGACAATCAGGCGGCCGGGCTCGGTGACGATCTTGCAGTTGAGGCTCTTTAGTTCGTTCTTGACGATATGCGCATAGGCATCCGGCAGCGGCGGCGGATTATTGTCATCGCGATAGGGAATGCCGAGACCGCCGCCAATATCGACGTGGCTGATCGTGTGGCCGTCAGTGCGCAGCGCCTCGACAAGTTCGCGCAGCAGCCGGAAAGCGTCCTCGAAAGGCTGCAATTCGGTGATCTGGCTGCCGATATGCATGTCGATGCCGGTCACTTCGATGCCGGGCAGGGTGGCGGCATGGGCATAGACCGCGCGGGCGCGCTCATAGGAAATGCCGAACTTGTTTTCTTTCTTGCCGGTGGAAATCTTGGCGTGGGTGCGCGCATCCACATCCGGATTGATGCGGAAGGACACATGCGCCCGCTTGCCGACTTTCACGGCGCGCAGGTTGAGGACTTCCAGTTCCGGCTCGGATTCGATGTTGAAACAGTAGATGCCGGCTTCCAGCGCGTAATCCATTTCCGCAACCGTCTTGCCGACGCCGGAAAACATGATGCGGCTTGCCGGAACGCCGGCTGCGAGTGCGCGGCGCAATTCGCCGCCCGAGACGACGTCGATGCCCGCGCCGAGCTTTGCCAGCGTCTTCAAAACCGCCTGGTTGGAATTGGCCTTCATGGCGTAACAGACCATGGCGTCCACATCCGCAAAAGCTCCGGAAAACACCTTGTAATGGCGCTCCAGCGTCGCGGTCGAATAGATGTAGAATGGCGTGCCGACCGCCTTGGCGATCTCGGGCACAGGCACGTTTTCGGCGTGCAGCACGCCGTCGATATAGCCAAAATGGTTCACAGGCTTTTATCCGTCAGAGAAGCTTGTCGAGAATGAACGGCCGTTCCGCCGTCGCCGGCTTTGTCTCCGTTCCGTCGGCATTGCGCTTGTTGCGCATTTCGACCGGCGTGCTCGGCGGGTCGATGTCGCCCTTACGCCCGCAGGCGCTGAGAACAAGGCTGACGGCGAGCGTCATGCCGATGGGAACGATGAGTTTGCGCGCGGTTTTTGAAAGCATGGGCCTGTCCAAAGGAAATATGTGCCTCTCTGATAACGAAAAACAGGGCGCTTGTGCACCCTGTTTCTTGTGATCGCAGCGTAACGCGATTTTATCAGTTGCGTCCGCGCCACCAGGCGATCTGCTTCTTCACTTCCGAAGGCGCCGTGCCGCCGAAGCTCGTGCGGCTGGCAACCGATGCCTCGACGGACAGAACGTCGAAAACGCCCTTGGTGATGCCGGGGTGGATGGCCTGCAATTCCTCCAGCGAAAGATCGGCGAGGTCGCAGCCCTTCTTCTCCGCCAGCGCCACGGCATTGCCGGTCACGTGGTGGGCATCGCGGAAGGGCAGGCCCGCTTCGCGCACCAGCCAGTCGGCAAGATCGGTGGCCGTGGAATAACCTGAACCGGCGGCGGCGCGCATGCGGTCCTTGCGCACCTCGAGGTCGCGGATCATGCCCGTCATGGCGGCAATCGCCAGTTCCAGGCTTTCGGCGGCATCGAAAACCTGTTCCTTGTCTTCCTGCATGTCCTTGGAATAGGCGAGCGGCAGGCCCTTCATCACTGTCAGGAGGGCGATCAGCGAGCCGTTGATGCGGCCGGTCTTGGCGCGAACCAGCTCAGCGGCATCAGGGTTCTTCTTCTGCGGCATGATCGAGGAGCCGGTGGAGAAGGCATCCGACAGGCGGATGAAGCCGAATTGAGGCGTCGACCAGATGACGATTTCTTCGGCGAGACGCGACAGGTGCGTCGCGCAGATGGAGGCGATAGACAGGAATTCCAGCGCGAAATCGCGGTCGGAGACGGTGTCGATGGAGTTGCGGGTCGGCTCGCGGAAACCGAGCGCCTTGGCCGTCATGTGGCGGTCGATGGGATAGCCGGTGCCGGCAAGGGCGGCCGCGCCGATCGGGCTTTCATCCATATGCTCGATGGCGTGGCGCACGCGGGCGCGGTCACGGCCGAACATTTCCACATAGGCCATGCAGTGGTGACCGAAGGTCACGGGCTGGGCCGTCTGCAAATGGGTGAAGCCAGGCATGACCGTATCGGCATTTTCTTCGGCGCGGTCTAGGAAGGCGGCGATGAGGGCGGTCAACATACCCTCGGTCTTCTGCAGTTCTTCCTTGACCCACAGGCGGAAATCGAGCGCCACCTGATCGTTGCGCGAGCGTGCGGTGTGCAGGCGGCCGGCGGCGGGGCCGATCAACGTCGCAAGCCGCGCTTCGATGTTCATGTGGATGTCTTCGAGCTTGCGCGAGAATTCGAAGCTGCCGGCTTCGATCTCTGACAGGATCGTGTTCAGGCCCTCGGTGATCTTGTCTTTATCTTCCGGCGAAATAATGCCTTTAGATGCCAGCATGGCGGCATGCGCCATAGAGCCGCGGATATCCTGGGCGTAAAGCTTCTTGTCGAAGCCGATGGAGGCATTTATCTCTTCCATGATGGCAGATGGCCCGGAAGCGAAGCGTCCGCCCCACATCTGGTTGGAGGATTTCTGATCTGTGCCGTCAGCCATGTGTAATGCCCTGGAGTAGTCGATGACAGAAAAAAGGCCGTTCAGGCTTCCTTCCGCCAAGTTGGTTGCAATTGCTGCCGTCGCCGGCGTGCTCGCCGGTGCGGGTGCGGTCTGGTTCAGGCATATTGGGTCTGAGAGCCCGGTTCAAGGGGCAGCGGTCGCTGACGCCGGTTTATGTGAGGGTGCGGCGAACCGTATCGCCTCGCTGAAGCCGTTTCTGAAGGGGCAGGTGGCGGCCATGTCGGCCACGGACACGCCGCGCGTCATTCCCCTCTCCTTCAAGGGGCCGCAGGCGCAGGACATGACGCTTGCCGATCTCAAGGGTAAGACGGTTCTTCTCAACCTCTGGGCCACATGGTGCGTGCCCTGCCGTGAGGAAATGCCGGCGCTGAACGCGCTTGAAAAGGAAAAGGGCGGTAACGCTTTCGAGGTCGTGGCCGTCAACATCGATACCGGCGCGGATGAAAAACCGAAAGCCTTCATGGATGAATACAAGATCGATGCCCTGAAGCACTACCGTGACAGTTCCATGGGCGTCTTCAACGTTCTGAAAAAGGAAGGCCTAGCCTTCGGCCTGCCGGCAACCCTGCTGCTGGACGAAAACGGCTGCCTGCTTGCGGCCATGAACGGCCCAGCGGCGTGGGACAGCGAGGATGCCAAGGCGCTGGTATCGGCGGTGAAGGCTAAATAATTTTTAAATTCGTGCGGGAGGGTTTTCCCTCCCTCATCCGGCATTCGGTCAGCGCGTCGGAACCGGAGTTTCGCCGCGATAGTCGTAGAAGCCTCGGCCGGATTTGCGGCCGAGCCAGCCGGCCTCGACATATTTGACCAGCAGCGGGCAGGGGCGATACTTGCTGTCGGAAAGGCCGTCATGCAGCACCTGCATGATCGACAAACAGGTGTCGAGACCGATGAAATCGGCAAGCTGCAGCGGTCCCATCGGGTGGTTCGCGCCCAGCCGCATGGCGGTGTCGATGGCTTCCACCGAGCCGACGCCCTCATAAAGCGTATAGATCGCCTCGTTAATCATCGGCAGCAGGATGCGGTTGACGATGAAGGCCGGGAAATCTTCGGCAACGGTGATCGCCTTTTCCAGCGTCCGCACATAATCCTTTGCCGCATCGAAGGTCTTTTCATTGGTGGCGATGCCGCGCACCAGTTCCACCAGCTTCATGACCGGCACCGGATTCATGAAGTGAATGCCCATGAACTGTTCGGGACGGTCGGTGGCGGATGCAAGCCGGGTGATGGAGAGGGACGAGGTATTGGTGGCGAGCAGCGCCTCGGGCTTCAGGATCGGGCAGACCTGCGCATAAATCTTGCGCTTGATCTCTTCGTTTTCCGTCGCGGCCTCGATGACGAGGTCCATGGCTGCCAGATCGTTGATGTCGGTCGAGCCGCTGATCAGCGCCAGCGCCTGCTTGCGGGCGTCGTCGGAAAGCTTGCCATTGGTGACCTGGCGGGCGAGATTGCCGTTGATCGTGGCAAGACCGGCCTCGATGCCTTCCTTGGAAAGATCGTAGATATGGACCTTGTAGCCGGCAATTGCGGAGACATGCGCAATGCCGCATCCCATTTGACCGGCTCCGATGACACCGATGTTCTTAAAGGGGGCGGTCATAGGCTGGTCTCCTCTCAGGGATTTTGTCTGCGTTATTGCCGGCGATGTTACGCATATCGCCGAAAAAGAGAAGGCGGCGCGTTTAAAAAACGCGCCGCCTCCAATTTATGCTTAAATTACAGCGATTTTTCGAGTTCGGGCAGCGCCTCGAACAGGTCTGCGACGAGGCCGTAGTCGGCCACCTGGAAGATCGGCGCTTCTTCGTCCTTGTTGATGGCGACGATGACCTTCGAATCCTTCATGCCGGCCAGATGCTGGATTGCACCCGAGATGCCGGCGGCGATGTAAAGCTGCGGTGCAACCACCTTGCCGGTCTGGCCGACCTGCCAGTCGTTCGGCGCATAACCGGCATCGACAGCCGCACGGCTGGCGCCAACGGCAGCACCCAGCTTGTCGGCGACGGGAAGGATGACTTCCTTGAACTTCTCCGAAGAGCCGAGCGCGCGGCCACCCGAGATGATGATCTTGGCCGATGTCAGTTCCGGACGGTCGGACGAGGCCAGAGCATCGGAAACGAAGCTGGAAAGGCCGGGGTTTGCGGCCGCGCCGATGGTTTCAACCGCTGCCGAACCGCCTTCGGCCGCTGCTGCAAAGGCGGTTGGACGCACGGTGATGACCTTCTTCGCATCGGTCGCCTGCACCGTCTGGATGGCGTTACCGGCATAGATCGGCCGCTTGAAGGTGTCAGGGCTGACAACTTCGATGATTTCCGAGACCTGCGCAACATCGAGAAGGGCGGCCACGCGCGGCGTCACGTTCTTGGCCGAGGCGGTGGCCGGGGCGATGATGACGTCATAAGAAGGGGCGAGCGAGACGATCAGCGCCGCCAGCGGTTCTGCCAGCGCATTGGCATAGGACGCGTCGTCGGCGAGCAGCACCTTGGATACGCCGGAGAGTTTCGCGGCAGCGTCGGCGGCACCCTTGGCGCCTGAGCCAGCGACCAGCACATGGACGTCGCCGCCGATTTGCGTTGCCGCCGTCAGCGTCTTTGCCGTCAGGTCGGAAAGGGTTGCGTTGTCGTGTTCTGCCAGAAGAAGAATGGCCATAAGAATATCTCCCTTTTCCGAAACCTTAGAGGACGCCGTCGGCTTTGAGCTTTTCGACCAGCTCGGCAACCGAGCCGACCTTGATGCCGGCCTTGCGGCCTGCCGGCTCTTCGGTCTTCAGCACCTTCAGGCGCGGCGAAACATCGACGCCGAAATCGGCCGGCGCCTTTTTGTCGAGCGGCTTCTTCTTCGCCTTCATGATGTTCGGCAGCGATGCATAACGCGGCTCATTGAGACGAAGATCGGTGGTGACGACAGCGGGAAGCTTCAGCTCCACCGTCTGCAAACCGCCATCGACTTCACGGGTGACTGCGACCTTGCCATCTGCGGGTACGACCTTGGAGGCGAAGGTGCCCTGGCCCCAGCCGAGCAATGCGGCCAGCATCTGGCCGGTCTGGTTCGAATCGTCGTCGATTGCCTGCTTGCCGACAATGACGAGGCCGGGCTGCTCAGCCTCGGCAACGCCTTTCAGAAGCTTGGCGACGGCGAGCGGCTCGACCGTTTCATCGGTCTCGATCAAGATAGCGCGGTCGGCGCCCATGGCGAGCGCCGTACGCAGCGTTTCTTCCGCCTTGGCCGGGCCGATGGAGACGACCACAACCTCTTCGGCCTTGCCGGCTTCCTTCAGGCGCAGCGCCTCTTCCACCGAGATTTCGTCGAACGGGTTCATCGACATCTTCACATTGGCAAGCTCAACGCCAGAACCATCGGCTTTCACGCGGATCTTCACGTTGTAATCGACGACTCGTTTAACGGGGACAAGGATTTTCATCGGCGGCTTTCCTCAAACTCCTGTCCGCTTTGGCCAGTTGACCGCGCGGACCTCCAAAAACAGGTTGGCGACATGGATAAGCATTTTTCCCGCAATTACAACGGAGCAATCTTCATTATCACATGCACGTAAGGCATATCTTACGTTGACGTTCACGTAAATACTCTATCTCTTTCACAAGAGCTCATCTGCTCCCGTCATAGCCCCGTTCGATTTGCGACAACCCCGCCGTTTGCGACGGATTCTTGAACTGTGCCGCCCTCGGCGGAACAATGGTGCGGTCAAACAGGGGAACGCCCCGCCTGCGCATGAAAATCACCATGATTGCGCCCGCCATGATGCCACCCACATGCGCGCCCCAGGAAACGTTTTCCTCGAGCCCGAGCGCCAGCATCAGGAACTGCTGGCCGATCCACAGCGCCAGCGGAATGAAGGCGGGCAAAGGAAGCGGAATGCGCATGAGAACCAGCACCCAGACGCGCACCCTGGGATGCAGCAGGAAATAGGCCGCGACGACGCCCGAAACCGCACCCGAAGCGCCGATCAGCGGCCCTTCGGAGGTGGGGGCGACGAAACCGTGAAACAGCGCGCCGGCGATGGCGCAAAGGATGTAGAAAATCAGGAAACGAAAATGGCCGAGCGCATCCTCGACATTGTCGCCGAAGACCCAGAGAAACAGCATGTTGCCGGCCAGATGCCAGAAATCGAGATGCAGGAAAGCATAGGTAACGACGGTCAGGTCATCGGGCACGACCTGCAGGGCGGGTTCCAGATAGGCGTAGTCGAACACCACTGCCGGAATGAAACCGAGGCCGAGGGCTGCGGCATTGGCCTGCGTGTCGCTGGCCAGCACCCCGGTAAACAGCCAGACCAGCACATTGACCACGATCAGGCCGATGGTGACATATTGCAGCCGGATATGTTTGAGGGAATTCGCATCGTGCAGCGGTATGAACATCGAACGCCCTTTGGTTGCGTCATTGAAACGCTTTAGCGGTTCTTGCCGGGAACCCACAATATATCGGCCTTGCCGGCATCATTGGCGAAGCGGGCGGCGACGAACAGGAAGTCGGACAGGCGGTTGGCATATTTCAGCGCCGCCGGGCTGACGATCTCATTCTCAGTGACGGAAAGTTCCACCATCAGTCTTTCCGCGCGCCTGCAGACGGTGCGCGCCATATGCAGGCTGGCCGCCGCAGCACTGCCGCCCGGCAGCACGAAAGAGGTCAGCGGTTCAAGGGCGGCATTGAGATCGTCGATTTCGTTTTCCAGCCGCGTGACCTGGCTTTCGACGATGCGCAGCGGCTCGTAGGAAAGCGGTTCGCCGCTGTCCGGCGTGGCGAGATCGGCGCCGAGATCGAAAAGATCGTTCTGGATGCGGAAAAGCATGGCATCCAGCTTTTCCATCCCGCCGGTATGAAGTCGCGCGACACCGATGGCCGAATTGGTCTCATCCACCGTGCCATAGGCCTCGACGCGAAGATCGTGCTTCAGGCGGCGCGGGCCGGAAACCAGAGCCGTGGTGCCCTTGTCGCCGGTACGGGTGTAGATCTTGTTCAGCTTCACCATGTCAGCGGCCACCGCCGGTGAGCCAGAGGGTGAACATGATCAGCACAATCGCCACGGCCTGCAAAAGCAGGCGAAGCTGCATCAGTTTGTTGGAGCGGTTGGCGTCCTGTCCCTTCAGCATGTTGAAGAGGCCGCGTATCAGCACGATGACGACGAGGCCCATGAAGATAAGGGCCAGAACGGTGGTGAAGCCGGACATGCGGTATTACTCCTCCTCAATCGAATCTGCGCAGCAGACGATAGAAAAGTCCGGCAGGCAAGAGCCGTTTCAGCACAAGTCCCTGTTTGGCCGGCACGGTAACGGGATAATGCGGTTTCGGTCTTTTGGCGGTCAGGGCATGTTTCAACACGGCATAAACGGCGTCCGGGCCGAGCTTGTGGCGGTTGACGGGGCCGGAACCATCCATGCGCGCCAGCTGGCGTTTATATTCCGCCGCATGGGCGGAATTTTCGAGATCGATCTGCTCGTTGATATGGGCAAGCGCCGTCGCGGTGAATTTCGAGGTGATCGGCCCCGGTTCGATCAGGCTGACATGGATGCCGCTGCCCTGAAGCTCCATGCGCAGCGTGACGCCCAGCCCCTCAAGGGCGAATTTCGAGGCGGTGTAAGCGCCGCGATAGCGATAAGGCACAAGGCCGAGAATGGAGGAGCAATGCACGATGCGCCCCGCACCTCGGGCGCGCATGAAAGGAATGACCCGCCGCGTCAGATCGTGCCAGCCGAAGACATTGGTTTCGAACTGCGCCCGCAGCGCTTCGACGGGCAAGTCCTCCACCGCGCCCGGCTGGCCATAGGCGCCGTTGTTGAAAAGCGCATCGATGCGGCCGCCGGTCCGGGCTGCGACGGTGTCTACCAGCGCGGCGATGGTTTCCGGCTTGGTGTAATCCATGATCAGGGTCTCGATGCCCTGGTTTTCAAGCGCCGCCATGTCGGCGATGCGCCGCACGGTGGCGAAAACCCGCCAGCCGTCTCGGTGGAGCGCGCCGGCGCAATGGGCGCCGATGCCCGAGGAGCATCCGGTGATGATGATGACGGGTTTTTCAGACATTTGCCGCTCCGGGAAACCGACTGTTGCTCTGGCCCGATTGCCCGGCCCGTTAAAATCCGATCGCGCGAAATCCGTGCCCTTCTGGAACCGAAAGGCCAGCTTGCGCGCTGTACAAAGCGAAGCTGATTTCCCATATTCGGCTCGAAGTTACAAATGAAATGCCGATGAATGGAGGTGACATGGTTGCCGCAGTGCGCCTGGCAGGCAAGGTTGCCTTCGATGCCTATTCCCATTTCGCCGAGGATGACGGCTGGGCGATGGCGAGCCATATGGCGCTGTCGATCCTGCTGGCCCTGTTTCCGTTCCTGATCTTCGGCACGGCTCTTGCCGGTTTTCTGGGGGCGGACCAGTTTTCCGAAACGGCGGTGCATCTGATTTTCGACACCTGGCCAGCGGCGATTGCCGGGCCGCTGGCGGCGCAGGTGCAGCAGGTGCTGACCATTCCGCGCGGCGGGCTGCTGACGATTTCGGTGCTGGCGGCGGCCTATTTTGCGTCCAATGGTGTCGAGGCGTTGCGCATTTCATTGAACCGCGCCTATCGTGTTACCGAAACGCGCTGGTGGTATGTCACCCGCCTGCTCAGCCTGCTTTATGTGCTTATCGCCGTCGTGGTCTTTGCCGGCATCAGCATCGTACTGGTCGCCGTGCCGGTCGCCACATCTTTTGCCGAGCAGCGGTTTCCGTGGCTGACGGATGTGCTGAACACCATCTCCAGCCTCGGTCTTTATGGCACCATCGTCGTGCTGACGGCGGGGCTGGTGGCGGCGCATCTGTGGCTTCCGGCCGGCAAGCGGCGCATTTGGGACGTCTGGCCGGGAATTCTGTTCACCCTGCTCTTCTGGGTCATCGGCGCGGCGATTTTCGCCTATTACCTCTCGACCTTTGCCAATTATGCCGCCACCTACGCCGGTCTCGCTTCTGTGATGGTGGTTCTGGTGTTTCTTTATATGGTCGGCGTCATCTTCATGCTGGGGGCTGAGGTGAATGCCGCGCTGATGAAATACAAGGTCCGCCAGATCATCCGCCGCAATATCGGTGGCAACGGCGCGCGCCGCGGGCAGGTACTAGACGAGACCGACAAGCCGGCGGATATCTGAGGGCGCAGCACCTTCCGAACGAAGGGCAGAAAGCCCGGTGCTGCCTTCGCTTTTCGAGAGCTTGCGCCCGTCCGCGCCCAGGATCAGCCGGTGATGGTGATAGGCCGGCTGCGGCAGGTTCAGCAGGTGTTGCAACAGCCGGTGAATGGCGGTGGCGTGATAGAGATCCATGCCGCGCACCACATGGGTGATGCCCTGCAACGCGTCATCCACCACAACGGAAAGATGATAGCTTGAAGGCGCGTCGGAGCGCGACAGCACTACATCGCCCCAAAGCGCTGGCAGGGCCTCGATCTGCCCCGTCTCGCCGTCGCCGCTCTCTTCCCAGAATAGAGGGATGCCGGCGGCGCGGATCGCCTTTTCCATGTCGAGCCGCCAGGCGTGCGGACGGCCGGAGGCGAGCAGCACATCCCGCTCCGCCCTTGGCCTCTCCCGGTCGATGGCCGGGTAAAGCGGCGCGCCATCGGGATCGCGGGGCCAGAGCCCGCCCTCCGCCTCGAAAGTACGAACGATCGCCCTGGTTTCTCCACGGCTTAGAAAAGCAGGGTAAGCAAGTCCTGCCTCGATCAGCCTGTCCAGCGCCACGCGGTACTCTTCGAAATGCTCCGATTGCCGCCGCACCGGTTTCTCCCAGTCGAGACCCAGCCAGCCAAGATCGTCATAGATCGCCTGTTCCAGCTCCGGGGTGCAGCGCGTCTGGTCGATATCCTCGATGCGAAGCAGAAAGCGGCCGCCATTGTCTCGCGCCATATCGTGGTTCAGGAAGGCGGAAAGCGCGTGGCCGAGATGCAGAAGGCCATTGGGGCTTGGCGCAAAACGGTAAACCGGTTTTTGACGGAGAGGCGAAGGCATGGTTTCTTCTGCCATGTTTTAAAGCACCCTACCAGCCGGCTGGCGGCATATGGAATGACGGACATGAAAATCATTACCGGGATGGACGACATCAGCGAAGGGCTGGAGCATCTCGCCCAACTCGATCCGGCTCTCGGCCTCGTCATCGAAAAAGCCGGCCCGCTGGAACTGCGCATTCATGAGCCCGGCTTTTCCGGCCTTGCCCATATCGTCGTCTCGCAGATGGTGTCGCGCGCCAGCGCCAATGCCATATGGGCGCGTATTTTTGCCGGCACCGGCGGCGCGGTCACGGCGGAAAATTATCTCGGCGCGTCGGCGGAATTGCGCGCCACTTTCGGCCTTTCGCGCGCCAAGGCGACGACACTGGAAGGACTGGCGCGCGCCGTCACGGAAGGGCAGATCGATCTTGACGGTGTGGTGCGCAAGGAGGGGCGTGTGGCCCTTTCCGAGCTTGTTGCGCTTCGCGGTATCGGCCCGTGGACGGCGGAGGTCTATCTGATGTTCTGCGGCGGGCATCCGGATATTTTTCCGGTTGGCGATGTGGCGCTGAGATCGGCGGTGGCTCATGCGCTTGCGCTGGAGGTGAGGCCGGAAGCGAAATGGCTGGCGGAGCGGGCGACAATCTGGTCGCCATGGCGCTCCGTGGCCGCGCGGCTTTTCTGGGGCTATTATGCCAACATCATGCGGCGCGCCATGGTGCCGCTGCCCTGAGCGGGTTAAAAATCGGCGATACTGTAGGGCAGCGCTCCGCGCGAGAGATGGTCGAAATGCAGCTTGCGTTTCAGCGGCGGCACGGCGCGTTGCACGCAATCCACCCTCTCGCAGACCCGACAGGAAATGCCGATCGGTTTGAAGGAGGCCGCATTGCCGAGATCGAGCGTATCGGCATAAACGAAATTCTGCGCATGGGAAATTTCGCAGCCGAGTGCAATGGCGTAACGCGGTCGCTCCGTATTGAAACCGGCGCCGGCCTTTTCGATCTGGGTGGCGATGGAAAGATAGCGCACGCCGTCAGGCGTTTCGGCTAGCTGCCGCACGATCCTGTCGGAGCTTTCGAAAGCCTGATGGATATTCCACAGCGGACAGGCCGCGCCGAAACGGGCAAATTGCAGCCGCGTGGCGCTGTGGCGTTTGGTGATGTTGCCGGCGCGGTCGATCTTGGCAAAAAAGATCGGCACGCCTTTTATGCCCGGCCGCTGCAAGGTGCTCAGCCGGTGGGCCACCTGCTCAAGGCTCGCGCCGAAACGAACGGCCAGAAGCTCGAGATCGTGGCGTAGCTCCTGCGCCGCCCGGTGAAAGCGGCCATAGGGCAGGATGAGGGCTGCGGCGAAATAATTGTGCAGTCCGATACGACAGATTTCGGCCGCTTCCGTGTTGCGGAAACCGGCGCCAGCCAGCACCCTGTCCACCGTCGCGCCGGCGTGAAGCTGGGCGATCTGCAACGCAAGCTGAAAACAGCGGGTGGATGCGGCCATGTAGGAGCTCAGGGCGAGCGTTTTGCCGACAGGATCGAAATGCCGGATCAGCCCGCCTGCCGCCTCTGTTCTTGTAATATGGATGCCGTAACGGCTCCTGAGATGCGCTGCCAGAATGGCGTCGGTCTCGCCTCCCTCGATCCCCAGTTCCTGCGCCAGCTCCTCGGCCAGAAGATCGATCTCGGCAACGTAATTGTCGACGAAGTGGAAGAAGTCGCGCACCTCCTCATAGGGGGTTCTTTCCACCTGCGCGGTGCCGCGGCCCAGCCGGTCATCCAGCTGCACCAGCTGCTCGCTGTTCTGGCGATAGGCCTGATGGGCGCGCAGCAGCGCATGGGCAAAACCCGGCGCGTTCTGGGCAATCAGCTTCAACTCCTGAAGCCCCGGCTCATAATTCAGGAACAGCGGGTCTTTCAGCGCCTCGCGCACGGCGGAAACCAGCCGGTCGCTTTCACCGGTCGCCAGTTCCGCCATATCAAGCTGGAATTTTTCCACCAGCGTCACCAGAACGCTGGCCGAAACCGGGCGCTGGTTATTCTCGATCTGGTTCAGGTAGCTCGCGGAAATGCCGAGCCGGTCGGCAAATTGCGCCTGTGTGGCGCGGGCGTTTTCGCGAAGGCCGCGAACCTTGCGGCCGATGAAGAGTTTTTCCGTCGCCATGTTGCAACTTTGCAAAATTAAACATTGCAAATATTTATGGCACGCATACGCGCACGATCAAGGCTTCTTGGCGAATGTTTTCTGGGCTATTGATCGTGGCACAACGCATGGAGGAAACATGCCCGGCATTCTGGAGCAATTGGAAACGCGGCGCGCTGAGGCGCGGCTCGGCGGCGGCGTCAAGCGCATCGAGGCGCAGCATGGCAAGGGCAAGCTGACGGCGCGCGAGCGTATCGACGTGCTCCTGGATGAAGGTTCCTTCGAAGAGTATGACATGTACGTCACCCACCGGGCGGTGGATTTCGGCATGGCGGAGCAGAAGGTGGCGGGTGACGGTGTCGTGACCGGCTGGGGCACCATCAATGGCCGGCAGGTCTATGTGTTTTCGCAGGATTTCACCGTGCTTGGCGGTTCGCTCTCGGAAACCCATGCCCAGAAAATCTGCAAGATCATGGATATGGCGGTGCGCAACGGCGCGCCGGTGATCGGCCTCAACGACAGCGGCGGCGCGCGCATTCAGGAGGGCGTGGCCTCGCTCGGCGGTTATGCCGATGTGTTCAAGCGCAATGTCGTCGCCTCCGGCGTCGTGCCGCAAATCTCCGTCATCATGGGGCCCTGCGCGGGCGGTGCAGTTTATTCGCCGGCCATGACCGATTTCATCTTCATGGTGCGCGATACCTCCTACATGTTCGTGACCGGGCCGGATGTGGTGAAGACGGTGACGAACGAGATCGTCACGGCCGAAGAACTGGGCGGGGCCTCCACCCATACCAAAAAATCCTCCGTCGCCGATGGCGCTTACGAAAACGACATCGAGACGCTGGAACATGTGCGGCTGCTTTTCGATTTTCTGCCGCTTAACAATCGCGAAAAGCCGCCGGTGCGGCCGTTCCACGACGACCCGGCGCGGCTGGAATCGCGGCTCGATACGCTGATCCCTGATAGTTCCAACAAGCCCTATGACATGAAGGAACTGATCCACGCGCTGGCCGATGAGGGCGATTTCTTCGAGTTGCAGGAGGCCTTTGCCCGCAACATCATCACCGGCTTCATCCGTCTCGAAGGCCAGACGGTGGGGGTTGTCGCCAACCAGCCGATGGTGCTGGCCGGCTGCCTCGATATCGACAGTTCGCGCAAGGCCGCCCGTTTCGTGCGCTTCTGCGATGCCTTCAATATTCCGCTGCTGACGCTGGTGGATGTGCCGGGCTTCCTGCCGGGAACCGCGCAGGAATATGGCGGCGTCATCAAGCACGGCGCAAAACTTCTCTTCGCCTATTCGGAGACGACGGTGCCGATGGTGACGCTGATCACCCGCAAGGCCTATGGCGGCGCTTATGACGTGATGGCCTCGAAACATATCGGCGCGGATGTGAATTACGCCTGGCCGACGGCGGAAATCGCCGTGATGGGCGCGAAGGGGGCGGCGGAAATTCTCTATCGTTCCGAGCTTGCCGATCCGGAAAAGATCGCCGCGCGCACGAAGGAATATGAGGAGCGTTTCGCCAATCCCTTCGTGGCGGCGGAGCGCGGTTTTATCGATGAGGTGATCATGCCGCATTCCTCACGCCGCCGCATCGCCCGCGCGTTTGCGTCGCTGCGTAACAAGAACGTGGAAACCCGCTGGAAGAAACACGACACCATTCCGCTCTGATCTGCTGCAGGGCTGGAAAAATGCTTCGGCCACCTTACTATATGTTTGTTCAGGCGCCCGGATGTCCGGATGTCCTCCCGAAACGCACAAGGACACATTTTCATGGCCGAAAATTCCTCCGCAGATAATTTCCCCGCCGGATATGAACCGCCCAAGGTCTGGACCTGGGAAAAGGGCAATGGCGGCCAGTTCGCCAATATCAACCGGCCTATCGCCGGCCCGACCCACGAAAAGGAACTTCCCGTCGGCAAGCATCCACTGCAGCTTTATTCGCTGGCGACGCCGAATGGCCAGAAGGTCACCATCATGCTGGAAGAATTGCTGGCTGCCGGCCACAAGGGCGCAGACTATGATGCCTGGCTGATCAAGATCGGTGAAGGCGACCAGTTCGGTTCCGGTTTCGTCGGCGTCAATCCGAATTCCAAGATCCCGGCGCTGATGGATCACTCGACGCCTGAGCCGACGCGCGTTTTCGAAAGCGGCTCGATCCTCGTTTATCTCGCCGAAAAATTCGGCGCCTTCCTGCCGAAAGAGGGCAATGCCCGCACGCAGGCGCTGAACTGGCTGTTCTGGCAGATGGGCTCCGCCCCCTTCCTCGGCGGCGGTTTCGGCCATTTTTATGCCTATGCGCCGGTGAAGATCAAATACGCCATCGACCGCTACGCCATGGAAGTCAAACGCCAGCTCGACGTGCTGGACCGGCATCTGGCCGAGAACCGCTACCTGGCGGGTTCGGAATATACGATCGCCGACATGGCCGTCTGGCCATGGTACGGCAAGATCGCGCTCGGCCAGGCCTATGGCGATGCCGGTGCTTTCCTTGAGGCGGACGGTTACAAAAACGTCATGCGCTGGACGCTGGAAATCGGCGAACGCCCGGCGGTCAAGCGTGGCGTGATCGTCAACAAGACCTCGGGCGATCCGTCCGAACAATTGCATGAACGCCACGATGCCTCCGACTTCGAGACGAAGACGCAGGACAAGATCGGCAGGGCGTAAAGAAAGATTAGAGCGCCAAAAGCGCTCTAACTATTTGAATTGGCGCATTTCCGGACGTAAAAGCAAGGCCGCTTTTACTGGAAATGTTTTGGAAGGACAAAAGATGGCGAACCTGCCCGAAATGACCAAACACAAGGGATTTCCCTCCGGCATGCCGAGCACGGGTGTCCAGTTCACCATCCGCCGCGCCAACCCCAAAGGGGTAACGCCTATCAAGATGATACCCCGCCGGGCGCGCAACGACACCAAGGAGCATCGCATCGATGCCGCCTTCCTGCATTCGCTCTGGCACCATTTCGGTGCCGAGCCCTTCGAGCGCGGCAATCTCGACGCCGCCCGCCTCAACCTGCTCTTCGGCCGCGAGGTGGTGCCGGCGGAGAAGAATTTCGACCCGCTTTCCTATCAGGCGATGCTTGTCATTGACGAACGTGTCGCCCGGCAGAACTTCCCGGAATCCTTCGAGAATTTTTTCGAGATTTGAGTGTGCGGTCATCCGCCAACGGGGAATGAAATTCGATGTCGACAGCGACCAGCAAATTTCTGAGTTACGTTCTGCGCCATGCGCCTGAAAGCATCGGCCTGACCCTGGATGCTCAGGGTTGGGCGGATGTCGCAGATCTGTTGGCAAAAGCGAATGCGAGCGGCACGCCGCTCGATGAGGCAGGCCTCTTTTCGGTCGTCGCAGAAAGCGACAAGAAGCGCTTCACGTTGTCGGAAGACGGCCGCCGCATCCGGGCGGCGCAGGGGCATTCCGTTAAGGTCGATCTTGGCCGGCCGCCAGTCGAGCCGCCGCCGCAATTGTTTCACGGTACGGCAACCCGCTTTCTCGATTCCATTCTGCGGGAAGGCTTGCGTCCGGGGGAAAGGCAGCAGGTTCATCTTTCCGCTGACCGGAAGACTGCGATTACCGTCGGACAACGGCATGGAAAACCTGTGGTCCTGATTGTCGATGCCGGCCGGATGTTTGCGGATGGCTGCAATTTCTACCAAGCCGACAACGGCGTTTGGCTGACGGACGCCGTGCCCTTTGCCTATTTGACCCAGTTCGAGGATTCCTCAGCGGAGAGCGACGGGTGACGGGCTGACGTTTGGTAATGGAGGAGGGAGGCGAAATGGGTGTCGGCATATTTCAGATCGATATGGATTGGCTGCATCGCTGGCTAAGGCAGCGGCGTGGCGGCGGTGCTCGTAAGCCCGGCAACCGCAAGCTCAAACCCAGGATGACGCCGGAAGCCGCCCGGCTCGATCACCGGCAGATGTTGCGTTTCATGGCGCTCAATGCGGCAGTTGGCGTGCTGATCGGCGTCTGCGTCGGTGCAGCGCTGATCTTTCTCGACATTGGCGGTTTGGGCGCGCGCATCGGCCGTGCGGCAAATCCGGTCGTGCCCGTGCTGCTGGTCGTCATGCCCATTGCATCCCTGTTCGGCGCGGCCGCCACCGCCTCGGCGATCCTGATGATGCCCTATGAAAAGAAATTCCGCGACGACGATGACGATGCGAGGGGAGAATAACCGCATGATCAAGAAAATCCTCATCGCCAATCGCGGCGAGATTGCCTGCCGGGTCATCAAGACGGCAAGCAAGATGGGCATCGCCACTGTCGCGGTCTATTCGGATGCGGATGCCAATGCGCTGCATGTGAGACAAGCGGATGAGGCCGTTCATATCGGCCCGGCCCCCTCGTCTCAGTCCTATATCGTCATCGACAGGATTCTTGAGGCAATCGCGAAGACCGGGGCGGATGCTGTCCATCCCGGTTACGGTTTCCTGTCGGAAAATGCTGCCTTCGCCGAGGCGCTGGAAAAGGCGGGTGTCGCCTTCATCGGTCCGCCTGTTGGCGCCATCAAGGCCATGGGCGACAAGATCACCTCCAAGAAACTGGCCGCGGAAGCGGGTGTTTCCACCGTTCCCGGCCATATGGGGCTGATCGAGGATGCGGATGAGGCGGTGAGGATCGCCTCGCAGATCGGTTATCCCGTCATGATCAAGGCGTCGGCCGGTGGCGGCGGCAAGGGCATGCGCATCGCTTTCAACGATGCCGAGGCGCGCGAGGGTTTCCAGTCCTCGAAAAACGAGGCGAAATCCTCCTTTGGCGATGACCGCATTTTCATCGAGAAATTCGTCACCCAGCCGCGCCACATTGAAATTCAGGTGCTGGGCGACAAGCACGGCAACACACTTTATCTGGGTGAACGCGAATGCTCGATCCAGCGCCGTAACCAGAAAGTCATCGAGGAAGCGCCGTCGCCCTTTCTGGACGAAGCGACCCGCAAAGCCATGGGCGAGCAGGCCGTGGCGCTGGCGAGAGCCGTCGGTTACCATTCGGCCGGCACGGTGGAGTTCATCGTCGATGGCGAGAGGAATTTCTACTTTCTGGAAATGAACACCCGCCTGCAGGTGGAGCATCCGGTGACGGAACTCATCACCGGCATCGATCTGGTCGAACAGATGATCCGTGTGGCATCAGGAGAAAAGCTCTCCTTCGGGCAGGCGGATGTGAGGTTGAACGGCTGGGCCATCGAAAGCCGGCTTTATGCCGAAGATCCCTACCGCAACTTCCTGCCCTCCATCGGCCGGCTGACACGATATCGCCCGCCGCAGGAGGGTGCGCAGGAGAACGGCACCGTCATCCGCAACGATACCGGTGTCTTCGAAGGTGGCGAAATTTCGATGTATTACGATCCGATGATCGCCAAGCTGTGCGCTCTAGGCAAGGATCGCGAAACCGCCATCGACGCAATGGGGCAGGCGCTGGACCGTTTCGAGGTGGAGGGCATCGGCCATAATCTGCCTTTCCTGTCGGCCGTCATGCAGCATGAGCGTTTCCGCGCCGGCCGCCTGACGACGGGCTTTATCGCTGAAGAATTTCCGGAAGGATTTTCCGGCGTGGAACCGGATGAGGCCACGGCGCGCCAGCTCTCCGCCATCGCCGCCATCATCCATCAGCGGCTGCAGAGCCGTGCGGTCGAAATTTCCGGCACCATCGGCAATCATCGCCGCATCGTCGGCCAGGACTGGGTGGTGTCATCAGGCGCATCCCGCCACAGGGTTGCGGTTGAAATCGGCACGGATGGCACGGCGATCCGTTTTGAAGACGGGGCGGCGCTCACCGTCGATACCGGCTGGCTTCCCGGCCAGAGCCTTGGCCTGTTCACGGTAGCGGGTGAGGTTATCGCCGCCAAGGTCGATCTTGCAGGTGCTGCTATCCGCCTGCGCTGGCGCGGCATGGATATTCGTGCCCATGTGCGTAGCCCGCGTGTGGCGGAACTGGCGCTGCTGATGCCGGAAAAGCTGCCGCCGGATACATCTAAACTGCTGCTTTGCCCCATGCCGGGCGTCATCACCGGTATTTCGGTGGGTGAGGGCGATGAGGTGGAGGCCGGTCAGGCGCTGGCGACGGTGGAAGCCATGAAGATGGAAAACATCCTGCGCGCGGAAAAACGCGGCCGCGTTGCCAGAGTGGCGGCAAAACCGGGCGACAGCCTTGCGGTGGATGAAGTCATCCTCGAATTCGAGTGATGCCGCTGCCGTTTTTCCGGAACGCATGTGGGCCGGAGCGGTTTACGGGGTCGGACCTGCGGGCGGATCGTTCGATTTTCGTCACGATCACCGGCCACAGTGCTAAAATGAAATGCAGAAGGGGAGAGATGCATGTCGGGTGAAAAAACGGCGCGGGATTGGCTGCAGCTTGCCGAGAAAGAGCTGAAGCGTTCACCGGAAACGCTCGTCTGGCACACACCCGAAGGCATTGAGGTGAAGCCGCTCTATACCGCTGACGATCTTCAGAAGATTTCCCATCTGGACAGCCTGCCGGGCTTTGCGCCTTTCACGCGCGGCCCGCGCGCCACCATGTATGCCGGCCGGCCCTGGACCATCCGCCAATATGCCGGTTTTTCCACGGCCGAAGCCTCGAACGCCTTTTACCGCAAGGCGCTCGCCGCCGGTCAGCAGGGCGTTTCGGTTGCCTTCGACCTCGCCACCCACCGCGGTTACGATAGCGATCATCCGCGTGTGGAGGGCGATGTCGGCAAGGCGGGCGTGGCGATCGACAGCGTCGAGGACATGAAAATCCTGTTCGATGGCATTCCGCTCGAAAAAGTCTCGGTGTCGATGACCATGAATGGCGCGGTCATTCCCGTGCTTGCCAGTTTCATCGTTGCGGGGGAAGAGCAGGGTGTGCCCCGCGCCGCCCTTTCCGGCACCATTCAGAACGATATCCTCAAGGAGTTCATGGTCCGCAACACCTATATCTATCCGCCGGAACCTTCGATGCGGATCATTGCCGACATCATCGAATATACGGCGAAGGAGATGCCGAAATTCAATTCCATCTCCATTTCCGGCTATCACATGCAGGAAGCGGGCGCGACGCTTACGCAGGAGCTGGCCTTCACGCTCGCGGATGGCCGCGAATATGTGCGGGCGGCGCTGGCCAAGGGACTGAACGTCGATGATTTCGCCGGCCGCCTGTCGTTCTTTTTCGCCATCGGCATGAATTTCTTCATGGAGGCTGCCAAGCTGCGCGCCGCGCGCCTGCTCTGGTCGCGCATCATGGAGGAGTTCAAGCCGCAGAAGGCGTCGTCGCTGATGCTGCGCACCCATTGCCAGACGTCCGGCGTCTCGCTTCAGGAGCAGGACCCTTATAACAATATCGTCCGCACCGCTTTCGAGGCCATGTCCGCCGTGCTGGGCGGCACGCAGTCGCTGCACACGAATTCCTTCGATGAGGCGATTGCCCTGCCGACGGAGTTTTCCGCCCGCATCGCCCGCAATACCCAGCTTATCCTTCAGCACGAAACCGGCGTCACAAAAGTCGTCGATCCGCTGGCCGGCTCCTATTATGTCGAAAGCCTGACTGACGAACTGGCAGAGAAGGCCTGGGCGCTGATCGAGGAGGTCGAGGCGCTTGGCGGCATGACCAAGGCGGTGGCGGAAGGCTTGCCGAAACGGCTGATCGAAGAGGCGGCAACGCGACGGCAGGCGGCGGTGGACAAGGGCGAGGAGGTTATCGTCGGTGTCAACCGTTACCGTCTCGAAAACGAGGAAGATATCGATGTTCTCGATATCGACAACGCCGCCGTGCGGGCCGCACAAATCCGCCGCATCGAAGAAACGCGCCGCCGCCGCGATGGCAAGGACGTGACCGCCGCTTTGGCAGCACTTTCCGAGATCGCCCGCAGCGGCAAGGGCAATATTCTCGAGGCCGCCGTTGTCGCCGCCCGCGCCCGCGCGACGGTGGGAGAGATTTCCGATGCGCTGCGTGCGGCCTTCGGCGACCATGCCGCCGTGCCGGAGGTGGTGAGCGATATCTACGGCGAGGCCTACAAGGACGAGCCGGAACTTGCCACGCTCGCCGCCCGGCTTTCCGGTGTGGCTGAGAGGATCGGCACCAAGCCGCGCATCATGGTCGCCAAGCTCGGGCAGGATGGCCATGATCGCGGTGCGAAGGTCATTGCGTCTGCCTTCGGTGATATCGGTTTCGATGTGCTGGCCGGCCCCCTGTTTCAGACACCCGTTGAAGCGGCCGATCTCGCTGTTCAGAACAAGGTGCATGTGGTCGGCATGTCGTCGCTCGCCGCCGGTCACAAGACGCTGGCGCCGCAGCTGGTCGAGGCGCTGAAACAGAAGGGCGCGGAAGATATCATCGTCGTCGTCGGCGGCGTCATTCCGCGGCAGGATTATCAGTTCCTGCTCGACCACGGTGTCTCGGCGATTTTCGGCCCCGGCACCAATGTCATGGATGCTGCGAACAAGGTGCTCGACCTGCTAGAAGGCATCAGGCGCAACGCGTGAGGGAAAGACGGCCATGTTCGGAAGATTGAATCACGTCGCCATCGCGGTGCCCGATCTGAATGCCGCCATCGCCCGTTATAGGGGGCTCGGCGCAGATGTCTCGGAACCGCAATCGCTACCCGAACACGGCGTGACGGTGGTTTTCATTCAGGCTGACAATACCAAGATCGAGCTTCTTCACCCGCTCGGCGAAGATTCGCCGATTGCCGCTTTTCTCGAGAGAAATCCGGGCGGCGGCACGCATCATCTCTGCTTTGAAGTGCCTGACATTGTCGCGGCGCGCGACGATCTCGTCAAAAAGGGCGTTCGAATTCTGGGTGATGGCGAGCCGAAGATCGGCGCGCATGGCAATCCCGTTCTTTTCCTGCATCCGAAGGATATGGGTGGCGTGCTCTATGAGCTTGAGCAGGTTTCCCAAACATACGGCTGAAACACAGACCCCGTAAGAGGCTGGCATACGGTGAACGGCGCGCAGCTGCCGTTCGCCTTTGCCGGAACATGTTTCGTTTGTTTTCTTTTGACATTCGTTTTATTTTCGTTTTTATGGCAATTGTCTTTCAACGATGGGGGTGCGATCCCCCGACGCTGTCGTGGAGGCTCTATGTCCGGCGAGAATATTTTCGATCTTTTTGTCATCGGTGGCGGCATCAACGGCTGCGGCATTGCCCGCGATGCGGTGGGCAGGGGCTATTCCGTCGCGCTAGCGGAAAAGGGCGATTTCGCTTCCGGCACGTCTTCCGCCGCCACCAAGCTTATTCATGGTGGCCTGCGTTATCTCGAGCATTACGAGTTTCGTCTGGTGCGCGAAGCGCTGATGGAGCGGGAAATCCTCTGGGCCATGGCGCCGCATGTCATCTGGCCCATGCGTTTCGTCCTGCCCATCCAGAAAGGCGGCGTGCGCCCGGCCTGGATGGTCCGGCTCGGCCTGTTCCTTTATGACAATCTCGGCGGCCGCAAGCTTTTGCCGGCGACCCGCACGCTCGACCTTCGCAGGGACCCGGCGGGCAAGCCGCTGAAGCCGGCTTTCGCCACGGCTTTCGAATATTCCGACGGCTGGGTGGATGATGCCCGTTTCGTGGTCCTCAACGCGCGCGATGCGGCCAATCGCGGCGCGACGATCATGAACCGCACGCGGGTCGTTTCCGCACGGCGCGAAGGCGAGCTGTGGCTCATCGAGACGCTGGACGAAAAAACCGGACGCGCGGCCACGCACAAGGCGCGTATGCTGGTGAATGCCACCGGCCCCTGGGTGGACAAGGTGCTTTCCGGCGTCTTCGGCCGCAACGACGTGCACAATGTCCGGCTCGTTCAGGGCAGCCATATCATCGTGCGCAGGAAGTTTTCCGACCCGCGCGCCTATTTCTTCCAGAACCCGGATAACCGCATCATCTTCGCCATTCCCTATGAGCGCGATTTCACGCTGATCGGAACCACGGACCGCGATTACAAGGGCGATCCGGCCAGGGTTCGCATCTCCGAGGAGGAGATTTCCTATCTCTGCAACGCGGCCAGCGACTATTTCAGCGAACCGGTCCGGCCGGAAGATATCGTCTGGACCTATTCCGGCGTTCGCCCGCTTTTTGATGACGGTGCATCGAAAGCGCAGGAGGCGACGCGCGATTATGTGCTGAAGGTTGAAGAGACAGCGGGTGAGGCGCCACTCCTCAATATTTTCGGCGGCAAGCTCACCACCTATCGGCGGCTGGCGGAACATGCGCTGGAAAAGATCGGTGCGGCGATTGGTGAAAAGGGCAAGCCGTGGACGGCGGGCTCTCACCTGCCGGGCGGCGATTTCGGCGCTGAGAGATATGAGGCGCAGGTGCGGTCGCTCGTCTCCCGTTATCCCTTCCTTGACGGACGTCATGCCGAGCGACTTGTCAGAAACTACGGCACCAAGGCGGCGGAACTGTTGGGCAGCGCTACCGATGTCTCCGGCCTCGGCCGGCATTTCGGCGGCACGCTTTATGAATGCGAGGTACGCTGGCTGGTTGAGCACGAATGGGCCTGCGCGGCCGAGGACATTCTCTGGCGGCGCACGAAACAGGGCCTGCGCCTCAACAAGGACGAGGCTGCCGGTCTCGATGACTTCGTTGCTTTGCTGATGGGTGGCGGGCAAGAGGCCGAAGCCGTGGCCGAGCGGGCTTGAAAAACCGCCGGTTGCCCCGTCAGCTCCCGGAATTCCTCACCGGTCTCTCCGGGCCGTCGGCGCTCAGGATATAGTCGTCTGCAGCTGAAAGGGCGTGTTCCATGTGCCCTTCGAACACCAGTTCCGGCTCGTTGGGCGCTAAAGCGATTTTCGGCATGCCGCCGAAACGCACCGCCTGCGATTGCGCCAGACCCTCGCGCAGGCCGCTTTCCAGAAGATCGAAATAGCGGGTGCCGGGGCCGGTGATGAAGACCGGCATATGGCCATGCAGGCTGAAGAGGCGTGAAAGACCGTTGCCGAGCGCAAGTCCGGCGGTGCGGAAGGCGAACCGCGCCATGCGCGCGCCGTTGCGGGCCGAGGCGGCGATCTTGTCCACCTCGGCGATCGGTACGAATTTCGCCGGTTCCGCCTGCGGCGGGGCTTCGAAAGCAGAACGCAGGATGGCGTAAAACCCGGAATAGGCCTCGATGCAGCCTTTGGTGCCGCAACGGCACAGCGCGCCGTCGGCCAGATGCAGCATGTGGCCGAAATTGGGGGCGCTGACATCGATTGCGTCGCCCGTCGAGCGGGCGATGCCAAGACCGATGCTGTGGCCGAGCGACAGGGTGACGAGGGCTTCCGGCGCCGGGTTTTCCCGTGCCTGCTCCCGCATCCAGATGGCTTTTGCGGCCAGCAGCGTCTCGTTGTTCAGCGTCACGCGAATGCGCCCATCCCCGGAAACGAGTCGCTGGAAATCGATCCTTTCGTCACCGAGAACGGGCGACCAGACAAGCGTTGCCGCGGCCGCATCCACCAGCCCCTTGCTGCTGATCGAGACCTGGAGGATATCGTGACGGTCGATGCGCGAGCGATCGGCAAGTCTTGCGAGGCCAGCGAGGATCGCGCCGCCGAATGTGCCTTTTTCAGCTGTAATCCTCTGTTCGGTGAAGCGGTCCACCAGCTTGCCGGCATAATCGACCAGTGAATATTGCACGCTGTCGGAAGAGATGATGACGATGGCGACATGGCAGAAAGCGCCGCGCGGGCCGAAGAGAATGCGCGGCCGGCCACGGCCGGCGGTGGCGAGCTGCTCTTTCCGCAGAATGAGCCCGGCCCGCTCAAGCTCGGTGGTGATGGCGGAGACGGTTGCGGAGGCAAGCCCGGTGAAAGACGACATGTCGGTATGGGAAAGGTTGCCGTGCAGGCGCAGCGCCGCCATCACCGACAGGCTGTTTTTCTGGCGCACCAGTTCCGTACTTGCAATGGCGGACATGGGCTGGGGCATGCTCCCTGAACGGCCTTTTTCCTGTCGTGCTGATCCACTCTGATGGCGCATGCCAGAGCGAAGATCAAGGCACCCGGATGCTGCCCGCAGCCGTTGTTGACAGCATGGGGAATCTCTGACATTAATTTTCTCGACTGTCGAGAAAATTGTGAAACCACAGAGACCGGCAGCTTTTTCCGGGCGTTTTTCCTGCATGGAGGTGCGGGGCTTCGCCCTTACCGGGAGGACATCATGAATTCTTTTGCCAAGCTTTTGGCGGGTACGGCCGTACTCGTTTCCCTGCATACCGCGGCTATTGCGGCCGATCTCGTCGTCGGCGTTTCCTGGTCGAATTTCCAGGAAGAACGCTGGAAAACGGACGAGGCGGCCATCAAGGCGGCGCTCGACAAGGCCGGCGCGAAATACATCTCCGCCGATGCGCAATCATCCGCCGCAAAGCAGCTCACCGACGTGGAATCGCTGATCTCGCAGGGCGCCAACGCGCTGATCATTCTGGCGCAGGACAGCGACGCGATCGGTCCGGCCGTTGAAAAGGCCGTTGCCGAGGGCATTCCGGTCGTGGGTTACGACCGCCTGATCGAAAACCAGAACGCCTTCTACATCACCTTCGATAACAAGGAAGTCGGCCGTCTGCAGGCTGCCGAAGTCTTCAAGGTGAAGCCGGAAGGCAATTACGTCTTCATCAAGGGCTCTTCTTCCGACCCGAATGCGGACTTCCTGTTCGCCGGTCAGCAGGAAGTGCTGAAGGCGGCCATTGACGGCGGCAAGATCAAGAATGTCGGCGAAGCCTATACCGATGGCTGGAAGCCGGAAAATGCCCAGAAGAACATGGAACAGTTCCTGACCAAGAATAACAACAAGGTCGATGCGGTCGTAGCCTCGAATGACGGCACGGCCGGCGGTGCAATCGCCGCTCTCGCCGCGCAGGGCATGGCAGGTTCGGTTCCCGTTTCCGGTCAGGATGCCGATTTCGCCGCGCTGAACCGCGTCGCACTCGGCACGCAGACGGTGTCGGTCTGGAAGGACAGCCGTGAACTTGGCAAGGAAGCGGCTGGCATTGCGCTGGAACTGGCCGGCGGCAAGAAGATGACCGAGATCAAGGGTGTCTCCACCTTTGAAGGCGGTCCGAAAAAAGTGAAGATGCAGTCGGTCTTCCTCAAGCCTATCGCCATCACGAAGGACAATCTGAACGTCGTCATCGACGCTGGCTGGATCAAGAAGGAAACGGCCTGCCAGGGCGTGAAGGCTAAAACGGTCAAAGCCTGCGATTGATCGAATAGGTCCCGGTTCGGGCGCTGCGCCATGGTTCATGGCGCGGCGCCTTTAGAGCATTTCTAGGAAAAGTAGGCCCCGGTTTTCCGTCCGGAAATGCGCCAGAAAAAAGCGAAAACGCTCTAAGATGTGAGGAGCACCGGCAGTTCATGGCCGATATGACCCAGTCCAATACTACAGCGTCGCAAAAGACGGAAAAAACAGGCTCGATAACGCGCTTCATCAACGCCACCGAGCTGGATACCAGACTGCTCGGCATGGTCGGTGCGCTTCTTCTGATCTGGATCGGATTTCATATCCTGTCCGGCGGGCTGTTCCTGACGCCGCGAAACCTCTGGAACCTCTCCGTGCAGACCGCGTCCGTGGCCGTCATGGCGACCGGCATGGTGCTCGTCATCGTCACCCGCAACATCGACCTGTCGGTCGGCTCGATCCTCGGTTTTTCCGGCATGATCATGGGTGTCATGCAGGCGGAAATCCTGCCGCAGATCCTCGGCTTTGAACATTGGGCCACGTGGATCGTCACGCTTATGGTCGGCATTCTCGTCGGCGGCGCCATCGGCATGTTGCAGGGCTCCATCATCGCCTTCCTCAACGTGCCGTCCTTCATCGTCACGCTGGGCGGCCTGCTCGTTTGGCGCGGCGGTACCTGGTTCATCACCAGCGGCCGCACCGTGGCGCCGATGGATTCCACCTTCAGACTGATGGGCGGCGGCACCAGCGGTTCGATCGGCGCGACATGGAGCTGGATCGCCGCTGTCATCGCCTGCGTCGCCATCATTGCGGCCATCCTGAACTCCCGCCATCAGCGCCGCCGTTTCGGCTTTCCGTTGCGGCCCGTCTGGGCGGAATATTTTCTGGCCGCGCTGGGCTGCCTTGTCGTCATCGGTTTCGTGGCGGTGGTCAACAGCTATCCATGGCCGGTCAACATCGCCCGCAACTATGCCGATGCCAATGGCATCGCCTGGCCTGAAGGCGGTCTGTTCATTTCGCATGGCATCGCCATTCCGGTGCTGATGGCGCTCGCCGTCGGTGCGGTCATGACTTTCATCGCCACACGGCTGCGTTTCGGCCGTTATGTCTTCGCCATCGGCGGCAATCCGGAAGCGGCCGAACTCGCCGGCATCAAGACCCGCTGGGTGACGGTGAAGATCTTCACGCTGATGGGCGTTCTGTGCGCCATCGCCGCCGCCATCTCCACCGCCCGTCTCAACGCGGCCACAAATGCCCAGGGCGAGTTGGACGAGCTTTACACCATCGCGGCGGCCGTCATCGGCGGCACTTCGCTTGCCGGCGGTGTCGGAACCATAGCGGGTGCGATGCTCGGCGCGCTCGTCATGCAGTCGCTGCAATCCGGCATGGTGCTGGTGGGCATCGATACGCCCTTCCAGCGCATCGTCGTCGGTGTGGTCCTGGTCGTCGCCGTCTGGCTCGACACCATCTACCGCGCCCGCGCCAAGTAAGAACCGAGGAGAACTCCTATGACGGACCAAGTCACGCCCCTCGTGGAAATGCGCAATATTTCCATTTCCTTCGGCGGTATCCATGCGGTGGAAAACGCCTCTGTCGATCTTTTCCCCGGTGAGGTGGTCGCCCTTCTCGGCCACAATGGCGCGGGCAAATCGACGCTGATCAAAATCCTCTCCGGCGCCTATCGGCGCGATGGCGGGGATATTCTCATCAATGGCGAGGATGCCGATATCCGCAATCCGCGCGACGCCAAGAAATACGGCATCGAGACCATCTACCAGACACTGGCCGTGGCCGATAACGTCGATGCGGCGGCCAATCTTTATCTCGGCCGCGAGCTGAAGACGAAATGGGGCACACTTGACGATGTCGCCATGGAAGCCTCGGCCCGCGAGGTCATGGGGCGTCTCAACCCCAATTTCCGGCGGTTCAAGGAACCGGTGAAGGCGCTGTCCGGCGGCCAGCGGCAATCCGTCGCCATCGCCCGCGCCATTCTGTTCGACGCCCGCATCCTCATCATGGACGAGCCGACGGCCGCACTCGGGCCGCAGGAAACGGCGCAGGTGGGCGATCTCGTCAAGGAGCTGAAACGGCAGGGCATCGGCATCTTCCTCATCAGCCACGATATTCACGATGTCTTCGATCTGGCCGACCGGGTCTTCGTGATGAAGAACGGCAAGGTGGTGGGCCATGCCCGCACGCAGGACGTCACCAAGGACGAAGTGCTTGGCATGATCATTTTGGGCAAGGTGCCGCCCGGTGCGGTGCCGGGGCCGGGTGCGGTGGCGCTCTGAGTTCAGTGAAATAAAGATATAAAGATTTCTTTATGTCTATTGACATCGTGACGCCCGTGGTGAGAAATGCGGGTGTCATGGTTCTCCGGGCTTGTTTGTTCGATCCCGGAGCTAAGAGGGAATCCGGTGCGCCGACGATCGGCAAGACCGGAGCTGCCCCCGCAACTGTAAGCGGCGAGCCTTTGTCCAACACGTCACTGGGGTAAACCCCGGGAAGACGGACAAAGGCGACGACCCGTAAGCCAGGAGACCTGCCAGGACAAAATAACGTCCACGGGCGGGGTGTCCCGGTGGTTGCTGCAATGGTCCGGCACAGGCTGGGCCTGCGCGCGTCCGCTTTACCCATGCCCCCACAACCAAATGGGGTATGACAATGCCAGACAAGACCATTCCAGTCGCATCGCTCGGTTTTCCGAGGATCGGACGCCATCGTGAACTGAAGTTCGCGCTTGAAGGCTTCTGGTCCGGCAAGATTTCCGAGACGGAACTGCTCGAAACCGCAGCCAGGCTGCGCGCCGAAAACTGGGCGCTTCAGCGTGGGAAGGGGATTACCCATATCCCGTCCAACGATTTTTCCCTTTACGATCATGTCCTAGATACAGCCGTGATGGTGGGCGCCATTCCATCCCTCTATGGATGGGCGGGTGGAGATGTTTCCCTCTCCACCTATTTCGCCATGGCGCGCGGCAGCCAGAGCGAAGGGCATGCAGGCTGCGGCAATGGGCATGAAGGACATTCGCATCATGGTCAGGGCGTTCCGGCACTGGAAATGACCAAATGGTTCGACACCAACTATCACTACATGGTGCCGGAGGTTTCAGAGGATCAGCACTTCGTGCTCACCTCGCAAAAGCCGGTCGACCACTTCCTTGAGGCGAAAGCGCTCGGTATCCATACGCGTCCGGTCATTCTCGGCCCGGTCACGTTCCTGAAGCTTGCCAAGGCGCGCGAGGCAGCCTTCAAGCCGCTCGATCTGCTGGCGAGGCTGCTGCCCGTCTATGAAGAGCTGCTGCGTCGCCTGCGCGCGGCCGGTGCGGACTGGGTGCAGATCGACGAGCCGGTCGCCGTGCTCGATCTTTCCGAGGGGGAGCGTCACGCGCTGGCTGTGGCCTATCGGGCTTTGTCGAAGGCCGCGCCGGATCTGAAAATCCTGCTCGCCACCTATTTCGGTGGGCTTGAGGACAATCTCGAAGCCGTCGCAGCGCTTCCGGTCGCGGGCCTTCATATCGATCTGGTGCGAGCACCCGATGCGCTGGAGGCGGCGTTAAACGCGTTGCCGGAAAATCGCGTCCTGTCGCTGGGTGTCATAGACGGCCGCAACATCTGGCGCGCTGATCTCGCTGCAATCATTACCCGATTGGAACCCGCCATCGCGGCACGCGGTGCGGCGGCGTTTCAGATCGCGCCCTCCTGCTCGCTGCTGCATGTCCCGGTCGATCTCGAACTGGAAACCGGCCTCGATGCCGATCTCAAAAGCTGGCTTTCTTTCGCCACCCAGAAGCTCGGCGAACTTGCCACGCTCGGCAAGGCTCTCGGTGAGGGCAAGGTTGCTGTCGCGACGGAACTGGCGGCTGCCTCCAAGGCCGTTGCCGCGCGCGCATCCTCACCGAAGGTAACGGACGCCGCCGTGCAGAAGCGTATTGCGACGATTGGCGAGGCCGACAGGAAGCGGGCGAGCCCGTTTGCCGAGCGGCAGAAAGTGCAATCGCAGGCCATCGCGCTGCCGCTTTTCCCAACGACGACCATCGGCTCTTTCCCGCAGACGCCGGAGGTGCGCAAGGCCAGATCGGCACATTCCAAGGGCGCGCTGACCGATGCGCAATATGAAAAATTCCTGGAGAAGGAAACCGAAGCGACCATTCGCTGGCAGGAGGAAATCGGTCTCGACGTTCTCGTGCACGGCGAGTTCGAGCGCAATGACATGGTGCAATATTTTGGCGAACAGCTTTCCGGCTTCGCTTTCACCCAGCATGCATGGGTACAGAGTTACGGTTCGCGTTATGTGCGCCCGCCCATCATTTTCGGCGACGTGTCGCGTCCGAAAGCGATGACGGTTCGCTGGTGGGAATATTCGCAGTCGCTCACCGACAAACCCGTCAAGGGCATGCTGACCGGGCCGGTGACGATCCTCAACTGGTCCTTCGTGCGCGACGATATCGCCAGAAGCCTGACATGCCGCCAGATCGCGCTCGCCATCCGCGATGAGGTCAATGATCTCGAAGCAGCCGGCGCGCAGATAATCCAGATCGATGAGGCGGCTCTTCGTGAAGGACTGCCGCTTCGGCACCGGGACTGGCCGGATTATCTCGGCTGGGCGGTGGAATGCTTCCGCATTTGCTCCAGCGGCGTGGGTGACCGCACACAGGTTCACACGCATATGTGCTATTCCGAATTCAACCAGATTATCGATGCCATTGCTGCCATGGACGCCGACGTGATCTCCATCGAGACCTCGCGTTCGAAGATGGAACTGCTGAATGCGTTTCGGACCTACAAATACCCGAACCAGATCGGTCCCGGCGTTTATGACATCCACTCGCCGCGCGTGCCGGCGGTTGGAGAAATGGTCGATCTTCTGGCGCTGGCGCGAGAGCGGCTTGACGACCGGCAGCTCTGGGTCAATCCGGATTGCGGCTTGAAGACGCGTAAATGGGAAGAGGTGAGGCCCGCTCTGGTCAACATGGTCGCCGCCGCTGCCGAGCTTCGCCGCGCGGTGCTTTGATATGAATGGAGGCCCGGCGAGAACCGGGCCTCCATCATGGCTTACGCCTGAAAATTGGGGGAGGGCATATGAATGCCTCTCCGGGAGGATGGAGCCAGCCGGACAGGCAGAGAGAACGTTTCCGGGCTGCGACTGGAGATCGGTATGGAAACGCTCAATCCCGGCGAATCTACGCCGTTACGAAAGCGCTCAATGCAGATCGGCTTGAGCGAAGGCGCCGACATTCAGCTCTGCGCTTACCGGCGGCAGACCCTGCTGATTGATGTCCTGGGCCAGCGACAACAATGCCATCTCAAGGAAATAGGTCGACATGCCCAGTTCCAGAGATTTCGAGCGCTGGCAAAGATAGGAAACCATCCGCCCGAGCGCCAGAATCTCGTCTGCATTGTCCTGTTCAAGTATATCTGTGGTAGACGCCGCCATGATTCCCTCTCGACAGTCGACAGTATGAAAACGCGATGATGTTGCGTTGTTCATTTTCGACCACATCGAGCGTCACGCGAGCGTCACACCTGCGTCAATCGTCGTTTTTGTCCGCCGGCGCGGCGGCATTTTCCGCCGCTTCAGTGGCGGCGAGCGATGTAACGAGAGCGACGATGCTTCTGCGCACAGCGGCGCTCTTGATGCGCGAAAAGGCCTGGTTGAGCGAGAAGCCTTCATTCGAGGCCACGAAGGTCTGCATGGCATTGATCGTGCCAAGGGCCGGATTGGCGGGGTCGCCATCGGGCGTGGCATTGGCGAACAGGGAGCTGACCTCAACGCCGAGAATCGACGCAATGGCCTGCAGACGGGACGCGCCGACACGATTGGCACCCTTTTCATACTTCTGGACCTGCTGGAAGGTGATGCCCAATCGCCCGGCCAGTGCACTCTGGCTCATGCCGAGCGACTTGCGGCGCATTCTGATTTGTGCGCCGACATGGACGTCGATCGGGCTGGGTAGTTTGGCGTGCATTACAAATTCCTCCGGTTGAGGTTCCTAAATCCGATGATCAATTAATATCGTTGAAGGTATACATTCAACACAATTTCCACGGGTATTATGACGCTTTATTGACGAGATTGCACGATTTTTCGTTCATAATCGCGTGTCCGGCCCGCGATTTATTATTTTTGTTGCACAACGCAACGCCCCGTTGCGGCTGGAAAGATGGCTCCATCCGGCCACGCCGATGGTCTGAAAGCCCATTCTGTCCCAAATTTCTCGGTTCATTGCATCGAACTCCTCAAGCGACTCGGTATCGCCGAAATGCGGAATCCAGACGAATGGCCGTTTCTGACCGGAACGTATGACATTTTCAAGAAGGACATTGTTGTAAAGTCGGGGCAGGCATTTGTTGGTGTCGATGGCCGGCGAAAGCGGGATGGGATTTCGTTCTATCGCAAAGCCCTGTCGCGCGAGCCAAAGTGACGAGGCGTCCAGTTTTCGTTTCAGCTCGGTTGCGGCGCGGGCATTGCATCCGCCATGCGCGACAGGGTCGGCAACGAGCAATCGCGGCCGGCCGCCGCTTCTCAGACCGGTGACTGAAACGAACTGGTCAACGTGGAAGCCGCATTGGTGCATTTTTTTGCCGGCAATCTCCGCTCCGCAAGTTTCCATCGCGGAAAAATCGGAAGAGACCGGGACTTTGCCGAGATCTTCCGGCCGATATCCGAAACTGAAGATGTTTCTGCCGTCGAGAGCCTGAATTTTTCGCCACCGCTGCGAAGGGATGGCCGCATTCCTTCCTATCCCCCTGTCATCCTGCAGGCTGGCATGGCCCACCAGCCGAAAATCCGGGCCGACAAGCTGGTTGCCGCCTGCCAAGGCGACATCCGCATGCGTGGTTGCCGCTCCCAGATATTCGGCCAGGCTGACGCCGATGGCCTTCTCCGCCACCAGGACGAATTCTGTCGCGGGATCAATCGCACGCACATGGAAGATGTCCTGTATCCAAGGATGCGAAACGCTGTCATTTCCGGCAAGGGGTATCAGCTCGGTGCCGCAGGAGGCTGGCAGGCTGCCGAGCCAGTCTCGCGCTGACGCGAGACTGGCTTGATCGGTCACGATAAAAGCGGTGATATCTGCGGGCAGGGCCGAGAGCAGGTTTCCGATTGGAATGAGCGGTGAAACAGTGTCAGTGGCCCTGTTTTCCGCAAAAAAAGCGGCGGGTAGTGCGAGCGCAATCGTGCGGATCAGCCCGCCGCAATCGGGCATAAGAGGCAGGGGCTGGATGGCGCTCAAGACCTTTTGTCCCCTGCCGCCTGCCTTGCTGCCAATTGCTGGAAAAACATCGTATTCTGAAGTTTCCATGATGGCGGCGGTGGGGATGGCAACGTTTCGCCCGTGAGCATTGCCAGAAGCCTGGCCGCATCGTTTCTTTTGACGGAAACCGCATTCGCTGCGAGCAGATTTGCCGTCTGGGAGCCGAGGCCCGCTTCCGCGGCGACGGCGCGCCATGTCCTGCGGGTAAAATGCAGATTGTTGGCTGCGCAGGTGAGCGCGTCATATTCCTCTGGAGCGACCGTCTCGCGGCAGACGGCGAGCGTCGCCTCGGCATCGACCAGCGCGACTGTCAGCGGGCGGTAATCGAGCGCGCCGGGTGCATGGCTCACCGCCACATCGGCATCGGAAAAACGCCGCCCGTCGCGATAGGCCTCGAAAATCTCGCCGATGCCGATCATGCCGAAGGGGGCGCATTCCGCCGCCCTGAGCGCCCCCATGCTGGCGGCGCCGAAAAGGGTAACGCCGCTCGCCAGTGCAAACAGGATTTCCTTGTGCCAGACGGCGGCGCAATCGCCGTAAAGCCCGTCGATCAGCCCGATTGTCCCCACACCTTGCCGAGCCGCATCGAAAATATCGCCGCAGGCGGCCGGACCGCGAAGATCGAGACCGGACATATGTTCGCCTGCGATGCCGTGGATGGACGGGCCTGCAAAAACCACCGGCTTCATCCGAGGCCTCCGACGGTCAGCAGGTGATCGAGGGTGCGCTGCGAGATGTGTTGCAGGCCGCCGCCGGCCGGAGCAAGGCCGCTTGCCAGAACCCGCACCACATGCAGGCCGGATACCTCCGTTTCCAGCGGAAAGACATAGATATCCTCGATGCCGCCGCCGAACAGGTGCGTCGTAAGCTGGTGCCATGGCGGCGAAGACGCGTCATGTATAAAATCGAGATTGGCCGGCACCCTTTCCATCGGCTGCACGCCAGGGGCCAAAGGCCCGGCCGCAACCATATCCCGCTGGTAGCGGAGGGGGGAAAGATCGTCCCTCGCGCCGCTGATATCGGTCAATCGCGACTGGATCGCCTCCAGCAAGGCTGCAATGGCAGCGCTATGGATATCAGGCCGGCAGGCGGCCCCGGCGGCGCTGCGGGTGGCAGGCCCGTCCTGCGCCTGAAGCGACCGGGGAAGGCTTGCCATCACCACCGGCACGCCAAGCCCATTCGTCATGTCGAAGAGGGACGGCGGCAGGCCGATATCCGAAAGGTGCTGAACAAGACCGTCGAAGGAAGGATCGAGGCCCGTCGGAATGAGGATCGGTCGCGGTGCGATGGCGCGCGTCTCGAAAGTGTCGACGAGAAAGCAGGCATCGTTTTCAATGAGTTCGAGCAGGGCATGGAGGACCGCATGGTCATGGTCGAACCCCGCCGCGAGCCCTTGGGAACTCATGTGGAAGGCCTGCCGGTCCCATGGGAAATCCACCCGGAAATCCATGCCGACAAGTTCGTAAGGCGCAAAAACCTCCCCCTGCCGGCGAATGGATGTGCCCTTCACCCAGGCGCGTTCTTTTCGCGGATCGAGCGCGTCGCAATCGACCCTGCCGACGGTTTCGAAAGGAATTAGAGGAGTTCCCTTATCCCGCATCTCCTGAACGGAGCTGAAGGCGGCGATATGTTTACGGGTTTCTTCCGCGACCGCGCCTTCGATCGCCTCCATGATCGCCGATAGCCGGGCCTGTTCCGCGACAAGCCCCTTGCCCTGCGAGACGGACAGCCCGCGCGAATTGGGCCGGGCCGCGAACCAGACGGGAATGCCGATAATATCGAGGCCGGTCACGTCGCCGACACGGGTAATCCCGAACCGCCGAAGCAGTCCGGGATCGAAGAACGAAGCGTCGACATGCCTTGAAGCCGCTGTCGCTGATATGGGAGCATCGGCGCCGGTCAAGGCTGCGAGACCGCGATCAGGGCGCCGTGTTGCTGTCGTCGGCAAGGATGGCGTCGAACAGCTCGCCGGTGACGGAGCCGGCCGGGCCGACAGCCTTCAGGGCCGCTTCGATCGGCGCCTGTACCATGCGGTTGAAATCCCAGCCGGCGTCGTTCACTTCGCCGATGAAGGCGAAATCGGCTTCGGAAACCACTGCGCCGCCGGAGACGAGGGCTTCGATGCCCTGGATCTGAACCTGGTCCAGTTCCGCTTCCGGCTGGCCGTTCTGGCGAACGAGCATGGACTTTGCGGCGGCTGCCACGCGGGCATAACCATCCACGCCGGGATGGCTGGCTTCATAGGCGGCAATCGTCTCATGCGACACGGACGCGACCCTGAGCGGCGCCGTGCGAATGAAGAGAACGCCGAAACCCTTTTTTCCGACAATGAAGAAATGCGAGGACATAGTATCTCCTATTTAATCCCAGCTAATCGAAGTGCGTGATAGAATTTTTCATTCGCTATCGGGTCCCGGTCTGGAGACAGGCTGCTGATCTCCCTCGCCGTCATACCCGGATAGTTTTCCTGAAGCCTGTTGCCGGATTCCCGGGCGGAGGCCAGATCGCCATGCAGCGCGTGGCTTGCGGTGAGGACGCGCAGCGCAGGCTCGTCATTTTCCATCCGCCCGCACAGTTCCACCGCCGTGCCGTAGTCCTCGCGCTTGAAAGCGATGCTGGCGCCAGCCCACCAGTAGATGTCGGGCGCCAGCGGATTGAGGTCGATGGCCTGCTGGAACTTCTCCCAGGCGATTTCCGCATCGCCGAAATGAGCGAGCGCATCGGCATGCTGGAGCAGGAGGTCGGCCGAATTGGGCGCCAGCGCCTCCGCCTCAAAGAATTTTTCGGCGGAGATGTCGAAGTCCCGCTGGTAGAGCGCCACCACCGCGCACATCCAATGGCCAACACCGAGGGCGGGGTCGATCTCGACGGAAGAATCGGCCTCCGCCTTGGCGCGGTGCAGGAGATGGGGGTCGTTTCCGCCCAGCATCAGCCATTCCAGCTGCAGGCTTTGTGCCACGCGGGCGCGGGCAACCGCCATGCTGTGGTCGAGATCGACGGCCTTGCGGAACATCGAACGGGCTCTTCTGAGAAGCGGCAGATCGCATTTGCCGCGCAGAAGCTGCTGGCCTTCCAGCAATTGCCGGTAGGCCTCGCCGCTATGGTTGCGGTCGGGCTCCACCTGAAGCCGCTCGATTTCGCGGGCAAGCGCCGCCGCCACCTGTTTGGAGAGCAGCCGGAAGGCGGCGTGGATATGTCGTTCGGTCAGGACCGCTTCCAGTGACCAGACGATTTCACCGCTCGCATCCTCGATCAGCGCAACCGACATGCGGGTTTCGTCGAACACGGTCGAAATGATGCGGTAATCCGCCCGCAGCATGGCGTAGCCGTCATCGGCCCGGTCATGCGCCAGCGCAAAGGTGCTGTGCGGCGAAAGGACGGTGAAGGTGCGGTATCGGACAAGACTGTTGGCGACATCCTCGACGAAGGCTTGCATGACCGGCGAGACCGGCTGTCCGTCGACCCGTGCCGGGCGCACGAATGCGACGCGCGGTTTTGCCATTGATTTTCGGCGACTGCCTTCTTCCGGCTCGGCGGGGGCCGTTATCGTGGTGGTCAGACTTTGTATTCTCCGCCTCAGCGCCACGGTTTCCGCTTCCGGCGAACGACCCTCCTGACGAAGCTGCTCCATCAGAAGCTGGTACATGCCCTCGCAGGCGCTGATATTTCCGATCCGCGCATAGGCCGCCATGGCGGCGCGGTAGGTTTCTTCGCGCTCCGGTTCGATCTTGCAGGCGCATTCGGCAAGTCTGGCGATGTCGTTCGAGCTAGCGCGGCCGAAGCGGGTCAATTCCTCCAGAAGCTGGGTGTAGCTCGAAAAGAACAGGTCCCTGAGACGGCGGCGCTCCGAAAGCAGCCAGAGATAAAGATGGTCCTGCCCGGCCTCCAGCCCCTCCAGCAACTCGCCGCCGAATTCGAGCAGCGCGTTGAGCCGCCGCATCGGGTCTTCGGCCCTTGCGCCGGCAAGGAAGATGGCAAGGTCGGTGCGCTGAGCCAGCTTGCCGGCCTTCAGGTCGTTTCCTTCGGTCAGAAGGATGGCATCGTCCTCATTGGGCAGTTTCTGTAGGCGGAGAATGAGCTGCCGCAAATTGCCGAGAGCCCTTTTCTGCTCGACATTTTCCCACAGCAGCGATGCGGCATGCTGGCGGGAAAGGGACTGGTTCGGCGCAAGGATGAGGGCGGCGGTAAGGGCGAAGCCCTTGGACGGGAAAAATGCCTCCCGCACCGCATCACAGCGCGGGGTGCCAAAAAGCCGGATCGGTATCAGTTCAGCGTTCCCAGCCACTTTCGTCCCCTCATGAATCATCATCTAACAACGTGTCCGGGAAATTGAAAGTCATCATAGCGTTCCATTTGACGCTGGTGTGACGCGGCCTGCCTATTGTCGCAGACAGAAGCATGAATGACGGGTGGAAAACAGCGGACATGCGACGGGCAGGCATCGGGAATTTTCGACAGTGATAGCGTTTAACGGAAGCTACATGGCCTTCGAGCCGCGTATCGAGCCTTACCAGCGTGCCGACGATGTCGGATATGCGGTCAGTGAATTCATGTGGTTCAAGGGCCGTCCGTTCTATCCGGTCTCGGCGCTGGTCCATGCGAAGGTCGCGCATGCCAGGCTGTCGGCGGAAAAGGGCGACGAAGAGGACGAGGATAATCTCGATATTCTCTTTCGGATGCCGTTGGTGGCGGGCGGGCACTTTTTCGAGATCGTGCTGCGTTCGAATGAGGGGACGTCCTACGGCGGCTGGGTGTGGGGAGAAGAACTGGAAATCCTGAATGAATTCGTCAACGGCTATCGCGTTCTGGCGGGCAAGTTCGACGACAGGCTCATCCGGTTCGAATATTCCAGGCGGTTTCAGCGTTACCGGACGATCGAGCCGCTGCCGGTGGAAAAATCCGTCTTCCTGATCCAGCGGGAGGCAAAACCCTATGCGGGCAGGCGTGGTCTGCCGGGAGTCCCGATGGCCTGACCGCGGGGGGCGCTCTTTGGGTTAACGGGCGGAAGGCATGGATGCGCGTATTGCGGCATGTCCGGTAAAGCACGGCTTTATCGGAAGTCACCCGGGAATATTTTTATTTTTATTGTGTGGAACATTATGATGCCCAATAGAGGTCAAGTGCGTAACGGGGGGATGTCATCGCAGCTTGTGGCGGTGAATTGCGTTTCCGACGACGATATTCTTTCCGATGCGGAGAGCGTTGAGGACGAGCCGCGCCCGCTTCTGCGCAGCGACAGGCTCTATGTTGTCAGCGAGCCCGTTTTCCAGACATTGCCCGCATCCGCCGTCGGCGATGATCGAGCCGGAAAAGAAGCGTCGGGCGGGGCCGAAATCCGAAACAGGATTGTCGATGCCGATATCAGGGCCGCAAAATGGGCCTGGGCGATATTGGCCATCGCGCATTGCTGGCTGATTTATTTCATGGTGCACAATCTCGGTTAGCACCTCCCGCCGGAAGACATCCGGTTTCGACCTCTGGCGCGCAGGCCTATCGCCGCAATTTGCGGCCATTTCGCCGTTTGAGCGGACCCGAGTGTCCGCAACCTGACCTTTTGACAGCCTCCCGCGCACTTCTTCACGATGCCGCCGCCTGTCCGGCCGCGAACGCCCGCTCTCCCTGCTGTTTGCCTGCGGAAATGTCATAAAGCTGTAAATGAAGAAACTTAATTGAGTGATCGGTTTCAACGGAAACGGATCATCATGTCCCGGTCGCTTTTTACCAACACGGCGGCGACCTGGGACTTTCTTACGACATCGCATCGCCCGGGATAGACGACGTCAATATCGACCGCCCGGACCTGTTTGAAGTGGCGTCGCATGTGCGGCGTCTGAACTCCCATGACCTTCTTGCCCTGGAGATGACGAAGTGAGCAATCTTATAGGTACCGGCTTCAACGCCGACTCGGATGATGGCGAACTGGCCACCCTCGAATGCGATCTGCGCGCGCTTGCCGAAATTGGCTGCGATACCGTGGAAATCGCCGCAACAAGCCTCGACATGATCGCCGGCGGCCGGATCATCGAAGAGCGCGCCGACCGTTTCGTGTCGCTCGCAAAGCAGTTCGACTTCCGCTACACCGTGCACGGTCTCGTCTCTTCGAATTTCATGGATCCGGTGACATGCCGTTACCAGATCGATGCGGCCAAGGCGCTTGCCGTTCTATGCGACCGTATCGGCGCGGGCATTCTCGTCCAGCATAGCGGCGCGCTGCGTGCCGACCAGATCGCCGAACGGGCCGATGCAGACAGCCGCGAGCGGGAAGCGCTTTTCGAACTGGCGGAATTCTGCCGGCCCTATGGCGTGCGCATCGCCCTTGAGAATATCTTCTCCACCGAACCCGGCCAATATCGCCAGACGCCGGCCGAAGTGGCAGAGACCGTGAAGGCTGTCGGTCACGACAATCTCGTTGCGCTGATCGACTTCAGCCATGCCTATCTCGAATCCACCTATCGTGGCCTCGATTTCCGCCATGAACTTCGCGCCATGGCGCCGGTTGCCGGCCATCTGCATGTGCACGATTCCTTCGGCCGCCCGCAGGGCTTCTATCAGCCCTATTTCCCGCAGGAAAACACAGCACTCGGCATCGGCGATCTGCACATGCCGCTCGGCTGGGGCGATATCGACTGGCAGGACATCTTCTCGGAACTTTCCTTCCTGCCCGATACCGTACTGATGATGGAAATCGGCCGCCGTTATCGCGCCGAACAGCCCGCAAGCCTGGAAACGGCGCGGCATCTGATCGCGCTAAATAGCGCCCGCACCCAACTCGCGGCCGAGTGATGGGCCTGGACGAGGCGTAAGCCGACAGGCTGATGTTTGAAACACCGGCAGTCCCCATGCGACTGCCGGCGTTTTAATTCATGCGGCCCAGTCGGAGAGTGAATAGGCCCTGATGTAATCGATCATCATCTGCGAGCCGTCGCTGAAATCCGCGTCCGATGGCGTTCCCGCAGTACCGCCGACGGCAAGGTTGACGACCATATACATGGGGTCATGCATATCATCGGGCGTATCCGTCTGCGCCACGGCGACATCGTCGAAATACCAGGTTATGTGCTCGGCATCCCACAACAGGCCGTAAGTGTGGAACCCTTCGGTGCTCGGCACGCTGACATTGTTGATGACTGAGGTCTGTTCACCGGTGGCGTTGGAATGAGCGGACATGATGAGCGTATTGGGGTTCTGACCGCGCATTTCGATGACATCGAGCTCCGGCGGCCAGGAACCGTCTTCGGGCAGGAGCCAGAAGGCAGGCCAGGCGCCCCGGTCGGTCGGCATATCGGCGCGGATTTCGAAATAACCATAGGTCTGGCTGAAGGAGGAATAGGTGTTCAGCATCCCCGAGGTGTAATCATACCCCTCGACCTCGTCGGCAATCGACTGCGGGGTCTCCTCGGCGGTAATGGTCAGAACGCCGTTCTCGACGCTGAAAGGGTTGACCTCCGATGTGCCGGCATAAGTGGGGTTGATATACCATTGCGCCTCGCCATTCGTCGTCAGCGAGCTTCCCTTTTCCGGCGCCCACCAATATTTGGCGTCCCAGGTGCCCTGATCGCCGCTGCGCAGCGACAGCGTATCGAATTCATCGGCAAAGGTCTGGGTGAGGGACGATCGGTCGAGGCTGAGTTCGAACTGGTCGGCCTGAAGGTCGTCTATGGTCGTTCCAGCAAGAACGATGGTCTCGCCATTCGAAAAATTGAGCCACAGGTCGCTGCCTTGCTGCGTGGCGCTGCCGACAAGCTGATCGAAAGAGGTGATGCCGTAGCCATTGAGCCGTATCGTGTCATTGGCGCTGAAATCCGTGATGAGATCGGTGCCGTTGCCGCTCGTGAAAACAAAGGTGTCGGCCCCGCCGCCGCCGATCAGCACGTCGTTGCCGGCCCCGCCATCGATCGTCTGGCTGCCCGACCCGCCGGTAATGATATTGTCGAGCGAATTGCCGAAGGCATAACGCCCGTCACCCGTTACCCGCAGATTCTCGAAGTTGTCGGGCAGGGTGTAACTCATCCAGGTATCGATGGTGTCGATACCTTCCCCGGCATTTTCGGCGGCGCGATTGATGCTCGAATAGAGATAATAAATATCGTCGCCCGTGCCGCCCGCCATGGTCACGTTGACGGAACTGTCGCCCCACATGGAATCATTGCCTGCGGTGCCGGTGAGCAGCGGGCCGGAACCCGTGGCGGAGAAAAATCCCGTGGAACTGCCGCTGTAATAGAGTGTGTCTCCAAGCGCATTCACTACTGTCCGGGCCATGAACCGTCTCCTGTCCGTTAGCGTTGGTGTCTCACTCCTCCTGCTGCACACCCTAACAGGGCAAAAAGCCTCCTGTTAGGCCGAAATATGAGGGGTATGTTCCGTTGCGGTTGCATTCAGCTGTTGAGGAGGTGCGTTGTCATGACCCGCTTCCGCCTGTTACATATTCCTTTTTGAACCGGCGCAGCACGGTCTTGCGGTGTCCCTGCGGGCGGTGGCAAGATTGGGGCGGGTCGCAAATATGTCGCTAGGCATATCGGAATGGAGTGTCAGGATTGAGCGTAGCCTTCACCAAGGAAGACAGTGCGGAAACCGCAGCCGAAACCGTTCTGCCGGATCGGGTAATCTCGCCTCATCCCAATCTGGTAACGCAGTCCGGGCTGCAGGCGCTGGAAGAGCAGTTGCGTCTGGCGCGCGAAGCCTGCGAGGCGGCCAATGCCATTGAAGACATCAATGAAAGACGACGCATTTCCGCCAACTCGCTGCGCGATCTGCGATATTTCTCCGAGCGGGTCCGCACCGCGCAGTTGATGCCTGATCCGCCAGCGGATGGCGTCGTCGCTTTCGGAAGCCTGGTGACATTCAGCCGCGATGACGGGCGAACGCAACGGTTCCGGATCGTCGGCGAGGATGAGGCCGATCCCGCTGCGGGAACGATGTCCTATGTTTCCCCGGTTGCAAGGGTGCTGATGGGAAAAGCGGCCGGCGATCTCGTCAGTTTGGGCGGTAGGGAGATCGAGATCGTCGACGTCGCCTGAAGCGTTCGGTCAGAACATAGGCGGACTTAGACCCGGCCTGTTTCCGATGAGGCTTCCTTTTTCCCGGTTGCGGGCATTGTCTGCCGTTCCGAGCATCCGCATCATCGTGTTTTTCAGGAAAAGTCTGAAGTCCAGATCAATGGCGGCATAGGCAAGCGCAAGTCCCACATGGGCCATGAAGACGGGGTTGAAATTCAGCTCTTCAAATTGATAGCCGATAATGACGCCGATTGCCGAATAGGCGAAAAAGCCGATTTTCCGTTTCCGGAGAATTACATAAAAGAGCGCGAAGGCGCTCATGATGCAAAATCCCAACCCGGAAGCATAGGCGGTGGCCATAAAACCATTATGTGGCGTGCCGATCCTCGATATCTGCGCAAGTTCTTCATATCGCGCGGTAAATCCTATGCCCAAAGGATGTTGGAACATGACCTGAAAGCCGCCGGTGATCGTCTCCCACCGCTCATGCAAGTTGTTGCTGCTATTGCTGTCCTCGAGAAAACGTTTCGAAAAGGCCTGTTCCGCAAAGTCGAAAGCGCCGAGCGGCAACACGGCGGCGATGACGAGGGCGCACAAGGCAAAACCGAAATAGGTGCTGAGCAGCATTTTGACCGAAAAATTCCGGACGTAGAAATAGAGTCCGATGGCAAGGACGGCAAACACCCCCGAGCGGTTAAGCGTAAGGGTAAAGCTGGCAAGATATACGAGCAGAAACACGGCAAACAGTGCCGGGCGCTTGTGGCGTTCGGCGACATAGGCCGCTGCTGATCCGGCCAGCGCGAAGGCCGGTCCAGCCGTGTTGCCAACGGGCCAGATGCCGCCTGCCTTTTCGACGCGCAAAAGCAGCGGCGTTATCTCACCTTTTGCCGCAAGCTCCAGCACGCCCGCCTCATCGAACATGAACGACAATCCGAGGGAGGCGAGCTGGTCATGGATGACGATGTCCAGGAAAAGCAGGATCGTCACCGCTATGAAGCCCGCAAATACGCCCCAGCAGAACAGTTCGAGCAGGTTTTCCTTGAACAGCATATAGGCAAAGAACAGAAAATAGACCGCATAAAAATAGGTCATCGCCGTCGTGTAAAACTCGCCATCACCGCGCGCATCTGCAAAGAGCGTCGTAAGAACAAACAGCATCGTCAGCGGGAGAAGATAAAACAGGATAATCGACAGCGTCAGGCAGCGAATGTAAAGCAGGGCGATGACGGGCAGCGTCATCAGCACCAGCATGTCGGTAATGTTGAGGAAACGCAGGCCGATATTGCTGGTCGCCACATTGCATTGAATGAAGAAGCCAATAGCGAAAACGAATGTCGTGAGAAGGATGCCGGGAATGTTGATTGTCTTTGAAGGATAAAGCGGCATTGCCAAAACAAAACCCGGTATAGCGGGCTGGCGCGATGCCGCATGATTTGCTGGTCTTTTCATCCGCGGTCTCAATCTTTTGTAAGCGGATTTCGACCGTCCACAGGACAGCGCTACCGCGTGGCAATCAATATAATATGGCGGTTATTAGTGGGCTCGATGACGTCGCCGCGCAAGCTATTTTATCGTTTCTTCATGAGATCAGATTGCCTTTCGGCAAATCCCCTTCGACCGCGATGATGCGCTGAATGTGAACTGGTTCATTCGAGGTGGGCGCGCTGGTACCGAATGCCGGAAGGATTCGCAGATAGAAACTATACCCCGCCGGGTTGATGTCAGGCTCGATGGCGACCCCGTTGGCGATCGCCCACATCCAGCCGCTATTGCCGGCGATGTTGGCACCTCCGAATTGCAGGGCGGAGCAAACGATTGTCCGGACTGCGCCACCGCTTTTTGCAACCAAGGTGATGTATGGCAAGCGCTGCCTCTCGTTATTCTTGTAAAGTACGGCAAAAGAAACGGTCCTGCCTATCATCGATATGGCTTCCGCGTTACGGAAATTGCGCGTAAGCCCGGCGATCTGGCTGCCATTTGGATAGAGGGCGAGGCTGCTTGCGAAGGACGGGGAGAAGGTGATGTCGGTAGCTTTGGTGGCGGAACCTGGCGAGGTCATGCCCCAACCTGTCGGAACGGAACCAGTCCAATCGGTGAAATCGCCATTGCCGATGAGATTGGCGGCGGGCAGCTTTGGCCAACAAGGTGTCTGGAAGCTGTTATCGCGTGCCGATACCAGATAGGTATCGAACAGGGTCCGGGCAATCAGCCGGGAGCCCGCCTCGTTTGGGTGAATATTGTCCCGATAAAGGGCGGCGTCCTTGCCCTTCGCCAGAAATGCGGCATGCGTATCCACCAGCGTGAGGTTCGGATGGGCTCGGGCCAGGTCGAGGATTGCCTGATAGACCTTGTCGTAACCCGTCCCATCCCGCCACGGGTTCTGCGTGGTGATGAGTTGCGGAGCATTTGGCCACTGCCATTCGGTCATTCCCAGCGGTCCGAGCAGGGCGGATCGTCCAGAGCTCAAAATGCCGCCGGGCGCTTCGAAGGTCTGCATATTGTGGCCCTGATGCATGATGCAGAGATCGGGACGGGGAATATTCAGCGCTGCTGCGCGCTGTTCCGCAAGCATGTAACCCGCCATGCCGCCGGGCAGCGTCGCAAGATAGAGCGTCAGCGTCGCCTCCTTGCCGGCGCGCAGCGTGACTGGGGCTGCATAGGTTTTTGGACCGGTGGGGGCGCTCGTCTCCCATTCCGCCCAACGGTATAAAACAACAGTCGTATCGTGCAGATCGCCAAGCATCATCGCAAATTGTTGAAATGGTCCGGCTTCGGCATGGGCGGTGCTGTCGCCGTTCACGAAGATCGTGGCATTCTGGCCGGCCGCCAGACGGGCCCGCAGGGGCGAGAACGCGGTCAGGGAAAAACCGATGTCACCCATGTTTCGGGGACGTATGCCGAGCGTTAAGCCGATCATGCCGCCACCTCTTCCGTTCGCGCCGTATATATGCATATGTTGTGTTCGGGCGGTGTCATCGTTCGTTCTCCTGGTCTGGCTTCAGAATAGTTCCGCCACGAGGACCGGGGAAAAATGCCGGGCGCGAAACAGAAAACAGCGCATAAAAACGAGCGTCAGGAATTTTTATCTGGTTTCGTTTGAAGTATAAAAATAGAATATTATTCTAGAATTATTGTTATTATTGAATTTTATTACGAGAAAAGGTTTAAGGCTGGTGTTTTTATCTGGCGACATGCGGTTCCACGCAGCTTTCGATGAAGATATTCACGTCGCTTTCGGGCAGGTTCGTTCTTTTTGCCGGCCGGCTGTTCATGCCCGCAATCACAGACAGGTGCATCGTCGGTCCTCTCATCCGGCAGGAGAGACGCCATGACATCTGCTCTTTTCGTCAGCCATACCGGAGAGAAGGGCGGCGCCGAACTTTTTCTGACGGACCTCGTCAAGGCGGGCCCGCACTCCTGGCGCGCCTGTTTTCTCAGTGGCGGTGCGGCCGCAGATGATCTCGTTGATGCAGGGCGGGCTCCGATCATGCTGTCTGCCGGAGAAAAAATGCTGTCGATCCGCCGCAACGCGTCCTTCGGGGCCCTGTTGCACGGGGCGGCCGACGTGATGGCGGTTGCCTGGCAATTGAGCCGGGAGGCGAGGCACTATGATGTGATCTGCGCCAACTCGCAAAAGGCGCTTTTTGTCTGTGCCTTGGCCGCGAAGCTCAGCCGCCGGCCGCTTGTCTGGATTTTACACGATATCGTCACCGATCCGGCTTTCAGCGCCACCAATCGCCGCGCCTCGCTGGCATTTGCGCGCCTTTTCGCCAGGCTGGTGGCTGTCAATTCCGAAGAGACGGGCCGGGCTTTCATCGAGGCCGGCGGCGAGGCGGATAAGGTTCGCATCGTTTACAATGGCTTCGACCCTGCGAAAGCAAGGGTTTACGAGCCTGGCACCGCCGCGCGGCTGCGTGCGGAACTGGGCCTTGGTCCGCAACCGCTTGTCGGCCTTTTTGGCCGGCTGAGCGAATGGAAGGGACAACATGTGTTTCTGGACGCGATTGCGGCGATGGAGGGCGTGCAGGCGGTCATCGTCGGCGGTGCGCTTTTCGGGCAGGAGGCCTATGAGGCGCGCATCCGCAAACAGGCGTCCCGTCTCGGTCTCGAGGGTCGCGTCCGTTTTCTCGGTTTCCGCCCGGATGTGCCGGAACTGATGGCGGCGATGGATGTGGTTGCTCATACCTCGATTGTTGCCGAGCCCTTCGGCCGTGTGGTGGTGGAGGCCATGATGTGCGGGCGTCCGGTTGTCGCCACGCGCGGCGGCGGTGTTACCGAAATCATCCGTGACGGCGAAACCGGCCTTCTCGTGCCGCCGGGGGATGCATCGGCGCTGGCAGCGGCGATCGGCTGTGTCCTGTCGCAACCAGCACTGGCGGAAAGGCTGGCGCAAAAGGGGCGGGAGGATGTGAGCCAGCGTTTCTCGCTGGAGGAAACCTGCCGCTCCGTTTCCGCGCTGCTCTCGGAGGCGGCGTGAAGTTTCGCCGGGCGATCGACAGGAACAGGCAATGCCGGCAGGCGGAAGGGTCAGGATGCGCATTCTCGTAAACATGCCGAGCCAATATGGTGGCAAGGCCTCTGGTGTGGCCCGCGTGACCTTCAGCCTGCTGGAGCGGCTGCTGGAGCAGACGGGTGATGACTATGTTCTGCGCTCTCCCTGGACGCGGGCGCAACTGCCTGAAAACCTGCGCGACAGCCGCTTGCAGCTCATCCAGATCCCACGGCCGCGCGTCATGGTTTTCGATGTGGTGCGTCAGGCCGCGATGCTGCCCGCGCTCTGCCGCCGGCACGGTATCGATGTACTGTTTAATGCCGATCCTTTCGGAAGTCCCCTCGGCGGCAAACGGCGTCTCACCCTTGTTCATGATCTTTATTTCAAAACCATTCCCGAACAGATCGGCTGGCGGGCGACCCTGACGACCGATTTCATCTTTAAGCTGATGATGGCCGGTTCGGATCGGGTCATCTGCGTATCCGAAGCGACGCGGAAGGATCTGGGGCGTTTCTATCCAGCCGCTGCCGATAAGAGCATCACCATTCATTCCGATAGCACGCTGAATGTCGATCCCGGGGTTTTCGACACGCTGCCGCCTGTTCCCGGACGCTACATACTGGCGGTCGGAAACGCGACGTCCAATAAGAATTTCGCTCTCCTGGGCAAAGCCTTTGCCATACTCGGTAAAAAATGGCCGGATTTGCGCATCGTGCATGTTGGCCGCGACGAGGCGGAGGAAATCGCCGGCGCGCTGGACGATCCGGAATTGAAGGCCCGGCTGATCCGGCTTTCCGGCATAGATGACCGGCAACTGGCCGAACTTTACCGTCACGCAGCCTGCCTTTGCGTCCCCTCCACCTATGAAGGCTTCTGCCTGCCGGTGCTGGAGGCGCAGCAGCTGGGATGCCCGGTCGTCTGCTCCAATCGTTCGGCAACACCGGAGATTGCCGGCGAAGGCGCCCTGACTTTCGATCCGGCGGATGCCCAGAGCCTTGTCGACACGCTCGAGAGACTTTTGGATAATCCGGAATTGGCAGAAAATCTCCGCCTGGCGGGTCATGAAAACCGCAAATTATATTCGTGGCGGAAGGCGGCGGAGAGCTACGCGCGGCTTTTCAAGCAAGGAGCCGCAGCCTGAAGAGGGGCGCTGTCGTCACGCTCATGCGGTTTTGCACACATCCGCATAGAGCTTCTCATACGCCGCGACGACCCCTTTGGGCTCAACGCCTTGACGAATTCGCTCCCGGGTTTCAGGTGTTTCCGCAAGCATGGCGGGATTGCGCATCGCCTCTGCCATGCGTGCGGCCAGTTCGGCGGCATTGCCCGGGGCGAACAGGTGTTCCGGCCTGTCCGCGCCGATCTGTTCGGCGACACCCGCAATATTTGAGCCGATGACGGGTACGCCGCGCAAAATGGCTTCAGCGACGGTGCGGCCGAAGGCCTCCGGCCATAGGGGCGGCACGATGAGGCAATCTATGCCGGCGAAGAAACGATCAGCCTCCACATAGCCCGGAAATTCGACAGGCATGCCGGCTGCCTTTTGCTGATAGGCCTCGATGCCATCTGGCGCGCGGCCCGCCATGACCGCCCGCCAGCCCTGCGGCGGCAAAAGTCGCAACGCTTCTATCAGCAAGTCAGTCCCTTTTGCCGCTTCGATGCGGCCCAGATAGCCGAAAACCAGCGGCTCGCCGGGTGTGCGGGGAATGCGCGGTTCTGGCGAACTGGGCGGTGAGATGGCGTTCCAGATCACCGTGCGGCGGCTTTCGGGAACATGGGTGAAAAAACCGGCCCTCACGTGGCGTTCGACGATATCGCGACCGACGCCGGCGACAGCATCGACCGCGCATTGGCAACGCCGGTGGAGATAAGAAAAGGCACGGCATTTTTTGCTGCTGCCATCGCAGATATGCCCGTCATGAAACAGGGAGCCATTGGTGCACATGCTCGTGAAATCATGCAGGGAATGAACCAGTGGAACGCCGCGCTTGCGAATCATCGGCCAGATCAGCGGCGTCAGTTCCGACAGCGAATGGGTATTGACCACGTCCGGCCGGAAATCATCGATGACACGCGCAAGCCGGCGAACGAGGCGCGGATCCAGCTGCACAGCGATCTTATAGTATTTTCGCTTCCATTCCGGTTGTTGCCCCCAGTCGCCGATAAAGAACGGCGTGGTATGCCCGAGGCGGTGAATGGTGAAACCGTCTCGTTGTTGTGCTGCCTGCTTTTCACGCGAGATGGCGGCCACCGCGACGGTGTGCCCCTTATCCGCAAGCCCACGCGCAAGATCTTCCACGAATATTTCCGCGCCGCCCACCCGATCCGGAGAAAACAGCGAGGCTATCTGCAATATCCGCATGCTCAAATTCCTGCGCCTTCAAGATCACGAAACCTGTTTTGCATTCGTAAAATCCGTTATTGCAGACGAAGCGGCGTTTGTACTGTCTGGTCGGAACGGACCGGCACCGGCATTGCGGCGTCTTCCGGAAATTGTCTCCGCCGTTTGCGGCCTTCCCGCTCCATTCCTGGCGGGTTAAGGCAAAGCGTGACGACCGGGGCGAGGAAAACGGCATAGGCCATGGCAAAGCCTGGAATCTGCAGCGAAAAATCAAGCGTCGAATGCAACAGGACGAGTAGCAGCGCGGCAAGGCCGAGATGAGAGGCATAACGATAATTTCTGCGTTTCAGTGCCCCGCGAATGAAAATCACCAGTTGGATGAGCACAAAAAAAGCGAGATAAAACGGGAAGGCCGCACCGAGTGTCAGCAATCCCTCCGCGTAGACGTTGTGGGCATGGGTGACGACGGCGTCCACCCCGCACCGCGCCACATGATACGGCGCATAGACTTCCGTAAAGCTTGCAAGGCCCGACCCCTGCGGCCAATTGTCGGCGATGGCGCGGGCGATGCCCGGCATGTAGCAGAAGCGCATATCGTCTTCCAAACGCGTTTCCATGCGAAGCGCCACCCGGTTGGCGAAAAGCGCGAAGAGGGCGATGGCGATTGCGATCAGGAGCGCGGCACGACGTCTCGTCCCGCGCTGCCTACGCCGGCTGGAGGCTCCATTGCGGCCGGTTCTGGGGGGAGAGTTGAACACAATCAGCAGGATCAGGACAATCAGCGCTGCGAGGCTTGAGCCGATCCCCGCACGCGATCCCGTCAACATTAACGCGATGAAACAAAAGCCCGCGAGGACGCCAAGAAAAGCGGCCCTGCGGATAAGCTGTTTCTGCTCCGCCGGCACGGTGAGGCGATTTGCCACGAGCGCTTTTACCCTGGCCCAATCCGGAGCGAGGAGGCTTTTGTGCAATAATGCGGCGAGCGTGAGAAGGATGAGACCGAAGAAGGTCGCGGCGGTATTGCGGTTGACAAAAAGGCCGGTAAGGCTGCCGAGGTAGAAGCGCTTCTGGATGAGGCCGAGAGCTTCGGGGAAAAGCACGAATTGCACGATGGAAAACAGCGCGAGCCAGCCACCGGCAATTGCGAACCATCGCAGCGTCTTTGCCGCACGCTCGTCGCTATCGAAAAGCACGAGGCCGGCCATGAAGGCGCCGAAGGGCACGGCGGCGCTCATGACGCCGAGCCGGTCATCCGCAGGTGTCAGTGAAATTGTGGCGGCTGGCGCAGTCTGCATGAACATGGCGGCGGTGGACCATGCCGGATTGAGGCGCGCGATGCCGGGTATGGAGGAGGTCTGCAACAGCACCTGAACGATGAGCGCTCCCAATAAAAGGCAGGCTGCGGCGAGTACCTTGCCCGCACCGGCCTTCGGTGGTCCGAACAGGAGGATCGATGGCACCAGCAGGAGATAGATCCCGGCCGTGACGACGATGCGACTTTCTATTTCCGTAGCGCCCCTATTGAGAAGCGCCAGCAGAAATATTGCCCAGAATGCGGCTATTGCGACCGGCCGGACATAGTCCCGAACCGCCACGAGTGGGGGCTGCGAGGAGGAGAGCGGTTCTGATCGGGCTTCGGTGAGCGACATATCTTTGGGCTTTGTCGGAATTGTTTGTGGTGGCTATGCCGCGAATATCGACGAGGCTCAGCCGTTTCATTGTTTCAGATCATGACAGCGGCGCGGGGCGTTTTGTGTCTGCCGGCGGTGGCTTTGGGCAGACTTGCGCCAAGGTCCATCGCAGGATTTCCCCCTGCCTGCCGCAGACGACGGCCGTATCCGCCTCGCGGGCCGACTCGGCCTCGGGCAAGGTGTTCTTCGGAAACTGCTGCCACATCACGAAACGCCCACGGATCAGATTGGCATCGGCAGGCCCATAGAGCTGGGAGAAATTCATCAGCACGGCGACTTCCATGGGCGAGGCGTTGCGCAGCGAGCGAACCATGGCAAGACGCAGCCAGACATCGCCATTTGCGGGAAAACAAGAGAGCGAATGGCGAATAAAGGTCTCGGCAAAACCGAGACGCGCTGCGCCGGAATCGGATGCCGGATCGACGCCATTTGCATCGAGATCGGCCAGAACGAGCCTTAGCCCGGCTTTGACGATATCCGAACGGCAGATTTTCTCGGTGACGATGGGCTGAAGTTCAGGGACCGTTTCCGCAAGGAGATCAGGCGCGAGGCCATTATTGTCGTCGGCGATCCGCGCCAATGCGACAATATCGGAAAACCGCCGGCTTTGCGAAAAGGCCTGCGCCGCCACGGACAGGACAAAGATGGAAATGACGAGGACCGGTACGACCGCGAGGATTTTCCGCAGGCGCACCACACCGTCACGCCTGGTCATGGTAATATCGTGTATAGCGCGAATGATAATATTCGCTCGACCCATAGGCGCGATAAAGCTTCAGCTTTTCGGTGTCCACCTTGTTGAGGACGACGCCGAGGCACTTCTTGCGGATATGAACCTCATTCTCCACCGTGTTCCGCACTGCCCTGCGGGCGGTTTTGCCCCATTCCGTGACGAAGATGAAACCGTCGATCCGCCCCGCCATGGCGCGTGCATCGACCACCGGCCCGAGCGGGGGCAGGTCGACGATGATATAATCGAAAGCATTGCTCACTTCGGCCAGCAGCTTGTGCATTTGCGCCGAGGTCAGCAGTTCGGAGGAATGAGGGACACGCTGTTTGACCACCGTGGGCAGGAAAGCGAGCCGTGTCTTTTCGTCACGAAGCAGCACATCCTGCACGCTACGGCCTTCCAGCAATACTTCGAGTAGGCCTTCGCTCGCGTGACGCGCCATGGCGCGCGTGGCGCCGGGATTGCGAATATCGGCATCCAGCAGCAGGACCCGCGCACCCTGCCCGGCAAGCAGCTGCGCCAGATTGATGGAGATCGTGGATTTCCCTTCGCTCGGCAAGGCTGAGACGACACCGACAATCCGCGCTCCGCTTTTCGCGGGAATACCGAGATCGATGGCGAGCCTGGTGCTGCGCAGGGTTTCGGCGAAGGAGGAGAGCGGATGGTCGACCGCGTAGCGGGCAACGCTGGTGGGGCGCGTCAGGGTCGGATGGCCGCCTTCCTGATCTTCTATTATCGCCTTGTTGTTCTGGATGAGCGGGGTATTGCCGAGGAATTCCAGCCCGAGAACGTCTCGAACCTGTTCCCCGGTGCGGAAAAAACGATCCCGGAATTCGCGGAACACGGCAATGCCGCCGCCGGCTGCAGCACCCATGATCATGAAGAGGGCCAAAATCATGGTTTTGTTCGGCTTGCTCGGAATTCCCGGCGGCATCGCCTTGGAAATCACGCGCGCCTCCGTCACGGGGAAGGATTGCTGCTGCATCGCTTCCTGATATCGCTGCAGGAAGGTCTGGTACATGTTCTTGTAGGTTTCGGCCTCGCGCTGCAATTCCCGCAGCTGAACCTGTGTCTCGCTGGCGGAGTTGCTGATGTCGGTCGCCTTGGCGACACTCTCGGCTAGCGACTTTTCCCTCGCTTCAGAGACTTCCAGATCGCTTTTGTAACTTTGCGCGATACGGCTGATTTCCTGAAACATCAGCCGCCGGTATTCCTGCATTTCATTGCGCAGACGCACTGCCTGAATGTGGTTGCTGCTGAGCCTGCTGGTAATTTCCGCCTCAGTCTTGGAGGCATCGAGATATTTTTTGCGTAGATCGTTGGCGACCGAGCTGTCGAGAATGTCGGTAACGACTGCATCGACATCGTCGGTGGCGAGAATATGTTCGATGCGTTGCACCCGCGCCCGCGCCCTGGCGGTTTCCGACTGCGCCAAAATCAGGGCGCTATTGGATTCCGCCAGCTGCTGATCGGAGAGCAGGCCGTTATTGCCGGTCGAGATCAAATTATGTTCGGCGCGAAACTTCTGAACGGCCAGATCGGTTTCGAGCGCCCGCTGGCGCAACTCGGCAATACGGTCCGACAGCCAGTCGCTGGCCCGTCTTGTCGCCTCATATTTGGAATTCAGCTTGTCCACCAGATAGGCTGAGGCCACCGCGTTGACGATCTGCGCTGCGAGAACCGGCGATGTCGAATTATAGGTGAGCTCCAGCGCGTAGGTTCGGCCGATGCGCTTGACGCTGAGGTTGTTCAGCAGCCGGTCTGACAGCGATCTCTTCAGGGTTACATTATCAACCACCGCCTCTTTTTTCGCTGGCGAGAACCATTGCGAAACATTGACGAGCGAGCGGATCGTGCCGAATATCGAGCTCAGAAGCGACGCACGCGTTGCCCTGAATTCCTGATTTTCCGTGAGATTGAGACTATCGACAACGGCAAGCCCGATGGTTTCCGATTGCAGCACCTCGACCTGGCTGAGAATGGAAGCCTCATCCTCTATGACGCCGCCGATCGTCGAAAGCTGTTCGACAATCTGGCTGTTATTGCGGTCGATCAGCAGCGTCGCCGTCGCCGAATAGATCGGAACGGCCGTTGCGGCAAAGGCGAGGCCGATTGCCCCGGCGACTGCCACCGCGGCAAGCACGATGCGCCACTGCCGGCGGATCATTGCGAGAACGGCGTCGATATCGATAAACTCGGACGTCAGCCCGCCTTTATCGTAGTCAGCCATCGTCAGGGGATCGTGCCTTTGCAACAACTGTCAGCCTCGCTCTTTCAGGCGGGCGCAGCGCCCGCCAAGTCACGGTTGCATCACAGAACTGGCGGCAGCCTTCCCTCAGGGAAAGGCGACAAAGCCAAACTCAAACGGGACTTGTGCTGACAGGCGTGGTGGTGCTGCCGGTCGAGAAGAAATTGTTGATCGTGGTGAAGAAGGACGTGCCGGTGCTGCCCGTCGTTCCGCCACTGCTGCCGCCGCCGCCACCAACGGGTGCGCTACCGCCACCCGCCTGTGCGGTGCCGCCGGCGTCACCTGCCGTTCCCGAACCGCCGATGCTGTTGGCGCTTGCCGGCGAGGAACCGGCGCCGCCGATCGGCGAGGCCGCTGCTGCGGCCGCCGCAGGGGCGGCCGGACCGGCAGCCGTTCCTTCGATATTTTCGCTAAAGGCGATCAGCAGATCGGCGGGTACGTTGGCGCCCTTTGTCTGCAACTGGATGGCGGCTGCGAGTATTGTATTGCCGTTCCTCATCGCGGTGGCGTGGGCGAGCGCCAGGCCTTCGCCGACGACTTCGGAGAAGTCCTTGTTGCCGACCTTCTGGGCCAGTGCGACGATGGTGGGCAACTGGCCGGAGTCACTCAGGATGAGGGCGGAAAGCTGTTCGGAGAACTGTGCCGCGCTTGTGGAAACGGCGATGATCGGAAACCCGCTCGTCACTTTTCCGGTTACGTCGGCTGTTGCCGCATCCGTGCTGGAAGCGATGGTGACCAGATCCCTGATCATGCCCTGCGTCGGAGACTGCTTGAACAGTTCCGCTGCGGCAATCGAAACCGTGTCCGGATTGGTGGTGTTGACGCGGCTCAGAAATGCAGCGGTGGTTTCATCGCCGGCCTTGACGGGTGCGCCTGTTGCAGCGCTCTCAACCGAGGGCGCCTGCTGCGGTGCGGTTTCCACGTTCTGTGCGTTGGCAACAGCGGAAAAGAGACTCATGCTGGCAATAAACATCGCACCAACGAGCATCGAGCCGTTACGAATGCGGGGCATCCAACTCTCCAAATCTTTTAAAATACGACTTTAAATACATCCAATGCCGGGCAAGGTTACCCAACATCTAAAATTTCTTTTTAGATCGCACAGCCCAAGCAAAGGATCAAGCGCTAAAATAAACCTGCGGCGGAAACCCTGAGCTATTGTTAACGGCCGCCCTTGCCTTTCTCCGGTTTGCTCATGACACGGCGACTTTCCGTGGCGCTGTTATCAGCCGGTCACGCAGCCAGATATTGGCCGGCGTTTCGACAAGGACGTGGAAGGTGTGGGCTATGGCGACGGTGCTGACGACGATGACGAGATAAACGAGGTTGCTCCACTCGGGCGGGAAGGTGACGCCGCCGAGCGCAATCTTGAAGCCCCGGAAAATAAACGGGTGCAGCAGGTAAAGCGCATAGGATGAATCGCCGAGTTTTGCCAGCGGCCGTGCGAAACGGGGCAGGGAGATGTTTCTGGTCAAGGTCGCCGCTGCCATCAGCAAAATCGCGCCGCCGCCGAAAACCAACAGCCGTGAAAAGGAATAACAGCCGGGATCGCACTTGAATCCTATCCTGCTCAGATCGGTCAGCATCCAGATCGCCAGGCCGCACAGGGCCGTTGCAAGCCCGAGCAGGGGCGGCAGGCGAACGCCTCGCAGGAAGAGGACTGCAATGAACATGCCCGCGACGAATTCGAGAATGATCGGCTGAAACCAGAAGCTGAACGGCAGGCCGAGATCGAAGGCGGAGCCGATCATGACGGCGGCAAACAGCACGCCGGCCGTCGTGAATACCGCGCGCTCCAGCGGCAGGAAGATGAACGCTGCGAAAACGATGTAAAAGAACATCTCGTAATTCAGCGTCCAGCCGAGATCGATCAGCGGAAACGGATAGGCGTCGCCATAACCCATGCTGTCATAGGGAATAAACAGGTAGGAGGTGAGGATCGACTGTAACGGCGGAAAGGCCTTCGCACTGATAAGGGTCACGCTGGCGGCCATGGCAAGCCGCAGGGTCAGCACAAACCAGTAAAGCGGGACGATGCGGAGAAAGCGGCGCAGCAAAAACGCGGAACGACCACCTGTCGCTGCGAAATAGGGCCGGGACGCATAAACGATGACAAATCCGGAAATGACGAAAAACAGGTCGACACCGCCGCCCAGCCTCAGCAGATGCAGTGGAAAAAGCGTGAATTGCCAGTTCACGTCCGCGTGCAGCGCAACAATCATGGTTGCCGCGACGGCGCGCATCACCTGAAGAACATCAAGACGCTGCGCCCCGGAAGCGGGCGCTTCTTTAAAGTTTTTCATCATCGTCAATCTATAAAAAATAAAGATATATTTAGTATTATATTGCGCCGCTTTTACGGGGCAGAAGTTCAGTATTCAAGCAGGCTATCATGCAATAACGCGACGCGATACACACAATTTTGCGACGCGGCATTTCGTCGGCGCCATTCAGAAAACTTCCAGAACCGTAAGCTGGTCGCTGACCGAAAGCCGGTATTGCCCGCTTTCCTGCGTGATTGTCTGTTGGCTCACGGAGCCGTCATCGCGGAACCGGTGTGCGATAACGTGACTATACTGGCCGGCCACCGAAAATGTCGCAATCCGTTCGGCAGGCGGGTTTTCGATGCGGGCCGGCCATTGCCAGCCGGAAATTCCAAGCCAGACGGGCACGAGCAAAGCACCGTCCGGTCTCACCAGATGCAGCGACAACCTTTGGGAATCGGCGGTGAGGAAATCGAGCTGTCGTTTCTCCGGTCCGGTTTGCCGTTCTGCCCTGCAAAGGGAAAGAAGGGCGCGAACGGCCTCATAAGCGGGGGTGCGGCTGAGATCGTGGCGCAGGAGGCCGAAGGAGGATTCCGGGTTTGTCTGATCGGCGGCGAAGCTTGAAACCATTTCATAGATGTAGGACCGGCGGATACCGCTGATGAAGCACGAGAGCAGCATGCGCGGCATATAGCGCGCCTTGATGCCTTCGGTGACGGGGAAATGAAAGGTCTTGGTTTGCAGCGAGGTATGATAGCCCATTTCCGTGGCGAGCACCGGCCTGCCGGCCGCTATATGCGCCGAAGCGGCGACGGATTTCGAGAGTGCCCCCGGACCGGTCGTTTCGGGATGCTCCATCCCGGCGTAAGCGTGGATATTGCCGTAATCGCAGGCATTTTTCAGGTCCAGCGCCAGCGCTCTGTTCGACAGGACATAACTTGGCGCCGCAACGGGCACCGCACTCAGGCGCGGAACCGAGCGGATGGCGTCGTGCAGCGCCGCCTGATGCTCCGCCGAAATTCGCGGAGCATTTTGCGGGTCCTTCGTCAGGTTAGGCTCATTGCTGCCCTCGAAAATATCGATACCCGCGTCGCACCAGTCGTAGAAATCCGCCAGTCTGTCGAGCGGCGTGGAAACGTAAGGGTTTAGATTGTCGTAACAGATGACGGTGAGGCGAACGCCAGCCGCCACGATCCGGCGCAGCCGCCGAAAGACGGGGCTGTTGCGACTGTCTCTCGCGGTGATCAGCCCGTCATCGCGCAGATGCCGGACGCCCAGTGCTTCGAGTTCGGGCACGATCCGCTCGAACTGTTCCGGATAGACGCCCGTGGGACGGGTGAAGTGACCGCACACCCCTACACTGTCCAGAAAGGCTTCGGTACCGGCCGAAGCAACCGTCTGCGCCCGTGCGGGAACGGCCTGCAAACCGGAGGCGGCGACCAATGCAAGCGGCGCGGCTGAAAGCAGGTTGCGCCGTGTCAGGCTGCCCATGGCGATCGGCGTTTTTCCATTCATCTGCGCCTCCTGGTATGTCCGGAGAAAATATAAGCCAGACGTCATCACACGGACGTCGCCGTTTAAATGGCGATGATGCCTCTCAAGGCTTCGAAATCAGAATGTCCTGGAAGTTTTCGGCATCTACAACCGCCCTGAAATTCATGTGTTTGAAATAAAAAGATATTATCAACTCGAACATAATCACAAGCTGCAACGCAACCGATTTCTCCAGATTGCCTGCACTTTAAAGTGGCTAAACCGTAACACGAGACCGGTTCTTTTCGCAACACCGCATGGCTTTTACCGCGCCGCGAAAAAAATCACTTGAAATAGCGCCGATTCCCGTGCTTTTTGAAAAGTAGATTTTGGTAATTCATATTTTCAAACATTAGTTCTGCTCCGGCTCTTTTATTTTTGCAGATGTCTCACTGGTCTCCTGAATGAGGTGAGACGAACGAGCCCGGGATGAACGCCATAGATTTTCGATGAAGGAAAACAGAGCGTATCCGCATGAGAATTCTCCATCTTAGCAGCCTTTATCCGCCGCATATCGTTGGTGGATGCGAACGCTCGGTCGAACACCTCGCCGAGGAACTCGTTTCCATGGGACATACGGTCGGCGCCGCCTGTATCGAGCGGCAGGCCGAACCGAAAACCATGCGCAACGGCGTCACCGTTTACCGCATGTTCCACAACAACGATTTCTGGCTCGAGGACTGGCCGCAATATTCGCCGCAGCAGCGGCGCATGCAGAAGCTCAAGCAGCAATGGAATTTCGACGTCGAAAAGCAGTTCGAAGCCGTTCTCGACGATTTCAAACCTGACGTTCTCAACACCCACTCGCTTCTGGATGTGACGACGCTGGTGTGGCGGGCGGCGCATAAGCGCGGCATTCCGATCGTTCACACGATCTGCGAATATGATCTCCTGTGCGGCAACGCCGCCATGTTCAAGGGCGGCAAGCCCTGCGAGCACATCCATCTCGGCTGTCAGGCGGTGAATTTCGCCAAGAAATTCACCCAGCGCTATATCGCGGCTGTCGCAAGCGTCGGCACGGAAATCCTCAAGACGCATGTCAATCACGGGCTTTTCCACCACATTCCGGAAAGCCTGCGCCGCGTCATCTTTTATTCCTGCACGGTTCCCGAGGGCGATCCCGTCGCCCGCCGGCAGATCGACCGCACTGGCCGGCCGCTGACCTTCGGTTATATCGGCCGTATCAATACGGAAAAAGGCGTCGGCAACATGGTCGATGCCTTCAAGGAAATCGGTCACGGCAACTGGCGCTGTCTAGTCGCCGGCCATGCGATGGACGATTCGATCGAACGCTTCACGGCTCAGGCCGGCGATCTGCCGATTGAATTCGTCGGCTGGGCGAAACCGAAGGAGTTTCTCGAAGAGATCGACGTGCTCATCGTTCCTTCCTTCTGGGCGGAACCTTCGCCACGCACGATCTACGAGGCTTATGCCATGGGCGTGCCGGTCATCGGCGCAGCCTCAGGCGGCATTCCGGAGCTGATCGGCGAGACCAACCATGACTGGCTGTTCGAGCCGGGCAACGCCACCGACCTTGCCGCCCGTATCCGCCGGGTGCTGACGCTTTCGCGCGAGCAATTGCCGACGGAGGCCGATTTCGGAAACATCGTCGAGGAATCCACCTCGCGGCGAGTGGGTGAGAATTACGTGAAGCTCTACGAGGACGTGCTGGCAAAGCAGGGCGGAAACCAGATCTTACGTGCATCGTAGACCCGGCAGCGGGCCCGGTGTTGCGAGGATTTTTCGAAGGAAAAGCAGATGGAAACAGCCAGTACCGATAAATTGCGGTTCCTCATGCTTGATTTTTACCGGTTTCTTGCTGCAATCGGTGTGGTGCTGTTTCACGTAAACAGTATCGACAGCCGCGCTAAATCAGTCATCGATGTGGGAAGTTTCGGTATCTTTGTCGACTTCTTTTTTATGCTGTCAGGGTTTGTTCTTTTTCACAATTACAAAGATTTGCAACTTAGTGTGGCAAGTTATTCGACGTTCCTGGTTCGAAGGCTTGCACGCATTTATCCGCTCCATATCGCAACCATGGCGGTTTTGATTTGCATGTCCGTTGTGCTGCCGCTCCCCACAAGCACTGTGAAGTACCTGGATATAGTGCTGAACACTTTTCTTGTGCAGGCTTGGGGATTGGCAGACAAACTGACGCTCAATCATCCATCCTGGTCTATTAGCGCGGAGTTTTTCTGCTACCTGCTTTTTCCTTTCATTATGGTGATGATCCGCAGCGTCAAGATTTACGTTTCCGCCCCGCTCGTCCTCATTGTTTTTTATATTTTTTCGCGCCCGTGGCTGCCCGTTTGGGAGCAGCCGGGCGGTATGTATGGTGCCAATTATGATTTCGGCATGCTTCGTGCTCTACCGAGCTTTCTGCTTGGATGCCTCACCTATAGAATCTATCAGCAGGTGAGAATCTCAAGTTCTCTATTTCTATATCTGGGGATCGCCACGTTTTTACTTGCGGCGTGGTGGATGTTCCGGCTTTCCAATCCAAATCATATTATGGTGCTGTTGGCATTTTCGATGCTGTCCACAGCTTTAGGAGAGCGAAGCATTTCCTACTCTGGGAAAACCGCTTCCATTTTATCGAGAGCTGGCGATTGCTCCTACGCAATCTACATGATTCATGGGATTCTATTCGCCACACTATTCAAATTCGTGTGGCAGGCGCTCGGTGAACCTATCGATTTTTTTCTGCTTTATCTGAGCGTGACGATCGTTTCTCTGACCTTCATGGGCTATGTCGTTTTCAGAGGGTTCGAGAAGCCGGCACGCAATTTCATCAACTCCAGTTTGGCGCCACAGCCAAGTTTGCGGATGGCTAATTGATGTCGACTTCAAATTCGATAGGCAGCGCCGCCGTTACGGGTGTCTTCTGGTCCATCGTCCAGAACTGGGGCGGCAAGCTTTTCACCTCCATTCTCTTCATCGTTCTGGCCCGTTTCCTCAGTCCTACCGATTACGGTATGGTCGCCACCGCGGGGCTGGTTCTGATGCTAATCCAGATGGTGTCGGAATTCGGATTCGCAGATGCGATCGTTCAGAAACGCGATCTTGAGCCCAGCGACGTCAACCTGCCATTTTATGCATCGGTTGCGGTTGCAACGGTGCTGACCATAACTGTTTGCGTTTTTTCACCGCAATTGGAAAGCTGGTTTGAGGTCGAAGGGTTGGCGCCCATTGTAGTGGCCGTCTGCATATTATTACCGTTAAATACCGCTTCGCTTTTTCAGGAGGTGAATTATCGGCGGGCACTGGCCTTCAGGCCGCTGGCGATCCGAACGTTTATTTCGAATATCATTGGCGGAGCCGCGGCACTTGCTTTCGCGGGGCTGGGGCTGGGCGTCTGGAGCCTCGTCGTCCAGGGTTATGTGGCGACCGTCGTCAACCTCGTCTGGCTGTGGAAAAATCCGCGATGGCTTCCCGGAACGCGGCTGAAACTCGATAGTTTTGTGGAGTTGTTTCGCTTCGGCTCTTCGGCGCTAGGCTTGCGGATCGTGGATTTTGGAGCCACGCGCCTGATCGATTTCCTGATTCTGGGCCGTTATGGCGTGGCTGTATTCGGTCTCTATACTGTCGGCAGCCGGCTCTACCAGCTTCTCATGCAGCTGCTTCAATCGGCGCTTTATGATGTCTCCTTGACAGTGCTTTCCCGCGTATCGCATGAGCGTGAGCGCATGGCCGAACTTTACAGGCAGCTGATAACGATATCGGCGATCGTCTCTACGCCGATCTTCGTTCTTTTTGCCGCATTGGCCCCGGAGATTTGCAGCGTTCTGTTTGGCACGCAGTGGCAAGGGGCGGAGGCGATCGCGCGACCTCTGCTTCTTCTCGGCGCCTTGCAATGCGTGCAGTTCCAAAACGGCCCCTTTCTTTCGGCTCGCGGCAAGCCGAACAAGGTGCTGATCGCGGGAACCGTCAAATCGATCTCGACGATCCTAATGATCGTTTTCGTACCGACGGAAAATATCGGTGAACTGGTGTTGGTGTATATCCTCGGCCAGCTCACCTCCACTCCCTTCACATTCTTTTTTGTATCGCGCGAGCTGGACGTTCCGCTCGGGAGAATATTCCTCCTGCTGTTGCCGAGTTTCGCTTCAAGCGGCCTGGGCTTTGTCCTGGTCCAATGGATACGCCCCGAAATTTGGGAATTAGGCGGAGGCGATTTCATCTCCGGCGTGCTGCTCGGCGGCCTGTTCGTCGTTACTTATTTTTCGCTCATGATCCTGATCGCCAGAGAGCAGGCTCGATCCGCGACGATGTTCGTCATGAGCAAAGTATTCTCCCGGAAGGACATTGAATGCGCAAGCTCGTAAAGAAACTGCTTCCAGCACCGCTGCATCGCAGTTGGGTGGAGTATAACGAACGTCGCAATCGAGAGCCGACCATCGATGAATTCTACGAGGCTTTGCAGAAGGAAAAGCGCAGGTTAAGGGCTGCACGCCCGGCGAGTGGCGAGCTCAAGCGCCTTTTGATCGTGGCTTGTGACCCGAAAACGATCTTCGGGTCCATCGGCGACGACGCTATGATCACAGCAACGCTACAGCAAGCCCGAGCGGTCAATCCCGATGTGGAGATCGACATCCTCGTCAATGGAATGGAAATCGCCGCAGTCGCCCTCCAGAGGGGCTTCGTTCCCGTCGATATTTTCGGGAGACCTGATTTTATCGATGCCCTGCGTCGTCAATTCAAAACAAGGAAATATGATTGCGTCGTTGTGGTCGGCGCGGATGTGATGGACGGCTACTACAATGCGCTGGTCAGCGCGAAACTTCTGGCAAGTGCGGATTTGGCTGCCGCGACCGGGATCAGAAATGTCATCCTCGGTTTCAGCTTCAATGAAGCGCCTCATCCTGCGCTGGCGATGTTCTATCGCGCCTTGCACCCAGGGGTTTCGGTCAACCTCCGTGACGCCGTTTCGCGAGGGCGCCTGACGTCCTTTGCGACGGATCGAACCTCATTGGTCGCCGATTCGGCGTTCAGTCTTGCACCCTCCGCGCCCGATGAGGAGACACATGCGTGGATCGCGCGCAAACGCGCCGAAGGATACAGGGTGATGGGCCTGAACCTCCACCCCATGCTCTTTAAGGATGCGGATCGTGCGCAGATCGAGACGATCATCAAGCGCGGAGCGGAAGCGTTGCAATTCGTGGCAGATGCGAGGCCTATATGCTGGTTGCTGATCCCGCATGACTACCGGGAAGGCTTTGGCGATCAGGCGTGCCTGCGAGCCATTGCGGAGTTGGTGCCTGCCTCGCTGGCGGATCGGGTTCGATATCTTGATGGCGAATGGCCGGCGACAGTGCTGAAAGGTGTGGCAGGACAGCTGGACGGGATTGTCAGCGGACGTATGCATCTTGCCATCGCCGCGCTAGGGAAAGGCGTCCCGGTCATATGTATCGCCTATCAGGGAAAATTCGAGGGGTTGTACCAGCATTTCGGGCTGGCTACGTCCGAATTGCTGTCGCCAGCCGCGTTTTATACGGATGACGGCATCAGGAATGCCCTGATAAATTTCGTCGATCAGGCCGATGATATTCGTGAGCGTATCAGGCAGAAATTGCCGGACGTGCTCAGCCTGTCAAAAAAGAATTTCCAGATATTTGAAGCCTTTTCAAAGAAAAATTGATTGACGGTATGAAAGTCGCTTTTGTCTCAGCCATCCCTGCCGTCCCTGCAAGTGAGGGGAATCGCAGCAGAATTCTGCAATTGACGCGCGCTGTTCGCGCGCTCGGCCATGAGGTGCACTTCGCTTATGTCGAAACGCCGATGGTTCTCGATTTCGACCCGGCAGCACATGAGACCGAATTTGGGAAGGGGTGTTTTCATCTGATAAGCCGACGTCTTGAAGATTGGAAAATACGTTTCATCGACGATTTCGGTTTCAAGTTCAGCCACAAAGCTTTTCGCGGCGTTCGCAAATTCCACCGTCTTCTCGGTCGCGACAGCGGTTTTTATAATTACCTCGACGAGTTCTATTATCCCGAAATCGGTCGGCAGGTCCGGGACCTTCAGCGCCTGCTTGGTCTCGATGCCGTCATTGTCGAATATGCCTTTCATTCGCGGGCGTTCCTGGCGTTGCCGAAGGGTGTGCTGCGCATTCTCGATACCCATGATTCCTTCGCTGACCGACACAAGGCTTTCGTCAATACCGCGAACAAATATGGATACTGGTTCTCCGTTCCGCCGACCGTGGAGAGCAAGGCTTTCCGCCGTGCGGATGTGGTTGTCGCCATTCAGGAGGAAGAGGAGCGGACGTTCAGGCAGCGGCTTGGGAGAGAGCCGCCGGTTGTTGCGACCGTCAGCCATATTCTCGATCTCGGTGGAAGGGTGGAAGACTTAACACCGAGCGACTTCCTGTTCCTCGGTTCCGGCAACGACGCGAACATCATTTCCCTGAAGGGGTTCGTGCAAAATGTCATGCCGCTGGTCAGGGCTGCCCGGCCGGATATTCGTCTGGTTCTGGCGGGCGGCATATGCGGCAAGATCGAAGACGGGGAAGGCATTCTCAAGCTCGGTCGCGTGGATAATCTGAAGGACGCCTTCGCGCGCGCGCCACTCTCCATCAATCCCATCACGCTCGGAACAGGCATCAATATAAAACTGCTCGATGCCCTGGCGGCCGGTGTTCCCACGATCAGCACCCGGACAGGTGTGAGGGGACTTTCGGAGCGATACCGGCGCGGCGTGGTCATTGTGGAAGATAATGACCATCGGGCTTTCGCCGACGCGATCCTGCAGCTCGCCTCCAGCCGCGATCAGCGGCAGGAACTGGGAAACAGGGCGTTTGAGGACGCCGTTGAATGGAATCGCCAGCAAATGGCGGTCCTCGATGATATT
>NZ_LT009746.1:247520-581440 GCF_900013505.1 Agrobacterium deltaense RV3 | reverse complement strand
TGGAATCGCCAGCAAATGGCGGTCCTCGATGATATTCTGAGCGGCAGGCAGGCTGGTTGAAACCAAAGCCCTGACGCCGTCATCAGGCCTTGTTCAGTTAGTTTAGCTTGACGCGGGTGGGCAACGCGCGCTCAACCGATCAGGTGCAAGCCCGCATCCGAAAGCCTGAGAACGGTAAGCCTGCCCGTGGTGAATGCACCCGTGTCGATGCCGATCCGTTGCGGGCCGGTTTCCGGCTCGGTTACCGGCGTGTGGCCGTGGATGACGACGAGGTCCAGCCCAGCCCCCTGCGACAGGAACGGTTCCCGGATCCAGAGCATGTCTTCATCCGTCTGCGCCTCCAGCGGCAATCCCGGTCTCAAGCCGGCATGCACGAAAATATAGGGTCCTATCCGGGCGTAGATCGGCAGGCTGGATAAAAGCTGGCGGTGGGTTTGCGGAATCGCGCCGAGCAGGGCGTCCCTGAATGGCTGCAGTCTCAGGCGGCCCTTTTGCAGGAAATAGTCGATATCGACGCCGTAGGATAAAAGCGTCTGGCGGCCACCGAAGTCCAGCCAGTGCATATTCTGCTGCGGATTTTCGAGAAAATCATGGAAGAGCTGCTCATGGTTGCCGCAAAGCGCAATGCGGCGCAGCGGCGCGGGTGGCGGCTGCAGCAAATGTTCGAGAACGCCACGGGAATCGCGTCCGCGATCGACATAGTCACCGAGGAGAACGACCAGCGCGGGAGAAGGGTCGTGCCCCAGATCGGCAAGGATTTTCCGCTCCGCCTGCAACAGCAGGTCGAGGCTGCCATGCACGTCGCCAATGGCATAGATCGGAAAGGAGGCCGGCTTGTCGCCAAGGTCAATTCTGCGCCGCCTCCGGTCGTCGCGGGAGGCTGGTTGTTTACGACCGCGAATCCAGTTGAGCACCTTGGGCATAGCTGCCGATACTGTCTCTCCCGCACAAGGTCAAGAGCGTTGAAGGCGGCTGTCGCATTGCCCGCCAAAGCTGCGTTGACGCGCCGATTCTGTGGGGAAAGAATACCCGTTTTGATGGTCGAAAGATACGGCGCCTTAAACCGTCAACCGAAATGCCTGCCCTCCGAAAGGGCGGCTCAGCCTGAAACCGTGTTCTAGAGTTTCAGCCAGACACGCGGGTCCTCGTGCGACTGGATCTTGATCCATTTCAGATCCACCGCTTTCCATGGCTTGACGACATTGGTGCGGTTATCCAGCACCAGATCGCCCTGGCTGGTGCTGACCACCAGAACGGCATGTCCTATGCCATCCGTTGTGCGGGCTGTTGCGATGCGCAGGGCGCCTGAAGGCCAGCCGGCGCGCAGGAGGCGTTGCCGCTTGGTCACCGCGAAATCTTCGCAGTCGCCGCTTGCCGGGTTCAGTTTCCAGTCGTCTTCGCCGTCCTGTTCGCTGGCATAGATTATCGAGGTGTTGATCTCGGCGTTGATGCGCTGGAGTTCCGTGCGCTTCTGCTTGCTCAGTTCCACTGTATCGCGGTCGCCAATCCGGAGGCACTGGTCGGCGGCGCTTTCACAGAATTTCGCAAAGGCAATGGGTGCGATGGTCGGACGGCTCGTGGTCATGAACTGGCCGGGCCGCGAGGCGCCGGGCTTCTGGGCAAGGCCACCGAGCTGGACGGCGGACGCCGTTGTCGCAACACTTGCCGCCACGCCGGCAGCGACGGCAAAAATCTTTGCCAGACGGATTGTTCTCTTCGCCATGTCCTTGCCCCTGCACAATTGTTTTGTCTTGTCTTGTGCCTGGCACCATAGCGACCCATTCTTGCGGGCCGTTTAAGTCGATAGATTGCATTTTAACGAAATCTAATTTTGTTACAGCGCGCTGAAAACAGCCGGAAAGCCGGGTTCGCGCTCACCTGCAGCGGGTCCTGCCCTCGGTGTCGACAATACAGGTCTGCTGCGGGACAGCCCGCCTGAGTTCACGCCGGGTCTCGGGGGAGGCGCGGCTTGCCGGCGGCCGGTCGTAATTTCGGTAAACTTCGAAATTGCGCCCGCCGATCGTTCCCTGCGCTCCGCCGCGGCCATCCGGCGTCACTTCGAAATTCTGATATTGCTGGGCATGGGCGCCCACGGAGAGGAAGATCATGGCGGTCAGGACGCCGGCCGCCAGACCGCCCCGCAATGCTGCTGCTTGCTGCCTGCCCAACCTCATGACCGTTCCTCCATTGACGGAAATGATGAATGCCGCCGCCGCACATTTGCCATGCCCGGCGCGCATTGATTTTCCAGTCGTCCGTCGGGGGTAATCATATCACCGATAGTGCATCCGGTGTGAGAAGGATTTGTGTCTGGCAAAGGCCCGAATCGCCCTCCTGCCGCATCGGCCAGCGGTGTCACAACGCCAGGAGGTGTCCCGTGCCGTTCGATCGTCAGGAATGCGAAAAAGGCCATTCTGCGGCTCAAAAATTAAGCTCTTCGCCGCTGCATTTATAGGCTTCACAATCCTGTAACAACGGACCTAATATACAAGTGCAGATGCCGAATCGCTCAGGAGAAGCCCTTGACGATTGCAGTTTCACCACAGGCCCTGCCGGCGCTCGTTCTGAACGCAGACTACAGGCCACTGAGTTATTATCCCTTGTCGTTATGGTCCTGGCAGGACGCGATCAAGGCCGTCTTTCTAGACCGTGTGAACATCATTGCAGAATATGATCACGCGGTGTCGTCCCCCAGCTTTTCCATGCGGCTGCCGAGCGTCGTCAGCCTCAAGACCTATGTGCAGCCCACCCGCAACCCCGCCTTCACCCGCTTCAACGTTTTCCTTCGGGACAAGTTCGAATGCCAGTATTGCGGCACGCGGGACGAATTGACCTTCGACCATGTGATTCCCCGCGCGCATGGCGGTGAAACCACCTGGCACAATGTCGTTGCGGCGTGCTCTCCCTGCAACCTTAAAAAAGGCAGCAAGCTTCCCAAGCAGGCGGGCATGTTCCCGGCGCAGAAGCCCTTCCAGCCGACGGTTCAGGATCTGCACAATAACGGGCGGCTGTTCCCGCCCAATTATCTGCACGAAAGCTGGATGGACTATCTTTACTGGGATACCGAGCTGCAGCCCTGATCTTTCGAGGACTGCAACGCGGTTTTCCGCTTACCGGCTTTTACGGCTCGCGCCAAAAAAGGCGACTGCCGCAAGTGCAACGCTTGCAATGACATTCCAGCCCGCAAAGGAAAGGCCGAGCACCCGCAAGGCAGCGTCGTTGCAGGAGGGGGCCTTGATGGCGTTCAGATTGCCCAGCAGATCGCCGGCATTGGTGGTGATGGAAGGCGCCCCGGTTGCGCAGGTGATCGGCCCTTCCCAGAAACCCCATTCCACACCGGCGTGATAAACGCCGAGCCCGGCGCCGATCAGCATCGCCACGCCGATAAGGGCAAGCAGCAGCCGGGTGATCTGGACCGGCAATTTGAAGACGCTGGTCGCAATGGCCAATATGCCCAGCGGAATCGCGTAATAATAGGGATCGCGCTGCAGCAGGCACAGCGCGCAGGGCGTATAACCGCCAATATGCTGGAAACCGAGGGCGGAGCCGACGGTGAAGATCATTCCCGCCGTGACGCCGAGAGCGGCGAGCGTGCGGCTATTGTCGGCGGTGGTCGCATTGGCCATGTTGTTTTCCTCAAACTTCGCGAAGAAGCAGATATCCCGGACGGGCTTTCAAAAAGGCGGGCGTGATGGCGAAATTAAGTCGCCGGTCTTCACGGGGTGTAACGGGATTCGTCTAATCGAGTCCGCCGCATCTGGCAAATGAAAGCCCGGTAATACTCGGAGGCGCGGAAGCAAAGTTTCGTGAGCTTTTCGGCGGCGTGAGACCGTCGAAGAGTTCACTGACGCATGCTGGTCAAAGCCTAGAGAAATCAATGCGCTTTTAGGAAATGGTACCCCAAGCCGGACCGCTGATTTCTAAGAAAATCAGCGGTTTCGCGTCTTTTTGGACATTTTGGTTTTCTATGCGATCATTACGCTTTCTCCAAAAGTGTCCAATGCCTGCGCCGTCGCAATTTCCTGGTATAGGTGGGGAAGAACTCAAGGCGGTAGCGGCTCATTGAAAGCTGCGAAAATACGTGTCAGAGATTCCGGAAACTAAATGACAATATACCTTGCGCTCTACAAAGGGTGCGCGGTTCATTCCCCTTCGGCCCTCCTACGAGTTCGTTGCGCTGGCGCTCCCAAATTCCGCGTCTTTCCGTAAAGCATCATCAATCTCCGCCGAGGACACTTGCAAGAACTGCCGTTTGACCGTTTTAGCGGAAATTGCAGGTATCTCAAGGTGTGTCGCCACGCGCCTGTAGGCCGAAAAACTTAGACCTTCAATGAGTTCTTCGTCTACGACGAGACGATACGTACCTGCGTCTAAAGGTGCCACGAGGCTACTTAGTACAAACGGGTGCGCGAAAGTGATCTCGCTGTTTGTTGTTCTCTCTATCATGTCTCCGGTATCCTCTGTTCTATTGCATCGCCTCTCGCTGAAAGGCGCAATGAATGATGGGGCACTGCCAACCGCTCTTCTTGATCAGAACAGGTTTGGACGGTGCTGGGGATGACCAAGGGGGCGACGTACCGCGCCGCCTTCATTTTCCCAAGACTGCTCGTCCGCTTCAATTGATCGGGTAGGCACTTTCCGGGATATTCGAAGCACATACCTCATGTTGCGGGGCAGTCCACGAATGGCATAGGGGGCAAGCGCCGACTGATAAGAGGGTCGATGCAAACTCGCCCTCCCAAGACGGCGTTTAAGTTGGGCTGCGAGCGCATCTGCGGATTTCTCGCCCGCAAGAAACAGTCGCATTACGAGAAACGCGGCCGTGTTAAATTGTCGCTGATCATCACCCAGCAATGCGGCGTTATAGCCAGCACTCTTCAAGACTGACTGGATTATCTCCATTTCCTCGGGGGAAATGCCAGAAAAATTGGAATCGGAAGACATCTCGTCCTCCTCTTATTGGGGCTAGGGTAACCCGCCCTTAATCAGCAGCGCCCTTAACATGACTACTGACAACTCAATATTGCGCCCGAATGACGCCTAGCGCAAGCGAATAAGGATTTTCATAGGTGGTGGGAGTTTATTGGACACTTAGTGCCGGAAAACCTAAGAAAATCAATATGATTTTTAGGTAATGGTACCCCAAGCCGGGATCGAACCAGCACTCCTTTCGGAACCGCATTTTGAGTGCGGCGCGTCTACCAATTCCGCCATTGGGGCAACGGTGGTAATGCCACGGCGTCTATCATGCTCAAGGCCATGCGTGCAACCCCAAAGCTGACTTATCCTTTTGAATTCCGCCTGTTTGCACGGGCGGTTTTCCGTCTTTGCCGGGCCGTCGATCAAACTGGTGCGGCCGGTGGCTGTGCCGGATCGCGACACTTGCAGTTGCGGCATTAGGATAATATTAGGCACCTCTAATAAATTGGAATATACGCAATTACTAATTGAATTATGATGTCAGCGTGGAGTTTCCACGCGGGGCGGGAATGGCCAAACTCATAGGGAGGAAATTATGAGGGCTTTTTCTCGCAATTTATTACTGTCCGCCTGCCTGATCCTGCCGATCAACGCCCATGCGCTGGATATCGGGATCGGTGGCGAGAATGGGGTTAACGCCAGTGTTGGCGACAATGGCAGTGGCGGGCTCGGGGTCGATGCCTCCGTTGGCGGCAGCAGTGGCGTTAACGCCAGTGCGGATGTCGGCGGCAGGAGCGGCGGCGGGCTGGGTGCGGATGTCAACGCATCGGTTGGCGGCAGCAATGGGGTCAATGCGGATGTCAATGCATCCGTGGGCGGTTCCAGCGGCGTCAATGCCGGTGTGAACGCTTCCGTTGGCGGCTCGGATGGCATCAACGCCAATGTCGGGGCCAATGTGGGGGGCTCGAGCGGTGTCGGTCTCGGCGTTGGCGTCGGCGGCTCTGGTTCGACCGGCACGCCCGGAAATCCCGGCGGCAGCACCACCAATCCCGGCGGCTCGGGCACAGTGTCTCCGGGCGCGATGCGCAATGCCCTGCAAGCCTATAACGATATGTCGCGGACCGAGCAGATCAAGCTCGCCCGCCGTTGTGTCGATATTCTGGGCGGCGGATACGATGCGGCGCTGACGAAATTGTGCAAGATGATCCGGACGGCCTCGCGCTGAAGCAGGCTTTGCCCGTGTCAGAAACTTCGAAGGGCGCCACCGGCGCCCTTCGGATCAATTGCCCTTGCGTCCGAAGGACAGGATCTTCTGCCGTAGGCTGCGGGCGAGGTTGCGGGTGTTGCGGTACATGTCCACCTGCGTGGAAACCTGCCGCACGTCCCGGTCGCTGTTCTGGGCAAGCCCGACGACCAGCGTGCCCATTTCCTGACGCTCCTGCCAGAAGCGGCTCATGATCGGATGATCGGGCACGGCGCAGCTGTCGCTGCGCAGAATATTGGCATCGTCCAGATGCCAGTCGGTCAGTTTCTGCACCAGCAGCTTGCCGGGAGAAAATTGCGCATAGCTCTCGTCGAAAGCGGTCTTCCACGTATAGGCCTCGCCCGCCGTGATGAACACCACCATGGAGGCGATGGCGCTGCCATTGAGATCGATGGTGTGGATACGCACCGCATCCGCTTCGGCCAGATTGGTGATCGCCTCGCGGGCGAAGGCGGCGCGATAACGGTCGTTGACCAGCGCGGTGCGTTTGCGGCCTTTCCAGCCGCTCGCCTCCAGCGCCAGAAACTCCTCCATGCGGTAACGCACGTCCGCTGGCTGCCGGGTAACGGTATAGGAGAGGGCCCCAAGTTTTTCGAGCTGCCGCCACTGCCTGTTCATTTCGCGCAAATGGTGCGGCGCAAGGGCGTTTCGCAGATAGGCCCTGCCATCGAGAAGGCTCTCCAGCATCGGCCGGTAATAATTGCCCGTCGTCGTCACCGGCAGGTTGCGGCTGAGCGCGATGGCTTTGAACATGCGGGCAAACGGCCCTTCCAGCCGAATGTCCGGCAGAACCAGAACATTCGGCAGACGCATGTTGCTGTCGGAAAGCGCATCGAAAAGATTGTCGAGGGTTTCGGCGGCGCCTTCGGTGTCGACCAGCGGCGTGCCGAGCGGCCCGAATGGATTGGCCCAGACGCGAATGATGGAGGGACCGATGGAAAAGCCCGGCTTTTCCACGGTAAAGGGCATCAGGAAGCGCATGCGGCTTCTGGCGCCATTCTCGTCGCGAATGAGGGCGAAGCGCACGGACTTGTCCTCGATGCGCGGCATGGCGGGCGCGAGAAGCCTTCCGGTGAAGAAGACATTCGCCTCCATGACACGGTTGGACAGAAAGTCTAGTTCTTCCTGCATGTCATAACCGAGCTGACCCGGATAGATGCAGAATTCCCGGCCATCGCGGCCCACGCGTCGGCTGCTGTCGGCCACGGGGCGGTCACGCTCCGCGGACGCCATCAGTGCCGCGATGCGCGGGTCCTGAAAATCCGGATTCTTTGGATCGCTGGACATGCTTATCGTTACACCGCCTTCCCAGTGTTTTGACCCGCCCGGGGATCGTTGAAGGCAAAAAGGACGATCCCGAGTGTGCGGCGAATGGCAATATGCAATAGCACAGCTTCTATGCACATGGCTATCGCCACCGCTGCTGCTGCCCCTGCCAGACCATAGACCGGAATGAGCGCCATGTTGAGTGCAATGTTGCAACCGAAGATAATAATATAAAGGACGACGCACAATTTTTGTTTGCCGGCCATGTTCAGCAATGTTTCTCCCGGGCCGATCAGCGCCTTGGCGAGGAAACCGGCGAAAAGGAAGAACATCAGCTCATAACCCTGAACGAAGCCGGGACCGAACAGCGACAGCAGGAACGGGCCGGCCAGAAGCACCACGCTGCCGACGCCGAGCGATGGCCAGAAGGCCCAGCGCGCTGCCTGGCTGGCGAAACCGGCGAGCCCCTGCCGGTCATTGGCCGACATGAGGGCGGCCAGGCGTGGGGCGGCGGCCGCCTGCACCGAGAAAAACACGAATTGCATCAGCACGATGGTTTTTGCCGCAGCAAAATAGATGCCAACCTGATCCGGCGGCAGATAAAGCCCGACGATCACCACATCGGAATTGGTCATCAAAAAACCGATGCCGTCGATCAGGAACATCGGGAAGGCGAACCTTATCCAGTGGCGGAAATGCACCCTGCGGACCGTGCTGCGGAAATGCCGGTTGAGCCTGCGGTTCATGAAGGCGAAATGGAAAAGCGTGGTGACATAGGTGGCAAGAAGGGCCGTCAGCATGGCCGTCGTTGCGGTTTTTTCCGCGCCGAGACCGATTGCCACCAGCATGAACAGCAGGATCAGCAGCGGGCGAACGATATAGGTGGGGCTGAGTGCGGAGACCGCCCAGCCATTGGCGCGCGCGGTGCCGTTCAGCACATCGCCCAGCGCAACCATCGGCAGGGTGAAAAGCGCGAGCGACACGGGAATGAGATAATAGGAGGCGATGCGCTCGCCAAAGAAATACAGGAAAACGAAACCGAAAATCGCAAGCGCGCTCGCCGAAAGCATGGCGAAGACCCGCGCCGTCGAGGTCAGCCCCATGATCTTGTCATGGGCATCCTCCAGACGATAGCCGGGTAAAAAGCGGATGACGGTGGTGTGAAAACCGAGACAGGAAAGATTGCCGAACAGGATCACCAGAACCCAGACGAAGGCGAACAGGCCATATTCGAATTCGCCCATCAGGCGGGCAAGAATGATCTGGGAAATGAAGGCTATACCGGCGCTGACGATACGCACCGCAAACGCAACCAGCGCCATGCGCTGCGCGCGGGAGACCTCATCCCCGCCGGAAAGAACAACGGCGACTTTCGCTACCAGCGGCGAAAGCTTCGCGCGCAGGCCTGCGGGTAAGGCTTTTTCCGCCGTGTTGAGGATAGCCATGATCCACACGCCATCATTTCCAGTTGAATAGGCAGGCCGATCATACGCGCTTCATCCTTAACGAAGGGTTTGGGACGCGCCGGCTTGTGTGCCAATATCGTCCGCCACGCGTGGCTTGCGAATGCCGTTGAACAGGAAAAGGGCGAGCGGGCTGAGGCGTATCGCCTGATGCAGCATATAGGCCGCCGTCGTGGTGGCCGCGACGATGATGGTGAATTCCAGGATGGGCGGCAGCGCAATGAGGATGAAGAGCGTCCCGAACGCGTAGATCAGCGGATGGTGGAACAGGTAGATGGTGAAGGACGCATCCGTCATGCGTCTGGCAAGCCGGCTCGGCCTGTCGAAATAGCGGCAGGCGAGGTCTATCAACAGACGGCTTGCCGTCACCGCCGCAATTGTCGACACCAGCACCAGCAGGGCCGAATTCGAAAAGGGATGTTGCAGGCGCAGGGTCACCGCCGTCGCGATGGCGCCCACCGCGATGACGCCGGTGAGAAGGCCGGTCTGGCGAAAGCGGTGAAAGAGGGCGCGGTCACGGTGCAGCAGCGCGCCAATGAGGAAGAATGGCAGGTAACGCGCATAGGGATCGGAAGCGCGTTCATAGAGAAAAAAGAGGCCGCTTCCGCTCTTTGCTGCAAGCTGGCCGGATCCGTAGATCATCAATTCCCACACAACAGGTACGAGGCAGAGCATTGCGAAAAACAGGGAGGTATGCCACTGCCGCAGGCTGCCGAACCAATCTCTCACATAGGCTACTGGCGGACGTTCCAAGAGAAACAGCAGGCCGGCAAGCAGGATCGAATAGAAGATAAGGGCCGGCAGGAACCATAGATGCATGATCCACTGTTCGCTCGGGCGCAGCAGGCCGGGCAGGCTCTCAAGCAGCCGGTCGGCCGGGATATCGCCTTTGGCGACGCGGGCCAGTTGCAGCAGGAAAAGCTGTGATGGCCCGAGCAGAAGGACCGCGATGATAAAGGGCACGCCGAGGCGCAGGAAACGCTGTCTCAGCCAGCGCATCTTGCCCTTCTTGCCGATGACCATCGTGGAAAAATAGCCGGCCACCAGAAAGAATGCCGGCATGCGGAAGGTGACGAGTGCGGAACCCAGCGCGCTCAGAAGCGGGCTGGTGTCGAAATCCTTGATGTCCCATGGCAGGGCATAGCTGTAGAGGAGGGAGGCGTGATAGGGAATGCCAAGCAGCATGAGGAGCGCCCTTAGCGGGTCCCAGTAGTGCTCGTAGTCTGATTTGCCCGGTTGCATTTTTCCCTCGCGCCGCAGGCGCGATCCCGTGTGATCAGCAATGACCAGCACGACTATTGGTGGAAAACGCTAATAAACCCTTCACGCCCCGGAGGGTGTGGGCGGAGCCTTTTTCCTTGGCATGAGATCGAGGACCAGCGCACAGCCCAGAATGATGATGCCGGCGCCGAAAAGCTGGGGAAGCGAAAGCGGCTCATCCAGCACCAGCGCGCCGACGAGGACCGCAACGACGGTCACGGCGAATTCCACGCTGATCGCCCTGGTTGCGCCGATCGAGGAGACAAGCTTGAAATAGGTGATGTAGGTGAGGCCGCTCATGACCACCGCCTGTACGAGAAGATAACCGTAATCGATGAGGCGCGGTGCTCCGGGCAGGGGCACGGCCAGAAGAAGCGGCAATGTCATCAGCCCGCCCGTGAGAAAGGAGCCGATGGTGATTTCCCACGAACCCACGCCCTTGAGATAGCGGCTGGCATAGTTGCTGCCATAGGCGGCGCAGATGCAGGCGGCGAGGGCGGCGGCACAGCCGATGATGAAGCCGGTCGTGACGGGCACAGCAGGGAAGCCGACAAGCAGCAAGATGCCGCTAAAGCCGATGATGAGGCCGGCAAAGCCCTGTTTCGTGAGGCGTTCAAGTCCCCAGACCTGTGAGATGAGCATGGAAAAAAGCGGGATGGTGGCCACCAGAATGGCCGCCATGGCGGTGCCGACCAGCGGCGTCGCATAGGAGAGGCCGATCAACTGTCCCGCGACCGTTGTTGCGCCGACGACGGCGAAGGCGCGCCAGCTCGCGGAAAATGCAAGCTTTCGGCGCGCCGCAATCGCGATCAAAAACAGGGTGACGGCGGTGACCAGCGAACGGAGCGTGACCGCGCCGATCCAGCCGAAGGCCTCGACGACATGCAAAAGCAGCAGGAAGGACATTCCCCACGCGAGTGCGAGAAAAACATAAGCGGCAAAGTCGCGAGGGGCCATGAAAGCTTTTTCCGGAAGACGATCCGGCTCCCATATTGGAAATTGCCGATATCCGTCAACAGCGATCGAGGGGTGCAACGAAAATCGCCCGCAACCGAGGGTGCGGGCGATTTCGTTTGTCTGTCAGCAACTGCCTCAGGCCTGTTCGTAAACGCCGTGGCAGTGCTTGTATTTCTTGCCGGAGCCGCAGGGGCACATTTCGTTGCGGCCGATACGACCCCAGGTGGCGGGGTTTTCCGGATCGCGATCCTCGGCCGGCACGAAGGCGGCGGGCGCGGTCTGTTGGCCCTGCGCCATTTCGTCTTCGCCCGTATTGGGGTCGAGATGATGCGCCGTCATTTCCGGCAGTTCCGGCTGCTGCGGTTCCTGCTGCACCAGTTCCACCCGCATCAGCTGGGCGGTAACGGCCTCGCGCAGATTGGCGAGCAGCGCCTGGAACAGTTCGAAGGCTTCCGCCTTGTATTCCTGCAGCGGGTCGCGCTGGGCATAACCGCGGAAACCGACGACGGAACGGAGATGGTCGAGGTTGACGATATGTTCGCGCCACAGATGGTCGATCGTCTGGAGAATGACCGAGCGTTCCACATAGGTCATGATCTCGGGGCCGAAACGTTCCGCGCGCTCGGCGGCGTATTTGTCGGCGGCCTCGGTAACACGCTCAAGAATATCGTCCTCAGCGATGCCTTCTTCCTTGGCCCATTCCTCCACCGGCAGGTCGAGGTTGAGGAACTGGGCGATGCCGGCCTTCAGGCCTGCAATATCCCACTGTTCCGCATAGGCATTTTCCGGAATATGCTTGGTGACGAGCGTTTCGATCACTTCATGGCGCATATCGGCTGCGGTTTCGCCGATATTGTCGGCTTCCATCAGCTCGAGGCGCTGTTCGAAGATCACCTTGCGCTGGTCGTTCAGCACGTCGTCATATTTCAGAAGGTTCTTGCGGGTCTCGAAGTTGCGGGCTTCGACCTTCTTCTGGGCGCGTTCCAGCGCCTTGTTGATCCACGGGTGGACGATTGCCTCGCCTTCCTTCAGGCCGAGCTTCTGCAGCATGCTGTCCATACGCTCGGAACCGAAGATGCGCATCAGGTCATCCTGAAGCGACAGGTAGAATTTTGAACGGCCCGGGTCGCCCTGACGGCCGGAACGGCCGCGCAGCTGGTTGTCGATGCGTCGGCTTTCGTGGCGTTCGGTGGCGATGACGTAAAGACCGCCGGCGGCGAGCGCCTTTTCCTTCAGAACTTTGATCTCGGCGCGGATCGCCTGTTCCTTGGCGTCGTGTTCCGGACCGGGTTCGATGCCTTCGAGCTCGCGCTCAAGCCGCATGTCGACGTTACCGCCGAGCTGGATGTCGGTGCCGCGGCCGGCCATATTGGTGGCGATGGTGACCGCACCCGGAACGCCGGCCTGCGAAACGATATAGGCTTCCTGCTCGTGGTAACGGGCGTTCAGGACCTGGAAATCGGAGAAGCCGGACTGACGCAGGAGATGGGCCAGAAGCTCGGATTTTTCGATGGAGGTCGTGCCCACGAGAACCGGCTGGCCGCGTTCATGCGCCGCCTTGATCTCGGTGATGATCGCCTGGAACTTCTCCTCGCCGGTGCGGTAAACCTCGTCGTCCTCGTCGATACGCTGGATCGGCAGGTTGGTTGGCACTTCGATGACGTCGAGGCCGTAAATGTTGCCGAATTCTTCCGCTTCCGTCGCGGCCGTGCCGGTCATGCCGGCCAGCTTTTCGTACATGCGGAAATAATTCTGGAAGGTGACGGAGGAAAGAGTCTGGTTTTCCGGCTGGATCTGCACCTTTTCCTTGGCTTCGAGAGCCTGATGCTGACCTTCGGAATAACGGCGGCCCGGCATCATGCGGCCGGTGAACTCGTCGATGATGACGATTTCGTCGTTGCGGACGATATAGTCCTTGTCGCGGGTGAAGAGCTTGTGGGCCTTCAGCGCATTGTTGATGTGGTGAACGATGGCGACGTTTTCGACGTCGTAAAGCGATTCGCCCTTCAGGAGGCCCGCCTGCCGCAGCAGGTTCTCGAGCTTCTCGGTGCCGTCTTCGGAGAAGTTGGCCGAGCGCTGCTTTTCATCGATTTCGTAATCTTCCGGCGTCAGCAGCGGAATGAAGGCGTCGATGGTGTTGTAAAGGTCGGAACGGTCGTCCAGCGGGCCGGAAATGATCAGCGGCGTGCGCGCCTCGTCGACCAGGATCGAGTCGACTTCGTCGACGATCGCGTAGTTGTGGCCGCGCTGAACCATCTGGGCGCGGTCATATTTCATGTTGTCGCGCAGATAGTCGAAGCCGAGTTCGTTATTCGTGGCGTAGGTGATGTCGCAGGCATAGGCCTCGCGGCGCTGGTCGTCGTCCAGCCCGTGGACGATCACGCCGGTCGTCAGGCCGAGGAAGCCGTAGAGCCTGCTCATCGTGGCCGCGTCACGCTTGGCGAGATAGTCGTTGACGGTGACGACATGCACGCCCTTGCCGGCAAGGGCGTTGAGGTAGACCGCAAGGGTCGCTACCAGCGTCTTACCTTCACCGGTCTTCATTTCGGCGATGGCGCCTCCATGCAGAATCATGCCGCCGGTCAGCTGCACGTCGAAGGGGCGCATATGCAGAACGCGGCGCGACGCTTCACGGGCGACGGCGAAAGCCGGGATCAGCAGGTCGTCCAGCGTCTTGCCGTCGGCAAGCTGCTGGCGGAACTCAGCGGTCTTGGCCGCCAGCGCTTCGTCGGAGAGCGCCTTGGTGGCTTCTTCCAGCGCATTGATGGCTGCGATCTTGCTTTTATAGGAGCGGACGCGGCGGTCATTTGCCGAACCGAACAACTTGCGGGCTATTCCGCCGAGACTGACCATCTTACTGGCCCTTTCTGAAATTCCGTTTTGCCGGGCGCTTTTCTCCGTCACGCCGATTTCAGCATAAATGACGGACTTCGCCCTTCAACGTATCTGGACGCGAGGTTGCGTGACAGATAAGAGGGGGGGCAAATGATGTCAACGGTTCTGCCCGTTACAGAATGGCCACAATCCGGTGTTTGGAAGTTTTTTCAGAGCCGGAAACCATGTCTGGAGCCGGCATTGTCCCCGAAAGGTTCAAAATGTTGCGCTATAATAAAATTGCGGCTGCGGTGATTGTGGCCACGCTCGGCCTCCAGCTTCCGGCTTTCGCACAGGAAGACAAGGTTGTCGCCAAGGTCGGCGATCTGGAAATCCACCAGTCCGAACTCGACCTCGCCATGAGCAACCTCGACCCGCAGCTCGCGCAGCTTCCCGATGAGCAGAAGAAGGTTGCAGCCCTTTCCGGCGCGATCGACGTCAAGCTTCTGGTGAAGAACGCCAGCGCCGAAGGTCTGGAAAAGACTGAAGATTTCAAGAAGCGCATGGAATTCATCCAGGACCGTGAGCTGCACAACGCCTATTTCCGCAAGCACGTGGTCGATGCCGTTACCGCTGACGAAGTAAAGGCTCGCTACGACAAGGAAGTCGCAGCTCTGCCGCAGGAAGAGGAAATCAAGGCCGCGCACATTCTCGTCGCCAGCGAGGACGAAGCCAAGGACATCATTAAGCAGCTTGATTCGGGCAAGGATTTCGCCGCGCTCGCCAAGGAAAAGTCGACCGATTCCAACAAGGATGACGGCGGCGATCTCGGCTGGTTCGGCAAGGGCCGCATGGTGCCGGAATTCGAAGAAGCCGCTTTCGGTCTCGAAAAGGGCGCCTACACCAAGGCTCCGGTGAAGACCCAGTTCGGCTTCCACGTCATCAAGCTGGAAGACAAGCGCATCGCACCGCCGCCGGCTTTCGAGCAGGTCGAGCCGCAGGTTCGTCAGCTTGTCATGCGTGACAAGTACGTTGCCCTCATCGAGAAGGCAAAGGCCGACCAGAAGATTGAAATCATGGATGAGACGCTGAAGAAGGGCTACGACGAAGCCACGAAGGAACAGCAGGCTCAGCCGCAGCCGCAGCAGTAAGAATTACCCTTGTTATGGGGCGGCTTTAAAGGCCGCCCCGTTTCATCTCTGGCATTTCCATACTTCCCATTTCCAGAATTTCAGGCGCTTCCAATGTCCGTTGCCGTTTCTCCGCTCGCTCCGAAATCCTATCCTGACATGCCTGCGCTGCGCGGCGTTCGCATGGCGACGGCTGCCGCCGGCATCAAGTACAAGAACCGCACCGACGTTCTGTTGATGGTGTTCGACAAGCCGGCAAGCGTCGCCGGCGTCTTCACCAAATCGAAATGCCCTTCCGCCCCGGTCGATTTCTGCCGCGCCAATCTGGGCGGCGGCGTGGCGCGCGCCGTGGTGGTCAATTCCGGCAATGCCAATGCCTTTACCGGCGTCAAGGGCAAGGCCGCGACCGAATTGACGGCGAAATCCGCCGCCGCTGCCGTTGGTTGCTCCGAGGGCGAGGTCTTCCTGGCATCGACGGGCGTGATCGGCGAGCCGCTGGATGCTTCGAAATTTGCCGGCGTTCTCGGCGACATGAATGTCAGGGCGGAAGCCGATTTCTGGCAGGAAGCCGCCAAGGCGATCATGACGACCGACACCTATCCCAAGGTTTCGACCCGCACCGCCGAGATCGGCGGCGTGATCGTGACGATCAACGGCATTTCCAAGGGTGCTGGCATGATTGCGCCGGATATGGCGACGATGCTCTCTTTCGTTGTGACGGATGCGGATATCGAGCCCGCCGCCCTGCAGTCGCTGCTGTCTGCCGGTGTTGGCCCGACATTCAATTCCGTGACGGTCGATAGCGACACTTCCACCTCCGATACGTTGATGCTGTTTGCGACAGGTGCTGCCGCTGAAGACGGCCAGGTGAAGGTAACGAGCGCCAACGACGAGCGCCTTGCCGGCTTCCGCGCCGCGCTGAACGATCTCCTCAAGGACCTTGCCCTGCAGGTGGTTCGTGATGGCGAAGGCGCGCGCAAGATGGTGGAAGTCACCGTCACCGGCGCGGAAAACGATGCCGCCGCCAAGAAGATTGCCCTTTCCATCGCCAATTCGCCGCTGGTGAAGACCGCGGTTGCCGGCGAAGACGCCAATTGGGGCCGCGTCGTCATGGCCGTCGGCAAGTCCGGCGAAATGGCCGATCGTGACCGCCTCGCCATCTGGTTCGGCGGCGTGCGCGTAGCTGTCAACGGCGAGCGCGACCCGGATTATTCGGAGGCGGAAACCAGCGCGGTGATGCGTCTCGAAGACATTCCGGTAAAGGTGGATATCGGTCTCGGTCAGGGCACTGCCACCGTCTGGACCTGTGACCTGACGAAAGAATATGTTGCGATCAACGGCGACTATCGGAGCTGACCGTTGGAGCCGAAGAGAATGCAGGACAATAAGGCCGTCAATCTGCCGCTGGTTCGCCGTCTGGAAGCCGTCAGCTTCCGGGCATGGCCTGCCTCGTCGGTGATTTATGACGGTAGCTGGCAAATCCGCCTGACGGGCTCGCACCCCTCCAAGCGCATCAACTGCGTGGTGCCGCTCGACCCGTCCGATTACGGAAACAGCGCGGTGCGGCTGGAAAAGGCGCGCAAGCGTTTTGAAGATTTCGGCCGACCGCTGGTGGTGCGCGAAACGACGCTGATGCCGCCGCAGCTGAGAGAATTTCTCTCGAATGACGGCTGGTCCGTGTTCGAAGAGGTCACGGTCATGACGGCCGATCTCTCCGGCATGGAGCTGCCCGAAACGCTGGTCAGCTTGCCGAGCCACGATATCGGCCGTTTTGTCGAGGCGAGCATCAAGGTCAGCGATAGCGATCCGGCGCTCCGTCCGGCGATTGCGGAAATCGTCAGCTCCATCAAGCCGGCGCTCGGCCTCTTTATCAATGAGGAAGTGGAAGGCAATCCGCTCGCGACCGTGATCTGCGTGCAGGATAATGATCTTGCCGGCATCATCTCCCTCGATGTCGAAAAGTCGCAGCGTAAAAAGGGCCTCGGCACGCAGGTTTTGTCGTCGGCACTGCGCTGGGCAAGAATCAGCGGCGCAAAAACCGCCTGGCTGCAGGTGGTTTCCACCAATGCGCCGGCGATCGCCCTTTATCAAAAATTCGGGTTCTCCGAGGCCTATCGTTATCGTTACTGGCGCAAGGGAGCCGGCGAATGAGCGAGGCAGGCAAAAAAATCCTGCTGGTCGCCGCCTGCGCCCTTCTCGATCAGGATGGCCGCATTCTTCTGGCGCAGCGTCCGGAAGGCAAGTCGCTTGCGGGCCTGTGGGAATTTCCCGGCGGCAAGGTGGAGCATGGCGAGACGCCGGAGGAAACCCTTGTTCGTGAACTGGACGAGGAGCTGGGTATCAAAACCAAGGTCGCTTGCCTCGCACCGCTGACATTTGCCAGCCACACCTATGAGACCTTTCACCTCCTGATGCCGCTTTATGTGTGCCGCCGTTATGAGGGCATTGCACACGGCCGGGAAGGGCAGGCGATTAAATGGGTGAAGCCGCAGGCATTGCGCGATTACCCCATGCCGCCGGCCGATGAGCCGCTCATCCCCTTCCTGCAGGATTTGCTATAAAATCGGGAAGCCCCCGAGGTCCTCGCGTATTATCCCGTCACAGCTTCGTGAAAATGCCCCGTTTGCAGCGCTTTGCCGTGCCAAAACGGGGCTGTGTTAAGAGATCGTTCAGCACCCTCTGGCAGATTGTTAAGCTAAAGAAGCGGTAAACTGCGCGAGACGAGGTTGCTCATGAACGAGGATTTCTGGAAGACGGTGGAAGGTCGTCACTTGTATTCCCACAAATCCCGTCGCACCGGCGTACTCAATGTGGCGCTGCTTTTCGGCACGGCGGTTATCGCGCTCTCACTCATCGTCACTCCCATGCTTGCCGGAAAATCCTCCACGCGGGTGGCGCAGTTTCCCGATAATTACGACATGATCAGCACGGGCTCCATCAAGAAGACCGATGTGGGCAAGACCTATTCCATCCGTCGCAGCATCACCCAGCCAATGCCGGAAATGCCCTGCGTGGTCAGGGGTTATAGCAACGAGAGCGGTTGCTGATCGTTTACCATCAAAGGTAACGGATTCCTCACATCGCCGACCTACGATAGAGTTGATTTCAACAGGGCAGATGCCGGTTGTCGCAACGCACCGGATGGCGGATGGGGAATATCCTGTGCTGCATTTTTTTATCAATTTTTGCAAAAGCGAAGACGGTGCGACAGCGGTTGAATACGGCTTGATCGCCGGGCTGATTTCCGCCGCCCTCATCGCTGGCGCAGGCAGCATAAGCAGCAATATCAATGCCGTGTTTCAGTTCATCGTAGACACATTGGCGAGTTGAAGCCTTTCGGCTGATCGCTCAGGACAGCTTCACCTCGGTTGTCTTTAAGGCATCGGCAAGCCGCACCTTGGCGGAGCCGGGTTTCAGCGGCTTCTGCTGGCTTTCGTGCGGCGCCCAGCCCGATACATAGATGATGGAAAATGTCGCCCTTATCCGCCCGTCAGGATCGGAATATCGCTCGGCGTAAAGCTCGGCCGCGCGCAGGAAAAAGGCGCGGTTGAGCGGCTTTCTGCTGCGGCTTGCCAGCGGATTGGCCATGCCCATGGCGCGCAGATCGCGCATCAGCGGGAAGATTGAATCGTAACGCACGGTGTAGCTTTCCGCATCGGTCACGGGGAGCGCAAAGCCGGCGCGCTGCAAAAGCGCGCCGACATCGCGGACATCGGCGAAGGGAATGACGCGCGGGCTGGCGCCTCCGGTCAGTTCCGCCTCGGCGGTCAGCAGCACGTCGCGCAGTTCCTGCAGGGTGCCGCTGCCGGGAATGGCGCCGAGAAACAGGCCGTCCGGTTTCAATGCCCGCCGGATCTGGATCAGCGCGCCGGGCGTATCATTGGTCAGATGCAGGGCAAGCGGTGAAACGATGAGGTTGGCGGAGGCCTCCTCGAGCGGCAGATGTTCCATGGAAGCGGCGTCGGGAATATTCGCATCCGTCGCAAAACAGCTCTCGGTTTCGATACGGCGAATGGTATCCACCTTGCCGGTCTCCGCCAGCCGCCGGGCGGTGACGCCGGTGCCGCCGTGAAGTTCGATTGCTGTCTCGAACTGGCGCTCGACGATGGCAAGCCTGTCGGCCAGCTCTTCGGCCGCCATATCGAGAAGAAACAGGGCCTTGTCGTCGCGCCGGTTCCACGCCCGGCGACGGTTTTGTTCGATCAGGGCCTGGTCAAAGAGAATATCCATCATCTTGCCTGCTCGGCCTCAAACGCCTTCGGGATCGGCGGGCCGTATCGTTGGTCTCATGCCGTTTTGGGCACCGTTTTCCCGGTGTCGGGAAGGAACTATCGCTCTCGCAAAGGCACCCGTTCGGCGGTAAAGTCAACCTCATGGGTGCTGGTGAAAGTCTGTTTTCGGTTTTGCTGTCTAAGTCTGCGGCCGTGCCGGCGGCGGCGGGAGACATGTGGCGTGCGGTCTTCCGCATGGTCTACCCGCCAACCTGCGCGGGCTGCACCCGCATGACCGGCGGCGAGGGCGCCTTATGCGCGGATTGCTGGCGGGATGTGGCCTTTATCGATCGCCCTTTTTGCGAGGTTCTGGGCATTCCCTTCGCGCGGGAGCACGGAGACGGTTTCGTGAGCGCGCAGGCGATTGCCGAACCGCCGCCTTTTGACCGGCTGCGCGCCGTCGCAAGCCATGAGGGAACCGCCCGCAAGCTGGTGCACCGGCTGAAATATCAGGACCGGATCGATCTCGCCCGCCTGATGGCGCTGTGGATGCTGAGGGCAAGCGACGGAACGGTGGATGCCTGCGATTGCATCGTGCCCGTTCCATTGCATCGCAACCGCTTCCTGCGCCGCCGCTTCAATCAATCCGCCGAGCTGGCGCGGCATCTGGCCAGGGCCTCCGGCAAGCCCTTGCTTGCCGGCACGCTGCTGCGCGTGAAGCCGACAGAGCGGCAGGTGGGGCTTTCCGCACTCGCCCGGCGGGATAATGTGCGCGGCGCTTTCGCGCTCGCGCCCGGCCGGGAAACAGATGTTCATGGCAGGCGCGTGGTGCTGGTGGACGACGTCTATACCACCGGCGCGACGGTGAGTGCGGCAAGCCGCGCCCTGCGCAGGGCCGGTGCCGCGGATGTGACGGTTTTGACCTTTGCAATGGCCATTTCCGGGCCTATATGAAACCTGAATGACATGACTTTATCGTGCGTTTTACCGCACGTTTGCGAGGGCTTTGAGAACATGGCACCGGTGACGATCTATACGCGGGATTTTTGTGGTTATTGCGCGCGCGCCAAGGCGCTGCTGGACAGCAAGGGCGTGGATTATGCCGAATATAACGCCACGACGACGCCGGAATACCGGCAGGAAATGATCGAGAAATCCGGCGGAACGACGTTCCCGCAAATCTTCATCAACGGCCAGCACGTGGGCGGTTGCGACGATCTGCACGCGCTGGAGCGCGCCGGTAAACTGGACGCGCTGCTGGCCGCCTGATCGGCCGCGATCTTGCGGGTATGGAGGATGTGATGGGTTTCAAGGCTGCCGCCATTCAGATGCGCTCCGGCGTCGATCCGGCAAGAAACGCCGCCGATATGGACCGGCTGGTGCGTGCGGCTGCGGCCGAGGGCGCCGTTTATGTGCAGACCCCGGAAATGACGGGCGCAATCCAGAAGGACCGGCAGGCGCTGCGTGCGCAACTGCGTGATGACGATGGCGATATCATCGTTGCGACGGCCGCCCGTCTTGCCCGCGAACTCGGCATTCATGTCCATGTCGGCTCCACGGCCATTGCCCGCCCGGATGGCAAGATCGCCAATCGCGGTTTTCTTTTCGCGCCGGATGGTTCGCGCATCTGCAGCTATGACAAGATCCATATGTTCGATGTCGATCTCGACAATGGTGAAAGCTGGCGTGAAAGCGCTGCCTATCAACCCGGCGAAGTGGCGCGTATCGCCGAACTTCCGCTGGGGAAATTCGGCTTCGCAATTTGCTATGACGTCCGTTTCCCGCAGCTGTTCCGCGCGGAAGCGCTGGCAGGTGCGGAGGTTCTGACCGTTCCGGCGGCTTTCACCCGACAGACGGGGGAGGCGCATTGGGAAATCCTGCTGCGTGCCCGCGCCATCGAAAACGGCGCTTTCGTCATCGCCGCCGCGCAGGCAGGCGTGCATGAGGACGGGCGGGAGACCTTCGGCCATTCCATCATCATCGACCCATGGGGCAAGGTTCTGGCCGTTGCCGGCGGCGCTGGCGAAGAGATCATCTTCGCCGAGATCGATACGTCGCTGGTGGCTGCCGCACGCGGAAAAATTCCCAATCTCCGCAATGCCCGCGAGTTCGGTCTGGATACGGTTATTCCCCTGAAACCTGCCGGAGGTGAAGCGGCGTGATCCGTTATGCGCTGGCCTGTGAAAAGGGCCATGAGTTCGAAGGCTGGTTTGCCGGCAGCGACGATTTCGACGATCAGTTGCAGCGCGGTTTCCTGTCCTGTCCGGTCTGCAACTCCGTGCAGGTCTCCAAGCTTTTGATGGCGCCTTCGGTTTCCACCGCCCGCAAGAAAGACGAACGCCAGACGCTGGCCATGGATACCGCCAGAAAAGAGGCGCTTGCAAAAATCCGCGAGGCCGTTGCCAATATCCGCGCCAATGCGGAAGATGTCGGCGATAAATTTCCGGAAGAAGCCCGCAAGATCCACTATGGCGAAGCGGATGAGCGCGGCATCATCGGCAATGCCTCGGCGCAGGACGCCAAGGCCCTGCTGGACGAGGGTATCGAGATCGCGCCGCTGCCGGTGCTGCCCGACGACGTCAACTGAATTTCTTTAGGACTACCTCACGCAAATAGCGCCCGGCGTTACCCCTGCGCCGGCCGCTTCGCCAGCATCATGTAGTTGACATCCATATCCGGCGAAAGATTCCAGCGATCCTGCAGCACGTTGTAGAAGACGCCGGTGCGGTGGACGATATCCATGCCGCTCGCCACCATCGGCCGCTCGAGCTCTTCCGGGCGAACGAGCTTTTCATACTGGTGCGTGCCGCGCGGCAGCCAGCGCAGCACGTTTTCGGCAGCGAAGATCGCCAGTGCCCGGGCTTTGAGCGTGCGGTTGATGGTGGCGGCGAACATCAGGCCGCCGGGGCGCACCATTTTCGCGCAGGTGGTGACGAAGAGATCGACATTGGCCACATGCTCGACCACCTCCATGTTGAGGATGACGTCGAAGGTTTCGCCGGCTTCCTGCAACTGTTCGGCAGTCACGGCGCGGTAATCGACGCTCACCCCGCTTTCGCGGGCATGGGTGGAGGCAATGCCGATATTCTTTTCCGAGGGATCGGCGCCCACCACATCCGCGCCCATGCGTGCAACGGGTTCGGAGAGAAGGCCACCACCGCAGCCGATATCCAGTATGCGCAGCCCTTCCAGCGGGCGGTGCGCCTTTGGGTCGCGGCCGAAATTATCGCAGATGCGGTTGCGGATATATTCGAGCCGCACCGGATTGAACTTGTGCAGCGGGCGGAACTTGCCGGTCGGGCTCCACCACTCCGCAGCCATCGCGGAGAAGCGATCCACTTCGCTCTGGTCGACGGTCGTCTGTGCGGTTTCGCTCATGGTTCTGCTCCATATTGCTGTTGCATTGAAGTCGGATGATTGCCCCCCGAAGTCAAGACCGGCGGTCCACTCCGGCGGCGATTTATCGGGCGCTGATTGCCGCAGGTGGAACTGATTGGATGCCTCATTTGTTTCATGCTGCGTTCATGCAGAACCGCGTATTTTTCGGTCGTGGCAGTATGCGAACGCATACTGGTCCATCGAACAGGGTGGATGCCGACAAGGGCAAAGCGGGCCTTTGCTTGAGGAGAAAGAAGTGAAGAAAAAACTATTTGGCGCAATTGCGCTGGTGGCCATGCTCGCCGCGCCGGCACTTGCCGAAGCTGCGACGCGGGGTTTCGCCACGGCGAATGTGAATATGCGCTCCGGCCCGAGCACGGCTTATCCGGCCGTCGTGGTTATTCCGAATGGTGCGCCGCTCACCGTGCACGGTTGCCTTTCTGATACGCCGTGGTGCGATGTTTCCTTCGTGGGCGGTCGGGGCTGGGTAGCCGGGCGTTATATCGCCACGACCTACCGGCAGAACCGGGTCTATGTCGAACCGCGTTACTACCGCGATCTCGGCGTGCCGGTGATCACCTTCGAAGTCGGCCGTTATTGGGACCGCTATTATCGTGACCGCGACTTCTACCGCGAGCGCGACCGCTGGCGCCGTCCGCCACCGTCCGGCGGGTACTGGAACGCCCCGCCTCCGAGCGCCGGATGGGACCGTCCGCGTCCGCGTGACGAGTGGCGTGACGGACGCCCGGACGACTGGCGTGATGGTCGCCGCGACGAGTGGCGTGATCCCCGCCAGGGCGGCCCGAATGACGGACGCTGGGAACGTCGCTACGGCGACTGGAACCAGGGTGATAGAAATCAGGACAGGCCGCGTCGCGACGACGACCGCCGCCGCTGGGAAGATGAAAACCGCGACCGCAATGGCCAGCAGAACCAGGATGAAGGCCAGCGTCGCCCAGAGCGTCGCCAGTGGGATGACACGCGCCGTGCGCCTGCCGGGGAAAATTTCCGCGATGGCTGCCGGATCGGCGATCCGGGTTGTGACCCGCTCTAAACAGACAAAGCCCGGCATGATCGTCGGGCTTTTTCTTTTATGGCTTCAGTTGAGCTTTACGAGCCGTTATTTCGCGGCGGCAGCCTTGCGGGCACGGGCCTTGGGTTTTGCCGGGGCTTGCGCATCCGGTGCGGCTTCCACAGCGGCGGCCTTGGGAGCGGCCTTCTTGCGCGTTGCGGGTTTCGTCGCTTCCGATGTCTTCAGCAGCGAAAATTCATGCTTGGCCTGTTCCCAATGGTGCGCGTCGCGCCCATGGGGGTGGCCTTCCTTTTCCCAGAGTGTATATGCCCGTTTACTGATCCATTCGTGTTCCGAAACCTGCATGCTCGTCTCCCGTTGCTGTTTACAGCGCCTATGAGAAGGCGACATTCCGCTTTGGTCCGGCACACGCTCGACAGGAATCAATGCCGGCATTTCCAGAACCCATTACATGCCATGATTTTCCGGGCGTCAAGCAAACATGCTGCATTGCGAAAACGGATTTCCGGCATTTTCTGCCCGTTAAAGCGGTTTGAGCGAAAGACGTTCCCGCAGAACAAGATCAACGTTGCGTGATCGCGCCCGGCCCGCCAAGATGGCCGGGTGAATGGGCAGCGGAGGAGGCAGTCTTGGAACAGAGAACGGAAGCGGATGCGCAGGTCATCGTCGAAAAACGGGGAGGGGCAGGCGTCATTCGCCTCAACCGCCCGAAGGCCATCAACAGCCTGACCTTGCCGATGGTGCGCGACCTGTTTCAGGCGCTTCAGCGTTTCGAAGAGGATGCCGATATTTCCTGTGTGGTCCTTACAGGGGAAGGCGACAGGGGGCTTTGCGCCGGGGGCGATGTCCGCATCATTCACGATCTCGGCAAGGCGGGCGATCCGCAGGTGCTTGATTTCTGGCGGGAAGAATTTCCGCTCAATTATCGCATCGCCCGCTTCGGCAAACCCTACATTGCTCTGATGGACGGCATCGTCATGGGCGGCGGTGTCGGCATTTCAGCCCATGGCAGCCACCGCATCGTCACGGAACGCACAAAACTCGCCATGCCGGAAACCGGCATCGGTTACGTCCCGGATGTCGGCGGCTCCTGGCTTTTGCCAAGGGCGCCGGGCGAATGCGGCACCTGGCTGGGGTTGACGGGCAATGCCGTGACCGCTGCCGATGCCATCTATGCCGGTTTTGCCGATTATCTTGTTCCTTCGGACCGTCTCGACGGGTTGATCCAAGACCTGTCGCAAGCCGCGGATACAGACAGTATCGAGACGGCGATCGCGGCGCGCGCCGACGAGGCCGGTGAAGGCGTTTTATCCATAAATCGGGAGATCATCGACGCGACATTCCGTTTCGACATTGTCGAGGAGATTTTTGAGGCACTTTCGGCGCGCCAGGATGCGTTTTCGCGCGAAACCCTCGAGGTCCTGCAAAAACGCTCCCCCACCAGTCTGAAACTGACCCTGAAGCTGCTGCGTCTCGGCCGGGAAAGCGCGAGCCTCATCGAATGCCTGGAGCGGGAATTTGCCGCCGGCACGGAAATATTGCGCCAGCATGATTTTTACGAAGGTGTGCGTGCTGCGCTGGTCGACAAGGATCGCAATCCCCGCTGGCAACCGGCACGGCTGGAGGAGGTGAGGGAGGAGCACATTGCGCCTTATTTTGCCGCACATTCCGGCAATCTGTTTCCCGATCATCGTCTTTAGGTCGGCGCAAAAGAAATCCGGCTTCTTGCCGTATATGAAATCATCGCCTTTGGAGTCGATATTCTTTGGGTGAAATTTCCAATCCGCGCGCCCGGAAAGCATGGCTGTTTCTCGCGGGCGTTGCCGCCGCCCGCTATGTTGAGCACCATTCGAATTGCCGGGGGTATTCATGAAACGTCTTCTCATTATCGGTACTGCCATTGCCGCTCTTTTTGCAGGTGCGGCGCAGGCGCAGTCTCCGACCACCATTCTCAACGCATCCTACGATGTCGCCCGCGAAGTTTTCGCGGCCGAGAACGAGGCGTTCATCAAGCTGCATCCGGGCATCACCGTCGACCAGTCGCATGCCGGCACCTCCAAGCAGGCGCGCGCCATCGTCGAAGGTCTGGAAGCCGATGTCGTCACCTTCAATCAGGTCACCGATGTCGATTTTCTGGTGAAGCAGGGCTTCGTTTCCGCCGACTGGAAGAAGGATTTTGCGAACGACGCATCGCCCTTCTATTCCTTCCCGTCATTCCTTGTGCGAGCCGGTAATCCCAAGGGTATCAAGGACTGGGACGATCTTGCCCGCGACGATGTGAAGATCGTCTTCCCCAATCCGAAGACCTCGGGTAACGCCCGTTACACCTATCTCGCCGCCACGGCTTACGCCAAGGAGAAGTTCAACGGCGACGACGCGAAGGTTCAGGCATTCGTCAAGAAAATCTTCGACAATACGCCGGTGTTCGACACGGGAGGCCGCGCCGCCACCACCACCTTCGTTGAGCGTGAAATCGGCGACGTGCTGATCACCTTCGAAGCCGAGACCCGCGGCATCGCCAAGCAATATGGCGCAGACAAGGTGGAAGGCGTCGTGCCCTCCGTCAGCCTGCTGGCCGAATTCCCGGTCGCCGTGGTGGACAAGGTCGTCGACAAGCGTGGCTCGCGCGATCTGGCGAAGAGCTATCTCGACTTCCTCTATACCGAGGAAGGCCAGCGCATCGCCGCCGAATTCGGCCACCGCGTCCACAATGAAAAGGTCGTCGGCGAATTCAAGGACAAGTTCCCGGCCATTCGCCTCGTCAACGTCGAGGAGGTCTTCGGCGGCTGGGATAAAATCCAGAAAGAGCATTTTGCATCCGGCGCGACGCTTGATACGCTTTACGGCAGCCGTTAATCACAGCGATACGCAACAGGTAAAAGACCCGGCGGGAAACCGCCGGGTCGCTTTTTGATGAATGGGGGGCGGGGTTTGAAGCGGAATGTTCTGCCGGGGCTGAAATTGTCCCTTGGCGTTACCCTGACTTACGTTGCCATCATCGTGCTTCTGCCGCTCTCGGCATTGGTGTTCAAGGCGGCAAGCCTCGGCCCTGCCGAATATTGGTCAATCATCTCGTCGCCGCGCGCCGTGGCCAGTTATCGTGTTACCGTGCTCTGCGCGCTCGCCGCCACGCTGTTCAACGTCATTTTCGGGCTGGCGCTCGCCTGGGTGCTGACGCGTTACCGCTTTCCCGGCTGGCGCATCGTCGACGCCATCGTCGATCTGCCTTTTGCGCTTCCGACCGCCGTTGCCGGCATTGCGCTGACGACACTGTTCGCAGGTAATGGCTGGTTCGGCTCGGTGCTTTCACAATTCGGCATCAAGGTGGCCTATACGCCGCTTGGCATCATGGTGGCGATGGCCTTTACCAGCCTGCCCTTCATCGTGCGCACCGTGCAGCCGGTGCTGGAAGACCTCGATCCGGCGCTTGAGGAAGCGGCGCAATCGCTCGGCGGTTCCGATCTCGAAATTTTCCGCAAGATCATCCTGCCGCTGTTGACGCCAGCGTTGCTCGCCGGTCTGTCGCTGTCCTTCGCCCGCAGCCTCGGCGAATTCGGGGCGATCATCTTCATCGCTGGCAATCAGCCGTTTTCGACGGAAATCACGGCGCTGCTCATCTTCATCCGGCTGGAGGAATATGATTATCAGGCGGCGGCCGCCATCGCCTCCGTGCTGCTCATCACCGCCTTCGTGATGCTGGCGGTGACCAATTATCTGCAGGCGCGCGCGCTTCGTTATACGGTGAGGGGCTGACAGATGAGCGCCGTTTCTTCACATCGCAAACCGCCACGCGTCGGCGACTCCCCTCTCGTTCGCCGCAGCCTGATTTCTTTTGTGCTGGTCATCGGCGCCATTTTGGTCCTGGCGCCGCTTATCATCATCGGCGTCGAGGCGTTTTCGCAGGGCTGGAAGGCCTATACGGCCACCATCACCCATCCCGATACCCGCCACGCCATCATGCTGACGGTGCTGACGGCGCTGATCGCCGTGCCGGTCAATACGGCCTTCGGTGTTGCGGCCGCATGGGCGATCACCAAGTTCGATTTCCCCGGTCGACGGTTCCTGCTGGTGCTGATCGAGATACCCTTTTCCATCTCGCCCATCGTCGCGGGTGTCGCCTATCTTTTCGTTTACGGCCTGCAGGGGCTTTTCGGCCCGTTCCTCGATGCACATGACATCAAGATACTTTTTGCGCTGCCCGGCATCGTCATCGCCTCGATGTTCGTCACGGCACCTTTCGTGGCGCGGGAACTTATCCCGCTGATGCAGGCGCAGGGCCGCGATCTGGAAGAGGCGGCGACGTCGCTTGGCGCCTCCGGCTGGCGCACCTTCTTTTCGGTCACCTTGCCGAATATCAAATGGGCGCTGCTTTACGGCGTCGTGCTGTGCAACGCCCGCGTGATGGGTGAATTCGGCGCGGTATCGGTCGTATCGGGCAATATTCGCGGCCAGACCAATACGCTGCCGCTGCATATCGAGCTGCTTTACCACGACTACCAGACGGCCGGCGCTTTTGCCTCGGCCTCGATCCTCGCCACCCTCGCCGTCGTCACCATCATCGCCAAGGTGGCGCTGGAACGACGCGGCGCCGGGCGCGGGGCCAAGAAGACCAACGGCGATGCCGCCATCGCCACGGAGACCTGATTCCCATGAAAATCCGCCTCGAAAATGTGGTGAAGACCTTCGATACCTTCCGCGCCGTGCGCGATGTTTCGCTGGATATCGAAAGCGGCGAGCTTCTGGCGCTGCTCGGTCCCTCAGGTTCCGGCAAGACCACAATTTTGCGCATGGTCGCCGGCCTCGAATATAGCGATGGCGGCCGGATCTTTTTCGGCGACGAGGACGCCACCAATATTCCGGTGCGGGATCGTGGCGTCGGTTTCGTATTCCAGCACTACGCGCTCTTTCCGCATATGACCCTGCATCAAAACATCGCTTTCGGCATGAAGGTCTCGAAGGTGAAGCGGGACAAGGCGGCAATCGATGCCCGCGTCGAAGAGCTTCTGCGGCTGGTGAAGCTCGATGGCCTGGGCGACCGTTTCCCGGCGCAGATTTCCGGCGGCCAGCGGCAGCGCGTGGCGCTGGCGCGTGCGCTTTCGGTCGATCCTAAGGTGCTTCTGCTCGATGAGCCCTTTGGGGCGCTGGACGCCAATGTGCGCCGCGACCTGCGCCGCTGGCTGCGCGAGATTCACGATTCGCTCGGCATCACCACGATTTTCGTGACGCATGACCAGGAAGAGGCGCTCGATCTTGCTGACCGTGTGGTTATTCTCAATCAGGGCGAGATCGTACAGCAGGGCACGCCGAAGGAGGTCTGCCGCCAGCCGAACAGCGCCTTCGTCATGCGCTTTCTGGGCGATGCCAACCGGGTGTCCGGCGTGGCGCGCGGCGGCAAGGTCTATGTCGGCGATAACGAGCTGCCTTTTTCCTATGCTCAAGGCGATGGCGCGGTGGACATCTATGCCCGCCCCGGCGATCTGGAGTGGGAAGATCTGCATGAGGGCATTCCGGCTTCTGTGGCGCGGGTTCTCGACCGTGCGGGCGAGCGCCGGGTGATTGCCAGCACCGATGGCGGCGACCTTCTGGAATTCGACGTGCCGCCGGAAAACGATGTCGCCGCCGGAGACCGCGGTTCCGTCATCATCCGCCGGGCGAAGATTTTCCCGGCGGCGTGAGGCGCTATCAGCCCAGAAGCTCGAAGGCGCTTTCAGCCACAAGCTTGCCGTTGATCGTCAGGTCGACCCTGTGAAGGCCGGGATAGTGTTTGCGGGTGGTGAAATCACGTATGGCGCGGCTGATCGACAGCGCGCATGTCTCGCCGGGCTGAAGTTCGATCTCTTTCCACTTGAAGACTTTCGCAGAGGCGTCGCCGCTCTTCTTCACGTAGTGCACGGCGTAGTCGATCACCAGTTTCTGCGGCCGTTTCGCCGTCGAGGTGAAAGAGGTTGCAATCCGCACCGGATTGCCGAGCGCAACCTTGTCCGGCGTAACCTGAAATGCCGTAAGGGAAATTTCCGCTTCCTCATGTGCGCCGAGATGGGCAAGCGCCGCCGCATCGCCCTTCTTGATCAATGTGCGCAGGGCCTGCCGCGTGATCCAGCGTGTATGCGGATTGTCCTTTGGCCATGTATCGATCAGCGCCAGCACGAAAGCTGGATTGTCCTTGGTGATGTCGTTCAGATGATTGGCGACGGATTTGCGCACATAAAGCGCCTCGTCGGCTTTCATGGCGTCGAGGATTGCGGTGACCGGCGAGGGATCGTCGATCAGGGGTTTGAGCTGGAACGACCATGGCAGACGCGGCCGGCAGCCTTCGCTCGCCAGCCGCCGCACATGTTCATTCGCGTGCCGCGACCACGTTTCCATCACGCCGAGGGTGGCGCCTAAGTCCTTTTGCAGAAAATGACGGATGGCAAATTCAGAGGAGCCGAAGCGGGTGAAATAATGCAGCGCTTCCATGGAAAGATCGAAATCGTCGAAGCCGTAGAGCGCCACATATTCCGGCAGCGAAATGGAGGCGAAACCGTTGCCGATGCCCGGCGCTGCGGCGGTCAGGATTTCGATATTGCGGGCATAGTCGCCGGGAAGTGTCGCATGCAGGCTCGTCGCCACCTGTCGCATGCGCTGCATGATGCCCAGCACTTCAAGGTTTTCGGTGGCGAGCGCCATGAAGGCGGAAACGTCAAATGGCGGATGAACGGCCTTCGTCTCATCGGCGATATGCCGCAGTTTCTCGCGGTTGAAGATTTCCTTCAGTGCCGGTGCCGCCGCGTCGCTCATATCGCCCCTCAAGGTTCACTTTTTGTTCTTTTAGGGGATGATGCAGACGAAAGCAAGCAGGACCGGAGCAGCGAAAAAACGCTGTGGCTGATTTTGCCTGTTCTCAGATCAATAAGGCCTCTCTTCCGTCATGCCGGACTAGATCCGGCATCCAGCCGACGCGCGTCTGCGCGGCGAATAGAGTCTTTTCAGCCCAGGGACTTGTGCTGGCTGGACCCCGGCTCGAGGCCGGGGTGACGAAGGTGCGGATGCTCCGGGTTCGCCAAAAAAGCGTCAGCTCATCTGGCTGACGAATTTGGTCTCCAGATAGGCCTGAACCGCTTCCGAGCCGCCTTCCGTGCCATAACCGGAATCCTTGATGCCGCCGAAGGGGACTTCCGGAAGCGCAAGGCCGTTGTGGTTGATGGTCAGCATGCCGGCCTCGACCTGCTGGCCGAGTGCATGCGCGGTCTTGACCGAGCCGGTGAAGGCATAGGATGCAAGGCCGAAGGGCAGGCGGTTCGCCTCGGTGATGGCGTCATCGAAGCTCGAGAAGCGATTGATGATGGCGACCGGGCCGAAGGGTTCGTCATTCATGATTTTGGCGGTGGTCGGCACATTGGCGAGAACCGTCGGCTCGAAGAAATTGCCCTTGTTGCCGATGCGGCGTCCGCCGGTTTTCAGGTCTGCACCATGGGAAACAGCGTCGTTGATGAGGCCTTCCAGTGCGGGAATGCGGCGCTCATTGGCAAGGGGACCCATTACGACATCGTCTTCCAGGCCATTGCCGACCTTGATGGCCTTGGTCGCTTCCACGAAACCTTCAAGGAAGCGATCCGCCACGCCGTCCTGCACCAGGAAGCGGGTGGGGGCGACGCAGACCTGGCCTGCATTGCGGAACTTGGCAAGCGAGGTCACCTGGATGGCCTTTTCGATATCGGCATCGTCAAAGATCATGACAGGCGCGTGGCCGCCCAATTCCATCGTGGCGCGCTTCATGTGCTTGCCGGCCAAGGCCGCCAGATGTTTGCCAATCGGCGTGGAGCCGGTGAAGGAAATCTTGCGGATGACCGGATGCGGGATCAGATATTCCGAAATCTCGGATGGAACGCCGTAAACGAGGCCGATGACGCCCGCCGGTACGCCGGCATCCACGAAAGCGCGGATCAGTTCAGCCGGTGACGCCGGTGTTTCTTCCGGGGCCTTGACGATGATGGAGCAGCCGGTGGCAAGCGCTGCGGAAAGCTTGCGGACGATCTGGTTGATCGGGAAGTTCCACGGCGTAAACGCCGCGACGGGACCGACCGGCAGCTTGATGGCAAGCTGCGAAACGCCGGTTGCGCGCGCCGGAATGACCTGCCCATAGGTGCGGCGGGCTTCTTCGGCGAACCAGTCGATGGTATCGGCAGCGCCCATGATTTCAGTACCGGATTGCGCCAGCGGCTTGCCCTGTTCGCGGGTCATGATGTAGGCGATCTTGTCCTTGCGCTCGCGCAGGAGATCGGCCGCCCTGCGCATGATCTTCGAGCGCTCGAAAGGCGAGGTGTCGCGCCACACCCTGAAACCGCGCTCGGCGGCGGCAAGCGCCAGATCGAGGTCTTCCTTCTCGGCATGCGCAATCGCGCCGATGATCTCGTCGGTTGCCGGATCGGACACGGCGATCGTCTTGCCGGAAACGGCGTCTCGCCATTCGCCATCAATGAGAAGTTTGATGTCGGGATAGGTGTGCATAGGGGCTACCTTCATGATGCGGCCAATTCGGCGAAATGCCGTCCGGCCCTGAGACGTGAACAGAATTTTCCTGGCCGGACGATATCCGGCATCGCGGCTTTCGCTGCGCGGAACATGTGTCTGGATATTTCCGACGGGGGCTTCTGGAATTGTCGGAAACGGAAACGACAGCCTTTATATTAAGGTCCGGGCGGTACGTTTCAACCGTGTGCTCCGGCAATCGCCATGATTTTTCCGTGACGTGGAATTTGCCATTCGTCATTTCAATCCGGCACGCGGACGGGGCGTCGCTTATCCGGCTGCCGCAGGCGAATCAGATGCAGCTGCGCGACGACGGAAAGGCTCTCGCCACAATTCGGCCTTTGTCGCACCTGACGAATTATCGGGAGGGGTCTCCGCAGCTTGCCGCTTGTGTCATAATGGGACGCGTGGCCTGAAAAAATACAATGAGACGGAAAACTTATCCAAAGGGTTTACTCAAAACCTAGAGAAAATACGGATAAAATCTCACTAAGGATATAACATCCATTCCTGATATATATTGCTAGCGTCGGTTCCCTTGACCTTCAAAGGTTGGTGAAAACCCTCGACCTGAACGTTATCGATGGAGAAAAAGTATGAGTTTCGCCCGGGTACTTCTCAGTGCGTTCTTGTCGCTCGCGTGGCTTTCCTGTGCCGAAGCCGGCGAAATTGCCAAACCGCAAGGAAAACCGATATTAACCATATCCGGAAACATCGCCAATACGAATGGCGAGGGTGCCGCGGTATTTGACCGTGACATGCTGGAAGCGCTCGGCATGGTGACGGTGGAGACGACGACGCCCTGGCATGATGGCCGCGTCCGTTTCGATGGTGTTTCACTGGCAAAATTGATGGATGTCGTCGGCGCAAAGGGCACCAGCGTCACGGCAGTCGCTCTCAACGATTATGTCAGCACGATACCGATTGAAGATTTTAAGAAATTTAACGTTATCCTGGCGATCAAGCTGGATGGCAATTACATGACAGTTCGCGAAAAGGGCCCGTTGTTCGTCATCTATCCCTATGACAGCGATCCGGAGCTGCAGAAGCAGACGTATTATTCGCGGTCCGCATGGCAAGTTGCCAAACTGATAGTGGAATAAAGGTGCCGTTTGCGAAAACTTGTGGCGGTGATCATCTGTTGCTTCGTCCTGGCAACGGGCTATATCGCTTTCGTCATTGCCGAGCGGCAGACCGCTCTGCAGAAATTCGCCCGCTACAATGATTCCTGGGCCGTCAGCCAGACCGTAGCCGAATATCTGCGCCTCCAGAACAAGTTGGCCGTGTTCGCGCTCAATCCCGGCAGGATCGACAGGGATGAGCTGCAACTGCGCCTGGACATCATGCTGAGCCGCCTTGAGCTTTTGAAGCAGGGCAATCTCGGGGCCTTCATCAATGAAAAACAGCAGTGGCGGGATCTCGTAACCCGCCTCGATGCCGTTCTGGCCCGTCTCGAGCAGCGGGTGAACACCCTCGATCCGGCCGAGGTTCCGGATCTGCTGGCGACGATGAGCGCGCTCGACGCGCCGATGACGACGCTTGCCTCGTCTTCCGTCGCTTATGACGTCAATCTGATCGATACGGCCCATGAGGATGTGCGCAAGCTGCATATCGTCTATACCGCGCTGGCGGGCGGCCTGATCCTGTGCGGTATCGCGCTTGTCATATTGCTGCTTCGCCAGAATGATCTCCTGAACCGCGCGCAGAAAAGCATGCGCGGCCTGACGGACGATCTGCGCGCCGCGACGCTGGAATTGCAGGCTAAAAATGTTCGGCTCGAACACGACGCCTATCACGACGCGCTGACGGGACTGCCGAACCGCGCACTGTTCCGGCAGGAACTGATCGAAAGGTTGCGCCGATCCTTCGGCGGGACGGGAACGACAGCCATCCTCCTGCTTGATCTCGACGGGTTCAAGGACGTCAACGACACGCTCGGCCACGATGCCGGCGATGCGCTGCTTCAGGCCGTGGCGCAGCGTCTCTCGGGCATCGGCGGCGATTATGACATGGTCTGCCGTCTGGGCGGCGACGAATTTGCCGTCGTCTCCGACGATCTGAACGAGGATGCCGCCCGCCGTCTTGCCACCAAGCTCATCGACCAGATCAGCCGCACCTACCAGCTGGGCGAGCAGGAGGTCAAAATCGGCACCTGCATCGGCATCGCCATATCGCACGGCGCCGTCGACGCGGATGAATTGTTCAAGCGCGCGGATCTGGCGCTTTATGAGGCGAAAGCCATCGGCCCCGGCCGGGCGAGCGTTTTCAAGGTCCGCATGCAAAAGCAGCTGACCGAGAAAAAGTCCTTCGAGGCCGATCTGCAGACCGCGTTGCAGAACGACGAGATGGAAGTCTATTACCAGCCGCAGGTGGCGACCCAGACACGCAAGCTTTGCGGCTTCGAGGCGTTGCTGCGCTGGAAACATCCCGTACGGGGCGATGTGCCGCCCAGCGTGTTTATTCCCGTTGCGGAAAGAACCGGTCTCATCCATTCGCTCGGAAAATGGGTGATGGAGACCGCCTGCCGCGAGGCGATGGGTTGGGACGAGGACATGAAGGTGGCGGTCAATCTGTCGCCGGTTCAGTTCCACAGTACCAACCTCATCCAGAACGTCATGGGCGCGCTTGAGAAAAGCGGGCTGGAACCGAGCCGGCTCGAGCTTGAAATCACCGAATCGATCCTGCTCAACAAGAGCGACCAGACGATCAACACGCTGTCGCGCCTGAAGGCCGTCGGCATTCAGATCGCCATGGATGATTTCGGGACAGGTTACTCATCGCTCGCCAATTTGCGCGGCGTGCCCTTCGACAAGATCAAGATCGACCGCTCGTTCCTGCGCGATATCACCAGCGACCGCGACGCGCTGGCGATCGTGGAATTCGTGGTTGGTGTCGGCCGCAGTCTGCGGATGACGACGATTGCGGAAGGTATCGAGACGGAAGAGCAATATGAATGCGTCAGGCGTCTGGGCTGCGATCAGGTTCAGGGATATCTGATCAGCAGACCGTTGCCGGCCAAGGAGCTTGTGGCCTGGAGTTCCGTCTGAGACGCGCCTGTTTTGGCGCCGACCGTATCTTGAATTTTTTACCACGTCATAGCGTTGCTTGCGAAAACCGATACCGGTTGCCGCAACGATGCTGTAGAGCATTCCCGGTCGATATGGGATCATTGCGACAAAGCGGCCGGGTTTTGCGAAAAGGCTTGAGACATGGAAATACTGGACGTGCATGGAGTTGCCCTTCCCCTCTCTTCCGATGAGGTGTCGCCGGTCATCTGGCAGGCGCTGACCGACGGCAGCTATGAGGCGAAAGAGGCCCGCAGCGTCCTGAAAGCCATCAAGCCCGGCGATCGCGTACTGGAGCTGGGCTCCGGTATCGGGATCATCACCTCGATCATCGCCGGCATCGAGGATGTTTCCGTCTGGGCTTTCGAGGCCAACCCCTCCACCGCGGCGCTGGCAGAGCGGGTGATCAAGGCCAATTGCCGCGGCAATGTCGTGTTTTCGCAGGGGCTTCTCACCGCCGATGAGCCGAGCTCCTATCCTTTTTACGTCCGCAGGGATCTCTGGATGTCGTCCATGGACGAAAATCAGGGCCCCTATGAAAAACGCATCGAAATTTCTTCCGCCAATATCGATGAATTTATCGCCAGCCGGGGCATCACCGCGCTCGTGATGGATATCGAGGGTGCGGAACGCGATCTGCTCGGCAGGGCCGATCTGACCGGGGTGGAGCGGATATTCGTGGAGCTGCATGACCATCTTTACGGTCTCGCCGGGGTTCGCGATATCATGCAGGCGCTGACCGCCAAGGGATATGCCTATGATCCTCGCGGTTCACGCGGGCCCTGTGTCCTGTTCTCGAAGGACGAGAGCCCGAGGGAATACGATCCCGAGGTAGACTGAGGCCGCGTCGAATTCACGGAACCCTCCGCCGGTGATCCCCGTTCTCACACTTGTATGAGGGCGCGGAGCGGGTCGACACGTGTGCCGCAATGGTATGAGGGTCGACAAGATAATTTCATAAACGGCAATTCATTCCCAATTATTGTTGCAATTGTTGCAACCGTTATCCTGCGTCATCATCCCTCCATCAAACCGGCGCACAACAGGCTGTGCCGCAGATGCCAACGCAACCGAAGGAGTAACGATCATGGGCTTTGTTAAGACGACAGACGGAACCGAAATCTTCTACAAGGACTGGGGCCCGAAAGATGCCCAGCCGATCATGTTCCACCATGGCTGGCCGCTCTCGTCCGATGACTGGGATGCGCAGATGCTGTTCTTCGTTTCCAAGGGTTTTCGCGTCGTCGCCCATGACCGCCGTGGCCATGGCCGTTCCGCCCAGGTTGCCGACGGTCATGACATGGATCACTACGCCGCCGACGCCTTTGCCGTCGTTGAGGCCCTCGACCTGAAGAACGCCGTCCATATCGGCCATTCCACCGGTGGCGGCGAAGTCGCCCGTTATGTCGCAAAACATGGCGAACCCGCCGGCCGTGTCGCCAAGGCGGTTCTCGTTTCCGCCGTGCCGCCGCTGATGCTCAAGACCGCGGCCAATCCGGAAGGTCTGCCGATGGAGGTTTTTGACGGCTTCCGCTCTTCGCTCGCCGCAAACCGTGCGCAGTTCTTCCGCGATGTGCCGGCCGGCCCGTTCTATGGCTTCAACCGCGATGGCGCGACCGTTCATGAAGGCGTTATCCAGAACTGGTGGCGTCAGGGCATGATGGGCGGCGCAAAGGCCCATTATGACGGCATTAAGGCCTTCTCGGAAACCGACCAGACCGAAGACCTGAAGAATATCAGCGTTCCGACGCTGGTGCTGCATGGCGAAGACGACCAGATCGTGCCGATTGCCGACTCAGCGCTGAAATCGGTTAAGCTGTTGAAAAACGGCACGCTGAAGACCTATCCCGGCTTCTCGCACGGTATGCTCACCGTCAATGCTGATGTGCTGAACGCCGATCTTCTGGCCTTCATCAAGGGCTGATCCTTCTGCAAAATCAAAATGCGGCCGAGCGTTCGGCCGCATTTTGCGTTTCGCATCAAGCCATGTGGCCTCGCCAGGCATTGCGGTAAGAGGCGAGGCCGGGAATGTCGTGTGGCGTGAAATGGCGCTCGCGACCGGCAAGCGGCTTGATGCCGGTGAGCAGGGCCGCACCGGCGCTGGTGCCCGTCGACCCTTCGACCGCCGTTACTTCGGTCTCTGCAAAGCCGGCCAGCGCCTTCAGATAAAGGGTGTTGCTGGCGAAGGGGCCTTCCACAAGGATCGGACCTTTCCGCCCGATGAGCGAGAGGCTGCATTCCGTCATCAAGGCGAGATAAAGCGACGCCGCTGCGTGCCGTTCCGCGGCCGTGGCCGTGGCTTCGCCGATCCAGCGCGCCGCCTTGTCCGGAAATGGGCCGGAGCCGCTGACGACGCTCGGCAGCAGCATCATGCCATTGGCAATCACGCCGCCGAGAGCCGCGTCCATCGCTTCGTCTTTCACGGCCCCGAATTGCTGCGCCAGCATTTCGTACTCCCTGCCGCCCATGAAGCGGGACGAGGGAACGGGACGGCCGAAAGCGTCGACATTCAGGAGTGTGTCCCGGGTGGGATCGAGCGAGCCCGCCGCGCCGCCGATGGCGAAATTCACCACCCAGGTGCCGGTGGAGACGACCGAAAAATCTCCGTCCCGGCGCAGAAGATGCGGCAGGAGGGATGCGTTGGAATCGTGGATGCCACAATAGACCGGCATATGCGGCGAAAGACCGGTTTCCAGCGCCAGCGATGGGCGAATTGTTCCCAGCACATCGAAAGCGGAGCGGACCGGCGCCATCAAATGTTCGATACCGAGACGCGCGACGAGCGAGGAGAAACTCTTCCGCCGCGGGTTCCAGAGATCCGTATGGCAGCCAAGCGAGGTCGTTTCCGTGGCCTGAATGCCCGTCAGCCGTCCCGCCCAATATTGCGCATAGGTGACGATGCTGCGCACTCTGGAGAAATCGTCCGGAAAGGCCGTTTTCTGGAAATGGATTTGCGCGCCGAGGTTCAACCCGACGGGAAGCTGCGGTGAGCCGGTCTCGGCAAAATCGGGCCTGATGCCGCGATAGGCTTCTTCGATGGCGGCGGGATAGCCGTGTTCATAATCGAGCACCGGCATGGCGAGATCGCCGTTCGCATCTAGAAGCGCTGCAGAAGCGCCATGGGTGGTGATCGAAATCGCATCGAAACCGGGCTTCTGGCCGAAACGCTGAAGCGCGGAGAGAACGAAGCGCCAAAGCATCTCCACATCGTAATGCGGATAAATTCCATCGCGAAGGACGGGGTTCGCCTGTTTCTCCGCGGCAATCTCCTCGCCGCTGCCGGTATCGATGACGACGACCTTGGCATTGGTCTTGCCGATATCGATGACCGCGACGCGGCCCGGTTTGATGCTCTCGCTCATGGCAGATGGAACACCGTCACCAGATCTTTTGCGACCGGCGAATGATCGGCATTGCTCTCCATGATATCGGCCATATGCGCCCACCACTTCTTCATCACGGGATGATCGGGCAGTGCCCCCATGCCGTGGTTCTTCGGGCGCGTCAACACGCCGAACAGGATGTTAGTTTCCGGGTCGAGATGGATGGAGTAATCGCTCACACCCGCGTCGCGCAGCAGCGCCACCAGTTCGGGCCATATCTCGTCATGTCGCTTTTTATATTCGGCCTCTTTTCCGGCAAAGAGTTTCATCTTGAAGGCGTGTTTTTCAAGTTCCGGCATGGCTTAACTTCTCATGGCGCGAAGGCGACGGACAACGATGGGGATGGCGATGGTGACGATGAGCAGCAGACCGACGAAGATCGACATGACGATGCCCGGCACATTCAGAAGACCGAGCCCGAAGGTGACGAGGCCCATGACGAAAGCGGCAATGACGACGCCTGCGATGGTGCCGGAGCCGCCGAGAATGGAGACGCCGCCCAGCACCACCATTGTCACCACCTCAAGCTCCCACCCTTGAGCGATAGAAGGGCGGGTGGAGCCGAGCCGCGATGTGAGGCAGACGGCGGCGATGCCGCTCATCAGGCCGGTGAGCAGGAACAGGATGAACTTCACCCGCTCGACGGGTATGCCGGAGAAACGGGCGGCGAAGGGGTTGTTGCCGATCACATAGACCTGCCGGCCGAAATTGGTGGCATGCAGCAAAATGGCGAAGAGGATCGCCATGGCGATGAACAGCACGAATTCGAAAGAAATCACCCAGAAAACGTAACCCTGACCGAAATAGGCAAAATCGGCGGGATATTTGCCATAGGCCTGATCCCCCAGCACCATGTAGGAAATGCCGCGAAACAGGCTCATCGTGCCGATGGTGACGACGATGGACGGCAGTTTCAGCCCTGCGACCAGAAAACCGTTGAAGGCTCCGCACAAAAGCCCGGTGCCGATGCCGATGGCGACGAGGCCGGGCGTGCCGACGCCCATCTGCACTGCCGCACCCATGGCGGTGGAAGCGAGCGCGATGATGGCGGCGACGGAAAGATCGATTTCACCGGCGATGATCAACAGCGCCATGGCGAAGGCGATGATCGCCTTTTCCGTGAAGTTGAAGGTCGCGTCCGACAGGTTCCAGGCATTGAGGAAATAGGGTGAGGCCAGCGAATTGGCGATGAAGATGAGGATCGCAACGCCAAGCAGCAGCACTTCCCAACTGGCCATGATGCGGCGTATCGGCGTGCCGAGCTTGTCTGGAATGATGCGCGGATTCTGCGCTGGTTGAGGCGTCGTGCTCATGCTGCGGCCTCCCTGGCCTGATCGCTTGCTGCGCGGTCACGCAGGATGATACGGCCTTTTCGCGCTTCGGCGCGGGCGTTGAAGACGACGGCGAGCACGATGACAACGCCGGAAATCGCCATCTGCGCGAAGGGCGAAATGCCGATGACGGGCAGGGCGTTCTTGATGACGCCGAGGAACAGCGCGCCGAGCACCGCACCCGCCACCGAGCCGATGCCGCCGGCAATCGAGATGCCACCGATCACATTCGCCGCCACGCTGTCCAGTTCGAAACCGGCGGCAATATCGACATAGGCAACCGCATAACGCGATACCCAGAGATAGCTGGCGAGACCGGCCAGAGCGCCTGACAGCACGAAGGCGAAGAAGCGCGTCCGGCCGACATCGATGCCCGCATAGACGGCGGCACTCGGATTACCGCCCGACGCATAGGCGGAGCGGCCGAAGGAGGTGCGGCTGAGCACCAGCCACGCGCCGGCGATGATGAGGATCGCCACCCATGAAAGCACCGGCATGCCGAGGATCATGGTGCGCGGCACATTGAGGAAGGTCGGCGAAAGCTGGTGCGCATTCACCCAACCGCCGCCGGACAGAACGAAGGCCATGCCGCGATAAATGGTAAGCGTGCCGAGCGTGACGACGATGGGCGGAATGCCTAGCCACCAGACCAGCACGCCGTTGAGCGAGCCGAGAAATGCGCCGATGCCGACCGCCATGGCGATGAGAAGCGGCAGGGGAATTCCCGGAAAGGCGGCATTGGTCATCGCCACCGCCATGCCGGTGAAGGCGAGATTGGCGGCAACCGAAAGATCGATGGATTTGGTGAGAATGACCGCCATCTGGCCAAGCGCCAGAATGATGAGGATGGAGGTATCGTTGAAGATATTGACGAGATTGCCGGGCCGGCTGAAACCGGGCGCGCGCAGCGCAAAACCGGCGATCATGATGATGATGATGCCCGCCAGCAGCCATTCGCGATTTTTAAGTAGACGTTGCATGGTTTTGCCCCTCTCAGGCATTGCCGGTGGCGGCGCGCACCAGCTTTTCCGGAGAAAAATCGGCGCGTTCGAACTGGCCCGCCATCAGGCCTTCGCGCATGACGATGGCGCGGTCGGACATGCCGAGGATTTCGGGAAGTTCGGATGAAATCATGATGATGGAAAGCCCTTCCGCCGCAAGCTCGCTGATGAAACCGTGCACGGCGGCCTTGGAGCCGATATCGATACCCTTGGTGGGTTCATCGAGAATGATGACCTTCGGCTGGGTGGCGAGCCACTTGCCGATCACCACCTTCTGCTGGTTGCCGCCTGAAAGCGTGCCGACCGGCACCGAAAGGGCGGCCGCGCGCAGATCGAGCCGTGAGGCATATTTGCGCGCCAGCGCGAATTCATTGGCGGCGGCCAGAAAGCCCTTGCGCGACGTGCGCGTGAGCGATGGCAGCGACATGTTCTGGTAGATCGGCATATCCAGCGCCAGCCCGTGGCGGCCGCGCTCCTCCGGCACATAAACGATGCCGGCGCGGATCGCGTCGTCCGGCGAGCGGATGGAAAGCGGCTGGCCTTCCAGCGATACCTGCCCTGAAGCCGGCCGGGTAATGCCGAACAACGACTGGCAAAGCTCGGAGCGGCCGGCGCCGATCAGCCCGTAGAGGCCGAGAATCTCGCCCTTGCGCAGTTCGAGCGAAATATCGCGGAATTCCGTCTGATGCGAATAATCGCGCACCGAAAGAACCGTCGGCCCAAGGGTGACGGCCTGCTTGGGAAAGGCGTTCGTCACGTCACGGCCGACCATCAGCCGCACGATCTCGTCCTGCGGCGTGGCGGCGAGATTGCCCGCTCCAACCATCCTGCCATCCCGGAACACGGCATAATTCTCGGCGATCTCATAGACCTCGTCGAACTTGTGGCTGATGAAGAGGATCGCCTTGCCCTGCCGCTTGAGGTTTTCGACGATGCGAAAGAGATCATCGATTTCCTTGCGAGAAAGGGCGGCCGTCGGTTCGTCCATGATGACGATGCGCGCCTCGACCGAAAGCGCGCGGGCGATGGCGACGAGATGGCGCTGGGCGATGGACAGGTCCTTCAGCCGGATCGTCGGATCAATGGTGCTTTCGAGCTGTTCCAGCAGGGTTCTGGCGCGCGTGTTGATGGTCTTCCAGTCGATCAGACCGAAACGACCCTTCGGCGCATGGCCGAGGAAGATGTTTTCACCGACGGAAAGCTCGTCGAACAGCACGGTTTCCTGATGAATGGCGGTCACGCCGGCGTCAATGGCGTCCTGTGCGCTGTGAAAATGGACGGGCTGACCATCGAGAAGGATTTCGCCCTCGTTGGGGCGGTAAATGCCGGTGAGGATTTTGACGAGCGTGGATTTACCAGCACCGTTCTCGCCGATCAGCGCGGTGACCTTGCCGGGGTAAAGCGCGATATCGACGCCATCCAGCGCTTTGACGCCGGGGAATATCTGGCTGATGCCGCGCATTTCCAGAATGGGCGTGGCGCTGGAAGTCGCTGGTATGTCTATGTTTTGAGTTTCAGCACGCATCATTCCGTCTTACCGGTCTGTTTTGATTGAAGCGGGTAGGGGCACCCCCCCTCTGCCCTGCCGGGCACTCCCCTCAAGGGGGGAGATCGGCAAGCGGATAGCACCCTGCCTTATGGATCGAGCGGGTGCGGCACATCGATCTCCCCCCTTGAGGGGGAGATGCCCGGCAGGGCAGAGGGGGGTGCCCTCCGCACACTGCCGTCACTTCTCTAGATCAGAAAATCTTCGAGAACTGATCGATATTCTTCGCATCATAAACAAACGGATCGGCCATCGCCGCTTCGCTGTTTTCGCCAACCTTGATCTTGCCCATACGACCGGCTTCAATTTCCGAACCCGGCTTGCCATCGGTTTCGCCCTTCACCAGGCGATAGGCGATCTGGGTGGCGGAGTAACCGAGGTCGATCGGGTTCCAGATGGCGAATTCCTTGGTGGCGCCCGACTTGATGGCGCCGGCCATTTCAGACGGCAGGCCAAGGCCGGTCACATAGACCTGACCGATCTTGCCCGCATCCTTCACGGCCTGCGAGGCGGCGAGAACGCCAACCGTTGTCGGCGCGACGATGACCTTCACATTCGGCTGCGAGGAGAGCAGGCCCTGCGCTTCGCGATAGCTCTTGTCGGCAAGGTCATCGCCGTAAACGGTCGTGACGAGGTTGAGGCCGGGGAAGTCCTTCAGCTGTTTCTTCATCTCGTCGATCCAGATATTCTGGTTCGTGGAGGTGGTGGTGGCCGAAAGAATGGCGAAATCGCCCTTGCCGCCTTCCAGATGCGATGCGGCGAGCTGCAGGCACATCTTGCCGATCAGCGCGTTGGACGAAGGGTTGAGCTGGAGAATGCGGCCTTCCGGCGCAACACCGGAATCCCAGGAGATGACCTTGATGCCGCGCTGCGCCGCCTTTTTCAGCGCCGGAACCACGGCATCCGGGTCATTGGCGGAAATGGCGATGGCATCGACGCCCTGCGCTATCAGCGAATTGATGACTTCGATCTGGCCTTCCGCCGTGGTGCTGGTCGGGCCGGTATAGATGATCTCGACGCCGCCGAGGTCCTTTGCGGCCTCCTGCGCGCCCTTGTTGGCGGCTTCGAAAAAGCCGTTGCCGAGCGATTTGACCACCAGTGCGATCTTCACATCGGCGGCCTGGGCGACGCCGCCCAGCCCTGCGACGGAGAGCGCCGCGCCAAGCGCAAGAGCGCTCGTCAATGTTCTGCGTGTAAGTTTCATGTCCCTTTTCCTCCCGTTTTGAACCTTTTTCCTCCCTCCGGTGCTCCTCAGGCGACCGAAGAAGAATCCTCTTCATCCGGTGGGGTGGCTGTCTTGCCATCCCTCACCGCGCCGACGATCAACAATTCGACGCCGGCATCTTCCACCATCCTCGCCGCCTCGTCGGAAATCCCGTCATCGGTAATGATGGTCGAGACATTTTCGAGCGGGCATAAAATGAGGCTGGAACGTTTTCTAAATTTCGAAGAATCGACCATCACGATCAGCTCTTCCGCCTGTCGCATCAGCTTCTGCTCGCTCTGGATAACCAGAGCGTCGGATTCCATGATGCCGAGCGCACCGACGCCCTGCGCACCGAGAAAAATACGCCGCGCATAAAAATTGCGGATCGCATCATTCTCGAAAGGCGACAGGATAAGGCTCTGGTCGCGATAGATCGCGCCGCCCGGCACGCTGACATTGCATTTGGAATGTTTGACCAGGTGCTCGGCGATGGCGAAAGAATTGGTCATGACTTGCAGGCGGCGAGCCGCCATGTAGTGCACCATCTGGAATGTGGTCGTGCCGCCATTCAGGATGATCGCATCGCCATCGTGGCACAGATCGACCGCCTTGCGCGCAATTGCGCGTTTCTTGTCGATATTGACCGATTCGGACACCCGGAACGGCCGGGCGGCCAGATTGCCGAGCTGCGGCGGATGCACCGCTTCGGCCCCGCCGCGCACGCGGCGCAATTTGCCCTGAACATGCAGCGAGGCGATATCCCGGCGGATCGTCGCTTCCGACGCATCCGTCAGTTCGGCAATATCCTGCACCGTCACGACAGCTTTTTCCTGTGTGGCGCTCAAGATGATGCGATGGCGTTCGCGTTCGTGCATGGGGTCCTCCTGATCGTGATTATTCGCAATCTCTTTACGTTGTCAATCAAGAACGATCAAATTAATCAATATCGCGCTGCAACATGAAAATTTATGATCGTTTTTGATTGACATTATGCTTTTGGATGCGCGATATCTGCCATCAAAGGAGGCGGGCCGGTATCGGCTCCGCGAATGCACACAGATATTGGGAGGAAGACATGACGGGAAAATCCCGCCTTCTCGAAAGCCGTTGGGATGATGCCTATGCCAAAACGCTCGATGAGCCGGGCAAGCTGCTTTATCGCTCCAATCTGCTCGGTGCCGACAAGCGCATCACCAATTATGGCGGTGGCAACACATCCGCAAAGGTGCTTGAGACCGATCCGCTGACGGGCGAGAAGGTCCGCGTCATGTGGGTGAAGGGCTCCGGCGGCGATGTCGGCACCATCAAGCTCGATGGTTTTGCGACGCTTTATCTCGACAAGCTGGAAGCGCTGAAGGGCATTTACAAGGGCGTTGCGGATGAAGACCGCATGGTCGGTTTCCTGCCGCATTGTACCTTCAACCTCAATCCGCGCGCGGCTTCCATCGATACGCCGCTGCACGGTTTCGTGCCTTACGATCATGTCGACCATATGCATCCGGACGCGATCATTGCCATCGCCGCCTCGAAGAATTCGAAAGAGCTGACGCAGCAGATTTTCGGTGACGATATCGGCTGGCTGCCCTGGCGTCGCCCCGGTTTCCAGCTCGGTCTCGATCTGGAAGCTTTCGTCAAGGCCAACCCGAAGGCCAAAGGTGTCGTGCTGGAAAGTCACGGCCTGTTCACCTGGGATAACGACGCCAAGGCGTGTTACGAACTGACGCTTGCCATCATCAACAAGGCGATCGAATGGTTTGCGGCCAAGACCGAAGGCAAGACGATTTTTGGCGACGCGGTGGCGAAGAGCCTGCCCGTTGCCGAACGCCGCGCCATCGCCGCCCGGCTGATGCCGGAAATCCGTGGCCGCATCGGCCGTGAGGAACGCAAGCTCGGCCATTTCGACGATCAGGAGGCAGTTCTCGAATTCGTCAACTCGAAGGACCTGAAGCCGCTCGGCGCACTCGGCACATCCTGCCCGGATCACTTCCTGCGCACCAAAATCCGCCCACTGATCCTCGATCTCGATACGGCGAAGCCGGATGTGGACGCGCTGACGGCGGGTCTCGACAAGGCGCTTGAAGCTTACCGCGCCGATTATACCCGCTACTACGAGGCCTGCCGCCACGACAATTCGCCGAAGATGCGCGATCCGAATCCGGTGATTTTCCTGATCCCCGGCGTTGGCATGTTGTCCTTCGCCAAGGACAAGGCCACTGCCCGCATCGCCGGCGAATTTTACGTCAACGCCATCAACGTCATGCGTGGTGCTTCCACCGTGTCCGAATATCAGGGCCTGCCGGAGCAGGAGGCTTTCGATATCGAATATTGGCTGCTGGAAGAGGCAAAACTTCAGCGCATGCCGAAGCCGAAGAGCCTTGCCGGCCGGGTGGCCTTCGTCACCGGCGGTGCTGGCGGTATCGGCCGGGCGACGGCGGAAAGGCTGGCGGGCGAGGGCGCCTGCGTGGTTCTGGCGGATATTGACGAAGCGGCGCTGGAAGCCGCCAAGGCCGATTTCGTCAAGCGCTACAGCACTGACTCGGTGCGTACCGTCAAGCTTGATGTGACGAAAGAGGATGCCGTCATCGCAGCCTTCGCGGAAGCGAGCGTGGAATTCGGCGGCGTGGATATTCTCGTCTCCAATGCCGGTATCGCTTCCTCAGCGCCGGTGGAAGACACGACGCTTGCCATGTGGAACAAGAATATCGACATTCTCGCCACCGGCTATTTCCTCGTTTCGCGGGAAGCGTTCCGGCTGCTACGGCGTCAGAATCTCGGCGGCAACGTGGTGTTCGTCGCCTCGAAAAACGGTCTCGCTTCCTCGCCCAATGCATCCGCCTATTGCACGGCCAAGGCTGCGGAAATTCATCTCGCCCGTTGCCTCGCGCTCGAAGGAGCGGAAGCGGGCATTCGCGTTAACACCGTCAATCCCGATGCCGTGCTGCGCGGTTCGAAAATCTGGAGCGGCGAGTGGCGCGAGCAGCGCGCGGCTTCCTCGAAGATCGAAGTGACCGATCTGGAGGAACATTACCGCAAGCGTTCCATGCTGAAGCTCAATGTCTTCCCGGAAGATATCGCCGAGGCGATCTACTTCCTGGCGTCCGACGCCTCCGCCAAGTCCACCGGCAACATCATCAATGTCGATGCCGGTAATGCGCAGAGTTTTACGCGGTAGGGTGTCGGTGGATATCGACATATAAAAAGACACGATGCTTTGAGAAGTGGCGAAAGTCCCACCTTCGTCATTCCGGCCTTGAGCCGGAATCCAGCAGTCGCGCGTCTGCGCGGCGAGAGAGTCTTCTCAGCCCAAAGACTTGGGCTGGCTGGATTCCGGCTCAAGGCCGGAAGGACGGGGTGGTGGCGTCGCGGGCCGAAGCACCTGTTGTGTTCATTGCCTGGGAGGAAGAAATGACCGAGACGAAAATCGCTGCCGATGTCATCGCGGCGGAAAACGACAAGCGTGCTGCTGCGCTGAAGGACGATTATCAGGCGCTGGGCAACCAGCTTGCGCGCCGCAATATCGATATCGAGGCCGTTACTGCCAAGGTCGCGGAATTTTTCGTCGCCGTGCCCTCCTGGGGCGTTGGCACCGGCGGCACCCGTTTTGCCCGTTTTCCCGGCACGGGCGAGCCGCGCGGCATTTTCGACAAGCTGGATGATTGCGCCGTCATCAACCAGCTGACACGGGCGACGCCCAATGTTTCCCTGCATATTCCGTGGGACAAGGAAGACCCGAAGCGGCTGAAGAGCCATGCCGATGCGCTGGGTCTCGGCTTCGACGCCATGAATTCCAACACGTTTTCGGATGCGCCCGGCCAGAGCCATTCCTACAAATACGGTTCGCTCAGCCACACGGATGCCGCTACGCGCCGGCAGGCCGTCGAGCACAACATAGAGTGTATTGAGATCGGCAATGCCATCGGCTCGAAGGCGCTGACGGTGTGGGTGGGTGATGGTTCGAATTTCCCCGGCCAGAGCAATTTCACCAGAAGTTTCGAGCGTTATCTCGCCGCCATGGCCGATATCTACAAGGCGCTGCCGGATGACTGGCGCATCTTTTCCGAACACAAGATGTACGAGCCGGCCTTTTATTCCACCGTCGTGCAGGACTGGGGCACCAATTACCTCATCGCCAATACGCTCGGCGAAAAGGCCTTCTGCCTCGTCGACCTCGGCCATCATGCGCCGAACACCAATATCGAAATGATCGTCGCCCGGCTCATCCAGTTCGGCAAGCTCGGGGGTTTCCATTTCAACGACAGCAAATATGGCGATGATGATCTGGATGCCGGCTCGATCGAGCCATACCGCCTGTTCCTCGTTTTCAACGAGCTGGTGGATGCGGAATATCGCGGCGTGAAAGGTTTCCATCCGGCCCATATGATCGACCAGTCGCATAATGTGACGGACCCGATTGAAAGCCTGATCTCCAGCGCCAATGAAATCCGCCGCGCCTATGCGCAGGCATTGCTGGTGGATCGCGCGGCTCTCGACGGTTACCAGCAGGACAATGATGCGCTGATGGCTTCCGATATGCTGAAGCGGGCCTATCGCACCGATGTGGAACCGATTCTTGCGCAGGCCCGGCAATTGGCGGGCGGCGCTATCGATCCGGTCGCGACTTATCGTGCGAGCGGCTATCGCAGCCATGTTGCGGCGAAGCGCCCGGCTTCGGTTGGCGGCAGCGGCGGGATTGTATAGGGACGTCCCTCACACCCGTCACCCCGGACTTGATCCGGGGTCTAGTGTGCGATCAAGTCCTTGATCGCGCAAGAGTCTTTCACGGCGCAGACGCGCCGTGGCTGGATGCCGGATCGAGTCCGGCATGACGGAAATAGTCTCACTTCCCCGAAGGCGATTGCCGTCGCACCTGAAACGTATGCTCCGGCCCGGGAAACGCCCCCGAGCGAACCTCATCGGCATAAGCGGCCGCTGCTTCCGAAACCGCCGGGCCCAGATCGGCGAAACGCTTGACGAATTTCGGTTTGAAATCGGTGAAAAGGCCAAGCATGTCGTCGGAAACGAGCACCTGCCCGTCGCAGGCCGGCGATGCGCCGATGCCAACCGTGGGTGCGGCGAGTTTTTCGGTCAGTTCGCGGGCGAGCGGCTCGACGGTGCCTTCCACCACGATGGCGAAGGCGCCCGCCTGATCGACCGCAATCGCATCGCGCCAGATTTTTTGCGTTTCCGCATCCGAATGCCCGAGCGAGCGGAAGCCGCCGGCGGTGTGCACCAGCTGCGGCATGAGCCCGACATGGCCGAACACCGGAATGCCGCGCGCCACCAGAAAGGCGACGGTCTCCGCCATTTCCTCGCCGCCTTCCAGCTTCACGCCGTCGCAGCCGGTTTCCTGCATCAGCCGCACGGCATTGCGGAACGCCTGTTCCTTGGATTCCTGATAGGTACCGAAGGGAAGATCGACGATGACGCAGGCATGTTCGACGCCGCGCATGACGGCGCGGCCATGGGCGATCATCATATCCAGCGTGACGCCGACCGTCGTGTCCATGCCGTAAAGCACCATGCCGAGGGAATCGCCGACCAGAAGCAGATCGCAATGCGGATCGAGAAGGCGGGCAATCGGCGTGGTATAGGCGGTCAGGCAGACGATGCGCGCCTCGCCCTTCATCTGCCGAATGGAGGCCGTCGTCAGCCGCTTGTGTTTTCCATGGGCGCTCATTCGGCCGCCTCCCGTTGATTGATCCTGTCGCGCCCGATGACGCGGTTGTCGAGGAGCCTCGTGCTGCCGAGCCTGACGAACAGCGCCACCAGCACCGGCCCCGCCTGCAATGAAGCGACGGGGGCGAGCGTATCGGGATCGCGCACTGCAACAACTTCCGGCAAGGCCAGCGGCTCGGCGGCGATGAATTTTTCTATCGCGGCTTCGAATGCGGCGGGGTCGTCGAAACCCTCGCCATAAAGCCGTTCCGCCTCATCGAGTGCGCGCGGCACGATCACCGCGGCGGCGCGTTCCGCATGGCTCAGATAAACGTTACGTGACGAACAGGCCAGCCCATCGGCTTCGCGCACCGTAGCGACTGGCACGACCCTGACCGGCTGGGCAAGGTCCTCGACCATGCGGCGGATCAGCGTTACCTGCTGATAATCCTTCTCGCCGAAATAGGCGGCGTCCGGCTGGACGAGGTTAAAAAGCTTGGTCACGACGGTCGCAACACCGGCGAAATGCCCCGGCCGCACCGCGCCTTCCAGCTGGCTTCCCAGTTCGGGCACATCCACCACGGTCTGCATCGGGCGCGGATACATCTCGGAGACTTCCGGTGCGAAAAGAATGTCGATGCCCGCCTCTTCCAGCAATGCGCTGTCCCGGGCGAGATCGCGGGGGTAACGGGCCAGATCCTCATTCGCACCGAATTGCAGTGGGTTAACGAAGATCGAAACCACCGTCACGTCGTTTTCCGCCTTGGATTGGGCAACGAGCGTCAGATGGCCGATATGGAGAAAGCCCATTGTCGGTACGAAGCCGATGGTTTTGCCCGCACGGCGAAAAGTAGCGGTGGCATCCCGCAATTCGGCGACGGTTTTTACAAGCTGCATGGGTCTCCTCCGGCTTCCCCAATCGCCGCCCGGCGAAAGGTGCTGGATAGAACTCGATTTGCCGAACGGGGTCAACGGACGCATCGGGACTATCGATTAACCCTATGACGACTTTTAAGAAAACCGGTGCTCGGCCAGATGGCGGCGATCACTCCACCCAGAGCGGTTTCCTTTTTTCGGCAAAGGCCAATCGCCCCTCCCGCGCCTCGTTGCTGCCGCTGATCGTGGCGATGACGTTTTCGGCAAAGGCGAGCCGCTCGCTGGAGGGCATATCGCGCATCTTCAGCAACGCCGCCTTTCCGGCCGCGATGGCGCCTGGCGCATTCTGCCGCAACCGGGCGAGAACATCCTCGACCACGCCGTCGAGTTCGGCCGACGGGACGACCCGATTGACGAGGCCAAGGCGCTCCGCATCAGCGGCGTTTATCGCGGCTCCAAGATAGGCCATTTCCTGAAGCTGGCTCAGAGGTATCTTCGCCAGAAGCTTCGCCGCCACCATGGCCGGGAAAAGCCCGACGCGGACTTCCGGCAGGCCGAATTCGGCATGGTCGGCGGCATAGGCGAGATCGCAGGCGGCGATGAGGCCAAGCCCGCCGGCCAGAACCCGACCGTTGATGCGGGCGATGACGGGCCTGTCGCAGCCCTCGATGGCGCGCATCACATCGGCAATGGGGTTGGTTCCATCCCGCGAGAGGAACATGCCGCCGGCGCTTTCTTTCAGATCGGCCCCCGAGCAGAAGCTGCGGTCTCCCGCGGCCGTTATTACCACGGCGCGCAGGCCGCCATCACCGCATGCAGTGCGGATGGCCGTCGTCAGGGCGTCCGTCATCGCGGCATTCAAGGCATTGTGCACCTCCGGCCGGTTGAGCGTCAGCCAGAGAACGTCTCTGCACCTTTCGCTCAGCAACTCATCCGCCATGCGCGTCCCCCTCCTGTCTTGCTGCAAGCAGCGCCTTGCCGGCGCGGGCCGCATTCGGTCTGCCGAGATGCCGGCTGATCCAGTCTCCGGTTTTTGCCACCGCCATCAGGTCGATACCGGTTTTAATGCCAAGCCCCTGCAGCAGATAAACGACGTCTTCGGTGGCGACATTGCCGCTCGCCCCCGGTGCAAAGGGGCAGCCGCCCAGCCCGGCCACCGAACTGTCGAAGACGGAGATACCTTCATCCAGCGAGGCCAGCACATTGGCGACGCCCTGCCCATAGGTATCGTGGAAATGCATGGCGAGTTTTTCACGCGGGATGCGGGCAGACACCCGCTTGATGAGATTGCGAATCTGCTCCGCCGTGCCGATGCCGATCGTATCGCCAAGCGAAATTTCGTAACAGCCTAGCGCGACGAGCGCCTCGGCCATCGCCGCCACCTCATCGGGCGCAACCGTACCGTCGTAGGCGCAGCCAGCTATGCAGGAGACGTAACCGCGCATGAGGATGCTCCGGCCGGCCGCGGCTGATGCGACATCGCGCAGGCGCTCGAGGCTTTCGGCGCGCGAGCAGCCGATATTGTGCTGGCTGAAACCTTCGGATGCGGAGACGAAAACGGCGATTTCCGTCACGCCGGCTTCAAGGGCGGCCTCGAAACCTTTCATATTGGGAACGAGTGCCGGATAGGCGGTGCCGGGTCGCCTTTCGAGGCCCTGGAACACCTCTTTCGAACCCGCCATTTGCGGCACTTTTTTGGGTGAGACGAAAGCACCCGCTTCCACCGCCGCCAATCCGGCTGCGGCCAGCCGTTCGATCAGCTCGATCTTGATGGCGGCTGGAACCTCGGCGCTTTCGTTCTGTAAGCCGTCACGCGCGCCCACTTCGACGATTTTGACGGTTTGAGGCCAACTCATCTCAGCCGCCCTCCGGCTCGAAATCCACCAGCACCGCACCGGCGGCGACCATATCGCCCTCGTTGCAATTGATGGCCGTGACGGTGCCTTTCGCCGGCGCGCGGATCGTGTGCTCCATTTTCATCGCCTCCATCACCACAAGCGCCTCGCCGGCCTCAACCGCGGCACCGTTGCTGCTCAGCAAGGCGCGGATGACGCCGGGCATAGGTGCTTCCAGACCGCCGGTATGGGGAGCGGAATCCGCGATATCGACCGGATCCGGCTGGTTGATGCGATAATGCTCACCATCCAGAAAAAGTGCGTAACGGCCATCCTCTGCAAAGAAATGGCCCTGCCTTTTCCTGCCTTCCACCGTCGCACGGAATTTACCGTCCTCGAAAAGGTTGCCATAGGCGCTGATCGCCCGTCCGTCGATCTCCAGCGAAAAACCGTCCGCCTCATGCGTGACGCCGACGCCAAGCGGCTGGTTGTCAAACACGAAATACAGCGTTTCCCGCGCTGGCGCGTTGAGGCGGAAGGCGGCCGTCATGTTCCAAGGGCTATGGGGATCGGCCTGCGAACCTGGCTTTCCGTTTTTCTGCCGCGCAAGCAGCAGGCCAAGCGCGGCCATGGCTATCTCGTTCCCGTCCGTTGCTGTCGGAGCAAACAGCGCCGCTTCGTTACGGGCGATGAAACCGGTGTCGAGATCGGCGTTCGCGAAGGCCTCCAGTCCCGCAAGCCGCATAAGAAAGGCGGCATTGCTGGTGACGCCGCAGATCGCCAGATTTTCGAGCGCCAACCGCAGACGCCGCACCGCCGAGGGGCGATCTCGGTCCCAGACGATCAGCTTGGCGATCACCGGATCGTAATGCACGGTGATGGCGTCGCCGGCGCGGATGCCGCTGTCGATCCGGACGTGAGGGCCCTGATCGGGAAAAACCAGATGGCTGATGGTGCCGATCGACGGCAGGAAATCATGCGCCGGGTCTTCGGCATAAATCCGTGCCTCGATGGCATGGCCGTTTATGCTCAGATTCGCCCAGTCTTCCGGCAGGGCCTCTCCGTTGGCGACGCGGATCTGCCATTCGACCAGATCGAGACCGGTAATATATTCCGTGACCGGATGTTCGACCTGGAGCCTCGTATTCATTTCCATGAAATAGAAGTCGCCGGAAGGGTCGAGCAGGAATTCCACCGTTCCCGCGCCGCGATAATCGATGGCGCGGGCGGCGGCGACCGCCGCTTCATACATGCGCTGCCGAAGTGCGTCGGGCAGGCCGGGGGCAGGGGCTTCCTCTATGACCTTCTGGTGCCGGCGCTGGATCGAGCAATCGCGCTCGAAAAGCGAAACACACTTGCCGTGGCCATCGGCAAAGACCTGCACTTCCACATGGCGTGGACGCTCCAGGTATTTTTCGATCAGCATGCGGTCATTGCCGAAGGCGGCCAGCGCTTCGCGTTTCGCGCCGGCAAGCTCGGCTGCGAAGTCGCGCTTTTGCCTGACGACGCGCATGCCCTTGCCGCCGCCGCCGGCCGAGGCCTTCAGCAGCACCGGATAACCGATCTTGTCCGCCTCGCTCGTCAACCGTTTTTCGGACTGTTCGTCACCGTGATAGCCCGGAACGATGGGAACGCCTGCTTTCGCCATCAAGGCCTTCGCCTCGCTTTTTCCGCCCATGGCGCGGATTGCCTGCGGTGTCGGGCCTATGAAAATCAGGCCGGCGGTGGCACAGGCTTCGGCGAACGCGGCATTTTCGGAGAGAAAGCCGTAACCCGGATGGATCGCCTCCGTGCCGGTTGTTTTTGCAGCCTCGATGATTTTTTCCGCATCGAGATAGGAGGCGCGCGCCGGCGCGGGGCCAATCGCGATGGCCTCATCGGCCAACGCCACATGCATGGAATTGCGGTCGGCCTCCGAATAGACCGTGACGGTGCGGATGCCCATCCTAGCGGCGGTGCGGATGATGCGGCAGGCGATTTCGCCGCGATTGGCGATCAGTATTTTCGAGAACATCGTCGCCTCACATCCTGAATATGCCAAAACGGGTGGGTTCAATTGGTGCGTTAAGCGCGGCGGAAAGACCGAGGCCGAGCACGAGGCGGGTATCCTTCGGATCGATGATGCCGTCGTCCCACAGCCTTGCACTGGCATAATAGGGATGGCCTTCCCGTTCGTATTTTTCCCGGATCGGCTGCTTGAACGCCTCTTCGCCTTCCTTCGACCAGTGGCGGCCATCGGCTTCGATGCCGTCGCGGCGGATTTGCGCCAGAACGGACGCCGCCTGTTCGCCACCCATCACGGAAATGCGGGCATTCGGCCACATCCACAAAAAGCGCGGTGAATAGGCCCGCCCGCACATACCGTAATTGCCGGCCCCGAAGGAGCCGCCGATGATGACGGTGAATTTCGGCACTTTGGCTGAAGCGACGGCGGTAACGAGCTTCGCGCCATCCTTGGCGATACCACCAGCCTCATAGGCCTTGCCGACCATGAAGCCGGTGATGTTTTGCAGGAAAACCAGCGGGATGCCGCGCTGGCAGCAGAGCTCGATGAAATGCGCGCCCTTCAGCGCCGATTCCGAAAAAAGGATACCATTATTGGCGATGATGCCAACGGGATAGCCATGGATATGGGCGAAACCGCAGACGAGCGTCGTGCCGTAAAGCGCCTTGAACTCATCGAATTCGGAACCATCCACCAGACGAGCGATGATCTCACGCACCTCGAAAGGTTTTCGCGTGTCGGCAGGAACGATGCCATAAAGCTCGTCGGCCGGGTAAAGCGGCTCCACCGGTTCGCGGATATCGAGTTCCATCTGCTTGCAACGATTGAGGGTGGAAACGATCCGTCGGGTCAGTGCCAGCGCGTGGCGGTCGTCGTGGGCATAATGATCGGTGACGCCGGATTGCCGCGAATGCACATCCGCGCCGCCCAGCTCTTCCGCACTCACCACCTCGCCGGTCGCGGCCTTTACCAGCGGCGGGCCGCCGAGGAAGATCGTGCCCTGATTTTTGACGATGACGGACTGGTCGCTCATGGCGGGCACATAGGCCCCGCCCGCCGTGCAACTGCCCATCACCACGGCAATCTGGGCGATACCTTGCGCCGACATATTGGCCTGATTGTAGAAGATGCGGCCGAAATGATCGCGGTCGGGAAATACTTCGTCCTGATTAGGCAGGTTCGCGCCGCCGGAATCCACGAGGTAAATGCAGGGCAGGCGGTTCTCCGTGGCGATTTCCTGCGCGCGCAGATGTTTCTTCACCGTCAGCGGATAATAGGTGCCGCCCTTTACCGTCGCATCATTGGCGACGATCACACATTCGCGGCCGGAGACCCGGCCGATGCCGGTGACGATGCCCGCGGCGGGAACGGGTTCGTCATAGACCTCGTATGCCGCGAATTGCGAGAATTCGAGAAACGGGCTGCCGGGATCGAGAAGGGCTTCGATCCGGTCGCGCGCCAGCAATTTGCCGCGGGAAAGATGCCGTTCACGGGCCTTGTCGCCGCCGCCTCTGGAGATTTTTTCGACGTGTTGGCGCAGGTCATCCACCAGCCCCGACATGAAATCGACATTGGCAGCGAAGGTCGGGTCGCGGTTCAGACTTGAAGTAAGCTTCATCGTGTCCTCACCCGTTGTCCTTGACCAGTTCGCGGCCGATCAGCATCCGGCGAATTTCGCTGGTGCCTGCGCCGATCTCATAAAGCTTGGCGTCGCGCAGCAGCCTTCCGGCCGGGCTTTCATTGACATAACCGGAACCGCCGAGAAGCTGGATGGCATCCAGCGCCACCTGCGTCGCCCGTTCGGCGGCAAAGAGGATCGCGCCCGCCGCATCCTGCCTTGTGATGCGGCCATTGTCGCAGGCTCGCGCAACGGCATAGACATAGGCGCGCGACGCATTCATGGACGAGTAGATATCGGCAAGCTTGCCCTGCACCAGCTGGAATTCGCCGATAGGCTTGCCAAACTGCTTACGCTCACGCGCATAGGGCAGCACCAGATCGATGGCCGCCTGCATGATGCCGACCGGGCCGGCGGCCAGCACGGCGCGCTCGTAATCCAGCCCGCTCATCAGCACCGTCACGCCGTCATTGAGGCGGCCGAGAATGTTCTCTTCCGGCACCTCGCAATCCTCGAACACCAGTTCTGACGTGGGCGAGCCGCGCATGCCAAGCTTGTCGAGTTTCTGGGCCGGGCGAAACCCTTTGAAGCCTTTTTCGATCAGGAAGGCGGTGATACCGCGAGGGCCGGCCGACATATCCGTCTTGGCGTAGACCACCAGCGTATCGGCCTCGTGGCCATTGGTGATCCACATTTTCGAGCCGTTCAGCACGTAGCGGTCACCCTTACGTTCGGCCTTCAGCCGCATCGACACGACATCCGAACCGGCTTCCGTCTCGCTCATGGCGAGCGAGCCGACATGTTCGCCGGAGACGAGTTTCGGCAGATATCTGTGCTTCTGCTTATCCGTTCCCCAGCGGTGGATCTGGTTGATGCAGAGGTTGGAATGGGCGCCATAGGAAAGGCCGATGGAAGCCGAAGCCCGGCTTATTTCCTCCATCGCCACGCAATGGGCGAGATAACCCATGTCGGCACCGCCGAATTCCTCCGAAACAGTGATACCGTGCAGGCCGAGTTCACCCATTTGCGGCCAGAGCTTACGTGGAAAACGGTCGTCGCGGTCGATCTCCGCCGCCAAGGGGGCAATTTTATCATCTGCAAATGCGCTTGCGCTGTCGCGCAATGCTGCGATTTCCGGGCCGAGATCGGCATCGAAAATGGCGGCGAGGTTCAAACTCATCGCGTCTCCTCCTCCGGACGGCCTTTGCCACCGTCCCTTTTGTCAGCAGCCGGCAACTCCTCCGCGCCGGCAACCTTGATTTACGGCGCGTCACCCCCGGTGAACGCGGCGGAACGGCGCACGAATGTCTTGATGGCGAAATTGGACTGGATACGCGACACGCCGGGAACCGTGGTCAGGAAATCCAGAAGCTCCTGATAATGCGGCAAATCCCGCACCATGGCGTGGATCAGATAATCCGAACTGCCGCTGGTCTGATAACCGCCCACCACTTCCGGAATGGAGGCGACATGGTGTTCGAAGGTCGTCAGCGCCTCCTTGATCTGCCGTTCCAGCGTGACGGAGATGAAGACGCCCATATTGCCGAGCAGCCGGTTCTCATCGAACACGGCAGTATAACCGCGAATGATGCCTTCCTCTTCCAGCTTGCGCACGCGTCGCAGCGTCGGCGTGAAGGAAAGACCTATCCGCGCTGCCAGGTCACGCCAGCTCACCCGCCCGTCATCGCCGAGCACATGCAGAATCTTCCGGTCGAAACTGTCGAGCTCAATCATGGATCATTTGCTCTATGATATGACTATTTATTGGATCAAAGATATCGCCAATCAAAAAACTGTCAATCAAAATAGCTTTGAAATGAATTCGAGATAGTGATAGCGTTCACCTCAGTCGCGGTCTGGAGGAGATTGCGATGACGGTCGTTCTCTCAAGCGGGAGGATGGCCAAGGGAGGTGAATTTGGCTGTGCATGACCCTGTCGTGATCGTCGGGGCCGCCCGTACTGCTATGGGTGGGTTCCAGGGCGAATTCAAATCGCTGGCCGCGCCCGATCTCGGTGCGGCGGCGATCCGCACGGCTGTTGAGCGGGCTGCGGTTCCGCCTTCTGATATTGACGATGTGCTGATGGGCTGTGTGCTCACGGCCGGGCAGGGGCAGGCTCCGGCCAGACAGGCTGCCATTGCCGCCGGAATCCCTAACTCGGTTGGCGCGACGACCATCAACAAGATGTGCGGCTCGGGCATGAAAGCGATCATGCTGGCGCATGATCAGCTTGCGGCGGGAAGCTCTTCCATCGTACTTGCGGGCGGTATGGAAAGCATGAGCAATGCGCCCTATCTCTTGGATCGCGCCCGGAACGGCTATCGTCTCGGCCACGGCAAGCTCACTGACCACATGTTTTTGGATGGCCTCGAAGACGCTTATGACAAGGGTCGGCTGATGGGCACTTTCGCGGAAGATTGTGCTGAAGCCTACCAATTCACCCGTGCCATGCAGGATGACTATGCGCTGACCTCGCTGGAGCGCGCCCGGCGTGCCATCGCTGAGGGGGCTTTCGAAGCGGAGATCGCGCCTCTCGGCGATGTTGCCGTGGACGAGCAGCCGGGCAAGGCGAAGCCGGAAAAGATCCCGCAACTGAAGCCCGCCTTCCGCGATGGCGGAACGGTGACGGCGGCCAATTCCAGTTCGATTTCCGATGGCGCTGCCGTTCTCGTTCTCATGCGTCGCTCCGAAGCGGAAAGGCGGGGCCTTTCACCGCTGGCGACCATTATCGGCCAAACCTCTTATGCGGATGCACCCGCCGGATATCCAACGGCTCCCATCGGCGCGATGAAAAAGCTGTTCGATAAAACCGGCTGGGCGGCGAAGGATATCGATCTGTTCGAAATCAACGAGGCCTTTGCCGTGGTGGCGATGGCGGCAATGCGCGATCTCGATCTGCCGCATGAGAAGGTGAATGTGCATGGCGGCGCCTGTGCGCTCGGCCATCCGATCGGCGCTTCCGGCGCGAGGATCGTTGTCACCCTGCTGGCCGCCCTGCAGCGTCACGGGCTGAAGCGCGGCGTGGCTGCCGTCTGTATCGGCGGCGGTGAAGCAACCGCGCTCGGCATCGAGCGGCATTGAGGGGAGGCGGTGATGATCCTGAACGAATTCCAGCAGCAGATCAGGGACATGGCCCGAGATTTTACCCGCGAGCGGCTCGCCCCTGGCGCAGCTTCGCGTGATCGGGAAAGCCGGTTCCCGAAAGACGAACTGAAGGAAATGGGAGAGCTAGGTTTCCTTGGCATGCTGGTCTCCGAGGACTATGGCGGCTCGGAAACCGGTGCCGTCGCTTATGCTCTGGCGCTGGAGGAAATCGCTGCCGGCGACGGCGCCTGTTCCACCATCATGAGTGTGCATAATTCGGTCGGTTGCGTGCCGATCCTGAAATTCGGGACCGAAGACCAGAAGCAGCGTTTCCTGCCGAAACTGGCCTCCGGCGAATGGATCGGTGGTTTTGCGCTGACCGAACCGCAGGCCGGTTCAGATGCGTCCAACCTCAAGACCCGCGCCCGGCGCGAAGGCGACCGATATATTCTCGATGGCGCGAAGCAGTTCATCACCTCGGGCAAGAATGGCGATGTCGTCATCGTCTTTGCAGTTACCGATGCGGCGGCGGGCAAGAAGGGCATCAGCGCGTTTATCGTGCCGACCGATACGCCGGGTTACGAGGTCATAAGGGTCGAAGAAAAGCTCGGCCTGCATTCATCCGACACCTGCCAGATTGCCTTTACCGAGATGGCGGTACCGGCCGAACTGCGGCTGGGCGAAGAGGGGCAGGGGTATCGCATCGCGCTTGCCAATCTGGAAGGTGGGCGCATCGGCATCGCCGCGCAGGCGGTCGGCATGGCGCAGGCCGCCTTCGAGGCGGCGCGGGATTATGCCCGCGAGCGCAAGGCCTTCGGGCAGGCAATCGTGGAGCATCAGGCGGTGGCGTTTCGCCTCGCGGACATGGCGACGCGGATTACGGCGGCGCGGCAGCTGGTGCTGCATGCGGCGGCGCTGAAGGAGGCGGGAGAGCCCTGTCTTTCGGAGGCCTCGATGGCCAAGCTCTTCGCCTCCGAAATGGCCGAGCGCGTCTGCTCGGACGCCATCCAGATTCACGGCGGTTACGGCTACATGGCGGATTATCCGGTGGAGCGGATCTATCGCGATGTGCGCATCTGCCAGATTTACGAGGGGACCAGCGATGTCCAGCGGATGGTGATCGCGCGGAACCTTTGAGAGTTGTTTCGCGGTCTGGAGGAGATCGCGACGGGAGGAGTAGAATGGATATAACCGAAACGCCACGTCTCAGCCTGCATGTTCCCGAACCTGCGGTGCGGCCCGGCGGGGAGCCGGATTTCTCCAATGTGAAAATACCCAAGGCCGGTTCCGTGCCGCGCCCGGAGGTTGACGCCGCGCCGGAAAGCATGCGCGATCTCGCCTATTCGATCATCCGTGTCCTCAATCATCAGGGCGAGGCCGTCGGACCCTGGGCCGGGCTGCTTTCGGATGAAGACTTGCTGGTAGGCCTCAAAAACATGATGCGGCTTCGGGCTTTCGATGCGCGCATGCTGATGGCGCAGCGGCAGGGCAAGACCTCCTTCTACATGCAGCATCTGGGTGAAGAGGCGGTGAGCTGCGCCTTCCGCAAGGCGCTTTCCAAGGGCGACATGAATTTCCCGACCTACCGGCAGGCGGGCTTACTGATCGCCGATGATTATCCGCTCGTCACCATGATGAACCAGATCTATTCCAACGAACTGGATCCGCTGCACGGGCGGCAGTTGCCGGTGCTTTATTCCTCGAAGGAGCATGGTTTCTTCACCGTCTCCGGCAATCTCGCCACGCAATATGTGCAGGCGGTCGGCTGGGCGATGGCGTCGGCCATCAAGGGCGATACGAAGATCGCAGCCGCCTGGATCGGCGACGGTTCGACGGCGGAGTCGGATTTTCACTCGGCGATGGTCTTTGCCTCCACCTACAAGGCCCCGGTGGTTCTCAATATCGTCAATAACCAATGGGCGATTTCCACCTTTCAGGGCATCGCGCGCGGCGGCTCCGGCACCTTTGCGGCGCGCGGCCTGGGCTTCGGCATTCCCGCACTGCGGGTCGACGGCAATGATTATCTCGCCGTTTATGCCGTGGCGCGCTGGGCGGTGGAACGGGCGCGCCGCAATCTCGGCCCGACGCTGATCGAATATGTGACCTATCGTGTCGGCGCCCATTCCACGTCGGACGATCCGAGCGCCTATCGTCCCAAGACGGAATCCGAGGCATGGCCGCTGGGCGACCCGGTTCTGAGGCTCAAAAAACACCTCATCCTGCGCGGCGTCTGGTCGGAGGAAAGGCACCGGCAGACGGAGGCGGAAATTGCCGATGAGGTGCTTGATGCGCAGCGCGAGGCGGAAAGCCACGGCACGCTGCATGAGGGCGGCAAACCGCCGAAAAAGGATATTTTCGAAGGCGTTTACGAGGAGATGCCGCCGCATCTCGCCCGCCAGCGCCAGAAGGCAGGATGGTAAGACATGGCAAGAATGACGATGATTGAAGCCGTCCGCAGCGCCATGGATGTGTCCATGGAGCGCAGCGACGAGGTCGTGGTGTTCGGCGAGGATGTGGGCTATTTCGGCGGCGTGTTCCGCGCCACGCAGGGGCTGCAGGGAAAATACGGCAAGACCCGCTGTTTCGATGCTCCGATCAGCGAATCCGGCATTGTCGGCACCGCCATCGGCATGGCCGCTTATGGCCTGCGGCCCTGTGTCGAAATCCAGTTCGCCGATTACATGTATCCCGCCTATGACCAGATCACCCAGGAGGCGGCGCGTATCCGCTATCGCTCCAATGGCGATTTCACCTGCCCCATCGTTCTCAGAATGCCGACCGGCGGGGGCATTTTTGGCGGGCAGACGCACAGCCAGAGCCCGGAAGCGCTTTTTACCCATGTCTGCGGGTTGAAGGTGGTGGTTCCTTCAAATCCTTATGACGCCAAGGGGCTGCTGATCGCCTCCATTGAAGACCCCGACCCGGTGATGTTTCTGGAGCCGAAGCGGCTTTATAACGGTCCCTTCGATGGGCATCACGACCGGCCGGTAACGCCCTGGTCCAAGCACGAGATGGGCGAGGTGCCGGAAGGGCACTACACCATTCCCATCGGCAAGGCGGAGATACGCCGTCCCGGAAACGCTGTCACCGTCATCGCTTATGGCACCATGGTGCATGTGGCGCTGGCGGCGGCGGAAGAGACAGGCGTGGATGCCGAGATCATCGACCTTCGCAGCCTGCTGCCGCTCGATCTAGATACCATCGTGAAGTCCGTTTCCAAGACCGGCCGCTGCGTCATGGTGCATGAGGCGACGCTGACCTCCGGCTTCGGGGCCGAAGTCGTTTCCCTGGTGCAGGAACATTGTTTTTATCACCTTGAGGCCCCCGTCGTCCGCGTCGCGGGCTGGGATACGCCTTATCCCCATGCGCAGGAGTGGGACTATTTTCCGGGACCTGTCCGTGTCGGGCGCGCCCTTGTTGAAGTCATGGAGGCCTGATTATGGCGGAATTTGTTCTCACGATGCCCGATGTCGGTGAAGGTGTGGCGGAAGCCGAACTGGTGGAATGGAACGTCAAACCGGGCGATATCGTCCATGAGGACATGGTGCTGGCCGCGGTGATGACGGACAAGGCGACTGTGGAAATCCCATCCCCGGTGGCGGGCGTCGTCACCTGGCTTGCCGTGACGGTAGGAAATACTGTGCCGGTAAAGGCACCGCTCCTGCGCATTGAAACCGATGTCGCCGCCGCCGCTCCCAATGGCAGCGTGCCGGAAGCGGAAGTACCGACACAAATGACGGAAGCGCCTGCCGACATGACGGACACGCCGCCACCCGTTGAAGCCCAGCCGACGGCGCGAGAGCCCGAGGAGCCGCCGCCGCCGCCCGCCGCCGAACCGCATCACAAGCCGCTCGCATCCCCCGCCGTTCGCCAGCGTGCCGATGATCTCGATATTGATCTCACCAAGATCAAGGGCACGGGGCCGGACGGGCATATCACCCATGCCGATCTCGATGGGTTTTTAACGGTACGGGGTCGGCCGGAACGCCCCGAGCCGATAGCGCCCCACGATAGCGCTGTCGAGGAGGTGAAGGTGACCGGGCTCAGGCGCAAGATTGCCGAGAAGATGGTGCTTTCCGCCTCCCGCATTCCCCACATCACCTATGTCGAGGAAGTCGACGTGACCGATCTGGAGGATTTGCGCGCGACCATGAACGGCAACCGCCGTTCCGGGCAACCGAAGCTGACGATCCTGCCGTTCCTGATGCGCGCGCTGGTGAAGGCCGTTGCCGATCATCCCGGCATGAATGCCACCTTCGACGACGACAAAGGGGTCGTCAGCCACTATGAAGCGGTTCATATCGGCATCGCCACGCAGACGCCGTCGGGCCTCACCGTTCCGGTCGTGCGCCACACGGAAACGCTCGGTCTTTGGGAATGCGCGGACGAAGTCGCACGCGTCGCCGAAGCCGCCCGCACCGGCACTGCGCATCGGGAAGAGCTGATGGGCTCCACGATCACCATCAGTTCGCTGGGAGCCTTGGGCGGTGTGGTCTCGACACCCATCATCAATCACCCCGAAGTGGCGATCATCGGCGTCAACAAGATCATGACGCGGCCGGTGTGGGACGGGACGCGGTTTGTGCCGCGCAAGATGATGAACCTCTCATCGAGCTTCGATCACCGGGTTGTCGATGGGTGGGATGCGGCAGTCTTCATCCAGGCCGTCAAGGCATTGCTGGAGAAGCCCGCGCTTATTTTTATCGAGTGAAGGCGATCCGTGCTCCCTCATCCCTGTGCTTGTCACAGGGATCCAGTCAGCCCAAGTCCTTGGGCTGAAAGGAGTCTCTCCACCGCGCAGACGCGCGTCGGCTGGATTCCTGTGACAAGCACAGGAATGAGGGCGTATTCGTGTCATGACAGCATTTCTTAGCCCGCGTTTTCGACCATCACGGAACTGTTTCGCTGTCGGTATAGGCTTGCGTTCGTCATCTTCGGGTATAGAAGAGAAGAACGAGAAGCATGTTTTCTCATCATGATCATAGTGGCGGAAGAGGGCGCTCCGGTGCCCGGCGGTCCGCCCTCCGCCGGCAACCGAATGAAGAAGAAGGTCCTCCCATGAGCACTCCCAAACCCGTTGTCCTGACTATTCTCGATGGCTGGGGGCTGAACGAGGACACCTCCAGCAATGCGCCGGTGCTGGCGAATACGCCCACCATGGACCGGCTTTTCGCCACCTGCCCGAATGCGAGGCTCACCACTTTTGGCCCGAATGTCGGCCTGCCCACCGGGCAGATGGGCAATTCCGAAGTTGGCCACACCAATATCGGCGCCGGCCGCATCGTCGCCATGGATCTCGGCCAGATCGATCTGGCTATCGAGGATGGCAGCTTTTTCCGCAATGCGGCGATGCTTGATTTCGCCGCCACGGTGAAGGCCGCGGGTGGTGTGGCACATCTGATGTGCGTCGTTTCCGATGGCGGCGTCCATGGCCATATCCTCCACGGTCAGGCGGCGGTGAAGCTGATGATCAGCCACGGCCTGAAGGTGGTGGTACATGCCATCACCGACGGCCGCGATGTCGCGCCGCAATCGGCTGAAGATTTTGTGGCGGCTCTGGTGGCAAGCCTGCCGCAGGGGGCAAGCATCGGCACGGTGATCGGCCGCTATTATGCGATGGATCGCGACAATCGCTGGGAGCGCGTCGAGAAAGCCTATGACGCCATGGTTCTGGCGAAAGGCGAGCATGCGCGGGATGCGGTGAGCGCCGTTGCCCAGAGCTACAAAAACAATGTCACCGACGAATTCATCCTGCCGACGGTGATCGACGGCTATGAGGGCTTCAAGGCCGGCGACGGCCTGTTCTGCCTGAATTTCCGCGCCGACCGTGCCCGTGAAATCCTGCTTGCCATAGGGGCGGACGATTTCGATGGTTTTTCGCGCGAAAAGCCAGTCCTTTCGGCGCTGCTCGGCATGGTGGAATATTCCACCCGGCACAATGATTTCATGACCACGGCTTATCCCAAGCGCGATATCGTCAATACGCTGGGCGCATGGGTGGCGAAGCAGGGGCTTACGCAGTTCCGCCTTGCCGAGACGGAAAAATATCCGCATGTCACCTTCTTCCTGAATGGCGGCAAGGAAGAGCCGGAGGTCGGCGAAGACCGCTTCATGCCGAAATCCCCGAAGGTTGCGACCTACGATCTGCAGCCGGAGATGAGCGCGCCGGAAGTGACGGAAAAATTCGTTGAGGCAATCGGCAAGGGTTACGATCTGATCGTCACCAATTACGCCAACCCCGATATGGTCGGCCATACCGGCGATCTGCAGGCCGCAATCAAGGCCTGTGAAGCCGTGGATCGTGGGCTTGGTGCGGTCGTTGCCGCCCTCGAAAAAGTGGGTGGCGCTATGCTTGTCATTGCCGACCACGGCAATTGCGAAACCATGGTCGACCCGGTGACCGGTGGCCCGCATACGGCGCACACCACCAATCCGGTGCCGGTGATCCTTTTCGGTGGCCCGGAAGGTGCGAAGCTGCATGACGGCATTCTCGCCGATGTCGCCCCCACCCTGCTGCAACTGATGAATGTGCCGCTGCCGCCCGAAATGACAGGCAAAAGCCTCATCGACCTCTAATCACACGCAGTCGCGCGGGAGCGTTCCAGCCCCGCGCGACGGCCCGTTCCCCGCGCGCCGAACCAGCGTTTGCATTATGGCTGCTTTGCGTAGAGGCGGTCGTGGACCAGCATGCCGGCAATCATGGCGCTGACGAAAAGAACGACCGGCACAAGCCCGAGGGCGAGAGCCGATAGTGCCGGGCCGGGGCAGAAACCGGCAAGCCCCCAACCGACGCCGAAAATGGCCGAGCCTGTTATGAGCGGCCGGTCGATGCGGGTTTTTACTGGAAGGCTGAAATCCTCTGCGAGGACCGGTTTGGCGAGACGTCGGCTGAGCAGCACACCCGGCACGGCGACCATCACGGCACCGCCGAGAACGAACATCAGGCTCGGGTCCCAATGGCCGCTCGCCACGTCGAGAAAACCGGAAACACGGGCCGGATCGACCATGCCGGAGAGCGAGAGGCCGAAGCCGAACAGCGCTCCGGCGGCCAATGCCAGGACAACACGCGCCACGGCCGGATTTTTCATGACAGGGCTCCTACTATCGTCGCGACGCAAATGCCGGTGATCAGGAAGGTGGCGGTCGCGGCGATGGAGCGCCGGGAAAATCGCGCCAGCCCGATGATGCCATGGCCGGACGTGCAGCCGGAGCCCATGCGCGTGCCAAAACCCACCAGCAGGCCGGCAATGAGGATGAGCGGCCATGGTGAAACTATGGTGACGGCAGGCAGCCGGCTGAATGCGGCTGCATGGATATAAGGCCCGGCCAGCAAGCCGGCGACGAAGGCGAGATCGGCAAGACGCCGCTCCCTGCCGAGCATTTTGCCCATGATCCCGCTGATGCCGGCAATGCGGCCGTTGAAAAGAAACAGCAGAATGCTGGCAAGACCGAGCAGCATGCCGCCGAAAAGAGAGGGCCAATAGGGGCTCACGGGGTCTCCTCCTCCGGCGCGCAGAATATGGTGTAAAGGGCCTCTATCAGTTGCGCCGCTTTCGCTTCGCTCAGTTGGTAGAAGATTTGCTTGGCATCGCGCCGGGTTTCGACCACACCGGCTTCCCGCAGGACGCCCAGCTGCTGGGAAAGCGTCGGCTGGCGAATATCCAGCTTCACCTCCAGCTCGCCGACGGAAAATTCCCCCTGCGCCAGCGTGCAGGCGAGCATCAGCCGCGCGGGATGGGCAAGCGTTTTCAGAAGCAGCGCGACCTCGACAGCCCGCTCTTCCATGGCGGGGAGAGGGATTTCTGCAATATGCCGGAGCTTTTCCAGCGCGTTTTCCTTTACCATATGCTGCCCCCCAGCACGTCGAGCGGGAATTTCAGGTAACGTTTGCCATTCGCTTCCGGCTCCGGCAGGCGGCCGCCGCGAATATTGACCTGCAGGGCGTGGAGAATGAGCTTCGGCATCGGCAATGTGCGATCCCGCGCTTCCCTGAGACGGATGAAGCCCTCCTCCGTCATGCCGGCAAGATGCGGATTGCTGCGTTTCTGTTCGCCGACCGTGCTTTCCCATTTAGGCGCGCGGCCGCCGGGCTGATAATCGTGGCCGGTGAAAAGCCGTGTTTCATCGGGAAGGGCGAGAATGTCCTGGATCGACGCCCAGAGTTCCCTGGCGCTACCGCCGGGGAAATCGGCGCGCGCGGTGCCGGAATCGGGCATGAAAAGCGTATCGTGCACAAAGGCGGCATCACCCACCACATAGGTCACGGAAGCGAGCGTGTGGCCGGGCGAAAACAGCACGCGCGCTTCAAGGGAGCCGATATTGAACCTGTCCCCCGCCTCGAACAGCCGGTCCCATTGCGAGCCATCGGTTTTGAAATCCGGCCAGTTGTATTTCTCCTGCCAGAGCTTCTGCACGCCGGTGACCTTCGCGCCGATCGCCGTCTGCGCGCCGGTCTTCTGCTTCAGATAATGGGCGGCGGAAAAATGGTCGGCATGCGGATGGGTATCGAGAATCCATTCCACCGACAGACCCTGGCTCTCCACATAGTCCAGAATGGCGTCGGCATTCATCGTTCCGGTCGCGCCGGATTTCTCATCGAAATCATAGACCGGGTCGATAATGGCGCAGCGCCCGGTGGAGGGATCGGACACGATATATTGCACGCTCCATGTGCGCGGATCGAAGAATGCCTTGACGTGCGGAACCGCCGCAGCGCGCCGGTCCAGCCAGCGGGTGGCGCCGGAAAGGTCAAAGCCATGCGCCTTGCCGAAAGCCTCGATATCGTCTCTTTCGATGCGTCCATCCAGCGCTTCCCCGAGAACATGAAGCGTGAGCGCGCGGGTGCCGCCCTTGCAATGGGCAAAAACGGGGCCTTCCGCTTCCGCCATTTTCTGCTGGAAGGCGCGGATATCGGCTTCGGTAATAGTAGGGCCGCTTACCGGGATGAAACCATAATCCATGCCGGCCGCGCTGGCGGCGCTTTTTTCCTGCGCATTGCCCGGCTGGCCGGGCTCTTCACCATCAGGCCGGACGTTGATGATGCTTTTATAACCCTGGGCGGAGAGTGATGGGAAATCGGCGATCATGGGCTGGCCCGCAACTGTCAGACGCTCGTTGATCTTCACGGCATTCATCGGCACCTCCTGTTGTAATAATTTAATATATATTATTATATAATGTATATTGTATGTTTGCAAGGGCGCGGACCGCCCTCGTTTCCGAATGTCTCCAGCCGTATTTTCAGGAAAGGTTCGGAAAGAAATCCTAGAGACGGGATTTCTTCGTTTTGTGACGGGTGGGCTGAGATTGCCTGTATCGGACATGCAAAAACATGCCTTGCGCCCGAAATATTGGGCACAGGGCATGTTCGCGAAAACCGGTTCGAATTCAGGCTCGCTTCAGACGGCGAGCCTGCGGCGTGTCGCCTTCCAGCCAAGACAGATGGCTGCAACAAGCAGAACCGTCTGGGCGACCACGAAGGGCGGTTCATTGCCGTTCGGCGCCAGGTTGTTGAGTGTTTCTACTTTGAGAAAAGCCTGAACGATCAACACGAACATATTGAGATAAAGGCTGATCGTGGCGGTGATCGTATAAATGATGCGCGCCCTGCCATTCAGACCGTATCCATAAAGCGCAACCAGTGCGATAGCCAGAACGAGGGTCGAGATGATGCCGACGCCGAGTGCCGGTGTGAAATTTCCGATTGGAAACAGGAAGCCGGTAAGTGTGGTGGCGAGCGTGGTGACGAGGAAAATCGCCATCATGCGGGGCATCCACCGCCCCGCCGCATAAGCGGGCAGGGCGATCAGTCCGGTGGCAATGCCGATGAAGCTTAAGCCCACATGCAATGCCGTGAATTGGGGAATTGTCAGTCCGAGGATCATGATACGTCTCCCTCTATTCGGTTTTGGCTGCACGATACCGGCTGGCGGCAAGTGCATGCGACAGATTGGGCCTTAACGCCGCGCGCGCCGCAAGGAAATTTTCAAGATCGGCCGTATCCGGCAGGGAAGGAATGGTCAGCGCTTCGCCGAGGTCGAGCCCGGCAAGGGCCGCATCCACCATCTCGTAAACATCCATGACCATGGCGGCCGGAATGGCTTCGAGCCGTTCCTCTTCCCAGATCGCCGTGCGGGTGATGCCCGGCAGGACGGCCTGAACCCGCACACCGGAGGGCGAAAGCTGCGCCTGCAGCGCCTCGGTGAAGGCAAGCACGAAGGCCTTTGTGGCCGGGTAGACGGCGGTGAACGCCGCCGGCATCAAAGCTGTGACCGAGGTGATGTTGATGATCGTGCCCCTGCCATCGGCGGCAAGGCGCGGTGCGATGGCTGCCGCAAGCCGGGTGACGGCAAGAATGTTCAGGTTGATCATCGTCGTGACATAGGCCGGGTCCAGCGCCGTGATTGCGCCCTCGCCGGCAATGCCGGCATTGTTGACGAGGCCGGTAATCCGCCGGTCCTCACGCAGCCGCACCTCCACCTTTTCGAGGTCTTCCGCCCTGGAAAGATCGGCGGAGAGAACCTCGACCGCGATGCGATGATCCTTTTCCAGCTGTGCGGCGAGCGCCTTCAGCTTTTCGGCGCGCCGAGCCACAAGAATGAGATCATGGCCGCGTTTTGCCAGACGTTCGGCATAGACCGCGCCGATGCCGTCGGATGCGCCGGTGATGAGAAATGTATTCCGTGTCATGTCCGTGTCTCCTTTGTGCGGCGGTTTCAGGCGTTGATGAAGGCGAGAAGGTCGGCGTTGAACCGGTCCTGATGGGTCTGCGTCAGGCCATGGTCGGCGCCTTCATAGATTTTGAGGACCGCGTGTTTGACGATTTTGACCGTGGAAAGCGCGGATGCACCAACTGGCACGATCTGGTCGTCATCGCCGTGCAGAACCAGCGTCGGTTTGTCGAAGGCCTTCAGGTCCTGATGGAAATCGCTTTCCGAAAAGGCGCGAATACTGTCGAGTTGGCCCTTCAGGCCGCCCATCATGCCCTGCCGCCAGAATTCCTCGCGGATGCCTTCGGATATCACGGCGCCTTCACGGTTGTAGCCGTAAAAGGGAATGGTCAGATCCTTGAAGAACTGGCTGCGATTGTCATAGGTGCCCTTGCGGATACCGTCAAAAACATTGATCGGCAGGCCGATGGCATTGCTTTCCGTCTTCAGCATCAGCGGCGGCACCGCGCCGATGAGGGCGATTTTCGCGACGCGGGCCGTGCCGTGGCGGCCGATATAACGGGTGACCTCGCCGCCGCCGGTGGAATGGCCGACCAGAATGATGTCGTGAAGATCGAGCTGTTCGATCAGCTCGGCCAGATCGTCGGCATATTGATCCATGGTATTGTTATGCCAGACCTGATCGGAGCGGCCGTGGCTGCGCCGGTCATGGGCGATGGTGCGGAAACCGTTGTTAGCGAAGAACACCATCTGTGCATCCCATGTATCGGCGCTGAGCGGCCAGCCATGGGAGAAGATGATGGGCTGGCCGTCTTTGCGGCCCCAGTCCTTGTAGAAAATATGCGTTCCGTCTCTGGTGGTGATCGTTGTCATGGCTCTCTCTCCTGTTGCAGGGAGCTTGCTTGCGTCCCGTGGGAATAGAGATACTCTGGAGGGTGCCGGGGCTGGATTGGCGCTTCTGACAGAAAACGAGCCGAAACTGACAAAACGGGGTGTGGGGCGCATGGCAGGTGTAACGGGAAGCGCGCTGGAAGTGGGGCTGGTCCTCTATCGGGACTGTCAGATTGCCATGGTGCATGGCATCACCGATCTTTTCGCCATCGCGTCGGTATTTTCACAGGATCGCGGCGGGCCTAAATTGCGGGTCAGCCACTGGAGCATGGGCGAGGGCGGTGAATTTTCCCGCTGTCACGACACCGAGCCCGGCAGGCCGGGACATCCCGATATCTTCGTTGTGCCGGGCCGGTTGACCGGGCCGGCCGAAATCGCGGAAGCCGAGCCTTACGCCCGCTGGCTGCTGGATCGGCATGCGCAAGGGGCGACGCTCGCCGCCAGTTGCGGCGGTTCCTTCATTGTCGCCGCGACGGGTCTCCTGTCCGGTCGCCCGGCCACTACCCACTGGCTGTTTGCCGAGCGGTTCCGCGAACGTTTCCCCGATATCCGGCTGGAGATCGACAAGATCGTCATCGAGGATGGCGATATCATCACGGCTGGCGGGTTGATGGCGTGGACCGATCTTGGCCTGCGCATCGTCGACCGACTGCTCGGACCTTCGGTGATGATAGAAACCGGAAAGTTCCTGCTGATCGATCCCTCGGGGCGTGAACAGCGTCATTATAGCAGCTTTGCTCCGAGGCTGACGCATGGCGATGAGCCGATCCTGAAGGTGCAGCACTGGCTGCAGGCCCGCGCCGGGCGGGCGACGAGCGTTACCGACATGGCCGGCCATGCCGGGCTGGAGGAGCGGACCTTCCTACGCCGCTTCAAGGCGGCCACCGGCATGAAGCCCATCGAATATGTTCAGCATCTGCGGGTCGGCAAGGCGCGGGAATTGCTGGAATTCACCCGCCGTTCGGTCGATCAGATCGCCTGGTCGGTGGGCTATGAGGATTCAGCCGCCTTTCGCCGGGTGTTTCACCGTATTCTTGGCCTCTCACCGGGTGAATATAGGAGCCGCTTTTCCAGCAGTTCGGCCATGGCTGCAGCGTGAGGGCGGCCATTCGTCCCGGTGGTGCGCAGGCCCGGCCCTTGCAATGTAGCGGACGTTTGCTAACATGCCAGACAAGTTTAAAACAGGTGGGCCGGAATGGACGTTGAGAGCAGCACGAAGCAGGGGGTATCGCTCGCGGCGAAAATCAGTTCGGCATTACGGCGGGATCTGTCGGAGGGTGTGTTCCGCCCCGGCGACCGTCTTCCAAGCGAAAGCGAACTGACGCGTGAATATTCCGTCAGCCGAACCGTGGTGCGCGAGGCCATCGCCATTCTGCGCGCCGATGGCCTTGTTGAAGCGCGCAAGGGCGCGGGTGTTTTTGCTGTCGAAGTAAAACCGGCCAAGGAGCTGCCCTTTAACGATCTGGCCGTCGGGCGAATTTCCTCGGTGATCGAATTACTGGAATTGCGCACCGTTTTCGAGGTCGAATCCGCCGGGCTTGCGGCATCGCGCCGTTCCGCCGTGCAGGTGGAGGCGATTGTGGATGCGCATCGGCGCGTTGGTGATTGTCTCGCCGCCGGCCTGCCGACGCGGGACGCCGATTTCGAGTTCCATCTGGCCATTGCACAGGCGACGCAGAACAGGCGGTTTCCAGAGTTTCTTCAGCTCATTCGCTCCGGCATAATTCCCCGCGGCGAATTGCAGGGTGCGGCGCCCGGGTCGCGTCCGAAGGACTACAACCTGCATCTCCAGGAGGAGCATGCGAAGATCGTCGACGCCATCATCGAAGGCGATGCCGATGCCGCCCGCCAATATATGGCGGCGCATCTGCGCGGCAGCCTTGAGCGCTACAAGGTGCTTCTGCGCTCCCGCACAGCGGTGGAGTGATCCCGACCATATATCAATGGTTTACACAGTTGCCCGCCGATAGAAGGCCAGCCCAATCCTAGTGCAACCACGCCGATCAGGACGAAATCCGAGAGAACAGCGCCGGCCATGCCGATCATGGCGCGGTGTATTCCGAATCTCGAGCCATTGGCAAGCGCCAGTAAAACGGTGGGGCCGGGTGTCGCAATTCCGATAATGGCGACCACGGCAAAGCCAGAAGCGTCATGTCAGCCATATTTTCCTCCCCCTGAAGGTACGCACCTCATTGGTATCATAGCCAGGGACAGGTATCGGCGCATTCCGCAAGGCGGAGAATACAGGCTTTTGCGGTTGCGCAACGCAGGCCCTTTTCCCCCAAAAAAAACGAAAGCGGGGTGAGCCCGGTCCGAAATTTCCACCCGGGACACATATTTAGGAACCTCGTCCAACACGGATTCCGCTGGCATGCGCTTGACAGCTTCCAACACCTGTGACAACTTGCGGATAGTTGTCAGACAGGATTGCGCCCTGGTCACTTGCGCGGTCGATCTCTGGCAAGGGAGGAATCATGTCAAAAAGACGCCTTTCGCTATATGGCCTGTCCGGCCAGATCGGAAGTATTGCGGTTACGCTGCTTGGATTGCTGCTGCTGACCTTTTTTATCGGCCGCCTGATGCCCGCCGATCCCGTGCGGGCGATCGTGGGCGAGGATGCGACGCGCGAAACCTATGAACAGGTCTATCACGCGCTCGGTTTCGACCGTCCGCTGTGGCAACAGTTCTTCTATTATCTGGGAGACGTGTTCACCGGCGATTTCGGAACCTCGATCCGCACCGGGCGTCCGGTCATCGAAGACATCATCAGGGTCATGCCGGCGACGATGGAGCTGGCGACCTTCGCGATCCTGATCGGCGCCGGCCTCGGCATTCCCATGGGCGTTTATGCCGCCGTCAATAAAGACCGCTGGCAGGATCATCTGGTGCGCGTGCTCAGCCTGTTCGGCCATTCCATGCCGATCTTCTGGACCGGCATGATCGCGCTGATCGTTTTTTACGCCCATCTCGGCCTTGTCGGCGGGGGTGGTCGCATGGACCAGTTCTATATCGGTCTGGTCGAGGAGCGGACGGGCTTTCTGCTCATCGACAGCCTGCTTGCGGGCGATATGGAGGTCTTCTGGTCGGCCATCAACCACCTCATCCTTCCCGCCGCTTTGCTCGGTTATTCCTCCTCGGCCTATATCACCCGCATGACGCGCAGCTTCATGCTGGACCAGCTGGGCCAGGAATATGTGACGACCGCTCGCGTTAAAGGCCTGTCGCAGCGGCAGACGGTGTGGCTGCATGCTTTCGGCAATATCCGCGTGCAGCTCGTCACCATCATTGCGCTTGCTTACGGCTCGCTGCTGGAAGGGGCGGTTCTCATTGAAACCGTCTTCGCCTGGCCGGGTTTCGGGCAATATCTCACCAGCAATCTTATCATCGGCGACATGAATGCCGTGATGACCTGCGTTCTCATCGTTGGCGTCATCTTCATCGGACTCAATCTCCTGTCCGACATTCTCTACCGCTTTTTCGATCCGAGGACCCGCTGATGACGGCCCGTACAGAAACCTCCTTCCGCCTTCCGGTGCCCTTGAATGCGCTGAAGAACATCGTGGTTTTCCTCCTGAAGAGCCCGACATCGGCCTTCGGCCTAGCTGTGTTGCTGCTTCTGGTCATCGCCGCGATTTTCGCGCCCTGGCTTGCGACGCATGACCCCTACGCGCAGGATCTCGCCAACACGTTGAAGGCGCCGGGTAATGGCCACGTCTTCGGCACGGATGAGCTGGGACGCGATATCTACAGCCGCCTTCTCTGGGGCGCACGCATCACACTCACCATCATCTCCCTGGTCTCGATCATCGTCGGTCCCGTTGGCCTTCTGGTCGGCACGGCTTCCGGTTATCTCGGCGGCAAGTTCGATACGGTGATGATGCGCATCACGGATATCTTCCTGTCCTTCCCGAGCCTAATCCTGTCGCTCGCCTTCGTCGCAGCGCTCGGCCCGAGCCTCAACAATGCGATCATCGCCATTGCACTCACCTCCTGGCCGCCGATTGCGCGCCTTGCCCGCGCCGAAGCCATGACTTTTCGCAAGGCGGATTATATTGCCGCCGCGCGGCTTCAGGGCGCATCGCCGCTGCGCATCATCGTCAAGTCGATCATGCCCATGTGCCTGCCCTCGGTCCTCATCCGCCTGACGCTAAACATGGCGACCGTCATCCTCACCGCCGCCGGCCTCGGCTTCCTCGGCCTCGGCGCGCAACCGCCGCTGCCGGAATGGGGGGCGATGATCGCCACCGGCCGGCGTTACATGCTGGATAGCTGGTGGCTCGTCACCTTCCCCGGCATTGCGATCCTCTCCGTCAGCCTCGCCTTCAATCTCCTCGGCGACGGCCTGCGGGATGCGCTCGATCCGAAGCAGATGAACCGGAGATAGGGCCATGGAAAAACCAATCCTCGACGTCGAAAATCTCCGTATCCGTTATGGCGGCTCGCCGACTGAGGCGGTGCGCGGCATCTCCTTCACCCTTGGCCGGGAACGGCTCGGCATCGTCGGTGAAAGCGGCTCGGGCAAATCCACCGTCGGTCGCGCCCTGCTGCGCCTCCTGCCGTCGGCGACGATCACCGCCGACAGGCTGGATTTCGATGGTCTCGATCTTCTCTCGCTTGATGAGAAGGAGATGTTGAAGGTTCGCGGCCGGCGCATGTCGATGATCCTTCAGGATCCGAAATTCTCCCTCAACCCCATCCGCCGGGTCGGCGACCAGGTGACGGAGACTTATCTGCGCCACTTCAAGGCTTCGAAAGCCGAGGCCCGGGAAAAGGCGCTGGCCATGCTCGATGCGGTGAAAATCCGCGATGCCGCCCGTGTTTACGAACAATATCCGCATGAGATTTCCGGCGGCATGGGCCAGCGTGTCATGATCGCCATGATGCTGCTTGCCGATCCCGATCTCGTCATCGCCGATGAGCCGACCTCGGCGCTCGATGTGACGGTGCGGCTGCAGGTGCTGAATATTCTCGACGGTCTCGTGCGCGATCGCGGCATCGGCCTCATCATGATCAGCCACGACCTCAATCTCGTGCGCAATTTCTGCGACCGTGTGCTCATCATGTATTCCGGCCGGGTGGTGGAAACGCTCGCCGCACGCGATCTCGATCAGGCGCAGCACCCCTATACGCGCGGCCTGCTGGCGGCGCAGCCGCGTATCGGCGGCTCGCGTGCGCCGCTTGCGGTGCTCGATCGCCGCCCCGAATGGCTGGAGGAGAACGTATAATGGCCGTTTCCGTTGAAACCCGCGATCTCTCCATCACCTTCGGCAGCGGCCATACGGCGCTGAAAGTGCTGCCTTCCGTATCCTTCCGCGTCGAGCCGGGTGAGTGCTTCGGGCTGGTCGGCGAAAGCGGATCGGGCAAATCCACCGTGCTTCGCTGCGTCTCCATGCTCAACGATTTCTGGACCGGCGATATCCTCATCGACGGCAGGTCGGTGCGCGATATGCCGCTGATCGAGCGGTGCCGCATGCTGCAAATGGTGTTTCAGGACCCCTACGGATCGCTGCATCCTCGCCAGTCGGTGCGCACCGTGCTTTCGGAATCGCTTGCGATCCACAAGCTCGGCGACCGTGAAGAGCGGATGCGCAAGGTCATCACGGATGTCGGACTGCCCATCTCTTTCCTCGACCGCTTCCCGCATCAGCTTTCCGGCGGTCAGCGGCAGCGCGTGGCGATTGCCCGGGCGCTGATCCTCGAACCGTCGCTGCTGCTGCTAGACGAGCCGACGTCTGCGCTCGACGTCTCGGTGCAGGCGGAAATCCTCAATCTCCTCCAGCGCCTGCGGGAAGAGCGTGGCTTCACCTATATCATGGTGACCCACGATCTCGCCGTCGTCGACCACATGTGCGACCGCTTCGCGGTGATGCTGCGCGGCGAAATCACCGAAATCCTGCCGCGCGAGGCTATCGCCGGCAATGGCGCGACGCATCCCTATGCGCGCGAACTGATCGGCGCCTCGCTGGAATATGAAGGCGCGTGACGGCTCCAAGACCGTGCCGTCCTCCTCCGGGGCGTCACGGATAATAACATCCTCCTTCCTTGCCCGGCCCCCCTGCCGGGCATTTTTTTGGAATGGCTACGGCGGGGATGGCGGGCCGCCAATTACGCATAGGCTACTGACATAGTGCGAGACCCGCCTTCCGTCATGCCGGACTAGATCCGGCATCCAGCCACGGCGCGTCTGCGCCGTGAGAGGAGTCTTACGCGATCAAGGACTTGATCGCACTAGACCCCGGATCTAGTCCGGGGTGACGGAGTGCGGAGGTTTCGCTTGCGCCTAACACATTGAGTGAGTGGGGCTTTGTTACAGCAAAAAGGCGCGGGAGTTAACCGCGCCTTTTCTTATTCGAGAATAGGCGGCGAATTACCGCTCCTTGCTCACCTCTTCAAACCGCGAAAGCCAGGGGCTGACGATCATGCCCTTGACGTCACTGCGGAAGGCGGCGGTGTCGATGACTTCGGAGAAGGGCTGAATGGACATGACGATCTCGTCCATATAGCCCTGCAGCTCCTCATAAAGCTTCGTCTGTTTCGCCGCGTCGCGCTCGACCAGCGCTGCCTCGATCATCTTGTTCAGCTTCTCATCGAAGAAGCTGGTGCGCCAGCTCTGGTAATTGGTGAGCTTGGCATCATCGGCATTGTTGGGATTATAGGCGATGGAGCGCAGGTTGTTGTCCGGGTGCGGCTGCTGGCCGCCGCCGCCGCGGCCGAGCAGCAGTTCGAAATTCCGCTCGCGCATGGCGCCATAGATCTGGTCGCCGGAGCCGCTGATCAGCTCGGCTTGAATGCCGGCCTGCGCCAGCGTGTTCTGGATCGCCGTTGCCGCCTTCATGAAGGGGTCTTCCGAAAGCACGCGCAGCGTGGTCTTGAAACCGTTAGGATAACCAGCTTCTGCCAGAAGCGACTTGGCTTTTTCGATGTCGAGCTTGTAGCCCTGATCCGGCAGCGCGCCCATGACGCCAGTGCTGAGGGAGCGCTGATGCAGCTTGCCGTAATAGGGCATGACCGCCTTGTCGAGACCGTCGTAGTCGATCAGGTAACGCAGGGCCTCGCGCACCTTCTTGTTCGCGAAGCGCTCATCCTTCATCGAAACGCTGAGGTAATAAAAACCGGAACCGGGTGTGGATTCGATGGTGACGGCCTTATCGGCCTCAAGCGATTTGAGGTCCGGGGCCTGCAGGGAGTAGGCAACGTCGATATCGCCTTTTTCCAGCATCAGCCGCTGCGACTGCGATTCCGGCAGATGACGCATCAGAATGCGCTTCATCTTTGCCTTCTCACCCCAGTAATCGTCGTTGCGGGTAAGGATGATATATTCGTTGGATTTCCACTGCGTCAACTTGAAGGGGCCGGAGCCGGCGGAATTCAGCGTCAGCCATGCGCCGCCCAGATCGCCGTCCTTTTCATTCTCAAGCGCCGTCTTGCTGTCGATGATCGAGCCGGGGCCGTTCTGCGCAAGGATCATCAGCAGAAGGTTGGGATCGTCGGGCTTCGGGATATTCAGCACGAAGGTCTGGTCGTTTTCGGCAACGAACAGCTTGTCGGCCTCTTCCAGCTTGAAGCCGCGGGTTTTCAGGAAGGAGGATTGCGCCAGGTTGCGGGCAAGCAGCCGCTTCAGGCTCCACGCCACGTCCTTGGCCGTCACGGCGTTGCCGGAAGCGAATTTGGCATCGGCACGCAGATGGAAGCGGATCGATTTCCGGTCTTCGGCAATCTCCCAGCGTTCGGCAAGGCGAGGCTGAACGCTGCGATCTTTCGGGGAAAGCACGACCAGCGTGTCATAGACATTGTTCAGCACCTGCACGGTCTCGCGGCCGGTAATGGCGGCGGGATCGAGGGTGAGGATATTGCTCATGGTCGTGGCGACGATGAGCTGGTCTTTCGGCGTTTCGGCAAAGGCGCTAAGCGGCATGGCGCCGATCAGCAGGGCGCCAAGTGCTGCGGTTGCAAGAAAATGTTTCATCTTTCCTCCCAATACGGCCGGTTAATACGGCCTTTCCACGTTTTGATCCACACGCCCGGTTCCTCCTCGGGCGTCGCAGGATCAGCCAAGAATCTCTCTGACCGGAGCTGCGAGCGCCCGACCGATTGCCGCCGTTGCCGGCGCGTCCAGATGCACGCCATCCACCGGTGAGGCGCTGGCGACCGACCCGGCATCGAAAAAGGCATGTCCGAGTTCGGCGGCGAGTTTGCGATAAAGCGGCGCAAGCCTGAGCGATTGCCCGATATCCCGCCCGCCCGCCGGTTCGCCGCCCGGGCCCGCGACGCAGGGCGGCGGGGAGACGATCAGCAGTTTCGGAATGGCCTCACGCGGTTTGTAAATGAAGGTCTCGACAATCTGCGCCAGCCGCCGCATGCCGGAAACGGCGGCTTCCGCACGCCCGCCATGCACCGGTTTGATATCGTTGGTGCCGAGCATGACGATGACGAGATCGAGTGGCATGTGGCAGGACAGCGCGACTTCAAGCGCCCGCGCGCCATTGCGGCAGGCCGGGCCGGCATGGTCGTCGTAACAGGTCGTGCGCCCGCCAAGCCCCTCGGGGTGAACCTTTGCCTTTCCGGAAAGCGCGGCCTCCAGCACCTCTGGCCAGCGGTGTTCGGCGGGGTGCCGCAGACCCGTTGCCGGGTCCGCGCCCCAGGTGAGGCTGTCTCCGAAGGCGAGCACCGTTTTCATCGCACGTTACCTCACCCGGTTGTTGTCGATGAAGGTAAAATCGATGTCCTCGCCAAGGCCCGGCCGGTCAGGGACGTGGACGAAGCCGTCGCGGTCCATCGGGTCGGACAGCGACTTCAGATAATCGTGGCCGTCATCATATTCGAGGAAGGGGTGCAACAGGCCGCGCTCATACCAGCGGCAATTCTTGGTGGCGGCGACAACATGAAGGTTCATGGCCGTGTTGCCATGCACCTCGCACTCCATGCCGAAGGCTTCAGCCAGATGCATGGTCTTCAGCGCCGGGGTGATGCCGCCGACATCATTGACGCCGGTGCGCAGAATATCGCAGGCGCCGGATTTGATCCATTCGGCCCGGTGCCAATGTTTGCCGGCCGCACTTTCGGGGCCGACGACCGGAATATCGAGATTGTCGGAAAGCCATTTGTAGGAAGACAGCGACTGCTCATCCATCGGTTCCTCGATCCAGTCGAAACCGAGTTTTTCGAGACCACGGCCAAGCGCCAGCGCATCGGTGCGGGAATACCAGTGGAAGGCGTCGATCATCAGGCGAATATCGGGGCCGACCGCCTCGCGCACGGCCGCGCAGGCCTTGAGATCCATCTTCACATCCGGTGCCCAGCTGACGGGCGGCATCCATGTGTGCAGCTTGATGCCCTTGTAGCCACGCTTCACCAGCGTTTCGGCAAAGCGACCGTAATCTTCCGGCGTCGCCAGCCCGCCTTCCAGCTCATCGCCGCACATGATGGAGCCATAGGCGAGCACCTTGTCGCGATAGCCGCCGATCAACTTGTATACAGGTTGATTGAGCGAGCGGCCGGCAAGATCCCACAGTGCGCAATCCACCACCGCCAATGTGCGGTCGGTCAGCTGCGCGGCCGAACCGCGTTGCCAGTGAGCAAGGTCCTGCCATAGCCGTTCGCGGTCGCGATGGTCTTCACCGATCAGGACTTTCTTGACGAATTTTTCGATGACATGCGGGCGAACGATCTCCGGCGCGGTGAAAGAATGGCCTTCCTGACCGTCCTCGGTGCGGATTGTCAGCATGGCCTGTTCCACCTGATGCGCCGGACCCGGATGCGCGTGACCGGCACTGTCCGAGTGCCGACGGGTCGTCGTGCGGAAAACACGGACCTCGACGTCGGTGATGATCATAATTCCTCCCTCATGCAGGTATGGCAGCGTTTGCGATTGCTGCAATGTCATACATGTATGCGTTATTTGTCAACATGTATGATAATCTGTATTACATGTTAGTGCCAAAAATCAAGGCCATTTGCGCACGGCGTTGCACAGGTCATCGGTGAGACCGGGCTCCTGAGGGAAATTTTGCGCCTTGGCGAAAGAAAATCTGACGGGAGGCATGAGCGCGACCTATGCCGAATGGGATGTAATCCATAATTTTAGTAGACTATTGAATCGCGCAATGATCTTTCAACAAAGGCCGGGACTATAAACGAACATGCCGTGCCAGCCGTGCCTGTCATCATGCATTCTGCGTGGAAATGCGCAGCATTGAACGGCTGTCCGGGACAGGGATGGCTGCATCTGCGCTGCTGAGCTTCAACAGTCATTTCCGGATGTACAGCCATGCCTCTTTCCCATATCTCCCACTTCGCATTTCTGGTTCCCGGCAATTATCAGGACGACGATCCGGCACGGGGGCTGGAAGAAACCCTGCAGCTTTTCGAAGCCGGAGAGGCGCTGGGTTATCAAAGCGCCTGGGTTCGCCAGCGCCATCTTGAGCGGGGCGTATCATCGGCGGCCACTTTCCTCGCGGCGGCATCGCAGCGCACGAAACGGATCGGCCTCGGCACCGCCGTCATTCAGCTTGGTTATGAAAATCCCTTCAGGCTGGCGGAAGATCTGGCCACCGTGGATGTCCTGTCGCGCGGGCGGCTGAATGTTGGGGTTTCGGTAGGCGCGCCACCCTTCGCCCATCTTATTTCGGATTATGTCGATACGGTTCCCGATGCCGATTACAGCCATGCCCGCGCCGAAAAGCTGGCAAGGGCCCTGCGGTCGGAACCGCTATCCAGCGAGACGGAAGCGGGTAATGTGGCCGGCGCGCAGGTGCCGCGCCTGCGTCCAGTCGCCAGGGGGCTGACGGACCGGCTGTGGTACGGCGGCGGATCGCAGAATTCCGCGCGCTGGGCCGGCAAGGCTGGCTTCAATCTTCTGACAGGGAATATCGTCAGCGGCGAAAATACCGATGATTTTCTGACCGCGCAGGCGGCGCTGGTCAGCCGCTTCCGACAGGAATGGGCGCATGAGCGCCAGCCGCGTGTGGCTCTTGGCCGCGTGATCCTGCCGACGGATAGCGCGAGCCCTGCGACCCGCCGCCGTTACAAGGAATTCGCCGCCGAGCGTGACAAGCGCACGACCACGCCGCATGGCGCGCGCCGCACGCTTTTCCTGCCCGATATCGTTGGAACGACGGACGAAATTCTGGAGAGACTGTCGCGCGATCCCGTTCTGCCGCACGTCTCGGAATTCCGCCTCGAACTGCCCTATGAATTCCAGCCGGAAGATTATCGCCAGATCGTCACGGATTTCGCCTCCGTCCTGCCGCAGCTCTCAGGCGGGCAGCCGGTTTTGAAAGTGGCGACGGGCCAATAATATGTTCCGTTCCCGCCATTCCCGCCTCATGCGGGAGGGGCGGGAGATCGACATTTGCGATAGCGCCACCGCTGCTATTCAATCTGGATAAGGCAGGCCATAGCGGTCGCGGATCGTCGCGCCTTCATATTGGCGCGGGTAAACACCCCGATCCTGAAGCACCGGCACGACCTTTTCGACGAATTCAGCAATGTCGTCGGGTGCTCGCGGCGGCTGCAGGGTATAACCATCCACCGTGCCATCCTGCCAGAGGTCGATAATGCCATCCGCCACCTCTTCCGGCGTGCCGAGCAGCAGCCGGTGATGTCCTTCCGAGCGGCGCACGGCCTCGCGGGCGGTGAGCTTTTCGTGGGTCAGCAGGTCGGAAAGGCCAAGCCCCATGCCCACCGCCCATTGCCGGTTCTGGTCCGGGACGAAACGTTCCGCATCGAGTTTCACATCGGGATTGAAATCGCGGGGATCGATGCCGTTTTCCCTAGCGAAGCGCGCCAGCAGACCGTCTTCGGAGCCTGTTCCGCTATACAGTTCGTGTTTACGCAATGCTTCCTCGCGGGTCTCGCCGAGAATGACAACGAGGCCCGGAACGATGCGGACGCCGGAGGGATCGCGGCCGAGGGAGATGGCTCGGTCGCGGACCTTCTTGCCAAAGGCCTGGCCCGCCGGGCGTGACAGGATGTTGCAATAGATAATCTCGCCATGGCGTGCCGCCAGATCGATGCCGCCTTCGGAGGCGCCGGCCTGCGCGATGACGGGATGCCCCTGCGGCCCACGCGGAACGTTGAGCGGGCCTTTGACATGGAAATATTGCCCCTCGTGATCGATGGTTTCGGCGGTCGCCGCATCCCAGAAACGCTCTTCCGGCACCTGGCCTTCGCGGCGCGGATCCCAGCTTGACCAGAGTTTTTTCGCCACATCGAGAAATTCGGTGGCCTTGGCATATCTCTCGCTGCGCGGCGGCAGCGGATCGTTGCCGAAATTGGCGGCGACATTGGGATTGAAGGAAGAGACGATGTTGACGATCAGCCTGCCGCCGGTGACAAGGTCGATGGATTGGGTTCGTCTGGCGAAATTATAGGGCGAATTATAGGTGGAGGATACCGTTGCCACAAAACCGATATCCGGCACCTGTGCGGCAAGCGATGTCGAGAGAATGAGCGGATCGATGGTGTGAAACGGGCGGCTTGCCGGGTCGGTCAGCAGTGCCGGGTGGTCGGAAAGGAAAACCGCGTCGAACCGGCCCTTATGCGCCAGTTCCGTCAGCCGGCGATAATAGCCTATGTCATTGATGTCGTGCCGGTCTCCGCTCCGGTATTTCCAGGCATTGGCGAGGTATCCGGTGGTGTTGATGCCGACATTGAGATTAAGCCGGCGTTTGGTCTTGCTCATGCTGCCACGTTTCTTTCAGGTCTGTTGGATTGCCGGCCTGTATTGACCGGCGCAATTGCGGGAAGGGTAACAGCCGGGGGTCCGGTCGCGAGTTAAAAATCCTTGCTGCGCGGAGAAGAAAAACTTTTATTCGTGGCAGCACCCAAGCTACGGTTGAAAGGAGATAACGGCCGAGGCGGGGGTAGGGATGCGACCCAGAATCTTGCCATTATCGAAAGGATATTCCGTCATCTCGGTATATCGTGAATAAGATGGAAACGAATTTCGCCAATCGCGCCTGAAATAGTACACTTTATCTATAGAAAATATTTTATGGCGTGTAGCGTGCCGTCCAGATCGCAATTTCGAGGACGAACGCCATGGCTGATGCCGCCCTTCGCCAGATAACCCAACCCGTAACCGTGTGGTACACACGCTGCCCGGCGCCCACGCCGCTTTCGATCGCGGCGCAACTGGGCTGGATCGAGGACAGTTTCGGCACCCATGGAATCTCTGTTTCCTCCATTCGCGATGCGGCCGATCCGGCCATTCGCCAGAGCCATTTCGATCACCGTCTGGACTGGTCCTTCCGTCAGGGCGGCAATATTCCGCCGATCTGGGCGAAATCAGGCGGCCGGAAAACACGGCTGGTGGGGCTGACGAGAACCGACGAATTTCAGGCCGTCATCGCTTTGCCAGCAAGCGGAATAAGCAGGGGCAGCGACCTGAAGGGACGGCGCATCGGCCTGCCGAAACGGCCGAATGAAACCATCGATTTCCAGCGTGCGACATCCCTGAAGGGCATCGTTTCGGCGCTGACGATCTCGGGCCTCGCCGTTGCGGATATCGAGCTTGTCGATCTCACGGCGAAAGAGCCGGTGTTGCTCGATCCCTCTGACGACAGGTTCCATGGTCTGCGCCGACGGTTTCCTTATGGCGAGGAGATTGCAGCGCTGCATCGGGGCCAGATCGATGCGTTTTTCGTCAAGGGGGCGGAAGGCGTCACGGTCGCTAATCTGATCGGTGCGCAGGTCGTGGTGTCGACGGGATTTCACCCCGATCCGAAAATCCGCATCAACAACGGCACGCCGCGCCCCTTGACGGTGGACGCCACCTTTGCCGATGAGCGGCCCGATCTGGTGGCGGAACTGGTGGCCACCGTCCATCGGGTTGCCCAATGGGCAAATGACAATCCGGCGGAAGCCGTGCGTTTCATCGCCCGTGAGATCGGCGTCAGCGAGGAGGCGGTTCTGGCTGCGAATGGCCCGGATGTGCACCGCAATCTGAGGCTCGATCTCGATCCGGCCGAGCTGGATGCACTCAGCCATTTCAAGGATTTCCTGCTGGAATGGAAATTCATTCCGGCGGATTTCGATGTGCAGGATTGGGCCGATCCACGCGCCCTTTATTCACAGCAAGATGCTGCGCAACGCAGTGCGGGAAAGTGAGGGCGTCATGACAGCCACCATTCTTGTAACGGGCGCAACCGGCAAGCTCGGCAGACGTGTCGTCAGCCGTCTCTTGCAGAAAGCGGTGAAGGTTCGGGTGCTGACCCGCAGGCGCGAGGACGCGCTCAAGCTCTGGGGCGACAGGGTCGAGATTGCGGAGGGTAATTTTTCCGATCCGGCCAGCCTGAAGGAGGCCTTGCGCGGTATCGAGACCGTCTTTCTGCTTTCCCCCATCGGTGAAATGCTGGCGGCGGACCAGAAGGCGGTCATCGATGCCGCCATCTCCGCCGGTGCATCGCGGATCGTGAAAATATCCGGCTCCGACTGGACCATTGAGAATGCCGTACATTCCATTTCGGGAGCGGCGCATGCCGAGGTGGAAGCGCATCTGGCCGCAAGCGGTGTCGCGTATACGGTGCTGCGGCCGAATGCCTGGATGCAGGTTGCACTGGAACCCGTTGTCTCCGCGCTGCGCAAGGGAGAGGATGTGCCCGCCCGCTTCGGCGACGCGGCTGTCTCCTTCATCGATGCGGACGATATTGCCGATGTCGCGGTTCATGCGCTCACCACAAGCGCGCCTTTTTCCGGCGTCTTGGTGCTGACCGGTGGCGAAGCCTTGTCGGCGCTGGAAATCGCCCGCATCGCGGCGCGCATCCAGCATCGGCCCGTGGGAATTTCGGACAATGCCGCCCCGGCCTTTCCGCCGCATATCAGCGCGTTTGAACAGAAGGCGGTCGGCGAATTCGGTCAACTCATCCGCAAAGGTCTAGCGGCGTCCGTCAACAATACCGTCCAGCAGATTACCGGCCGTTTGCCCCGCAGCGTGGAGGACTATCTCCGTGTCCGGCTGGCAACCACCCCGCAGGATCATTCCGAGGGAGAAAAGACATGGCGTTGACTGTTCCGCTGCCTGAAGGTTCTGAGCTGAAAAGTCTCGACCTGAAAAGTCCGACCGATTTCGAAGACAGCCCGCTTAGCCGGGCGGTGAAACAGCCACTGATGCTGGGCCTCTTCCTCAATCTGCAGGACATCAATTTCTCCAGCCTGCCGACCAGCAACAGCTGGACCTTCGATTATAATGTCGAACTGGTGAAGCGCGCAGAGGAGTTAGGTTTCGAGATCGCCTTCAGCCGCACGCAATGGCTGCCGAAGGGCGGTTATGACGGCGAATCCTCGCTCGACAGTTTCATCGCGCTTGGCGCCATGGCGGCCGTCACGAAGAGCATTCTGCTGATCTCCACCATCCATGTGCTTTATGGGCCTCTGCATCCGCTGCATCTCGCCAAATATGGTGCGACGCTGGATCATATCGCCAAGGGACGCTGGGGCATCAACATCGTCACCGGCCACCGCGCCATCGAGCATGAAATGTTCGGCTGGCAGCGTATCGACCACGACAAGCGTTACGATATGGCCGGCGAATTGTTCGATGTGCTGCATCGTCTGTGGGGGGAGACTGAGAATTTTTCCTATGAGGGAAAACTCAATCCCTGGGCGATCAACAATGGCTGGATCACGCCGAAGCCTGCTTTCGGACGTCCGCCGTTGGTGACGGCGACAGGTTCGCCCGCCGGCATCGATTTCGCCGCCCGCCATTCCGATCTGGTTTTCGTCACCTCGCCCGGCGGTGCGCATATAGACAGCGCGCTGGAAACGCTTCCAGATCATGTCGCAAACATTAAAACCCGCGCAAAGGCCTATGGCCGGCAGGTGAAGACGATCATCAACCCGATCATCGTCAGCCGCGATACGGAGAAGGAGGCAATCGCCTATGCGGATGCCATCGAGGCTGGAAAACCGCAGCCCGGCACCCGCGCCTTCGCCACCAATAATTATGACAGCGATGCCCATGCCTGGCGCGGCCGCGGCGATGCGCGCCACAAGCAGGGGCGCAATCTTGGCGGCAATATCGAAATCATCGGTTCGCCAGAGCAGGTAGTCGAGCAGCTTGTCGGTCTGAAAAAGGCAGGGATCGATGGGGTTCAGCTGAATTTCTACGATTTCCGCGAAGACCTCGATTATTTCGCAGAGCGCATTCTGCCGCTGATGAAGGAGGCGGGCCTGAGGCTCTGACGCCTCTCCCGCTGCATTTTCCAGTCCCGAAAACCACCCTTCGCAATCGCCCCGATTGCGAGAACGATATTTTTTTGCCCTGAGGAGATACCGTGAATATCGCCGTCGATCCCGTCAAAACGCCCGCTCCTAAAATTCTGGATCGGATCGGGACCTATGTTCCCGAACTCGTCTCCATCCGCCACGATCTGCACCGGCATCCGGAAATCGGTTTCGAGGAGGTCCGCACCTCCGGCATCGTCGCCGAAAAGCTCGCCTCCTGGGGCATTGAGGTGCATCGCGGTTATGGCACGACCGGCGTGGTCGGCGTGCTGCGCGGCCGCCATGCGGGCAATCGTTCCATCGGGCTGCGGGCGGATATGGATGCCCTGCCGATGCCGGAGGAGACCGGTCTGCCCTATGCGTCGGTCTATCCCGGCAAATTCCACGGCTGCGGGCATGATGTGCACACCACCATCCTGCTCGGCACCGCCCGTTATCTGGCCGAAACCCGCGATTTCGCCGGCACGGTGGTGTTCATTTTCCAGCCGGCCGAGGAAGGTCTCGGCGGGGCGCGCGCCATGATCGCCGACGGGCTGTTCAAGGACTTCCCCGTCGATGAGATTTACGGGCTGCACAATTCCTCCCATGCGGCGCCCAATCACCTCAAGGTTTCGCCCGGCACCATTCTGGCGGGGGCGGATTTCTTCGATATCCGGTTGAAGGGCAGGGGTGCCCACGCTGCTCACCCCGATGTTTCGCGTGACCCGGTGCCGGCGACGGGTGAACTGATACAGGCGCTGCAAACCATCGTCAGCCGCAACGTGCCGCCGACCGATCCTGCCGTGCTGTCGATCACCCGCATCGAGGCGGGATCGGCCTATAACGTCATTCCCGAAACGGCCGCGATTGCAGGCACCGTGCGGGCCTTCTCCGACAGCGTGCGCGAAAACATAAGGGAGCGCATCCGCACGATTTCCGATCACATTGCCGCGGCGCACGGCCTCACCGCCGAGGTGGATATTCGCGACATATTCTCGGTTCTCACCAATGACGATGCATCTGTGGAGATCGTCGCCGGTGTCGCGCGCGAGATTCTTGGAGACGAGCGCGTTTCCACCGAGCCCGGCCGCTTCATGGGCAGCGAGGATTTTGCCGATCTCCTGAAACACGCGCCCGGCGCGTTTTTCACCCTCGGCCATTCCGGCACGGTGCCCGCCCATAATCCCGGTTTCATCGTTGACGACGCCATTCTGCCGGTTGGCGCCACCCTGTTTGCCCGGCTGGTGGAAACCCGGCTGAAACCTGCGTGAACATTTAAAAACAAGCCTGCAAAAGGAAACATCCATGGATATTACAAGACGTAAGACATTGCTTTTGAGTGCAGCGCTAACCGGGGCCATGCTGTTGCCCTCCCTGCCGGCTCTGGCGGCCGAAACGCCGAAAAAGGGCGGGATCGTCACCCTTGCAGGCCTTGGAGAGCCGACGACGCTGGTGCCGCTTTCCGATTCCAATACGCGCACCCGCGCCATTTCCACGAAAATCCTCGAAGGGCTGGTGCGGTTCGACAGCGAGTTCAAACCGCACCCGGTTCTGGCTGAAAGCTGGGAAACATCGGCCGACGGGCTGCGCCACACTTTCAAGCTGCGCAAGGGCGTCAAATGGCATGACGGCAAGGATTTCACGTCGCAGGACGTCAAATTTTCCCTGCTGGCCTTCAAGAAGGTCGGTCCACGCGGACGCATTACCTTCGCCAATGTTGCCGATATCGAAACGCCCGATCCGCTGACGGCCGTGGTGGTGCTTTCCAAACCCGCGCCGTATCTTTTGCGGGCGCTGACGGGCGGCGAAACGCCCATATTGCCAGCCCATGCCTATGCTTCAGAAAACTACAATGAAAGCCCGAACGGCAATGCGCCAATCGGCACAGGCCCCTTCGTGTTCGAGGAATGGAAACGCGGCAGCTACGTGAAGCTGAAGAAGAACCCGGATTATTGGCAGGCCGATCTACCTTACCTCGATGGTTTCGTGGCACGGTTCGTTGCCGATGCGGCGTCTACCACCATTTCCGTGGAGACGGGTGAGGCGGATTACACCGCCGATGTCTCCTACAGCGACCTTGAGCGCCTGCGGCAAAATCCGAAACTGGCAGTGGAGGTCTATACCGACGCTTATCTCAACAATGCGGCCGTGTTTGAGTTCAATCTGGAGAACCCAATTCTGGCGAAGAAGGAGGTGCGTCACGCGCTGGCCCATGCCATCGACCGCGATTTCATCAATGACGCCATCTTCTTCGGGACGGCGAAACCTGCCGGCTCAAACATCCCGGCAGTCTTCACCGCCTATAATGACGAAAAGCCCTTCACCTATGCCTTCGATCTCGCCAAGGCGAATGAGCTGCTGGACAAGGCCGGTTACCCAAAGGGCGCGGATGGCACCCGCTTTTCGCTGCGGCTCGCCTTTCTGCCGTCCGACGTCTTCCGTAAGACGTCCGAATATCTCCGCTCATCCTTCGGCAAACTCGGCGTGAAGGTGGATATCGTGGAGGGCGATCTCGCCACCTTCATCAAGCGCGTTTATACCGAGCGCGGTTTTGACCTGACGGTGAACGGCATCAGCCGGTTGTTCGATCCGACGGCGGGCGTGCAGCGCCTTTACTGGTCCGATGGCATCAAGAACCCCGCGCCTTATGTCAACGCCGCCCACTATAACAATCCCACCGTGGACAATCTTTTCCGGGCGGCCGCCATCGAGGTGGATGAAACGAAGCGAGCCGGGCAGTTCCATGAGATCCAGAAAGTCGTCGGCGATGACCTGCCGAATTTTTCCATCGTCGCCTTGCCGACCGTCATTCTGCGAAATACCAGCCTGAAATCGCTCGTGACGACCATCGATATTGCTTATGGCGATCTGGCGACGGCCTGGAAAGACGAGTGAGCGTTTGTCAAAAAAAGGCATCTAAGCTCCGTCACCCCGGACTGGATCCGGGGTCCAGTGCGATCAAGTCCTTGATCGCAAAAGACTCTCTTCACGGCGCGGACGCGCCGTGGCTGGATGCCGGGTCAAGCCCGGCATGACGGATGAAGGGTCTACGATCACCAACATTAACCCGGCAATTCTGCCGGGTTTTTTATTGCCGAAATCCGCCTTCCATCCTTTTTCCACCTTCGCGCGGCACGCCCGTTTCAGGGAAAAACTTTGCGCATGGAACAGGTCGGACGAAACAGCGATGCCATTCGCGAAAATTTCGAAAAAATAAGTTTCATCAATAATTTAGCGCAAAGTAATTCTTCGTTTCAAAGCAAGAATTGCTTTCTGGACCGACGCTATGGCCGCCTGCACTGTGAGCTGGAAATCTCACCCTCACATGATGGATGCCATGGCCAAGGATACGCTTTTTTTGATCGCCCCCGGTTTTGAGGACCCAAAGCACCCCGGTGTCCGGTTCGTCTGCCCGCATTGCAACCAGATCGAAGGCCTGCTCGCCGCCTTTCCGGACCTTGCCGCCGGGATCGATGTCCATCGCGTCGGTTTCCAGCGCCCGCGTGAGGCTGTCATCGCCGCCGTGGGAGAGGAAAATCAGTCGCTGCCGCTGTTCATCTTTGCCGGCGACGCACCCAGCGACGCTACGGCCAAGGGCGAGACGCATTTCATTCAGGACACCAAACGCATTTTGCAAATCCTCGCCGAGCGCCACGGGTTCCCGCAGCTGCACTGAGTTGCCGCGCCCGCATATCGGATTTTTTCGGAGACAGACATGACCATTTCCAGACGCCAGTTTCACAAAATTGCACTTGCCGCCGGCGCTTTCGTCGCGCTTCCAGGCGGTTCCTTTGCCGCTGCCGAAGAGCCGGTTTCGGGCGGCACGCTCAAGATTGTTTATTTTCCCGAGCCGACCCAGCTGGTGGCGATCAATACCAGTGCGGGCGGTCCGCAGTTTATCGGCTCGAAGATTTACGACGGGCTTTTGACCTATGATTACGAGCTTTCGCCCAAGCCGAGCCTCGCCAGGGAATGGAGCGTGTCGGCCGATGGGCTGGAATATGTCTTCCACCTGCAGCCGAAGGCGAAGTTTCACGATGGCAAACCGGTGACATCGGCAGACGTGGAATTTTCCATTCTGCGGCTGAAGGAAGCGCATCCGCGCGGCCGCGCTACTTTCTCGCATGTTGAAAGTGTCGATGCCTCCGATCCGCTGGTCGCGAAAGTGAAGCTTTCCAAGCCGGCGCCGGGCCTGATCACGGCGCTCGCCTCGTCGGAATCGCCAATTGTGCCGAAGCACATTTTCGAGACCTTCAAGCCGACAGATAATCCGAAACCGGCCCAGATCATCGGCAGCGGTCCCTTCGTGCTGAAGGAATGGGTGCCGGGCAGTCATATCCTGCTGGAGAAAAATGCGGACTACTGGGATGCGCCGCGCCCCTATCTCGACCGCGTCATCATCCGCCTCATCAACGATGCGGGCGCACGCGCTGCGGCGCTGGAAACCGGGGAAGGCGACATCGGCCCCAACCCGGTGGCGCTTGCCGATCTGGAACGGCTGAAATCCATTCCGACGCTGAAGGTGGATGACCGCATCTATGCCTATGCCGGCCAGCAGAACCAGTTGGTGATCAACCTTGAGAACGAATATCTCAAGGAATTGAAGGTGAGGCAGGCCATTGCCCATGCTATTGATGTTCCGGCGCTCATCGATACCGTGCTTTACGGTTACGCCGTGCCATCGCCGACGCCGATCAGCCCCGGCCTTGCGAAGTTCCACAATCCCGATATCGGGTTTGCCAAGTTCGATGTCGCACAGGCTGAAAAGCTGCTGGATGAGGCGGGCTTTCCGCGTAAGGATGGCGGCAAGCGTTTCAAGCTTCGGGTTACCACCAACCCGTTCAACCCGCAGACCTATTCGGATTTCATCGCGCAGGCGCTGTCGAAGATCGGCATTGAGGCGGATATCCAGAAATTCGATTTCGGCACCTATGTGAAGGTGGTCTATACCGACCGCGCCTGGGACCTTTCGGTGGAATCCCTCTCCAATACCTTCGATCCGACTGCGGGCGTGCAGCGCGTTTACTGGAGCAAGAACTTCAAGATCGGCCTGCCATTCTCCAATGCCAGCCACTACGCCAATCCGGAAGTGGACCGGCTGCTGGAAGCAGCGGCGGTGGAGCCGGATATCGAAAAACGCGCCGCCTTCTTCAAGGAGTTTCAGGCGGTTATCGCAAAAGATCTTCCCGTCATCAATCTTGTTTCCCCCATCCAGCCGGTCGTCGGCAGCGTGCGCATCAAGGATTATGCGACCGGGGCGGAGGGGCTGAGCGGCAATCTCGCCAAGGCCTGGGTGACGAAGGAGGCGTGAGAGCCTCCCAACCCTTCGGTTTAGTGCGAATAAGAGGTCATTTCCATGAGCAGAAAATCCGAAAAGCTGGTTCTTAACGCCTTCATCTATCCGGGCGGACATCACGAGGCGGCCTGGCGGCATCCGGACTCCGAGCCGCACCGCGTCACCGATATAAAGCTCTATCAGGATATTGCCCGCAAGGCCGAGGCGGCGAAGCTCGATGCCATCTTCTTTGCCGATGCGCCGGTGCTGGACGCCAATATCCGCTACGCCGCCCGCCACCGGCTGGAGCCGATCACCATGCTGGCGGCCCTCGCCGCCGTCACCGAAAAGATCGGCTTCATCGCCACGGCCTCTACGACCTATTACGAGCCGTATAATCTCGCGCGGCTCTTCGCGTCGGTCGATCATATCAGCGGCGGTCGGGTGGGCTGGAACATCGTGACGACGTCGGCGGATGCTGCGGCCGGCAATTTCAATCTCCAGAAGCATCCGCCGCATGCCGACCGTTACCGTCAGGCAATCGAGTTCGTCGATGTGGTGACGAAGCTCTGGGATAGCTGGGAAGATGACGCCATTGTTGCGGATAAGGAAAGCGGCCTTTTCGCCGATATCGACCGCATTCATCCCGCCAATCACGACGGCGAATTTTATCGGGTGCGGGGCGCGCTCAACGTGCCGCGTTCACCGCAGGGCCGGCCGGTCTATGTGCAGGCCGGCTCCTCGGAGGAAGGGCGCGGTTTTGCCGCCCATTATGCCGAGGCAATCTTTACCGCGCATCAGACTCTGGAGAGTGCGCGGTCTTTTTATTCCGACATCAAGCGGCGCGTCGCGGCCACGGGGCGCAATCCCGCCCATGTGAAAATCCTGCCAGGCATCAGCCCCTTCATCGCGTCAACCGAAGAGGAGGCGCGCAGGCTCGAGGCATCTTTCAACGATCTCATCCAGCCAGCCTTTTCGCTCGGGCAATTGCAGCGCATCACCGGCATCGATCTCTCATCGGCCGATCTCGACCAGCCTTTGCCGAAGGAGGCCGTCGAGGCGACACGGGCGCAGGCGGATAGCAGCCGCCATCAGCTGGTTCTCGATGTCATCGACCGGGAAAATCCGACGATCCGGCAATTGCTGCACCGGCTTGCTGGCGGACGTGGCCACAAGGTGATTTCCGGAACGCCGGAACAGGTGGCGGACTGGATAGAGACCTGGTTCCGCGAGGGCGCGGCCGACGGCTTCAATATCATGCCGCCATGGCTGAATGGCGGGTTCGATAACTTCGTCGACGGGGTCGTGCCGATCCTCAAACAGCGTGGGCTGTTCCGCGAAGATTATGAGGGCGATACGCTGCGCGATCACTATGGCCTGCCTCGGCCGGAAAATATCTTTGCGGCCAGAGAGTTGCAAAGGGAACGCGCCTGAGGTGGGACGGGCGTGTTCAGGCGGCGGCCTCGAGAGAGCGCATATCCTCGCGCAACAGGGCGAGTAGAGATGCGACCTCCGGCAGCCGCCGCCTGTCAGGACTGGTCAGCAGGTGATAACGGCTTGCGGTCGGCTGCGGTGCGCCAAAAGGAGCGATCAGCCGGCCGTTTTTCAGCTCTTCCGAGATCAGGGAATGGCGCACGAGGCCGATACCGTGGCCGGAGGAGATTGCCTCTATCAGCGCCGTCTGGCGTGAAAAACGTGGGCCTGTCACAGAGAGCCTGAGTGGAATGCGGCAGGCGCGAAGCCAGTTCGCCCATTCGAAGGCCGGGTCCAGGCCATTGCCACGCAACATCGCAAAACCGAGATCCCGCAAGCGCTCCGGTTCGTCTGCAAGCCCATGGCGGGCAGCGAATTCGGGGGTGCAGACGGCGTTGACGGTATCGGCGAAAAGCGGCTCATGAATGAAGCCCGGAATCTGCGCATGGGTGGCAACGATGGCGCAATCGGCGTCGAAATGGGGGAGGTCGATTGTTTCGCTCTCGAGGGATTCAATGGAAAGCTCCACGTCTCCGAGCGCCGGAACGATGCTGCCCAGCCGCGGCGCCAGCCAGCGGGCGGCAAAGCAACCTTCCGCCAGCACCTTCAGCTGCGGCCGGGCGTTTGAAACCATCAGGTCGGAAAGACTGCCGATCATGGTCTCGAAAGCATCGGCAAGGCCGGGATAAAGCGCACTGCCGGCATCCGTCAGCAGCAATTCACCGCGCTGGCGGCTGAAAAGCGGCTGGCCGAGATGGGTCTCGAGAATTCGCACCTGCTGTCCGATGGCAGCGGTCGAGACATGCAGTTCCTCCGCCGCCCGCGAAAAGCTTGCATGACGGGCGGCGACGACAAAGGCGCGCAAGGCGGTCAGCGGTGGCAGGCGGGAAAGTGTGGGCAGGCGAAAAGCTGCCCGGCTCGCGGCGGGAGCGATAAACTCCGTTCTCATTGCTGTTCCTCCTTTGCCGCCTGCATCTTCCGCATAGTCAGAACACCCGGCCTTCCCTGAGGTGGGTCGTGGTGCCGTTCAGGTAATAGTCACCGATTACCCGCGCCTTGTGGGCGAGCGGATTGTGATTGTAGACCGTGCGGATATTACGCCAGTGGCGGTCGAAATTCCGCTCGCTCGATGTCGCCGAGCCGCCGCCGAGTTCGTAAAGATTGGTGGCGACCGTCAGCGAAAGCTGCGATGCGATGATCTGGGTGCGGGCTGTGGCGAGCGAACCTTCCAGCAGGGCCGCCTCTATCGCCTCTTCGTCACCGCTCGCAAAGGCGGCGGCGGTGCGGTCGAGCGTTCTTGCCGCTTCGCGGATCAGCGTCTTCACGGCGAAAGCGCCGGCGCTGATTTCGCCGAGCATCTTCTGCACGAAGGGGTCCTGATTGGCGGTTTCGGCGCTGCTGTGGAGCGTGGTGCGCGCCTGGCGTAAAACATACTCCACACCGTCATTCAGCGCGCCCTGAACGGCGCCGGCGGCCGAGGCGGCGAGATGCAGCTGCCGCATGGCCGAGCTGTGGCGGCCGATCTGGCTGCCGAGCTTGCGGGTCGTCAGCTCATGCGGCAGTACCTCGACATTCTCCAGCAGAACACCGCCGCTCGCCGTCATGCGCTGGCCCATGCTGTCCCAGTCATCGAGGATGGTGATGCCAGAGCGATCGAGCGGAATGAGCACGCCGATCGGCTGCTCGTCATCGCCAATGGCGCTGAAGGTGCCGAAATCGGCAAAAGCTGTGCCGGTCGCATACCATTTGCGGCCGTTCAGCCGGTAACGGTCACCATCCGCACTCAGCCGCGTGGTGATTTCGCCGGGGCGTTTGGTGCCCTGTTCGGTGCTGGCTCCCGCAAAGAGCTTGCCGGCAAGCACATGTTCGAGGTGCCGCCGGTCCTCCAGCTCGATGGGTGCAAGAGCAAGGTTTTCGGTGAAATTGAAATGGCTGCGAAGCGCATGCGGAATATTGCTGTCGGCTTCGCCGAGGATCATCAGCACTTCGATATAATCAGCAATCGAGCCGCCCGGTCCGCCCTTGGCTTCGGGAATACGCAACGTGCCGATCTTCGCCTCCTTGATAAGGGCGAAGATATCGAAAGGAAGTTCCCGCTGGCGTTCGCGACGGGCGGCATCCTTGGCCGCGATGGTCGCAATGTCCTTTGCCCGGGCCAGAATCTCGTCCCGGTTCGGCACGCCGGAATTATTGGTGGTGGTTGTCTGTAGTTTCGGAGTGGACATTGCGGTTTTCCCTGAGCGAATGTGATAGCCTGCGGCACGGGTGCGCCGCAGGCATGGTCTTTTGGGCGATCAGGCGACCGCGCGCGGCTTGAGCGCCGGGCGGTGCGCGGGCTCGAGATTGCGCGGCACGCGGCCTTCGACGGGATGGCTCGGATCGTTGAAACCGGGTGTCGAGGGATGGCCGGTCGTCACAAGGCTGTCGACCAGTGCTTCATCTTCGGCATCAATCTTCACATCGAGCGCGCGGATATATCCATCCCAGTGCTCTTCGGTGCGCGGGCCGGTGATGGCGGCGGTGACGAATTTGTTGTTCAGCACCCAGGCGAGCGCGAAATCCGCCGCCGAAACACCCTTCGAAGCGGCATGGGCCGCGACCTTCTGGGCGATCTCGACCGATTCCGGACGCCATTCCGTTTCCAGAACACGCTTGTCGCCACGGCCGACGCGGGTATCGGCACCCGGCTGTTCGCCCGGCTGATATTTGCCGGTCAGTACGCCGCGTGCGAGCGGTGAATAGGACACGACGCCAAGGCCATAATGATTAGCCGCCGGCAGCTGCTCGGCTTCGGCCGTGCGGTTGACGATGTTGTAGAGCGGCTGACTGGCAACCGGCCGGTCGATGCCAAGCTGATCGGCCAGATGCGAGATTTCGGCGATGCGCCAGCCACGGAAATTCGACACGCCGAAATAACGCAGCTTGCCGGCGCGGATGAGATCGGCGATGGCGCGCACCGGCTCTTCCAGCGGCGCATCGAAGACGGCGCGGTGGAAATATAGGATGTCGATATAATCGGTGTTGAGACGGCGCAGCGAATTTTCGACGGTCTCGATCACCCATTTGCGCGAATGGCCGCCGAGGTTCGGGCCCTTGGTGTGGGAATTGACGAATTTCGTCGCCAGAACCCAGTGATCGCGCGTGGACTTGATGCCGCGGCCAACGACCTCTTCCGACTTGCCGTCGTGATAGACGTCGGCGGTATCGATGAAGTTGATGCCCTGTTCGCGCGCCTTGTCTATGATGCGGAAGGCCACGTCATCCGGTGTCGGGCCTCCGAACATCATCGTGCCGAGGCTCAGCGGTGAAACTTTCAGCGCGCTGCGTCCGAGATAGCGATAGTCGACCATTATGGTTGCTCCTTTAAGTTATTGGGCATGGTGGCAGGCCACGGCGTGGTTCCTGCCGAAAAGGGTATAGTCAGGCGCTTTTTCGCGACAGAGATCGGTGGCGAGCGGGCAGCGTGTGTGAAACCGGCAGCCGGATGGCGGATCGTGCGGGCTCGGCAGATCGCCGGAAATCGGTGCCGCCTGCTTGCGGCGAGCGGGATCGGGAACGGCAGCGAGAAGCGCGCGAGTATAAGGATGCTTCGGAGAAGCCCAGAGTTCCGATGTCGACGCGCTTTCGACGATCTTGCCGAGATACATGACCAGCACGCGGTCGGAGAAATAACGCACCACGGAAAGGTCGTGGGACACGAAGAGATAGGAGAGCGAAAGCCGCTTCTTCATCTCCACCAGAAGATTGAGGATTTGCGCCTGTATCGAAAGATCGAGTGCCGAAACCGGCTCGTCGCAGACCACCAGTTCCGGTTCCAGAACCAGCGCGCGGGCAATGCCGATGCGCTGGCGCTGGCCACCGGAGAATTCATGCGGATAACGGTCGAGCGAATCCGCCGGCAGGCCCACCTGCGCGACGATGGCTTCAACGATCTCCCGCTGGCGCACCCGGTCTCCTATGCCATGTACCTTCAACGGCCCGGTAAGGATGGTGCGCACCGTCTGGCGCGGATTGAGCGAGGCAAAGGGATCCTGAAAGATCATCTGGATGCGGCGGCGAATGCCGCGCAGTTCGGACGATGTCATTGCCGTGACATCCACACCCTTGAAGGTGATCCTGCCGGACGACGGTTCGACCAGTCGCATCAGCGATTTGCCGAGCGAGGATTTGCCGCAGCCGGATTCGCCGACCAGGGCCACGGTTTCACCCGCCTCGATATCGAGCGAGACGTCATCGACGGCGCGCACGGTGCCGCGTCCGCCCGTATAGTGGGTGGAAAGACTATGCACTGACAAGAGCGTCATCGGATACCTTCTGGGATGTGGTGGCAACGAAGGGGCAGGCGGCGTAGCGGCCGTCCGAAATTTCCCTCAGCGGTGGTACATATTGCCCACAGAAGCCGCGGGCGCTCGGACAGCGCGGACGGAAGGCGCAACCGCGTTCCCCCGTGGCGGAAACGATGGAGCCCGGAATCTCGATGAGCGGCCCGTCGCGATAATGCTGACCGTCTTCCGCCCTCGGTGAGGCCGCGAGCAGGCCGCGCGTATAGGGATGGTAGGGGTTGGAGAAAACCGGTTCCGGCAAACCCTCTTCCACCTTGCGGCCGGCATACATGACCATCACCCGGTCCGCCCATTGCGCCACGATGCCGAGATCGTGGGTGATGAGGATGACCGCCATGTTGAGATCGCGGCGCAGATTGTCGAGCAGTTGCAGGATTTGCGCCTGTATCGTCACGTCGAGCGCTGTCGTTGCCTCGTCGGCGACCAGGAGTTTCGGATTGCAGGCAACGCCGATGGCGATCATCACACGTTGGCGCATGCCGCCGGAAAGCTGGTGCGGATAATCGTCCACCCTGCGGCGGGCGTCTGGAATATTGACCAGTTCCAGAAGCTCGATGGCGCGTTTGCGGGCCTGATGCCGGTCGATCTTTTCATGGATGCGCAGCACCTCGATGATCTGTTCGCCGACCGTCAGGACCGGGTTCAGCGAGGTCATCGGCTCCTGAAAGATCATGCCAATATCCCGGCCGCGAATGCCGCGCCATTGCCGCTCGGAAAGCGGCAGCAGGTCGCGACCCTCAAGCAGCACCCGGCCGCCGGTCTTGGCGTGGGAGGGTAAGAGGCCGATGAGGCCGAGCGCGGTCAGGGATTTGCCGGAGCCGCTTTCGCCGACGATGGCCAGCATTTCGCCGGGGCTGACATCGAAACTGACGCCTTTGACCGGCTGGGCGGAGCCGAAGCTGACGGAGAGATCATGGACTTCGATCAGTTTGCTCATCGGCGTTCCTCCGAAAAACGGGGGTTGAGCGCATCGTTGAGGCCATCGCTGATGAGGTTTAGCGAAATGACGGTGAAGACGATGGCGAGGCCGGGAAGGGCTGTCAGATACCAGGCGGTGCGGATGACATCGCGACCCGAACCGATCATCGAACCCCAGGAAACCCGGTTCGGATCGCCAAGCCCCATGAAGGAAAGCGCTGCTTCCATGAGGATCGCGCCTGCCACCATGACGGATGAGGTGACGATGATCGGTGGCAGCGCATTGGGCAGGACTTCCTGAAAAACGATGCGGGCATGGCCATAACCCAGGCTGCGGGCGGCAAGCACATAATCCTTCTCGCGGATGGCGCGGAATTCCGCACGGGTAAGACGTGCAACGAGCGGCCAGGTGATGATGCCGATGGCCGACGTGACCGTGGTGACCGAAGGCTGGGCGATGGCGACGAGCACCACCAGCAGCACGAAATTCGGCAGGGTCTGAAAGATTTCGATCAGCTTGACGAGAATATCGTCAATGACGCCGCCGAAATAACCGGCGAAAGCGCCGACCGCGATGCCGATCGTGAGCCCGATCAGCGTCGCCACGACCCCGACCGTGAGCGAGATGCGCGCGCCATGCACGATGCCGGCCAGAACATCCCTGCCCATGGAATCTGTGCCGAGCGGATAGGCGGCATTCTGGCCGGGCCACAGGAACGGGCGCGCCACCATCTCCAGGGGATCACCGGGATAGATCAAGGGGGCGATCAGTGCGGTGACGATGACGGTTGCGAGAAACAGCAGCCCGACGATGGCGTTTGGATTGGTGAGGAAGATTTTCAGTTCCCGCCGCAGGCCGCGCCGTGGCACGGAGACGGAGCGGGCCGAAAGCGCATCCGGCGCATGGATATAGGGCCAGGCTTTTTCTTCCGGCTTTTTCGGTTTGGGATTGTTGTCTTCGGCGCCGAGTTCGGCTGCGCCGAGGACAGCGGTGGTCTGAGATGAATTCATCGGCTTTCTCCGATGCGGGGGTCAAGCCATGCCTGCAACAGGTCCACGGCTGCATTGACGATGATGACGACGAGGGAGGAGAGAAGCAGAATGCCGAGCAGCACGCTGAAATCCCGCGCCATGACGGCTTCGAAAGCAAGACGGCCAAGGCCCGGCCAGCTGAAGACGGTTTCGACGACGACCGCGCCGCCGAGGAGGCCGCCGATATGCATGCCGGCCATGGTGGTGATGGGGATGAGCGCGTTGCGCAGGATATGGCGCGTGGTGAGACGGAGCGGAGAGACGCCCTTGGCGCGCGCCGTGCGCACATAGTCCTGGGATCTCACTTCCAGCATCGCCGCGCGGGTAAGGCGGGCATAGATGGCCAGAAAATAGAGCGCCAGCGAAAGGGCGGGGAGAACGATATAACGCAGCCTGTCCAGCAGGGCGTCGAGACCGGTGAGGCTGCTGCCGATGGTGCTGTCGCCGCCCGAGGGAAGCCAGCCGAGCTTCACTGAGAAGGTCAGGATCAACATCAGGCCGATCCAGAAACCCGGCACGGAATAAAAGATCAGCGAACCGATGGAAATGATCCGGTCCGGCAGCTTGCCGGAGAAAAGCGCCATGATCGAGCCGAGGAACACGCCGACGAAAATCGCAATGCCAAGTGCTGCGCCCATCAGGGCGAGTGTGCCGGGCAGACGCTGGCCGATGAGGTCTGCCACCGGCATGCCGTATCGCGGCGAAAAGCCGAGGCTGAATTGCGCAAGATTGCCGAGATAATTCATCAGCTGATGCAGAACCGGCAGATCGAGCCCGAAGCGATTGCGGATTTCCGCCATGGTTTCGACGGTCGCCGAACCCGCTTCCGCGGCCAGCACATCGGCGGCATCGCCTGGCGCCAGTTGCAGCAGGAAAAAGTTCAGGATGACAATACCGAGGACCGTCGGGACGGCCTGAATGGCCACCCTTTTTGCCTGCGATAAAATCCGTTTCGAATTCGACATCGGCTCCAGTCCGTAAGCGTGGAAATATGAAATCGGCCCCTGAAGGCGCTGGTATTAGTTGACTAATTTTATGGAATTTGTCAAAGAGTAATAGAATAATTTTCTGAAATTTACGGAAATATGCGCCATAAAGAAAAGATAATTCCCGTTAATGAGAATGATTGGTTCTTCATGCCAAGTTCGCTCTCGTCTGCGGAACAAACTTCTTCCTAAACGCGGCCGTTCAGTTTGCCGGTTTTTGGCCGGTTCAATCAAGGAGAGGGTATCGCATGACTATTTTCAACCAGACGACGCGGCGTGGATTTCTGCTGGCGTCCGTGGCGCTTGGCGTGGTGTCGCTGCCGGGGCTGAAGCTCAACGCGGCGGAGCCGGCAAGCGGTGGCACAGCCACCCTGCTCATCTCATCGGAGCCGCCGGTGCTGACGACGATCGCACACACAGCCTATAATTCCGTCTATATATCGCCCAAGGTCACCGAAGGTCTGCTGACCTATGATTTCGACCTCAATCCCAAGCCGCTGCTGGCGAAATCATGGAATGTGAGCGCGGATGGTCTGCGTTACACCTTCAATCTGAGGCCCGGCGTGAAATGGCATGACGGCAAGCCATTCACCTCCGCTGACGTGGCGTTCTCCATCAATACCATCAAGGAAGTGCATCCGCGCGGCCGCAATACATTCCTGAACCTCACTGCTGTCGAGACGCCGGACGAGCTGACGGCGGTTCTGGTTCTTTCCAAACCCGCGCCCTATCTGATAACCGCGCTTGCCGCCGCCGAAACGCCCATCGTGCCGAAACATCTTTATGAGGGTACGAAGGTGACCGAAAATCCGGTCAATCTCGCGCCTATCGGCACGGGTCCGTTCAAGTTCAAGGAGTGGGTGCGGGGCAGTCATATCGTTTTTGAGCGCAATGCCGACTATTGGGATGCGCCGCGCCCCTATCTCGACAAGCTGATTGTTCGCTTCATTCCTGATGCTTCGGCTCGCGCGATTGCCATCGAAACCGGTGAAATCGATCTCGCGCCCAGCACGCCGGTCGCCTATAGCGATCTGGACCGGCTGAAAGAGCTGCCGAGCCTCGGCTTCGAGACCAATGGCTATCAATATACCAATTCGATCAGCCGCGTGGAATTCAACCTCGAAAAGGACGTGTTCAAGGATGTCCGCGTCCGCCGCGCCTTCGCGCATGTGATTGACCGCAACGTCATCTTCAACACGGTCAATTTCGGTTATGGTGCAACGATCACCGGGCCGATCAATCCGAAGCTGACGAAATGGTTCGTGGACGATCTGAAGACCTATCCGATCGATCTGAAGGCGGCGGAAGCGCTGCTGGATGAGGCCGGATACAAGCGCGGTGCGGATGGCATCCGTTTCAAGCTCAATCTGGACTATGTGCCGAGCACCGAGGCCTATCCGCGCGGTGCGGACTATATTCGTCAGGCGCTGGCGAAGGTCGGCGTGGAGGTGACGGTGCGGACGCAGGATTTCGCCACCTATACCAAACGCATCTACACGGATCGCGATTTCGATTTTGCCTATGAGGGCATGAGCAATCTCTTCGATCCGACTGTCGGCGTGCAGCGGCTCTACTGGTCGAAGAACTTCAAGAAGGGCGTGCCCTTCTCCAATGGAGCGGCTTACAGCAATCCGAAGGTGGATGCGCTTCTCGAAGCCGCCGCCATCGAGATCGATCCGGACAAGCGCGTCGCGCAATGGAAGGAAATCCAGCAGATTCTCGTCGAGGACGTGCCGGCCATCGACATTGTCGCAGCTCCGGAGATCACCATCTACAACAAGCGCATTGCCGATCACACCATCGGCGCGGAAGGCGTGGCGGGAAGCCTCGCCTTCGCGCATATCGCCGCATCCTGATCGTCTCGCCAGACCCGGCTCGCCCCTTGCGGCGGGCCGGGACCTTTCCCTTTCATCGAGGCCAAAGCCATGAGCACGACACTTTCTGAAATCTGGTACACACGCTGCCCGGTGCCCACACCGGTGGGGCTGGCGGCACAGCTCGGTTATCTCGAGCAGACCTTCGAGGAGGTCGGTATAGCGTTGAAATCCATCATCGATTCGCCTGACCGTTCCGTCCGGCAGAGCCATTTCAACCACACGCTGGAATGGTCCTTCCGCCATGGCGGCAATGTGCCTCCCATCCGCGCCCGTTCGGAGGGGCGCAATACGCGTCTCATCGGGGTGACGTGGACGGATGAGTTTCAGGCAATCATCACCCTGCCGGAAACCGGTATCCGCTCGCTTGCCGATCTCGTTGGCCGCCGTTTCGGCGTGCCGCGCAGACCGGAAGGCATTGTCGATTTCATGCGCGCGACGGCGCTGAAGGGCATCGTATCGGCGCTTTCGCTGGAAGGGCTGAAGATAGAGGATGTCGAACTCAAGGACATCGTCATCAAGGATTCGGTGCTGGCCTCGCAGGAAGGGCCGTCGTTGTTCGGCCTGAAGCGTCGGCAATCCTTCGGTGAGGAGATCATCGCGCTGTTGCGGGGTGAGGTCGATGCGATTTTTGTCAAGGGAACGGCTGGCATTGCCGCCGCGAACCTGATCGGTGCGGTGCAAGTGGCGGAGTTCGGTTTTCATCCCGATCCTAAGATACGCATCAATTCCGGTTCGCCACGGGTGCTGACGGTTGACGGGCGGCTTGCCGATGAGCGCCCCGATCTGGTGCAGCGGCTGGTTGACGCCATCGGCCGGGCCTCGCTATGGGCGGAACAGCACCCGGAGGAAACGCGTCGTTTCATCGCGCGCGAGGCCGGCGCGACGGAGGAACAGGTTCTGGCCGCCAATGGCGCTGAGGTTCACCGCCATCTCGGTCTCGGCCTCGATGCCGATCTTGTCGGCGCCGTCGGCCATTACAAGGACTTCCTGCATCAATGGGGCTTCCTTGAAAACGACTTCGATCTGGGCGACTGGATCGACGACCGTTTCGTCACGGCAAATGAAAGGGCGGTGGCATGAGCGTTGCACTTTCCGCCGTTGCGACCGCACCGGCGCAGCGGCCAGATCCCGTCGCCGTTGCAACCGCGCTGGCCGCGGATTTCAGCCTGACCGCTGCGGACCACGACAAAAGCGGCGAATTCGCCGCCGGTAATTTCGAGGCGCTTTTCAAGTCCGGCCTGCTGGGTCTCGTCACGGCTGAAAAGGATGGCGGGTGGGGCGAGGGCATGGAGACGGCACATGCCGTCATTACGGCCATTGCCAAAGGCGATCCGTCGACCGCTCTCATCCTCGCCATGCACTATAGTGTTCATGCCGCGATCCGGCGCGGCAAGTGGCCGGCAGCACTTGCTGCAAAGGTACTGGCCGCCAATAGCAGGGAACCGGCGCTCTTGAACAATGCGCAGGCGGAGCCGGGTGTGGGTTCGCCCGCCCATGGCGGCCTGCCGGAAACGACGGCGCGGATCGAGGGCGATTTCTGGGTGGTCAATGGCCGCAAGAGCTTCGTCACCGGCCTGCCGGGTCTGAAATGGGCGATCGTGCTTGCCGTGACGACGGAAGAGACGCCGCGCCTCATCCAGCTTCTTGTTCCTCTCGATGCGGTTGGCATCGCCCAGGAAAAAGCATGGGAGGCGACCGGCATGTACGCCACAGCCAGCCATGATCTGGTGCTGGAAGACGTGAAGGTGCCGCTTGCCGATATCGTCGCCGAGCAGCCGGCGGATGAGCCACTGCGGCGCGATGAAGCGGACGGGTATAATTTCTTCGTTCTGCTGGCCTCCGTCTATCACGGTGTCGCGCTTTCGGCGCGGGACGATTTGTTGCGCCATCTGAATGGCCATGTTCCGGCAAGCCTTGGCGCACCGCTGTCCTCCATCCCCCGCATTCAGGAAGGTCTCGGCCAGATCGAAGTGCTGCTGGCGGCGAACCGACGCCTCCTTCTCTCCGTCGCCCGCGATGTCGATGCGGGGGAGAGGGTGGGAACCGATGCACTGGCCGTTCGTCATTTGGTTATCGACAATGCCGTGGGGGTGACTGATCTGGCGCTGGAGCTTGGCGGCAATCGCGGCCTGCGCCGGGATTACGACCTTGAGCGCCATCACCGCGACGCCATAACGGCAAGGGCGCATGCGCCGCAGAGCCATATGATCCGAACGATTCTCGGTCGTCAGAGCATCAAGGCGGCGGGCGGCTGAAAGCAAAAGGGCGGCCCTGTCCGAGGTGGGCCGCCCATTTTCAGGTTACGCCCATCAATCCCGCAGCAGCGGCAGCAATCTCTCGCCCTGCCGCTCGATTTCCTTGAGATAGGGCGTGTCGGAAAGCACGAAATGGCTGATGCCCAGCGCGCGGTATTTGCGCAGTGACGCCGCGACATCTTCCGCCGAGCCGACAAGCCATGTGGTTCCCGCCCCGCCGCCGCCGAATTTGCCCGGCGCGGTATAGAGATTGTCGTCCAGCACGTCGCTCTGACGGTGCAAATCCAGCAGGCGGCGCTGGCCGACCGCCACGGCCTGAAGATGGTCGTTCCAGCGTACGCCATTGTTTGCGGCCATCTCGGCAACTTTCGCTTCCGCATCGCGCCATGCCTCGGCCGTGGTTTTTCGCACCAGCGTGGTGATCCGCAGGCCGAATTGCAGCGGCGGGAGATCGCGGCCGAGCTTTTCGCTGAAGTGCCTCAGCCGCTCGATCCTTTCGCGCACGCCGGCGAGCGGTTCTCCCCAGAAAAGCTGCACATCGGCCTCGGTTGCGGCCACCTCCTCGGCTGCTTCGGAAGCGCCGCCGAAATAGAGTTTGGGATGCGGCCGGCCCTCGCGCGTGGAGATGCGCGGCGAAACCGTGGAGTTCGCCACCCGGAAATGATCGCCATTAAAAGTGACGTTTTCTTCGGTCCAGAGCCGCCGCACCAGCCGCATGAATTCTTTCGTGCGGGCATAACGCTGCGCCTGATCGCCTTCTTCATCGCCATAGGCGGCAAGCTCATCCCTGCCGGAAACGATGTTGATCCGAACTCGACCGCCGGAAAGCTGGTCGAGCGTGGCGGCGGCCGATGCGAGGTTGGCCGGCTTCCAGTAGCCGGGACGGATGGCGATCAGCGGCTCGAATGTGGTGGTGCGCGCCGCAAGCGCCGCCGCCACTGTAAATGTATCCGGACGTCCCCAGCCGGTGCCGATCAGCGCGCCTTTCCAGCCATGGGTTTCAAGCGCTTTGGCATGGCTCGTCAATGTATCGAGACTATTGTGGTTTTCGCTGACGGCGTCGCCCCGGTGGCCTGGTTTGACGTCATTGGGGATGTACCAGAGAAATTCGCTCGCGCTGCTCACATTAACCGCCTGAATTTTCGTTTTATCTTGCAGTGGAATGGCGCTGCTGACGTTTGGCCTTCACCGCTTGGGCCTACGGGAGGCGCAATCCTCCGCAGCTGCGAGAATGGCAAAGCGGCGGCGGCCCGGCGAAGCAGCGATGTTTCTTTTGTCATGCGGCGGAGGAAAAGCTTTCCGTCTGGAAGGACTATATTGCATATATTTTCTATATAAAAAATTTGAGGAAATGATTCCCTCTGGACGAAATTATTTCCGACCTGGAGAACGCATTTTCTGCATGATCTAAATTGGATGGATCGATTTTCCGCGAGGCTTCGAAAGGTGAGCAAGGCAATAGTCGACGGAAATCGCGAAATTCACCATGCTTGCGGCATACCGCCCACAACCCATGGAGCAGGCATGTGTACCACCTTGATTGTCCCTGGCCTGAATGGTTCGGATGAAGGACATTGGCAGCGGCACTGGTTGCTGGATGATCCCGACTCGCGGCTGGTCGATCAGGACAATTGGCAATGCCCGGTTCTCGCGGACTGGCTCGATCGTCTCGAGGCCGCGCTGGCGACAGTCGAAAGCGCTTATATCGTCGCCCACAGCCTCGGTTGCCTGCTGGTGGCGAATATGGCGTCTCGTCTCTCGGCCGCCAAGATAAAGGGCGCGCTTCTGGTCGCACCCGCCCATCTCGACCGCGTCGAGGCGATGCATCCCTGTATCGTCCGGTTCGGCGCGTTTCCGCAGCAACCGCTTGCTTTCCCCAGCCTAGTCGTGGGCAGCATGAACGATCCCTACATGGATGCCGAAGAGCTTGCGCGCAGTGCGAGCCTTTGGGGGAGCGATCTCATCAATCTCGGCGCCGTCGGACATATCAATATTGCCAGCGGCTACGGACGATGGCCTGAGGGTTATGCTCTTTTCGAGCGGTTGAAGGCAGATGGCGCATCGACAAAGGCGGTGGCCGGATCGAGATTGCGTAGATTGATTGCCCTGGGCGAAGCACATTTTTGAGGAAATGACTGATCGTTCGGTTCCGTGCCCGATTACTGGTAGCCGGAAACGGATTTTTTCCCGCCGCCGCAACCTTAGTCCACATTTGCCGGCGATCCTCCAATTATAGAATAGTAATTTTATGGAAAATATTGACGATTTAGGACGGTCGCCTGAGGATAGGGGGAGTTGAGCAAAGGAGGCGCACATGCCACAGGGACTTCATGCGTTTACTTTCGATCTGTTCGGCTTGACCCGGCGTCAGCCGAGGGAAGAGGGACAGGTCAGCCTTCATCCCCTGGATCATTCCGGACGCATCAGGCAGGAGAAAAGCGATCTCGAACTCGAACGGGAAGAGATCTGCGAAATGAACTTTGCGATGCTCGGCCTTTATCCGGTCTTCTGACGACCATCAGCGAGGGTTCCTTTTCCCTTTGCAGCGCGGTTCATCCGGGAGAGAAACTCTCCTCGCCGGATGGAAATTGGAACAAAATTTCTTAAACGCGCCGGGGAATTGGCTACCCTTTTATCATCAAGCGCATTGCCCAAGGGCAGATTGCAAAGGACCTGCCGATGAGCACATCCGATAAACCACTCGATTTTCTATGGTTCATACCTACCTCAGGCGATGGCAGCTATCTCGGCTCGGATGATCTTTCGCGTCCTGCCGATCCCGGCTATTTCCGGGAAATAGCCCAGGCTGCCGATCGGCTCGGTTATTCAGGCGTGCTCATCCCCACCGGTGTCGCCTGTGAAGAATCCTTCATCCTTGCGGCCAATCTCGCTGCCTATACCGAGAAGCTGAAATTCCTCGTCGCCATCCGTCCGGGCGTCGCTTCGCCCGCCTATTATGCGCGGCTTGCTTCGACGCTCGATCGCGTTTCCCATGGCCGGCTGCTTCTCAACATCGTGGTTGGCGGCAGCGCGCAGGAATTGGCCGGTGACGGCATCTTCCTGCCGCATGACGAGCGTTACGACCACGCCGATGAGTTCTTCCAGGTGTTCAATTCGCTGATCGAAACCGGCAAGGGAAGCCTCGACGGCAAATATATCAAGGCGGTGGACGCGAAACTCGGGCTGCCGCCGGTGCAGGAACCGCGCCCGCCGCTTTATTTTGGCGGCTCTTCCGATGCCGGCATCGAGTTTTCCGCCGGTATCACCGACAAATATCTCACCTGGGGCGAACCGCCGGCGCAGGTGGCGGAAAAAATCGCCAAGGTGCGCGCCGCCGCCGCCAAAAAGGGGCGCAAGGTTACCTTCGGCATCCGTCTGCATTTCATCGTTCGTGAAACCGACGAGGAAGCATGGGCAGATGCAGAGCGGTTGATCTCGAAGCTCTCCGACGAAACCATCGCATCCGCTCAGGAAGTCTTCTCCAGGGCTTCGGATTCCGTCGGGCAGGCGAGAATGCAGGCGCTGCACAATGGCCGGCGCGACCGGCTGGAAGTCTCTCCGAATTTGTGGGCGGGCATCGGTCTCGTCCGTTCGGGTGCGGGGACGGCACTGGTCGGTTCGCCGAAGACGGTAGCGGCGCGGCTCAGGGAATATCAGGCGCTGGGCATCGATACCGTCATTGCCTCGGGTTATCCGCATCTGGAGGAAGCCTATCGGCTATCCGAACTGCTGTTTCCGGAAATCGGGCTTGGCGGGCCTCGCAACCAGATACGATCTTCTTTCGGCGCGAAACAGGTTTTCGGTGGCGGCGGTCATGGCGGCAACGTCAAGCTGGTGTCCGGATCCTGATCCTTCGACGGGAGGCGACCTCTGCCTCCCACCTTTTCGGCAGATATCCTTGCGGCGGGGCTAAATCGGACGGCGACACATAAAACATTATTTCTATAGAATATTATCATTATGGAAAACGATGTCTATTTCACCCCCCGCCGCCGCTGCTAGCTATTGAACAATTCAGCTGTTTTCAGGAGCAACCCGATGACATTGCAATATGCGGCCAAGGATCAACAATTCATCAACCTCCGCGACCCGGTCGCCGGCAAGGCGGCGGATGCCGATAGTCTCAAGGCGGCGCTGAGAACGCTGGGCGGCGGTGTGAGCGTGATTACGGCGGGTGAGGGCGACGAACGAACGGGCGCGACCGTGACCTCGGCCACCGCTTTGTCGGTCGATCCGCCGCGCATTCTGGTGGCGCTCAACCGCTCCTCATCCACATGGCCGGTGGTGCAGCGTTTCGGTCATCTCGCCGTCAACATCGTTGGGGCGAACCATCAGTTTGTCGCCAATCAGTTTGCCGGCATCGGCGGCCTGAAGGGCCCGGACCGGTATCGCGGTGCGGAATGGACCCGGCTGTCGAGCGGTGCGCCCATTCTCGAAGATGCTGTTGCCGCGATCGATTGCACCATTGAAGAGACGATCGAACGGCACAGCCATGTCATCGTCATCGGCAAGGTGGAGGCGATCCGCATCGGCTCCGGCCATTCGCTGCTCTATCAAAACGGGCGTTATCATTCTCTGGACTGAGCGCCGGTCGTTCGGCGCTTTCACTTTGTCATTCTTTGAGGGAGTTGAGCATGGGATCCGTCACGCCTCTCGGCGAAAGACTTCGTTTCGTTCCTCCACGCCTCGGCGCGGATATCGATGTGCTGACCGTTGCCCGCACGATCGCCGAAAACTGCGCCGTTGAAAGTCCGGGGCAAATCCATGCGCGGATCGCCCGTTCCGGTCTTCTTGCTCTTTCCGTTCCAACGGAACTGGGCGGGACGGACATCACCAACGATGTTCTCTCGCAGGCGCTCGCCATCATTTCCGCAGCCGATGCGGCGGCGGCGCATGATCTCGTCGAACATTTCACCGCGCTTGAATTCATCAGGAATGCCGGCAGCGAAGACCAGCGCAAGGCGCTCTTCGCCCGTCTCGATCTTGGCGAGACCTTTGCACTGGCAATATCTGCCGCGGATCTGGATCAGGCGGTTACGGTGACGGAAGACGACTACGCCCTGCGGCTTCCCGACGACGTTGCGGGGTCGGTGAGGGACCACGCGGACTGGATTGTCGTGCCGGCCGTCAACACGGCCGGGCAGCCTTTGCTCGTCGTTCTGCGCAACCGCCCCAATACGTCATGGGAAGGTCTGTTACGCGCCGATCAGGTGGTGTTTCTGGCTCAGGGCGCCGGAAATCTGGCCGTTTCCGTTTCCACCCTTTTGAAAGCCGCCGTGGCTCTTGGGCAGAAGCAGCGTGAACTTTCGGCGCTGCTGATCGACAGGCTGGCCGGCGATGGCGCGGCGCGACCCGTGATAGGCGAAATATTTCTCGCCATCGAGCTCCTGAAGGCGCAGATATCCAGCCTTGCGGCCAATATCGATGCGGCGCAGGTGGGAGCGGAAAACGTCACCTTTCGTTCGGTTCGCAACAATGCCATCACGCTTGAAATCCTGATGGCGCGCCTCGGTCTTGTCGAAGGCGTCAGTGAAGCCGGGCTGATCGCGTCGCTGGACGACGATCTGCGCAGGCAATAGGCAAATCTCGGATGAAGGGCCGTGCGGAATCCTATTCGCCGGCCGGAATGGAGCGGGCGTTCTGCCCGTCCTTGGCCACGAATTGTGCGAGTGTCATGTTGTCCAGAATGGTTGCGATGGCGTCACGCACGTCCGTCATCGAAACCCTAACCTGACAGGTCTCCGGATCATCACAGTCGTCACAGGCTTCAAAAGCCGTGCGGCTTGCACAGCGGATGGGGGCCAGAGGTCCGTCCAGCGTGCGGATGACCTGCCCGATCATGATTTCCGATGGCATTTTCGACAGCGAATAACCGCCATTCGGGCCCTTCTTGGAGCGCAGAATGCCGCTATTGCGCAGCTCCAGAAGAATAGTGTCCAGGAATTTTTTCGGGATATTGTTGCGGGTTGCAATTTCGGTCACGAAGGCGGTCTCGCCCTGGGGCAACCGCGCCAGATCGACAAGAGCCTTTAATCCGTATTTGCCTTTTTTGGTCAACATCGCATGGTCCGAAAAGAGAGTCGGCACGTTTTGCAGCGCCGAGCCATATTATTCCTAACTTACTAAGTAGTTTTTAGCGAATTCCGGCGCAAGCCCGTTTCGTCCGGGTTTGGCGTTGAAAGCGGCCTGTTGCGCCCATTTTGGTCATTCCTCCTGCCTTACCGATGGCTTTGCCAGGGCTGGCTTCGGAAAACATCACTGAAAACAATATTTTCTCTGATCGCGCTGCAACGTGGAACGATCATCCTTTATTAGAATATAAAATCGGTAGACAAAGTATGCATCAAAGACACGCGAGGTGATGATGTATACGCTCAGTTTGCTTGACAAGAGCCCGGTTCCAACGGGTGAGGACGCGGCGAGTGCATTCCGCGACACGATCAATCTTGCCAGGCGCGCCGAAGAGCTGGGTTACCGCCGTTTCTGGGTGGCCGAACATCACAATTCGCCGGAGCTTGCCGGTTCCGCACCGGAAGCGCTGGTGGCGTGGATATTGGCGAAAACCTCCCACATCCGCGTCGGCTCGGGCGGCGTCATGTTGCAACACTATAGCCCTTACAAGGTCGCCGAGGTTTTCAACGTGCTGTCGTCGCTTGCGCCCGGCCGGGTCGATCTCGGCATCGGCAAGACACCGGGCGGGTTGCCGCTGGCGACTTCGGCCTTGCAGCAGGCCTATGATCCTGCCCGCAAACCGGATTTCGAAACGGCCTTCAGTGAACTCACCACGTTTTTGTCCGGCGCCGCGCCGCAGGACCACGCACAGGCCGGACTGCAGGCGACACCTGCGCCACCGGTCGCTGCGGAACGATTTCTGCTCGGCGCCAGCCCGGAAAGCGCAAGGCTTGCGGCTTCAAGGGGATGGAATTTCGTCTTTGCCGGCCATCTCAATGGCGATGCGGAGGTTCTCCGCCGCAGCCTCTCGGCTTTTCGGGAAGAAAGCGGCGGAAGCGCTCCGATCCTTGCTTTGTCGGCTTTTGCGGCCAGCGACCCCGCCCATGCCGCGAGACAGGTGGAAGGTCAGCGCATCTACCGGGTATTCCTCAGCGACGGCAGGGCGTTCAACCTCGGCCGCCGAGAACAGGCGGAGGAATTCGCCCGGCAGTCCGGCGATACCGATTACCGCATCGAAGAGCGAAAACCCAACGTCCTGCATGGCGGGCCGGAGGATATTCACAAGGCGCTTCGTGCGCTTTCCGAAGAGCACGGCATCGAGGAATTCATCATCGAGCCGCCGCATGTCGGTGCCGATCAGCGGCTTGCCTCGATAGAACTGCTTGCCACGCATCGCCTTTCCCGGGCGGCGTAATTTTCTCTGAGGAGGGAATGACATGACGAGAAAGAAAATCCGTTTCGGCATCATGCTACAGGGCCCCGGCGGGCACATGAATGCCTGGCGGCACCCCAAAAGCCCGGTGGATGCCAGCGTCAATTTCGACTTCTTCAGGAAGACCGCGCTGAAGGCGGAAGCGGCGGGCATCGCCTTCGCTTTCGTGGCGGATGGGCTCTATATCAATGACAAGTCGATCCCGCATTTCCTCAACCGGTTCGAGCCGCTGACGATCCTTTCGGCGCTCGCCTCCGTGACCTCGAAGATCGGTCTCGCCGGCACCGTTTCGACCTCCTATAGCGACCCCTTCACCATTGCCCGTCAGTTCGCCTCGCTCGATCTGCTGAGCGGCGGCCGCGCCGGGTGGAATGCCGTGACGACGCCGCTTGAAGGTACGGCGAAGAATTACAGCCGCAACCACCCCGAACATGCGCTGCGTTACGAGATTGCCGACGAATATCTCGAAGTGATCAAGGGCCTGTGGGACAGCTGGGACGATGACGCTTTCCTGCGCAACCGCGAGACGGGACAGTTCTTCGACCGCGCCAAACTCCACACGCTCGGCCATAAGGGCCGCTTCTTCCAGGTGGAAGGCCCGCTCAATATCCAGCGTTCGCCGCAGGGGCAGCCGGTGGTGTTCCAGGCCGGTTCCTCCGATGCCGGCATCGGTCTTGCGGGCAAACATGCGGATGCGGTCTTCACCAATTCCGCTTCGCTGGAGGAAAACCAGACCTTCCTCAAGCGTGTAAAACAGAGCGCCGTTGCGCAGGGCAGGTCCGCTGCCGATGTGAAGATTTTCCCCGGCATCGGCCCGATTGTCGGCGAGACGCAGGAGGAAGCGGAGGCGAAATACGACGTCATTCGCAACCTCATCACCATCGAGGACGCGCTTGCTTATCTCGGCCGCTTCTTCGATCATCATGATTTCAGCGCCTATCCGCTGGATGAGCCTTTCCCCGAACTCGGCGAGATCGGCAAGAACAGTTTCCGCTCCACGACCGACCGCATCAAGCGGCGCGCCAAGGAAAAGAACCAGACGCTGCGCGAGGCGGCGCTGGAGGCAGCGACCCCGCGTGAAGGTTTTATCGGCACCCCGGACAAGGTGGCTGACGAAATCATCCGCTGGGTGGAGCACGATGCGGCCGATGGCTTCATTCTGGGCTTCCCGGTGATTGCCGAGGGATTGGACGATTTCATCCGCCTCGTCATTCCAGTCCTGCAACGGCGCGGTTATTTCGATCCGCATCTGGAAGGGGCGACGCTGCGCGACCATCTCGGCCTGCCTTTCAGGGAAAGCGTCTATTCCCGCCGCGAAAACGGGTCGAACAAGGCCATCGCCTGAGCTTGCTGCAGGGCGGAGACGATTGCCGCCCGGTGCAGATTTCAAGACGCGGCGCGTAGCGAGCCGCGCAGGAGACAGAACCATGAATATCCGCATTGACGGCGCGCGTCCGCAGGACGACACCGAACGGGGAATCCTTGCCTTCATCGACGAGAGCATCGCCATCCGGCATGATCTCCACCGGAATCCCGAGCTTTCGCTCAAGGAAAAACGCACGGCGGCGCTCATTGCCCGCTATCTCTTGTCGTTCGGATATGAGGTGACGGAAGGTGTCGGCGGCCACGGCGTTGTCGCCACGTTGAAACGCGGTCATGGCGAAAAACGCGTCGGCATTCGCGCCGATATCGACGCCCTGCCGATTGTCGAGGAAACCGGCCTTGCCTATGCCAGCCAGACGCAGGGCGTCATGCATGCGTGCGGTCACGATGGCCATACGACGATCCTGCTTGCCGCTGCCCGGTATATTGCCGAAACATCGAGTTTTTCCGGCACGCTGACGCTGATCTTCCAGCCGGCCGAGGAGATCGGCGCCGGGGCAAGGGCGATGATAAAGGACCGGCTTTTCGAGCGGTTTCCGGTCGATGCCGTCTTCGGCCTGCATAATTGGCCGGGTGTCGACACCGGACAGTTTGGCTTCGTCGAAGGCCCCGCCATGGCCTCCGTCGACAAGGCGAAGGTGCGGATCGTCGGCAAGGGCGGGCATGGCGCCGCGCCGCATGAGACGGTCGATCCGGTTCTCGCATCGGCAAGTTTCGTCACCGCCCTGCAGAGCATCGTTTCGCGCAATGTCGATCCGCGCGAGATGGCGGTGCTGACGGTCGGCTCCATCCATGGCGGAACCGCCTCCAACGTCATTCCCGAAAGCGTCGAGCTTCAGATCTCCGCCCGGGCGTTCTCGCCTGCCGTGCGTGACAGGCTGGAGGAGCGGCTCCCGGCGCTGGCCAAAGCGCAGGCCGAGAGCTTCGGCGCGAAGGCAGAGGTCGCCTATTCCCGCGGTTTCCCGCCGGTCATCAACCACACCTCTCAGACGGTCTTCGCCCGCGATGTCGCCAGACGGCATTTCGCCGCCGGGCAGATCGCCGAAGCGTTCCAGCCGCGCACGGCGAGCGAGGATTTCGCCTTCATGCTGCAGGAGCGCCCCGGCTCTTACCTCTTCGTCGGCAATGGCGATAGCGCGCCGCTGCACAGCCCCCACTACGATTTCAACGACGCGATCATCGCGCCGGCAGCACGCTTCTGGGTGCGGCTGGCGGAAGCCTATCTCTCCTGACGCGAAAATTAGGACAAGGACATGAGCGACAGTTTTTTCTACACATCCGTCAAGGATCCGCTCGCAACGCCGCTTCTGGAGGAGTTGCTGTTCGAATATGACAGCCGCTACGGCACGTTCTTCAATGCGGAAGGGGCGAAGGCGGAGCTGAACAAATATCCGCCGGAAGCCTTCAGCCCGCCATCGGGCAATTTCCTGCTGCTCCTGCGCGACGGCAAAGCGATCGCCGGCGGCGCCTTCATGCGTTACGACGACGAAACGGCGGAATTCAAACGGGTCTGGACCCATTCCGCCCATCGCCGGCAGGGGCTTGCGAAAATCGTGCTCCGGGAACTGGAGCAGCAGGCGATCCGGCAGGGTTATGGACGCGTCTATCTGACCACCGGCTTCCGTCAGCCGGAAGCGGTCGGTCTTTATCTCACCAATGGTTATCGCGCTTTGTTCGATACCACGGCCGATCCCGAGACGATCCGGTCGTTGCCCTTCGAAAAATGGCTGTCCGAACCCGCACCCGTCTCTGTTCCGGGAGGAGCGCCGATAGCCACTGTCCGGCCGCAACCCTCTTCCGCACATCCGTGAAAGGCTTTTTTCCGATGACGATAGCCTCTGATTTTCCGCATCTCGCCGTGGGCGACAAGAAGAGTGAACCGATCACGGGCGGTTACTCCCATTTCCGCATCGTTCCGGCCCGCTACCCGCTGCGGACGGTGGGCACGGTTTTCTCCGTCATCATCATTGCCGCCGTCGTGCATTCCGTTTTCGGCAACCCGCGCTGGGGCTGGGATGTGTTTGCCGAATGGTTCTTCGCCGAACCGGTGCTGGTGGGTCTCGGCCGGACGCTGCTCCTGACCGCGCTCGGTGCGTTGTTTGGTTTTGTGTTGGGAACCCTGCTGGCGCTTGCCCGTGTTTCCCGTTCGCCGCTGCTGGTCGCTGTCTCCTGGACCTATATCTGGATTTTTCGCTCCATCCCGCTGATCGTGCTTTTGCTGATCCTCAACAATCTCGGCTATCTCTATGAAACCGTGACAATCGGTGTGCCCTATACCGGCATCAATTTCTTCAGCTGGAATACGACACAGCTGATGACTCCCTTTGCGGCGGCCGTTTTGGGGCTGACGCTCAATCAGGCCGCTTTCGCCTCCGAAATCGTTCGCGGCGGAATCCTTTCAGTCGATCAGGGGCAGCTCGAAGCTGCCGCCGCGCTCGGCCTTCCGCGCAGGCGGCAGGCGTCCCGCATCGTCCTGCCGCAGGCGATGCGCTCTATCCTGCCCACGGCCTTCAACGATATTATCGGCTTGGCCAAGGGCACGTCGCAGGTCTATATCCTCGCGCTGCCGGAGCTGTTCTATACGATCCAGATCATCTATCGCCGCAATCTGGAAGTGATCCCGCTGCTGATGGTCGCCACCGTCTGGTATCTGGTGATCCTGACCGCGCTTTCCATTGTTCAGCACCACATCGAACGCCACTTTTCGCGCGGCGCGCTGCGCAATCCGCCGCCCTCGCTGTTTGCCACGCTCTATCGCACATTCCTGCCGCGCAAGCCTTTGCCGGAAGCGGTGGAGACGCCAGGGCCCCCCATTGAAAGACCGGCTGCCGCCAGGACGGGAAGTTTCCAGCTCGGCAATCGTGGCGGTTCGGTCAATATCCACGGCGTTTCCAAGTCCTTCGGAACACTGAAGGTGCTGGACGATGTCACGCTCTCCATTCCGGCAGGCAGCGTCACCACCATTCTCGGTCAGTCCGGCTCCGGCAAGTCCACATTGCTGCGCTCCATCAATCATCTGGAGCGTGTCGACGACGGCTTCATCGCCATCGACGGCGAGCTGGTCGGATATCGCCAGAAAGGCGACACGCTTTATGAGCTGAAGGAAAAGGACATTCTGAAGCGCCGCGTCGAAGTGGGCATGGTGTTCCAGAGCTTCAACCTGTTCCCGCATCTGACGGCGCTTGAAAACATCGCCGAAGCGCCCGTCGTTGTTCGCGGCATATCGAAAGAACAGGCGGAAGCCGAGGCGCGCGATCTTCTGGCCCGCGTCGGCCTTGCCGAAAAGGCCGGTGCTTACCCCCGCCAGCTTTCCGGCGGGCAGCAGCAGCGTGTGGCGATTGCCCGGGCCTTAGCGCTGCGGCCGAAGGTGCTGCTCTTCGACGAGCCGACATCCGCGCTCGACCCGGAGCTTGTCAATGAGGTGCTGGATGTCATCAAGGAGCTGTCCCGCTCCGGCGTCACTCTCATCATCGTCACCCACGAAATCGGCTTTGCCCGCGAAGTCTCCGACAGGGTCGTCTTCATGGAACAGGGCCGCATTCTCGAAACGGGCACGCCGGAGAAAGTGTTCAACAAGCCGGACCACCCGCGCACGGCCGAATTTCTCGCAAAAGTTCTCTAATCAACAACAAAGGAAACACTCACATGGCATTTTCATCGAAATTATTGTCCCTGCTTGCCGGCGGTCTTTTCACCGCCACTGCTGCGCTCATCCCGGTCGTGCATGCGCAGGAGGTTGACCTGTCGCCTGAACAGAAGGGGCGGGTGCGCGTCGAAAAGGTGGAAGAGGCAATCAAGCTTCTGCCCGCCGGCCACAAATTCATCGCCGACGGAAAGCTGACGGTCGCGACCGTTCCCTTCCGGCTGCCGCTGGTGGATTATGCGAGCGACACAAAAACGCCGATCGGCGTGGAACCGGATATCGCCCAGCTGGTCGCCGACAGCCTTGGCCTTGAGCTGCAGCTTGTGCCCATCGCCTGGGCGGACTGGCCGCTCGGTCTTGCATCCGGCAAATATGACGCCGTTACTTCCAACATCACGGTGACGGAAGCCCGCAAGGAAAAGTTCGATTTTTCCAGCTACCGCAACGATCTGCTCGGCTTCTATGTCGGCAATAACAGCAAGGTCACATCCATCGGCAAGCCGGAGGATGTCGCAGGGCTAAAGGTCATCGTCGGGGCCGCCACCAATCAGGAGCAGATCCTGCTGAAATGGATCAAGGACAACAAGGCGAAGGGACTGGCCGATACCGAGGTGCAATATTATGACGATCAGGCCGTGCTTGACGTCGCCCTGCAATCCGGCCGTGCGGATGCCTATCTCGGCCCTAATGCGACCTCTGCCTTTCAGGCGGCAAGCCAGAAGAAGACGAAGCTTGTCGGCACCTTCTCCGGCGGCTGGCCGGAAGCGGCCGAGATCGCCGTCGCTTCGAAAAAGGACGCAGGCATAGCCGAGGCCATCACCGCCGCGCTGAACGCCCAGATCAAGAACGGCAATTACGGCAAGGTTCTCGCCCGCTGGAATCTCGGTTCCGAAGCCATCACCGAATCCCGCACCAATCCGCCCGGCCTGCCCAAGAGCTGAGGCCAGATTTTCGAAAAAGCTGAGTTGCCAAAAGCTGAGTTGAAGGTGGGACATCACTCAGCCGGTAGCGCGGGCATCCTCCCGTCCGCGCTACCTCCGTCCCGCAGTCATTCTATCGGGCATTCTATCGGGAAACCACAATGACCTTCACCTCTCGTCTCGCCACGGCCACGCTCGGCGTCTTTCTCTCCATCGTCGGTCTTGGGTCGGCTTCGGCAACGGATGTTTTCGACCTGTCGCCGGATCAGCCCGGCCGCATCCGGGTTGAAAAAGACCCCGGCGCGATTGCAGCCGTTCCGAAGGATTTCAAATTCGTCACGCCGGGCAAACTCACCGTCGCGGTCGCACCCGGCGGACCGCCGCTCGCGACCTATGCGACGGATGCAAAAACGGTGGTCGGCGCAGATCCCGATTATGCGCTTGCGGTGGCCGACAGCCTCGGCTTGGAGCTGGAACTGGTGGCGGTGGCCTGGGCGGACTGGCCGCTGGGGCTTGCCTCCGGCAAATACGATGCGGTGATCTCGAATGTTGGCGTTACCGAGCAGCGCAAGGAAAAGTTCGATTTCTCCACCTATCGTCAGGGCTTGCACGGATTTTTCGTCAAGGCAGACAGCGGCATAACCGCCATCCGCGAGCCGAAGGACGCGGCCGGCCTGAGGATCATCGTCGGCGCCGGCACCAATCAGGAGCGTATTCTGCTGAAATGGAGCGACGAAAACGTCGCCGCGGGATTGAAGCCGATCGAGCTGCAATATTACGATGATGAAGCGACCCGGCTTGTGGCGCTTTCAGCGGGGCGGGCGGATGTGATCGTCCAGCCGCATGCGCAGCTGGTCTTCATCGCCGCGCGTGACAAGACCATCAAGCGTGTCGGCACGCTCTCGGCCGGCTGGCCGGAGCGGTCCGATGTCGCCATCACCACCCGCAAGGGATCGGGACTGGCCGATGCGCTGACGCTTGCCACCAACGACCTGATCAAGAGCGGCGCTTACGCGAAGATTCTGGATCGCTGGCAGCTATCGGAAGAAGCCCTGCCGGAATCGCGGACCAACCCTCCCGGCCTGCCGAAAAGCTGACCGGTCGAACACATGCGGCGGACTGTAATACCCGCAGGCTCAGGCCTTGCGGGTATTGTTTTGTCCGTCAATTCTGGGCGGGAAGGGCGCGAAAGAGCTTTCGCAATTCACCGACGAAGGGTTTGAAGAAGCGCGAGAGCGGCCGGGCCGTGTTGGTGGAAACGGCGACATTCATCGTTACTTCAGGCATGAAAGGGCGCACCGTCACCCCCTCGAAACTGTTCCAGCGCACCAGGCCGTCGACAAGGGCGATGCCGATGCCGCCGCGCACCAGCGGCACGGCACCGACCGATGAGGTGACCTGCACCGAAACGTCGCGCACAAGCCCGTCGCGTTCGAAGACCTCGTTCAGCTGCGGGCCGATCTCGTCCGCATGGTTGCCATAGGAAATCAGCGGCCTGCCGGCGAGGTCGCGGGGCGTGACCGTCATCATTTCGGCGAGAGCATCATCATGCCGCATTACTGCCACGACCGGTACGGAGGCGAGGATTTCGCTGCGCACCGTCGGCGCCTGAATGGTGGAAAGCGTTACCGCAAAATCGATGTCGCCCAGCAGCAATTGTTCGGCAATCTCTTTTTTGGGCAGGGCGTTGAGGTGGATTTTGACGGTCGGATGCGCTTGCCGGAATGCCAGCAGCGCCTCGGGTAGCACGGAATAGGTGACCGGCAGGCTGGCGCCGATGCGCAGAAGGCCAAGCTTGCGCTCGCCAATCGTGCGCGTCAGTTTTTTCAGAACCTCAAGTTCGCGAAAAACCCGGTCGGCATCCTCATAGATCAGATGCGCTTCCATCGTCGGCACCAGCCGCCCGCCGATGCGCTCGAACAGCTTGTAACCCAGTTGGCTTTCCAGATGGTGCAGCACCTTGCTGACGCCGGGCTGGGAAACGGCAAGCGAATTGGCGGCCGCCGTCACGGAGCCGTCGCGCATGATGGCGCGGAAAATTTCAAGCTGTCGGGCGTTCATGGAAACCTCCAGCGTCATCTCTTCCATAACCCAAGGTTCTGTTCAAGCGACCATTTGCGATTGGCGGGAAACCTTCTGCCGTGGAAATCTGTGAAGGTGCAGGAGAGGTGCCTGCGAAGATTTCGGGAAAGGAAACGCGGATGCTGGCCAGATTCAGGCGCATCGCCGAAGAGCGACGCGCGGCTTGCCCTGTCCTGATTGACGGCATGCCGGTCGAGGCGCTGGAGGGAGACACAGTGCTGACGGCGCTGATGCTCTCGCGCGGCTTTGCCCGTTTGTCCGAGTTCGCCGATGGCGAGCGGGCGGGGTTCTGCCTGATGGGCGCCTGTCAGGATTGCTTGGTCTGGACGGGTGAAGGTGAGCGGCTGCGTGCGTGTTCCACCGCCGTACTCCCGGGCATGGATATCAGAACCGAGATTCCGGAGGGGTTATGGCCGATTTGCGGGTCGTGATCGTGGGTGCCGGCCCCGCCGGTACGCGTGCCGCCGAGGCGTTGGTGCGGGCGGGGCTCCGCCCCGTCGTCATCGATGAGGGAGATCGCAGCGGCGGCCAGATCTATCGCCGCCAGCCGCAAAATTTCCGGCGTTCCTATGCGGCCCTTTACGGCACGGAAGCGGACAAGGCGAAGGCTTCGCACGAGGCATTCGATGGGCTTTCGGACCACATCGATTACCGCCCGCAGACCCTGGCATGGGCAATCCGCGACAATCGCATTCATATTCAGCGCGCCGAGACATCCGAAGCTCTCAATTTCGATGCCCTTATCATCGCATCGGGTGCGACCGACCGCATCATGCCTTTGCCGGGCTGGACGAGACCGGGATGTTTTTCGCTTGGCGCCGCGCAGATATCCCTGAAGGCGCAGGCCTGCGCGATAGGGCGTCGTGTGGTTTTTATGGGCACGGGACCGCTGCTTTATCTCGTGGCCTATCAATATATGAAGGCAGGTGCGGCGCCCGTGGCGGTGCTGGATACCACGCCGTTTTCCACGCAGATCAAGGGTCTGCCGGGGATGACGGCGCGGCCGTTGCAGCTCCTCAAGGGCATGCGGCTCGTTGGGGCGCTGTTGGCCGGCGGGGCAAGGATCGAGCGGGGTATCGTCCCGTTAGAGATTATCGGTGACGCCGAGGGCGGTGTGACCGGTATCCGCTACCGGAATCCCTCCGGTGAGGAAACACGCCTCGCCTGCGATGCGGTCGGTATGGGTTATCATCTGCGGGCGGAAAGCCAGCTTGCCGATCTTGCTGGTTGTCGCTTCTCCTTTCATCCGCCGATACGGCAATGGTTGCCGGATGTGGACGATATGGGGCGCAGTTCGGTGCGGAATGTCTATCTGGCGGGCGACGGCGTGCGGATTCTCGGTGCAGATGGTGCGGAAGCCTCCGGCCGGCTTGCCGCCTTCGCGCTTCTTGAGGATCAGGGTTTGAAGCCACCCCGCGCGGAGATCGGCCGCTGTCGGAAGCAATTGAGAACTGCGAGGCGTTTTGCGCAGGGAATGGCCCGGGCCTTCCCCTGGCCGCACCAGTTGGCGCAGACACTTGCCGACGACACGATCATCTGCCGCTGTGAGGTGGTAACGGCGGGAGAGCTGCGCGCGAGCGTGACCGGCAAGGGTGCAACGGAGGTCAATCGCTCGAAAGCTTTCTCGCGGGCCGGCATGGGCCGGTGCCAGGGGCGGTTCTGCGGGCAGGCAGGGCAGGAGATTGTCGCCGCCGCCTCTGGTCTGCCGGTGGAATCGGCGGGACGGCTGCGCGGGCAGGCGCCGGTAAAACCGTTGCCGCTGGCGATTGTGAGGGGAGACGATGATGCGTAACACGCTTGCGGAGGCGGATGTCATTATTGTCGGCGGCGGCATTGTCGGAACCGCCACGGCGTTTTTCCTGCGGCAACGGGGCGTCAGCGTCATTCTGCTGGAGCGTTTCCTTGTCGGTCAGCAGGCGAGCGGCACCAATTTCGGCAATGTCCGCCGTCAGGGCCGTTACCTCGGGCAGCTTCCGCTCGCCAACAGATCGCGGGATATCTGGAGCCGCATCCCGCAACTGACCGGTGCGGATGTGGAATTCATGCCCGTCGGCCATATCCGGTTTCTCTGGACGGAAGAACAGATCGCCACAGTCGAGAAATACCGCGACGATGCCGCGCAATATGGTCTGGAGCTGCATATCCTCCCGCGCGAGGTCATCCGGCAGAAATTTCCCTTCATCGGACCGGAAGCGGTTGCCGGATCATGGTCGCCGCATGATGGTCACGCCAATCCGCGCCTCGTCGCGCCCGCCTTCGCCCGTGCGGCGCGGCGGGACGGTGCAAGGATCGTGGAAAATTGCGAGGTTCTGGCCATCGAAAAGGCCGGTGAGGATTTCCGGGTGATGACGGCGAAAGGGGATTATCGCGCGCCCGTGGTGCTGGTCGCCAGCGGCGCATGGGGCGGCGGTTTTGCCGGGGCTTTGGGCGAGGCGGTGCCGCTGGAGGTTGCCGGCCCGCAAATGTGCGTGACGGAACCCTTGCCATGGTTCATTCACCCGGTCGTTGGCGTTTCCACCAAAATTCCCGGCGAAGTGATCTATATGCGGCAAATCCCGCGCGGAAATGTCATTTTCGGTGGGGTGAAACGATGCGTCGCCGCGCTGGATGAACGCCGGGCGAAATACGATCCCGCCGGGCTCGATGCCCAGCTGCGTCAGCTTCTGCGGCTGGCACCCGCCTTGCGCCATGCCCGGCTGATCCGCACCTGGTCCGGCGTGGAAGGCTATATGGCCGACGATCTGCCGGTGATGGGAGACAGTGCCGCAACCTCCGGCCTTTATTACGCTTTCGGCTTCAGCGGTCACGGTTTCCAGATCGGCCCGGGTGTCGGCGACGTGATGGCGGAGCTGATAGCGACCGGGAAGACCACGACGCCGATTGCGGATTTTCACATCGGCCGTTTCCGTCGTGGTCAGCCTGTCGCATCCCACTAAGCGAGGATCAGAAATCCGCGACCTTGCCCCAGGACGAATTCAGGAAACGGCTGGGGTGATAGGGGGCGGCATCGACGATCGGGTTCGAGCCCGTCACGATATCGGCGATCAGATGGCCGGCGCCCGGCCCTATGCCGAAACCATGGCCGCTGAAGCCGGCGGCGAGAATGAAGCCGGGCAATTCGCTGGTTTCGCCGATGGCGGGCACGCCATCGGGCGTGCTGTCGATGAAACCGGCCCAGGCAGCGGAAATCTGCGTTTTGCCGAGGGCGGGCAGAAGCTCAAGCGCCCTTCGATGAGTCTCGCGGATGGCGGCGGCGTTGGGTTTCGGGTCGAGAATACGAACCCGTTCCATCGGCGTCGGCGCATCGAGCCGCCAGCGTTTCAACGTCTCGTGGCCGCCGCGAATGCCTTCCAGCCCGCCCGGCCGCAGGCTTCGCCAGCGCTTGAGGAACATCGGGATGAATTCACGGGCAAACCGCATCTGCTGCGCCGTCGGGTCAATGCGCCCCAGCCCGCTGATGGCGAGTGTGTAACCGCCGTCTTTTCTCTTCGTTGCCGAAACGGCGGCGGTGTGCAGCGCATCCGGCAGCCCTTCCGCACCCGGTGTGACGGAGAGGATGGAAGAGCGGACGGAGGCCTGCGGGAAACGAATGCCGAGCTGCCGGCAAAAGGACGACGCCCAGGCCCCGCCGGACATGATGGCGGTTTTGGTGCGGATCGTGCCTTTTTCGGTGACGACGGCGCTGACCCGGCCGCCTTCCGTCTCAAGCCCGCGTGCGGCGCAATTCTGATGCACCGTGCCGCCTAGCTTGATGATGGCGCGCGCCACGGCGGGTGCCGCCATGGAAGGATCGGCCGTGCCGTCCGTCGGCGAAAACACGCCGCCTTTCCAGCGCTTTCCCGTGGATCGGCCGCGTTCGCTCGCCTCATCGGCGCTCAGCATATGGGTCGTCACGCCTGCGGTAATGGCAAGGTCGCGCCAGCGCGCCCAGCCGGCAAGTTCGGCCTCATTGTCGCTCAGATAAAACAGCCCGCAGCGGCGAAAACCCGTGTCCTCGCCGCTCTCTGCGCCAAACTCTTCCCAGAGCGCCAGGCTCTTGGTGGAAATCGGCAATTCGCGGGCGTCGCGGTTCTGCTGGCGGCACCAGCCCCAGTTGCGGCTGGATTGCTCCGCTCCGATCAGGCCTTTTTCGACCAGCGCCACTTTCAGGCCGCGCCGGGCGAGATAATAGGCGGCGAAGACACCGACGATGCCGCCGCCGATAATGACGGCGTCTGCGGATGTCGGCAGTTCCGGCGATGTCGTGATCTGTTGTAGCGGGGCGGGCATGGTCGGACTCCTTATATTCGTCCTAATTTACCTCAGCCGGCGTGTAAACGCTGCCAGACTGGGCCTCTTGCCGGAATCTCCTGCTGTTGGGCGAGGCCTCTGCAACTCTTTATGCTGCATCAAAAAAATATCCCCACGTCGACAGGGCTCGCCCATGTGGTAAGATTTCCTTTGCCGCGCCAGAATTTTATGCCGCGTGTTCAAAAAACAAAAAAGGGGTTCCGCACGTGATGAAACTTGACCGGATCGATATCAAGATCCTCTACGAATTGCAGAAAAACGGTCGCATCACCAATGTCGAGCTGGCGGAACTTGTCAATCTGTCGCCAAGCCCCTGCCTGATGCGGGTGAAGAAGCTGCAGGCGGAAGGTTATATCGAGGGTTATTCGGCGCAGATCAACATCAACAAGCTCGGCCAGACGCTGACGGTGTTTACGGAAATCACGCTGAAGAACCATCGCCAGATCGATTTCGCCCGCTTCCTCGGCGTTGTCGAAAAGATCGACCAGGTGGTGGAATGCCACCTCGTTTCGGGCGGTTACGATTACCTGCTGAAATTCGTCACCTCTGGCATCGTCGAATATCAGTCGATCATGGAGCGGCTGACCGATATGGATGTGGGCATCGACAAATATTTCAGCTTCGTGGTGCTGAAATCGCCGATCATCAAATCGCATATGCCGCTGACCAGCCTGTTTCCGCTGTGAGGTGTGAGAAAACGGCCCGTTGCCGGGCCGTATCATTTCATTCTCACCTTTTCGAAAACGCCCGCACCAGCTCCGCATCCTGCTGGAGATTGTCGAGCCATGTCGGGTCGAGTTTCGGCACCGAGGAAAACAGCAGTTTCGAATAGGGGTGGGAGGGCGATTTGATCGCTTCGGTTTCCAGATGCTCCACCTTCTGCCCGCCATACATCACGACAATCTCGTCGCAGATGGTTTCCACCATCGAGAGATCGTGGCTGATGAAGATATAGGAGAGGTTCAGCTCCCGCTGCAGCTCTCCGAGAAGATCGATGATCGCGGCCGCCACCACGGTATCGAGTGCCGAGGTGATTTCGTCGCAGATGATGAGCGAGGGTTCGGCGGCAAGTGCGCGGGCGAAATTGACGCGTTGTTTCTGGCCGCCGGAAAGACCGGAAGGGTGGCGGTGACGCACCGAGCGCGGCAACTTCACCATATCGAGAAGTTCATCGATCCGGGCGTCGCGCGCCTTGCCTTTCATGCCGTGATAGAAGGTCAGCGGCCGGCCGAGAATATCCTCGATGGGTTTCGAGGGGTTGAGTGCGGTATCGGCATATTGGAACACGATCTGCATCCGGCGCAGCTGGTCGCCGGTTCGACGCCGGGCATCCGCATCCAGTTCCCGGCCTTCGAAGACGACATGGCCGCCGGCCGCCGGCAGAATGCCGGCGATGGCGCGCGCCAGCGTCGATTTTCCGCAACCGGATTCGCCGATGATGCCGAGATTACGACCGGGATAGACCGAGAGGCTGACGCTATCCACCGCCCGCACCAGCGGCATCTTGTCTTCGCCCTTCGTTCCGTAACCGGCGATCAGCTTTTCGATGTCCAGCAGCGGCGTTGCCTGCTCCTGTCTGGCGGGTGTGATGACACGCGCCTTGTCATGAAAGGCCGTCAGCAGTTCCTTCGTGTAGGGATGCTGGGCATTTTCGAGGATATCGGTGGTCGTACCGGTTTCCTGAACCTCGCCGCCTTTCAGCACAACGATCCGATCGGCGATCTGGGCGACGACGGCGAGATCGTGCGAAACATAAACGCCGCCGATGCCGTTCTTGCGCATTGCCGATTTGAAGGCACGCAGAACCTCGATCTGGGTCGTGACGTCGAGAGCGGTGGTCGGCTCGTCGAAGATCACCAGCTTCGGATTGCCGATCAGCGCCATTGCGGCGGAGAGGCGCTGAAGCTGGCCGCCGGACACCTGATGCGGGTAACGCTCGCCGATGGTCTCGGGGTTGGGCAGCGACAGCGCCTTGAAAAGTTCAACCGCCCGCGTGCGTGCTTCCTGCGGTGGCATCAGATGGTGGATGCGGGTGACTTCGATGACCTGGTCGATGATCTTCTGCGCCGGGTTGAAGGCGGCGGCGGCGCTCTGCGGCACATAGGCCACTTTTGTGCCGCGGACTTTGGCGCGTTCGACTTCGGAAAGCTGCACCATGTCCTGGCCCGCCACCTTGACGCTGCCGCCGGAAATGCGGCAGCCCGGCCGGGCATAGCCCATCAGGGTCAGCGCGATGGTAGTCTTGCCGGAGCCGCTTTCGCCGATCAGCGCGACGATTTCGCCATCGGCGATGTCGATGTCCACGCCTTTGATGATGTCGATACGGCGGCCGGAATCGGTGGTGGCCTCGACTTTCAGTCCACGGATTTCAACAAGATTGCTCATTATTCGCTCCTGTCGCGGATTTTCTGCGGCAGATTGTCGATCAGCAGGTTGACGCTGATCGTCAGGCTGGCAATGGCCAGCGACGGGAAGATGACGGCGGGGGCCGCAAACGGCAGGCCGCCGATGTTCTCACGCACCAGCGCGCCCCAGTCCGCATTCGGCGGCTGCAGGCCGAGGCCGAGGAAGGAAAGGCCCGACAGAAGCAGCACGATGAACACGAAGCGCACGCCAAGATCGGCCAGGACGGGCCGGACGATGTTCGGCAGGATTTCAGAGCCGATGAGGTAGAACAGGCTTTCGCCGCGCACCCGGGCGACGGTGACGAAATCCATTGTGTTGACGTTGACGGCGAGCGCCCGGGCGAAACGATAGGCGCCCGGCGTATAGATGACCGACAGCGTGATGATCAGCACCGGAATGGAAGAGCCGACGGCGGCGACGACCACGAGGCCGAAAAGTTTGCTCGGAATGGAATTTACGGCATCGAGAAACCGGCTGAGCGCCGCATCGAACCAGCCGCCGATGACGGCGGCGCACATGCCGAGCACGACGCCGGAGGTGCAGGCGATGGTGACGGCGGCGAGCGATATACCGACCGTGAAACGCGCGCCCATGAGAATGCGGGAGAATACGTCACGGCCGAGATAATCGGAACCGAGCCAGAGGTCGGAGGTCATCGGCCCGAAATAATCGAGATCGACGATCTCACCGACCGGATGCGGAATGAGATAGGGCGCGAAGATTGCGACCATGGCCCAGAAAAAAATGACGAGAAAGCCGAAAACACCGACTGCGTTGATCTTGTAGCCCAAACGCGAGGTCCCCGAAGTTGTTTTGATATTGTCGGCCATCAGCGCAGCCTCGGATTGGACATGATGGCGATGATATCCGCCGTCGTGATGAGGAGGAGATAACCGACGCAGAAGATCATCGCGCAGCTCTGGATCAGCGGCAGGTCGCGGGTTGCGACGCCATCGACCATCAGCTTGGCAATGCCGGGATAATTGAAGATTGTCTCGACGATGATGACGCCGCCGACGAGATAGGAAAGTGATAGCGCCACCGCATTGACGATGGGACCGAGCGCATTGGGAAGCGCATGGCGAAGCACGATGCGCATGCGCGGCGCGCCCTTCAAAAGCGCCATTTCCACATAGGGCGTATCCAGCGTCTCGATGACGGCGGCGCGGCTCATGCGGATCATCTGTGCGGAAACGACGAAGGTCAGCGTGATGACCGGCATGGCATAGACCCGCAGCACATCGAAAAGCGTGTGAACCTCGCTGACCAGCGACAGCGCCGGAAGCCATTTCAGATAGACGGCGAAAAGCAGCACGGCGAGTGTGGCGATCATGAATTCCGGCACCGAGATGACGCCGATGGTCAGCACGGTTACGGCCCGGTCATAAAGCGTTCCGCGCAGCATGGCGGAGCTGATGCCGAGGGTCAGGGCCAGCGGCACGGCGATGATGGTGGTAATGCCGGCAAGCTTCATGGAGTTGACGAAGCGCGGCCCGATAAGATCGGCAATCGCCATGTTGTTGGCGTAGGACGTGCCGAGTTCACCCTGCAGCAGGCCGAGAAGCCAGCGGACGAAACGCAGGAGGGCCGGATCGTCGAGATGCATGGCGGTGCGCAGGCCGGCCACGGCCTCCGGCGTCGCCGCCTGGCCAAGCAGGATCGTCGCCGTGTCGCCGGGCAGCAGGCTGGTGGCGGAAAAGACGATAAACGACACGATAAGCAGCGTCGTCAGCATGACGACCAGCCGCCTGGCGATAAGGGATAATATCCGGCTGTTCATTCACATGCTCCTGCGACGTGCCTGATTGTGGAGGCTTTCCGCAACGACGGAAAGGCTGCCGGGCGCATTTTCGCGCCCGGCTCCATGGTCTATCAGGCTTCGAGCCAGACGTATTCCGCAAAGGCGTAACCCATCATGCCGCCGAGCGGATTGGCTTCCAGACCCTTGAGCTTGGAACTGATGGCGTCGACATTCGAAATATAGGCGGGAATAATGGTGCCGGCTTCGTCGGCGATCATCGTTTCCAGTTCGAAGTAGATCTGCTTGCGCTTGTCCATATCGAGCATGCCGCGTGCTTCGAGCATCAGCTTGTCGAATTTCGGCGACTTGTACTGGCTTTCGTTCCACGGTGCGTCGGAAGCGTAGAGCAGCGAGAACAGGATATCCGGTGTCGGGCGCGGGTTGATGTTGCCGAAATGGACAGGCGCCTTCAGCCAGTAATTGCTCCAGTAACCGTCCGAAGGCACGCGCTGCACATCCAGTTTGACGCCGATTTCGGCGGCGGAAGCCTGGATGATCATCGCCATGTCGACGGAAGAGCTTGCCGCATCCGATGCGATGACCGGAATGGATTGGCCAATGAGGCCGGCCTTCTGGAAGTGGAACTTCGCCTTGTCAGGATCGAAGGCTTTGGGCTTGAGGTCCGGATTGTGATAGGGGCTCATCGGCGGAACCGGCTGGTCGTTGCCGACTTCACCGAGACCGCGCAGGGCCGCCTTGACGATCTGCTCGCGATTGACGATCGACTTCATGCCGGCGACGAAATCGGCGTTATTACCGGGCGCCTGGTCAAGACGCATGTTGAGGTTGGTGTAGTTCCCCGATGTCGTCTTGGACAGAACGACACCGTCCTGCTTGTCGAGCAGGCGAAGTGCACGCGGGTTGATGGAAGCCGCGAGCTGGATATCGCCGGAAAGAAGGGCGTTGACGCGTGCATTGTCGTCCGAAATCGCCATGAATTCGAAGCTGTCGATGTGCGGGCCGCCAGACTTCCAGTAATTGGTGTTCTTGCTCATGATCGAACGCACGCCCGGCTCGAATTTTTCGAGCTTGAAAGCGCCAGTGCCGTTGCCCTTGGAGAAATCCGTGGTGCCGTCGGCAACGATCATGAAATGGTGCAGGGCCAGAATGGATGGCAGGTCCGCATTCGCGTTCGCCAGCGTGATTTCGACTGTGCTCTTGTCGAGAGCCTTGAAGCCGGTCATCTGCGCGGCAATCTTTGCGACCTTGGAACCGACGGCCGGATCGAGATGTCGCTTGAGCGAATAAACCACGTCGTCGGCCGTCAGGGCCCTGCCGTCGTGGAAGGTGACGCCGGAACGCAGCTTCACCGTCCAGGTTTTGGCGTCCTTCGTTTCGATAGCTTCGGCCAGCTCCAGCTGTGGTGTTCCGGAAACATCGAGGAAGCTCAAACGGTTATAGAGCGCGCAGCAACGAACATAGTCCGTCGAAAGCGAGGCCTTTGCCGGATCGAGCGTATCGGCGGTGGAGGAGGACCAGCCGGCAGCTTTCAGCGTGCCGCCAGAGACCGGCGTTGCGGCCACGGCATTTGAAGCGCGGCCGAGGATGGCCGAACCGGCGGAAAGGGCGACGCCGCCCGCCAGCAGCATGTGAAGCAGCTCACGCCGCGTTGCGCCGCGCCGGATCGCCTGTTCAACGGCGGCATCGTCGGAGCGGGTCCAGTTTGTAATCCTGTCACTCATGGTCTTCCCCTTTTGTATGATTTGTTGAAATGCGTCTGAAGAAATTTCCGGCATGCCGCATCCCAGTTCGCGGCACGCCATTGGCGGGGCGGCTCAGCCGCCCGTCTGTTTCACTGCTTCGGCAAGGCCGGCCATCGAGGTGAAGTGGTAGTCAGGCTCGGTAAAGTTTTCCGGCTCGATCGTACCGCCATATCCTTTCTGGGCGTGGCGACGCTCGATCCAGCAATTGGTCATGCCCAGTTTCCGGGAAATGCCGATATCGTGGTACTGGCTTTGCGCGACGTGCAGAATGTCGTCCTTCGATGCGCCTTCGCTTTCCACAAAGGCAAAGACCTTTTCGAAGAAGGCGGGATCGGGTTTTTCGGTGCCGGTGTCATCCGCCGTGAAAGCGGCATGAAAGGGATTGCCGAGTTCCTTCGAGAAATATTCGAAGGCCCAGCGCTGGGCGTTGGTCATGGCGATGAGGCGATGCGTCTTGGCAAGTTCGGCCATGGCGGCGCGGCTGTCTTCAAAGCCTTTCCAGCTTTTTGCCGCATCGCGCAGGCGTTCACCGAATGCGCGTTCCGCCGGCAGGCCGAGTTCGGGAGCGATGATCAGGTATACGCGGACGAGGTCATCCGGAAACAGGTCGGTCGCGTCGGAATAACGGGCCGCGCGGTAAAGCGCGAGCGCCTTTTCACCATCCACCTCCACGCCGTTTTCCGCGCCGATTGCGGCCAGCGTCGATTTCATGCCGCCTTCGAAATCGATGAGGGTTCCCACCACGTCGAAGCTCAAATATTTGAAGTCGCTCAGTTTTTTGGGCAATGTCGGTCTCCGCTTTGCCGCCTTAAGCCTCTTGGGGAGCCTGCGGCAGATTATTCTGTTCCCGGACGGGATCCTTGCCCCGTTCCCATTTACGATTACGCCCTTTTTTATGGCGTTTAGTGCCGTTTGCATTAATAGTTTGGCACTTTCGTCACACCGGATTCGCCGAAATGGATCGGCTCTTCAGCAGAATATTGCGAATATGCGGTGCGTTGCGACATTTCGAGAGGATGCCGCAACGCCACCCGGCTATCGCCTCAGGCCATGGCGGCCCGTACCGCGGGGTCTTCGAGCGTCTGGTCGAGGGTCTTCAGCGTCCGCTCGATGATGGCGTCGATCTCGCTGTCGGTGCAGCAGAGCGGCGGCGCGTAACCCAGAATACCGTTCGCAAAGGCGCGCACGATCAGACCGTTTTCCCAGGCGCGGTCGAAAACCTTGCGTGCGGGTGCCGCAGCGGCCGGCAGCGGCGTTTTCTTGTCCTTGTCGGTCACGAGTTCGATGGCGGCGAGCATGCCGCGCCCGCGGACATCGCCGACCAGCGGATGGCTTCTCAGGCTCTCAAGCCCCGCCATCAGCTTTTGACCGGCGCGGCGGCCGTTTTCCAGCAGCCCGCCCTCGTAAAGTTTCAGCACTTCGAGACCGACGGCGGCGCTGACGGGATGGGCCGAATAGGTGTAGCCATGCCCGATTGCGGCCTCGCCTGCGAAGTCGGCTATTGTATCATAGACGTGGTCCGCCATGAAGACGGCGCCCATCGGCACGTAGCCGGAGGTGAGGCCCTTGGCGGTGGTGATGAAGTCCGGCACAATATCCTCGTCGGAACAGGCAAACAGCGGCCCCGTGCGGCCAAAGCCGGTGATGACCTCGTCGGCGACGAAGAGGATGCCATAGGACCGGCAGAGGTCACGCATGGCCTTGATCCAGCCGGGAGGCGGCACGAGAACCCCGCCGGAACCCTGGATCGGTTCCGCATAGAAGGCGGCGACGCGGTCTGGACCGATCGTCTCGATCTTGTCCTTCAGGATTTGCAGGGAGGATGCGATAATGGCGGCCGGGTCGCTTCCCACCGGGTTACGGTAGGCGTAGTGCGACGGGATTTTGTGCTGCCAGTCGTAGGGCACGCCGAAACCGGCATGGAAAGCGGGCAGGGCGGTGAGGCCCGAACCGGCGGTGGTGGAGCCGTGATAACCCTGTTCGATGGAAATGAACTGGTCGCGCTGCGACTGGCCCTTGGCATGCCAGTAATAGCGGATGAACCGAATGGTGCTGTCCACCGCATCGGAGCCGCCAAGCGTGAAATAGACGTGGTTGAGATCGCCCGGCGCGCGGTCTGCAAGCTCGGAGGCCAGCCGGATGGCCGGTTCGCTGCCAATGTCGAAATAGGCGGTGGCATAAGGCAATTCCCGCATCTGCTTTGCCGCCGCCTCGACGATGCTGTCATGGCCGTAGCCGGCATTGACGCACCATAGGCCGGCAAAGCCGTCGATGAGCTGATGGCCGGTCATATCGGTGACGATGGCGCCGCGTGCCGATTGCAGCACCCGCACGCCCAGCTTCTCATGGCCGCGGAAGGAGGAGACAGGGTGCACCAGATGGGCGCGATCCAGTTCGATCAGTGAATTGCTTAACATGGGTCTCTCCGGATTCAGCCCAGCGCCTGGCTGGTCAATGCGAATGTTTTCAGTTTTTTGTCGGCGGGGATTTCGGTTTTCGACCGGCGCATGGCGATGCCGCCGCCGACATGGCCAAGACCGCGTTCGGCAAGCCAGGAGGCAAGCCCCGTATCGGCTGTGGTGTCCACACGAAGGAATGCGCCGGGACGTTCAGAAAACACGAATGCGATCAGATCTTTCGCGATTTCAGCGTTTTCCGCCACAACCGGGCCGATGACTTCGCCGCGCCCGAAGGCGCGAAGTGCTGCAAACCCCTTGATGACGCCCTGTTCCTGCACGAGGGCGAAACGCGCCCTGTCGGCAAGTGCTGCAAAGAGGGCTGTACGATCCACACCGAAAGCCTGCGCATCGAGCACGGCGAGTTCGGCCGGATCGATGGTTTCCGCCCAGGTGACACCTTCCGGTCTGTCGGTCACCGCCGGAATGCCCTGATGCTGGAGCACCTCGCCGCAGGCGGCGAAGCCCAGCTTTTCATAAAGGGGCAGGCCGTCGGCCGTGGCTACAAGACGGCACTCGCGATTTTCTGCTGCGTCCAATGCCGCGCCCATCAGCTGGCGTCCAAGGCCGCGGCCGCGGATGCTCTCGTCCACGATCACCATATTGACGGTGGCGCAGGTGTCTCCAAGAATCGTCGCCATGGCGGTTCCGACGACACGCCCGTTTTCCAGGGCGACGAAACCCTTGCTCAGGGAAAGGACCAGCGCCCAGTCTTCTTTCCGGTGCGGCCAGCCGGCCTGGCGGGAAAGTTCAACGGCCGCGTCGAGGTGGTCCGGTTGAAACGTTTGGATATCGATCAGGCTCGCCTGCATGCCGGAACTCCGTTTTTCTGCTTATTCATTGATAGACCGATGCCGAAAGAAGATTGTCCCGACAAATGGGAAGGTTCGATATGTTTCGCTGTTGCTTTTATCCGCCGCCGCATCTTATGCCGCGTCCTGTTCGCATCCGGCCGTAAACCGGGGACTGGCGGCGGCTTCCGGTTTGCCTCAACGCAACTCTCTGCCAAACTGGCGGCTGCATACGCAACAATCTGCTTCCGCGAATGGCAATTGCGGTGCGCCGACGGGGCAAAGGCTTTCTATGATCTGATTATTGCAGCCACCACCAATCCCCAAGCAAGGATGACGACGACATGACCATCTTCCGCCCTAAATACATCACTTTCGATTGCCACGGCACGCTCATTCATTTCCAGATGGCAGAGGCTGCCCGCGATCTCTACGGTGATCGTCTGGGAGAGGCGGAGATGGAAGAGTTCATCAAGAATTTTTCCGCCTATCGTCTGGACGAGGTCATGCATGACTGGAAGCCTTATGCAGAGGTCGTCCACAATGCCCTGTCGCGCACCTGCAAGCGCAATGGTGTAGCCTTTAAGGATGAAGATGCAGCAATTGTCTATGAGCGGGTTCCGACGTGGGGGCCGCATGCCGACGTTCCGGCGGGTCTTTCCAAGGTCGCCAAGGAGATCCCGCTGGTCATTCTGTCCAACGCCATGAACTCACAGATCATGTCGAATGTCGCCAAACTCGGCGCACCGTTCCATGCCGTCTATACGGCAGAGCAGGCACAGGCCTATAAACCGCATTTCAAGGCTTTCGAATATCTGTTCGACATGCTCGGTTGCGGCCCGGAGGACATCCTGCACGTGTCGTCCTCCTTCCGCTACGATCTGATGTCCGCCCATGACCTCGGCATCAAGAACAAGGTCTGGGTCAACCGTGGCCATGAACCTGCAAATCCCTATTACGGTTACACGGAAATTTCAGACATTTCCGGCCTTGCGGGCGTTGTCGGACTGTAAGAGAGGACATTGATCATGAAGCTCGTCTCCTATTGGCACGACACGGCGCCCCAGTTTTCCGGGGCGGCGCAAGGTCCTGTCGAAGGCCATTATGATGTGGCCGTCATCGGTGGCGGCTTCACGGGTCTCGGTGCCGCGCGCCAGCTTGCGAAAGCCGGTGCGCGCGTTGTCGTTCTGGAAGGGCAGCGCGTGGGCTGGGGCGCTTCGGGCCGCAACGGTGGCCATCTCAACAATGGCCTTGCCCATTCCTATCTCTCCGCCAAGGCGGAACTCGGCAAGGAGCGGGCTATCGCGCTCTACAAGGCGCTCGATTCCTCCATCGATACGCTGGAGGCGTTGATTGCGGAGGAGGGGATCGAGTGCAATTTCCGCCGGGCAGGCAAGCTGAAAATGGCGTCGAAACCGCAGCATTTCGAAGGTCTGGCGAAGAATTTCGAAGCGGTTCACGCCGAGGTCGATCCCGATACGGCGCTTCTTTCCTCGGCCGATCTAAAGTCGGAGATCGGCTCGCCCTTTTATGGCGCCATGCTCTCGAAGAAGAGCGCCATGATGCATATGGGCCGCTATGTGGCCGGCCTCGCCGAAGCCGCCAGCCGTCATGGCGCCGTGATCTTCGAAAATGCGGCGGTGACGAAGCACATCCAGAACGGCAGGACCCATGAACTGGAAACTCCGCGCGGCAAGGTGACGGCCGACAATGTTCTGGTGGCGACCGGCGCCTACACGCCGTCCGGCTTCGGTTATTTCCGTCGCCGCATCATCGCGGTCGGCAGTTTCATCATCGCCACGCGGCCGCTGACGGATGCCGAGGTTCAGGCCTCGGTTCCGGGTAACCGCACCTATGTCAACTCCATGAATATCGGCAATTATTTCCGGCTTGCGCCGGACAATCGCTTGATCTTCGGCGGTCGCGCCCGCTTTTCCGCCACGTCGGACCAGCGTTCGGACGCCAAAAGCGGTGCGATCCTGACGGAAAGTCTGCATCGCATCTTCCCGCAGCTTTCCCATGTGCCGATCGATTATTGCTGGGGCGGTCTGGTGGACATGACCAAGGACCGTTATCCGCGCGCCGGTTTTCATGACGGTGTGTGGTACGCGATGGGTTACTCCGGCCACGGAGCGCAGCTCTCGACGCATCTCGGGATGATTATGGCTGACGCCATTCTGGGACGGCCGGACAAGAACCCGCTGAAGGGGCTTGATTGGCCGGCGGTTCCCGGTCATTTCGGCAAGCCGTGGTTCCTGCCGCTGGTGGGCTTTTATTACAAGATGCTGGACAAGATTCAGTAGAAGGGCTGTTCGTTTTTCCGTCATGCCGGACTTGATCCGGCATCCAGCCACCGCGCGTCTGCGCGGTGAAAGAGTCTTCTGCGATCAAGGACTTGATTGCGCTGGACCCCGGACCAAGTCCGGGGTGACGGAGTGTAAATGCTGCGACTTTTCCAAACCTATTTGTGTCAGGACTGTATTTCCAATTCCCGCAATGCCGCTTTTTCAATTCCGCGCTTCAAAAAAAAGAAGGGCCGCAGAGCGGCCCTTTAGGCGGGGAGGAAAGAAGTGGGCGTCAGGCAAGCCCACCGATATGAAAGGCCTTGGTCTCCAGATATTCTTCGATCCCGATCTGCGCGCCCTCGCGGCCGAGACCGGATTGCTTGACGCCGCCGAAAGGGGCGACCTCGGTGGAGATCAACCCGGTATTGAGACCGACCATGCCGAATTCCAGCGCTTCGCCCACACGCCAGGCGCGCTTGAGGTTCTCGGTGTAGAAATAGGCGGCAAGGCCGAAGGGTGTTCCATTGGCGATGGCGAGCGCCTCTTCTTCCGTCTCGAAACGGAAGAGCGGAGCGACCGGTCCGAAAGTCTCCTCGCTTGCCAGCTGCATCGCCGTCGTTGCGCCCGTCAGCACCACGGGCGCTGTATATTGCGGACCTTCCGGCAGATTGCGCGGCTTGGTGATGACTGTGGCACCCTTGGAAACGGCGTCATCGATATGGGCGCGGATTTTCGCGATCGCCGGTTGGTTGATCATCGGGCCAATGGAGACGCCCGCTTCCGTTCCGGGACCAACGCGCATGGCGTCGACGCGATCCGCCAGCTTCTTCGCAAAGGCGTCGTAAACGCTCGACTGCACCAGAATCCGGTTAGCGCACACGCAGGTCTGGCCACCATTGCGGAATTTCGAAACCAGCGCGCCTTCAATGGCAAGATCGAGATCGGCATCGTCAAAAACGATGAAGGGCGCATTGCCGCCCAGTTCCAGCGACAGCCGTTTGACGCTGTCGGCAGCGCCGCGCATCAAAAGCGAACCGACGCGGGTGGAGCCGGTGAAGGAAATTTTCCGAACCGTCTCGTTGGCCATGATTTCGTTGCCAATTTCTGTCGGCATGCCGGTGACGATGTTGATGACGCCCGCGGGAATGCCGGCCCGTTCGGCAAGCACGCCAAGCGCGAGCGCCGAATAGGGTGTGAATTCCGAAGGCTTGATGACGACGGTGCAGCCGGTGGCGAGTGCCGGCGCGACCTTGCGGGTGATCATCGCATTCGGGAAATTCCACGGCGTTATGATGCCGCAGACGCCGACCGGTTCCTTCAGCACCACGATGCGCCTGTCCGGCGTCGGTGAAGGGATGGTACCGCCGCCGATACGCCGGGCCTCTTCGGCAAACCATTTGACGAAGGATGCGCCGTAGCGGATCTCGCCTTTGGCCTCCTCAAGCGGCTTGCCCTGTTCGGTGGTCAGGATCAGGCCGAGATCGTCGATATTCTCGATCATCAGCGCGAACCATTTTTCCAGAAGCGCTGCGCGCTCCGCGTGGGTCTTTTTCTTCCACGGGCCGAAGGCGGCGTTGGCGGCTTCGATGGCCGCGCGGGTTTCTGCGCCGTCCATATCCGGCACGGTGCCGATGACCGCCTGCGTCGCCGGATCGATCACATCGACCGCCTTGCCCGATGCCGCCGCCTTCCAGGCGCCGCCGATCAAGCCCGTCTGGCGAAAGAGTTCCTTGTCCTTCAAACCTTGCATCATCTGTCTCCGAAATCAGTCGAGTGCCGCAAGAACCGCGGCGGTGATGGCGTCTGTCTTGTCCTTGCCCGGCACCGTGCCGATACCCCGGCCGGTCGCCGTTTCGAGCGCCGTCATGATACGCACAGCCGCGTCTTTTTCGCCGAGATGCTCGAGCATCATCGCGCCGGACCAGATGGCGGCGATTGGGTTGGCGATGCCGAGATGGGCGATATCAGGGGCCGAACCGTGCACCGGCTCGAACATGGACGGCGCGCTGCGGTCAGGATTGATATTGGCGGAGGCGGCAAAGCCGAGGCCGCCCTGAATGGCTGCGCCGAGGTCGGTCAGAATATCGCCGAAGAGGTTGGAGGCGACCACGACATCGAGGCTTTCCGGGGCCATGACCATGCGGGCCGCCATGGCGTCGATGTGATAGCTGGAAACCTCGACGTCGGGATATTCGGCAGCGAGCTTGTGGGTCACCTCGTCCCAGAACACCATCGAATATTTCTGGGCATTGGACTTGGTGATGGAGGCAAGCTTGCCGCGACGCTTCTGCGCCTGTTCGAAGCCGAAGCGCAGGATGCGCTCCACGCCCTTGCGGGTGAAGATCGAGGTTTCGACGGCAACTTCATCATCGGTGCCCTGATGCACGCGGCCACCGGCGCCGGAATATTCGCCCTCCGTGTTTTCACGGATGCAGAGAATGTCGAAGCCATCGGCCTTCAAAGGCCCCTGCACGCCGGGCAGAAGCCGGTGCGGGCGGATATTGGCATATTGCACGAAAGCCTTGCGGATCGGCAGCAGCAGGCCGTGCAGCGAGACAGAGTCCGGCACTTCCGCCGGCCAGCCGACTGCACCGAGCAGAATGGCGTCGAAGCCGCGCAGTGTTTCGATGCCGTCCTTGGGCATCATCGCGCCGGTTTCCTTGTAGAAGGCGCACGACCAGGGGAATTCTGTTCCTTCAAGCGCAAAACCGGAGGTTTTGGCGGCGGCGTTGAGCACCTGCCATGCGGCGTCCGTTACGCTTTTGCCGATGCCGTCTCCGGGAATGAGTGCGATGCGATGCGTTTTCAAGACATTACCCCTGTTACAGTCCGATAAGGACGCTTTTGCTCTTGCGGTTGGCGAGATAGGCCTCGCGTCCGAGATCCTTGCCGATGCCGGAGCGTTTGTAACCACCAGTCGGCAATATGTGGTCGCGCGAGCGGCCGTAACGGTTGACCCAGATCGTGCCCGCCTGGATGGCGCGGGACAGGCGCATGACGCGCGAGACGTCACGGCTGAAAAGACCCGCCGCCAGACCGTAGGTCGGATGGTCGGAAAGCGCCAGAGCCTCTTCTTCCGTGCGGAAGGTCTGCAGCGTCAGCACCGGCCCGAAGATTTCCTCAGTGACGGCAGGGGAGGTCTGGTCGACATTGGCGATCAGCGTCGGCTGGTAGAAATAGCCGGGACCGTCCATGATCGCGCCGCCGGTCAGGCATTCGCCGCCATGGGCGACCGCCGCCTGCACGATGCCGTCGATGCGCTTGCGCTGCACCTCGGAGATGATCGGCGAATATTGCGTCGTCTCGTCCCAGGTCGGGCCGGGCTTCACCGCCTTCATGCGGGCGATGATCGCGGTGGAAAGGGCATCCGCAGCACTTTCTTCGACGATGATGCGCGAGCCCGCCACACAGGCCTGCCCGGCATTGGAGAGGATATTTCCGGCGATGGCCGCTGCCGCCTTCTCGATATCGGCATCGGCGAAGACCAGTTGCGGGCTCTTGCCGCCAAGTTCCAGCGTCATGGGCTTGATGCCGGTGCGGGCGATGTTGGCCATGATGGCGGCGCCCGCGGCCGTGGAGCCGGTGAAGCTGACCTTGGAGATATCAGGGTGTCCGGTGATGGCATTGCCGGTCACGGGCCCGTCGCCCAGCACGATGTTGATGAGACCTGCCGGCAATCCGGCCTTGATCGCCAGCTGCGCCATGAAGATGCTGGAGAAGGGCGTCATTTCAGAAGGTTTCAGCACCACGGCATTGCCTGCGGCGAGCGCCGGACCAAGCTTCCAGCCGGCCATGGAGACGGGGAAATTCCACGGCGTGATGGCGCCGACGACGCCATAGGGTTCGGTCATGATCATGCCGAGGCTTGCATCGTCTGTCGGCACCAGATCGCCGCCTTCCTTGTCCGCGAATTCGGCAAAGAAACGGATCTGTTCGGCGGTGACGGCGATATCGCCGGCGATCAGCTGGCCCACCGGTCGCGTCGAGGAGAGCGCCTCGATTTTCGCCAGCGTCTCGGCTTCCTGTTCGATCAGGTCGGCCCAGCGCTGCAAGACCTTCGTGCGCTCGCGCGGGCGCACGCCGCCCCAGTTGCTGCTCTTCAACGCGGCCTTGGCAGTCTGCACAGCCTCATCGACCAGCGCCGCATCCGCCTTGGGACAACCGGCATATTCGATGCCGTCCGAAGGGCGGTGCATGTCGATGCCGTTTGCCGCCGGAACCAGCCGGTCGCCGATGAAGTGGCCGATCGGCAGGGATAAGCTGTCTGGATCGAAGCTGAGCGTCATGTGGAATCCTCTTTGGATATGCCCCAACGCTAATCCCTGATGGCAAGCAGCATCGACCGACTGCGGCGCGGGCGGTGAATGAAAATCCTGTTTTGCCACCGGCAGACAGCGCAATCTTCGGCGGCCGGTATGTGCCGCAGGTCAAACACCGTAGCGGGCGCTTATCCGGTCGAAAATCCCGGCCATCCGCTCGCTAAGGGGGCGGTGGTCATCGCCCTCGTTTTCCACCGCTTCAAACACCCGGTGTTTCAGGAAGAAGCGCCATCCCACGGGCGATTTTTGCAGGAATTGCGTCAGAAGATCATAACGTTCCCGGGTCCAGACCGCCTCGAAGGCGAGCCGCTCCGGTCCGTAGCTGATAATATCGTCCGTCTTCCGGCGCGGCGTGGCGCGCAGGGCAGCCGTCGCCTCTTCGTCGATATCATCACCGTCGAGCGCTACTCCATAGTGCCTTGCAGCATTTTCTGCTGAGACCGCACCACGCCGTACATCGCGCAGCACGGCCTGCGGCGGGCGGGTGAAGGGGTCGCCGTAACCGCCGGCTCCCGGTCCTATGACACGAATGACATCGCCCGGGCCGCAATGGACGATATCGGTATTGCCGAGCGAGATTTCGCCCTCGGTATCGGGATTGCGGAGGAAGCGGGAAATCAGCCCCGGACCTGCGCCGTTGACACCCCAACTCGCCATCACCGAACGGTTGCGGTTGCGGGCCGTGACCACCGTTTCCGGCGAGGATATTTCAAACTCCATGACAGCCGAAAGCCCGCCGCGAAAACGACCCGCCCCGCCGGTGTCGCGTTGCAGCCCATAACGACGGAAGAGGATCGGTACTTCCGCTTCGCTGATTTCAATCGGCGTGTTGCGCAGAAAACCGGTGGCGCCGCCCGCGCCGTCGCTGCCGTCGCAGAAGGGCGTGCCGCCGCCGCCGCCGCCAACCGGGCCGATGGAGGCCATGACCGGGCGGCCGTTCCTGTCGCTGGTCTTGATGTTCATGATGGCGTTTCCGCCGGGTGAGGCGGCGGGAATAAGCTCCGGCAGGGCCTTTGCAAAAGCGCCGATGGTGACAATCTGGGTCATGGCGCAGGTCAGCGAACGCATGCCGACGGCGGCCGGGCGCTGGCAATTGACGATCGTGCCTTCCGGCAGTACCGCCCGCGCCGGACGCAGGGTGCCGGCATTCAGGAGCAGGCTGTTATCGAGCGTATAAAGCACATAGGTCAGTCCGACCATGACGAGTGAATGCCGCTCGCGGCCGCCGGTCGGCATGTTCAGCGACGAGCCGAGCTGCGGGTCGCTGCCGGTATAGTCGAGGACGGCTTCGCCGCCGCGGATTTTCAGCGTCAGCGCCACGCGGCATGGCCGGCCGCCGACGGAATCCTCATCGGCATAATCGGCAAAAAAATAGTCGCCATCGGGCACCCGGGTGAGGATTTGCCGGGTCTGCTCTTCCGCATAGTCGAAAATCTGGCGCACCCCGTCCAGAAAATCGTCAAAGCCGAAGCGGGCGATGATCTCCTGCATCTTGCGTTCGCCGATATTGACGGAGGCGATCTGGGCGTGGAGGTCGCCGATATTCTGCTCCGGCATGCGGACATTGGCCTTCATCATGTCGATGATGAAGGGATCGAGCCTGCCTTTGCGAACGAGCTTGACCGGCGGAATGCGCAGGCCTTCCTGCTCGATTTCGGAAAGCGAGCGGGACAATGAGGCGGGAACCGCGCCGCCGACATCGGTATTGTGGATGTGCCCAACCACGAAACAGGCAATTTTGCCCTCATGGAAGACCGGTTTCCAGATGTGGATATCCGGCGAGTGGGTGGCGACGAAACCGCTATAGGGATCGTTGGTGATGCAGATATCGCCCTCTTCATACTCATCGAACATGGAAAGCAGCGGCGCGTAATCGATGCCGCTATACCAGGGCGCACCGAATTGCCGGGGATTGGCGAAGGCCAGCCCCTCACGCGTCACCACCTGGCAGGAAAAATCCTCGGTTTCCTTGACGAAGGCGGAATGGGCGGTGCGCATCAGCGTAAAGGCCATGGCATCGGCGGCGGCCGAGCAGAAATTGGCGAGCACCTTGAGATTGCGGCGATCGATGGTCATAGGTCAAAACTCCCGCTTGGTAATGACGAGATTGCCGAAACGGTCCACATGGACCGTAAAGCCGGGCGGCACGACGGTGGTGGTGTCGTCCTGAAGGACGATGGCGGGACCGTTGAAATCGTGGCCGGCCGCCAGATCGTCACGGTGATAGATCGCCATGTCGTGTTCCATGCCGCCAAACCAGCCTTTCGTGTGAAAGCGCGGCTTTGCGGGGCCTGTGGCCACGCCTGTCTCGCGAAGCGGCGGCTTCGGTGTTTTCCCGGAGACGACGAGCCTGAGATTAACCATCTGCACCGCCGCCCGCTCATCGGAATGACCGTAGAGGCGGGCATGTTCCTCATGGAAAGCCCTGTTTATCGCGCCGGCGTCGCCGCTGCCCAGCCATTCCGGCTGGAGCGTGGTTTCGATTTCGTAGGATTGGCCGCGATAGCGCATGTCGGCGGAAAGCCGCATCTCGCAATCGCCGTTAAAACCCTGTTCTTTCAACCAATTGCGGCCGGTTTCCTGCATTTCGGCGAGAAGGGGGGCGAGATCGGAGGCCTCCCTGTCGTTCACATCGCAATAGGTGGTTCGGATGAAATCGTTCTTCAGATCGGCAATCAGGCCGCCGAGCGCGGAAACGACGCCGGGGGTAGGCGGCACCACCACACCCTTCATGTCCAGCTCGCGGGCGAGGAAGCAGGCGAGCATCGCGCCGGCGCCGCCGAAAGCGAAGAGGTGAAATTCGCGTGGGTCGATGGCGAAACGGGAGGTGAGGGCGTTCACCTCCGCATACATGCCGGAGACGGCGATATCGACGATGTTGCCGGCCAGCGCCTCGACGGAAAGGCCGAGCTTTTCCGCGAGCGGCGAGAGCGCGGCGCGCGATGCGCCGTGATCGACGGTCACCACGCCATAACCGAGCGGCATATGGCCGATGAGATTGGCGGCCGCCATGGCGTCTGTGATCGTCGGGCGGTTACCGCCGCGTCCGTAACAGGCCGGCCCCGGCGTCGAGCCGGCACTTTCCGGCCCCACCTGCAACAGGCCGAGACTGTCGACCCATGCGACCGAGCCGCCGCCCTGGCCGACGGAACTGACGGAAACGGAAGGGACATGGATCTGGAAATCGCCGATCAGTTCGCCGACCCCATATTGGGCCTCGCCATCAAGGATAACGGCCACATCGGCGCTGGTGCCGCCGATATCGAGGCTCATCACCCGGTCAAAGCCGCTGGCCTTTGCCAGATAACCCGCGCCGATGACGCCGGAAGCTGTGCCCGACAGGATCATCTGCACACATTCCCGCCGCGCCTGATCGATGCCCATGACGCCCCCATTGGTCTTGGTGATGAGCAGCGGGCAGGCAATGCCTTGCCCGCGCAGCACCGTTTCGAAACGGTCGAGGTAATGTGCGACGCGCGGCTGGACATAACCGCTGATGACGGCGGTGACGGTGCGCTCATATTCGCGGATGATCGGCCATGTCTCGGCAGAGGAGACCACCGGCAATTGCGGCGCGATGCGTTCGATCATCGCCTTCACGGCCCGTTCGTTTTCGGGATTGCGGTAGGAATGCAGGAAGGCGAGCACAATTCCGTCGCAACCGTCTGCAAGGGCGCCGGCGACAGCCTGTGCCACATTCTCTTCGTTCGGGGCGAGCTTTACCTCGCCGGTCGCCAGCATGCGCTCGGCTATGCCAAAAACCCGTTCGCGCGGGATGAGCGGTTCCGGCCGCACGGAATAGAGATTGTGGATCTGCGGAATTTTGAGGCGTGCAACGCCCAGCACATCCTCGAAATTTTCGGTGGTGAACAGCGCGACATTCTGGCCGTTGCGCTGGATGACGGTGTTGACGCCGACGGTGGTGCCATGGGTGAAATAGGAAACGTCCTTCGCTTCGATGCCGTCGCGCTTTTTCAGCGTGTCCAGCGCGAGAAGGATTTCTTCTCCGGGCGCATCGGGGCGGGAAAACACCTTCAGGGTGGAAAGCGCGCCGGTCCCATCGTCGAACACGGCAAAATCCGTAAACGACCCGCCAACATCGACGCCAATGCGATATCCCATCTCTTCCGTCTCCTTTTCCAATGCGGACGATGCTGTCATCGGGACCGGAAAAGGGCCAAGCATTTATGGGGTAAGGGTCATAGCCCCAGGTTATGAGGAGGGCTGGGGTGGCCCATTGGGAGGGTTGTTCAACCCTCGCCGGGTTTCGGCACCGTCATGTAATATTCGGGATGCGGTGCTGCGCGATAACCGGCCTTTTCGTAAACACCATGGGCGTCGCGGGTCGCCAGCATCCAGCTCGATACCGTCGAAAGCTCCGGGTGTTTGCGTATCTCGGTGGCGATCCAGGACGCAAGGCCGCGACCGCGATGATCCTCCACCGTGAAGACATCGCGCAGATAGCCGAAAACGGCGTAATCCGTCACCAGACGGGCGAAGGCGGCCATGGAACCGTCAGGGGCGTAAACGCCGACCGGCAACGAATGCGAAAGCGCCCGCTTCAGCCGGTCGGCGGTCATTCCCTGCGCCCAGTAGGAATCGCGCGCGAGAAAACCATGGACCAGATCGAAATCCACCCGTGCCGGATCGGTGCTCAGCACATAGCCGTCGCGGGTGATTTCGAAAATGGCCGGTTCCCAGTTCATCCGTTCACCGTAACATAGATTTTGCGGACGGTTTCAATGGTTTTCCACACGCCGACGAAGCCCGGCTTCATGACGAAACTGTCGCCAGCTGTATAACGCAGCGGTTCGCCGCCTTCCGGCGTGATTTCGATGACACCTTCGAGAATATGGCAGAATTCGAAGGTTTCGCCCTTGATCGAACGGCTTTCGCCCGGCGTCGCTTCCCAGATGCCGGTGTGGACGGTGCCGTTGCGGGCTTCGTCTAGCGGCCAGGTCTTGAAGGACGGATCGCCGGAAATGAGGCGTTCCGGCAGGGCCTTGGAGGCTTTCGGTTCGAAGGCGGGGTGCGTGTCGATGGTCTTGAGAAGTGGCATGGGCGTCCTTTCTTGGAACGGGATGATCAATATCCGCGATTGCGGTCGACGACGCCGAGCGGCTCGAGGCCGGACTGGTATCGTTTGATGTTCTCGACAACGGTGCGTGCTGCCGAATGCGGCTGGGTGACGCTGGCAATGTGCGGCGTCAGGAGAATTTTCGGATGCGTCCAGAAGGGATGGTCTTCCGGCAGGGGTTCCGGATCGGTGACGTCGATCACCGCACCCGAAAGCCTGCCGCTGTCCAGCGCATTGATGAGGGCGTCGTGGTCGAGCTGTTTGCCACGCCCGGCGTGAACCAGCCCCGCACCCTCGGGAAGCATCCCCAGGCGTTCGCCATTCAGAAGCCCCGTCGTTTCGTCGGTCAGCGGCAGCAGGCAAACAAGAATATCGCTGGTCGAAAGGATCGTGGACAATCCGGCTTCGCCATGATGGCAGGTCACGCCTTCGATCTCGCGCGGTGAACGGCTCCAGCCGGAAAGCGGAAAACCGAAGGGTTTCAGCCGTTCGAGCGCCGCAACGCCCAACATGCCGAGGCCGAGAACGCCCACCCGGCAGTCTTCCGCCTGACGCTGCGGCAGGGCCTTCCAGAGTTGCTGGCGCTGCTGCTTCAAATAGACTGGCAGGTTGCGGTGCAGCGAAAGCACGCCAAGGCTCACATATTCCTGCATCATGCGGATGATGCCTTCATCCACCATGCGCACGACCTTCACATGCGCAGGGACGGTGTCGATGTGGAACTGATCGACGCCCGCACCGATGGAAAACAGGATTTCGAGATTGCGGTAGCGGCCGATATCATCAGGCACGGTCCAGGTAATGAGGTACCGAACCGCATCCGGATCGACGCTTTCGGCATCCATCGAAAAAGGTAGTTCCGGCAGCTCGCGGGCCAGGGCCTGCCGGAAAATCTCGCCGCGCTTCGCGTCGGAATTGAAGAAGAAAGTCATCTGAAATCCGTGGTTCCGAAGGTTTAAACCGTGCAGCGGTTCGCCAGTGTTTCCAGCATTGACTGGCAGGCCGAAAGTTCGTCGGCCGTTATGAATTCGTCCGGTTTGTGGGCGCGGCCGATATCGCCCGGGCCGCAGATGATGGCGTCGATGCCGGCCGCCTGAAAAAGCCCGGCCTCCGTGCCATAGCTGACGGCGGCGATGCAGGGCGCGTCGGTCAACTCTTCCAGAAGCTTCACGAGCGGTGCATCGGCGGCAAGGGACAGCGCCGGATAATCGCTCATTGGCGTCCATTCTACGTCGATGCCCTCGGCGGCGAGCGCTTCGACACGGTCGCGCACCGGCTGGAGCAGAGCGATCGGCGATACGCCAGCAATCGCCCGCGCCTCCAGTTCGATGGCGCAGAGATCGGGGATGATATTGATCGCCTGTCCGCCTTTCGCCGTGCCGATCTGCAGGGAGGAATAGGGCGGCTCGAATGTCGCTTCGAAAGGCCCCTCGGTGAGAGCCTGTGCGGTCTCGACCGCCTTTGCCATGATGCCGGTCATCAGATGAATGGCGTTCACGCCCTGATCCGGCCGCGAGGAATGGCCGGAGCGGCCGCGAATGGTGATGCGTGCGGCGGCCTTACCCTTGTGGGCGCGCACGGCGCGCAGATTGCTCGGTTCGCCGATGATTGCGCCCGCCGGTTTTGCGCATAGTTCCGGCAAGCGGGCGATGAGATGCGGAACGCCGCGGCAGCCCGCCTCCTCGTCATAGGAAAAGGCGATGTGAATGGGCCGCTTCAGCGCCATGCGTGAAAATGCCGGTGCTGCGGCGAGAACCGTGGCCAGAAACCCTTTCATGTCGGTGGTTCCGCGTCCGTAGAGACGCTCGCCTTCGGTTGCCAGCGTAAAGGGATCGGAGGACCATTCCGGCTCACCGGCAGGCACCACATCCATATGGCCGGAAAGGATGTATCCGCTGGCATCGGTCGGGCCGAAGCTGGCGAAGAGATTGGCGCGGTCGCCTTCCGGGCCGGCAAGCAGCGATACTTTTGCGCCGTGGCTTTCCAGATAATTGGCGATCCATCCTGCGATGTCGCCATTGGCGGTTCCGACCACCGACGGGAAGCCGACAAGACGCTCCAGAATGTCGATTGCGTTCATGGCTGTCTCCGTCGCTTCAACGCCGAAAAGCTTAGAGCGGCCTGCGGCGTTTATCTGCTGAAATACGGGTGATTTCAGTAGATTGTTGTGTCCTTCCAGCGCTTTCGGAAAATTCCTGCTGGCGAGGCTGGTTATCTTCGGATGTCGTGAGCTGGGCTGCCGGGATCTAGGTTCCGCGCCGGAGGGAATGAGAGCCGTTTGTCATGGAGCTGCTCAAAGTCGATAGTTTCGAGTTACGGACAGTGGATATCGCCGATGTGGAGGCCGATCATCTGCATGCTTTGTCCATGGCTGTCGGATGGCGATATCACGCGAACGAATGGTGTTTCCTGCGGCAGTGCGGCGTCGGCCTTGCCGCGCTTGACGAGATCGATCGTGTTGTCGCAACGGCAATGCTGTTTCCTTATGATGAGGGTTTCGCGACGGTCGGCATGGTCATCGTTTCTCCCCGTTTGCAGGGGCAAGGCGTTTCACCGTGGCTGGTGGGCCAACTCATCGCGGGCTACCCCGACGCCGCCCTGCGGTTGAACGCCACGGAAGCCTCGCGACGGCTTTTCGCACGGCTGGGTTTTGCCGGAGATACGGAGAAAGTACATCTCCTGCGCGGCAAGGCACGTTGCCCTGCCGAGATGCCGACGCTTGGAAGAAAGCAGAGAATCGAGCCGTTGTCCGAGGATCATTTGTCCGCCGTGGTGGATCTGGATCGGGCGGCTTTCGGTGTTTCGCGCCGGGGCGTCCTGCAACGCCTTGTTCAGGAAAATACGGGTTACGGCCTGTTCGAGGCCGATCGTCTTGCCGCCTTTGCATTGCGGCGTGCAGCGGGCCGGGGCCATATTGTCGGCCCGGTCATCGCCGGTGACCAGGCGGATGCGATTGCGTTGGTGAGGCGACATTTTTCCGATCTCGACGATCAGCTTGTCCGTCTCGATACCGTGCGGGATAACGGTCTTCTGACCGAGTTTCTGACGCAATCCGGGCTGGTGGGGATCGAAACGCTCACCGCCATGTCGAAGGGCGCGCCGCAACCGGCAGGCTCCGGTTCCGCAAAGATTTTCGCCCTGGCAAGCCCGTCTTTGTGCTGAGGTGAGGCACTATCGCAATTGACGCCCCGCCTCTTGCCCCTTATGTGAGAAAGCGACGGTTCCTGCAGCCGAAAGGCGAAGGGATTAATAGGGAACATGGTGCGGGCGATCTTTTTCGCCCAATGCCGTGGCTGCCCCCGCAACTGTAAGCGGATTGTCGTTCATCCCCGTGACGCTTCAAGGCGTCATGCCACTGTATTCTCCGGAATGCGGGAAGGCAGATGAGTGACGCAAATCCGTGAGCCAGGAGACCTGCCGTCGAAATATAAACCATCGTTACGGGCGGGGAAGCCCGGAGGAGGAGATTGTAATGTTATTTCATAACATTTCGTTTGCGTCCTATTGCCGTTCTCCGTACAAGACGTCCCGCTGTTGCTGCGCGTTCTGACGCCTGCTGCTCTGGAATAAGATTTACTTTCGACTGGAGAACACATGTTTCATTCTAGACGCCTGCCGGTCCATGCCGGTTTTCTGGCCGCTGTGCTTGCGGTTTTGCCTGTCGCCGGCGCCAATGCTGCCGAAACCACCTATCCCCTGACGATCAACAGCTGCGGTCAGGAGATCACCTTCCAGCAGGCACCCGCCCGCACCGTGTCCGTCGGCCAGAGCACGACCGAGGTTCTTTACCTCCTCGGCCTTTCCGACAAGGTGGTCGGCACGGCGCTGTGGATCGGTCCGGTTCTGAAGGGCTACGAAGAGGCCAATGCCAGGGTCGAGCGGCTGGCTGACAATGATCCGAGCTTCGAGGCGGTCATCGGCAAGAAGCCGGACCTCGTGACGACGCAGTTCCAGTGGCAGATCGGCCCGGAAGGCGTTGTCGGAACACCGGCGCAATTCGCCGAGCTTGGCGTTCCCGTTTATACCTCGCCCGCCGATTGCATGGGCAAGGACAATTCCGGCGGCGGCGACGGCGTGCGCAACACCGTCTTCACCATGGATCTGATCTACCAGGAAATCCGCGATCTCGCCAAAATCTTCAACGTGCAGGATCGCGGTGAAGAGGTCGTTGCCGACCTGAAAAAGCGTGAAGAAGCCGCCCGCGCCAAGATCGCCTCGGCAAATGGCAAGCTTTCGGCTGTCTTCTGGTTCTCCAGCGCCGAGCTGGATATCGATCCCTATGTGGCCGGCCGCAATGGCGCTCCCGGCTACATCATGTCCGCGCTGGGCTTAAAGAACGTCATCGAAAGCGATGAAGAATGGCCGACCGTCGGCTGGGAAACCATCGCCAAGGCCAATCCGTCCATCATCGTTGCCGGCAAGATGGATCGCCGCCGTTTCCCCGCCGATGACGTCGCCGTCAAGCTGAAGTTCCTCGCCACCGATCCCGTGGCCAGCATCATGCCCGCCGTCAAGGAAGGACATGTGTTCGAGATGGACGCGCAGGCGATGAACCCGACCATTCGCACCATTGAAGGCATCGAAACGCTGGCCGAGGCGATTTCGGCTGCCGGCCTCGCCAAGTGAACGGTCTTTCCATCCATCTCGGCAGGGTAGGGCTGGCTTTTGCTGCGCTCGCCCTGCTGCTTGTCGCGCTGATGGCCGGGGCGGCCATCGGCGAGACCGCCATTCCTTTTGACGTCGTGGCGAAAACAATCGCCAACCGCGTCTTCCATGCGGCCTATCCGCTGGAGCCGCTGGATGAGGGCATCGTCTGGAGTTATCGTCTCAGCCGCGCGGTCGTCGCCGCCTGTTGCGGCGCTTCTTTGGCGCTGGCCGGGGCGGTGCTGCAATCGCTTTTGCGCAATCCGCTTGCCGATCCTTATATTCTCGGCATTTCCGCTGGCGCCTCCACCGGTGCCGTCGCTGTCGCGCTGCTTGGCTTCGGAGCGGGGTTCCTGACGATGCCGGCCGGGGCGCTCATCGGTGCCTTCGTCGCGTTTTCGCTGGTCAGTCTTCTGGCGGTGCGGGCGGGACACGGCAACAGCGCCATCATTCTGGCCGGGGTGGCCGGGTCGCAGCTGTTTAATGCCATGACCTCTTTCATCGTCACCAAATCCGCCAATGCCGAACAGGCGCGCGGCATCATGTTCTGGCTGCTGGGCAACCTCTCGGGCGTGCGCTGGCCGGATGTCTGGCTGGCGCTGCCGGTCAGTCTTGCGGGACTTGCGGTGTGTCTCTGGTATGCCCGGGCGCTCGATGCCTTCGCCTTCGGCGGTCAGGCTGCTGCCTCGCTCGGCATTCCGGTGCGCTGGGTCTATGCGGTGCTGATCTCCGTTTCGGCGATCATGACGGCTGCGATGGTGTCGCTGGTAGGCTCCATTGGCTTCGTGGGCCTCGTCATTCCGCATGCCGCGCGCATCTTCGTCGGCGTTCGCCATGGCATATTGCTGCCGGTGACGGCGCTGACCGGCGCGGTTTTCATGATCATCGCGGATATTCTCTCGCGCATTGTCATTCCGGGACAGGTGCTGCCCATCGGTGTCATCACCGCGCTCGTCGGCGCGCCCGCCTTTGCCTTCATTCTCGGGCAGAAGAGGGGGCGTTCATGAAGTTATCCGCTCACGACCTGCATTTCCACGCCGGCAATATCGATATCGTGCGTGGGGTCTCGCTCGATGTCGGTTCGGGTGAGTTTCTCGGCATCATCGGACCGAACGGTTCCGGCAAAAGCACGCTGCTTTCCATGCTGGCAGGCATTCGCAGGCCGCGCCGGGGGCACGTTACGCTTGGGGATGAGCCGCTTGCCTCATTGGGACGGCGAGACCTTGCCCGCCGGCTTGCCTTCGTGGAGCAGCAGGCCGAAACTACCGAACGCATCACCGCACGACAGGCGGTGGAGCTTGGACGCACCCCCTATCTCGGGCCGCTTTCCGCCTGGTCGCAGCAGGATGACGCCATCGTTGATGCAGCACTTGCCAATGTCGACATGGCCGACAAGGCGGAGCGCAACTGGCACCATCTTTCCGGCGGCGAACGCCAGCGCCTGCATATCGCCCGGGCATTGACGCAAGAGCCGCATATCCTGCTTCTGGACGAACCGACCAATCACCTCGATATCGGTCATCAGATCGGCCTGCTCGATCTGGTGCGCCGGCAGGGTCTGACCGTTGTGGCGGCGCTGCACGATCTCAATCACGCCGCCATGTTCTGTGACCGGGTCGCCATCATGCATCGGGGCGAGATGATTGCGGTCGGTCCGCCGCGCGAGGTTCTGACACCGGCGAGAATAGCCGCCGTCTTCGGGGTGGAATGCGTTGTCACCACGGATGAGGGCGGCTTTTCCCATATTCGTTTTCTGCCGGCCCATGGGCGGGCCGAGCATGCAAGGAAAGTGCTGGCACGATGATGAAATTGCTGAATTTTGCCGGGATTGCCGTGGCGATAAGCATGGGTTTTCCCTTTCATGCTTCCGCCGAGACCTTCGAGGTGAAAATGCTGAACCGGGGAGAAAAAGGCCCGATGGTGTTCGAACCCGACTTTCTGGAAATCGCCCCCGGCGACCGTGTGCGCTTCGTGCCCACCCACAAGAGCCACAATGCCGCGATCATTGACGGCATGGTTCCTGAAGGTGTCGAAGGCTTCAAAAGCCGGATCAACGATGAGTTCGAAACCGGTTTCGAAAAACCGGGCTTTTACGGCATCAAATGCTCGCCGCATTACGGTATGGGCATGGTCATGCTGATCAAGGTGGGCGAGGCGGCCTTGCCGCAAAGCTATAGGACGGTGGATGTGCCCGGCCGGGCGAAGCCGCGCTTGGAGGAATTATTCGAGCGGGCGGGAAAATGAGGTGTCGGCGGAAGTCTTGGGAGGCGGTTCAGATCGTCCGGAAGGGTGCTTGCAAAGTCCGCAGACCTTCCCTCCGTCATGCTCGGGCCTGGCCCGAGCATCTGCAACCGATTGATTTTACGACACGTTGGCAGATCCTCGGGACAAGCCCGAGGATGACGTAGTATATGCGGATAGTGAAGGCGGCTATGGTTTCCCTCACGCCTTTCCGGAAACATCCGGCTTCACCGCGCACACAGCATAACGATGCTGCAGCCCGCGCAGAATGCCTTTCAGCAGGCTGAAATTTTTCGCCTGGGCGCGGTGAATGGCCTGAAGCTCCTGATCGATTGCCACAGGTTCGAAGCCGGTCGCACGCAACAGCGCCGCGACATCGCCGGCCCTTGCGCCCTTCGAAAAATAGACGCGGGAAAGAATGCTGTTGAAGGTGTTTTCCGGATCCGCCGGCTTGTGCGGCTGGTCCGGTTTGACGAGGCCGATGCTTTCGAGACCGGCCGCCAGTTTCTTCACCAGTTTTTCGCGCCAGCCGGTATTCACGAAATCGCCGTCGACGATCAGAAGCCGTCCGCCCGGTTTCAGAACGCGGAACCATTCGGCGAAGCTTGCCTGCGGGTCCACCAGCGTCCAGACCAGATGACGGGTGATGATGACATCGGCGCTTTCATCCGGCTCCATCGTGTTTTCGGCATCGCCGACGAAAAAGCGGATGCTGCGGCCACGGCTTTTCGCTTTTTCACGGGCAAGCGCCAGCATGGTTTCCGACCAGTCCATGCCGGTGACCTGAAAACCGAGATCGTCCATCAGGTGCGAGATGACGCCGGTGCCGCTGGCAAGATCGAGCGCCCTGCGGCCTTCTCCGCGGCCGAGATGTTTCAGGATAAGCGCGTGCCAGGCCTCGCGCTCGTCTTCGGAAAAAATTTCATGTCCGGGGGAAAGGTCGAAAGTCGCGGCGCGGCCGGACCAGTAGGATTTGATTTCGTCTCTTAGACTGTCGTTTTTGCCATATTGGATTGTGTCGATCATCGGTCTTCAACTCATGTACCGGTCAGTTAAGAATGGCTCTAAAACATAAATGTTGACTAGTACAGTCAGAAAATAATACAGCCGCGCCAGTCAACACTGGAGAGCAATATCCGATGCGCATCTCAGCCAAATCTGCGGCACTTGCCCTTGGCCTTCTCGTATCCGCCGCATGGCCGGCATTCGCCGAAAAGGTCACCGTCAAGGATGTGACGGGCCGCGATGTCGAAGTGAATGTGCCGGTATCGCACGTCATCCTCGGTGAAGGCCGCCAGATTTATTTCCTGGCTGCACTCGACAAGGAAAACCCTTTCCAGCACGTGGTTGGCTGGCGCGACGATCTGGCGAAAGCCGACCCGGAAACCTATGCTGCCTATCTCGCCAAGTATCCGGAGATCGCCAAGCTGCCGACTTTCGGCGGCATGAAGGACGGCACTTTCGACATAGAACAGGCTGTTGCCCTGAAGCCTGACGTGATCCTGATGAATATCGACGCCAAGACGGCGACCGAAGAAGCGGGCTATATCGAAAAGCTCGCCAAGGTCGGCATTCCGCTGGTCTACGTCGATTTCCGTGAAAAGCCGATGGAAAATACCGAGCCGAGCATGCGCCTCATGGGCCAGCTTACGGGCAAGGAGAAGATCGCCGAGGACTTCATCAAGTTCCGCGCCGACTCCATCGCCAAGGTCACCGATACGCTCGAAAAGGCCAATCCGAAGAAGCCTGTGGTGTTCATGGAGCGCGCCGGCGGTTATTCCGACGATTGCTGCATGTCCTTCGGCAACGAGAACTTCGGCAAGATGGTGGAGCTTGCCGGCGGCATCAACATGGCCAAGGACATCATTCCCGGCACTTTCGGCACCGTCAATCCGGAACAGATCATTGCCTCCAACCCGGAGCAGATCATCATCACCGGCGGCAACTGGAACGGTTATGTTCCGGGCGGCAACTGGGTCGGCGTCGGTTATGGCGCGGATTTGAAGGAAGCCCATCGCAAGCTTGAAAACCTGACCAAGCGCCCGGCTTTCACCGGCGTGCAGGCGGTGAAGGACGGTAATGTCCACGCCATCTGGCATCAGTTCTACAACAATCCCTATCAGTTCGTGGCCGTTCAGGAAATCGCCAAGTGGCTGCATCCGGACCTCTTCAAGGACCTCGACCCCGAGGCGACCTTCAAGGAACTGCATGCCCGCTTCCTGCCGCTCGACTACAAGCCCGGCTACTTCGTTTCGCTGAAGGACGCCAGGTAATAAAGGGACGGTGAAGGGGAGCGCCGTCCGACCGATGGATAAAGCCGCAGCCATGCGGCTTTATCGCTTTGTTTTGGAACTCAATGAGGACTGCTCATGCGGCTCAACGCTCTCAGGCATCTTGCGGTGCTGGCTTTCTCCCTTCTCGCCGTGCCGGTTCTGGCGGCTGAGATTACCGATGTCACTGGACGTAAAGTCGAGCTGGATTTGCCGGCCAGACGCGTCATCGTCGGTGAGGCGCGCCAGGTGCATGTCATTGCCGCGCTCAAGGGCGACAAGACCTTCGACACCATCGTCGGCTGGCGTGACGATCTTCTCAAGAAGGACCCCGACAGCTACACCGCCTATGTCGAGCGTTTTCCGCAGATCGAGAAACTGCCGCGCTTCGGTTATGTGCCGCAGGGCGATTTCAGCCTGGAAACGGCCATCACCCTCTCGCCCGATGTGATCACCCTCAATCTGGAAGCGGAGAAATCCGCCAAGGAGAGCGGTTTCGAAGAAAAGGCCGCCGCCGCCGGCATCAAGATCATCTATCTCGATTTCCGCATCGATCCTGAAAAGAACAGCGAAGCCTCGGTCGAAATTCTCGGCAAACTCTTCGGCGCCGAAGAGCGGGCGAAGGAATTCATCGCCTATCGCCGTGCCGAAATCGCCCGCGTGACCGACCGGCTCGCCAGCGTCAAGGACTTGAAGCGACCGAACGTCTTCATCGAACGCGCGCCCGGCATTTCCGGCGAAAACAATTGCTGCCGCACTTTCGGACCCGTCAATTTCGGCGCGATGGTCGATCTTGCCGGCGGCCACAACATCGCCGACGGCATCATCAAGACGACCTTCGGCGATCTCAATCCCGAACAGCTCGTCGTTGCCGATCCTGACCACGTCATCGTCACCGGCTCCAACTGGGCCGCCGAATCCGACATCAACCAGTTCGTTCCTGTCGGACGCGGGGCGGATATGGCTCTCTCCCGTGAGCGGCTGGCCAATCTGATGAAGCGCACGCCGTTTCCGGAACTGAAGGCCGTGAAGCAAGGCAATGTCCATGCCGTCTGGCACCAGTTCTATGGCGCGCCCTACGAATTCTTCCCGATCCAGCAATTCGCCAAGTGGTTCCATCCCGATCTCTTCGCCGATCTCGATCCGGAAAAGAATTTTGAGGAGTTTCACCGCAAATTCCTCCCCGTCACCTACAAGCCGGGCTATTTCGCCTCGCTCGAAAAAGGTTTGAACCAATGAGTTCGGTGAATGAAAGCGCGGTTGGCATCAGTGGGCGCGATCAATATCGCGCCCTTGCCGCGCGCAGGATAATCATCCTCTTCGGGCTTTTTATCGCGCTGTGTTTCAGCATGGCCGCCGACATGGCGCTCGGTCCGGCGCGCTACACGCTCTCCGAGGTTCTGGCGACGATTGCCGATCCGGCCGCCGTGGGAAACCAGCTTCGGGTGGTGATCTGGGATATTCGCATGCCGATCGCGCTGATGGCGGTGACCGTCGGAGCGTCGCTTTCGGTTGCGGGGGCGCAGATGCAGACCATCCTGTCGAACCCGCTCGCCAGCCCCTTCACGCTCGGCATTTCGGCGGCGGCAAGCTTCGGTGCGGCGCTGGCGCTGGTTGGCGGCGTGGCGATCTTTCCGGGCGCCGTGCATTACATGGTGCCGATCAACGCCTTCATCATGGCCATGGTCGCGGCTCTCTTCATCCATTTCGCCTCGACGCTTCGCGGGGTGACGGTCGAAACCATCGTGTTGCTTGGCATCGCGCTGGTGTTCACCTTCAATGCGGCGCTGTCGCTGCTCGAATATCTGGCCTCCGAACAGGCGCTTGCCGCCGTGGTTTTCTGGACCATGGGCAGCCTGACGAAGGCGACCTGGGACAAGGTCTATATCACCGCCGCCATCCTCCTCGTCACCGTGCCGTTGTTCATGCGCAATGCCTGGGCGCTGACGGCACTCAGGCTCGGCGATGACAAGGCGGCCAGCATGGGCATCAATGTCCGGCGGCTGCGGTTGACGACCATGCTGACGGTCAGCCTGCTGGCGGCCATTCCGGTTTCCTTTGTCGGCACAATCGGTTTCGTCGGGCTGGTCGGTCCGCACATCGCCCGCATGGTGGTGGGTGAGGACCAGCGTTTCTTCCTGCCCGGCTCGGTGATCTGCGGCGCGCTGCTTCTGTCGGCAACCTCGGTCATCAGCAAGATTCTCATTCCAGGCGCTATTCTGCCTATCGGCGTCATCACGGCGCTCGTCGGTGTTCCGTTCTTCTTCGCGCTTATTTTCGGCAACAGGAGGCGCGCATGGTAGCGCTCGCACTGAAAGATGTCGGCGCCGCCTATGGGCGCATCACGGTTCTCTCCAAGGTCGGCATCGATACGCTGGAAAGCGGCAGTGTGACGGCCGTGATCGGCCCGAATGCCGCCGGCAAGTCCACGCTTTTCAAACGTATCGCCAGCCTGATTTCCGGTCCCGGACTGGTCGAGCTCTCCGATACGGCTCGCGGCAACCGCGCCATCTGCTACATGCCGCAGGATACCGGCGCCAATGCCGTTCTGACCGTCTATGAATCCGTGCTTCTTTCCGCCAAGCAGGGCGGCGGCTGGCGGGTCCATGACGATGAGCTGTTCGAGATCGACGCCATTCTCAAGGCGCTGAAAATCCATGACCTTGCTTTCCGCGGGCTTGGCGAATTGTCGGGCGGTCAGCGGCAGCTTGTTTCGCTGGCGCAGGCACTCGCGCGAAAGCCGGAAGTGCTGCTGATGGACGAGCCGACGTCTGCGCTCGATCTTCACCGGCAGATCGAGGTTCTGGGCTTCGTTACCGATCTGGCGCAGAAGACCGGCATGATCGTGCTGATCGCTCTCCATGACCTCAACCACGCGCTTCGTTATTGCGCAAATACGATGGTTATCGCGCGCGGTGAAATGGTGGTGAGCGGCAGCACGGAGGCGGTTATAACCCCGGAGATGCTGCGCGATATCTATCGCATCGATGCCCGTATCGAGCCCTGCTCGCAGGGCAGACCCATGGTCATTGTCGACGGGGCCATCTGAGTGTCCATCCAAGAACGGTGCTGGTTCTAAGGATTGGCGTCATTGCGGTGATCAGCTTTTGAACGGCTCAATCGTTTAGGGATGTTCCGTGGGCCTAAAAATCCGCCCGTCGAATTCAACTAATACGACGCCATGGAAGGGAAGCCCGGCCACTACCAACCTGGAGGTTAGGCCGTTGTCACAAACTGCCAATTTTCTCTGATCGTCAAATTTGCAGGACGCTTCGGCGTGACCGGGAGCACGGTACTTAAACTTTTCACCCTTGAATGAAATTGTCGCGCCATCGTCCGAAAACACCGGTGGGATTCTCGCGCAGCCAGAGAGCAGCCCCGTGACCAACACAGTCAACACGCTAAGGAACTTGGGGATTTTGAGAGCATCATAGGTCATTGATTTGATTTCCCGCCATAGGGCTTCTCATGTCATATTCGTCCTCGTTTTCTCGAAGAGACTCTGACACGTCAATACCCGGCGGCGTCCGGTGTCGGGTCCGCAGGTCCGTCACGCACAGGCTGTTGCATGAGCCGCAGCCCGCACAAATTCTTGATAATAATAATCATGAAATATCTGTTCGATCCACGGTTTGGATGCTAGAGCTTTGAGCGGCAGAGCTGTGCGGCCATTCGGGGGGCGGCAGGTCTCGTCGATCCTTGAAATTTCTCTCGGTTGAGACATGGGCATACGGGAAGATGACAAGCGTTATAACGCTTACGTCGCGCATAGGGTCGACCTGATCAAATACGCCACCCTCATTCTGGGGTCGCGGGCGGATGCGGAGGACGTGGTTCAGGAAGCATTCCTGAAATTCGTTCCGGAGGCCTCCGGCAATCCTTCCAATCTCAAATCCTATCTCTTCCGCATCGTTCGCAATCTTGCGCTCGACAATCGCCGGCGCAGCCGCCAGGACCTTCGGGAACGGCCGGACGATACGCCGTTCTGGGGTGTGCCGCAGGACAATGGTACGCCGGAAGAGCATGCCCTTTTCTGCGACGAAGTTCGCCAGATGCGGACTATTTTGGCCGGCCTGCCGGTTCAGGCGCGGGTGGCATTGGAAATGCACAGATTCGGTGGTTACAATATGGAAGAGATTGCGCGTCACCTTGGCGTGTCCGTGGCCAGCGCACATCGTCTGATCAAGGGCAGCATTGCCGCGATTACCAAAGAAATGAAGTAAAATAGTCCCGATTGTCCCGCCTTGTGAAAAAAATCTCTTGCTCAAACGTCTTTATAGCAATGCAGAAGACGACGCTTCTCCTCCGCCCCGCAAAGGAACTGGCCCGGTTCAATGACCATTGATCCAGAGAAAAAAATTGAATTGCCGGCCGGTAAGGCGGAGGAGGCGGCCGACTGGCTGCTGCGCTTGCAGTCTGGCTCGGCGGAGCCGCGGCTGAAGGCGGAATTCGAGCAATGGCTGGCGGCAGCGCCGGCAAACCGTCTCGCCTGGGAACGAACATGCAAGACGTGGCGCAATCTCGGCCTGGTGGAGCCAGAATTCAAGAACCTCTGGGAAGATGCACCGCATCTGCCCGGCAAGGCCGCGACAAAGCCGCAGCGGCGGCGCTGGTCCGTGCGACATTATGCCGGCGCGGCTGTGGCGGCGGCGTCCCTCTGTCTTGCGGTACTGTTCGTTCCGGCATTTTTCGTTCGTCTGGAGGCGGACTATCAGACCACCACTGCCGAAAGCCGCACGATCATCCTCGAGGACGGCAGCAAAGTACAGCTTGCCGCCGCGAGCGCGCTGTCAACGGATTTCACGAATGGCCGCCGCAATGTGACGGTGCTGAAGGGGGAAGCCTTTTTCGACGTCGTGCCGGATAAAACGCGTCCCTTCGTCGTGGAGGCAAAAAACGTGACCGTTCAGGTGCTGGGCACGGCTTTCGACGTCGACCTGACGGATGGCGTAACCCAGGTGGCGCTGGCGCACGGTTCCGTGGAGGCGTCTTTCCGCAATGCGCCGCCAACGCGGCTGGTGCCGGGCGAGATGCTGATTGTCGACGCTTCGGGCGCAATCCGCAAAGAGACTGTTTCCGTCGAGGATATTGGCGGCTGGCGCAACGGCGAACTCTATGTGGTCGATGCGACGATAGGCTCGGTCGTGGAGCAGATCCAGCGCTACCATCCGGCATGGCTGACCATGGCCGACAAGCGGCTTGCCGAGCAGAGGGTGACGGGCTTTTACGATCTGCGCGACCCGGATCGCGCGCTGGAGGCCCTGGTCGAACCCTACAAGGGCAAGGTGCATGCGATTGGCGGCAGCGCGCGCATCATCACCCGCTTCTGAAACAGTCCGCAACAAAAAATCATATTTATTTTCAGAAGCTTATAAAATTTCTTCTGAAAGCCTGAAAAAAATCGACGAGGCAATCGTCTTTTTGTTGAGTAATCCGGTCAAGATATATCCGGAGCGAAAGACAGGAAGACAAAAGCAATATGCGCCTCCAGACATGCAAGACCGGTTCAGGGGAAAAAGCAGCAAAGCAGGCTCGCAGGGCCATGCTGCTGGCGACAACGGCGGTCGCCGTTTCATTCGCGACGCCCCTTCTGGCCCAGACCGGAGCAGATACCGCCAATTCCCAGCGTCCAGGCGGCGAGCAGGGGGCGACGCGGCCGTTCAATATTCCCGCCCAGTCGCTGTCATCGGTCGTGGGTGCTTTCGGGCGGCAATCCGGCCTTCAGGTCACGCTTGCCACGCCCGCGGCGGGCAATGTGCGCACCAATGCCGTCACCGGCAGTTTCACGGTGCGGGAGGCGCTGTCGCGGTTGCTGGCGGGAACGGGCGTCAATTTCCGTATCGCCGGCAATGGCAGAACCGTCGTCATCGGCACGGGGCAATCGACCGTCGATCTTTCCGCGGCGGAGGGTACGACGGTTCTGGAAACCATTACCCTGACCGGCAAGACCGGGCGCAACTCCATTGCCGGTTCCGGTTATCAGGGGACGCCCGACTGGGTTTATGAGACGCCCGCCAGTGTCAGCGTGGTCGGCCGTGAGGCGATCCAGTCGGCAGGCGTGCGCAACACGCGCGATGTTTTCAATCGGGTTTCCGGTGTTTATGCCGGCGAGGGCAATGGCAGCTTCCCGACCGTTTCGCCCAATGTGCGCGGTTTGCAGGAAAGCGGCCGCGTGGTCGTCTCCATCGACGGGGCGCGGCAGAATGCGCAGCGTGGTGCGGCATTTGGCGGCGCCACCAGCTACACCGCAAGCGCCGGGCAGGGTTATGTGGATGTCGCTTTCATCCGTGCCGTCGAGATCGAGAAAATAACCAATGCGCGCTCAGGCAATGCCGGCTCTCTGGGCGGCAAGGTCGAGTTCCGAACCGTCAGCGCCGACGATCTCATCGCCGAGGGTGAAAACAAGGGCGGGGAAGCGAATGTTTCCCGCGGCACCAATGGTTATGATTTTCAGGGCTCGGTTCTCGGCGCCGTTCGCTCGCCGGATGGTCCTCTCTCCTTCGTCGCCGGCTACAGCCGCACGATCATGGATGAATACAAGGTCGGCACAAAAGGCGAGGCCCGCAGCACCGCGCTCACAATGAAGGATTTGCTCGGCCGCGACGGTTGGTCGACCTTTTTTAAGGGCGAAGGCGATTTCGGCGACGTCAAGGCCTCGCTTTCCTGGATGCATCAGGAGAATGACTTCGTTCAGGGCGCATCTGAGGTGATCGACCGGGAAAGCGTGCGAAACGACAGCGTCGTCGCGAAGCTGGACTGGGATCCGGAGAGCGAACTCATCGACTTCAAGTCGTCGCTGTGGCTGAACGATAATATGACGCATGAACTGCGGGCGGCGCGCAAATATGCGGTGGAAACGAACCTCGATATGGGTCTGCGCAGCTTCGGCGGCAGCATGGAAAATACCAGCCGCTTTGACACGGTGGCGGGTGCGCTCAGTCTGAACTATGGGGCCGAAGCTTTCCGGGACATTGCCACATCCGTCGCGACGAGCGCCAAAATCGCGGAAAATCCCTCTTTCGCCAGCAGCTACACGTCATTCAGCCCTGCCGGGCGGCGCGATGTCGCCAGCCTGTTCCTGAATGGTGAGCTTGAGCCGGCCGATTGGATCACGCTGAGTGGCGGCGTGCGTTACGACTGGTCGCGTCTCAAGGGATCGGCGACCTATTATAGCGTTCGCGATTACATGGTGACCACGACCGTACCCTGCGATGCGATCCGCAATCACTATACGGCTCTCGATTATTTCAATCGGGTCTTTGCCCCCGCTAACCCCAGCTGGGCGGCGCGTTATGCCCTCTATCTTGCGCGCGTCTGGCCCACAACCTCGGCCAACTGCATGCCGGGCACCGGTACAACCACCAATACGCCGGTCACCGAGTACCCTGAGCACAATGTCGATATCGATCGCACCTATAGCGCCTGGCTGCCCTCCGCCACCATCGAGCTGAAACCCGTCGACTGGTTCCGCCCCTATGTGAGCTATTCCCAGAGCTTGCGTCCGCCGACAATTCTCGAGGCGTTTTTCGCCGGTGCGCGTCCGGGCGACAGCCCCGGATACGAATACGCTCCGAACCAGGCCCTGCGTGCCGAAAAGGCGACGACCTATGAAATCGGCGCGAATATGAGCTTCGACGGCGTGCTGCTGGACGACGATTCCATTCGCATAAAAATGGCTGCCTTTCGCCGCGAGGTGAAGGACTATATCGCGCTCGGTTATCTCGTTACGGATCAGGTGCTCGACCGCACCTATACCAGCTTCGTCAATCTGGACGGCACGACCTATATGCGCGGGCTTGAATTCGAGGGCAATTACGATGCCCGCAGTTTCTGGATCGGCGGTTCGGCAACCTTTCTGAAAACAGAATGGCCTGAAAAGACGCAGGTTTTTTCCAACGGCACGACCACCACAACGGGCGAAATCGTTGCCTGGCCGGGCGACGTCGCGCCCAAGGTGAAGCTGACGCTCGATGGCGGCATGCGTTTCTTCGATGAAAAATTCTCGCTGGGCGCAAGGCTCAACCACGTTACGCCGACACAGTCGCGCACGCTGGATACGGAAGGCAATCTGCGGGAGGTGACCGATCCCTACACGACGGTGGATCTCTACGGTTCCTATGCCTTCAACGACAAGGCCACGCTTCGCTTCGCCGTTAACAACCTGACGGACCGCAAATACATCCCGGCAGCCAGCGCTTACACGGCGCCGGGCCGCACCTTTATCGCGACGATGAACGTGAAGTTCTGAACCGTGGAAGAAATTCTCCGGGCTGGGTTGCAGCCCGTCCCGGAGATGAAACGCCTTCGCCACAGGACGAAGGTATCGATATTGGCCAGCAAAGGAGTACACCTATGGCTACCACAATTCAACTGACGCAGTCTTCCTCCGATCTGATCGGCTACCTCAACGGTTGGACGAGCGGTTTCGGTTCGACCTATGGTGCGTTCTACGACGCTCAGACCAGCTCTCTCGCCACCACCACCATCGATCCGAACACGACCTATGAGGCGTGGGGCGATGGCAGCACCGGCGGCAAGGGCATCGTCATGAGCGGCGCTCTGCAGTACTCCCAGGGCAACCTGACCGGTTCGGTCGACAGCATCGTTCTGGGCACCGGCTACAGCCAGTCCACCAGCGGCATCGCCGTCAGCCAGCAGGAACTGCTGATCGATCCCGACAGCGCCTATTCGCTCGCCGGTGCCCGCGATCTTCTCGATCTTGCCGTTTATCAGCTTGCCCGTTTCGGTTCGCTGGCCGGCTTCTATGATTACTTTGCCGCCACTGGCACGGTCATCGAGGATACGGCTGCCTCCAACACCCTGACCGGCTTTGCCGGCGCAGACACCTTTGTATTCTCCGGCGGCAACGACGTTGTGGCGGCTGGCCCGACCGGCACCTACGGCTACCAGGATGGCACGGATACGCTTGACGTTTCCGCCTGGGGGGCAACTTCGGTGGACGATTTGTTGTGGTATAACGATAACGGAAATGCCGTTATCCTTTCGGCTACAGACACGTCCGTCTCCGTCACACTGAATGGCGTCGATGCAAATGTGCTCGACGCATCGGACTTCATTTTCGCCAGCGCATCGGCGCTTGCCGCGTAAAGGAAAATCAGGCTGTGGGCTTTCAAAACCACCAGCAGACGCCGCCGCAGTCCCTCACTGCGGCGGTTGTTTCGCCCCTTAAAAGCACATTTCTCGGCGTTGCGCTGGTCAGCGGCGTGGTCAATATACTCGCGCTCACGTCGCCGCTCTTCATGCTGCAGGTTTATGACCGGGTCCTGGCAAGCGGCAGCCTGCCGACGCTGGTCGGGCTCGCCATTCTCGCGCTTGGCCTTTACGGCTTCCAGTGCCTGCTCGATATCATCCGCGCCCGCGTTCTGATCCGCATCGGTGAAGATTTCGACATGCGTTATTCCGGCAGGGTGCATGATGCGGTGGTGCGTCTGCCGCTCGTCAACCGCATGCCGGGCGACGGTCTGCAGCCGCTGCGCGATCTCGATAATGTGCGCGGTTTTCTCTCAGGCACGGGGCCGACCGCCTTTTTCGATCTGCCGTGGATGCCGCTTTATCTCGGCATATGTTTTCTGTTTCATTTCTGGATTGGCGTGACGGCGCTTGCCGGCGCGATATTGCTTGTCTCCCTGACGATCCTCACCAATATCTTCTCGCAGAAGCCGATCCGCGACACCATGGTCGAGAATATGGCCCGCAACCGGCAGCTGGAGGCCTCGCGCCGCAATGCCGAAGTCGTGCAGGCCATGGGGCTTGGCGGCCGGCTCGGAAAACGCTGGCAAATTTCCAACGAGGCCTATCTCGCCGCCAATCGCAAGGCCGGAGATGTGGCCGGCGGTCTCGGCAACATCGCGAAGTCTTTGCGGGTCGTGCTGCAATCGGCCATTCTGGCGGTCGGCGCGTGGCTCGTCATCAATCAGGAGGCCTCCGGCGGCGTGATGATCGCCAGTTCGATCATGATGGGCCGGGCGCTCGCGCCCGTTGATCTCGCCATTTCCAACTGGAAGTCCTTCGTGGCCGCCCGGCAGAGCTGGGCGCGGCTGAGGGAGCTTTTTGCACAGATGCCGGCCAATGCCGCCGCCATGGCCCTGCCGAAGCCTGAAAAGGAACTGCGGGTCGAAAACGTCGCCATCGTTCCGCCGGGAGAAAGAAAACCGACCGTCACCGGGCTTGGCTTCATCGTGACCGCCGGAAACGCGCTCGGCGTCATCGGTCCCTCCGGCTCGGGTAAATCCACGCTCGCGCGCATTCTCACCGGCGCGTGGATGCCGGCGGCCGGCAAGGTACGGCTGGACGGTGCAAGTTTCGAGCAATGGGACCGTGAGGCGCTGGGCCGCCATATCGGCTATCTGCCGCAGGGCGTGGAGCTGTTCGACGGCACGATCGGTGAAAATATCTCCCGTTTCGAGGATAATCCCGATCCTGACGCCATCATCGCGGCGGCCAGGGCTGCGGGTGCGCATGAACTGATCCTGCGTTTCGAAAAGGGTTATGACAGCGATATCGGCGAGGCGGGTTCGGCGCTTTCCGCCGGGCAGCGCCAGCGCATCGGCCTTGCCCGCGCGCTATACCGCGATCCTTTCATCGTCGTGCTGGACGAACCCAACGCCAATCTCGATGCGGAAGGCGAAGCCGCCGTGGTCAAGGCGATTGCCTCGGTCAAGGCGCGAGGCGGCATTGCCGTCGTCGTTGCCCACCGGCCGAGTGCCATCGGTGCTGTCGATTTTATTCTGATGATGGAAGAGGGGCGGATGAAGGCCTTCGGCCCGCGCGACGAGGTTCTGTCGAAGGTACTGCGCGTTCCGCAGGCGCAGGCGGCCAAGGGATTTACCGCATCCGCCCAGACGATCTCGCCGCTGCGCGTCGTCGCCAATACCCAGCCGCAGGCGTTGGTGCTGGAAGACGTCCGTGAAGAGAACAGCCAGGAAGGAGATGCGGATGTCAAACATTGACCAGCGCAGCCATGTGTCCCGCTCCATCCGCAAACATCTTGTTGCCGGCCTCGCTGCAGGTGTAGCGCTGCTGGCCGGCGTCGGCGGATGGGCTGCGACGACCAATCTCGCCGGCGCGGTTGTCGCCTCCGGCCATCTGGTTGTGGATTCCTACAGCAAGAAGGTGCAGCACCCGAGCGGCGGTGTCGTCGGCGAAATTCTGGTGAATGAGGGCGACAGGGTAAAGGCCGGCGATGTGGTCATGCGCCTTGATGCGACCCAGACCCGCGCCAATCTCGCCATCGTGACCAAGCGTCTGGATGAGCTGAATGCGCGCATGGCAAGGCTGGAGGCCGAGCGCGACGATCTGCCGGAACTCGTTTTTCCGCGGGCGCTGATGACGCGAAAAGACGATGCCGATGTCGCTTCCGCCATGCGCAGCGAGACCAAGCTGTTCGAATTCCGCAAATCCTATCGCGAAGGGCGCAAAGCACAGCTTTCCGAACGCATCACTCAGTTCGAACATGAGATTGAGGGGCTGAAGGCGCAGGAAGTCGCCTATGATAACGGCCTTGCCGTGCTGGAGGCTGAAATCACCTCGCAGAAATCGCTGCGCGAACAGGGTATCGTTTCGGTGCAGAGGCTGAACAGCCTGCAGACGCAGGCCGCGACATTCGGCGGCGAGCGCGGCGAAAAAATCGCCTATCAGGCGCAGACGGCAGGGCGCATCACCGAAACCAGGCTGCAAATCCTGCAGATCGATCAGGAATTGCGCACCGAGGTCGGGCGGGAACTGCGGGAAATACAGGCGCAGATGGGCGAATTCGTCGAGCGCAAGGTTGCCGCCGAAGACGAGCTGAAGCGCATCGATATCGTCGCGCCGCAATCCGGCGTGGTGCATGAAATGGCCGTGCACACGGTGGGCGGCGTGGTGACGCCGGCGGATCCGATCATGTTCATCGTGCCTGACGGAGACGAGCTGGCGCTGGAGGTGCAGATCGTGCCGAAGGATATCGATCAGCTTCAGGTGGGGCAAAAGGCCATGCTGCGCATGACCGCTTTCAACCAGCGTGTCACGCCGGAACTGGAAGGCCATGTCAGTCGCATCGCGGCGGATATCACCACCGATCAGCGCAGCGGTCTCTCCTATTATCTGGCGCGGATTTCCGTGCCGGTTTCCGAGCGGCAGAAGCTGAACAATGCGCCGCTGGTGCCGGGCATGCCGGCCGAGGCGTTCATTCAGACCAGCGAAAGGACGGCGCTGTCCTATATCGCCAAGCCGCTGACCGACCAGATCAGCCGCGCCTTCCGGGAAGAGTAGGAATCCTGGTCCGGTTTCCGGGCTTTATCCGCCTTCGCCAAAACGAAAGGCGGCAAAGCCTTTCGTTTTTGTCGGGATCGCCCAGACGCCGCCCGAAAATGGTGCTTTCGCCAGCCTGTCTTCGGACATGTTGTGGCGGTGTGACGTCAGGAAAAGGAGGCTGAAATCAGGTCCTCCGAAGCACGGCATGGTGGGGTGCGGGACGGGCGCTGCGAGCACCTCCGCATGCCTGCCGTCGGCCGTGAAAACGTTCAACAGGCCAGCGGAAACGCCCGCGCTGTAATAGGTGCCGCTGCTGTCGAGACAGCCGCCATCGGGTCTTCCCGTCTCTTCCGTCATCCAGGCCACCAGCACGCCCTCATCAAATGTGCCGTTTCTGCTGTCGAATTTTCGCCGGCGTATCCATTTCTGGACGGAATCGCTCTGCCACATGATGGAGCCGTCTGGGGAAAAGGCGAGGCCGTTCGGGCATGTCAGGCCGGTCTGCATGCGCTCGGCGCTTTTTTCGGTGATCCGCCAAAGTTCACCATGGGGCTCCATGTCCGCGAGTGGCACATTGTGCATGGTTCCCACCCAGAAGGCGCCGTCGGGGCCGATTCGTCCGTCGTTGAGCCGGCAGGGAATGCCGTCCGGTGACGGCAGGGAGTGGAGAAGGCGTGTTTCGCCGCTCTCCGGATCGAGGATGACGATATCCATGCCGCAGGCGACGATGAGGTCGCCGTTCCGACAGAGACCGAGACTCGAGACCGTATGGGGAAACGCCCATTCGCGATAAAGGCCAGGCTCAAGCGCTGCGGACCGCACCGCCTTTCCGAGTATATCGCACCAGAAAAGCACCTGTCGCCGCTCATCCCAAACGGGGGATTCCGCAAGCGTGCTCATCGTGTCGCACAGAAGTTTCGCCTGCGACATGGCAGGCGCTTTTTCAGGAGTTGCCGTATTCATGATGCTCGAACCGTTGAAGATGATGGCGCAGATTTATTCGAAATAGTCCTGATGGTTCTCGAAAACCTGCGAAAGAATGCCGAGGACGCGTCTCAGGTGTTTGCGCAAACCATCGGTCGCACGGGCTTCGTCCCCGGCCTTGATCGCATCGTAAACCGCTTCATGTTCGGAGAGCAGCCGCGCCATATGCGCCTCGTCGGTGATGGCGAGCGCGCGCAGGCGGTCCAGCCCCGCCTTTTCGCGGATCAATAGCGTCTCCAGCCTCTCAAGCCCCGTCGCGGCGGCAAGCGCGCTGTGGAACTGGTCGTCATGCACACGGAAAGCCTTTCTGTCCCCGAGGTGCATGGCTGCACGTTGGCCGGTGAGGGCGTGTTCGATCTCGTGCTCGGCCTCCGCCGTTATGCCGATCTGGCATAGCCTGCAAACCGCAGCGACCTCCAGCGCCTCGCGGATGAACTGCGCGCTGCGAATGTGCTTTTCCGATAATCTGGAGACATAGGTGCCGCGGCTTGGCAGGGTGACGATCAGGCCGTCATCCCGCAGGCGGCTCAGCGCTTCGCGCACTGGCGTGCGGCTGGAATTGAACAACTGTCCAATCTCGTTCTCCGAAACCGCCTGGCCGGGAAAAAGCTCCCGGGAAAGGATGGCCGATTTCAACGCGGAATAGATCTGGTCCACGACCGGACGATTAAGATCCAATCGCTCCATTGTCGGCACGGTCCCACCTGTTACGGGAATTTTTGGCATATACCCTCCAGCACTTTCATAACCGGTATACCGGAACACAAGTCTGTTGACAACCGGCATACCGGTATGCAAATGATCGCGTATTGGGAAGGAGGCTCCCGAAATGCAAAATATCAAGACCTGCGTCATCGTTGGCGCCGGAATGGTGGCGAAGACGCATGTGCTTGCCTGTGCGGCAAGTCCGGAAAAAATTCGCCTGAAGGGTTTAGTCGATAGCGGCTCCGGCCGCGCCAGGGCGCTGGCCGCCGAAGCGTCGAAACATGCCGGATATGAGGTCGTCGTTTATTCCTCGGTCGAGGAAGCAGCGCGCGATGCGGATGTCGATTTCGCCATCATCGCAACGCCGCCGAATGCCCGCATCGATCTCGTCGGACAGCTCGCAAAGGCGGGCAAACACATTCTGATGGAAAAGCCCGTTGCCCGTAACACGAAGGAAGCCGGCGGGCTTGTCGCCCTATGTCGTGAAGCCGGCGTCACGCTTGGCATCATCTTCCAGCACCGCATGCGGGCTGCATCGCAAAAAGCCCGCGAGCTTGTGGATGGCGGGACGCTCGGAGCGCTCGGTCTCTGCGAAATTTCCGTGCCGTGGTGGCGCGCGCAATCCTATTATGATGAACCCGGTCGCGGCACCCTGGCGCGTGACGGCGGCGGTGTTCTGATCTCCCAGGCAATCCACACCATCGATCTGGCGCTGAGCCTTACAGGGCCGGTCTCGCGCGTTCAGGCCATGGCGGCGACGACGCGGTTTCATCGCATGGAAACCGAGGATTATGTCGCGGCCGGCCTGCGCTTCAAGAATGGCGCTGTCGGCTCGCTGGTCGCAAGCACCGCAAGTTTCCCCGGTGCTCCGGAATCGATTGTCCTGCATTTCGACAATGCCAGCCTGCGGCTCGCCTCGGGCCTCCTGCATGTCGACTGGCGCGATGGCCGGCAGGAGACCTTTGGCGGTGCGGCATCCGGCACGGGTGGCGGCGCCGACCCCATGGCTTTCACGCATGAATGGCATCAGGGCGTCTTCGAAGATTTCGCAGACGCCATCTCCTCAGGGCGCGCCCCGGTCGTCACCGGTGAAGCGGCTCTTTTGTCTCACAGATTGATCGACGCGATCATCAACTCGGCCGACACCGGCAAGGAAGTGGAACTGCAGGATGACTAAAGCAATCAAGTTCGTCGCTCTCGGCATAGAGCACCGGCACATTTTCGGCATGGCCCAGAACATGCTGGATGCCGGCGCGGAATTCGCCGGCTGGTGGACCGAAGGCGAGCCAGACGTGGTGGAAGGCTTCGTCAAGCGCTTCCCGGATGTGCCGCGCGCGGCCTCCAAGGAAGCTCTGCTGGCCGATGGCAGCATCGATCTCGTGCTGATCGCCGATATTCCCTCCAAGCGCGCCGATCTCGCCATCGCCGCCATGGAAGCCGGCAAGGACGTCATGTCCGACAAGCCCGGCTGCACCACATTCGAACAGCTTGATCGCCTTCGTCAGACCGTGGCGAAGACCAAGCGCATCTGGACTGTCGATTTCTCCGAGCGTTTTGAAGTTCCGAGCGTGACCAAGGCCGCTGAACTCGTTGCGCAGGGTGCGATTGGCCGTGTGATCCAGACCGTCGGCCTCGGCCCGCACCGCCTGAACCGCCAGATCCGCCCGAAGTGGTTCTTCGAGCGTGAAGCTTACGGCGGCATCATCACCGATATCGCCAGCCACCAGATCGACCAGTTCATGTTCTTCACCGGCTCGACCGAAGTGGAGATTGTGGCTGCCACCGTTGCCAACTATGCCAACCCGCGCGATCCGGGCTTGCAGGATTTCGGCGAAGTGGTGCTGCGCGGCGACAAGGGCCACGGCTATATCCGCGTCGACTGGTACACGCCCGATGCGCTGCCGACCTGGGGCGACGGCCGCCTCACCATCCTCGGCACCGAGGGTTACATCGAACTGCGTAAATATGTCGATGTCGGCAACAAGGAAGGCACCGACCGTCTCATTCTCGTGAATGGGGACCGCTGCGAATATATCGATGCCTCCGGTGCCGGCCTGCCCTATTTCGGCCGCCTGTGCGACGACATCCGCAACCGCACCGAAACGGCGATGACGCAGGAGCATGTGTTCAAGGTATGCGACCTGTCGCTTCAGGCGCAGGCCAAGGCCGAAGGAGCAAAGGCATGATCGGCGTTGCAATCGTTGGTGCCGGCATCGGCGCCCTGCATCTGAAGGGTTATCAGGCGTTGCCGGAGCGCTTCTCCGTCAAGGCGATCTGCGACCTCGATCTGGAGCGCGCCCGCTCCGTGGCGGGTGACGATACCTCCATCCGTCTGACGACCGATCTCGATGAGATTCTGGCCGATGAGAGCATTCAGCTCATCGACGTCTGCCTGCCGCCGCACCTGCATTTTCCCGTGACGCTGAAGGCACATGCGGCGGGCAAGGATGTGGTCTGCGAAAAGCCGCTCGTCCGCTCGCTTGAGGAGGCAAATGCGCTGATCGACTCCGTCAAAAAGACCGGCCGTGGCGTGTTTCCCGTCTTCCAGTACCGTTTCGGACATGCGATGCGGCAGCTTCGCGCGCTCATCGATGCCGGCCTTGCGGGCAAGGCCTTTGTTGCAAGTTCGGAAGTTCACTGGAACCGTGGCGCCAGCTATTACGACATTCCGTGGCGCGGTACGTGGAAGGGCGAATGCGGCGGCGCTATCCTTGGCCATGCCATCCACGCCCATGATCTCCTCTGCCACGTTCTCGGCCCGGTCGACGAAGTGTTCGCCATGGCCGATACGCGCGTCAACACGATCGAAACCGAAGATTGCGCGGCGCTCAGCTTCCGCATGAAAAGCGGTGCGCTGGCGACGAGCTCGGTGACGCTCGGTGCCGCCGAAGATACGTCCCGACTCCGCTTCTGCTTCGAAGGCTTCACGGCCGAGAGCGGCACGCTGCCCTATCGCCCGGCCGAAGACACATGGCGTTTCATCGCCCGTGCACCGACCACGCAGGACCAGATCGACGCCGTTCTGGCGACGGTCGGCGATGGCGAAAACGGCTTTGCCGGTTTTGTGGAAGCCATTGCCGACGCGATGGAAGGACGCGGCGGTAAGGAAGTGACTGTGAACGATGGCTTGCAGTCCATCGAGCTCGTCACCGCCATTTATCGCTCGGTGCGGGAAGGAAAGCTGGTCCGCCTGTCCGACGCCGCAGAAGGCGAATGGATCAAGGGCTGGGCTCCGCGCGCATCCGCCAACGCATAATCATCTAAGGGAGGAAAAGAGATGATCGGTAAATACAGCATGGCATTGGCGCTCGCCATTGGCGCGGCGTCCTTTGCAGGCGCCGCTCAGGCAGCTGAGGAAGTGCGCTTCACCTGCGCTTATGACGGCAACGGCTGCGAAATTCTGAAAGACATTCTCGCGCGTTACGAAAAGCAGCATCCGGACGTGAAGATCGTCACCGACGTCGTGCCCTACAAGGCGCTGCTGGAAGGCCTGCCCGTGCAGCTTGCCGGCGGCAGCGGCCCGGATTTCGCAACCGTGACCGACCTTGGCGGCCTCAACCGCTATTATCTCGATCTCACGCCCTATGTGGACGCGAAATATTGGGAAGACAATTTCTCCAACGTGCTGAAATGGTATCGCAGCGGCCCTGACGACAAGGGCATCTACGGCATGCATACCCAGCTCACCATCACCGGCGCCTTCATCAACCGCACTTTGTTCGATCAGGCCAATGTCGCCGTACCCGGCAAGGATGCGACGCTGGATGACTGGGCGAAGGCAGCCAATGCCGTCGCCAAGGCAACCGGCACGCCTTACCCGATGGCCATCGACCGTTCCGGCCACCGTATTGCCGGCCCGGCCATTTCCTACGGCGCGAAGATTTTCGATGCTGATGGTAAGCCCATTCTCGTCGATGAAGGCTTCACGACTTTCGTGAAGAAATTCGTGGAGTGGAACAAGGACGGCACCATGGCGCGTGACGTCTGGGCCGGGCAGGGCGGCAATACCTATCGTGACGCCGCGCAGGAATTCATCAACGGGCAGCTGGTCTATTATTACTCGGGCAGCTGGCAGACCGCGCGTTTCGACAGCCAGGTCGGCGATGCGTTCGACTGGGAAGTCGTGCCGCAGCCCTGCGGTGGCGCAGCCTGCACCGGCATGCCTGGTGGTACCGGCATCGTCGGCTTCAAGCAGACCAAAAACCCGAAGATCGTTGCCGATATCCTGAACTTCATGGCTCAGGACGAGAATTATCTCGACTTCACCGTTCGCACCCGCAACGTTCCGGCCCATAAGGCCGTTGCCGACAAGGGCGTGACCTATACCGGTGCGACGCCTGCGACGCAGAAGGCCATGAACGCCTGGCTGGACCAGATCCCCGGCCTCAGCCCGATTGCCTATGCCTACCAGGGCTACAAGAACAATCGCGCCATGTTCAACATCTCCGTCCAGCGCATCACGCAGGCCATCGTCGGTGAAAGCACCGATGATGAGGCCATGGCCCGCGCGAAGACGGACCTCGAGGAAGCGTTGAAACAGGCGAAGTGATCCATCGCCTTCCGGCGCGGGCATACTGCGCCGCGCCGGATCGAAGGAGGACCCTCATGTATAAATTTCTTGCGCCCGTCATGGGCATCGTCGAACTGCCCTTTGCCTTTCTGCAGAAGGTTCTCGGCCATCGGCGGATTGCCTGGGTGTTTCTCACACCCAACCTGATCCTGTTTGCGGTCTTCGCCTTTCTGCCGATCGTGCTGAACATGGCCTATTCCGTGACAGGCAGCGAACACATATTGCTTTCCGAACGCCCTGCCGTGGGCGGCGAAAATTTCTCGGTCCTTCTTTCCTGTCAGAATTACCTCGACCCCAATTCCTGTCAGCGTGACCTGTTCTGGCGCTCCGTCTGGAACACGGTTTTCTTCGTGGTGCTGCAGGTTGGATTCATGGTCGGCTTCTCGCTGATCACGGCCATCGTGCTCAACCGCGATATCCGGGCGCGCGGGTTCTTCCGGGCCGTCTTCTTCTTCCCCGTGCTGCTGTCGCCTGTCGTTGTGGCCTTGATCTGGAAGTGGATTCTCCAGCGTTTCGGCGTTCTCAATGCGGCGATGGAGGGGCTGGGCCTCGGCTCGGTGGACTGGTTGCTCGAAGCCAATCTTGCCTTCGGCTGGTCGGTCTTCCTGTCGGTCTGGGCGCATATGGGCTTTTACACGCTCATTCTTCTGGCCGGCCTGCAGGCGATCCCGCGTGATGTCTATGAGGCGGCGCAGCTCGACAAGGCAAGCCCTTGGCGCATCTTCCGGCGCATCACGCTGCCGCTGCTGGCGCCCACCATGCTCGTCGTTCTCGTCCTCTCGCTCATCAAGGGCGTACAGACCTTCGATGAAGTCTTTGCCTTCACGGGTGGCGGCCCGGGTTCGGCGACCACCTTCATCATTCAGTTCATCTATCAGACCGGTTTTGCCGGGACGCCCCGCAATTTTGGCCTTGCGGCTGCCGCTTCGCTGCTGCTCGCTGTGGTGTTGGTGGTGCTGACCGCCCTGCAATTCCGGGCAAACAGGAGCAAGGTCGATGGCTAGGATTGGCGCATTTCTGACCCGTACCCGCGGCCGTAACGGCAAGCTGCACTGGACCGACTGGCTGTCCTATGCCTATCTCGGCGTGGCCGTGCTGATGATGTTCGGTCCCGTCGTTTGGCTGGTGCTCTCGTCGTTCAAGACGGAAGCCGATCTCCAGCGGTTTCCGCCGCGCCTTCTGCCCTATAGCCAGGAAACTGTGGTGGTGGATGGGCAGGCAGCGCCGCTGCCGGCCTATGTCGATAAGGATGGCCGCAAGTTCGGCATGGTCCGCCGCATCGGCCTCGTGGCCCAGGTGGTTGACCCGGCCAAGCCAACCGAAGTCCTGAAGATGCCGTTCAACGAGCTGAAACCGGCTGAAAAAGTGGCGCTGGCGACGGAAAACTACACCGAGCTTTTCCAGCGCTTCAATTTTCCGCTCTATTTCTGGAACTCGACCTTCATCACGGTGACCTCCACCATCATCATGCTGATCGTCAATTCCATGGCGGCCTTCGCGCTCTCGAAATACCAGTTCAAGGGCAGGGGTGCGGTGCTGGCGCTGGTTGTCGGCACGCTGATGATCCCGCAGACCGTCGTGCTCGTGCCGCTGTTTCTCATCACCAGCCAGCTGGGCATGATCAATAGTCTCTGGGGCGTCATCATTCCCGGTGCAGCGACACCCACGGGCGTCTTCCTGCTGCGGCAATATATGCTGACGATCCCGGATGAAATCCTCGATGCAGCGCGTATGGACAAGGCGAGCGAGTGGAAGATTTACTGGCGCATCATCCTGCCGCTTTCGGCTCCGGCGCTTGCCGTTCTTGCCATCCTTGCGATCATGTGGCGCTGGAACGACTTCCTCTGGCCGCTGATCGTGCTGACCCGCAACGACAACTTCACCCTGCAACTGGCGCTCAACTCCTTCCAGGGGGAGATGACGACGGAATGGAGCAATCTTCTGGCCATGACGGTGCTGACACTCGCCCCGATCGCGCTGGTCTTCATGTTCCTGCAAAAATACATCGCCACCGGCATTGCATCGACGGGCGGCAAATAATCCTCAGGGAGGAAACACGACAATGGCAAGTATAGAGCTTCGTCAGGTCAAAAAGACATATGGTGCCCTCGATGTGATCAAGGGTGTCGATCTCGATATCAAACACGGCGAGTTCTGTGTTTTCGTCGGCCCTTCCGGCTGCGGCAAGTCGACCCTGCTGCGCATGATCTCCGGTCTCGAAGAACTGAGCGGCGGCGATATCGTCATCGGCGGTGATGTGGTCAACACGGTGCCGGCCGCAGATCGTGGCCTTGCCATGGTATTCCAGTCCTATGCCCTTTATCCGCATATGACGGTGCGCGAAAACCTGTCCTTCGGGCTTGAGAACATCGGCACCTCCAAAAAGGATATCGCCAAAAAGATCTCCCAGGTTTCCAAGATGCTGCAAATCGACCAGCTTCTCGAGCGCCGCCCCAAGGACCTGTCGGGTGGCCAACGCCAGCGCGTCGCCATCGGCCGCGCCGTCGTGCGCGAGCCTCGTGTGTTCCTTTTCGACGAGCCGCTTTCCAACCTCGATGCGGAACTTCGCGTCGACATGCGCGGCGAGATTTCAAGCCTGCACCGGCGCCTCGGCAATACCATGATCTATGTGACGCACGATCAGGTGGAAGCCATGACCATGGCCGACAAGATCGCCGTCCTGCGCGCCGGCAAGCTCGAGCAATTCGGTGTGCCGCTCGATCTTTATAACCGCCCGGCCAATCTCTTCGTGGCAGGCTTCATCGGTTCGCCGAAGATGAACTTTTTTGCCGGCGAAGTGACCTCGGATGCAACGCCATCCCTGAAGATCGCCACCGGCGAATTGATCCCGCTACCGCAGACCGGCTTTTCCTACAAGCCCGGCCAGAAGGTGACGCTCGGCGTCCGCCCGAACCATGTGCAGCCGGGTGAGGGCGGCGCGCTGACCATGTCTGTGCGCACCGCAGAACAGCTGGGTGGGGAATCCTATCTCTATGGTAATCTCGGTGATGGCACTCCGGTAACGCTGCATCTTTCCGGCCAGACCTCGACTTCGGCGGGGGAAGTTATCCGCCTGTCGGCGCCGCTGGAACACATTCATCTTTTCGATACGACGAGCGGGCTGACGCTCCGGCAGGACTGACAGCCTTTGGCGCAACCCGCAACGCAGGACCATTGACATGACCGATAAAAAACTCCGTTCCGACCGCTGGTTTGCTCCCGACGACCTGCGCAGCTTCGGCCACCGCTCACGCATGATGCAGCTCGGTTATGCGGAGGAGGATTTTGTCGGCAAACCCGTCATCGGTATCCTGAACACCTGGTCGGAGCTGAATACCTGTCATTCGCATTTTCCCGAGCGCGTGCAGGATGTGAAACGCGGTGTGCTGCAGGCTGGCGGTTTCCCCGTCGAAATGCCCTCGCTTTCGGTCGATGAGAGCTTCACCAAGCCGACATCGATGCTCTATCGCAACATGCTGGCTATGGAGACGGAGGAAATGATCCGCTCGCATCCGCTCGACGGTGTGGTGCTGATGGGCGGTTGCGACAAGACGACCCCCGGCCTCGTCATGGGCGCGATCTCGGCCGGTGTGCCGATGATCTATCTGCCTGCCGGGCCGATGCTGCGCGGCAATTATGCCGGCAAGGTGCTGGGTTCGGGTTCGGACGCCTGGAAATATTGGGACGAGCGCCGCGCCGGCAACGTCACGGACGAGGAATGGCGTGGTGTACAGGGCGGCATCGCCCGCTCCGCCGGTGTGTGCATGACCATGGGCACCGCCTCGACCATGACCGCCATTACCGACGCCCTTGGCCTCACCCTGCCGGGAGCTTCCTCCATTCCAGCGGTGGATGCCGAACACCAGCGCATGTCGGCGGGTTGCGGCCGGCGTATCGTGGAGATGGTGACCGAGGAGTTGACGCCGGACCGTATTCTGACCGCGATCGCCTTTCGCAACGCCGCCATCGTCGCCATGGCGACCGGTTGCTCCACCAATGCCGTCGTGCATCTAATCGCCATGGCCCGCCGCGCCGGCGTGCCGATGACGCTGGATGAACTGGACGAGCTTGGCCGGGTCACGCCGCTCATCGCCAATGTCCGCCCCTCCGGCAAAGACTATCTGATGGAGGACTTCTATTACGCCGGCGGCCTGCGGGCGCTGATGAAGCAGCTCGAAAGCCGTCTCGACTGTTCGGCGTTGACCGTGACCGGCCGCAGCATGGGCGAAAACCTCGAGGGTGCGAAGGTCTATAATGACGACGTCATTCGCTCGCTCGATAATCCCGTTTATGCGGAAGGCTCGCTTGCGGTGCTGCGCGGCAATCTTTGTCCGGATGGCGCGGTCATCAAGCCCGCCGCCTGCGATCCGAAGTATCATGTTCACGAGGGCCCGGCGCTGGTCTTCGACAGCTATCCGGAGATGAAGAAGGCGATTGACGACGAAAACCTCGATGTCACGCCGGATCATGTGCTGGTGCTGCGCAATGCCGGTCCGCTCGGCGGTCCCGGTTTTCCGGAATGGGGCATGCTGCCCATCCCCAAGGCGCTGATCAAGAAGGGTCACCGCGACATGGTGCGCATTTCCGATGCCCGCATGTCCGGCACCTCCTATGGCGCCTGCGTGCTGCATGTCGCACCGGAGAGCTTCGTCGGCGGCCCGCTGGCGCTCCTGAAGACCGGCGATATCGTGCGCCTCGATCTGCCGCAGCGTCGTCTCGACATGCTGGTCAGCGAAGAGGAAATCGCCAGCCGCCGCGCCGCCTGGCAGGCGCCGGCAGCGCGTTATGAACGCGGTTATGGTTATCTCTTCTCCAAGCATGTCACGCAGGCCGATCAAGGCTGCGATTTCGACTTCCTGCAGACGGATTTCGGCCGCACCGCCGGCGAGCCCGATATTTTCTGAGGACGCGACATGTTAAAGCGATTACTCATCACCGGCGCCGGCGGCAAGCTTGGCAGCATGCTGCGCGGGCGGCTTGGCCATGTCGCCGAGACGATCCGTCTTTCCGACGTCGTCGATCTCGGTGAGGCAGCACCCCATGAGGAGCTTGTTCGCTGCCGGCTCGAAGACGAGGCGGCGGTTCATGAACTGGTGAAGGGCTGCGATGGCATCGTCCATCTCGGCGGTATTTCGGTGGAAAAGGCTTTTGATCCCATCGAGGCCGCCAATCTTCGCGGCGTCTACAATCTTTACGAAGCGGCGAGGCAGAACGGCCTGCCGCGCATTCTCTTCGCTTCCAGCAACCACACGATCGGTTATTATCCGCAGGGACAGCAGCTCGAGCCGGAAACGCCCTTTCTGCCGGACGGCCTTTACGGCGTCTCGAAGATTTTCGGTGAAGCGATGGCAAGCCTCTACCACTCCAAATTCGGCCAGGAGACGGCCATCGTCCGTATAGGGTCTTGCGAAGAAAAGCCCTCCAACTGGCGGATGCTGTCGACCTGGCTCAGCCACGGTGACTTCGTTTCGCTGATCGAGGCCACCTTCCGCGTGCAGAAACTCGGTTGCCCGGTCATCTGGGGCGTTTCGGCCAATGACGACAGCTGGTGGGACAATTCCCATGTCGATTTTCTCGGCTGGCAGCGGCGCGACAATGCTGCACATTACCGGGCGGAAATCGAACGCGACGTACCGCACCCCGACCCGGAGGCCGCGATAGCGAAATATCAGGGCGGCGTCTTCACAGACGAGCCCATTCACAGGACTTGAAACACATCCATCCGCCCATTGCGAGGAGACAGACATGAACAATGAAACGCGCGAAAAACTGATGACGATTTCCGTCGCTACCCTGGCGACGGCGCTTTACAAACGGGGTCTGCGCAACCAGGTCATTCAGGGTGTGCGCCCGCTGGGCTACAAGGGCAAGAACATGGTGGGTCCGGCCTTTACCCTGCGCTACATGCCGGCCCGCGAAGACCGCAACCAGCTTGTTGAATTCCGCAATCCCGCCCATCCGCAGCGTGTCGCCATCGAAACATGCCCGCCGGGCCATGTGCTCGTCATGGACAGCCGCAAGGATGCGACCGCCGCCTCGGCCGGCGATATTCTTGTGACCCGCCTGATGGTTCGCGGCGGTGCCGGCATCGTTTCCGATGGCGGTTTCCGGGATGCGGCCACCATTGCCGAGCTGGATATTCCAGCATACCACACCCGCCCTTCCAGCCCCACCAACCTCACCAAACACGAGGCAATCGAGATCAACGGCCCGATTGGCTGCGGCGATGCGCCGGTGTTTCCGGGTGACATCATTGTCGGCGACGCCGATTGCGTCATCGTCATCCCCGCGGGCATTGCCGACGACGTTGCGACCGAGGCGGTGGAAATGACGGCTTATGAGGATTTCGTGGTGGAACAGGTCAAGGCCGGCCAGACGATCATCGGGCTTTACCCCTGCACGAAGGAAGAGCACCAGACGGCTTTTGCCGAATGGCGCAAGAAGAACAACCGCTGAGTCTTATAGCCAGCCCAGTGCTTTCGCCGCGCGGATCGCCTCCGCGCGGCGTTTGCAATCCAGCTTGCGGAACAGGTTGCCGAGGTGAAACTTCACCGTCACTTCCGAGATGTTGAGCGTCTGGGCGATCTTCTTGTTCGACATGCCGCTGGCGAGCAGTTGCAGCATCTGCGCTTCCCGCTGCGAAAGCCCGCCATGCAGGGCGCGCGCTTGCGGTGAATTCACCGAGGCGGCGAAAATCGACAGCGCGGTGCGGACATCGGACGAGGTTTCGATAAAGCTGCGGATGCGGCGATTGTTCAGGAGCGGTGAGAGGAAGACGCGCTCCTCCGACAGGACACCGCTGCAGCCAAGGCGGGTCGCCGATTCAAGGGCGGTGAGGATATGGGCGCGGGCGGCGGCGTTGTCGCGGCGCTGGTGCGCGGCATAGCTCTGCCAGATTCTCAGCGCGACCTTCTCGCGGTTGGTGACCTTGGGATTGGCGATCATCGCGTCGATCTGGCGGGAGAGATAGGCGCGCGGCGTGAAAAGATGCACCGCATCGCGCAGCCAGGCCATGACATAGGCGATTTCATCGCGCCGCGTCAGGCGGGAAAGATCCTCATGCGCGCTCTCCACCCAGTTGCGGCCCATGGGCATGCGGATCGCCGAAAGCGTCGCGGCCGCATCCGCCCAGCGGTTGGCGTTCTGATAGGCGATGGCCGTCCTGATCTCCATCATCGCATGGAATTGCAGCCCTTCCGAAAGGTGGATCCACAGACCGTCTAGAAAACCGGGGCGCACAGTCATCGGAAAATGATCGATCAGCACCTGCGAGGCATAATGCAGGGCGAACTGCATCAGGCTCGGCCATATCTCGGCCGCAGCGAAATGATCGAATTCATGTTCGACGAAATGCAGCAGGTCGCGCGGTTTTCCCGCCTCATAGGCGAGGCAGGCTTCCGCCAGCCGCAGCATCCGGAACTCCTGCACGGCGTCATGCGGCACCTGTTCCAGCCGCGCACGCGCCTCCTGTGCCGCGTGGCGTGCCAGAAGCGTATCGCCGCTCATCAGCCGCAGCACGATCTGGTGCAGATGGATGAAAAATTCGAGCAGCGGCTGACCGCCCATCTTGCGCAGATAGATCAGAGCGCGTGCGGCGGCGGCCTCCGCCTCGCGGAAATTGCGGCGGCGGATTTCGAATTCCAGCAGTGCGTTGTAATAGGCCGCCCATTTGCCGTGATCGTTCATGGGATAGTCGGCCATGAATTCCCCCAGACGCGTGATTACCGCGTCGTTTGGGGTCAGATCCTCGGCAATCATCAGATTCAGCCGGAAGGTGCGGGCGGCGAAGGAAAAGCGTGAGCCACGGGCAAGCACTTTCAGTGGATCGAGGTAGTCCGATCCGAGGCTTTTGCCGAGCAGATGGCGCACGCGCTGCAACTCCCCCTGTTTCAGCAGGGCGCGGGTAACGGCGAAGAGCACGGTTTCATTCGTTGCGATCATATCCTGCGAAAACCGCATGATGATCTCGCGAAACCTGTCGACGCTGCTCCTGTAGATGAGTTCGCGGCCATGGGCGCGTTCAAGGATTTGCGCGGCATGGGTCTCATAACCACGGTCGAGCAGCATCGCCATGGCCGCAAGCGCCCGTCCTTCCTTTTCGAAAGCCGATGCGACCTCCACCACGGCGCTGCCTGCCTGCAGGGTGGCGAGACGTTCCCGAGCAGCCACGCTCAGAAGCCGTATCAGAGTGGGGTGGTTTTCGGGGTTTCCCGTCAGGAAAGGCGGCAGCAGTTCGGTCCAGTCCGCCTCTGGCTCCGCAGAGGGGTTTTCCAGCCAGAACAAAAGCTCAACCGTCTGGGCGGGAGAAAGATGCGGCAGGTAGTTTTCCCGCAGATAGTCGACACACAGCGTTTCATTCGGAAAACGCGCCAGTGACAGAAAAGCCGGCCAACTCGCATAGTCGTTGAGTGCGAGACGTTTCTGCTCAGGTGGCAGGTCTTTCACCTCGTCCTCACCAAGAAGCAGTTCATTCGATCCGATGGTAAGCGAACCGCGATGCAGGATTTGCCGGGCCAGTCCGCTGATCCGTTGATCCGGCCTGCAGGCGATCACCACCAGACGCACCGCTTCCAGAATGGCGGCCGGCATGCGCGCGGCCCGTGCGAAAACCGGCACGTCCCACAGGAGACAGCCATTCGCGGTCTCGTCGCTTCGCGGCTGGTGCGTGCGGCACACTTCGGTTCCGAGCTCTTTTGCGAGCATTTCCAGCAACACGCTTTTTCCCGCACCCGCAGGCGCCCGCAGAAAGACCACGCCGGCGGTCTCGCTGGCGATGCGACGGCAGAGGCGGGTGCGGGGAAGCAGCGTCATTCGCAAAGGCATAGGGGATTTAATCTTAAAAACCTATACTCATCTTTCAAAAAACTATACCTTTTCCAGATTGTTCAAAGGGACATGTGGTGAAAACTTGTGCTCACGCAACCGATGCACAAGGAACGTTCCACCGATGCAGCAACATCCGCTGGTCGCGATTTTGAACAGGCTCGGCACCTTCGTGCTGGTCATGATCGCCCTGTCCATCATGATTTTCGTGCTCGCCCGAGTGGTGCCGGGCGATCCCGCCCGCATGGCGCTCGGTCCTGCGGCAACGCAGGAGCAGGTGGACGCGCTGCGCGGCGAGATGGGCCTCGATAAGCCGCTCGCCGTCCAATATCTCGACTATATCGGCAATGCCCTGCACGGCGATCTTGGTTTCTCGCTGGTGTCGCAACGCCCGGTGACTACCGATCTGGCGCAGACCGTTCCGGCTACCGTGGAGCTGGTACTTGTCTCGGTCATCTTCATGTTTGCCGTTGCCATCCCGCTCGGCGTCATCACTGCGCATTACCGCGATCGGCCGCTTGACCATATCGGTCGCATCCTCTCGCTCACCGGGGTCACGATCCCGAGCTTTCTTTTCGCCATCACGCTGCAATTGCTGGCCGCCCGGTTTCTCTCCGGCTGGCCGATCATCGGCAGGCTCGATCACGGGCTTGGCTGGCAGGGCGGCCCGACGGGCTTCATCCTCATCGACGGCACGCTGGCCGGACGTTTCGACGTCGTGCTCGATGCGCTGAAGCATCTCGCACTGCCGGCCTTCGCACTTTCCATGGCCGGCATCGGCCAGATCACCCGCATCACGCGCTCCTCGATGATCGAGAACCAGCGCAAGGACCATGTGCTCACCCTGCAAAGCTTCGGCGTGCCGGAGCGGGTCATCATCTTCCGTTACCTGCTGAAGCTCTCTTCCATAGCGCCGCTGACGATCATGGGTCTCGAATTCGCGTCGCTGATCGGCAATGCCTTCGTGATCGAGATGGTCTTCGCCTGGGGCGGTTTTGCTTCCTATGGGCTCAACGCCATCCTGCAGAAAGACCTCAACGCCGTGACCGCCGTGGTGCTGGTGGCCGGCCTGTTCTTCATCGTTGCGAACCTGATCGTGGATGTTCTGATCTCGATCATCGACCCGCGCCTGCGCCGCAAGGAGGCTCGCTGATGGCCGATATGAAAATGCTCGAACCCACTGATCGAGGCTTAAGCGCCGGTTACATGATGTGGTATCGCTTCAGCCGCAATCCGGCGGCGGTCATCGGCTCGTTGATCCTTCTGTCGGTGCTGGTACTGGCGGTCTTCGCGCCATGGCTTACGCCCTATCCGAAACATATCGGCGCGGTCGTCGATTTCCGCGCCCGCCACATGCCGCCGGATCTCGAACACTGGTTCGGCACCGACAAGGCAGGGCGCGATATCTTTTCCCGCACCATCTTCGGGCTTCGGGTCTCGCTGCTTCTCGTCATCGGCGTGCTCGGAATTTCGGTGCCGGTCGGAACCGTACTTGGCCTCATCGCCGGTTATTTCGGCGGCTGGACTGAAAAACTTATCAGCGGCCTGACGAATGTGATGCTGGCCATGCCGCCACTCGTCATGGCGCTCGCGGTCTCCAACCTGCTGGAACCGACGCTGATGAACGCCATGATCGCGATCACGCTGCTGTGGTGGACCTGGCATGCGCGGCTGATCTATTCGGTGTCGAAGTCCATCGCTTCGGAAGATTACATCGAGGCGGCGCGTCTTGCCGGTGCCGGCCCGTTACACATCCTCTTCCGCGAAATACTGCCCAACTGCGTTTCGGTCATTTCGGTCAAGACGACGCTCGATGCCGCCTTCGTCATCCTGTTCGGGGCGACGCTGAGCTTCCTCGGTTTCGGCGTCAAACCGCCGACGCCTGACCTTGGATCGATGGTCGCCGACGGGCGCCAGTTCATGCCGGATTTCTGGTGGGAAGTGCTCTGCCCCGGTGCGGCCGTGCTTTACGTGACGCTGGGTTTCAACCTGCTGGGCGACGGCCTGCGTGACATGTTCGACGTGGAAAGCTAAGGCCATGACTGAACCGCTTCTCAAGGTCGAAAACCTCAACGTCACCTTCACCAATTACGGCCGCACCCGGCAGGTGCTGCGCGATGTCGCCTTCACGGTTGCCGCCGGCGAACGCGTAGCATTGATCGGCGAAACCGGGTCGGGCAAATCGGTCTCCGCCAAGGCGATCATCGGCACCCTGCCGAAAAACGCCGCGATCACATCAGGTGCCATCATCATCGATGGCCGGGATGTGCTGTCCATGCCGCGCAGGGAGCGTGAGGCGCTGAAGGGGACCGCGTTTTCACTGATCATGCAGGACCCGCTATCGTCCTTCAATCCGGTCTTCAAGATCGGCACGCATCTCGATGATGTCATGCGTTTTGCCGACAAGCGCGACGGCATCAACTCGTCCAAGGCCGAGCGCCGCAACCGTATCGCGGCCGTGCTGCGTCGGGTACAGCTCGCGGATACCGAACGGGTCATGAACGCCTATCCCTCCGAACTTTCGGGCGGCATGCGCCAGCGCGTGCTGATAGGACTTGCGCTGCTGCACCAGCCGAAGCTCCTGATCGCCGACGAACCGGGCACGGCGCTTGACGTGACGACGCAGGATGAAATCCTCAACCTCATCAACCAGCTGGTTGCCGAAGAAAACATGGCGCTGCTGATGATCACCCACAATCTCGGCGTCGTGCGCAAGGTGGCGGACAGGGTCGTGGTCATGCATCACGGCGATATCGTCGAGACCGGTCCTTGCACGCAAATCCTACATGCTCCTGCCGAGGATTATACGCGTTCGCTGCTGGATGCCGTGCCGCCGCTTTATGGCCCACGCGTTACCGATCTGGCGCAGAGCACGCGCTCGCCCATCGTCACCATCGAAGGGCTGAATAAGATTTACGGCCGCCGCAACGGTTATCACGCCGTGCGGGATGTGAACCTGACGCTGAAGGAAGGCGAGGTTTTTGGCCTTGCGGGCGAATCCGGTTCCGGCAAGACCTCGGTCGCGCGCATGATCATGGGTCTTTCGCGTCCCACGTCTGGCAATCTTGTCATTGACGCCCCGGCACCTGAGCGCGGCAAGCGGCTGACGCAGATTGTCTATCAAAATCCGGGCACCTCGCTCAATCCGAAGCGCACGGTGAAACAGACGCTTGCCCTGCCGCTGAAATCCATAGGCATGGACGGGCCTGCGCGTGAAAGCCGCATGCAGGAACTGATGGGGCTGGTGCGGCTGCCGCAATCCTATCTCGGCAAATATCCGCACGAGCTTTCCGGTGGTCAGAAGCAGCGCGTGGCGATTGCCCGGGCGCTCGCGGCCGAGCCGAAAATCCTCATCCTCGATGAGCCGACGGCCGCACTTGATGTCTCCGTGCAGAAGACGGTTATCGACCTTCTGCTGCAGCTGCGCGAGGAGCTTGGCCTCACCTATCTGATGATCTCGCACGACCTGTCGCTAATGCGCAATTTCTGCTCGCGCATCGCCATCATGCTGCGCGGCGAGATTGTCGAAGAGGGTGTGACGTCGGCGGTCTTCGCCGAACCGGCCCATCCCTATACCCGCGCCCTGATCGCGGCCATCCCCGTCGTCACCGACGAGGAAGAACGTCTCAAACCCACGGTGACCGAGGAAGAGCGCATGCGCTTCCTCGTAAAAACGACCGATTGATGAAAGAGGAGCCTGACGTGTATCGCGTTGGAATTGACGTCGGCGGCACGAATACCGATGCCGTTGTGTTGCAGGATAAAACCGTTCTGGCGGGGGTGAAGGCCTCCACGACAGAGGATGTGACATCCGGTGTCATCGAAGCCCTTGAAAAGGTCATCGAGGCTTCGGGCATAGACAGGGCGCGCATCGGCGCCGTGATGATCGGCACCACGCATTTCACCAATGCGGTGATCGAGCGCCGGCATATGGACGAGGTCGCCGCCATCCGGCTCGGCCTGCCTTCCGGTGCCGGCCTGCCGCCCATGGTGGACTGGCCGGACGATCTCCGTGAAATCGTCGGCAACCACGGTTATCAGGTGCGTGGCGGTTATGAATTCGACGGACGCGAAATTTCGCCGCTCGATGAGGACGAAATCGTCCGCATCGCCGCCGATATCCGCGCCAAGGGCTTAAAGGCGGCTGCCGTTACCTGCGTTTTTAGCGGCATCAACGAAGCAATGGAGCTGCGGGCGAAGGAAATCCTGCAGGAACGCTGCCCCGGCCTGCCGGTGGTCATGTCCAAGGATATTGGCCGTCACGGTCTGCTTGCGCGTGAAAGTGCGGCGATCATGAATGCCAGCCTGCTGTCGCTGGCCGACCGCACCGTTGCGGCTTTCGGCGAAGCGCTGAAGTCCGCGGGCATTACCTGCCCGTTTTATATCACCCAGAACGACGGCACGCTGATGGCGGCTGATGTGGTGCGCGGTTTCCCCGTGCTCACTTTCGCGTCCGGCCCGACGAATTCCATGCGTGGTGCGGCCTTCCTCACCGGTCTCAAGGATGCCGTCGTCGTGGATGTCGGCGGTACCACGTCGGACGTCGGCTCGCTTTCACACGGCTTCCCGCGTCAGGCCTCGACCACGGTGGATATTGGCGGCGTGCGCACCAATTTCCGCATGCCTGACGTTTTCTCCATCGGTCTCGGCGGCGGTTCCCTCGTGGTCAATGGCGACCATGGCCTGACTGTCGGGCCGAAATCCGTCGGTTACCGGGTTCGCCGCGAGGCGCTCTGCTTCGGTGGCTCGACCCTGACAGCGACCGATATCGCGGTTGCCTCCGGCAAGGCGGATGTGGGCGAGAAGGCGCTGGTCTCCAGTCTCGACAAAAAACTCGTGAATGCCGCGGTCGACAAGATTAACGACATGCTTGAGGCCTGTGTGGAGCGCAGCCGCATTTCGTCGTCACCGGTGCCGGTGATCGCTGTTGGCGGCGGTTCCATCCTGATGCCGGATCGTATCGGTGAGCTGGAGGTCATCCGGCCTGAGAATTTCGCGGTGGCCAATGCCGTTGGCGCGGCGATTGCGCAGATCAGCGGCGAGACCGACCGGGTCTTCTCACTGGTGGACGGACGCACGCGCGAGAGCGCACTGGCCGAGGCGGAAGCCGAGGCACGCGAAAAGGCAATTTCCGCCGGTGCGATTGCCGCGACGCTGGAAGTCATCGAGCGTGAGGACATGCCGCTTGCCTATCTGCCCGGCAACGCCACCCGCATTCATGTGAAAGTTGTTGGAGAAATGGGAGCCAATCATGGCTGAGACACGCAAGCTGAAATATGACGAAGCGGCATTGCGGACGCTGACCCGTGAAGATCTCGACGCGCTGGAAATCGGCGCAGGCATTCTCGGCACGGGCGGCGGCGGTAATCCCTATCTTGGCAAGCTGCTGGCGCTGGAGGCCATGAAGGCCGGTTACGAGATGAAGATTCTGGCAACCGACGCCATCGAGCCGGACGCGCTCTGCATGTCCATCGGCGGCATCGGCGCGCCTGTCGTCGGCGTCGAGCGCATTCGCGAAGGGCGCGAGGGCCTGCGCTGCCTGCGGGCGATGGAAGAGCTGATCCGCACACCCGTCGACGCCATCGTCTGCGAGGAGATCGGCGGTTCCAATTCCATGAACCCGCTGGTGACGGCGGCGCTGGGCGGCCTGCCGATCCTTGATTGCGACGGCATGGGCCGGGCATTCCCGGAAATGCAGATGACCACCTTCTCCATCTACGGCCATAGTTCCACGCCATCGGTGATGTGCGATCTGCACGGCAATGCCGTCATCTTCAGCCATGCCGTTTCCGAGGTCTGGCACGAGCGAATGGCGCGCGCCTGCGTCGTTTCGCAGGGCGGCGGCGCGATGCTGGCGACGGCTCCGATGCAGGCGCATTACGTGCACCAGTATGGCATACCGAAAACCTACACCAAGGCGATTGCCATCGGTGAGGCCGTTATCCGCGCCCGCAAGCAGCAGGAAGACCCGATTGCCGCAGTCTGCGCGCTCGAAGGCGGGCGGCGCATCTTCAACGGCAAGATCACCGATCTGAAGCGCCATCTTCGCGGCGGTTTCGCGGTTGGCGATCTCACGCTTTCCGGCTTTGATGATTGCGCCGGTCAGACGGCAGGCGTCGCCATCCAGAACGAATTCCTGCTGTTTTCCCGTGACGGCAAAGTGGAAGTGACGGTGCCCGATTTGATCGTCCTGCTCGATGTCGACACCGGTTATCCGATCACCACCGAAGTGCTGCGCTACGGCCAGCGCGTGGCCGTCATCGCCATCCCCTGCCACGACCTGTTGCGCAGCGCCCGCGCGCTTGAGGTCGTCGGGCCGGCGGCCTTCGGTTATCCGGACATTCCTTTCTCACCGCTGCCCGTCCCGGTCAGCAAGGCTGCCTAACCATAAGCGGGGCCAACGCCCCGCAATAAAGAGGAGAACGATAATGAAAATGCCTGTACTTTCTTCCCGTCTCGCCGCGCTGGCGCTCGGCACGGCGCTCGTGCTGCCGTTTGTTTCTTCCGCAGCCATTGCGGAAGACAAGGTATCAGTTGCGGTCAACACCATGCAGATATTCAGCTCGCTCGACCCGGCGAAGGTGACCGATTACACCGGCTACATGGCCATCGTGAACATGTATGACGGCCTGACCACGGTGAACGCCAAGGGCGAAATCGTGCCGCATCTGGCAAAATCCTGGGATATTTCGCCGGACGGCCTGACCTATACCTTCCACCTGCGCAACGATGCGAAGTTCCAGGATGGCACGGCGGTGAAGGCTGCCGATCTTGCCTGGTCGATCCAGCGCCTGCTCGGAATCAACAAGGGCCCGTCGAACCTCATCGTCGGCGTGCTGAAGCCCGAAAACGTTACCGCGCCTGACGATGCCACGCTGGTCATGAAGATCGAGCGCCAGTTCTCGCCCTTCATGGCGGCGACGCCGCTGATGATGGCGATGAACAAGACGCTGATCGAAGCCAATGCCAAGCCGGAAGACAAATGGGGCGAGGCCTATGTCGGCGAACATTCCGCCGGCTCCGGCCCCTACAAGCTGGTCAGCTACAATCGTTCGGCCGATATGGTCATCGCCCGCAATGCCGATTATTTCCTCGGCTGGACGAAGGGCAAGCCCATCGACGAAGTACGCTTCGTGCAGACCAGCGACGACGCCACCGTCAAGGCGCTGGCGGAAAAGGGCGAACTCGGCCTTTCCTCGCACGGGCTTGGCAACGACACCTATGAGTCCATCGGCCGGATGAAGGGTTACAAGCTGATCCAGACCCGCACCGCCGGCGGTTTCGTCATCAAGCTCAACACCAAGGTCTATCCGACGGACGACGTCCACGTGCGCCGCGCCATCGCCTATGCGACCGACTACAAGACGATCCAGGAAGTGATCTATCCGGGCTTCGATATGAAGGGACCGCTCTCAGACGCGTTCAAGGACGCGCATAACGGCGATATCCAGCCGGGCGTCTACGATCTGGAAAAGGCCAAGGAAGAGCTGGCGAAGTCGAAATATGCCGGCCAGAAGATCACGCTGGTCAACAGCTATGTCGCTTCGCTGGCCTTTGAGGCGGAAGTGGCGCTGCTTCTGCAATCCAGCCTCGAACAGATCGGCATCACGCTCGATATCAAGCCGGAGCCATGGAACCGGATCGTCGAGCTTTCTTCCAAGCCGGAAACGACGCCGGCATCGACGCAGGTGAACATCTCGCCGACCTATCCGTCGCCGGATTCGATGTTCTACAACCAGTATCACTCCAAGGCCTCCGGTACCTGGATGTCGATGGAATGGTTGCAGAATGCGGAGATCGACGGGTTGATCGACAAGGTCCGCGCCACCACGGATGTCAACGAGCAGAACGCCACCTACAAGGAACTGCAGACGAAGATCGCCGATCTTCAGCCTGACGTCTGGGCGGTTGCGCCGAACCGCCGTTACGCGGCGAACAAGTGCCTTCAGGGTTACGAGTTCATTCCCATGCAGAGCTGGGACCTGAACTTCTCCAACTTCCATTGGGACTGCAAGGCGGAGTGATCTTCGCCTCATGAAAACCGGCCCCGCCGCAAAGGCGGGGTTGGCCAGACTTGGAACTTCAAAGGGAAGGAGCATTGCCTGCGGCCGGAAAGGCTGCGGCATGCCCGAGGATGACGCATGATCCAGGAATTTTCCGAAGACGATATCGAACCTCTGGCCACCGGCGCCTGGATCCTTGGAACCGGCGGTGGAGGCAACCCCTATATCTCGACGCTCAACCTGCGCCATCTCTATGCCGAGGGGCGGCGGGTGAAAGTCATGGACCCCATGGCGCTTGCCGATGACGATATGGTTGCCGTCGTCTCCAAGATGGGTGCGCCGCTTGTCGGTCAGGAACGACTGGGGGATCCCGTGCATCTCGCCCGTGCCGTCGAGGTGATGGAGGATTATCTCGGCAAGCCGTTCCGGGCGATCATGAGCGTTGAAATCGGCGGCTCGAATGCGCTTTCTTCCTTCCTCGCCGCTGCCGTTCTCGACCGGCCGGTCGTGAATGCCGATGCCATGGGACGCGCCTATCCCGAAGCGCAGATGACATCTTTCGCCATCGGCAACCTGCCGATGTTTCCGCTGTCGCTGGTCGATGTGCGCGACAATGAGGTGATCGTGACGCGTGCTGCTTCGTGGAAATGGATGGAGCGCATCTCGCGCAAGGTCTGCACCGAAGTCGGTTCCACCGCCGCCACGTGCAAGGCGCCGCGCACCGGCAAGGAGGTGAAGGAGTGGGGTATTCATTACACCGTTACCAAGGCGACCGAACTCGGGCGCGCGGTGATGGCGGCGCGTCAACGCCATGACGATCCGGTTCAGGCGGTTCTCGACCACGAGGGCGGCAAGCAGCTGTTCCGCGGCAAGGTGGTGGACGTGGCCCGCGAGACCACCGGCGGTTTCCTGCGCGGCAGCACGACCATTGAAGGCATTGATGCCGAACGCGGTTCGCGCATGGAGCTGGCCTTCCAGAACGAATGGGCGGTCGCCTTCCGCGATGGCCAGCCGGTCGCCATGACGCCGGACCTGCTTTGCCTTCTCGACACTGTCTCGGGCGGCGCCATCGGCACGGAATCGGTGCGTTACGGTCAACGCGTGACGGTCGTCGCGCTGCCCGCGCCGGAACTCTTGACGACGCCTGCCGGCATCGCCGCCGTCGGCCCGCGCGCCTTCGGTTATGACATTGACTTCAGATCGGTATTCCCATGAAACGCATCGGTATTGACGTTGGCGGCACCAATACGGACGCCGTTCTCATCGATGGCGACACCATCGTCGCTTCCATCAAGGTCCCGACCACGCAGGATGTCCTGTCCGGCGTAAAGGCGGCGCTTGCCCATGTGGCTGGCCATGTCGGCGCGGCGGATCGCCCGATTGACGCGGTGATGATCGGCACCACCCATTTCACCAATGCGGTGGTGGAGCGCGCCCGGCTGGAACGGGTTGCCGCTATCCGCATCGCTCTGCCGACCGGTTCTTCGCTGCCGCCCATGTGCGACTGGCCAAAAGATTTGTACGATGCTGTCGATCCGTTGATCTTCATGGTCCATGGTGGCCATGAATATGACGGCAGCCCGTTGGTGCAGATGATTCCCGATGAAATTCGGGAGGCGGCGATGAAAATCCGCGATGCAGGCATCACCTCCATCGCCATTTCGGCAACCTTCTCGCCGTTGACGACGGAGTGCGAGGTGCGGGCGGCGGAAATCGTCCGTTCGGTCATTCCCGATGCACGCATCACGCTTTCCCATACGCTTGGCCGCATCGGGCTTCTGGAGCGGGAAAACGTCGCCCTGCTGAACGCAGCGCTGCAAACCCTGGGCAAGACTACCGTTCAGGCATTTTCGGATGCGTTGCGCGAAGCCGGCGTAAAAGCGCCGTTTTATCTGACCCAGAATGACGGCACGGTGGCGCTGGCGGATGTCGCGGCTGCCAACCCGGTGCACAGCTTCGCTTCCGGCCCGACCAACTCGATGCGTGGTGCGGCCTTCCTCACCGGGCTTTCCGACGCCATGGTGGTGGATGTTGGCGGCACCACCTCCGATATCGGCTGCCTTGTCGGCGGTTTTCCGCGGGAGGCGAACAATATCGTCCATATCGGAGGGGTGCGCACGCTCTTCCGTATGCCCGATCTTCTGCCGATTGCGCTCGGCGGCGGCACCATTGTCGACCCTGAGACGGGCAAGATCGGTCCGCGCTCGGTCGGTTATCGCATCCTCACAGAAGCCCGCGTTTTCGGCGGTGAGACGCTGACGACATCGGATATCGCCGTTGCCGCAGGCTTGATCGAAATGGGTGATCGCGACCGTGTAAAAGACCTCGATCCGGCTTTCGTGCAGGCCACGCTTCAACGCATCCGTGACATGGTGGCCGACAGCTTCGACCAGATGAAGACATCAGCCGAAGACGTACCGTTGGTTGCTGTAGGCGGCGGGGCGTTCCTGATCCCCGAGACGGTTCCGGGTGCGTCGGAAGTGCTGCGTGTGGAAAATGCCGGCGTTGCCAATGCGCTGGGCGCGGCGATGGCGCAGGTTTCCGGCGAGGTCGATCAGGTCTTTTCCGGCCTGAGCCGCGATGAAGCCCTTGCGAAAGCCGAGACCGAGGCGCAGAACGCGGCGGTCGCTTCGGGCGCGGAGCGGGCGAGCCTCAAGACGCTTGAGGTGGAAGATATTCCGATCGCCTATTTGCCTGGCGGCGCGCGGCGGGTCCGCGTGCGGGTCATCGGCGATATCGCCTTTAATTGATGCTAAGAGGCCCTGCCGCTGGTGGGGCGACGAGGGAGTGAGCACATGACGAAGATCGCACTGGCCATTCACGGTGGTTGCGGCGTGATGCCGGAAGACAGCATGACGGCCGGGGAGTGGGCTGCTGCGCGCGACGATCTGGCAGCGGCCCTGCGTGCCGGTTATGGCGTGCTGAAGGCTGGCGGAACGGCGCTTGAAGCGGTTGAGGCGGCGGTCGTCGTCATGGAGGACAGTCCGCATTTCAATGCCGGCCACGGGGCGGCGCTCAACGAAAACGGCATTCACGAACTCGATGCCTCGATCATGGATGGTGAAACGCTGGCGGCAGGTGCGATCAGCGCCTCTCGCGCCATCCGCAACCCGGTAAAGGCGGCCCGTGCGCTGATGGCGGATGAGCGTGCCGTCTATCTGACGGGAGAGGCGGCCGACCGCTTCGCGAAGGAAAAGGGACTCGCCACCGAGCCGCAATCCTATTTCACCACCCAAAAGCGCCTTGAGGCGCTGGCGGCGATGAAGCGCCATGCCTCCGCCGGTACGGAAGCGACGGAAAACGAAAAACACGGAACCGTCGGCGCGGTGGCGCTCGATGCGGCGGGGCATCTCGCGGCGGCTACTTCGACCGGCGGTTACACCAACAAGCCTGATGGCCGGGTGGGCGATAGCCCGGTGATCGGGGCTGGCACCTATGCGCGGGATGGGGCCTGCGCCGTTTCCGGTACCGGCAAGGGCGAGTTTTTCATCCGTTATGTCGTCGGCCACGAGATCGCGTCCCGCGTTGCCTATCTCGGGCAGGATCTGGAGACCGCCGCCGGGAATCTCGTCCACAAGGATCTGGCGCCCTATGATATCGGCGCGGGCCTCGTCGCAATCGATGCCGAAGGCGGCATATCCGCGCCCTATAATACATCAGGCATGTTTCGCGGCTGGGTGACGCCATCGGGAGAGGCGCGTGTGGCCACCCATTACGCGGTCTATGAGGTGGAATTGTAACCGGCGACGGTGCCGGCCAAGTGGCGGCGTAAAAAAACCGGTGACATCAAGGTCTATCGGCGGCAAAACGTTTGAACCGAAACCGGCTCGTCTCTCCACCCATGGTGCTGGCCTCATGAACATCAAGCAGCTCGAAGTCCTGCGCACGCTTCTTTCCACCGGCTCCACCATCGCCACCGCCAAGGCCATGGGTCTCAGCCAGTCCGGTATCAGCCGGCTTCTGGCCCAACTTGAGGCAGACCTGTCGCTGACGCTGTTTGCCCGCGACAAGGGGCGACTGATACCGACGCCGGAGGCGGTGCTTCTCGCCCGGGATGCGGAAAACGTGCTGCTTGCGGTCGATCGCATGTCCGGCCACGCCGAGGATTTGCGCAATGGTGCAGCCGGTCCGGAAATCGTCCGTATCGGACTGCCGAGCAGCATGTGGGAAAATTTCGCGCCCGCCATGCTGATCGACTATGTCCGGGATTTTCCCGGCGTGCGTATCGAAACCTTCTTCGAGACGACCACCGCCATCAACAAGCTGGTGGGCGAACGGGTGATCGATCTCGGTTTCCTGCGGATGGAAGGCGAGATCGGACCGGGCATCGATGTCGAACGTGTCGCGACCGGCAAAAGCGTCTGCGTGGTCCGGGAGGATCATCCGCTGGCTAAACTCACCGAAATCACCGTCAAGGATCTGCGCAATGTTCCGCTCATCCTGATCGGCCGGCAGCGGCCGAACCGCATGGCGCTCGATCAGGTGTTCAAGAAGGCCGGCGTCAAGCCGATGGTGAAGATCGAGACCCACACCAACAGTTCCGCCTGCGCCTATGTGGCGCACGGGTTGGGGGTAACGATCATCAGCAGTTTTTATGCTAACCTCTACCGGCACCTTCCCGTTGTCGCCCGGCCATTCGTCCCGCAGGCCACACAGGAATTCGGTTTAGCCCGTGCTTCCGGCGCACCGCTGTCCATCGCTGCGCAGGCGCTGAGCGATGCCTTGAAGCGGGAAATCCAGCTTTCGCAAAAAATCGACTGAAAACGGGATTTTGAGCGGAAAATCTCATTGTCCTCATCAGGATGAAACGCGCCGTCATTCTGCATAGATATATGACGTTTATGCATAATATTGCGTGATATTTCTCAATCCGTCATAGTCACCAGCAACGAAACCGATAGAGGCGGGATACCATTCCCCGCCATCAATCGTGGGGAACCGATGATAAGATTCATACTGAGCCGTCTTTTGATGGCGCTGCCGACGATCGCATTCGTGTCGATCACGGTCTTTGCGCTCATCCGCTTCATTCCGGGCGATCCGGCTGCCCTGATGCTGGGCGACATGGCGCAACCGGAGCAGATCGAGGCGATGAGGACCGAACTCGGCCTCGACAAATCCATGCCGCAACAGTTCATCATCTGGGCCGGCAATGTGGTGCAGGGCGATTTCGGCCGCTCCATTGTCAATGATGAGGCGGTGCTGCCGCTGGTCGTGTCGCGTTTTCTCGTCAGTGCCGAGATCGTCGTGGTCGCGGTGCTGCTAGCCAGCCTGATTGCCGTTCCGGCGGGTGTTATCGCCGCCTGGAAACAGAACAGCCTCACCGATCTTGCGCTGGTGGGAACGGCGACCCTGCTTCTGTCCATTCCGACATTCTGGCTGGGTCTTCTGCTTCTTCTGTTTTTCGGCCTCAAGCTCGGCTGGTTGCCGGTGCTGGGATATGTGTCGATCAGCGACAATTTCGTCGGTGGCCTACTCTATCTCGTCCTGCCCGTCATGACGCTGGTGATCCATGAAATGGGCGTTCTGATCCGCATGGCGCGTGCCTCCACGCTGGAAGTGCTGCGGCTGGATTACATCACCCATGCCCGCGCCAAGGGCCTTTCGGAAAGCGCCGTTCTCTGGCGGCACGCCTTCAAGAACGCCTTCGGCCCGACATGGACGATGATCGGCCTTATCCTCGGCAATCTTCTCGGCGGCATCGCCGTCATCGAGACAGTGTTCACCATTCCGGGGCTCGGACGGCTGATGGTCGACAGTATTTTCGCCCGCGATTACCCCGTCATTCAGGGATGCCTGCTGTTCGTCTCGCTGTCCTATGTGCTGGTCAACCTCTTCGTCGACCTTCTTTATCCCCTCTTCGATCCGCGTGTGGTTGCCGAATGAAAAAGTTCACACTTAACGGGCTTATCGGCGGCTTTCTCATCGCCCTCCTGCTCATCACCGCCGCAACCGGTCTGTTCTGGACGCCCTATGACCCGATGAAGCTCGGCTTTGCCTCGCGTCTGGCCGGCCCAAGCGCCAGCCATCTTCTCGGCACCGATGAATTCGGGCGCGATGTTTTGAGCCGCCTGATGGTGGGTGCCCGCGCCAGCGTCTGGATCGGCTTCCTGACGGTCAGCTTCGCAACGATCTGCGGCACGCTGATCGGCCTTGTCAGCGGTTATGCGCGCGGCTGGGTGGATGGCGTCATCATGGCCATCAACAATGCGCTTCTTGCCTTTCCGGGCATTCTGCTAGCGCTCGGCCTGCTCGCGGTTTTCGGCGCAAACCAGTATGGCATCATCTTCGCACTCGGCATCGCCTATACGCCATCCATGGCCCGCGTGGTGCGCGGTGCGGTCCTCTCATTGCGTGAGCGGGAATTCATCGAGGCGTCGCTGGTGATGGGCAATGGTGAGATCTACACCATGTTCCGCCATATCCTGCCCAATTGCATCGCGCCGATCACGGTTCTTGCCACCTCCATGTTCGGCTGGGCCATCCTGTCGGAAAGCGCGCTCTCCTTCCTCGGCCTCGGCGTGCCGCCGCCGGCCCCCACCTGGGGCAACATGCTGGCCGCCGGCCGGCCCTTCATCCAGCAGGCCGTCTGGCTAGGGCTTTTCCCCGGTCTGTGCATCGCGCTGACGCTGCTTGGCATCAATCTTCTGGGAGATGCCCTTCGCGACAGGCTTGACCCGCGCATGAGAGGTCTCAAATGACGGATAATACACTTCTCACCGTTCGCGGCCTTTCGCTCGAAGTCGCCAGAACCGGCCACCGGGTGGTCAAGGATGTTTCCTTCGATATTGCGGCGGGCGAAATCTTCGGCATCGTCGGCGAAAGCGGGTCGGGCAAGACGCTCGCCACCCGCGCGCTCATCTCGCTTCTGCCACCGGCCATCGCCGTCACCGGCGGGTCGATCATCTACAAGGGGCAGGATGTCATGTCCCTGCCGGTGAAGGAGCTTCGGCGTCTGCGCGGCGCGGAGATCGGCGTCGTGTTTCAGGAGCCGATGACCTCCCTAAACCCATCGATGACGATAGGCCGGCAACTGGAAGAGGGCTTGATCCTTCATACCAAATTGTCGCCGGAAGAGCGCCGCGAGAAAATTCTCGACATGCTGCGGCGTGTGGGCATCCGCGATCCGGAAGGTGCGCTGACGGCCTATCCGCACGAGTTCTCCGGCGGCATGCGCCAGCGCATCATGCTGGCCTCGGTCATGCTGCTGAAACCCGCTTTGCTGATCGCCGATGAGCCGACGACGGCGCTGGACGCGGTCATCCAGCGCGATGTCATGGAACTGATGGTGGAGCTGACGCGGGCGGAAGGCACCGCCGTTCTCCTCATCAGCCACGATCTGCCGATGGTGGCACGTTATACCAGCCGTATCGTGGTGATGGAAAAAGGCGCTATCGTCGAACAGGGCCGCACCGAGGACCTGCTGGATGCGCCGCAGCACCCCTATACGAAAAAACTGCTTTCCTCCCTGCCATTCCGCGGCGAGCCACGCAATATCGACACCTCCAAGGCGCCAATGGTTTCGGCCCGCGATATCGTTGTGGATTATGCCGGCCGCAAATCTCTGCTGAAGAAGGCCAAACCGAAGCGGGCGCTGCATGGCGTCAGCATCGACATTCATGAGGGCGAGGTCGTGGCGCTCGTTGGCGGTTCCGGTTCCGGCAAGACGACGCTCGGCCGCACCATCGCCGGGCTCGTGCAGGAGAGCGAGGGACATATCCGCTTTCAGGGCCGCGAGCGCAACGAGGACTGGAAGGATTACCGCCTGAATTGCCAGATGGTGTTTCAGGATCCCTATTCCTCGCTTGATCCGCGCATGACCATTCAGGCGCTGGTGGAGGAGGCGCTGCGCCTCGTGCTGGGCCTCGACCAGGCCGCCAAGCGCAAGCGGGCGCTGGAAACCCTGGAGGAGGTGGGGCTCGGCGCTGATTTTGCCGCCCGCTATCCGCACGAGCTTTCCGGCGGCCAGCGCCAGCGCGTGGCGATTGCCCGCGCCATTGCCCGCCGTCCGCGGTTCCTGATCGCCGACGAGCCGGTCTCGGCGCTCGACGTGACAGTGCGGGCGCAGGTGCTCGATCTCTTTTCCGATCTGCAGAAACGTTACGGCTTTTCCTGCCTGTTCATCAGCCACGATCTCGGTGTGGTGGAGCAGGTGGCCGACCGTGTCGTCGTCATGCAGGACGGTCGCATCATCGAAGAGGGTGACCGCGACACGATTTTCGACAGTCCGAGGGAGGCCTATACGCGCCGGCTGCTCTCGGCCATTCCCGCCCTCGACCAGAATGAAAAGGGCGGCGTGACACTGAAATGGCGTCTGGAAGATGAAGTTTAACAGGAAGATGACTATGACCGTTGCTGCCCAACTGAATGCGATCTGCGATGCACAGCCTTTCGTGACACGCTTCATGGTGCGCAATCTCCTGACCGGAGAAGAGATCGGCCGGGGGGAAAACGAGGAGACGCCATCGGGCAGCACCCGCAAGACGTCGATCATGATGGCCGTACTCAAGGCCGCCAGCGAAGGGCGGATCGATCTCGGCCAGCCCGTCACCTATGAAAAGCGGCTGGCGGAAGAGGTTGCGAGCGGCATGTTCCGTTATATGACGCCAGGCATCGTCATTTCGCTACGCGATGCCGTCGCTGGCATGATGGTGCTGAGCGACAACGTCTGCACCAAGATGGTGCTGGAGAGGCTGACGCTGGAAGAGGTGGACGGCTATTGCAAATCGCTTGGCATGGCCAATACCCATCACCGTTTCCTCATTCCGCCGCTGGCGCTGGCGGCCGACCATCCGCTGAAAACCGTCACCACCACCTCGGCGGCGGATCAGGTGCTGCTGCTGCAGACTATTCTCGATGCGCAGTCCTCGCAGGTGGCGCAGGCAAAGCTCGGTTGCAGCCCGCAATTGTGCGAATGGGCCATGCAGACGCTGAAGAACCAGATTTTGCGGTATGGTATCCGCTCCCGCCTGCCCTTTGAGGCTGTGGTGGCCAGCAAGAGCGGTCGCGGCAAGCGCGGGCGCATGGATGCCGGCATCGTCTACAGAAACGGCGCGCCGTCCTTCATCATCACCACTTATACCGACGAGGTGCCGCAGGTGATGCCTGACGGTACGCCGGGATACACCATCGCGCTCGAAACGATCGGCCGGCTGGCACAGGCCTGCTGGGACGGCTTTCACCAATGACAATCAATGACAACAAAGAGGGTAGAACAGTGAAAAAACTTCTTCTCGCAGGCGTTGCCCTGCTGGTAACGGCCAATATCGCGGCGGCCCGCGACATCACCATCGCCCAAAGCTCGGATCTTCGCAGCAACAATCCCGGCGTGAACCGCGACGGCAATACGGATGGGGTTATCCTGCACATCGTCGAAGGTCTTGTCGGCTACAACAACGCCGGTGAGGTGAAGCCGCTTCTGGCCGAGAGCGTCGACGTTTCGCCCGATGGCCTGACCTATACGTTCAAGCTGCGCAAGGACGTGAAATTCCACAATGGTAAGCCGCTTACCGCAGAGGACGTCGTCTGGAACTGGACGCGCTACCTGAAGCCGGAAACGAAGTGGACCTGCCTCAACGATTTCGCGGAAGGCGGGGCAGCGCACGTCACCGGCGTCAAGGCCACGGATGCATCCACGGTCGAGATTACCCTCGAAAAACCCTCCGCCGTTTTCCTTGGCCTGATGTCGCGGCCGGAATGCGGTTATACCGGCATGATCTCGCCGGAATCGGTTGCTGCCGATGGCAGTTTCGCCAAGCCCATCGGCACCGGGCCGTTCCAGTGGGACGAGTGGAAGAAAGGAGAATATATCCGCCTCGCCAAATTTGCCGATTATGTTTCGCCGGCAAATGACGGCAAGCCGGACGGCATGGTCGGCTCCAAGCGCCCGCTCGCCGATGGCATCAAGTTCATGGTCATTCCCGATGCTTCGACGGTGAAGGCGGGCCTTGAATCCGGTGTGCTCGATACGGCCGAGATTTCTCCCGATCTCATTCCGGAGTTCAAGACTAATGATAAGATGCAGCTCATCGTTGCCCGCAACAACGGCAAGAACCTTTTCTACATTCAAACCCGCGACAAGGTTCTGAGCAATCCCGGCGTGCGCCGCGCCATGGCGATGGCGCTCGATCTCGATGAACTGGTCGCCGCCGCATCGAACGGCACGGGTGAAGCCAACGGTTCGATGGTCTCGCAGGACTCGGTTTATTATGACGAGGCCCAGAAAAAGCGCCCGGCCTATGATGTCGAGGCGGCGAAGAAGGAGCTGGAGGCCGCCGGTTACAAGGGCGAGCCGATTTCCATCATCGCCAACAAGCGTGGCAACGTGCCGAGCTTCCCGGCCGCCGTCATGGCGCAGGCGATGATGCAGCAGGCGGGTCTCAACGTGCAGATCGAGGTGCTGGACTATGCCACGCAGGTGGATCGCCGCCGTTCCGGCAATTATCAGGTGATCTCTCAGTCGGTCGCTCCGCGCCTCGATCCGGCGCTGATGTATGCCTTTTATGTCGGCAACAAGGACAAGAACGCCTCGCTGATGTGGGACGATCCGAAGGCGATAGAACTGATGAAGGCGGCTTATGTCGAAGCCGACCAGACGAAGCGCCAGAAGATTTTCGACGAGTTCCACGAACTGATGCTGAAGGAAATGCCGGGCATCTTCCTTTACGACATGGTCGATGTCTGGGGCGCGACGAAGAAGCTAAAGGGCCAGCCAGTCTGGCAGTCGAACGCCCGCCTCTGGGAAGTCTCGGTCGACAACTGATTCATTATGCCCGCGCCGGAAGCGGACCTCGGCGCGGGCTTTCCAATATGAAGCGCAGGACTTTGGCGGTGCATCCGCCGAAACGTTTGCGCGTGCCCGTAAAGGGCAAAAATGCGAGGACAAGCCATGACCCGTGACGCCGTGATGTCGATTGCCGCCGAAGTCGAGGCGATAAAGCCCGATTTCACCACCTTGAGCGACAGCATCTGGGATTTTGCCGAACTCAAATTCGAGGAACAGCAATCTGCCGGCGTTCTGGCGGGCGCGCTTGAGGAAAACGGCTTTGCGGTTCGCCGCGGCATGGCAGGCATGGAGACGGCCTTCATCGGCGAATTCGGCAGCGGCAAGCCGGTCATCGCTTTTCTCGGTGAATTCGATGCGCTGGCCGGCATGAGCCAGGTGGCCGATGTGGCTGAGGCGCAGCCGCGTGAGGTGGGCGCCACCGGCCATGGCTGCGGCCACAACCTGCTCGGCGTCGGCTCATTGATGGCCGCTATTGCGCTCGCCCGGCATCTGAAAGCCAATAATCTGCACGGCACCGTACGCTATTACGGTTGCCCCGGCGAGGAGGGCGGTTCCGGCAAGACCTTCATGGTGCGCGCCGGCCTGTTCGACGATGTCGATGCGGCTTTGACGTGGCACCCCGCGCCCTTCAACGGCGTGCGCTCCACCAATAACCTGGCCGTGCTGGAATATTTTTACCGTTTCAAGGGTGTCGCGGCTCATGCCTCCAACGCTGCCCATCTGGGGCGCTCGGCGCTCGATGCCGTCGAACTGATGAATGTCGGCGTCAATTTCCTACGCGAACACATGCCGCAGGATTGTCGGGTGCATTACGCAATCACCGATACCGGCGGCAAGGCGGCGAATGTGGTGCAGGCCAGGGCAGAAGTGCTCTATCTGATCCGAGCCCCGGAAATGCGCCAGGCGCTCGATCTTGCCGCGCGGGTGGACAAAGTCGCGCGCGGCGCGGCGATGATGACCGAAACAGAGGTGGAAATCGTCTTCGATACCGCCTCCACCAATCTCCTGCCCAACATCACGCTGGAAACGGCGATGCATGAAAACATGGTGGCGCTAGGCCCCATCGCCTTCGACGAGGCGGATATCGCTTTTGCCAAACGCATTCAGGACACTTTCACCGACGAGGCGATCAAAAGCAGCATCAGGCTCTATCAGATCAAGGGCGATGTCTTTTCCAACCGGAAGATTGACGGGTCGACACCCCTGCATCTCGGCCTGCGCGATTTCGAGGGTCAGTCGCATTTTCGGGCGGGTTCCACCGATGTCGGTGATGTCAGCTGGGTGACGCCAACCGCGCAGTGCTGGACGCCCGCCTGGGCGATCGGCACCAATCCGCATACCTGGCAGGTGGTGGCGCAGGGCAAAAGCCCCGCCGCCCACAAGGCCATGGCCCATGCCGCCAAAACACTCGCATCGACCGGCTTTGCGCTGATGACCTCGCCGGAACTGCTCGCGAATGCTAAAAGGGAATGGCAGGAAAAAACCGAGGGCAGCAAATATGTCTGCCCGATTCCCGCCGATGTCATGCCCGGTTCCCATCGATAGAACGTGGTGCACCAACACGCCCATTCTGCTGAACCTGTTCCCTTCTCGCGTATTTTCGCCGGTGGAATGGTGCCTCCCATGAGCGCGCTAAGCGAAAAGATGAGACCCGCCGGTGGCTTTGCCAATGGCGGGGTCTGCGGGTCCGGCATTGAAAACGGACCTTCCGCCATATTCTTCGTGATCCTCTGTTTCGGCCCGCGCATCCATGATTTCAACGGCTTATCGATCCCCGCCTGACGAGTGCGGGTAACGTTGAAGAAGCTTCGGCGCAGTTCCCGGCAATCCGCCACGAAACTCCTTCCTCCTGAAATCCTGCCTCATCACCGCCTTGTGTGCCGCTTCGCCGCCTTGCCGTGAAGAAAGCATTGACGTTTGGACCAAAAATGGAATAAATATATCGAACAGACAGAAAATCGGTTTCATTATTCCGTTTTCTGGTTGTGAGGAGGTAGCGGCGGGCTCTCGGGTTCGCCTCCGGCTGGGAGAGGTGGCGCCGGACACCGAGGAGGAGAAAACAATGAAGAAATTTATCATCGGCGCAGCCATGTCTGTGCTTCTGGGCACGGCGGCGCATGCGGAGACCGTAGGTGTCTCGATGGCGCTGTTCGACGACAACTTCCTGACCGTGCTGCGCAACGGCATGCAGGATTATTCCAAGGAGCTGAAGGGCGTGACCCTGCAGGTCGAGGACGCGCAGAACGACGTTGCCAAGCAGCAGAGCCAGATTCAGAATTTCATCGCGTCCAAGGTCGACGCGATCATCGTCAACCCGGTTGATACGGATGCGACGGCGGCGATGTCCAAGCTCGCCGCCGACGCCAAGATTCCGCTGGTTTACGTCAACCGCCAGCCGGTTAACGTCGATAGCCTGCCGGACGGCCAGGCATTCGTCGCCTCCGACGAGACGGTGGCCGGCACGCTTGAAGCGAAAGAAGTTTGCCGCCTTCTCGGTGGCAAGGGCAATGCGGTCATCATGATGGGTGAGCTTTCCAACCAGGCGGCACGCATGCGCACGCAGTCTGCCAAGGACGTTCTGAAGACCGACGAATGCAAGGGCATTTCGGTTGTTGAAGAGCAGACCGCGAACTGGCAGCGCACGCAGGGTTCCGACCTCGTCACCAACTGGCTCTCCAGCGGTATCGAATTCAATGCCGTCATCGCCAACAACGATGAAATGGCGATTGGCGCGATCCAGGCCCTGAAGGCCGCAGGCAAGGACATGAAGAGCTATGTCGTCGCCGGCGTTGACGCCACGCAGGACGCCCTTGCCGCGATGCAGGCGGGCGATCTGGATGTGACGGTGTTCCAGGATGCGGCAGGGCAGGGCAAAGGCGCTCTCGATGCTGCGCTGAAGCTCGTCAAGGGCGACAAGGTGGAGAAGAAGGTCTACATTCCTTTCCAGCTCGTCACGCCTGAAAACGTCAAGGACTACGTGGCCAAGAACTAACGGCCGCCTTCCGGCATCTGCGCCCGTTCAGATTGATATTGGAGGCAGATGCCGGTTTCCGACGGCGCCGAAGACAAGCTTCGGTGCGTGAGCGGATTACGATTGAATTTCAGTGAATTCCAAGTGTTGCAGCGCCTTCCATGTCGTGATCGACATGGCGCTGCAAGCCTCCCCGGAGGCAAGGGTGCGCCATCTGGCAAAGCCTGTTTCCGGTCATTTTTGTCTATTGTGGAGGATGAGATGGTCGTCAGTCCATCGACAATGGCCGCCGTGCGCGCCAGCGGAGCCGTGCCGAATGCGGAGTATCTTCTCGCGGCGGAAGGCATACGCAAGGAATTTCCCGGCGTCGTGGCGCTTGATGATGTGCAGTTCAAGCTGAAGCGCGGCACCGTGCATGCGCTGATGGGCGAGAATGGCGCCGGAAAATCGACGCTGATGAAAATCCTGGCCGGCATCTACCAGCCGGACAGTGGCGAAATTCGCCTGAAAGGCGCCGACATACGTCTCGATTCCCCGCTCGATGCGCTGGAAAACGGCATTGCCATGATCCATCAGGAACTGAACCTGATGGCGTATATGACGGTGGCGGAAAACATCTGGATACGCCGCGAGCCGAAGAACCGGCTGGGTCTCATCGACCATGGCGAAATGTATCGCCGCACCGAAACGCTGCTGGAAAGGCTGGGCATCGATCTTGATCCGGAAACCCGCGTCGGCGAGCTTTCGGTGGCAAGTCGCCAGATGGTCGAGATCGCCAAGGCGGTTTCCTATGATTCCGACGTTCTCATCATGGACGAGCCGACATCCGCACTGACGGAGCGCGAGGTCGAGCATCTCTTCCGCATCATCCGCGATCTCCGGGAACGCGGTATCGGTATCGTCTACATCACCCACAAGATGAACGAGCTGTTCGAGATAGCCGATGAATTTTCGGTTTTCCGCGACGGCAAATATATCGGCACCCACGCCTCGACCGATGTAACGCGTGACGACATTATCCGCATGATGGTGGGCCGTGAAATAACCCAGATGTTCCCGAAGGAAGAGGTTCCGATCGGCGACGTGGTGCTTTCGGTCAAGAATCTCACGCTCGACGGCGTTTTCCACGACGTTTCCTTCGAGGTGCGCGCCGGCGAAATTCTCGGCGTTGCCGGCCTTGTCGGATCGGGCCGCTCCAATGTGGCGGAAACGGTGTTCGGTGTAACGCCCGCATCCTCGGGCACGATTGCAATCGACGGCAAGCCGGTATCGATCGACAGCCCGACGAAGGCGATCAGTCACCGCATGGCGTTTCTGACGGAGGATCGCAAGGATACGGGATGCCTGCTGATCCTGAATATTCTGGAGAACATGCAGATCGCCGTCCTGCAGGACAAATATGTCGCCAATGGCTTTGTGCAGGAAAATGCGCTGTCGGATGCCTGCGAGGAGATGTGCCGCAAGCTCCGGGTCAAGACGCCGCATCTTTACGAGCGCATCGAGAATCTCTCGGGCGGGAACCAGCAAAAGGTGCTGATCGGCCGCTGGATGCTGACCAAGCCGCGCATTCTGATTCTGGATGAGCCGACACGCGGCATCGATGTCGGAGCCAAGGCGGAAATTCATAAGCTGGTTTGCGAGATGGCGCGCCAGGGCGTCGCCGTCATCATGATTTCCTCCGAAATGCCGGAGGTTCTGGGTATGAGCGACCGTGTCATGGTCATGCATGAAGGTCGGGTGACGGGCTTCCTTGATAGAAGTGAAGCCACGCAGGTTAAAGTGATGGATCTCGCATCGCGGTGAGGCGCGCCGGGATTTCTCGAGGAGGAATGACTATGAATACGAACGCCGCCGCCAACACAGAGTTGGACGCAAAATCCGGACGCAAGCCGCACCGGCGCATCCCGCCGGAGGCCAATATCTTTTTCGTGCTGATCGGCATCGCGCTGGTTTATGAAATTCTCGGCTGGATTTTCATCGGCCAGAGCTTCCTGATGAACCAGCAGCGCCTGACGATCATGATCCTGCAGGTCTCGGTGATCGGCATCATCGCGGTCGGTGTCACGCAGGTCATTATCACCGGGGGTATCGATCTCTCTTCCGGTTCCGTCGTCGGCCTGACGGCGATGCTGTCCGCCAGCGTGGCGCAATCGTCCACATGGCCGCGGGCGCTTTATCCGGGGTTGACCGATCTGCCCTTCTTCATACCGCTCGCCGTCGGCATATTGGCTGGCGCCCTTGCGGGCTTCATAAACGGGCAACTCATCGCCCGCACCAAAATTCCGCCCTTCATCGCAACGCTTGGCATGATGGTGACGGCGCGTGGTCTTTCCAAGTGGTATACTAAGGGTCAGCCGATCTCCGGTCTGACGGACGGTTTCAACTTCATCGGCACGGGCATCTGGCCGGTCGTGGTGTTCCTCGTCGTCGCCGTCATCTTCCACGTGGCGCTGCGTTACACCCGCTACGGCAAGTTCACCTATGCCATCGGCGCCAACCAGCAGGCGGCACGCGTGTCCGGTATCAATATCGAGGCGCATCTGATCAAGGTCTATGCCATTGCTGGCCTGCTCGCCGGTCTCGCCGGTGTCGTCACCGCCGCCCGCGCACAGACGGCGCAGGCCGGCATGGGCGTGATGTATGAACTCGACGCCATCGCCGCAGCCGTTATCGGCGGCACATCGCTCGCCGGCGGTGCAGGCCGCATCACCGGAACGGTGATCGGCACCATCATCCTCGGTGTCATGACGTCGGGCTTCACCTTCCTCCGGGTGGACGCCTATTACCAGGAAATCGTCAAGGGCCTGATCATCGTGGCCGCGGTCGTTGCCGACGTCTACCGACAGAAGAAACGCGCAAAGCGCTAAATCCTCCTCCCAGACTTGGGGCAGGCCTTCAGGCTTGCCCCTTTTTTGTGTTCCCGTGAGCCGAGGGGGATCGGCTAAGGTTCATGCCTTGCTGTTCCGATAGTCGTGGACGGCCTTGCCGAAGGCCTCGAACAGTGCCCGGGAGGGCGCGTCCGTCTCAGCCCAATATTCCGGATGCCATTGCACGCCGACAGCAAATCCTTTGGCGTCGATGACTGAAACGGCCTCGATTGTGCCGTCCGCCGCCGTCGCCTCCACCTGCAGGCGTGGAGCGGTCTCGGCGATTGCCTGCCGGTGCAGCGAATTGATCTGGATTTCGCCCGACATGCCGAGATGCTGCGCGATGCAGGAGCCTTCGCGCACATGCACCGGCTGGCGGATGGCGAAGGCCACGTCGCGGTCGTCATGTTCCGGCTTGCGGTGGTCCCATATGCCAGGCTGCTCCTGAATTTCGGACGCAAGCGTACCGCCCAGCGCGACGTTCAGCTCCTGAATGCCGCGGCAGATGGCCAGCATCGGGATGCCGCGTTCGATAGCGCGGCGAATGAGCGGCAGGCTGGTGGCGTCGCGGGCCTGATCGAACGGGCCGTCGCTTTCCTGCGCCTCTTTTCCGTAAAGGGAAGGATGCACATTGGTGGCGGAGCCGGACACGAGCAGGCCATCCACCCGGTCGAGAATAGCGTCGACCTCGTTTCCGTCCTCGAAGGCCGGGACAATGAAGGACATGACACCAGCCACCTTCAGCGCGGCGGAAACATACTGGTTCTGCGCGGCGTGCCAGTCGGCTCCGGTGAAATGCCGGATGTCGGCGGGAACGGCAATAATGGGTTTTGGCATGGTGGCTCCGGGACGAATCTTCGAAATTTGTGCGACTGCCGGCTGACCAAGTCAAGCACGCGTTTTGCGTTATGAGGATCCTTTATGCGCCTAAAGTATAAGGCGATGCCGGGATATTTCAGTTGGAAATAAAATACGAAGCAGAGTTTCCGAAAATTCCCCGAAAGGCCGGTTTTTCCGCGATTAATTCTTGGTGCGGGTGCTTGTCAGCCGGGCCGTAACCGTGCTTACTTTGCTGCGATGCCTGAACAGCAACGAGGGGAATTCAAAGCTGCGGGCAGCGTTCATATCTGGGAGGATATAGATGGATCGCCGTTCCTTTATGAAAAAAGGTGCGCTTGCGGGAGCTGCTACGGCAGCGCTGGCCGCGCCCGCCATTGCACAGCAGAATACCAAGATCAACTGGCGCCTGACGTCGTCGTTTCCGAAGTCGCTCGACACGATCTATGGCGGCGCGGAAGATATTGCCAAGCATGTCGCCGCCGCAACCGACGGCAATTTCACTATCCAGCCCTTTGCCGCCGGTGAAATCGTGCCCGGCCTGCAGGCGGCCGATGCTGTATCGTCCGGCACGGTGGAAATGTGCCACACCTGCTCCTATTATTACGTCGGCAAGGACCCGACCTTCGCCATCGGCACGGCAATACCTTTCGGCCTCAATGCCCGCCTCACGAACTCATGGTTCTATGAAGGCAACGGCAACAAGCTGCTCAACGAGTTTTACGCCAAGCACAATCTCTACGGCATGATTTCTGGCAATACCGGCGCGCAGATGGGCGGCTGGTTCCGCAAGGAAATCAACACCGTCGACGATTTCAAGGGCGTGAAGATGCGCATTGCCGGTCTCGCCGGCAAGGTGGTGGAAAAGCTCGGCGTGGTGCCGCAGCAGATCGCCGGCGGCGATATCTATCCGGCGCTGGAAAAAGGCACCATCGACGCGGCGGAATGGGTCGGTCCCTATGACGACCACAAGCTCGGCTTCCAGAAGGTGGCGAAATATTACTATTATCCCGCCTTCTGGGAAGGTGGCCCGGTCATCCATTCCTTCGTCAATCTGGAGAAGTGGAACAGCCTGCCGAAAAACTACCAGACGGCGCTGCAGGACGCCTGCGCCTTCGCCAACACGAGCATGATGGCGAAATACGACGCGAAAAACCCGATCGCCATCAAGCAGCTCGTCTCTGAAGGTGCGGTGCTCAGGCCGTTCAGCCAGGAAATCCTCGAGGCTTGCTACAAGGCTGCGCTGGAGGTCTATGCCAATATTTCGGCCTCCAATCCGGACTTCAAGAAGATCTACGAAGATCAGGTCGCCTTCAAGCGCGAAGGTTATCTGTGGATGCAGCTTGCGGAATACACGTTCGATACTTTCATGATGATCCAGCAGCGTAACGGCAAGCTCTGATTATTCGGTGACGGCGGACCGAGCAAAGGCCCTGGGGATTTCGGTCTCCGGGGTTTTTGTTGTGTGCGCATGCCTTCACGCATCCGACAACAAAGGATGATTTACGATCAATTCCGTTGTGGGCAAAAGCAGCAGGCTCCGGGGCCAGCCGGAGTGTCGGCGAGGATTGGCCACGCCGACCTCGGCAAAGGCCTTGCTCTCAACTGTGGAGGTGATGCGATGTGGAAAACGCTGAGCATTACGCTTTGGTTTAGGAAGAACCGGACGGGCTGGTCTGTCTCCGTCCGGTTCAATTTTCTAAGCAGATAAGCAAACGGAAGACGGGTGTGCACTCCCGTCTTCCACTCCGCAACTATAAGCGTTTCGCCTAGCCCTTACAAGACGCCGATCAGGGTCCGATCTTCGGGGGCTCGCCAAGATTCGGCATGCCCGGTAACCCACCCGGCTGGCTGAAATTGGGCATGGTGTTGCCACCCTGATTGCCGAAGGCGGGCACTTCGATCTTGATGGAATTCAGATCGACTTCGGGCGCCTTGTCCAGCCAGTAGGTGACGGATTCCGGCCAGAAGATCACGATGGCGACGAGGATGAGCTGCATGCCGAGCCAGGGAATCGCGCCCATGTAGATATCCGATGTCTTGACCGTGCCCGGCGCGATGGAGCGCAGGTAGAACAGCGCAAATCCGAAGGGCGGATGCATGAAGCTCGTCTGCATGTTGATGCAGATCAGAACGCCGAACCAGATGAGGTCGATACCGAGCGACTGGGCGATCGGCGCCAGCATCGGAATGACGATGAAGGCGATTTCGAAGAAATCGAGGAAGAAGGCGAGGAAGAAGATGAAGATGTTGACGAAGATCAGGAAGCCGATGGGGCCGCCCGGAATGCCCGACAGCATATGCTCGATCCAGAGCGAACCGTCCATGCCCTGAAAGACGAGGGAGAAGCAGGTGGCGCCGACCAGAATGAACACCACCATGGAGGTGATATGCATGGTGGAATGCATGCCCTGCTTGATGAGGTCCCAGGTGAGGCGGCGGTGCGCGGCGGCCAGCGCCATGGCGCCCACGACCCCGAGCGCACCGGCTTCGGTGGGCGTTGCGAGGCCGAGGAAGATGGTGCCCAGCACGAGGAAGATCAGCACGATGGACGGGATCATGCCCGCCAGCACGCGGAACACCAGCGCCCGGTTGAGTTCTCCCCGCGCTTCCGGCGGCAGCGCCGGCAGGTCCTTCGGCCGCACGACCGACATGAACAGGATGAAGAGCATGAAGATGGCGACCTGCAGGATCGAGGGGCCGATGGCGCCCAGGTACATGTCGCCAACGGATTTGCCGAGCTGGTCGGCAAGCACGATCAGCACCAGCGAAGGCGGGATGACCTGCGTGATCGTTCCCGATGCGGCGATGACGCCGGTGGCAAGTCGCGGGTTGTAACCATATTTCAGCATGATCGGCAGTGAGATGACGCCCATGGTGATGACCGAGGCGGCAACCGTGCCGGTAATCGCACCAAGGATCGCGCCGACGATGATGACGGCATAGGCGAGACCGCCGGGAATGGCGCCGAACAGCTTGCCCGTCCCTTCAAGCAAATCTTCCGCAAGCCCGCATCGCTCGAGGATCGCGCCCATGAAGGTGAAGAAGGGGATGGCCAGCAGAAGGTCGTTCGAGACGATGCCGAAGATGCGCAGCGGCAGGGCCTGAAGAAAGGCCGGCGAAAAATGCTCCGTGAAGATGCCGATGACACCGAAAACGAGACCTACGGTGGCGAGCGAGAAAGCAACCGGAAATCCGTAAAGCATGAAGATGATCATGCCGAGGAACATCAGTGGCGGAAGAATACCATATTCGAACATGGGAAATATCCTGAAGGTTCAGATCGGTGCGATCATTGCAGGGGTTTTTCGTACTTCGTATCGAGCGCATAAAGCCCGTTGAGGGCGCCTATGCGCTTGATGAGTTCGGAAAAACCCTGAAGAACCAGAAGTGCGAAACCGGCGAAGATGATGAATTTCACCGGCCAGCGGATGAGGCCGCCGGCATTGGAGGACATTTCGCTCTGATGCCAGGATAGCGTGAACATAGGCCAGGAAAGCCAGGCGAGGTAAAAGCAGCCGGGAAGCAGGAACAGCACGATGCCGATAATGTCCACCCAGATGCGGCTGCGCGGTGAAATCGCGCCATAAATGATGTCCACTCGCACATGTTCATTCATGCGCAGCGTGTAGGATGCGCCGATCAGCACGATGAAAGCGAACATGTACCACTGGATTTCCAGCCAGCCGTTCGAACTGTAATTGAAGGCATAACGGACCATGGCATTGCCGGCGCTGACGAGGCAGCAGATGAGCACGAGATAACCGGCAACCTTGCCCAGAGCTTCGCTTGCAAGGTCTATCAGCGCGCTTAGTTTTAAAAGCGATTTCATAACTTTCCCCTCTTCCCTTTTCGGGCCCTTTGCGGGTTTATGGCGGAGAGCAAAGCCCGGTGCCCCTGCTGCGGCCACGCCTCCACGTGCTTCCGCTGCCACAGGCTCCAGAGTTCCTCCCCACAGAATCCCGTGTATGGTCAGGCGGTTCGAAAAGCAACCAAAACCACCATGAAACAGCTTGGCGGACAGCCGTTTTCAACCGTTTGCGAAAGAATGTTGCCCAATGACATGTTTTGCCCGGTTGAGCTGTCACGGTGCATGCCATTGCCGCTCTTTCGCTGAGAACGCATTGCGCTTTTCGGCGACTTCATGTTACCTCTGGTTACGGAGAATCCGGCATTGGCCCGTGATCGTCCACGGGCAGATTTACCGTGTGACGGGCATGACGGATGGAGCACAAGGGGAAGCGGAATGAGCGAACACCACACGGGTCCTGTCGAAGTCGGCGCCGAGATGAACTATGCCGAGCACGAAAAGACCTATAACGGTTTTCTGGCCTTGACGAAGTACGGCACCATGATGCTGTGCGTGCTGATGCTGGCCATGGTCGCGGGTTTCTTCACCACCGCCGGCTTCCTTGGTGGCCTGGTCGTCTTCGTCGTGCTGTCGGCTGCGGGTTTCTTTTTGCTGCGCTGAACGATCCCGTTCATGAGCGGTTCCCGTGCCGGGGACCGGGCGATGCCGGATAACCGGAAAGGCCAAGCCATGAAGCGTCTGTTATATTGTCTGTTTCTGCTGGTGGCGATTGCGCATCCCGCTTTGTCACGCGATCTCTCACCTGCCGAGCAGGATAGTCTTCGCACGCAGATAGAGCGATTTCAGACGGCTTTGAGCACGCAGGATTTCGATGTCGTCGGCAAGACGGCGCCGCCGAAAATCTTCGAATTCATCGCAGGCGAAGCGGGTATTACCGCAGAGCAATTGCGTGGCGCCTTGACCGCGCAGATGCAGATGACGCTCGCGGCGGTCAAGATAACCGAGTTTACCATGGATACGCAGGCGATCAGCCTTGCGCAAACGTCTGATGGAACGCCCTATGCGCTCATTCCGACCAGGACGGTGATGGAAACCGGCGGCCAGACGATAGAGGCGAAATCCCACACGCTGGCGCTGATGGACGGTGCGGACTGGTATTTGCTGCGGGTGAGCGACCAGCAGCAGGTCACGATCCTGCGCAAGGTCTATCCGTCCTTCGCCGAGGTGGTGTTTCCGGACGGTTCCATGCAGCCGGTGAAATAGGTTCTTTTTCCCGAACTCAGGAAAAACGTCCCGGCCGGAAAGGATCGATCGAGATTTCCGTCTCCTCTCCGCTGGCCAGTTGCGTCACCAGACGGGCGGTTGCTGCCGATTGTGTCAGCCCCAGATGGCCATGGCCGAAGGCATAGATGACGGAGGGCGTGGCGCGTGCCGTGCCGATGACGGGAAGACAGTCCGGCATGGATGGGCGGAACCCCATCCATTGTTTCCCGCCTTCCAGTTTGAGGCCGGGCAGGAAACGTCCTGCTTTCTTCAGCATGGCTTCCGCACGGCGGAAATTCGGCTTCAGTTCCAGCCCGCCGAGTTCGACCGCGCCGCCGATACGGATGCCCGTCGATAGCGGAGTGACGACGAAGCCATGATCGTTGAAATAAAGCTGGCGCGTCAGGTTGAAAGCCTCGGGGGAAAGCGTGGTGTTATAACCACGTTCGGTTTCCAGCGGCACGACGTTGCCGAGCGTCGCGGCAAGTTTTCTCGACCAGGCGCCGCAGGCGATCACCACTTTGTCGGCATCGATCTTGTCGCCATTTTCCAGCGTCACGATCGTACTTTCGCCCACGGCATCGATGCGTTCGGCCTCGCCTTTGCGCAGGCTGGCGCCGCGGGCCATTACCAGATCGAAAATGGCGCGGGTGAAATCGTAAGGGTCGGAGACCTGCAGGCCATCCGGCGAAAACATGGCATGGCGGAACTGGGGCGCGAGACCCGGCTGCAGTTCCTCGATTTCGGGGCGGCCGACGTGCTGAAAGGTGAAGCCTGCGCTTTCCTTTTCGTCCCAGTCCCTGCGGGCAGCATTGAGACTTGCCTCGCTGTCATAAAGATCGAGCGTGCCGGTTTTCGAAACGAGATGCGAGAGTTCCGGCATCGCCGCGACATGGGCCATTTCCATGGCAGCCAGCCGGTTGATGTCCGTGAGTGACTTCAGCCCATGGCGAAAGTTGCGCTCGGCGCTCGCGCGCCAGAAACGCCACAGCCAGGGTGCCGCATAGGCGGGCGGCACGCTGAGCGGGCCGAGCGGATCGAACAGCCAGCGCGGCGCTTTTTTCATGATGCCGGGAGCGGGAATGGGGATGATTTCGGGGAAGGCCAGAATGCCGGCATTGCCGGAACTCGCGCCCCGGGCAACCTCGCCGCGCTCCAGCAGCACCACCTCGCGTCCGGCATTCTGCAGATAAAGCGCCGCCATGGAACCGATAATGCCGGTGCCGATCACCAGCACATCGCATTTCAGGGTTTTGGTCATCGGCGCTCCTGCAACACAAATCTTTCAACCCCGCATAACAATGAATGCCGCCCCGATGAAAGGCCGTATCGTATTGCCGGCGCAGAAATATCAGCACTGTGGCAAATAAGCGGTCCGAAATAAACAAGGCGAATATATTCGCGATGAAGCATACTCGCGGTCGATTGATGTTCCGGATCAATAGTTATAGTTCATTATTAATCGCTATTTAACAGTGTCCGGCTAGTTTCGCGTGCAGGCGGGCCGACCGTTTTTCATCTCTATATTTCGAGGGTGGAGCAGGTCTGCATATGGATTACTGTTTGGGGGTTTCAAAAAGATGTCTTACTTTTCTAAACTTGGTCTTGACGCTTCTGCGGTGCTTGATGCGCTTAGCCGCTCACAGGCCATCATCGAGTTCGATCTGACCGGCAAGATTTTGAAAGCGAACGATAATTTCTGCAAGGCCGTCGGCTATCAGCAGTCTGAAATCGTTGGGCGTACCCACAGCATGTTCCTGTCTCCCGAAGATGCGGCCTCGCCTGAATACAAGAGCTTCTGGGCGAGACTGTCGCGTGGCGAATACGATCAGGGTCAGTATCGACGTCGGGCCCGGAATGGCGACGAAATCTGGATCGAAGCTTCCTACAATCCCGTGTTCCGTTTCGGCAAGCCCTACAAGGTGGTCAAGATTGCAACCGACATCACCTCGATCAAGCGCAAGAGCGCTGAGGATGACGGGAAACTGGCGGCGCTCTCCCACGCGCAGGCCATAATCGAATTTACGCCCGAAGGGAAAATTCTCAGCGCCAACGAAAATTTCCTCGCGACGCTCGGTTACACGGCGGAAGACATCATCGGCAAACATCATTCGATGTTCTGCGAGCCTGCCTATGCCCAGTCTCAGGACTATCGGGATTTCTGGAAGGAACTCGGAAAGGGCCACTTCTCGACGGGGCAGTTCATGCGCCTTGGCAAGGATGGCAAACGCGTCTTCATTCAGGCCTCCTATAATCCGATCATCGATGATCGAGGCCGCGTCTTCAAGGTAGTGAAATTCGCTTTCGATGTGACGGACCGGATGCATGCGGTCGAGGAACTTGGTGCTGCGCTCGAGCGGCTTTCTCAATGCAATATCCGTATTACGCTGGACAAACCCTTCGTCGGCGAGTTCGAACGGCTGCGCCACGATTTCAATAAATCCATCGCCGAATTCCAGAAGACGCTGGAAAACGTTCTCGGCCAGACCGGAGACCTGACCCGCAGCAGCCAGGAAGTCAGCGAAGCCTCCGTCAATCTCGCCGAACGTTCGCGTGAGCAGGCCGTGGCGCTCGAGGAGACTTCGGCAGCACTCGAAGAAATCACCGCGACGGTCCGTTCCTCGACAGAAAATATGCAAGAGACGCGCAAGCTCGTTCAGAGCGCGCGGACATCTACCGTGGCTTCCACCGAGGTCGTGGAGCGGACGGTCGATGCCATGCAGCGTATCGAGACGGCTTCGCGGGAAATCAGCCAGATCATCGGTGTGATTGACGAAATCGCCTTCCAGACGAACCTGCTGGCGCTGAATGCCGGCGTGGAAGCTGCGCGTGCGGGTGACGCGGGCAAGGGTTTTGCTGTCGTGGCGCAGGAAGTGCGCGAGCTGGCGCAGCGTTCCGCCAATGCCGCGAAGGAAATCAAGGCGCTGATCAACAATTCCGGCACCGAGGTTCTGGAAGGCGTCAGGCTGGTGGGCGAAACCGGCGAAGCGCTGAAGCAGATCGACGCGCTGGTCAGGCACATTGACGGCAATGTCGACATGATCGCCAAGGCGGCGGACGAGCAGGCCGTCGGCATCAGCGAGATCAACAAGGCGGTCAGCCGGCTGGACCGGATGACGCAGGAGAATGCGGCGATGAGCGCCCGTACCACGGTGATCAGCACGACGCTGGCGCAGGGCGCGGATGCGCTGGCGCAGCTTGTCAGCCTGTTCAAGCTGAACCGCCGTACGGTGCAGCGGGAAGACGGATCGTCCACCCGCCCGGATGCTCCGAATACGGCCCGGCGCGACCAGACGTCGGCAAGAGCGGCCGCGTAAGGAGCGGGCTCAGGCCCGCTTCAGCTTGAGAATGAGATTCGGTGGATGCGGATGCCTTTGAACGGGCATCCGCATTGCTTTTTCACCGCAGCGCCGGTCGTTCGATACCGAGGTGGTCGCGCAGCGTCGAGCCTTCGTAGTCCTTGCGGAACAGGCCGCGCTCCTGCAGCAGGGGAACGACCTCGCGGTTGAATTCCTCCAGCCCGCCGGGGAAGAAGGGCGGCATGACGTTGAAACCGTCGGCCGCACCGTTTTCGAACCATTCCTGCATTCGGTCCGCCACATCCTTGGCCGTGCCCATGACGATATGGTGGCCGCGGCCGGCGGCGACGCGCAGCGCCAGCTCCCGGATCGTCAACTTTTCGCGGCGCGCCAGTTCGGTCAGAAGTTCGGCGCGGCTGCGCAGCTGGTCGGAAATCGGCAGGTCCGGCAGCGGACCGTCGAGATCGTAATCAGTGAGGCTGTGGCCGATGCGTTCTTCAAGCAGCGGCATTGCGCTCTTGATATCGGTCCAGCGGTTCAGTTCCTTCAGTTTTTCGCCAGCCTCTTCAAAGCTCCTGCCGATGATCGGCATGAAGCCGGGCATCACGGCGACGCTCGCCGGATCGCGGCCGAATTTTTCCACGCGGGCTTTAAGGCTCGTATAGAAGGCCTGCGCTTCGGAAATCGCCTGCTGGGCGGTGAAGACGATATCGGCGGTGCGGGCGGCGAGATCCTGCCCCGGACCGGAAGATCCGGCCTGGATGAGAACCGGGTGGCCCTGCGGCGAACGCGGAATATTGAGCGGTCCCTTGACCGTGAAATATTTGCCCTCGTGGTTGAGGATATGGACCTTTTCCGGATCGACGTAGCGGCCCGCCTGCTTGTCCTTGACAAAGGCGTCGTCATCCCAGCTGTCCCACAGGCCGCGAACGACATTCACATATTCTTCCGCCACCGCATAACGCTCGTCATGCTCGGGATGGTCCTTGGAAAAATTCGCCGCCGTGCGGGCATAGGATGTGGTGACGATGTTCCACGCCGCGCGGCCGTGGCTCAGATGATCGATGGAAGCGAAGGCGCGGGCGGTGTGGTAGGGCTCGCCATAGGTGGTGGAGGCGGTCGCGGCCAGCCCGATCTTGTCGGTGACCATGGCCAGCGCGGCAAGCAGGGTCAACGGCTCGAAACGCGCGATCATCGAGGGATGGGCGTCGACGCCGCTGGTAAGGCCATCGGCCAAGAATACCATGTCGAACTTCGCGGCTTCGGCCATTTTCGTAACACGGGTGAGGAGATCGAAATTTTCGCTGCCGGCTTCGGCATCGGGGTGACGCCAGCCGGAAACGTGGTGCCCCGCGCCCTGCAGGAAAAGGCCGAGATGCATCTGTCTTTTGCGTGTCGTGGTGGTCATGGTGATCATGCCTTCATGTCGGTCGAGTTATATTTGCGATACCAGAAGCGTTTCGAGCTTTCTGAGGTCAGCTGCGGTTTTCATGGACCGCACCAGTGCCGGAATGCCGGCGAATTTCTCATTGCCGCCGGTCGCGTCGGCAAATTTTTCGGTCGGGTCATCGATGCCAGGAAGGCCGTCGACACGGCGCGACAGCACCGTGCCGTCCTTCCTCGTCACGTCGATGACCACGAACCGGGTGGTCGGATCGGGCGAGAGGCGGCGGGCGGTCTCGTCATGCCGGCGTGAGACTTTGGCGGAAAGGGCAAGCAGGTCGTCGCGCGTCGGGCGTTCGTCGAAATGGCCGATGCCGAGCGCTCCCTCCGTCAGCGCTGCGGCAAAGACATATTCGGCGCTGAAGCGCGCATCGATGCCGGTCGTGGGCGTTGCCGGCCCGACGAGGGCGGCATCGCCGCCCGGCGGGAAGGTGATGGTGACCGTCTCTATCTCGTCCGGCGTCAGATTATTGCTGTTGCGCAGCGCCAGCGCGCCGACGGCAACGGGATGGCTGGCGGTGCAGCAGGGAAAGGCCTTTAGGGTGAGGCCGGGCGAGACGATCTGCCAGGGTGCGCCCCAGCCGGAGAGAACGCGTTTCGGCTGCTCGGCGCCAAAGGCGAAGGCGGAATAAAAACCGATGGGGTTTTCCAGAAAATCCGGAGCGCCCTGAAAGCCGGATCGCGCCAGCCGCGCGGCGGTGAGGCCGGCGCGCGTGGCAAGCCCGGCATGCAGCGGCTTGGCGTCATAACCGAATTGCAGGCGAAGCCCGGCCGATTGCGTGGCGGCAAGGCCGAGCGCAACGGCCGTTGTCTGCGGATCGAATTTCAGGAGATGGGCAATCGCTGCTACAGCGCCGATGGGGCCGAGCGTGGCGGTGGCGTGGAAGCCGTTTTCGTAATGCTTCGTTCCTAGCGAGAGGCCGAGACGCGCCATGGTTTCCAGCCCGACAATATAGGCGGCAATGAAGGCATCCGCCGTGGAGCCCTCTTCGACCGCGACAGCCAGCAAAGCGGGAATGATGGCGACAGTCGGGTGGCCGCGCACGCTGCCGTGCACATCGTCATAGTCAAGCACATGCCCGGCGTGGCCGTTGATGAGGGCGGCGGTGAAGGTATCCGTGCGCAGATCGTGGCCGATAATGCCCGCCGTGCCTGACGTTCCGGGTGTAAAGCTGTCGATCAGGATTTTCGTGCTTCTGTCGGCAGCGCCGCCCAGCACGCAGGCGAAAAAATCGATGAGCGCCGTGCGGGCGATGGCCACCGCATCCTCATCACGCAGGGGATCGGAGGCGGCAATCGCTTCTGCAAGATGAAGGGTGAGCTTTTCGTCTGCGGTCATGGCATCAGATCCCTTCGCCGTCATTCACCCGTGCCACCTGTCCGCCAAGACCCTTGACGAAGGCGTTGATGCGCGGATTTGTCGACTTGTAGAAGATGTGCTCGGGCGTGCCCTGATCGACGATCAGGCCATTTTCGGTGAAGACGATATTGTCGCTGATTTCTTCGGCAAAACGCATTTCGTGCGTGACGAGAATGCTGGTCATGCCATCATTGACGAGATCGCGGATGACGGCGAGCACTTCGCCCACGGTTTCGGGGTCGAGTGCGGATGTGACCTCATCGAACAACACCAGTTCCGGCCGCATGGCAAGCGCGCGGGCAATGGCCACGCGCTGCTGCTGGCCGCCGGAAAGCTGGCCGGGATAGGCATCGACCTTCTGGGAAAGGCGGACCTTTTCCAGCAATTCGCGGGCATGGCGCTCGGCTTCAGCTTTCGGCGTGCCGAGGATTTTGATGGGCGCGATGGTGATATTTTCCATCACCGTCAGATGCGGAAAGAGGTTGAATTGCTGGAACACGATGCCGATGCGCTTGCGCAGCGCGATGCGTTCAGCCTCGGTTTTCAGCAGGTCCACTCGTGTGCCGCCGACGGTGATCTTGCCCGATTGCGGAATGAGCAGGCCGTTGATGCAGCGCAGGATGGTGGACTTGCCGGAGCCGGAAGGGCCGATGATGGAGACGGCGTCGCCCTTGTTCACGGTGAGGTCGATGCCCTTCAGGACCTGATTGTCACCGAAGGACAGGTGTATGCCTTCCAGTTCAACCAGTGCTTTTGCGGCGGTTTGTGGTGCGGGTGCGGACATGGCTTGTTCCAATCAGCGGGAAGCGAAGCGCCGCTCGAGGCGCTGCGTGAAACGGGATACGGGATAGCAGAACAGGAAGAACGCCATCAGAACGGTGAGATAGACCACGACGGTAAAATCGTTGCGCTGCACGGCGGTGCTGGCGTCTGTCGCGGCGTGCAGAAGTTCATGCACGCCGACCAGCGAGGCGAGCGCCGTACCCATGGTGATCGACGCATAAAGGTTCATCCATGGCGGCAGCGAGCGCTTCACGCATTGCGGCAGGATGATCCAGCGCAGTGTCTGGTTGCGCGAAAAGCCCAGCCCCTGCGCCGCTTCCCATTGCGCCGTCGGAATGGACTGGATGGCGCCACGGGTGATTTCGGCGATATGGGCGCTGGCCGGAATGGCAAGCCCGACGACGGCCTTGATCCAGTCCGGAAACGGAATGTAGTTGCCGAAAGCGACGATCTCGAAGGGGAAGATGTAGGTCGCGGCAAAGATCAGCACCAGATGCGGGGCATTGCGGAATATCTGCACATAGGTGAGCGCAGGCGCGCGCACGAGGCGGTAGGGCGCAAGCTCCATGATGCCGAGGAGGACGCCGATGAAGGTGCCGATGGCGATTGCAAGGATGCTGATCAGCACATTCATGGCAAAACCCTTGGCCAGATAGGGCAGCCATTGCAGCAGCACCTGACCGAGGGACGGGTCGAGGATCAGCCACAGAATGACGGCAATCAACACGCCGAGCAGCAGAATGGTGCCGAAAGGGGGCTTCTTCACCGCCTGTGTTGGAGAGACCACCGCACTCATTGACCGAACCCCGGAACCGCAAGACGCCGCTCAAGCCAGAGACCGGCCCTTGCGACGATAAAATTGATGACGCTGAAGAAGATCAGGATGACGATCATCAGCTCGACCACATTGTCGCGCTGTGTCCAGATCAGGATCGAGGCATAGGTGATTTCACCCACCGCAATTGCCGAGCCGACCGTGGTGAGCTTCACCAGATTGACGAGGTTGTTGATGATGGAGGGCAGCGCCGTGCGGATGGCCAGCGGAAACTCCACATAACGTAAAATCTCGAAGGAACTGAAACCGATTGCACGCGCCGCCTCGATGGTGGTGGCCGGCACCGCCTCGATGCCGCCGCGCAACGCTTCCGCATGGAAAGCGGCAATGTGCAGGCCGGTGATGGCGACCACCCAGAAAAAGGGTGTCAGCGGATTGTTCTGCGCGCCGCCCAGCGCATTGGAAATCAGCATGTTGAGCACGAGGAAACCGCACATCAGCTGCACCAGCGTCGGTGTGTTGCGCGTCAGTTCCACATAGGCGCGGACGGGGCCGGCAAGCCAGACCTTGCCCGAAGTCAGCATGGCCGCGAAAATGAAGCCGAAGACGAGGCTGAGCGGCAAAGTGACGGCGACGAGGATCAACGTCATCTTCATGCCGTCGAGCCAGATCTGAACCTCGTAACCGCTGTTCAGAAAGTCATAGTTGAGGCCCAGATGCGCGGCCAGTTCTATGAAGCGCGCTGTAAATCCATCCTGCATCGGAAATCCATGCTGTTATTGCGGGTGCCGCCCGGCGGGCGGCGCCAGAATGGCCTGCCTTGTTATAAAGCAGAAAAGAACGGCAGGCGAAACCGGCCGTTCCTGATGGTCAGGGGAAATCACTCCGCCCTTTTGCCGCCGTCCTCACCTGCGATGGGGACGTGCAGATAACGGAAAAGTCCTGCACCTGTCCTTATTGGGCGGCAGAAAGCTTCTTCTGCTGCTCTTCCATATAGCCGATGCTCGGCAGACGGTTGGCCTTGGCGAATTCGAGCATCTTGCCGGAGGCGTGCAGTTCCTTGACGATCTTGTCGAGAGCGGCCTGCGTGTCGCTTTCGCCCTTGCGCAGCCAGATCACGGAGTCCGACGGGATGAGGTCGGTCGGGATGAGGATGCCGTAATCCTTCCACTCATCGGCGCGGTCCTGAAGCATCAGGCTCAGCGTGCCGTTGACGTGAACGGAGACGTCGCAATTGCCGCCCTTGAGCGCCAGCAGCGATTCCGGCTGGCTTGGCAGCGCCTTTACCTGCGCGCCATATTGCTCGATCAGCGGCTGGGTGTAGTTGGAGCCTTGCGAAACGCAGGCGATCTTGCCCTTCAGGTCCAACCAGTCCTTGATGCCACTGTCCTTGCGGCCGATGGCGGCGCCGCCCTGGCGGTCATAGGGGGTCGGTACGTAATCGAGCGTTTTGGCGCGCTCTTCCGTGTACTGCATGTTGGCGATCAGAATATCGACCTTGCCCTGCTGCAGGAACTGCACGCGGTTGGGCGGGGTCACGGTTTCGGTGACCAGCTCGACACCGAGGCCGGCGGCCAGCGCCTTGGCGACGTCGATGTTGAGACCCTTCTGCTCCTGCGTCTTCGGATCGATAAAGCCGAAAGGCGCGCCGGAAAGGATAACGCCGACAGTGAGCTTGCCGCGACCCTTAATCCGGTCGAGCGTTGCATCCGCGTGAGCGGCAGTGGCCATCGAAGCGATGACAACGGTTCCGGCAATGAGTTTTGCGGCAAATCTGGAGAAAGAGAGGGCCATGGATATTTCCTTTTGATTGTAGGTGGAAACTACATGAGGCACCCGCCAAGAGCGAGAATTGGCATTGCGTGAAAAATAGTATGAATAAAATCCGGTTCCAATAAATCTTTTGGAGGGAAAAATTATCCTAATAATTTTGAATTGTAGAATCTTGTTCTTTTCCTCCCTTGCTATGTGCCGGTTTGTCAGGAGCGGGAGAGTAGTCCGGATGTCGCTGAGGACCGGATGGCCATGTGCGGAGCGAGCGCATCCGGCTCGTCTCTTCTCCCCGTCGGGGAGAAGGTCGCGGCAGCGGGATGAGGGGGCGAGGCCAGCGATATGCGGAGAGCGTGCCCCCTCATCTGCCCCTTTGGGGCATCTTCTCCCCGGCGGGGAGAAGAAAAAAGCCGCACGCCCTGTTCTTATCGTCCGGCATTATAGGCCGCGATTGCCGCCATGTTGACGATGTCGCTGTCCTTCGCGCCCATCGAGGTGATCTGTACCGATTTGTCGAGACCGACAAGAAGCGGGCCGATGACGGTTGCGCCGCCCAGTTCCTGCAGCATCTTGGTGGAAATGGAGGCGGAATGGATGGCGGGCATGACCAACACATTGGCCGGGCCGGAAAGCCGGGCGAAGGGATACTGGCTCTGCATGCGGTGATGGTTCAGCGCCACATCGGCCGACATTTCGCCGTCGACCTCGAAATTGACGTTGCGCCTGTCGAGAATTTTCACCGCCTCGCGCACCTTGTCGGAGCGTTCGCCGGTCGGCTGGCCGAAGGTGGAATAGGCGAGCATGGCAACGCGCGGCTCGTAACCGAAACGGCGGGCGAGGCCGGCTGCTTCTTCGGCGATATCGGCAAGGTCTTCCGCATTCGGCATATCATGCACGGCGGTATCGGCAACGAAGACGGTGCGGTTGCGCGAGACGACCAGCGAAACGCCGATGACGCGATGGCCAGGCTTGGTGTTGATGCAGCGGCGGATATCCTCCAGCGCCGTTGAATAGTTACGGGTAACGCCGGTCACCACGGCGTCCGCATCGCCCATCGCCACCATGCAGGCGGCGAAATGGTTGCGGTCGTTGTGGACCAGACGCTGCACGTCGCGCAGCAGGAAACCGCCGCGCTGCAAACGCGCATAGAGATAATCGACATAGGCATCGACGCGGCTGGAAAGGCGCGCGTTGGTAATCTCGATATTGGCGCGGTCGAGATCGATGCCCGCGCGTTCCGCATTGGCCTTGATGATATCGTCACGGCCGAGCAGGATGGCGGTGCCGAGGCCCTGCGCGGTGAACGAAATCGCCGCGCGCATGACCTGTTCTTCTTCGGCTTCCGCAAAAACGACCCGCTTCGGCGAGCGGCGCACCCGCTCGTAAAGGCGCTGCGTGGTGGAGGCCATCGGGTCGCGGCGGGCGGAAAGCTCGCGGGCATAGGCGTCGAGATCGGGCAATTCGCGGCGGGCGACGCCGGTTTCGATGGCGGCTTTGGCCACGGCCACCGGAATGGCCGAGATCAGGCGCGGATCGAAGGGAACCGGAATGATATATTGCGATCCGAAGCGCGGGCGGTTGCCCTGATAGGCGGCGGCCACATCATCAGGAACATCCTCGCGGGCAAGATCGGCCAGCGCCTGTGCCGCCGCGATCTTCATCGCGTCATTGATCTGGCTGGCGCGGACATCGAGCGCGCCGCGGAAGATATAGGGGAAGCCGAGGACGTTGTTGACCTGGTTCGGGTAATCCGAACGCCCGGTCGCCATGATGGCGTCGTCGCGGATGCGCGATACTTCCTCGGGGGTGATTTCCGGGTCCGGATTGGCCATGGCGAAGATGATCGGCTTCGGCGCCATGGAACGGATCATCTCTTCGCTGAACGCGCCCTTCTGGGAGAGGCCGAATACCACATCAGCGCCCTTCATGGCTTCCGCCAGCGTGCGGTTGTTGGTTTTCACCGCGTGGGCGGATTTCCACTGGTTCATGCCTTCGGTACGGCCCTGATAGATCACGCCCTTGGTATCGCAGAGCGTGATGTTTTCAGGATTGAACCCCATGGCCTTGATGAGGTCCATACAGGCGATTGCCGCCGCACCCGCGCCGTTGCAGACGAGCTTCGTTGTCTTGAAGTCGCGGCCCGTCAGTTCGATGGCGTTGATGAGGCCAGCGGCGGCGATGATGGCGGTGCCATGCTGATCGTCATGGAAGACGGGAATGTCCATCAGCTCGCGCAGGCGGCTTTCGATGATGAAACATTCCGGCGCCTTGATGTCTTCCAGATTGATGCCGCCGAAAGAGGGGCCGAGGTAACGCACGCAGTTGATGAACTCATCGGCGTCTTCGGTATCGACCTCGAGATCGATGGAATCGACATCGGCGAAGCGCTTGAAAAGGACCGACTTGCCTTCCATGACCGGCTTGGAGGCGAGCGCGCCGAGATTGCCGAGGCCGAGGATGGCGGTGCCGTTGGAGATGACCGCAACCATGTTGCCGCGCGTTGTATAATCGTAAGCGGTCGCCGGATTTTCGGCGATGGCTTTCACCGGCACGGCCACGCCCGGCGAATAGGCGAGCGACAGGTCCCGCTGCGTCGCCATCGGTTTGGTCGGGGTGATTTCCAGTTTCCCCGGCCGGCCTTCCGCGTGGAAATCCAGGGCTTCCTGATCCGTAACCGATGTTCGGGTGCTGGCGGGTTTCGTTGTGTCGGACATGGGCTGAGCGTGCTTTCGTGTCGATAACAGTGTAAAAATATCCGCCGTTGTTATTGTATTTTTCGCGCGCCTGCCAAGCCTTGAATGTTGTTCAGTGCAGCAAATTTAAGCGTGATGAAATTTGCGGCCGATTCAATCGATTAATTCTCGCTCACCATCCGCTTCGCCGCCTGCCGTGCCTGTCACGCGTGGAACCTCGCCCGCCGCCTGGCGTTAGCGGGGTGGGTCAGCAGGCAATCGACATGCCTCTAAATGCACCATCGTCCGTTCACCAAGCTTTCACAAGGCGAATTTATGAGCTTGCGCTTATCCGCCCGTGAACCGATGATGGCGGTATTTCGAAATATGTATATTGTCCGGCGCGCCGGGAAATTTTTAGAGTTGGAAAGGTTTTGTTGTGAAGGAACACTCTCGAAAGATCACGCCGGTTCTTCTGGCTGGCGGTGCTGGTTCGCGGCTTTGGCCGGTATCGCGCGATCAGTTGCCCAAGCAGTTCCAGCCGCTGGTCGGCAATCTTTCGACCTATCAGCAGACACTGCAGCGGGTGGGCGACAAGGGCCTTTATGCCGAGCCGCTGGTGATCACCAATGAGGATTTCCGGTTCTTCGCCCGCCGTCAGGCCGAAGAGATCGATCTGCCGGCAACGGTGGTGCTGGAGCCCGCCCGCCGCGACAGCGCCGCCGCCATGGCCGCCGCCGCCGTGCTGGCCGAGCGCCGCGAGCCCGGATGCCTGGTGCTGGCGCTTGCCGCCGACCATGTGGTGCTCGATGCCGACAAGTTTTCAGAGGCCGTGAAACTCGGCGCAAAAGCCGCCGATCAGGGCAATATCGTCGTCTTCGGCCTGGTGCCGACCGAACCGCGCACCTCCTACGGTTATATCAAGCCGGGTGAGGCGATCGATGGCGAAAAAGACCTCAGCACCGTCGATGCCTTCGTGGAAAAGCCGGATATGAAGACGGCGATCTCCTATCTGGAAAAGGGTTATCTCTGGAATTCCGGCAACTTCCTGTTCCGCTCCGATGTGATGATCGCCGAACTGAAGGCCTTCGCCCCGGAAATCCTGGCGGCGGTGACGCAGGCGGTCGAGCAATATGAAAGCGACCTCGGTTTCGTGCGCCTGCATCAGGCAAGCTTCGAGGCTTCCCCGAAAAACTCCATCGACTATGCGGTGATCGAGAAGACCAGACGCATGGCGGTGGTGCATGGTCATTTCCGCTGGTCGGATATCGGCAGCTGGGATGCGATCTGGGAAATTGCCGGCAAGCGCGGCAACGACAATGCGCTGGAAGGCAACGGCGTCTTCATCGATTCCGAAGGCTGCCTCATCCATTCGACGCAATTGCTGACGACGGTGGTTGGCGCGAAGGACATGGTGGTGGTGGCCACCAAGGATGCGGTTCTGGTGGTGCCGAAAAACCGGGTGCAGGATGTGAAGGGTCTGGTGGAGACGCTGAAGGACGGCGAACATGCGCCGCAGACGCAGACCCACAAGCGCGTCTATCGCCCCTGGGGTTATATCGAACACATGTATGTGGACGAGCGTTACCGGGTGGGTCATATCACGGTCGATCCCGGCCACCGCATCTCGTTCCAGAAACATTATCACCGCTCGGAACACTGGATCGTCGTCAAGGGTACGGCGACGGTGACGATCGGCGAAGAGACGAAGTTGCTGACGGAGAACCAGTCGGTCTATATCCCGATCGGCCAGCCGCACCGGCTTGCCAATGAGGGGCAGATCCCGCTCGAACTGGTCGAAATCCAGACCGGAGCCTATATCGGCGAGGACGATGTCATCCGCATCGAGGACGATTATAAAAGGCAATAGAATTGCTGCCAGCGCCGAAGGGTTAGGGAAGGTGAGACGGATATTGTCCGGCTCACCTTTTCGGCTCAGGAGATCAGCGCGTTCACGCAATGGGCAAGGGCATGGGAAAGCATCGCCGCCTCCAGCCCCCGACGCCAGAACAGCCATCCGAACAGCAGGCCGGGAATGAAATTGGTGAGCAGGACCGCAAGGATCAGCGCCGCCTGCGGCCGAGCGACAATCGCAAACAGAAACGGCAGATGACCGGCGGCGAAGAGCGCCGCCGCCAGAAGGATGGCGGCCCACAAAATCACCGGTCTAATCTGTCCTCTTCCTGTCATGCGCCAGAGAGCCCAGGCGAGAAACGACATCAGGCCCCATCGGGTCAATAGCTCCTCCGTTATTCCGCCATAGAGAATCCGGGTCGCCAGCGGGACATTAAAAGCGGTCATTTTTGCCATGGTGGTCGCATCCGCGACCGATGGCAGGATCGCCGATGAATAGGCGATCATCAGCAGGCCGACGGCAATGCCCACCGCCAGTGCGGGCGGCACCTGTGTTCGCAGCACCGCGCGCGGGTTGCCGCCCGTCAGCCAGCTATCGACCAAGGGCGCGCCAAGCCCGAGTTTTGCGGCCAGAGCCTGACCGATTGCAACCGCCGCAACGGTCAGTATTGTTGGCTGGATGAGGATCAGCAGGCGCATTCCGAATGAAACTTGCTGTCCCGGTACAAGCTGCTCAAATGTCGCCAATAAAAGCGATGCGACGCCGGCTAGTCCGATGACCAAAAGAATATGCCAGCGCTTCATGGTCTCTTCGCCTGTTTTACTCACCTCGAAGTTTTGTAAGCGACTGGCATTGCGTGTGCATTACGCAGCGCAATCCCCTGTGCCGCATACCTATCCGACGCATTTTCCAATCTTTCGAAATACCTCCTGAGGGGCGCTGTGAGATTCGTATTTTAGGCGGTTGCCTAATCAAAAATCTTCGCATACGTTCCAACTGCAACGTTTCAGTGAGGGAGGAGACTCATGCGAATGCGTGTTATTTCTGCGGCTTTTCTGGCCAGCGTCATGATTCCGGCGGGTATCGCCGGGGCCACCGATCTTGAGGTGACCCATTGGTGGACATCGGGCGGCGAAGCCGCAGCGGTCGCCGAATTGGCCAAGGCTTTCGACGCAACCGGCAACAAATGGGTGGATGGCGCGATTGCCGGTTCGGGCGGCACGGCCCGTCCGATCATGATCAGCCGTATCACCGGCGGCGACCCGATGGGCGCGACCCAGTTCAACCACGGCCGTCAGGCGGAAGAGCTGGTGCAGGCGGGCCTGATGCGCGACCTGTCCGATGTTGCCGCAAAGGGCAACTGGAAGGACGTCATCAAGCCGGCAAGCCTGCTCGACAGCTGCACTATCGACGGTAAGATTTACTGCGCGCCGGTAAACATCCATTCCTGGCAATGGCTATGGCTTTCCAATGAAGCCTTCAAGAAGGCGGGCGTCGAAGTTCCGAAGAGCTGGACGGAATTCGTTGCCGCCGCGCCGGCGCTGAAAAAGGCCGGCATCCAGCCGCTCGCGCTCGGTGGGCAGGCATGGCAGGCCAACGGCCTGTTCGACACGCTGACGCTTTCGATCGGTGGCAAGGACCTTTATCAGAAGGTCTATGGCGACAAGGATGCCGAGGCGGCAGCCGGGCCCGAGATGGCGAAGATTTTCGCGGCTGCTGTCGAGGCGCGCGACATGGCCAAGGGCACCAATGTTCAGGACTGGAACCAGGCCACCAACATGGTCATCACCGGCAAGGCCGGCGGCCAGATCATGGGTGACTGGGCGCAGGGTGAATTCCAGCTGGCCAACCAGAAGGCCGGCACGGATTATTCCTGCCTTCCCGGTCTTGGCCTCAGTGAATATCTCACCACGGGTGGCGACGCCTTTTATTTCCCTGTTTTGAAGGACGAGGCGAAAACCAAGGCGCAGGACGTTCTCGCCGCAACCATCGTCGATCCAAAAACGCAGGTGGCCTTTAACCTGAAGAAAGGCTCGCTGCCGATCCGCGGCGACGTCGATCTGAATGCAGCCAATGACTGCATGAAAAAGGGTCTGGCAATTCTGGCCAAGGGCAATGCCCTCACCAGCACCGACCAGCTGATTTCCGCCGATACGCAGAAACAGAAGGAAGACCTGATGGCGGAATTCTTCGCGGGCTCGATGTCAGCGGAAGACGGGCAGAAGCGCTTCGCGGACATTATCGGTTCAGCGGACTGAGTGTGATCTCTCCGGGTGGGAAAGCGGTTCGCCGCTTTCCTTCCCAGCGTCCTGCCTGTGCAACAATCATCAGCACGGGCAGGGGTTTCATGCGGTGAGGCTTTTTGCCTGACTGTTGACTGTAACGTTACAGGAGGAGGTAACATGGCAGGTCAAGCGCGCTCGGGGCGCCCCAACCAGCTTTTCCGCAATCTCAATTCCAAGATTGCCTCCATTCCCATGATACTGACCGCCATGGTGATCTTCCTCGGCGGAACGATCTGGACGGTGGTTTATTCCTTCACCAATTCAAAGCTTCTGCCGCGCGCGAGTTTCATCGGTTTCGATCAATATGAGCGTTTGTGGGCAGCACCACGCTGGATCGTATCCATCCAGAATCTGGCGATCTACGGCGTGTTGTCGCTTATTTTCAGCCTCGTCATCGGTTTCGTTCTGGCGGCGCTGATGGATCAGAAAATTCGTTTCGAAAACACCTTCCGCACCATTTTCCTCTATCCTTTCGCCCTGTCCTTCATCGTCACCGGCCTCGTCTGGCAATGGCTGCTGAATCCGGAATTCGGCATCCAGTCCGTGGTTCGCTCGATGGGCTGGGAAAGTTTCACCTTCGATCCGCTCTATAATTCCCAGATCGTTATCTACGGCATCCTGATCGCGGCACTCTGGCAGGGCACGGGGCTCGTCATGTGCCTGATGCTGGCGGGCCTTCGCGGTATCGATGAGGACATCTGGAAGGCGACGCGTGTCGACGGCATTCCGATGTGGAAGACCTATATTCTCATCATCATTCCCATGATGCGGCCGGTCTTCATCACCACGCTGGTCATCATCGCCAGCGGCATCGTCAAGGTCTACGATCTCGTCGTGGCGCAGACCAGCGGCGGGCCGGGTATCGCATCTGAAGTGCCGGCGAAATATGTCTATGACTACATGTTCCAGGCACAGAATCTGGGGCAGGGCTTTGCCGCCTCGACCATGATGCTTCTGACCGTCGCGATCATCATCATTCCATGGGCCTACCTCGAATTCGGAGGCAAGAAGCGTGGCTAATATCAGCACATTGAACACGGTTGTTGCCGCCAGCGATGCGGTTGCCAAAGACCTTTCCGGCCCGCGCGGCAGGAAGCCGAGGAAAACCTTTTCCCGCCGCAACATCATTCTTTACGGCACGCTGTTTGTGGCCGCCGCCTATTACCTGCTGCCGCTTTACGTGATGGTCGTCACCTCGCTGAAGGGCATGCCGGAAATCCGGCTCGGCAACATCTTCGCGCCGCCGGTGGAAATCACTTTCGAGCCCTGGGTAAAGGCCTGGGCCAATGCCTGCACGGGCTTGAACTGCGACGGGCTTTCACGCGGCTTCTGGAATTCGGTGCGCATCCTCGTGCCTTCGGTGGTGATCTCGATCGTCGTCGCCTCCGTCAGCGGCTACGCCATGGCGAACTGGAAGTTCAAGGGATCGGAACTGTTCTTCTCCATCCTCATCATCGGTGCCTTCATTCCCTATCAGGTGATGATCTATCCGATCGTCATCGTGCTGCGCGAAATGGGTGTTTATGGCACGCTGACCGGCCTCGTCATCGTGCACACCATTTTCGGCATGCCGATCCTGACGCTGCTGTTCCGTAACTACTTCGCCTCGCTGCCGGAGGAATTGTTCAAGGCGGCGCGCATCGATGGCGCCAATTTCTGGCAGATCTATTTCCGCATCATGCTGCCCATGTCGCTGCCGATCTTCGTCGTGGCGATGATCCTGCAGGTGACCGGCATCTGGAACGACTTCCTGTTCGGCGTGGTGTTCACGCGGCCGGAATATTACCCGATGACGGTGCAGCTCAATAATATCGTCAACTCCGTGCAGGGCGTGAAGGAATATAACGTCAACATGGCCGCAACCCTTCTGACGGGTGCCGTGCCGCTGATCGTCTATTTCGTCTCCGGCAGACTTTTCGTCCGCGGCATTGCCGCAGGCGCAGTAAAAGGTTGAGCTATATGAACAAAAGCGTTTCCATCCGCGATCTTTCCCTGTCCTTCGGCGCCGTTACCGTGCTGAAAGACCTCAATCTCGATATTTACGACGGCGAATTCCTCGTGCTGCTCGGTTCTTCCGGCTGCGGAAAGTCGACTCTTCTGAACTGCATCGCGGGTCTTCTGGAGCCGACCGACGGACAGATATTCATCAAGGACCGCAACGTAACCTGGGAAGAGCCGAAGGATCGCGGCATTGGCATGGTGTTCCAGTCCTATGCGCTTTATCCGCAGATGACGGTGGAGAAAAACCTGTCCTTCGGCCTTCAGGTCGCCAAGGTGCCGAAAGAGGAAATCGACCGCCGCGTCAAAAGGGCGGCCGGCATATTGCAGATCGAGCCGCTGTTGAAGCGCAAGCCCGCCGAGCTTTCCGGCGGCCAGCGTCAGCGTGTGGCCATCGGCCGGGCGCTGGTGCGGGATGTGGATGTTTTCCTGTTCGACGAGCCGCTCTCCAACCTCGACGCCAAGCTGCGCTCGGAACTGCGCGTCGAAATCAAGCGGCTGCACCAGTCGCTGAAGAACACCATGATCTATGTGACGCATGATCAGATCGAGGCGCTGACGCTGGCGGACCGCATCGCCATCATGAAAAGCGGCGTCATCCAGCAGCTTGCCGATCCCGTCACCATCTACAACAAGCCGCGAAACCTCTTCGTCGCCGGTTTCATCGGCTCGCCGTCGATGAATTTCCTGCGCGGCGAGTTGATCGAAAAGGACGGCAAGGTGGTCTTCACCACCAATGGCGTGACTTTCGCGCTGGATGGCTATCATGCGGAAACGCCGCTCGCCGCCGGCCGTGCCGTGGTTCTGGGTGTCCGCCCCGAACATGTGCGCGTCGATGCCGATATTGTCGGCGGTGAAGTGCATGAGGCGGTTGTCGATATCGAGGAACCGATGGGCGCCGACAATCTGATCTGGCTGAAACATGCCGGGCATACCATGTCCGTGCGTGTCGGCGGCCACAGGCGGTTTTCACCCGGCACCAAGGTGCGCCTCGGCCTCGACATGACGATGGCCTCGCTGTTCGACGCACAAAGCGAGGACCGGCTCTAGAACAGCTTCCATTTACCCCCACACAATCCCAAGACCCAGATCTCTATGGAGGAGACAATGACAGAACTCGGTTTCCAGCTTTACAGCGCCCGTAATTTCCAGCCTTTTTCCAACATTCTGAAGAAGCTTTCGGCGGCGGGTTATAAACATGTCGAAGGTTATGGCGCGATGTACGCTTCGCTGGATGATGCCGGTTTGAAAGGCCTGCGCGCCGAACTCGACGCCAATGGCCTTGCCATGCCGACCGGCCATTTCGGCCTCGATCTTCTTGAGGGCGACCCGAAAAAGGCGTTGAACATTGCGAAAGTTCTGGGTGTTGAGGCGATCTATTGCCCTTATCTGATGCCTGACCAGCGCCCGACAGATGCCGCAGGCTGGTTCGCTTTCGGCAAGCGCCTGCAGGAAGCGGGCAAGCCTTTCGTCGATGCCGGGCTGGTCTTCGGCTGGCATAACCACGATTTCGAGTTCAAGACGCTTGGTGACGGTTCCACCCCACAGGAGCAGATTTTTGCCGGTGGCCCGGATTTGAAATGGGAGGCGGATATCGCCTGGATCATTCGCGGCAATGCCGATCCGCTCGCCTGGATCGAAAGCTACGGCAAGCGCATTACTGCGGTACATGTGAAGGATATCGCACCAGCAGGCGAGAATGCGGACGAGGATGGCTGGGCCGATGTCGGCCATGGGACCGTGGACTGGAAGGGCCTCGTCGCGGCGCTGAAGGCGAAATCCGCCACGAAACATTTCGTGGTCGAGCACGACAATCCCAAGGATATCGACCGGCTGATCACCCGCTCGATCGCATCTTTCAAAACCTACTAAGTTTCAATTTTCGGAGTTTCCATCATGGCCAGGGATCTTGGCGTCGGCATCATCGGATGCGGCAATATCTCGTCTGCTTACTTTTCGCTGGCACCGCTCTTCAAGGGCATCAAGGTGCTTGCCTGCGCCGATCTCAACCGCAATGCGGCGGAGCTGAGGGCGGAAGAATTCGGTGTTGTCGCGCAGTCCATCGATGAACTGCTCGCCAACAAGGATATCGATGTGGTGGTGAATCTCACCATTCCCGCCGCGCATTTTCCGGTGTCGAAAGCCGCCCTGGAGGCGGGCAAGCACGTCTATTCGGAAAAGCCGCTGGTGCTTTCGCTCGAGGAAGGCGAGGAGCTGCGGCGCATCGCCCGGGAGAAGAACCTCTCCGTCGGCTGCGCGCCGGATACCTTCCTCGGCGGCGCGCATCAGCTTGCCCGGCAATATATCGATGACGGTAAGGTCGGGCGCATCACATCAGGCACCTGCCATGTGATGAGCCCCGGCATGGAGATGTGGCACCCCAATCCGGGCTTCTTCTTCCTGAAGGGCGGCGGGCCGATCCTCGATCTCGGTCCCTATTACGTCGCCAATCTCATCAACCTCATCGGTCCGGTGAAGCGCGTCGGTGCGCTGACCAGCATGGCGAACCCCACCCGTACGGTGACCAGCCAGCCGCTGAACGGCGAAATCATCCCGGTCGAAACACCGACCAATATCCATGCCCTGCTGGAATTCGTGAACGGCGCGACGATCACGCTTTCGGCAAGCTGGGATGTCTGGTCGCATCGCCACGCCAATATGGAGCTTTACGGCACGGAAGGCTCGATCTACGTACCGGACCCGAACTTCTTCGGCGGCGCGGTGGAAGCGAGCGGTCGCGACAAGAATATCCAGCCGCTGGAAGACTGGGCGCATCCCTTCGGCATTGCCAATCAGGAAAGCCCGAACGGTCCGCGCGCCAATTACCGCACGGCGGGCCTTGCCGATATGGCGATTGCGATTTTGGAGGGGCGTGATGCCCGCTGCTCGCTGGATCGCTCCCTGCACGGTATCGATGTGATGACCTCGATCCTCAAATCCGGGGAGGAGGGCCGTTTCATCGAAATGACGACGACCTGCACCCAGCCGGCGGCACTCGGCATCGAGGAGGCGCAGGCGCTGCTGCGCTGAGCGCAAAGCCAACGCAAAAAAGGCCCGGCGCACTGCCAGTTCGCCGGGCCTTTTCCGCTCAGCCATTTAATGGCGAGCGTCGCGTGTTCATCAGATTTTCATAGGCCGACAAAAAGACCCAGCCAGCGCGCAACGGTCCTGACCATCCAGATCAGGAACACGAAAGGGGCTATGCCAACAGCCGCGACGAGCGCCGCCGAGGCGACAACGAGCGCTGTGGTGAGATTGCGCTTGAACCGGTGGCGTTTTGTGTCGAGAGCCTTATCCATGACGTATGGCGGTGATCAGCCCGCGAATGGTGAGCGTGACATAAAGCATGCCCGCCATCGCCATCAGCAGGCCGGTGCCGAGAGAGCTGAGGTTGCTCAGCGAAAACAGAAATGTATCAGCCGCCACCATTGGCAAGACCCTTCAAGAACAGCAGATTTCGCATCGTTCTAGATCGTGCCGGTTTCCCGCATATGTCCCGATTGTTTCATCTTGTTGCTGCCGAGGGGCGTTTTCGTGATGGCGTGGCTTTGCGCGATTTCCGCAAAGCCCTTCACAAGCCCGTCGGTTTGGTTTAAAGCCGCTCCCCGTAATCCGGTCGCAGCCCACCCGGTCAAAACAAGGGATCCCAAATTATGAAAACCATCGTCATCTGCTCCGGCGGACTGGACTCCGTTTCGCTTGCGCATAAAATCGCGGCGGAACACGAACTTCTTGCTCTCGTCTCCTTCGATTATGGCCAGCGCCACAGGAAGGAGCTGGAATACGCGGCCGATTGCGCAAGGCGTCTCGGCGTGCCGCATCATATCATCGATATCAGAACCATCGGCGCCCATCTCACCGGTTCGGCGCTGACCGACGACGTGGAGGTGCCGGACGGGCATTATGCGGAAGAGACCATGCGCTCCACCGTGGTGCCGAACCGCAACGCCATCATGCTCACCATCGCTTTTGGGCTGGCCGCCGCGCAGCAGGCGGATGCCGTGGCGATTGCCGTGCATGGCGGCGATCACTTCATCTACCCCGATTGCCGGCCGGGTTTCATCGACAGTTTCAATGCCATGCAGGCGCATGCGCTGGAAGGTTATGCCGACGTCAAGCTCTTCGCCCCCTATGTCACCGTTTCCAAGGCGGCGATTGTGACCGATGGTGCGAAATACGGCACGCCCTTTGGCGAAACATGGTCCTGTTACAAGGGCGGCTTGCGCCACTGCGGCCGCTGCGGCACCTGCGTGGAACGGCGCGAGGCCTTTCATCTGGCCGGTGTCACCGATCCGACCGACTATGAGGACCCGGATTTCTGGGTGGCGGCCACCCATGCCTATGCGGCGCAGGAGGTGCGCTGATGTTCCGCATCACCAAGGAATTTCACTTCTCCGCCTCGCACCAGTTAAAAAGCCTGCCGTCGGATCACCAATGCAATCGCCTCCACGGGCATAATTACATCGTCGAGATCGAGCTGGCAGGCGAAGCGCTGAACGAGCACGGTTTTGTGCGCGACTATCACGAGCTTGCACCGCTGAAACGCTATATCGACGATCATTTCGACCATCGCCACCTGAACGACGTTCTTGGCCATGACCGGGTGACGGCGGAATGTCTGGCGAAGCATTTTTACGACTGGTGCAAGGATCGCCTGCCGGAAACCAGCGCCGTGCGGGTCAGCGAAACCGCCAAGACCTGGGCGGAATACCGGCCATGACGGCGGTTGCACACAAGATTGCAGCCAAGGAGACCACGATCCGCATCAGCGAAATCTTCGGCCCGACCATTCAGGGTGAAGGCCTGCTGATCGGTCTGCCGACCGTTTTCGTGCGCACCGGTGGCTGCGACTATCGTTGTTCCTGGTGCGATACGCTGCATGCCGTTGACAGCGAGTACCGCGATACATGGAAGCCAATGCCGGTCGAGGCGATCTGGCAGGAGGTACGGCGGCTCTCGGGCGGCGTGCCGCTGACGGTCTCGCTTTCAGGCGGCAACCCGGCCATTCAACCGCTCGGAGCCTTGATTGCGAAGGGGCAGGGCGAAGGGTATCGTTTCGCGCTGGAAACGCAGGGCAGCATCGCGAAAGACTGGTTTGCCGATCTCGACCATCTGGTGCTGAGCCCCAAGCCGCCATCGAGCGGCATGGAAACGGACTGGCAGGCCTTCGAAGACTGTCTTGCCGCCGCCGGCGACGAACCGCAGGTGGCGCTAAAGATCGTGGTGTTCGACGATGCGGATTATGCCTATGCCAAGGCGGCATCCGCGCGTTTCCCGCATTTGCCTGTCTATCTCCAGCCCGGCAACCATACTCCGCCGCCGCCGGATGACGACGATGCGCGGGTGGATATCGACGGGGTGATGGACCGGATGTTGTGGCTGGTGGACAAGGTGAGCGAAGACCGCTGGTTTTCCGCCCGGGTGCTGCCGCAGCTGCATGTGCTGTTGTGGGGGAATAAGCGCGGGGTTTGAGGGAGTTATAAGTTCCCTCCGTCATGACGGACCTGATCCGGCATCCAGCCAAGGCGCGTCTGCGCCGTGGCTGGACCCCGGATCAAGTCCTCGCTGACGGAGAGCGAGGAGCGCCCTTTGCAGCAATCCATGCGGCGGTTTGTGCCGCCGCACTTTCGCAAATCAAGCCGAAACGGCCAGCTCGCGCCGTTCCCGATCCGCAATGATCGACAGATCGAGCACCTTCTGCAGATTGGCGGCATGACGGAAATCCGGATCGGCGGGGCCGCCTTCCATGACGGCCCTGGCGAATTTTTCGTAATTCGTCGGCACCGGGTCGACATCGATGGTCTTCCAGATCGCCTTTTCCACATCCTCGCCGATGCAGGCGCGCAGGCTGGAATAATCCGGGGTGTGGATCACTTCCAATGCTCCCTTGTCGCCATGGATACGCAGACGAAGTTCGTTCAAGTGACCCGTCGCCCAGCGGCTGGCATGGATGACGCCCATGGCACCGTTTTCAAGCTCGGCGGTCATGGTGAAGCTGTCATTGGCGTCGAGGTCGTAGACGCCAATTTTGTTGCCTTCATATTTGTCGAAGGTCTTCAGCCGCGTGAAGATGCGTTCCACATCGCTGCCCGCACCGTAAGATGCGAAGTCGAGAATGTGGATGCCGACATCGCCCAGCACGCCGTTCGAGCCATGCTTGGTGGAAAGCCGCCACAGCCACTTGCTCTCCGTCATCCAGTCGCCCCAGGCCTTGGAAACGAGCCAGCTCTGGAGATAGGAGGCTTCCAGATGCCGCACCTTGCCGATCTTGCCTGCCAGCACCATCTCACGCGCCGCCTGCAAGGGGGCAACGTTGCGATAGGTGAGGTTGACCATGGCAATGAGGCCGGCCCTTTCGGCGGCATCGGCCATTTCGGCCGCCTTGGCGTAGTTTTCCGCCAGCGGCTTTTCGCAGAAGACATGTTTGCCGGCCGCCAGCAGTTTAAGGCTGGTGGGGTGGTGGATCGCGTCCGGCGTGACATTCGCCGCCGCATCGAATTCACCCCAGGCAATGGCGTCATCCAGTGAGGTGAAGGAGAGTGGAATGTTGTGGCGCAGCGCAAAGCCCCGCACCACCACATCGTCCACATCCACTGCCGCGACCAGTTCGACGCCGGGGATTTGCGAGAAATAGGTGGCATGGTTGTTGGCCATGCCGCCGGTTCCGAGAATGAGAAGTCTCATGGCTTTTTACCTGTAACCTGCTTCGCCTGCCTTGTGCAGCTTGGGGCCGCGTTCTTCGATGGGCTCCAGCGCCTTGTCGACGGGAACATTGGGGGCGTCGTGAATGCTTTTCAGTGCGCCAACCGGATTATAGGCCCATTTCACCGAGTTGCTGATGACCTTCTGCACATTGGCGTCGTGATAGGTGGGATAGGTCTCGTGGCCGGGGCGGAAATAGAAGATATTGCCTGCACCACGGCGCCAGGTAAGACCGGACCGGAAGACTTCGCCGCCCTGGAACCAGGAGATGAAGACGGTTTCCAGCGGCTCCGGCACGGAAAACTGCTCGCCATACATTTCCTCGTTTTCCAGCTCGAAATGCTCGGGCAGGCCGGCTGCAATCGGGTGGCGCGGATTGATGGTCCACAGGCGTTCACGCTCGCCCGCCTCACGCCATTTAAGCGCGCAAGGCGTGCCCATCAGGCGCTTGAACGGCTTGGAAAAGTGGCCGGAATGCAGGACGATGAGGCCCATGCCTTCCCAAACGCGCTTGGCGACACGCTCGACGATCTCGTCCTGCACCGCGCCATGGTCCTTGTGGCCCCACCAGACCAGCACGTCGGTCTTGTCGAGGCGCTCCTGCGAAAGCCCGTGTTCCGGCTCCTGCAGCGTGGCGGTCGTGGCGTTGATCTCAGGATTCTGGTTCAGCGCGTCGGCAATGGTATTGTGCATGCCGTTCGGATAGATAGAACGCACCGTCTCATTGATGTGTTCGTGGATATTTTCGCCCCATACAACGGTGTTGATGGTCATTGTCATGCTCCTCGGTGAAAGCCGGGACCTTGGGTGAGCCCGGCGAAAGTTGAATGTTCAGGCGGCACCCCGGGCAGGGTTGCGGGCAAGCGCCCGGCCGTCTGCGTCGAAACGATGTATCTGCGCCGCATCCGGCGCAATGGCGATGCGTTCACCGGCCGTGCGGCCGGTCACGCCCTCTTCACGAACGACGACGGGTTCACCCGCGCCGATCTCGACATAGATATAGCTGTCCGATCCCAGCATTTCCGAATGCACGATCTCGCCGCTCCAGCCGCTGCCATCGGTGGCGATGGTGATGTGTTCGGGGCGGATGCCGATGGTTTTCGCCCCTTCGGCCTCCGCATATTTGCCGGTGAGGAAGTTCATCTTCGGTGAGCCGATGAAGCCGGCGACGAAGGTGTTGACCGGGCTTTCGTAAAGCTCCAGCGGCGTGCCGATCTGCTCGACCCTGCCGTCCCGCAAAACGCAGATACGGTCGGCGAGTGTCATCGCCTCCACCTGGTCGTGGGTGACGTAGATCATCGTCGTGTCATGCATCGAGCGATGCAGCTTGGCGATTTCCAGACGCGTGGCAACGCGCAATGCCGCATCGAGGTTGGAGAGCGGCTCGTCGAACAGGAAGACCTTCGGATCGCGCACGATGGCGCGGCCGATGGCGACACGCTGGCGCTGGCCGCCGGAAAGCTGCTTCGGCAGACGTTCCAGATAGGGTGTGAGCTGCAGCATCTCGGCCGCCGCTTCCACGCGTTTCCTGCGCTGTTCCTTGTCCGCGCCTGACAGTTTCATGCCGAAGGCCATGTTCTCGAACACGGTCATGTGCGGATAAAGCGCATAGGACTGGAAGACCATGGCGACGCCACGCTTGGCGGGCGGCAGGCGGTTCACCGTCTCGCCATCGAAGGAGAGCGTGCCACTGGTAATTTCCTCCAGCCCGCAGATGAGGCGCAGCAGCGTGGACTTGCCGCAGCCGGAAGGGCCGACGAAGACCATGAATTCGCCGGAGCGGATATCCATGTCGATGCCCTTGATGACATCGAAGGCGCCGAAGGATTTGCGAAGATCGCGCAGTTGAATGGTGGTCATTTGGTTTCTCCTAGCCTTTGACGCCGCCGGCGGTGAGGCCGGAGATGATGCGTCGCTGGAAGATCAGAACGAGGACGACGAGGGGTGCTGTGACGATGACGGACGCTGCCATGATCGTTCCCCATGGAATTTCGAACTGCGAGCCGCCCGACAAAAGCGCGATGGCGACAGGCACCGTGCGCTGCTCGTTCGATGAGGTGAAGGTGAGCGCGAAGAGGAACTCATTCCACGCCGCGATGAAGGCGAGAAGCCCTGTGGTAACAAGCGCCGGCCACATCAGCGGCATGAATACCTGGGTGATGATAACCCACGGCGTTGCACCATCGACAATCGCCGCTTCCTCGATCTCGATCGGCAGGTCGCGCATGAAGGTTGTCAGCACCCAGACCGTGAAGGGCAGGGTGAAGATCATGTAGGAAAAGATCAGCGCCAAGGGCGTGTTGAAGATTCCAGCCCAGCGGATCAGTTCGAACAGGCCGGCGAGAACGGCGATCTGCGGGAACATCGAAACCGACAGGATGGTAAGCAGAAGCAGCGCGCGGCCACGGAAGCGGACGCGGGCGAGAGCATAGGAGGCCGTTACCGCAAGAAACAGCGATAGCACGACAACCGAAGATGCAACGAACAGCGAATTGCCGAGATTGCGCAGAAACGTGCCGTTGCCGATGACGAAGCTGTAATTGGTCAGCGAGAAGTCACGCGGCCAATAATTGACCTGGAACAGCGCCGAGCCGGATTTCAGGCTCGTCAGGATCGCGTAATAAAACGGGAATACCGAAATCACCATTATGATGGCGACCAGCGCATAAAAAGCGGTGGTTTTCAGGATGCTTGGCAGGGTCATCGCGCGGCTCCATCGGTGTTGACGCGCCCGAGCCACATATAGATGACCGTGATCGAGGCGATGATGAGGAACAGCATGGTTGAGGCGGCGGCGCCATAGGAGAACTTGTCGAAATCGAACAGGTTCTCACGCGCCAGCACCGACATGGTGCGAGTCTGGGCGTTGTTGGGCGTCAGGATATAGATGAGATCGAAGACGCGCATCGCATCCAGCATGCGGAAGATGACGGCGACCATGAGGGCCGGGCGGATCATCGGCAAAGTGACGCGGAAGAACACCTTGATGGGATGAATGCCATCCACCTTTGCCGCCTCATACATGTCCTTCGGCACCATCTGTAGACCGGCGAGGATGAGCAGCGCCATGAAGGGCGTGGTCTTCCAGATATCGACGATCAGCACGGCGATCATCGCGGTTTCGGGATTGGCCGTCCAGGCGATCTTGTTGGAGATCAGCCCGAGATTGAGGAACAGGTCGTTCAATATGCCGAACTGGTCGTTCAGCATCCACGCCCACATCTGCGCCGAAACGATGGTGGGAATGGCCCAGGGCACGAGGATCGCGGCGCGCACGAGGCCGCGTCCCTTGAATTCGGCATTCAGTACCAGTGCGACGATGAGGCCGAGCACGGTTTCGAAGCTGACGGAAAGGATGGTGAATTTGAGCGTGTTGAGAACCGCGCCCCACCATGCGGGATCGGCAAGCAGGCCGCGATAGATGGTGCGGCCGCTGCTGAGCGTGATCCAGGCGAGGTAGTTCTTGAGGCCGACGAACTGCGCCCCGTCGAGATTGGTAAGCGAGGCGTCGGTGAGGCTGAACCACACGGTGCGCACCAGCGGCCAGCCCGCCACCAGCGACAGCACCATAAATGTAGGGGCAAGAAACAGCCAGGCGGATTTCAGTCTTTCCGACTGCAGGTCAGAGCCGGTGCCGGCGTCGGATGCCGCGACCGGTCTTTGAAGGGCGATGTCGTTCATGGGGATATCTCGCGGTTGGGGCGCGGGAGACGATCAGTCAAGACCGCCTCCCGCGCGGGGCGGATTACCAGCCGTTGCCTTTGAGATCGGTCAGTTCAACCTCGAGAAGTTCGAGATTTTCCGCTGCCGTGCCGTTGCCGGAGAGCGTGTTGTGCACGGCGCCCCAGAACTTGGCGGAAACCTCGTTATATTTCACCTTGGCCGAGGCGGAAGGACGCGGAACGGCGGTCTGGAAGATCGGCTTCCATGTCGGCATGAAGGGCTGCGCAGCAGCGACATCCTTGTCGTCGTAAAGGGATGCGATGGTCGGCATGTTGGAAAGCTGGATCGCGCGCATCTTCTGGGTGTCTTTTGATGCCAGGAATTTCACGAGCTGAATGGCCGCTTCCTGATCGTCGGAATATTTCGAAACGGCGAGATTCCAGCCGCCAAGTGTCGAAGCAGGGGCTTCGCCTTCCGCGCCCGCCGGCAGCGGGGTGACGCCGAACTTGCCCTTGATGGCGCTGTCGTCGCCATTACCCAGTGCATAGGCGTAGGGCCAGTTGCGCATGAAGACGGAATTGCCGGTCTGCCAGACGCCGCGCGCTTCCTCTTCCTTATAAGCGAGCACGCCCTGCGGCGCGATGGTGCCGACCCAGCCCTTGGCGGTTTCGATGGCGGCTGCGGCCTTCTCATTGTTGATGGAGATATCGCCGTTGGTCTCGACAATATGGCCGCCGCCGGCGGAAGCGATCCATTCCAGCGCGTTGCAGGTCAGGCCTTCATAGGCGCTGCCCTGGAAAACGAAGCCCCAGAGGTCCTTCTGGCCTGCCTCGCGCTCCTTGTCCTGGATTTCCTTGGCGGTCTCGCTCAGTTCCTTCCAGGTCTTCGGCGGCTGCTTGCCGTATTTTTCCAGAAGGTCCTTGCGATAGAAAAGCGCCGGCGCGTCGGTGAACATCGGCATGGCGACGAGCTTGCCGTCAACCGTCTGCGAGGCGACGATGGAAGGGAAATGATCGCCGATGACATCCTTCGTCGCTGCGGTCAGATCCACGAACTGGTCGGCCAGCTGCGGCGCCCAGATCACGTCCGTCTGGTAGACGTCGACATCCTTGTTGCCGGCGGCAAGCCACAGCCGGTACTGGCTGAACTGTTCGCTGGACGATGACGGCATGGTGACGAGATTGACCTTGTGACCGGTCTCTTTCTCGAAGGCGGCGATCCGTTCGCGGAAGAACGCGACGTTCTTGCCTGTCGAATTGGCGGCGATGGAAAGCTCGGCCGCCTCAGCCGAAACAGCGGCGGAAAACGCCGCTCCGCACAGGAACAAAGTCTTCATGGAAATATTCATTGTCAAACTCCTCCGTTGACGCTTCCGATTGTCCTCAAAATTGAAAGCGCTTTTGACCGACGCGAGGCTCTCAAAAGCCGAGCAATCTGTCAATACTCTTTCTAATCCCCCGGAAATCGGCCGTTTTCGCCTGCAATTTTTCGGCGTTTGCCTTTGGGAATGATCAACTGTAAGGTTTCAGGTGGAGGAAAATTGAAATCGTTTTCAATTTTTGTCGGCTTGAAAAATCCGCGGCGGCGACGCATGCAGGGGCAAATTGGCAAAAAATTATGAAGCTCAAGGAATTCGCAGAGAAAGTCGGGCTCTCGCCCACCACCGTCAGCCGGGCGCTGGGCGGCTACCCCGAGGTGCGCGAGGAAACGCGCCAGCGGGTGATGGAGGCTGCGCTGAAATATGGCTACCGGCCGAATGCCAATGCTGTCAGGCTGGCGACGGGCAGGGCGGGCGCCATCGGTGTCGTCATGGGCCGTTCGGGCGGCGGGCACTTCTTCTCCGAATTCATGGGCGGCATGGCGACGCGTCTGGAACGGGAGGAGACCGATATTCTCGTCAGCGTTACCGTCGATAATAATCTCGATGAGGAACTGGCGATTTTCAGCCGGCTGGCGGCGAGCGGCCGGGTGGATGGCATCATCGTGCATTCGCCGCGTCCGGAAGATGAACGCATCGCGCTGCTCAACCGGTTGGGCGTGCCCTTCATCGTGCATGGTCGCTCAAAGACGCCGTTCGAACATGCCTGGCTCGATATCGACAATCACGATGTGACCTATCGTCCGACGATCCATTTTCTGGAGCGCGGACACAGGCGCATCGCCCTTATCAATGGTCCGGTCGGCCGCACCTTTGTGCAGGACCGCGAGCAGGGTTTTCGCGAGGCGCTGGCCACGCACGGCATTACGCCGGATCCGCGTTTCATGATGAATGAGCACTTCAGCGAGGAGACGGCCTTTCGTTTCGCCCGCTCGCTGCTGGAACAGACGCCGCGCCCGACGGCCTTTGTGGCGGGTGCGATGATGACGGCGCAGGGTGTCTATCGCGCCGCGACGCAGATGGGGCTGACGATCGGCAAGGATGTCTCCGTCATCGCCCATGACGACGTGTTTCCTTATCTTACGCCGGAAAGCATGATGCCGCCGCTTTCCACCACCCGCTCGCCCATGCGCATGGCGGGCATGCGGGTGACGGACCTGCTTTTGCAGATCATCGGCGGCCGTCCCGTCCGCGAGGTTCAGGAATTGTGGCCGGTCGAACTCATCTTGCGGGAATCCGTCGGCCCCGCCTGAACTTGTCGCCATAGCTCACTGATTCCACTCCATTTTGTGAACGTCAGTTGATAACGTTCGCCTTTCGTCATCTATACGTCCGCGCCGTCTCATGTATAATCGGAACAGTCACGGGCGTTATGGAACAGGACCCGGGCCGGCGCGTTGAGGGGACGTGTCTAAGGAGGTGGACGGATGTTTGAATTTTTAAAACCGCAACAGCAGACTGTGATCGATGATGTCGAGGCGACCGGCACCTATGCCGATGCGCTGCTCAACGTTCCGAGCCCGGAACTAAACCGTTCGACCGCCCGCGAGCATGGTCACGAGGCTCACTCCCGCGACTATTGCGAAAATCGAGATATTTCCCGCAGCGCCCTCGGTTTCGCCTGAGCCATTTCAAAAACATTCCTAAAAAAACGGAACGGACAGGCCGTGCCCGCGTTTTCCTGGACGACCCGCAGGGCGGCGCAACCGGACCGAAAGGACCTGACCGGCATTTGACCGGTGGGCGAATTGGGTGTTGCGCCGCCTGATTGACGACAGCGCAAAGGCGCTGTCGCACGAGATAAAAACGCAGCTTGTGCCCATCGTGGCCAAGCGTGTTTATCAGGAGGCCGCGATGCCAGCCGTTCCCGTCGAACCCTATCCCGAACCGCCGATGCCCGTGCCGCCGCAGCCGGATATCCCGCCGGTGGAAGAACCGGAACCCGACCGGTTGCCGGACGAGGTGCCGACACCCAATCCCGACGAAAATGACGGGCCGCCGAAGGTGCTGCGCCTGTCAGGTCTCTCCGTTCTCGAATTTCTTGCTGACGAAAGCCGAGCCCTTTAGGCCGAAGCGCCACGGATATTCCGTCGCGCGGCTGATGCCGATTCGTCTGCCGCTGGTGACGGCTGCGGCTTCTTTCGGCAACCGCAGCAAAAACGGCGCTGCGTTCAGTGGCGCGCCGTCCATTTCCCCCGTAATCGCCAGCGCCTGACAGAGCCTGCCCGGGCCTGAGCAGAGAAGTTTTGGCTTGTCAGTTCCCCGTCGCAGTTTCATCAAGTCTATGCCGGTCAGGGGTTCGATGGCGCGCAGAAGTACGGCGGAACCCGGGGCGCAGACAAAGTTGGCGCACCAGTGAATACCATAGGACCGGTAGACATAAAGACGGCCGGCCGGGCCGAACATTGCCCTGTTGCGCGGGGTCTGCCCGTTAAAACTGTGGGATGCCGGGTCGTCCGGATGATAGGCTTCGGTCTCCACGATGATGCCGCCGGTATTGCCGATGCGGAACTCCGCGCCAATGAGGGCGCGGGCCACATCCAGCGCGTCGCGCAGGAAAAAACTCTCCTGGATTTCCGGGCCAAAGGCCTGATTCATCTGGAACCCTTCCGCTCTGCCGTCGTTTGGAATTCAGGTTCTAACCGTTTTCCAGCATCGGACTCGTACCGGTGCTTTCCAAGCCGGAGGGCATGTCATGCAACTTTCGACGACCTATGTAAAACGCAATAACGGGGTTATCTCAATCGAGTTCGTCGGCAACGACGGCGATCAGGTCTCGGTTCGCCTTGCCGACGGTCTTGAAGGGATCGACGATGCCGAGGCCATCAAACGGGCGAGCGCGGTGATGGTGCAACTGACCGCGTTCGGAACGCGCCATGGGGCAGATGCGCCTTCGCAATTTTCCGCTCTAGGTACGGCGCAGGATGAAGCTCCGCACGGACAGGCGAGCGCCCGCACATCGAAGGATCGCGACATTCTGGAGGAAGAGTTGGAAGAGGGGCTGGAGGACAGCTTTCCGGCGAGTGATCCCGTCTCGGCGACGGTCACATCCATTGCTTCCCGAAAAGGAGGGCAATGACATTGACCGTTCGCAAAGTTGCTCTGGTAACCGGCGCTGGCTCCGGCATTGGGCGCGCCGCCGCTCGTCATCTGTCGGCGCAGGGTTTCGCGGTCGGTCTGTTGGGCCGCACCGAATCGGAATTGAACGATGTGGCCCGGGAAATAGGTGCCGCATCCGGTTCTTCGAAGGTGCTCGTCGCCGATGTGGCGGATGAAGCGGCGATGCCTCACGCGGTCGCAGCGCTGGTTGAGAATTTCGGCCGGCTTGATGTCGTGGTGGCCAATGCCGGCGTCAACGGCGTCTGGGCGCCCATCGATGAGCTGAAACCGTCCGAATGGGACGATACGATCCGCATCAACCTGCGCGGCACCTATCTCACCGTCCACGTCAGCGTGCCGCATCTGAAAGCGGCCGGTGGCGGGTCCATCGTCATCATTTCGTCGATCAATGGCACCCGCACCTTCACATCGCCCGGTGCCACGGCCTATTCCGTGACGAAGGCCGGGCAATTCGCCATGGCGCAACAACTGGCGCTGGAACTGGGGCGTCACCGTATCCGCGTCAATGCGGTGTGTCCGGGCGAAATCGAAACGGCAATCGATGAAAATACCGATATACGCGGGCGGGAAAAAACGGAGGTTCCAGTTCGTTTTCCGGCTGGGGATATTCCGGTAACCGGCGGCGTGGCCGGGACGAGCGACGATGTCGCCGCGCTGATCGGTTTCCTGGCGTCGGATGCGTCCCGCCACATTACCGGCACGCCGGTATGGATCGATGGGGGCCAGGGGCTGCTGCGATAATCGCGGCTCGCACTTTCATTGGCCACCCCATCACGGGCTTGTGTCCTTATGATTAACGAATGGGTAACGTCTGTTCACGAGACTTTGTCCATGAGCGAGGTTGCCGTGTTGTGGCCACCTTCGATAGCTAAGCGTCTGCCGGAAAGGCGGGCAAATCAGGCGGGCAGAACGATCCATGGGCATGCAGGCATGGCTGGATTTCGCGGTTGCGGGGTTGCGGCAGAAGGTAAGGGCAGGGGCAAGAATGGCCGCGATCGTTGCGATCGGTGGCGGCCTTGCCGCGTGCACTTCCATGGGGCTCGACAGTGTCAAGAAAGACCCGCCGAAACTGTCGTCCAAGATGATGGCGCAGATGTCGGCCAAGAGCATGCGCCCGGAAAGCCCGGTTCTCGTTCGCATTTTCAAGCAGGAAAGCGAGCTTGAGGTCTGGAAGGTCGACAAGACCGGAAATTACGCCTTGCTCAAGGCCTATCCCATGTGCCGCTGGTCCGGAAAGCTCGGCCCCAAGATGAAGATGGGCGACCGGCAGGCGCCGGAAGGGTTTTATCACGTCTCGGCCGGCATGTTGAACCCGAATTCACAATATTACGTCTCCTTCAATCTCGGTTATCCCAACCGGCTGGAATCGGCGCTCGGTTACACCGGTGAGGCGTTGATGGTGCATGGCGCCTGCTCCTCTTCCGGCTGTTACGCCATGACCGACCAGCAGGTCGGCGAGATCTACGCCATCGTGGCGCGGGCACTTCAGGGCGGGCAGGACCGCTTTCAGGTACAGGCCTATCCCTTCCGCATGAGCGCCCGGAATATGGTGGCGCATCGGGACGACCCCAATATGCCGTTCTGGAAGACGCTGAAGGAAGGCTATGACTATTTCGAGGTGACGCGCCGCCAGCCCAAGGTTTCCGTCTGCGGCCGTCGTTATGTCTTCAACAGTGAATTTGCCGAAGGCGAACCTGCCGATCCGCTGGCGGCTTGCCCGCCGGCCATCAACCAGCAGGATCCGCTGGTGGCTTCGAAACTGGCCCAAGAGCAACAAAAATTTGCCGCCGCCATGAGTGAGGGAACTTCCAGCCCGCTCAGCGCGTATGTAGACGGCGGCATGCATCCGAGCTTCCGGGCCATTTTGAAATCGAACGGCGCCAAGGCCATGGCATCGCAGGTTTCCGGCACGAAGTACCCTATCAGCCGCCCAGAGGCGGCGCTGGCAGATCCCTTTGCCGGCGTGAGATGACGTAAATGAGGTTTTTCAATTGAACGAGACGACGACGACCCGGCGGGGTTTCCTGCTTGGAGCAGGTGGACTGGCGCTTGCCGGCCTTGCGGGCTGCAACACAACTGCGCGTGAGGCCGCCCGGCCTGCAGCACCCGCGGACGACCCGATGTATGCCCTGATGTACGGTCCCAAGCCGGACGAGCAGTTCCCGCTGCCGGAAATCCCCTACAAGCGGATTCCGCGTCAGTTCCTGCGGCAGATGGTGGCGAACCCGACGGGTGAACGCCCCGGCGTCATCGTCGTCGATACAGCCAATCATTTCCTCTATCTCACCTATGAGAACAATCAGGCCATGCGTTATGGCGTCGGCCTCGGCCGCGCGGGCTTTGAATGGGCCGGTCGCGGTGTCATTCAGTACAAGCGGCAATGGCCGCGCTGGACGCCGCCCGATGAGATGATTGCGCGCCAGCCGGAACTGGAACCCTATAGCAGCCGCAACGGCGGCATGGAGCCGGGGCTCAAGAACCCCCTCGGTGCGCGTGCGCTCTATATCTTCAAGGATGGCAAGGACACGATCTACCGCCTGCATGGCTCGCCGGAATGGTGGACCATCGGCAAGTCGGTATCCTCCGGCTGCGTGCGCCTGCTCAACCAGGATATCATCGACCTTTACAACCGTGTGCCCGATGGCACGCCGATCGTGGTGACGGCGCTCGGCCCCGCACAGCAGGGCGTGCCGATCGGCCAGGAAGGTGTGCCTGTGGCGCAATATGGTAACGGCGTGATCGGCGACGGCCTCTCGCAACCGATGCAGACTTATTGATCGCTGGAGTTCCACCCACGGCGGAGGCTCGCCGTGGGTGCGTGCTGGCTGATTTCCTGCATCTGGCGGAGATATCCGCGCCTCGTCGCAGACATCAAGCTACTCGGCGTGGCTGATCCTGACTGCCGGCCGTTTCCATTTCCAGGCGGAAGCGCGACACCAGGGCACGCAACTTTGCTGTTTCCGAGGCAAGCGTGGCTGACGCGGCGGTGGATTGCTCCACCATGGCCGCATTTTGCTGGGTGGCGTGATCCATGGAGTTCACCGCCGCGTTGATTTCGGACAGACCGGTCGATTGCTCGGTGGCCGATGTGGCGATGGCATTCATATGGCGGTCGATGCCGGCGATGCGTTCACTGATATCCTTCAGTGCTGTGCCGGTATCGAGAACCAGCTTCACGCCGCTCTCGACCTCCACGGACGATTGCCGAATATGGTCACGGATTTCGCTTGCGGCCTTTGCCGAGCGCTGGGCGAGATCACGCACCTCCTGTGCAACAACCGCAAAGCCCTTGCCGCTCTCGCCGGCGCGGGCAGCCTCAACCCCGGCATTCAGCGCCAGAAGATTGGTCTGGAAGGCGATTTCGTCAATGACGCCGATGATGCCGGTGATCTGCCGCGACGAGGCCTCGATACGGCGCATCGCTTCCTCGGCATGGCTTACCACCTCCACCGATTTCAGGGCGCTATGGTTGGCATCGGTGGCAGCGAGCCGCGCTTCTGCGGCCCGCTTGTTGGCATTCGAGACATTGACGGTGATTTCATCGAGCGCCGCTGCCGTCTGCTCAAGGGAAACGGCTTGATTTTCGGTGCGGCGGGAAAGATCGCCGGCACCTGCGGCGATTTCCCGGCTGCTGCCGTCGATTGTGCCTATCCCGTCGGAAATGGCAAAAAGGGTCTCGGCCAATTGCCGGACCGAGGTGTTGAAATCATGACGCAGGGCCTCGAATTGTGGGGCGAAGGCGTCATTCAACTGGAAGGCCAGATCACCGGAGGCGAGCCGCTTGAGGCCGGCCGCAAGGCCGGAGGTTGCGATGCGCAGCCTTTCCGAAGCGTCTTCTTCCGCCTGCCGCCGCGTTGCTTCCTGATCGGCTTCCGCCTGCCTGCGGGCCGCCGCTGCCTGCTCCTCTAGTGCCCGGTTGGCGATGGCGGCCTGTCGGAAAATCTCGACAGCGCTGGACATGGAGCCGATCTCGTCCTTGCGGTCCGTGCCTGAGGGCGGTTGAGACGTATCGCCGCCCGCCAGCGTCTCCATATTTTTCGACAATTGCAGGATGGGACGGATAATCGATTTGCGGGTGAGCAGAAAAAGCCCGGTGGAGAAAAGCGCCGCCAGAACCAGAAGTCCCTGTAAGGCGAGGTTGATTGCCGCCTTGGTCTTTTCACTTTCGGCCGATGCAGTGTCGGAAAGCGCCTGAATCTGGTCGCCAGCCGCTTCCATCGCTTTTTCAAGCGCGGAGAATTGCTGCATGAATTCCGGCATCAGCTTGATGGCCTCTTCGGGGCTGGATTCGGCAAGTCCGACCACCGCGTTGGCGGCATCAATATAGGCGAGAAGCGGCTTTTCGACCCCGTCTATGACGGCTTTGACATTCGTGTCTGATGACAGTGACTTGTTTGCCTCGATCACTTCGCGAAAACTGGCTTCGTGTTCGGCAAGATCGGCCTTAACGGCCTTGAGGTCGAGGTCCATTCTGGCATCGGCGGAAAGAATGGCGGCAAGCACGTCTGACCGCAGCGCGTCATGCATCATGTCCGCCTGCATGTGGTTGCGAAGCACGTCCGCCGAAAGCGCCACATATTCGCTGTTACGGTTCAACGTCTCCGCCGCCCATATGCCGACACCCGCGGCGCTGCCGGTGATGGAAAAGATTGCAATGCCTGCCAATATTATCTTTTTTTGAATCGAGGCCATATGAGCGTTCCCACGCAATTGTTATACTTTAGGAACATAATAGAACATGCTTAATAAATGTTCTATTTCCGCTGAAGGCTCGATAAATGCAAAAAAGGCTGCATTTTGTATTGCAGCCCTTTCTATATTAGAATTTGTACTTTTATTGCGCGCGTTTCAGGGCGTCGCCGAGGATCGAAACAATATCGTCGAAATGGGATTTTTCGGCGATCAGCGGCGGCGAAAGGGCGATGATGTCGCCGGTGACGCGAATGAGCAGGCCGCGCTCGAAGCAATCCACGAAGACATCATAGGCGCGTGCGCCGGTAGCACCGTCGCGCGATTGCAGCTCGATGCCGGCGATGAAGCCGATGGTGCGGATGTCGATGACATTCGGCAGGCCCTTCAGGGAATGGATGGCGTCGTGCCAGACATCCTGCAATTCGGCCGCGCGGGTGAAAAGGCCCTCATCGCGATAGATGTCGAGCGTCGCGATGCCAGCGGCGCAGGCGACGGGGTGGCCGGAATAGGTATAGCCGTGGAACAGCTCGATCTGGTTTTCCGGCCCATGCATCAGCGCATCGTGCACCTTGCGGCTGGTGAAGACCGCGCCCATCGGGATCGCGCCGTTGGTCAGCCCCTTGGCGGTGGTGACGATATCTGGCGTAACGCCAAAATATTTGGTGGCGAAGGTGGAGCCCATGCGGCCGAAACCGGTGATGACCTCATCGAAGATCAAGAGGATGCCGTGCTTGTCGCAGATGGCGCGCAGCCGCTCCAGATAACCCTTCGGCGGCACCAGCACGCCGGTGGAGCCGGCGACCGGCTCGACGATGCAGGCGGCGATGGTTTCCGCGCCATGCAGGGCGACCAGACGTTCCAGATCGTCCGCAAGCTCGGCGCCGTGCTCGGGCTGGCCCTTCACGAAGCTGTTCTTCGCAGGATCATGGGTATGACGCAGGTGGTCTGCGGGAATTTGCGGGAAAACACGACGGTTGTTGACGAGGCCGCCCACGGAGATGCCGCCGAAACCGACGCCATGATAACCGCGCTCACGACCGATCAACCGGCTGCGGGTGCCTTGGCCGATGGCGCGCTGATAGGCAATGGCGATCTTCAGCGCCGTATCGACCGATTCCGATCCGGAGCCCGTATAGAAGACACGGTCCAGTTTCGCACCTTCCGGGCCGGGCGCAATCTCCGCCAGCCGCTCGGCGAATTCAAAGGCAACCGGGTGGCCCATCTGGAAGGAGGGCGCGTAATCCATTGTCGAAAGCTGGTGCTTGACGGCAGACGCGATCTGCTGGCGGCCGTGGCCGGCATTGACGCACCAAAGGCCAGCCGTGCCGTCGAGAACCTGGCGACCGTCATTGCTGGTGTAATACATGCCTTCGGCGCTCGTCAGCAGGCGGGGATTGGCCTTGAACTGCCGGTTGGCGGTAAACGGCATCCAGTAGCTGTCAAGCGAGGTGGAATTGGATCGGCTCGGGTTGTCCATGGTGGTCTCCTGTTCGTTGCCGGTGATTGAATGCTATTTTCGCGACTGAACAAGCCCTTTTCTCTCTGTGGCCAAGCCATTGAAAATGCTATAGGCCTGAACTCGGGTTTTCGATATTTCGAACAAGGGCAACGGGGGCTCAGGCATGTCGGTGGATATAGGCGGGCGTTTGCGCCATTTGCGGCTGCGCCACAATATTTCCCAGCGAGAACTGGCAAGGCGTGCCGGTGTCACCAATTCGACGATTTCTCTGATCGAATCCAATACCTCGAACCCTTCCGTCGGCGCGCTGAAACGCATTCTCGACGGCATACCGATCGGCCTTGCTGAGTTTTTCGCTTTCGAGCCGGAGACGAGCCGCAAGGCTTTTTACCGGGCGGATGAGCTGGTTGAAATCGGCAAGGGGCCGATATCCTTCCGGCAGGTGGGCGAGAATGTCTTCGGCCGCAGCCTGCAAATCCTCAAGGAATGTTACCAGCCGGGCGCCGATACCGGCAAGGTTCCGCTCGTTCACGATGGCGAGGAAGGAGGAATCATTCTCTCCGGGCGGCTGGAAGTGACGGTCGACGAGGAGAGGCGGGTGCTCGGGCCGGGCGACGCCTATTATTTCGAAAGCCGCAGGCCGCATCGTTTCCGTTGCGTCGGTCCCGTGCCGTGTGAGGTCATCAGCGCCTGCACACCGCCAACCTTCTGATTCCAGCGGTTTTTGCGCTTCGTAACGCGCATAGAACGGCCAGGTCGCGGCGATTCGGTAAAAAATGGCCGGCAGCTACGGCAATTTTGCGTGGCTGCCATGACTAGAATGCAGTTTCTTGCCACTCTTTTGCCGTGTTTGCGCCCTTTTAGCAATTTTTCCATCGCTTTTTCTTGGCGGCTTGGCAATGTCCGGCAAAAAAATCCTTACCGATATGTCAAATTTTATATGCATTGCCACAATCTTGCTGCGATGCAAAAAATTTTTATAGTCTGTTACGGACGCGGCTGTTCTTAACGTTCCTGTCTCATCTCGCCAAGTCATAAGAAACACATAAGAAAAGACTGTCGCCGGCACAAAACCCAATACATGCCGGGCCGGTACCCATGCTCTCAACACATGGCCGCCGGCACATTTGTTGCTTTTTTATGCAACCGTTAATATTGCCCGGACGTTGATCGGCCGCTCGCGCAAGAAATCGCATAGACGGTTATGGCCAATGTGCCTTACAAAAAATCCATTAGCATCAAATTCCGAACACAGACTTGTTATCTCTTTTAGACGGAAAGACGCGCCTCCGGGCACCGACCAATCGCAAAACATAAATGGAGTTCTCTCTATGAAGTCCGCGACCCAATCGGCTGAACAGACACTCAGCAGCTCCGAAGACTTCGATGTCAGTTTCCCTATCGGGGGCATCGCAAAGCGCAGCTTCGATATGACATCGGCTGCGCTTGCGCTGCTCATCTTCAGCCCGATATTCCTGTTGATCGCCGCGCTGGTGAAATTGTCCGATCCCGGCCCGATCTTTTATGGCCACCGGCGTGTGGGACATAATGGCCGCTATTTCCATTGCCTGAAATTCAGGACGATGGCGATGAACGGCGATGAAATTCTGCGGCAGTATCTTGCCGCCAATCCGGAAGCCGCCGAGGAATGGCGCGCTACCCGCAAGCTCAAGAACGACCCGCGTGTTACGGCTGTCGGCGCCGTGCTGCGCAAGCTCTCGCTCGACGAACTGCCGCAGCTCCTCAACATTATTCGCGGTGAAATGAGCGTGGTTGGTCCACGCCCGGTCGTGGATGAGGAACTGAGCTATTATGAAAGCGCTGCCGCTTATTATCTCAGCACCCGTCCTGGCCTGACCGGCCTGTGGCAGATCAGCGGTCGCAACGACGTATCCTACAAGACCCGCGTCGCGTTCGACACGCACTATGTGCAGAACTGGTCGATGCGGCAGGATGTCTTCATCATCGTCAAGACCATTCCCGCCGTGTGCCTTTCACGCGGAAGCTACTGAAAACCGATATTGAGTTCGGCTTTATCGATCTTCGTTTCGACACGCACCCCGACCGGGATCCCAAGTCCGGTCTTTGGGTGCGTCATTGGTGCTAATCATACCGGCCGTTTTCGCGGCACTGTGCAGCCGGCCCTGCCCAGTTGCGCGACGGCCGGATCGCCCGTGTGGCGATCCGCTAACAGGGAGTTTCCCGATGAACGGCTTGTCTGCCGCCCGCCGCCCGTTTGTGGCCTTCGTATTTGCCGCTTCCGTCGCCCTTACCGCGCCGCTCTCCGCCATGGCTGCGGATGGCGCTCAATATAAGCTCGGTACCGCTGACAAGCTGCGTATCCGTGTTGCCGAATGGCAGCCGGCGGATGGCAGCATCCGCAACTGGGATGTGATCAACGGCGATTATTCCGTCGGTCCGTCTGGGGCGCTGTCGCTGCCTTTCATCGGTCAGCTGGATGTTGCGGGCAAGACCCCATCGGAGGTCAGCGAAGAGATTGGAGCCCAGCTTCAGAGCAAGTTCGCCCTTCGCAACCTGCCTTCGGCCTCCGTCGAGATCGCACAGTTCCGACCGATCTTCTTGAGCGGCGACGTGCAGACGCCGGGCGAATATCCCTATGCCGCCAATCTCACCGTGCTGAAGGCCGTCAGCCTTGCCGGCGGCCTGCGGCGCTCGGATGCCGGGCAGCGTTTTGCCCGCGACTTCATCAATGCCCGCGGTGACGCCGCCGTCTATGACAACCAGCGCGCAAGGCTGCTCGCCCGTCAGGCGCGGCTGGTCGCCGAGGTCAAGGGTGATGCGACCATCGCCAAGACGCCTGAAATGGAAAAGATCGGCGAGATCGACGTGCTGCTGGCCAGCGAAAGCGCGCTGATGAAATCGCGCACCGAACGTTACACCCTGCAGCTCAAGGCGCTGACGGACCTGCACGCCCTTCTGCAGAGCGAAGTCGAATCCCTGAAGAAGAAATCAGAGACGCAGAATCGTCAGCTCCAGCTTGCCAACGAGGACCGCGATCGGGTCAACCGGCTGAACGAGCAGGGGCTCGCGCTGTCGCAGCGGCGTATTTCCGCGGAAGAACGCGCGGCCGAAGTGGAATCCAACCTGCTCGATATCGATACGCAGTCGCTGCGCGCCAAACAGGATATCAACAAGGCGACGCAGGACGAGATCAACCTGCGTAACGATTGGGTGGCGCAGCGCTCCAAGGAATTGCAGGACACGGAAGCGGAACTGGACAAGCTCAATCTGCAACTGACCACCAGCCGCGAATTGATGTCGGAAGCGCTGGCGCAATCGGCCGAGGCGATCCGTTTCGATCCCTCGGGCAAATCAGCGACAATCAGCTATGTCGTGGTGCGTGAGGAAAACGGCAAGCCGAAGGAGCTGAAGGTGGATGAAAACGCCATGCTCCAGCCCGGCGATGTCATCAAGGTCTCGTCTGAAATCCTGATGCAGTGAGGTTCCAATGCGGATCGCCAAATCGGCGCTGATCGATCCCGAACGCAATGAGATTTATGGAATGGCAGCGGTTGCGCTGTCATTCTTCGTCTTCGCTTACTCGTCGCGTTTCGGGCAAATCTCGGTTCTGGCCTATTATGGCATGTGGCTGCCGCTGGTGGTGGTCGATTATCGGCGCGTGCTCGGCAATTATCCGCGCTATCTCTGGATATTCGCCTTCGGCATCTTGACGGTTCTGTCCAGCTTCTGGTCGGAAGCGGCGTCGGTGACCATGCGCGCTTCCATCCAGTATATGACACATATCGTCTGCGCGCTGATCGCCATGCGGGTGATCTCCATCCGGACGCTGACGCGCGGTGCGCTGATCGGCATCGCCGTCGTTCTGCTCTATTCGTTGCTGTTCGGCATTTATCTCTTCGATGCGCTGGATGGCACCTATAGTTTCGTCGGCGCTTTCTCTTCCAAGAACCAGCTCGGTTTTTATGCCTCGCTCGGCGTCATTTTTGCCGCCGCATCGGTACTGGTGCTCAAGCAAAGGGGCATCTGGTTGCCGATTGCCGGCGTCACCGGGCTCCTGTCGGCCTATAGCCTCCTTGCGTCCCAATCGGCCACATCCACGATTACCACGGCGGCGGTGGTCGCGCTCATCATCGGCTTCATTCCCATCGGCATGCTTTCGCCGGCGAACCGAAAGATGACGTTTTTTGTGCTCGGTGGTCTCGGCGCATTGCTGGCTGTCGCATCCCTGCAATTCGGCCTGCTGGACGCAATTCTCGGCATTTTCGGCAAGGATTCGACGCTGACCGGCCGAACTTACCTCTGGCAGCAGGGCATCGAGGCGGCGAAACAGACGCCGATCCTCGGCGTCGGTTATCAGGGGTTCTGGGTCGCGGGTTTTCCCGATGCCGAACGTCTGTGGAACGATTTCTTCATTACCGGCCGCAGCGGCTTCCATTTCCATAATACCTATATCGAAACCGTGGTGGAAAACGGCTTCGTTGGCATGCTGCTGCTTGGCATGGTGCTTTACGGAACGTTGCTCGGGCATCTGCGCTCGGTGCTGATGCGCAAGAGCGATCCGCAGGGCGTCATCCTGTTTTCGATCTGCGCCCTGTTTGTCGTGCGTTCCTTCGTGGAGATCGACATCATCTTCCCCTACCAGATCGGCTCGTTCCTGCTTTATTTCGCAGCCGGTAAACTGTGCCTTCCGGCAAGGGCTGCGGAAGGCAGCGTTCACCTAACTGGAGTTCGTGGCGGCTTCTCTCTCCGTCATTCCGGCCTTGAGCCGGTATCCAGCCAGCCCAAGTCCTTGGGCTGAAAGAACCCGTCTTCGCCGCGCGCGAGCCGCGTCGGCTGAATTCCGGCTCAAGGCCGGGATGACGAAGGCGAGGTGGTTTTAGAGATAATCCGCCGAGACATGCGGACTGGCATGGATGAAACTCCACATGTCCTTGCTGACCTCGACGATGTCGGCGATCGATTTTTCAAGCTGTCCGATTTCCTTCTCGTCCATGCGCTCCACCTTGCCGTAGCGCACCTGGCTGTCATCCTCCACCAGCCGCATGAGCTGCGTGCTGGCGATTTCGCCTTTTTCGTCGAAGGAATAGATGCAGTGATTATATTTGTTGCGCGTCTTCGCTTCCTTCTTCAGCCGCGCCATGATGGAGAGGATGGTCTTGCGGTCCTTCGCATCGGTGGAGGGAAGCTTCGCCAGGCGCTCGATCAGATCCATGCGCGCCCGCGTGGTGTTGAGCGTCAGGAACACGACGATGGCCGCTTCCTTTTCCACTTTCAGGAGATGGACGATCAGATAGATCATCAGGCTTTCCGTGTTGGTCCACACGTAATTCAGCCTGCCGACCAGCAGCAATACATCCGACATCGCCGCCATGCTGCTTCTCCCGCCCCGACGAAACATATTTGGATATTATATGCCGACCGCTGCGGAAAAGACAGTGTAGGTTACTGATATTTCTTCATCTTTCCTTGAAAGCACGGGACATGCTGTCGGAGATCGGCTTGGTCAGATATTCGAAGAAAGTGCGCTCCGAAGTCTGGATCAGCACGTCGGCCGGCATGCCGGGCACGGGGTGGAAATTGTGAACCTTGGCGATTTCCTCGTCGGGTATCTGCACCCGCACGATGTAGACGTCCTTGACCTGAAGGCCGGCATTTTCCTCGATGCTGTCGGCTGAAACGTAAAAGACCTTGCCGTTCAGAACCGGTGTGGTGCGGCGGTTGAGCGCCGAAAGGCGGATCGCGGCCGTCTGCCCCTCATGCAGCTGGTCGATGGAGGTTCGCAGCACCTGCGCCTCCAGAATAAGGGGCACATGAGCGGGCAGGATTTCCATGATCGGCTTGCCGGTGGTGATAACGCCGCCGGGCGTATGATAATAGGCGCGCACCACGGTTCCGTTGACGGGGGAGCGGATGACGGTGCGTTCCAGCACTTCGGCGGCGCCACGCACCTGTTCGCGCACGCTGTCCAGATCGGACTCGGCGGTTTCCAGCGCATCGAGCGCCGCCTGCTTGTTGGCGTTGACGGCAATGACCGCTTCCTGCCGGAACTTGGCGATTTCCGCCTCGCTCTGGTTCATTTCGCCGCTCAGCCGGGCGATATCGCCCATGGCGTCGGCGATGGCGCGCTCCAGCGCCAGCATGTCGGTCTTGCGGATGACGCCGTCCTTGGCGAGCCGCTCCTTGGAGTCGCGCTCCTGTGTCAAAAGCGCCAATTGCCGGTCGAAGGACTGTTTTTGGCCGTCATAGCCCGCATAGCGGAACTCCAGCGACCGGATATTCTTGTCGATCAGGTTCATCTGTTCCTCAAGCTTGATGAGCTTGCTGTGGAACACGATGTTCTGGCTCTGGATGATGGAATTGATATCCGGATCGCCGGCTTCCTTCATGACGATATCCGGCACCTTGAAGCTTTTTGCGCCCTGGGCCTCGGCGCGCAGGCGCACCACGATGGTTTCTAGGCGAAGCCGCCGCAACTGCAACATGCGCTCGTTGGCAAGCGCCGCCGTCTTGTCCAGCGTCAGAAGAACGTCGCCTTCCTTGACCGTGTCGCCTTCGCTGACCATCATTTCCTTGATGATGCCGCCTTCCAGATGCTGGACCACCTTGTTGTTGCCGGTGGCGACGAAACTGCCCTGGGCGATGATGGCGGAGGAGAGCGGTGCGGTGCCGGCCCAGAATCCGAAACCGCCGAAGGAGGCGAGCAGCACGGCAAGACCGATCGAGCTATGCAGGCGGATCGAGCGCGGCACCTCGGTGTACCATTCGAGCTGGCCCTGGGGTTTGACTTCGGCAATGGCGTTTTTCTTTTTGAACATGACGGTTCTCAACCCTCGATCTGCGGGGACTGGTTGGCCTGGCGGCCATTGCCGGAAAGCGCCTTCAGCACGTCCATCCTTTCGCCGAACATGGCGACCGATCCGTCCTTGAGCACCATGATCTTGTCGACGCATTGAAGCAGCGCCGGCCGCTGGGTGATGGTGACGGTGGTGATGCCCTGTCTTTTGGCATGCAGCAGCGCCTTGGCCAGCGCCTGTTCGCCCTGCGTATCCAGATTGGAGTTCGGCTCATCCAGCACCACGAATTTCGGATCGCCGAAAAAGGCGCGGGCAAGCGCGATGCGCTGTTTCTGGCCGCCGGAAAGCGGGGCGCCATCGGCGGCGACCACGGTTTCATAGCCCTGCGGGAAACCGGCGATCAGCTCGTGCACATCGGCCAGCACCGCCGCCTCATAAATCTGCCGGTCCTCGATATCGTCGCGCATGCGGCAGATATTGGCTTTGATGGTGCCGGGGAAAAGCTGCACGTCCTGTGGCAGATAACCGATACTTTCACCGAATTGCCGCTGGTCCCAGTTGCGCAGATCCATGAGATCGAGGCGCACATTGCCTGACGTGGGCAGGATGGAGCCGACCAGCATCTTGCCGAGCGTCGTCTTGCCGGAGCCGGAATTGCCGATGATGGCGAGCGACTCCCCCTTTTTCAGCGAAAAGGAAATGCCATTCAAAATCACCTTCTTCTGCGGCGGCGGCACGAAGAGGATGCGCTCCACATCGAGACGCCCTTCCGGATTGGGGAGGCGCAGACGCGGGAAATTGAGCGGCGAATTGATGAGAAGCTGCTTGATGCGGCCATAGGAGGCGGCAGATTTGTTGAACTGGTGCCAGCCTTCTATGGCGCCTTCGATGGGCGCCAGCGCCCGGCCGGAAATGATGGAGGCTGCAATCACCATGCCGCCGGTCAGTTCGCCGGATAGCGACAGATGCGCGCCCCAGCCGAGCAGCGCCACCTGGGTAATCATGCGCGCCGCCTTCGATACGCCGGAGAACATGATGTTGCGATCCTGCGCCGCCACATGCGATTTCAGCGAGCCTGCTGTTTCGCGGCCCCACATCTTCACCGCTTCGGGGATCATGGCGAGCGCATTGATGATCTGCGAATTGCGCGACATGGAATCGAGGTGAAAGTTGGCGCGGCTCAAATAACCGGAAGCCTCGGAGAACTGTCTTGCGGTGAAGCGCTGGTTCAGCCAGGCGATGCCGAACAGCACGGCGCAGCAGACCATGATGATGATGCCGAGATGTGGATGGACGAGATAGACCACCACGATGAAGAGCGGCATCAGCGGCGCATCGAGAAAGGCGATGAGCGTGCCGGAGGTGAGGAAGGAGCGCAATTGCTGGAGATCCTGCAAGGTCTGGTAGTCCTTGCCGCTGCCATGCAGGGAAGCGCGGGCGGCGGCGGACAGGATCGGCGCGCCAAGCTGTACCTCGAGTTCGACGGCGGTGCGCATCAGGATGAAGCGGCGAATGGCGTCCATGAAGGCCTGCAGCAGAACCGCGCCGAGGACGGCGACCGTCAGCATCACCAGGGTATCCATCGAGCGGCTGGTCAGCACCCGGTCGGAAATCTGGAACAGATAAAGCGGGATGGCGAGCAGCAGGACATTGATGGCGACCGTGAACAGCATCACCACCACCATGTTGCGCCGCACGGCGGCGATGCCCTTGGCAAGGCTTGCGGCGAAATTGATCGGCTCGCTGCGTTTGTGAAAACCGCTCTGGCTTCCACCGCCGCCGCCACCACCGCCGCCACCGCCATTGTCCGTCGGCTCCTTGCCGCCGCCGCCCGTCACCGGCCGGCGTTCGTTTTCACGGATCGGTCCGTCATTATTGTCGATGGTCTTGACGAAAGGCAGGTCGGCATTGTCGATCTTGGCCTGCGGTTCCGGCGGGGAGGCGGGTTGCCGGTCCCGTTGCGGCGCCGGCCTTTCTGCGGGAACATCCCGCAACTGTTCCGCCTGCTCCGTTTTTGCATGCGGTTGGGAGAGAACTTGTGGGGAGGCGGTCTGTGCAGGGGTGGAAACTTCTTTTGCCGTCTGTTCCGCGCCGGATAATTGGCGCAGGTTTTCGACGGCTTCATTAATTGCTGAAATACAGGCGTCCGTCAGTTTGCTGTCTTCCGCGTCCTGATCCAGCGGCAAGTCCAGCGAGCGTCCGTCGGCAATGGTTTTTCTAGAAATATGATCCATTTTATATCTGTCCCCTCGGTGATCTCACGGTGTTTGCGGTTCGGCCGTGACGGGACGCGGTTATCGCCCCGCCAGCCAAATCTACGCGGTCACCGCCTGCATGACGTCGGCCGAATGCCCGTTCGACCATGACAGGTCGTGACCGGCATTGATGACGCCATTGGATTCGTTTTCGATGGTGGCGGGATCGTCGTGAAGAAAGGCGATGACCTCGTTCGCCAGTTGGCCTTGCTGGGGTTGCGAGGTGTCGTTTTCGATGATGCCGCCCTGTATCAGTATGGCATCGGAATAAACGCCGCCGGCGACATAGGTGGTGGAGCCGAAGCTGTCATAGTCGACGATCTGCGCCAGATTGACCACGGCGTTGCTGCCGGTATCGATATGAATGGTGGCGCCCTCGTTATTTTCGAGAACCTTGGCGGCGGCCTGCGTCACATCGTCGGAATCGCCGAGCACGCTCACCTGTTTGATGATGCTGACATCGTAGAGATTGCCGGTGATATAGAGGACGTTCAGACCCTCATAGCCGGCGAAATTGACGTCATGGGCAAGCGCATCCGGCATGTTGGGATCGCGCTCGTTGATGGCGTTCACCGTCTGGTTCATATAGTCCGGCATGGTTTCGAAACGGTCGTTGCTGCCGACATTGTGAATGGCGGCGTCGTTCCACAGCAGGTTGTTGCCGGACTGGATGGTGGCGCCTTCCGGCGCATCGGGATTGGCGCGTGCCCAGTCATTGTCGTAGAGCACGGCGATCTGGCTGATGATGTTCATGTCCAGCACATTGCCGCCGACGATGATCAGGTCGTATTGCATGCCGATGCCGAGGAAATTCGCAATGTTGAGGGCGGCGTTGCCGCCGGTCAGCAGGCTGACGGTGGCGCCCGAGGTCGTTATCGTCATCGTGTCGTTGTCGCTGACGAACTGGTATTGCTCGATCCAGTGCACGAAGGAAACGTCGCCTTCCAGCACGCTGACGCGCCAGGCGGTGGGAAATATCGGCGGTTCGCCGTTTTCCTGGCTGCTGTTTTCCGTGTTTTCCGCGCCCGGATAGACGCTGCGCTCGAAGCTGGCGATATTGAAGGCTACCGTTGACGCCTGATCTTCCGACCGTGTGAAAACGGAGTCGATCTCGTCCCGGTCGCTATAGATATAGGCCTGGGTGATCGCGTCGATCTGATGATAGTCGCCCATGACGGCGGTTACCGACGTCATGACGCCGGTATTGACCAGCGTGGCGATGTTGGCGACCACATTGGCGCCTGCGGCGACATCGAGGCTGTTGCCGGCAGGGCTGTCCTCATGCAGCGAAACATCGCTCTTTTCCGGCTCTTCCGCCGGCTTGGCGATGCCGCGATCGGGCATGTAGTCGTCGAGCATTGGCTTTTCGCTGGCTATCGAGCCATTGATGTAAAGCCCGTCGATGTCATTGCCGGCCAAAACGAAATCCTGATCCGCACCGGTGCCGAGCGACGTCACGTCGTTTTCGCGGGCATGGTCGATATAGTCGTGCGCGGATTTGGCGAGCGCCTGCAGGGCGTCGTAGCTGTCGGTCCGCTGGAAATTGGAAAAAGGTGTGAAGACGGACGCTTCATTGTAGAACTCGACGGCGCGCTCTGTGGCGAAGCTGGTGTCGCGCCACACAAAAGGGCCGTCCGTCATGTTCAGATAGTCGTCGTCCTGAAGAATATTGACCTGCGCCACATGCGCGATGACCGAACCGGGACCGGTGTGAACCACCAGTTCATATTCCTCCTCAAAGGAAAGACGGCCGGGAAAACGGAAATTGACGCCGGCAATATCGACAGGGATGGCATCTGCGAGCCGCTGCATGTCGTGTTCGACCATGCGCGCGAAATGCGGCTGCAGATAATCGAAATCATAATAGCCGGCGCGGTAGTTGACGCCGGGATCGTAGTCCTTGAGCGCAACGTCATAGTTCTTGTCGAGCAGCTTTGCTGCTTCATCGTCCGGCAAACGGTCCGGATTGGAATGCGCCGGGCCTTCGGTATAGTTGGCTCTCAGACGCGCTTCCTCGATCACCGTGTCGAACAGGCCGATGAAATGCGCAATCATGTCCGAAATCTTGTCGATATGCATTGGAGGTCCCTCCCTGATCATCGCGGCAGAGCCTTAAGGCTGCGGATGGCACACGTCCTGGAGGCGGTGCTTCGTTTTACGCAACCCCGGTCCTTCAACCGCGAACTGCACCGGCGGGTGCCGGTGCAGCTCTTTTCGTCAAGAGGTGGTTATCAGGAGTGATCCTCACCGACATCAGACACATGCGAGTTACCGCCTGTGATCGTGACATCAACTGCGTTGGAGAGCATGTTGGCACCCTGCACCAGTTCCAGATGGAAGCCGGAATTTGCAAGGATTGCCGATGCATCCGCAGTGCTGGTACCTGCTGCGTCGTCGCCGGCCTTGAGATCCCATCCCTTGCCGTCGATGCCCTCGGCGCCATAGGCGTCACCGGCATTGGCGCTGAGGTGGTTTTCCGCACCGCCATTCTGCATCTTGATGTCGTAGGCCTCATCCTGGTCTGCCAGGTGGTTGGCCTGCACCATGCTGAAGCCGGTGTCGTTACCATCGCCATTGAGCGAGCCGTTGAGGATATTGTCGACATCGAGAGTGAACGAGAAGTCGTCACCCAGATTGAAGGTGAGGTCTCCGCCGGCGATGCCGAGATTGCCGACATCCTTGACGCCCGTGATGTTGCCGAAGTCGTCATCCGACTTGTAGAAACTGTCTGCGGAGTTGAAGCTGTCGGAGGTCGTCGTGGTCTTGGTGGAGGTGTCGTTGTCGGAATAGTTGGACGTCTTTGTGTCCGTATCCGTGATCGTTTTTACATTGGTGTCGTTGTCGCTGTACGACTTGCTTTCATAGCTCCAGTCGTAGTCGACCTTGATATCGGTGTTGGTTTCGGTGCTGGTCTTGGTGGTCGTGTCGTTGTCGCTATAGGACTTGCTGTCATAGCTCCAGTCATAGTCGTTGTCGCGATTGTCACCGTTATTGGCTTCAACATCGATCTTGGCGTCAACATCCACATTGGTGCTGTTGTCGCTGTTGTCGTTGTTGCGGTTTTCACCGTTTGCGGTGCCGACGTTGCTGTCTTCCACCTTGGCGTCATTGGTAGACGTGTTGGCGAAACCATCGGAAAGCGCGCCGATCTTGGTGATGTCGTCGTCGCTGCCGGATGCCTTGTGATCGTAACCCATTTCGATTTCCTCCGAAAAAGCTCGGAGCAGCTTTCGAAATCCCTCTCATCTCAAACGGGATTTTTTCGCGCTTGCCCCGGGTAGCATGAAGATTGATGTTTGCAGATGCACTCGGTACGCATCATCTGCGGTTCGGTAGTGGCCCGTGATCGGGCTCTTTTCGTTCAGCCCTTGTGCGCTACTCGGTAAAACGGCGCACAAATCCGTTCCTCGCTCCATAAGGAGAGCGCGGTGGCTTCGTCTTTTCGCTTGCATGTTTTCTTGAAAAGGGACCGGCGTTTTTCAAACACACGTAAGGCCGGAGGTGTCTTTCCATCGGCCGCCGTTCAGCGACGGTCAGACTGTGCCGTAGAAAAATTGCGCTTCCTAGATATCAATTCGGGTTAAACATATCGGCGCTTTACCCGAATATATATGTCGCAGGAGATTGTCCGGCGGGTCGTTTCGCCGGTCTGGCCTCAAAAAAATGCCGCTTCGTCAGGGCAAGGCGGCGTTTTCCAGAAACATGGTTTATTTCGGTGGACAAAGGCCTTTATCCCGAAAAGGAACAGGCTGCAGCGTGCTTCGCCGGCGAGCTATGTAAAGGGATATCAACTAAAAGTTATATTTTCCCGGAAGGCAAAACCACAGCGAAAGCTTTTCCGATGTGTTTGTTTTTGCAGCGGTTACAGAATGAATGATTCTATCCCCGTGTAACCTATTTTGTATGTCAATTGTAAAAAATAACCCGTTTGGGCCATTTATTTACACAGCTTTTCGTATTAGCGTGTGTTAATTAACGGGTAATTAATGATAGTTGACATGGCCTAAAGCGGAGAATCGCCCCCAAGTATTCAGGGGAAAGATAGCCGGCGGACGACAGACTGCACAACCAAAAGAAAGTAATGCGTAAGCGCTTGAGGGAGGCGTCAATGTTCATGGGAACGTCAGATTATGCGGCAAAACAAAAAAACGCCGTTGCTCCTATAAATGGAACTTTATTGGTCATAGCGGATCCGGACCTGTTTTCCGAGTGCCTCATGGAGGCGCTGGGCAAAAAGTTCCCCACATTCGCGGTGGTGGGCGTAAGGTCGTCGGCGGGCATCGAGGACGACTACGGTAACAATGTACGGCTGGTTTTGCCTTACAGGATGTCGGGGGACCGTCTTCATGCCGTTCTTTCGGAGGTTCGGGAAAAACATCCCGATGCGCCGATCGCGCTCGTCGTCGAAACCATCGATAAATTCGAGGAGCCGCTGAAAAGGCTGGTGGGAATGCGCGTTATCGATGGCGTGCTGCCGCTCAATCTCAGGCTCGATGTTTTCATGGCGGCTGTCGATCTGCTCATGAAGGGCGGGGAACATTTTCCTGCCGCTCTTCTCGGCAAGCTCACGCCCTATTCGCCTTCGGTCAACAGCAAGAGCGTTCAAAGCGATGCCGTGATCGCCAACCGCGCCGATGCCCTTGCCGCAAGCAGGGGCGACGTGGCGGCGCTGACGACACGCGAGGTGCAAATCCTCGACCTGCTTTGCAAGGGAACGCAAAACAAGATCATCGCTGATCGGCTGCATCTGTCCGAGAACACCGTCAAGGTTCACGTTCGCAATATCTATAAGAAAATGAACGTGCGCAACCGCACGGAAGCGGCGTCGCGCTTCTTCAACAAAGATGAAGACACGACGTTCTCCGGCGGCTGGAAGAACTGAGCGTCAGGGCGGCTAGGGCCGTCCGGACGCCAGTTCCCTCCGGTATTTCTCCAGGAGGCTCAGGGCCTCAGGAAGCAGCGGGATTTCTGCCCGAATCCGCTCGGTGAGCAGATGTAGGGAGAGGAGCCCGAGTAAGACTGCCGAGATACCGCGGGTGCGCCCGAGGCATCGGCAACAAGCGTAACGGCCGCGTTGCCGGGTTTTTGATAACCGTAGGACGCCTTCGCCGGAACGACGCTGCTTTTGGTCGTGGCGGTATTGGCCGACGCGGTCTTGATGAGAACGGCGTCTTCAACCACGGAGCATGAAGCCGTCGCGAAGGTGAAAGTTACAAGTGCTGCGGCAACAAGCGCGAAGCGACAATGGCGGGCTGCTTTGCCGCTATGGGAATAAGGCATTTCATTCGTCATGTGTGTCCCCTGAAATCGACTGTCTGTCGCATCTCGCCGGGCGGTTTTGCTCCCGGTGGACCGAGCCTTACAAAACCAGGATAGCCCCGACTGGTTGAGCGAAGCTTGCGCTAATGCTCAATAAGAAAGGCATAATAGAGGCATAGTTAAAAAGTATTAAATCAAGGGGCTATTTTGGGTAATCAATTGTAATATTTTGATAAAATGAAGTTGACCTGTTTTCTTCTGCGCCTATCATGAAAGTTGAAATTTATCTGACCGAAATATTAAACCTCCAGAAGAAGTAAAAACCGGAGGATGATATTCAGGATATCGTACAATCGGGAGTTTGATCCAGTTTAGATGAATCAGCTGCGCTGATTCCTCATGGGGAGGAGTGTGTAATGCGTAATTTCGTTCCCAACGAACACGACAACGGCGTCACCATCTACTCCGAATGGAGACCTGGCCAACGCGTTCTCGTCAATGGCGGCGCCGGTTTTCTCGGTTCCCATCTTTGCGAACGCCTGTTGAGCTGCGGCCACGAGGTGATCTGTCTCGACGATCTTTCGACCGGACGCACCGCGAATGTGGCGCATTTGCGGGACAATAAGCGGTTTTTGCTGGTCGAGCACGATGTGCGCAAACCGTATGACATCGATGTCTCGCTGATCTTCAACTTCGCTTCGCCGGCTTCACCGCCCGACTATCAGCGCGATCCGGTCGGCACGCTGCTCACCAATGTCCTTGGTGCGGTCAATGTGCTGGAAGTGGCGCGCAGATGTGGTGCAACCGTCGTGCAGTCGTCGACATCGGAAGTCTATGGCGATCCGCACGTCAATCCGCAGCCGGAAACCTATTTCGGCAATGTAAATACAATCGGGCCGCGAGCTTGTTACGATGAAGGGAAGCGCAGCGCCGAAACGCTGTTTTTCGATTATCACCGTAGTTTCGGTGTCGATATCAAGGTGGGACGCATCTTCAACACCTATGGGCCGCGCATGCGACCCGATGACGGGCGTGTGGTTTCGAACTTCATCGTCCAGGCGCTGAAGGGCACCGACATCACCATTTACGGCGATGGCAGCCAGACCCGTTCCTTCTGCTATGTCGATGACCTGATCGACGGTTTCCTGCGCTTTTCGGCCAAGCCGAAGGATTGCACCGGGCCGATCAATCTCGGCAACCCGAGCGAAATTCCGGTGCGGCAGCTCGCCGATATCGTCATCCGCATGACGGGTTCCCGTTCGCGCATCGTGCATCTGCCCGCCGCGATCGACGATCCGCAGCAGCGCCGCCCCGATATTTCGCGGGCAAAGGAATTGTTGAGATGGCAGCCGCGCGTGCCGCTCGAAATCGGCCTGGAAAAAACCATCGTCTATTTCGATGCATTGCTGGCCGGCAAGGCTGTGGCGGAGGCCGTATGAGATGCCTTGCACAATCCTCGTCACGGGCGGGGCCGGATTCATAGGCAGCCACATCTGCAAGGCGCTGGCCCAATCCGGCTTCAAGCCTATCGCTTACGACAATCTCTCGACGGGTCACGCGGATTCGGTTCGGTGGGGTCCCTTCATCGACGGCGACATTCTGGATCGTGGCCTCTTGAAAGCCACGCTCAAGGAGTTCTCGCCGGCCTTCGTTATCCATTGCGCCGCCAATGCCTATGTCGGTGAGTCCGTCGAGGATCCACGCAAATATTACCGCAACAATGTCGGCGGCAGTCTTGCGCTGCTGGATGCCTGTCTCGACCAGAATATCGGCGGGCTGGTGTTTTCTTCCAGCTGCGCCACCTATGGCGTGCCGCCGCAATTGCCCATCCGTGAGGAAACGGCTCAAATGCCGGTCAATCCTTACGGGCGCACGAAGCTGATCTTCGAAATGGCGCTGGAGGATTATGCCGCTGCCTATGGTTTGCGTTTCGTGGCGCTGCGTTATTTCAATGCCGCCGGGGCCGACCCGGACGGTGAGCTTTACGAGCGCCATGAACCTGAAACCCATCTGATCCCGCGGGCACTGATGGCGGCTGCCGCAAAGCTTCCGCAACTGGATGTCTTCGGGGCGGATTACGACACCAGCGACGGCACCTGCATTCGCGATTATATCCATGTCAGCGATCTGGCCGATGCCCATGTGGCTGCCGTCAATTATCTTGCCGAGGGCGGAGAGACGCTGCGCGTCAATCTCGGTTCAGGTCACGGTACATCGGTCGGCGATATCATCCGGGCGATCCACCGCGTGACGGGGCAGGAAGTTCCGGTGCATTTCGGCGCAAGGCGCGCCGGAGATCCGCCAGCCCTGTTTGCGGATATCAAACGTGCGGAAGAAACGCTCGGTTTTATACCGAAGCGTTCGGATATCGACACCATCATCCGGACGGCAGGTCCCGGTTTCGGACTGGAGGTGCGGTCATGAAAGCCCATTCCACCCCTTCCGTTCCATCGGCCAGTGCGGTTGCAGTCGCCAGTGACTTGCGAATGCTGCCGGTCTTTGCCGGCTGGAACCGCACGGCCTATCTTCTCGGCATTGGCGGCTGGCTGGTGACGCTCGCCTATTTCTGGATCTGGTGGCTCGATCGCGATCGCGTCATCGACTGGCCCTATTATACCGTCGTGACGATAACGCTCGCGTGGATCACGCTTCTGCCATCCTATTTCATCTTCATCTTTCTGAACGCGAAGGTTGTCGACCGGCGCTCCCCTCTGCCACGGGGCAGGGTGGCGATGGTCGTCACCAAGGCGCCGTCGGAACCTTTCTCGGTGGTGCAGAAGACGCTGCTGGCCATGCTCGAACAAAAGGGTCTGGAATTCGATGTCTGGCTCGCGGATGAGGCTCCGGATGCGGAAACGCTGAAATGGTGTGGAGCGCACGGCGTTTTCGTTTCCACCCGACAGGGCGTTGCGGAGTATCATCGCAAGACCTGGCCGCGGCGCACACGCTGCAAGGAAGGCAATCTCGCTTATTTCTACGATCACTACGGTTACGAGCGTTATGATTTCGTCGCCCAGTTCGATGCGGATCATGTTCCGGAACCGGATTATCTGCGCGAGATCATTCGTCCCTTTGCCGATCCGAAGGTTGGATATGTTTCGGCCCCGAGCATCTGCGACGCCAATGCCGGTGAAAGCTGGGCCGCGCGCGGCAGGCTTTATGCTGAGGCGAGCCTGCATGGCGCGCTGCAACTGGGTTACAATAATGGCTGGGCGCCTCTCTGTATCGGTTCTCATTATGCCGTGCGCACGAAAGCCCTGCGGGAGGTCGGCGGCCTTGGGCCGGAGCTTGCCGAGGATCATTCCACCACGCTTTTGATGAATGCCGGCGGCTGGCGTGGCGTTCACGCCGTCAACGCCATCGCCCATGGCGACGGACCGGTGACCTTTGCCGATCTCATCGTGCAGGAATTTCAGTGGTCGCGCAGCCTGATGACCATTCTGCTGCAATATTCAAGGCACTATGTGCCGAAGCTGCCGCCGCGGCTGAAGTTCCAGTTCCTGTTTTCGCAGCTCTGGTATCCGCTGTTTTCCGGCTTCATGGCGCTGATGTTCGTGCTTCCCGCCGTTGCGTTGATGCGCGGCGATGTGCTGGTCAACGCATCCTATCCGGCGTTCCTGGCGCATTTCCTGCCGGTTTCGCTGATCATGATCGTGTTTGCCTTTTTCTGGCGGGCCACGGGCGCGTTCCGCCCGCATGATGCGAAGCTCTTCAGCTGGGAGGCCATGGTATTTCTGTTCCTGCGCTGGCCCTGGTCGCTGATGGGCGTGCTGGCAGCGATACGAGACACGATCCGTGGCGATTTCGTCGATTTCCGCATCACCCCCAAGGGCACGCAGGCAAAACCGCCGCTGCCGCTGAGGGTCGTGGCACCCTACATTCTTCTGGCGGCGCTCAGCCTCGTGGCCATGGTTCTGGCGCCGCGGGAAAACGGGGCGGAGGGCTTCTTCGTCTTCGCCGCCATCAATGTGGCGATCTATGCGGGCCTTTCGGTGTTTCTGCTCATCCGCCATGCGATGGAAAACGGCTTGCCAAAGCTGCCGGCATTGCGCGGGGGAGCGACTGCCGCCGCCTGTTCATTGCTGCTGGTGGCGGGCAGTGCCGTACAGCTCAGCTCCCATGCGATCGGCGGGCTGGAGGCCCTGTCGCACGGGCAGCCCTATGTCAGTTTTACCGAAACGCGGTTCACGGTCGCCGGTGCGGGCGTGGAAGGTGCGAGATCGGTGCGTCTGAAACTGCGCATTACCGTACCGGGATTGCGCGGACCGCAGGAAATGCAGGCGGAACCCATCGTGGCGCCGCCGCCGGCGGTGGCGACCGGAGAGATCATGCTGGCCGACAATAGGGTCGGACAATGAAGGAGGAGGCTGTGATGAAAACAACAATAAGCAAATGCGGATTCTCCGCTTTCGTACTCTGTCTTGCGGTGGTCGTGCCAAGCGCGGTCCACGCTGCAGGCGGCACGAAGACGCCGAAACCGCTCAGAACCAGCGAAGTCGTGGACATGTACTTCGACAAGACCTGGAAATGGGAAACGGGCGGTGGACGCTTCATCGCCCAAGACCGCAAGTTCATCGCCGCAACGGAAGAAAAGGGCAAGAAGTCCATCGGTGAAGGCCGCTGGACCGTCGATGCCAACGGCACCCTGTGCATGCGCGCCACCTGGAAAAGCGCGGCAGGAAACGGCAAGGCCGATACCTGCTTCGACCACGGTCGCATTGGCAAGGTGCTCTACCAGCGCAAGCAGGGCGGGCCATGGTACGTGTTCCGGCACAACCCGCCACGCCCTGGCGATGAATTCCTCAAGCTCGTCCGCAAGGACGATGTCACGCCGCAGATCGCCGCTTACGACAAGGCGATGACGGCAACAAGGTAGGGAGTAAGGTGTCATGCAGATAACAAGAAGAAAACTTCTGTTCGCAGGTGGTGCCGCCGCAGCCTTTACCGCCGGCATGTATCCGGTGCTCAAGCTCGACGCGCAGGGTGTCGCCCCCATGACGTCGACGGGCATGAAGACACTTGCCGACAAAAGACCGACACTGCATGCGGACGGCATCCGTTTCGGTGCGTACGATCCGCACGGCGATTTCACGGCCCAGACCGGGGTGGCGACGGAACATCTGTTCCTGCCCTGGGAAGACGTGGATCTCGACAGTCTCGCACTTGCGGATGCCTACGCTCTGGAGCGCAAGCGCAACGTGCTGATCACCGTAGAACCCTGGTCCTGGGACGTTAACTGGCGGCTCACCTCCGACGAGTTGCGCCGCAAAGTGATGAGAGGCGACTACGACCAGAACATGCAGGCGATCGCCGCACGCATGTCGGCGATGAAAAGTCCGCTGATCCTGCGCTGGGGACAGGAAATGGAAGACACGTCCGGCCGCTTCTCGTGGTCGGGCTGGAACCCGCGTGATTACATCACGGCGTATAAGCGCATGGTGGACATGACCCGCAAGGCGGTTCCCAGCGTCAAGGTGATGTGGTCACCGAAAGGTCTGGACGGTCTGCAGGCCTACTACCCCGGTGACAGCTACGCCGATCTGGTGGGCCTCTCGGTCTTCGGTCTCGAGGAGTACGACAAGATCGAATATGGCGGACCGAAGACCTTCACCGATCTGCTGCGCAAGGGCTATGGACTTGTCGAAACCTTCAACAAGCCGGTCTGGGTTGCCGAACTGGGTTATGAAGGCGGCGATTCCTATGTTCGTCCGTGGATGAATGATGTGACGCTGAAACAGGCGGATTTTCCGAAGTTGGAAGAGGTCGTCTATTTTAACGATAAGGATGTTCACCCCTGGCCGCACAATCTCGGCAGACCGGACTGGCGCGTCGTGCGCCCGGCCAAGGTCTGATCTACGCCCAAACCGGCGAGCGGCGATGCCGCTCGTCCGTCCGGTGGCGCGATACTAGTTGGCCGTCGCCAGCACAGCCTCTGCCTCATATATGGCGCAGACGATGTGATAAAACGTGCTTGCCGGCGCCGGTTCGTCGAGCATCGGCCTGTCGGCCGGCCATTTGTCGAACCACAGGCCCTTGACCGGCGTGTCGAGGAAAGGCTGCAGCGCGCCGATGGCGCTGAGACCGGAGGCGAGGTAACGCTGACGCTCCTCACCGCCCGTGACGCTCGCAAGCCGCACCGAAGCCTTCAGCCATTCCGTCTGCGGCCATAGCCGCGCCAGCCCGTCATGCACCGAAAAATCGTCGTAGAGGCTCATGATCGCCACCTTGCGGCGCGGGCATATGCCGTGTTCTTCGCCGATCTCGAACAGGCGTTTTGCCTTCCTGATCGCTTCATCATTCCCGCGCAGGCTGCCCCAGCGCACCAGAAGCCAGGCCCATTCGAACTGGTGCCCCGGCTCCATGATGCGGCCTTTCTCGCCCTCATAGGGCGTCCAGTCATGGGCGAAGAATTCGCGCAGGCCGCCATTGGTGCCATCGATAAAGCGGGAAAGTGCAAGGCCGGCAATCTCGTCCGCAAGTGCCGACCACGGGCCGTCCGGATCCTGCACTTCCCAGGCCAGCATCGCCTCGAAGAGATGCATGTGCGGATTGGAGCAGAGCGGGGTGCGCGGCGGGTTCGCTTCCTCGAAGCCGGCGACCGGATGTCTGTAGTCGCGTTCGAGGATGGCAAGGATATCGAGCGCCCGGCCGCGCATCTCGTCCCGGCGCTCGGGAAGGCTTGCAGCCGCCTGTGCGGCGGCAAACAGCGCAAAGGCCTGATTGTAGAGATCGAAGGAGGGATCGATCAGCCGGCCCGTCTGGTCGGCAAGGTTGCCGTAAAGGCCGTTTTCAAGGCGATAGACCTTCTCGAACCAGGAAAGCCCGTGCAGGAGCGCGTCCTTCCACGGTCCCTGCCAGCCATGCTGGCCGGCGGCGGCGAAACAATAGGCCTGGCGCGGCTGTACGCGGGCGCGGCGGTCATCGGAAAAAACCGGTTTCGCATCCTGACCGAGACGTTCGTAAAAGCCGCCATCCGGCCGGGCCGAACCCGCCTCCCACCACAGGGGCAGGGCGTCCTCATCCAGCCATTTGCGTAATCTTCCGATCTCTTCGGCAAGCGTCTGCGCGATGCTCGGAAATTGCAATGTCATGCGTCAACTCTCTGTTTTTACAGTTGAATAAAAAGCGGACCAATAAAAATACGTCATTATGCAGGCAAGTAGACCATGGGACATATTGCGCTGCAACCGTAAAATTATCGACCTGACAGAAAGCCAACCCCCGGCAGCGCGATTGGTTCCACCTTGTTCCATGGCGAACATGGGCGGCAATGGCGATTCGCCAGCCATAAAGTGTCAGAAATTACAACGCAAATTTAAGATTGCTTATTCGTAGTCCTCACGTATTTCGTAACGATGGTCTGCTCATTAGTGATTCGGTCTCCTTGTAACCTGGGCGGCGTTGGGGAAATAAAGGGGCGTAAGGCAGTGAATTTTTCTGCCTATACTTTATTGCTGTTCTCCATTGCGGTTCTATCGGGCTGCAATACTCCCGCGGGCGTTCGGTCCTTCGGGGGATCCCAGATGCTGTCTCCTTCCGAGGCGCTGGTTTTCCCGCCGCCCGGTGGTCCTGAAATCGTGACCGTGGTCAACCGCACCTATTCCAATGCCGTGGCGCAGCAGGTCATCTTGCGCTCCGAGGCCACCACCCCCGGGCAGAACTACATCAAGGCGGAGTTTTTCGGCCCGCAACAAGCCGGCGATACCGATGGCGACGCTTTGGCTTTTTCCGGTTTCAGGGCATCTTCCGTCGCGCGGGAAATCCGCGCCGAGTTTCCGGGCGAAAATATCGCCATGTCGGCAAATTACCTGCAAAACGGTTATGGCGCGTTCTCCTATGCCGCCGGCAGCGGCCGTGGCGACGATACCTGCCTTTATGGCTGGCAGGACATACGCTCGCCGGAAAGCATGCGGCAGGATTTCCGCAATCTCGGGCGCATCAAGGTGAGGCTGCGCCTTTGCCAGTCGGGCGCCAGCGTCGAGCGGCTGCTGGCGGTCATGTATAATTACACGATCACCGGCACCTATGCCTCGCCCAGCTGGAACCCTTACGGCACGCCGCAGGCGGTGGATAAAAATCTCGGGCGTCCGGGCCATCCGGTCTATCCCATAAAGGCGGATGAGGTGCCGATGCGGCCCGGCAGCGAGGTGACCGCGAGCGTGCCGCCCCGGCCCGTTCGTCGCACGGCTGCCGTTGCACCGCCCGCCCAGCCGGAACCGCAGCCGCTTCCACCCGTTGCTGCAGTCAGTATCCCGTCGCCCGCATCGGCTGGCGCACCCCTCCAGCCTGCAAGGCCCACGGTGGCGGGCAGGCGCCTGGATGGTGTGCCGGCAGATAGTGGCCGGCAACCGTCGCAGGTCCCGCAGGTTTCCATTCCGTCGCCCGCATGTCTGTCCGGTTCGGGGGTGGCGTCAGGATGCAGGTGATTGCCGGAACCAGCGGGAAAGAGCACGCCAAGGCGCAGATCGCAAAAATTCCGGACCAAAATTCCGGGTGGGGAAGACAACGGAAAGTTTCTGGATGAGCAAGGCCATCACAATCATTGTCTGGTTACTTGTGTCGCTTTGCGTTCTGGCCATCGTCACGATGCCGGTCAGCCTGCAGACGCATCTGGTCGCTACGGCGATTTCGCTCATCCTGCTGGCGACGATCAAGAGCTTCAATGGGCAGGGGGCCTGGCGTCTGGTAGCGCTCGGTTTCGGCACGGCCATCGTGCTGCGCTATGTCTACTGGCGCACCACCAGCACGTTGCCGCCCGTCAACCAGCTCGAGAACTTCATTCCCGGTTTTCTGCTCTATCTGGCGGAAATGTACAGCGTTGTGATGCTGGCGCTCAGTCTCGTCATCGTGTCGATGCCGCTGCCGTCGCGCAAGACGAGGCCCGGTTCACCCGACTACCGGCCGACGGTCGACGTCTTCGTGCCGAGCTATAACGAGGACGCTGAGCTTCTCGCCAACACGCTCGCAGCGGCCAAGAACATGGATTATCCGGCCGACCGGTTCACCGTCTGGCTGCTGGACGATGGCGGCTCGGTGCAGAAGCGCAACGCCAGCAATATCGTCGAGGCGCAGGCAGCGCAGCGCCGCCACGAGGAGTTGAAGAAGCTCTGCGAGGACCTCGACGTGCGCTATCTGACGCGCGAGCGCAACGTCCACGCCAAGGCCGGAAATCTCAATAACGGTCTTGCCCATTCGACCGGCGAGCTCGTGACCGTGTTCGACGCCGACCACGCGCCCGCCCGCGACTTCCTTCTGGAAACGGTTGGTTATTTCGAAGAGGATCCGCGGCTCTTTCTGGTGCAGACACCGCATTTCTTCGTGAATCCCGATCCCATCGAGCGCAATCTGCGCACCTTCGAGACGATGCCGAGCGAAAACGAGATGTTTTACGGCATCATCCAGCGCGGCCTCGACAAGTGGAACGGTGCATTCTTCTGCGGTTCGGCCGCCGTGCTGCGGCGTGAGGCATTGCAGGATACCGAAGGTTTCAGTGGCGTCAGCATCACGGAAGATTGCGAAACGGCGCTGGCGCTGCATTCGCGCGGCTGGAACAGTATCTATGTCGACAAGCCGCTGATCGCCGGGTTGCAGCCGGCCACCTTCGCAAGCTTCATCGGCCAGCGCAGCCGTTGGGCGCAGGGCATGATGCAGATCCTGATCTTCCGCCAGCCCCTTTTCCGGCGCGGTCTCTCGTTTACGCAGCGTCTCTGCTACATGTCGTCGACGCTGTTCTGGCTGTTTCCGTTCCCGCGCACCATCTTCCTGTTCGCACCGCTGTTCTACCTGTTCTTCGACCTTCAGATTTTCGTGGCCTCGGGCGGCGAGTTTTTGGCCTATACGGCGGCCTATATGCTCGTGAACCTGATGATGCAGAACTATCTCTATGGCAGCTTCCGCTGGCCGTGGATTTCGGAACTTTACGAATATGTGCAGACGGTTCACCTCCTGCCTGCCGTCGTTTCGGTGATTTTCAATCCCAGCAAGCCCACCTTCAAGGTGACGGCGAAGGATGAATCCATTGCCGAGGCACGGCTTTCGGAAATCAGCCGGCCGTTCTTCGTCATTTTCGCGCTGCTGCTGGTGGCGATGGCCTTTGCCGCCTGGCGCATCTACAGCGAGCCCTACAAGGCGGATGTCACGCTTGTGGTCGGCGGCTGGAACCTACTCAATCTGATCTTTGCGGGCTGTGCGCTCGGTGTCGTTTCCGAGCGTGGCGACAAATCCGCGTCGCGGCGCATCACGGTTAAACGGCGTTGCGAAGTCAAGCTCGAGGGTAGCGACGCCTGGGTGCCGGCTTCCATCGATAACGTCTCGGTGCATGGCCTGCTGATCAATCTCTTCGACAACGCGACAACCATCGAAAAAGGCGCGACGGCCATCGTGAAGGTCAAGCCGCATAGCGAGGGCGTGCCGCAAACCATGCCTGTCAACGTGGTGCGAACGGTGAAGGGCGAGGGTCTCGTCTCGATCGGCTGTACCTTCTCGCCGCAACGCGCCGTCGATCACCGCCTGATTGCGGACCTGATCTTCGCCAATTCGGAACAGTGGAGCGAATTCCAGCGGGTGCGCCGCAAGAACCCCGGCCTGATCCGTGGTACGGCCATCTTCCTGGCCATATCGCTCTTCCAGACGCAGCGCGGCCTTTATTATCTGGTCCGAACGCTTCGGCCTGCTCCCAGAGACGCCAAACCTGTCGGAGCGGTAAAATGACCGGCCGTAAACCCATCCGGGATACTCTGGCAATGTTGGTATGGGGGGCCGTCGCCACGGGCGCGATGGCGCAGTCCTCGCCCTTCGACATGTCGCCGGAACGGCCCGCCCAGACGGCTCCGACACCCGTGCCGCCGTCCGCCGTCGCGCCTGCCGCGCCGCGTCAGCAGCCACCTGCACAGATTCCGGCCCAAATTCCGGCCCAGACGCCGTCTCAGCCATCCGCCTCGCCGCCATTTGCGGTTCAGCCCGCGCCGCAGTCGCAACAGCGCCCAGCCGTTCCGTTGCCGCCGCCGGTTGCGGCTCCTCCGCGTCAGGAAGGTGCGAGACCCGTTCCCGTAACGGCCCCGTCGCTCGACGCCGACAGCCGCCGCCGATACATCCTGCCCTATGAAAAGCTCAGCCTTTCCGGGGAGATGGACCGGCGGCAATGGAGCATCTATCTGACGCCGGAGCAGGTGAACGCCGCCGTTTCGCTCAATATCGGCTATCAAAACGCCATCGTGGTTGCGCCGGAAAGCTCGAATTTTCAGGTCAGCCTGAACAATGTCGCGCTGGATCCGGCGCGTATCGAAGCGCCCGACAGCGAGGGCAATGTCTCCTTGAAGATACCGCCAGGCGTCTTGCAGGTCGGCTCAAATGTCGTGAGACTGGGCGTGCAGCAGCGCCACAGAACCGATTGCACGATCCAGTCCACCTACGATCTGTGGACCGATGTAGACCCTGCCAATACCTATATCGGCTTTAATGCGGATGTCGCCGGAAGCTTTGCCAATATCGACGATATTCAGGCAACGGGGCCGGATGGCAAGGCGATGACGTCTATCGAGATTGTCGCACCGGCGCTCGGCAATCCGGCATTTGCGGATTCTCTCCTGCGTCTTTCACAGGCGCTGGCGCTCAGAACCCAGATGCCGAACCAGACGATCCGTTTCGTGGCCGCTCCTTCCGCTGAACGCAAGGCGGGCACGCTGACGGTCTTCGTCGGAACGGCCCGCGAGATTGCCGGAATTGCCGGAACGCTGCCACCCGAGGCTTCGGCGGGGGCTTTTGCCGGCTTTGGCGCCGCCGCGCCGGGCGGTCTTTCGCCGCTTTTCGTCAGCGGCCCCACCCCGCAGGCGGTTCAGGCGGCAATTGAGACGCTATTTTCGTCGATATCGCGCACACCCGGTGCGCAGAGAACGACTTTTTCGACCCGAAGCTGGCATGCGCCGGATGTGCCGCTCGTCATGTCGGATCGCCGTATCGCGCTTTCCGAACTTGGTTTCGAAAGCACCGAATTTGGCGGCCGGCGTTTCCGCAACGAATTTTACGTCGGCATGCCAGCCGATTTTTATGCGTCGGCTTATGGTGAGGCGTCGCTTCTTCTCGATGCCGCCTATTCGTCGCAGGTATTGCCGGGCAGCCATGTCGATATCTACGTCAATGACCAGATCGCCTCGACCGTACCGATTTCCAACAATGGCGGCGGTATTTTCCGGCATCTGCCGATCAATGTGACGATGCGTCATTTCAAGCCAGGGCCGAACAAGGTGACCATCGAGGCAGTTTTGATGACGGCGCAGGATCAGGCCTGCGCGCCGGGAGCCCCTGCCAGCACAACGCCGCGTTTTGCATTGTTCGACACGTCGGAACTTCATATTCCGGACTATGCGCAGATCGGCCGCAAGCCGGATCTTGCCGCGATGGCGGGGGCCGGACAGCCCTATCGGACCGGCGGAGCGCCTGTTGCCCTGTCGCTCGACCGTTTCGATACCGATACCATGTCTGCGGCAGCCACGCTGATCAGCCGGCTGGCAAGCGTGGCGGGGCATCCCATCGACATCGAGACTGTCGCCTCGCCGCTGGTGATCGGCGATCGCGACGCGCTGTTCGTCGGTACGATTTCGCAATTCCCGCAGGCATTGATCGGCCAGTTCAATCTTGTTCCCTCCAGCCAGATATCCTGGAAAATGGGAACCGGCGTCCAGCCGCCCGCCCAGAGCAGCGAAACCCTTTTCAGCGACTGGCGAGAGCGGGTGGACGGCGGTGTATGGGAGGGGCAGGTGTCTTCTCTCGAGGAATGGATGAAGCGGAATTTCGACCTGAGTTCGGATACGCTACGCTTCCTGCCGGCAGCCGAACAGCTCTATGCGCCGCCAAGCAATGTTTCTTTCATGCTGGCCCAGGGACTGAGCCCCTCCGGCGAAGGGGTGTGGACGCTTGCCACTGCGCCAACGTCCGCGGAACTTCTTGACGGGATGGCGGCGATGACGCGGGAAAACCGCTGGCGCGGTGTCACTGGACGTGTTGCCGCTTACGATGCCGCTGCCGAAAAACTTGAAACGGTGGAGGTGGAACGGCCGTATTTTTACGTCACGCGGGCGTTTTCCTTTTCCAACTGGAGGCTGGTCGCCGCCAACTGGCTGTCGTCCAACGTTCTTTCCTATTCGCTGGCGTTCATCGGCTTCGTATCTCTCCTCGGCCTCGCCACTTTCACGATGCTGCGCATGATGGGACGGCATCGATGAAGAACGGGATCTCGAAACTGGCCGGCATTTTCTTCCTGTCCATGATGACGGTGATTGCAGGTATTTCCGTCAGCCGCGCCGCTTCGGTTTCGCCGGAGGCGTGGTCTGCCTATAAAGGCGCGTTTCTCGATCCCGGCGGCCGCGTCATCGATACCGGCAACGGCAATATCAGCCATAGCGAAGGCCAGGGCTACGGCATGTGGCTTGCCGTGCTTGCCGACAACCTGTCCGACTTCGAGCTGATCTGGAGTTTCACGCGCACCGAGCTTTTGGTGCGTGACGACGGGCTTTCCGCCTGGAAATGGGATCCGCGCACCAGACCGCATGTAACCGATATCAACAACGCTACGGATGGCGATATCCTGATCGCCTATGCGCTGGCGCTGGCGGCAGGGCAATGGAACCGGCAGGATTATGCCGAAGCATCCGCGGCCATCGCATCCGCCATTCTCAGGAAGACGGTGGTGCAACGCGGCGGGCGAACGCTGCTTCTGCCGGCGGCCAGCGGTTTCGACGAGGATGACCGGGAGGATGGGCCAGTGGTCAATCCTTCCTATCTGATTTTCGAGGCCTTTCCGGTGCTCAATCTTGTTGCGCCATCGCCGCTTTGGAAAGCGCTTGCCGATGACGGTTTGGCGCAAATCGGGACATTCGCTTTCAGCGATAGAAAACTGCCGGCCGACTGGGTATCGGTGAAGACGAAGCCGCAGCCGGCATCGGGCTTCCCGCCGGAATTCGGCTATAATGCGGTGCGCATACCACTTTATCTCGCAAGGGCGAATATGGGGTCGCCGGAGCTGCTCGCCCGGCTGAAAGGCGGCATGACGCTGGAAAGCGGCGCTGCCGGAACCTTCGACCTGAAGAGCGGAGCGGTCAAGGATGTGCTGTCCGATCCCGGCTATCGCATCATTCCGGCGCTCGCGGCCTGTGTCGGCGGCGGGCCGGCCGTTTCCGCCGAACTTAAAAACTTCCAGCCAACACTTTATTATCCTTCCACATTGCATCTTCTGGCATTGTCCTTTCTGGCAAGGAATAACGGGGAATGCCGATGAACAAGCCACTGTCGACCTCGGCTCTCATTCTGCTTCTGATAGCGCTTGCCGCCTTCCACTGGCGCGACAGCATTCTTGGGCGGGTGTCGGACGTGCATACCTCGGCGGTCGGCGACAACCGGGCGGTACAGCGTGTTTTGCCGGCGGCGGCCAATCCGGCGCAGATCAACGCTTTCGTCAAGAACCGTGAAATGGCGCAGGTAACGCAGCCCGCGACACCGCCGGTCACGGTGCCCGCGACAGACCCCTTGCCGGTGACACAGGCTGGCGGGCAGGCGCCGCAAACACAGACGGCGCAGGCGCCGGACCCTCGCGCCACCCAGCCTGCATCGGCTGATATGCCCGAGGTCGATCTGAGTGCGTTGCGCTATTTCGCGGCGAGGGGCGATACGCAGCGTCTTCAGGCCGAAATCGCGCGCCTGCGCGCGCTATATCCCAACTGGACGCCGCCTGCCGATCCTCTCGCCATTCCCGAAAATGGCGATCCACGGCTCGACGCCATGTGGCAGCTTTATACCGACGGCCGTTATGCCGAAGTGAGGAAGGCGATTGCCGACCGCCAGCAGGCGGAGCCCGGCTGGCAGCCACCCGACAATCTGACGGGCATGCTTTCCCTTGCCGAAGCGCGCCAGCGGCTCGTCAATGCTTCCGATCTCAAGCAATATACGACAGTGGTGGATACAGCCGCCAATAATCCCAGCCTGCTGACATGCGGCGAGGTCGATGTGCTGTGGCGGGTTGCCGATGCTTTCGCCAATACTGACCGGATGGGACGGGCGCGCGACGCCTATCTCTACATCCTCAACAATTGCACGGTCGCCAGCGACAGGCTCGCCACCGTGCAGAAGGCATCCGCGCTTTTGCCGGCGGAAATGATGGACGAACTGCTGGCCAAGGAAAAACCGGGCGCCGACGGTCAGCTGGAATTTGAACCGGTCAAGAACGATCTCGCCCGCCAGTTCGTGGCCAAGGCAGGGGAGAAGGAGGGCATTGCCGTTCCTTCGGCCTATGTGATGCGGCTTCAGCGGCTTGCCGAGACCGATAAGCTTGCAAGCGACGCCCTGCTGCTCGGCTGGTACAATATCCGGCAGAAGAACATGGCGGAGGCGGAAAAATGGTTCCGCAAGGCGCGGGAAGAGGAAGACAGCGCATCGGCTTCGCAGGGGCTGGCGCTGGCGCTGATCGACCGTAACGAGCCGCGTGAGGCCGAGGACGTCATGTATAAATGGCGCAAGGCATCCGACGATGGGCTTGCGACCTATCTCGCCGCAACGGCCAATCTTCTCGCGCTGGAGCCGCCGGTCGTTCTGCCGCCGGAGGTGCTGCAACGTATCGCCGCCGAAACGGTGGCGCAGAAGGATGCGGCGACGGCGCAGCAATTCGGCTGGTATTCGCTTGCCTTCCGGCAGACGCCGCTTGCTTTGCAATGGTTCAGCACGGCCCTTGGCTGGAAACCGGATGATGAGCCGTCGGCCTACGGCATGGCCGTCAGCTATCACGATCTTCGCAATCTCGCCGGCCTGCGTGGCATCCAGCAGCAATGGGGAGGCCGTTCGCAACGTATCGCCGATGTCGGAACGGCGCGCATGGTGGACCAGCCCGGGCAGGCGGTTGCTCCCATAACCGCGCCGCCGGTTGTCGCACAGGTAACGGCGCCGCCCGTGCAGACCAGTGCACCGCAGGGTGAGACGGCGGTGGTTTATAACCCGCCTGTCGTCCAGCAGCCTGAGCCTTCGCGCAAGCAGGCGCGCCGCCCCGCGCAGGTGCAAAGGGAAGCCGGTGCTGCATCGCGCCCGCGTTCCTGCGCGGCCTATCCCGATCCGCAACGTCTGCCGCCACAGCAGGCGCTCGATCTCGGCTGGTGCCTGATGGAGACGAACCGGCCGGCGGAGGCTCTGAAAGCTTTCGAATCCGCAATTGAAAGCGGTCAGTCCAATGTCAAAAGCGATGCAGCCTACGGCCAGAGCCTTGCTTATCTGCGCATGGGCTTGACGGACCATGCAGCCGTCTCGGCGACGAAATCGCGTATGGATCGCCCACGCGCGACGGAGCTGCAGGTTTCGATCCTTGCCGATCGAGCGGTCTCCGCATTCGGGTCGAAGCGATATGCCGAAACGCTTCTCCTGCTCGACCAGCGGGCGCGGCTGGCGGATGAGCGCACGGACCTGATGGTGCTGCGTGGTTATTCCTACCTCGCCATGCGCCGTTACGGCGAGGCCGCCCAGATTTTCGAAAGCCTGACGGCTATAGGAAACAAGGATGGCATCCGGGGGCTGGCTGCGGTGCGCGCCGCCCGGCCCAGCAACGGTCCCCAGGGCGGCTGACGGGCGGCTGATCGCGGCTGGATATAGCAACAGTCGCTGCTATCTCGCGTCGGTGAGGTTGCGGATGATGCGCATGAAGATGCGCGCGCCGGTGCCGATCAACGCATCCGGAAAGTCGTAATCCGGATTATGCAGGTTGGGATAGTCCCGGCCTGCGCCGAGAAAGAACATCGCCGATGACGAAACGGCGCGAAAGCGGCCGAAATCCTCCGAAGCCCGCATGGGCAGCCCCTCCGAACCGTGGGAGATTTTTTCCTCGTCCAGCGCGCGCCGGATATGCCCGACCGCGTCAGGCGCATTTTCGCAATGCAGGAAAATATCGTCATAGGTGATGTCGAGGGTCAGCTGCTGTTCGTCCGCCACCTTTTTAGCCAGAGTTTCCGCAGCCTCGCAGAGTTTTTCCATCCGGTCGTCGGTCAGTGTCCGCAGTGTCGCCCAGATTTCAGCATCGGCCGGGGAAATTCCGAAGGCGGCTTCGCCCATTACGGCATGGGTGATCGTCACCATCGAAAAATCGGGCTCTGGCGGAAAACCGGAGCCGAGTTCGGCCAAGGCCGGCATCAGCCGGGATATTGCCCGCATCGGGGAAATGCCATGTTCAGGTGAAGACGCATGCGCCGTCTTGCCGGAAAGGTGGATTTTGACCCCGCGCGACGCGCAGTTGACCGGTCCTTCCACCACGCTGACATGGCCGAAAGGCAGGCCGGGCAGGTTATGGAGCGAAAAGGAATAATCCGGCTTTATCTGCCCAAAACGCGGGTCGGCGAGGACGGCGGCGGCGCCCGCGCCGGTTTCTTCCGCCGGCTGGTACAGAAGGATGACGCGACCTGTCGCGGGCCGCTGCCGGGAAAGGCCGAGCGCCAGCGCCGTCAGAATGGTGGAGTGGCCGTCATGGCCGCAAAGATGGCCTTTGCCATCAGTGCCGGAGCGGTATTCGGCGTCACTCTTTTCGTGAATGGGCAGGGCATCGAGTTCCGAACGGATGAGGATCGCCGGGCCGCTTTTACCGCTGTCATAGACCGCAGCCACGCCATGGCCGCCGAGATCGGCGAAAAGCCGGTCGGGCTGCGCCTGCTCGAGGAAAGCGCGGATGCGCCGCGCCGTTTCCTTCTCCTCGCCGGAGATTTCCGGATGACGGTGAAGATCATGGCGAAGCTCAATAAGATCGAGCATGTCCTTGTTGGTCAGAAACATCAAAAATCCTTGTAAGTCGTCCGGCCGGTTTTTCCTGCCGCAACTTACAGGGCGTTGCCTTTAATGCAAAACCTTTGGCGGGTGCCAGCGTTTGCCCGCCGCTTTCGGCTTGATGGCGAGCGTGACGACATCGGCTGGCAGTGGAACCTTGGCTTTTGCCAGTTCCAGCCGGGCAAGGGCTGCACGGGCCTTTTCCGCATATTCCAGATGTGCCGTATCGTCCGAATGATAGTGCTGCAGCCTGTCGAGGATTTCCGCACCTTCCATCGTTCTTTCGGCGGCAATCAGCGCTACGGCGCATTTGTAAAGCGCCTCCCGGTGGAAGGGCGCGCGATTGGTCACCTGGCGAAAGGCCTCGGACGCCTCGTGGTAGTGCTGCTGCGCCAGCCGGGCCTCGCCGATGCGCAGCCAAAGGACAACGGGTTCCTGCCCGGCGGCCAGAAGGCTGAGAAAGGCGATTTCGGCCTCCCGGAATTCACCCCGGTCGAACAACAGATTGGCGAGCCCGAATTGCGCGCCGAGATGGTCCGGTGCCGCAGTCAGCACCTGGGCGAAGGCAATATTGGCGGCCGCCTTCTGGCCGGTCTTATAGAGTTTGAGGGCTTGTTCGTAGACAAAACGGATGCTGCGCGGGTGAAGCGTGCCGCCGAGATTGTCGCCCGAGCGGGTGCGGAACAGCGTGCAGCTCAGCTTCTGCTCCTCCGGCCCGAAGAAATATTTGTAAGGCTCGTTGCCGCGCAGGAAATCATAGGTTTTGAAACCCTGCTCGATTGCCCTGCGAATGCAATGGCCATGCAGCACGAGCCCGGGGGAAGGGGTCTTCCAGTTCTCGTCGCGGCCGGTAATGTAGAACAGGACCGATTTCTTCTGGCGGTCGATGATATTGGCGAGCGCGCCGAGCGGCTGGTCGCCGAACCACAGTACCGGCACTTCCAGATCGCCACGGATATAGACATCCATCAGCATCTGCCGTGTCGCACCGATCAGGAGTTCCGTGCGTTCCTTGCCCTTGTGCGGCGCCCAGCGGATACGCCAGAAATCGAACAGGATGTCCATGTCCCGCTTGATTGTTTCCCTCGTTGCAAAGGTGATGCGATATTCGTCGCCGCCCTCCACTTTTCTCAGGAAACGCCTGAGCTTCTGCCGGGTCTGGCTGCTCATATGACTGTCGAGATAGCCGTCGAACGTGTCCGGCAGCGTCACCACCGGGCAGATGCAATTGTTGATGTTGTAGGGGTTGGTCGGCATGTTGTCGCGAAACATGACGAGCGGGCCCTGAAGTGCGCGGATCATCGCGTCGCGGCGTTCCGGCGGGCCGGAAAGATAATCGAGCTTCAGCTCGGTCCAGTTTTGCTGGCGGATATAGGAACAGAAACCGGCGACTGCGTGATTTTCATAGTCCGGCAGGGTGATGAAACCGGTGTAATCGGCCGCCGCATTGCCGGCCATGACGATGCTGTCGTGGAAACGTCCGGTTTTTTTGTCCGGTTCGGTGACGATGCGCAGCGGGAAAAACGCAACATAGGGCGAGCCTTCCGCCCGTTCGCGCAGCGCAAGAATGAACCAGCGCCTGCGGCGCGGCATGTAGTCCCTCAGCCACCCCCAGGAGAGGAAATGCCGGGCATGGGGATCGGCCATGAACACCGCATCCCAGTTTTCGCGGATCGCCTCGAAGCCGGCGTCCGTGTCGATGATATCGATACGCATTCGTCCCCCTCCCAATACTGATCACACATTCGGGAGGCTTCATTTTATGGGTAAACGGTCGGCTTCAAATATTCCCTTCGGGTGAAAGCCGTGCATCAAATGGGATTAGCCCGTCGCCGATCCGCCATCGCTGCGCCGCGACAAAAAAGACCTTGTCAGCCGGTGGCAGCGCTCTAACATGCGGGGCTGAATGCGCGGCCGGCTCAACGGTCCGCATGGCACAGGAGTTCTCATATGGCTGTTCCTTATATGCTTCTTACCGGCGCAAGCCGTGGAATAGGGCACGCCACCGTCAAGCTGTTTCAGGAAAAGGGCTGGAGAATTCTCACCGTATCGCGGCAACCCTTCTCCGAGGAATGCCGTTGGCCGTCAGCGCGGGAGAGCCACATTCAGGCCGATCTGGAGGACCTGTCCCGCATTGACGATCTGGCGGACGAGGTGCGTTCACGCCTGCCGGAGGGAAAGCTTGCGGCGCTTGTCAACAATGCCGGAATTTCGCCGAAGGGCGAGGGTGGCAGCCGTCTCGGTGTCATGGATACGACGGCGGAAATCTGGACGCGGGTGCTGAACGTCAATCTTGTTTCGACGGCGCTGCTCGCCCGCGCGCTTTTGCCGGAACTAGAAGCGGCAAAAGGCTCAATCGTCAACGTCACGTCGATTGTCGGCTCACGGGTGCATCCTTTTGCCGGCGTGGCCTATGCCACATCGAAGGCGGCGCTTGCGGCGCTGACGCGCGAGCTGGCGCATGAGTTCGGTCCGCGCGGCGTGCGCGCCAATGCGATTGCGCCGGGCGAGATCAACACCGCCATCCTCTCCCCCGGAACGGCCGAGCTGGTGGAAGCCCAGGTGCCGCTCGGGCGGCTCGGCACCACGGCCGAGGTGGCGCAGACCATCTATTTCCTGTGCTCGGAACAGTCGAGCTACATCAACGGCGCGGAAATTCACATCAATGGCGGACAGCACGTCTGACACGCCGAGCATCAACCGAAAATGGAGCCTTCATCGATGACCATCCTGCCGAATTCCGTCGAGGCACGCGATATCGCCTATCAGATGCATCCGAACGTCAATCTGCGCAAATTCGAAAAGACCGGCGGTCTGGTGATCGAGAGCGGCGAAGGCATCTATGTAACCGACAGCAGCGGCAAGCGCTATATCGAGGCGATGGCGGGGCTGTGGTCGGTGGCGCTCGGCTTCGGTGAACAGCGGCTGGTGGACGCGGCGACGAAGCAGATGCAGAAGCTGCCCTATTACCACACCTTTTCCTACAAGACGCACGGTCCGTCGGTTGATCTCGCCGAGCTGCTGATCGAGCTTTCACCGGTGCCGATGTCCAAGGTGCATTTCACCTCCTCCGGCTCCGAGGCCAACGATCTGGTCGCCAAGATGGTCTGGTATCGCTCGAACGCTCTGGGCAGACGAGAAAAGAAGAAGGTCATCGGCCGCATCAAGGGGTATCATGGCGTGACGATTGCCTCGGCCTCAATCACCGGCCTGCCGCGTAACCATGAAAGCTTCGACCTGCCGCTGGACCGCATGTTGCATACGGCCTGCCCCTCCTATGTGCATTTCGGAAAGGAAGGGGAAAGCGAGGCGGATTTCACCGCGCGTATCCTGAAAGAGCTGGAGGATTTGATTCTTCGCGAAGGCCCGGAAACCATTGCCGCTTTCTGGGGCGAGCCGGTAATGGGCGCCGGCGGCGTTCTTTTGCCGCCGGAAGGTTATTGGGCTGGCGTACAGGCGATCCTGAAGAAATACGATATTCTGCTTGTGGTGGATGAGGTGATCTGCGGTTTCGGCCGAACCGGCAAGATGTTCGCCTGCGAGACCTATGGCATCAAGCCGGATGTGCTTGTCGTCTCCAAGCAGATTTCGTCGTCCTATATGCCGCTTTCGGCTATCATCATGAATGACAATTTCTACCAGCCGATTGCCGATGAATCCGACCGTATCGGCACCTTCGGCCATGGTTACACCGCCTCCGGCCATCCCGTCGCAACAGCTGTGGGACTGGAAAACCTGAAGATCATTCAGGAGCGCGATCTGGTCGGTAACGTCGCCCGGCTGGAAGGCAAGTTTCTCGATCATCTTAAGGCGCTCGCCGATCACCCGCTTATTCATTCCTCGCGCGGTATCGGCCTGATCGGCGCGCTGGAGGTGAAGCCATGGGAGGGCATGAAGCCCGGCGATACGACGCTGGCCCTTGCCGCGGCCATCGAGGAGGAGGGTGTCATCACGCGGCCTATCGGCGAGTCCATCTGCTTCTGCCCGCCGCTCATCATTACGGCCGAACAGCTGGACGAGCTGTTTGCCGGTGTGAAGCGTGGTCTCGACAAGGTTGCGGCTGCCCGAGGCTGATAACTTCAGCGATTGTGCCGGCCGGTTTATCCGGCTGGCCTATCCCCGATAGGCCACAAGCACCGCGCCGCAGGCGATCAGCACCACGCCGAGCCAGTTGGGCAAAGACAGCCTTTCGCCCAGAAACAGCACCGCAAAGACGGCGACAAACACGACGCTCAGCTTGTCGATGGGCGCGACGCGGGCGGCGTCTCCGAGTTTAAGCGCCCGGAAATAACATATCCACGATGCGCCGGTGGCCAGTCCCGAAAGCACGAGGAACAGCCAGGTTTTACCCGAGATGGTGGAAGGCTGCTGCCAGTTGCCGGTGATGTAAACCATCAGGCCGGCGGCGGCGAGAATGACGACGGTGCGGATGAGAGTGGCGAAATCGGAATTGACGTTCTCGATGCCGACCTTCGCAAAGATGGCGGTGAGCGCCGCAAAGGCTGCCGATAGCAGCGCCCAGAATTGCCAGGCCAGAAACAGGTTCTTCATGCCGCCACTCCGCTTATCGCATTTGTTCCGCTTCGGCTCTACCGCATCTTCCGGCCGATAAAAACCCCGTTTAGTGGGCGCGAGCCTGAACAAAGAAAGCCCGGCGCATCCTGTCGATGCGCCGGGCTCTCCATATGTGCCTGCCCGGAGAAACCGGGACAGGCCGGACCTTGGGAGGTCTTATTATTCGGCGGGCTGCACCGAAGCCGGAAGCTGATCCACATCGGCGATGCCGGTGAATTCTTCCTGGCCGCTCAGAACGCGGGCAAGCTGATCCTGATCCAGTTCGCCTTCCCAGCGGGCGACGACGATGGTGGCGACCGCATTGCCGACGAAGTTGGTGAGTGCACGGCATTCCGACATAAAACGGTCGATGCCGAGGATCAGCGCCATGCCGGCGACGGGAACCGAAGGCACAACGGAGAGGGTTGCCGCGAGCGTGATGAAGCCCGCGCCGGTGATGCCGGCGGCACCCTTGGAGGAGAGCATGGCCACCAGCAACAGCAGGATCTGTTCGCCGAAGGAGAGGTGGATACCGGTCGCCTGCGCGATGAAGAGGGCCGCCAGCGTCATGTAGATGTTGGTGCCATCAAGGTTGAAGGAATAACCGGTGGGGATGACGAGACCGACGACGGAGCGCTTGCAGCCGGCCTTTTCCATCTTGCTCATCAGGCCCGGCAGGGCAGCTTCGGAAGAAGAGGTGCCGAGAACCAGAAGCAGTTCTTCCTTGATGTAGCGGATGAGCGCGACGATGGAGAAGCCGTTGTAACGGCATACCGCACCGAGAACCACGAACACGAACAGGAAGGACGTGACGTAGAAGGTACCGATCAGCATCGCAAGGTTGGTGACGGACGAGATGCCGTATTTGCCGATGGTGAAGGCCATCGCGCCGAAAGCGCCGATGGGGGCGGCCTTCATCAGGATCGCGACCAGTTTGAAGATCGGATACATCAGGGCGTGCATGAAATCGGTGACGGGCTTGCCCTTTTCGCCGACGATGCCGAGCGCGATACCGAACAGAACCGAGAAGAACAGCACCTGCAGAATGTCACCGCTGGCGAAAGCGCCGACGATGGTGGTCGGGATGATGTTCATCAGGAAGCCGGTGATGGTCTGCTCATGGGCCTTGTCGGCGTAGGTCGCGACTGCCTTGGCATCCAGCGTGGCGGGATCGATATTCATGCCCGCGCCCGGCTGCACGGTGTTGGCGACGATGAGGCCAACGATGAGCGCGAGCGTGGAGAATACGAGGAAGTAGATCATGGCCTTACCGGCCACGCGACCCACCTTTTTCATGTCGTTCATGCCGGCGATGCCGGTTGCGACGGTGAGGAAGATGACGGGCGCGATGATCATCTTGACGAGGCGGATGAAGCCGTCGCCGAGCGGCTTCAGCTGTTCGCCGAAGGCCGGATAGAAATGGCCGAGCGCGATACCGGCGATGATGGCCACCAGAACCTGAAAATACAGGTGCTTGTAGAATGGCTGCTTGGCGTGGCCTGCGGCCACGGCTGTCGTATCGATCATGTTTTTTCCTCCTCGGCCTCACCCTGCCTTTATTGGCCTCCCGGGATCGCCGTGACGTTGACGGCTTCGCGCCGATTGCGGAGTCATGTGCAATACGCATGCCAGACTTGCTTATTTGGTGTAACTGGCTGATTTCAAAAGTAGTTTTTATTGGCGCTTGATCAGCCCATATGCATTTGTGCGGAATTCCGGACAAAATCTCTTGCGGTCTGTGCGTAAATCCGCACAATTGTCGCATGACCTATCAGGATCTGGCATCTCACTCCCATGCGAAGCGACGGGCGCAATGGCTGGCGCTGGCGGGCCTGTGGCTCCTCGTCAGTCTTGGCGTTCTGCTGGTGGCCGATGAGTTCGCCCGCAATCAGGCGATGCGCATGGCCGGTTCCGAGGCCGCCACGGATGCCGAACTGAAGATCGCGCTCCTGAATGTCGCGCTGGAGCGGCCGCGCGCCATTCCGCTTGTCCTCTCCGGGGATCCCGATCTTGCTGCTGCGCTGGATGGCGGCGGTGCTCCTGCCCTCGACCGGTTGAACCGCAAGCTGGAGGGGCTGATTGAAGGCACACAATCCTCGGTGATTTATGTGACCGGGCCGACCGGATTGACCATTGCGTCGAGCAACTGGCGGCAGGATGACAGCTTTGTCGGCTCCAATTATGCTTTCCGCGAATATTTCCAGGCCGCGATGAAGACCGGCATGTCCGAACATTATGCTCTCGGCAATGTCAGCCGCCGGCCGGGTCTTTATATCTCCCGCCGCATCGATGCCGCCGATGGGCGGCCGCTTGGCGTCGTCATTGCCAAGGTCGAATTCAACCGGCTGGAGACAGACTGGAACATCGGCGGCAAGCCGGTCTATGTGGTCGACAGAAACGGCGTCGTGCTGATGACCAGCGTGCCGGAGTGGCGTTTCAAGACCGTTGCGCCGATCGATGAGGCGCGGCGGAAAATCATCTCCGAGAGCCTGCAATTCGGCAATGAGGCGCTTTCAACGCTGCCGTTTCGCGCGGCGCGGCGCGCGAGCGAGGGTGTTCCGCTCATTCATGTCGATGAGCCGGGGAGGGAACGCGGCGATTATCTGCGGCTGGAAGTGCCGGTGCCGACCACGTCATGGACGCTGCACTATCTCCAACCGGTCGCGCCGGCGCTGAATGCCGCCATCCGCGAGGGCAGGGTGGTGGCGCTGGTGACGCTGATGCCGCTGATGGCGCTTTCGGCCCTGTGGCTGTGGCGCAGGCACAAGGCGCTCAAGGAAAAGGAAGAGGAGCAGCGTGCCCGCGCCGAGCTGGAGATGAAGGTGCAGGAGCGGACCCGCGACCTGACGAAGACCCGCGATCATCTGCAGGCCGAAATCGCCCTGCATGAAAAGACCTCGGGCGAGTTGCGCAATGTGCAGCACGAACTGGTGCAGGCCAACCGCCTTTCCATTCTGGGGCAGGTGGCGGCGGGTGTGGCGCATGAGATCAATCAGCCGGTCGCGACCATCCGCGCCTTTGCCGACAATGCCCGCACGTTGCTGAAGCGCGACCGCATGTCCGAGGCCAACGAAAATCTCGAAAACATCGCGGCGCTGACCGAGCGTATCGGCACCATTACCGGCGACCTGAAAATATTGGCGCGCAAGGGCCGCACCGCCGCCGAGCCTGTCAGTGTTCGACTGGTCATCGAAGGTGCGGTCATGCTGTTGCGCAGCCGCTTCTCCGGGCAGATGGATGCGCTTGATATCGTGCTGCCGGATCAGGACCTGAAAGTGCTCGGCAGCCGTATCCGGCTCGAGCAAATTCTCATCAACCTTCTGCAAAACGCGCTGGAAGCCACTGAAGAGACTGGGGCGGCGCGTGTCGAAGTTCGTGTGCGCGAGGAAGGCGACATGGTCGTGCTTTCCGTCAGCGACAATGGCACGGGCATTCCTGAAGCCATCCGCGCCCAGCTTTTTTCGCCCTTCAACACCTCAAAGGAAAGCGGCCTCGGCCTCGGTCTCGTTATCTCCAACGATATTGCCTCGGATTATGGCGGGCGCATCGAGGTGGCGAGCAGCAAGGCGGGCACATGTTTTTCCGTATTTCTGAAGCGAGCATGACATGACGGTGGACGGAACCATATTCCTGGTGGACGACGACTCCCAGCTGCGCAAGGCGATGGTGCAGACGCTGGAACTCGATGGATTGCCGGTCACCTCCTTTTCCCGTGCCGAGCAGGCGCTGGCGGCCCTGAACGAGGATTTCGACGGCGTCGTCATCACCGATGTACGTATGCCCGGCATGACCGGGCTCGAATTTTTCGACCATGTTCGCAAGATCGATGCCGATCTGCCGGTCATTCTCATCACCGGCCATGGCGATGTGCCGATGGCGGTCGATGCGCTTCACAATGGAGCTTATGATTTCATCGCCAAGCCGTTTCCCGCTGAACGCATGGTGGAAAGCGCCCGCCGGGCGCTGGAAAAGCGCCGCCTCGTGCTGGAAAACCGGGCGCTTCGCCGGGCGGCGGGACAGGCTGAGGATGATTTACCGCTGATCGGCCAGACGCCCGCCATGGAGCGCCTGCGCACCACGCTCAGGCACATTGCCGATACGGATGTGGATGTGCTGGTGGCGGGCGAGACCGGCAGCGGCAAGGAAGTGGTGGCGACGGCCCTTCACCGCTGGAGCAAGAAACGCTCAAAGGGCAATTTCGTGGCCCTGAATTGCGGGGCGCTGCCGGAAACGGTGATCGAAAGCGAGCTCTTCGGCCATGAGCCAGGGGCTTTCACCGGCGCGCAGAAAAAGCGCGTCGGCCGCATCGAACATTCGAGTGGCGGCACCCTGTTTCTGGACGAAATCGAAAGCATGCCGCTTGCCGTACAGGTAAAGATGCTACGCGTTCTGGAAATGCGTGAGGTCTCGCCGCTGGGGTCGAATGAGGAGCGGCCGGTCGATATTCGCGTGGTCGCGGCGGCCAAGGTCGATCTCGGCGATCCGTCCGAGCGCGGCACGTTTCGTGAGGATCTCTATTACCGGCTGAATGTGGTGACGCTGTCCATTCCGCCGCTGCGCGAACGCAAGGCGGATATTCCGCTGTTGTTTTCCCACTTCGTCACCAAGGCCGCCAACCGTTTCAATATGTCGGTGCCGCAGATCAGCGCCGGTATTTCCCGCCGCCTCAATGAGCATGACTGGCCGGGCAATGTGCGCGAACTCGGACATTTCGCTGAAAGGGTGGTGCTGGGGCTGGAGACGGAACCGGCGACCGCGCCTGCGTTGCAATCCACAATCCCCGCTTCCGGAACGCTGCCGGAGCGCATGGATGAGATCGAGGCGCGCATCATCCGCGAAACGCTGGAACAATCGAATGGCGACGTGGCGGAGACCATCGCCACACTCGGCATCGCCCGCAAGACCTTTTACGACAAGCTGCAGCGCCACGGCATCAACCGGGCGGATTATGTGAGGAGCGGCACGGCGTAAGATGGCGCGAAGCGCGCATGAAGAAGCCGCGGACGTTTCCGTCTGCGGCCTGACAATAACGGTAGTAACCGTGTTGAAGGTCTTCCCGATCAACCTGCTACGCAGAAATGGCGCTGGCCGTCATAATCCGTATAGGTGCCGGTGCGAGTGTTGAAGCTCCGGTAACGCTGCGAGCAATAATCGTACCAGGCGTTGGTCCAGGGCTCGATGGTGCGATAGGTGCGGCGCTGGTTGTAGACCGGGCGGCTGTCGTAAACCGGCTGGGCGCGATAGACGGGTGCCGGGCGGTAAACCGGCTGGGGTGCTGCGCGATAATAACGGTAATCCGGCTCTTCATCGATATAGCTCGGCTCGTCGACATAGACGCGCTCTTCGTAAGCTGGCGCCGGACGCGACATTGCGGAGCCGACGGCGACACCGGCGGCAAGGCCGAGCACGCCACCCAGAATGGCGGCATCGCGACGGTCGCGGCGGTCCCAGTCGCCAGCGGATGCACTGCTCAAGGGAACGATGGTGGCGGCGGCGACGGCGACGGCCAGAACGGTTTTAGCTGCAAAGGACGACATGGTGTGTTCTTCCATACAGGTGGCAGGGCGCTGCCAGTTGCAAATTCGATGGTTAACGAAATACAGCCCGGCTGCTGAACGGGCGCTGAATGAATTGTGGCAGACCGGCGGCGGCCCGCAATTCCTGTTTGCGCGCGACGCACTTCGCGCTAGAACTCAAGAACAAACAGGACGCACCGATGAGCCTTTCCCAGATAACCGTCAATTCCGACACCTCGCATGAAGACCGTGCCCAGGCCATTCGCGATACGCTGCGTGACGCCATTGTCGACCGGCGGCTGGCGCCGGGAACCAAACTGTCGGAATCGGAAGTGGGAACGCTGTTCGATGTCAGCCGCACGGTGGTGCGCGCCGCACTTCAGATGCTGGCCTATGAGGGGCTGGTGAAGGCCGAGCGCAATCGGGGCGCCTTCGTCTCCAATCCCACGCCGGATGAAGCGCGGCAGGTTTTCGCGTCGCGCCGGTTGATCGAACCCGGCGTCGTGGATGCCGCAATCGAAAAAATCACGCCTGCGGCGGTGAAGCGGCTGCGTGAGCATCTGGTGCAGGAAAGCCGCCACCAGCATGAGCGCGGCCCGAGCGCCAGACGCGCGGAAATCAAGGCATCGGGCGATTTCCACCTGATGCTGGCCTCGCTTGCCGGCAATGCCATTCTGGAAAAATTCATGGACGAGCTGGTCGCCCGCTCGTCGCTGGTCATTGCGCTTTACGGCCGCTCGGGTGTTTCAAGCTGCGGCCACAACGATCACGCCGATCTCCTGGACGCACTTGAGGCGAAAGATACGGCAAAGGCGCGTGCGCTGATGTTGCAGCATCTCGACCACATCGAGGCCGATCTCGACCTGCGCATGATGGAAGGTCTGGCGCTGAAGGATGCGCTGGCGCTCTGATTGACCGCCATCCCAGTCGCGGGACGGGAATGGCGGGTTGATTGCGCGTCAGGCGGCATAACGGCTGATCGCCAGATCGTGCGTGTCGATCTCCGGCTTGTTGCCGCTGATGAGATCGGCAAGCACCCGGGCGGAGCCGCAGGACATGGTCCAGCCAAGCGTGCCGTGGCCGGTATTGAGATAAAGATTACTGTAGCGGGTGGCGCCGATGACAGGCGTGCCGTCCGGCGTCATCGGACGCAGGCCGCACCAGAATTTCGCCTGGGTCTGGTCGCCCGCGCCGCCGAACAGGTCTTCCACCGAGTGGGCCAGCGTTTCCTGCCGGGCCGCTGGCAAATCCTTGCTGAAACCGGCGATTTCCGCCATGCCGCCGGCGCGGATGCGTGAGCCGAGGCGGGTAATCGCCACCTTGAACGTCTCGTCCATGACCGTGGAAACGGGCGCGCGCTCCTCATTTACGATCGGAACTGTGATGGAGTAACCCTTGACCGGGTAAACCGGCAGGGTAAGGCCAAGCTGGCGCACGAACTGCGGCGAATAGCTGCCCAGTGCCGCCACGAAAATATCGGCCTCCACCAGCGCACGGGTGGTCTCCACAGCCTTGACGCGCCCTGCCTCGACGATGGGGCGCATGATGCCGGTATCGTAAAGGAAGGTAACGCCCGCCGCTTCGGCCATGCGGGCAAGTTCTGTCGTGAACATGAAGCAATCGCCGGTCTCGTCGCCGGGCAGGCGCAGGCCGCCGACGATCTTCTCCTTCGAAGGGGAAAGACCGGGTTCGATGGCGGCGCAGCCGTCGCGGTCGAGAATCTCGAAAGGCACGCCGCCCGCCGTCAGAACGTCGACATCCTTGCCGATGGCGTCGAACTGCTTCTGGGTGCGGAACACCTCCAGCGTGCCCTGCATGCGCTGGTCATATTCGATGCCGGTCTCTTCGCGCAGCGCCATCAGACAATCGCGGCTATATTCGGCAACGCGCACCATGCGGCTCTTGTTGATGGCGTAACGCGCCGAGGTGCAGTTGCGCAGCATCTGGCTCATCCAGCGCCATGCGGCCGGATCGGCGGTCGGGCGGATGATGAGAGGCGCGTGTTTCATGAACAGCCACTTCATCGCCTTCACCGGAATGCCGGGGGCAGCCCATGGCGAAGAATAGCCGGGGGATACTTCGCCGGCATTGGCGAAGCTGGTTTCGAGCGCTGCGGCCGGCTGGCGGTCGATCACCGTCACCTTGTGTCCGGCTTTGGCCAGATACCAGGCGGATGTCACGCCGACGACGCCGGCTCCAAGGATAGTGACGTTCATGATCGTCTCACTTGTGATTGACTGATGTTGAAGCGGCTGCCGGGGTTTCTCCCGGCTGAATATAAAGGCGTCGATAGCGGCGTCCGAGGCCGGTCAGGATTTCATAGGCGATCGTGCCCGCATCCTCGGCGATGTCTTCCAGCGTCTGGTCCGGACCGATCATCTGCACAAGGCCGCCCTGGGTCAATGTTCCCTCGGGCAGGGCGGATATGTCGAGAATGATGCTGTCCATGGAAACGCGTCCCGCAATCGGCAGTCGCACGCCGTTATACCACGCCGCGCCACTATTGCTGAGCGAACGTGGCAGGCCGTCAGCGTAACCGGCGGCGATGGTTGCCAGACGTGTCGGCCCGGCCGCTTCGAAGGAGCCACCGTAACCGACCAGCGAACCGGCGGGAACGGTGCGGGTCTGGATGACGGCGAGATCGAGGCGAACGACCGGCTTCATCGGGTTGGGGCGTGTAACGGACGGCGCGCCGCCATAAAGCGCGATGCCGGGCCGCAGCAGGTGGTTGTGGTAATCATTGCCCAGAAAGATGCCGCCGGAATTCGAAAAGCAGACGGGCGCTGCAGGAAAGGCAATGGCGGCTCTGCGCATCACCGCAAGCTGCGCGGCATTGGAGGCATGCTCCGGTTCGTCGGCGCAGGCGAGGTGGCTCATGACGAAGGCGATGTCGGTACCATCCAGCAATTGCGGCCGGGAGGCTAGGATTTCAAGCTCTTCGGGAGAGAGGCCGAGACGGCACATGCCGGTATCGATCTGTACCGCGGCGGTGAGCGTCTTGCCAAGCTTTTTGGCGTGGGCCGACCATTGGGCGATCTGCTCCAGCGAATTCAGGACCGGGGTGATGGCCATAGCGGCGCAAGAGGTCTCATTGCCGGGCTGAAGACCGTTAAGGACGAAAATCCGCGCTTCTGCCGAAAGCCGCAGTCGCAACGCCAGCGCTTCATCGATATGGGCGACGAAGAAATTGCGGCAGCCCGCCTCCAACAGAACCTGCGAGACGATATCCGCGCCGAGACCATATGCATCGGCCTTGACGACCGCTGCCGTCTGCGATGCGGGCGCCATGGCCGCAAGGGTCAGATAATTGTCGCGCAATGCGCCGAGATCGATGGTCAGATGACCGCTTGCACCACCGGCGGCCTGCTGGCGGCTGATCTGCATGTCCATGGTCGTTCACCCTCATTTTTATCCCATGAGGGTATTGCAACGATTGTCGAATTTCTTGGCGATTGTTCGAAGAAAATGCGATAGAATTCACAATGGCGCAATTTTCTTTTGCTGATTGGAATCTTCTATGTCGTCACTCGATGCGACCGACCGCCACATCATTCGCCTGCTTCGGCTCAATGCCCGCATCAGCAATGCGAAACTGGCGGCCGAAGTCGGGCTTTCCGCATCCGCTTGTCTGCGCCGGGTCGATATTCTCGAGCGGGAAGGGATTATCCGCGGATATACGGCGCTGACCAGCGGCCTTGCCGGCGGCGAGGTGATTTCGGTTATCGTCCAGATCACGCTCGACCGCCAGACGGAGGATTTTCTCAACCGTTTCGAAAATGCGGTGCGGCGCTATCCGGAAATCCGCGAATGTTATCTGATGACGGGCGGTTCGGATTATTTCCTGCGCTGCGAGGCGGAAAGTGCTGGGGATTTCGAGCGAATTCATAAGGAGATCCTGTCGAAGCTGCCCGGGGTTTCGCGCATTCATTCGAGTTTTGCGATCCGGAATGTGTTAGCGACGCCGAAGGCGCGGTAGCGTCGGAGCTCGCGGCCACCCCCCTCTGTCCTGCCGGACATCTCCCCCTCAAGGGGGGAGATCGACAAGTGGCTTGCCCACCACATTCAGCAACGTCACTTTATTGATAAGATGGCTGCGAGGGGACGAGCGGGCGCTCCATCCAATATCCCCCCTTGAGGGGGGGATGTCCGGCAGGACAGAGGGGGTAAGCCCCACGCTCCGCCCCTTCAAGTCACCCCCACCACCGATAAAAATGATGCACCGGCCCCCGCCCATGCCCAACAGCAAGACCTCGCCCGGCATCGAGCGCCCCATTCAGATAATCCTTCGCAAGCCCCACCGCCTCCCGCAACTCACGACCCTGTGCAAGATGAGCCGTAATCGCCGCCGCCAGCGTGCAGCCGGTGCCGTGGTCGTTCTTCGTCTCCACCCGTGCCGCGGAAAGCGCCTGCATGGCGCCATCCGCAAACAGATAATCCGTGCTCTCCGGCCCATCGCCATGGCCGCCCTTGACGAGCACGGCTTTTGCGCCCGCCTTCAGGATCGCCTCGGCCTGGCGAGCGATCTCCGTCTCCGTTTTCGCCATCGAAGACCCGGTCAGCAGCGCCGCTTCCGGCAGGTTCGGCGTAACGATGGTCGCGAGCGGCAGCAAGTCGCGCCGCAATGTCTCGATGGCGTCTTCATGCAGCAGCCTGTCACCGGAGGTCGCTACCATGACCGGGTCCAGCACCACCGGCTGCGATTGCCGCCGAAGCCGTTCCGCGATGGCGGCGATGGTTTCGATCCGCGAGACCATGCCGATCTTCACCGCATTGACAGCGAGATCGGAGAATACCGCATCCATTTGCGCGATAATGGTGGCGACCGAAATATCCTCAACCGCCGTCACACCCTTGGTGTTCTGGGCGGTGATGGCGGTGATGACGCTGGCGGCATAGGCGCCGAGCGCGGAGAAGGTCTTGATATCCGCCTGAATACCCGCGCCGCCGCCGCTGTCGGAGCCGGCAATGGTCAATGCAATGGCTGTCATGGCTGTCTCGCTTTCAGCGCGGCGTCAATCTTGGAGCGGAAGTCCTTAGTCGCACTGGCAATATCGCCCGCGCGGAAAATGGCGGAAATGACCGCGACACCATCCGCACCGGCGGCAATGACGGGTGGCACGCGGACAAGATCGATGCCGGCGATAGCGCCGACCGGCATATCCGGTTTCCACTCCTTCAGAAGGGCGCGCAGCGTGGTAAAACCGTCGATACCGACCGGCTTGTCCGGATTGATCTTGGAAACGGTTTCGAACACGCCACCAATACAGGCATAGTCGGCGGGCATGGAAGCTGCCCGTTCGGCATCGGACCGGTTCTTGACGGTAAGGCCGATGATCGCCTTTTCGCCGAGAATGCGCCTTGCGGTTTTGGCGTCCATGTCATCGACGCCGAGATGCACGCCATCCGCGCCCGAGGCGAGGGCCACATCCACCCGGTCGTTGATGACCAGCGGCACGCCTGTGCCGGCGATAGCCTCGTGAATGGCGCGGGCGTTTTCGATCATCTCGCGCGTCGAGCCGTGCTTGTCGCGATATTGCAGAATGGTCGCGCCATTCAGCGCAGCGGCGAGAGCAAGCTCCGGCAGCGGCGCGACATCGCCAAGGCTCGCATCGACCAGCGCGTTGAGGCGGTAATCAACCTTGTTCATGCTCTATCCTTGCGTGATTTGTGATGTCTTCACCGGAAATTTCGGAAAGCGCATCCAAAAATGCCGGTTCGAAGCTGCCGGGGCCTCTGGCGTGCTTGGCCGCAAGTTCGGCGGAAACGCCGGTGACGGCAAGGGCGGAGGCCGCCGCCGTCAGCGCGTCTTTTTCGACAGCCATGAAGGCGGCGATGACGCCGCCCGAAAGGCACCCCGTTCCCGTCACCTTCGCCATCCACGGATGACCGTTGACGATCCTGACGCTGCGGGTGGCATCGCGCAGATGATCGACCGGCCCGGTCTCAATCCGCACAGCATCCGGCACATCGCCGATCAGGCTCATTTCGGCGCGGTTGCCGCGTACGACGGTGGGGGAAAGTGCAATCAGTTCGCGCGCGAATTCCAGCCGCGACGGGGAATAATCGCAATGCACGGGGTCGACGATCCATGGCTTGCCGGATGCATTGGCGATTTTGATCGCCAGCCGGATGACCTTTCGCCGCTCGGCGTCCAGCGTGCCGAGATTGACGGTCAGCGCATCCGCCTTGGTGACAAAACTCTCGATTTCCTCGAGCGAGGTGGTCATGGAGGGGATGCCGCCGACCACGGTGATGCCGTCTGCGGTGAATTTCTGCACCACCGTGTTCATCAGGCAATGCACGCGCGGGCGCGTCTGCCGCACGCGCTCCAGAATCTCGGCGGCCTTTGCCGCTGTCGGAAAAGTCGTCGTCATGGCTGCTGCAGCTCCACGGCGATGTCGTCCGCCGCCGGCGCCTGCTTGATCAGTTGCATTTCCTGCATGAAAGCGCCGAAACGGGCGTAGCGCGCGCGGTCGAGCGCGGCTGGGCGTTTGGCGAAACGCGGCAGCGTGTCGAAGAAGGCCTGCTTGTTCAGCGCATCGTCAAGGTTCGGATAGGCCTTGATGAAAAGCTGCCAGGATTCCTGCGGATGGTTGGTAATGAAGATCGCGGCCTGTTCAACGGCGGAGAGGAAACGCGGCAGGCGGTTGTCTTTTGCGAGATCGCGGTGCGTGACGAAGATCAGCTCGTCATAGGCCGGCACGCCGTGTTCCTCCGGGAAGAAAGAGCGGCCTTCATGTCCCTCGAGCTTCATCTGCGTCAGCTCGAAATTGCGGAAGCCGCCAAGCGTGGCGTCCACCTTGCCGGCGATCAGCGACGGCGAGAGCGAGAAGTTGACGTTGATGAGTTCGACATCATCCTTCGTCAGGCCGTCCTTTTCCAGCATGCGCTTCAGCATGGCATCCTCGAAGCCGGAAACGGAAAAGCCGACCTTCTTGCCCTTCAGGTCCTTCAGGCTCTTGATCGGCCCATCGGCCAGAACGGTGACGGTGTTGAGCGGGGTTTCGACCAGCGTGCCGAAACGCACGAGCGGCAGGCCGGCATCGTGATCGAGATAGAGGTTCGGCTGGTAGTGCACGCCTATATCGGCCTGTTTGGCCGAGACGAGACGCGGCACGGCGGAGGGGTCTGCGGGCGGAACCAGTTCCACCTCTAGCCCCGCATCGGCAAACAGGCCGCGTTCCCTGGCGATCACCATCGGCGCATGATCGGGGTTCACGAACCATTCGAGCAACACGGTCAGCTTGTCTGCCGCATGCGATTGCATGGGTGAAAGCACGCTTGCTGCCGCGACGACGAGGGAAAGAAGAGTTCGTTTCATGGTGCCGAAAGTCTCCGTAAAGATCTGAAAGGAATGGTGTGTTCTGTTTCCTTGGCCCAGGGGGCCAGATTGGCGGTCGCCCGGTCGACAATGAGCCGCAGCAGCACCGCCATGATGGCGAGAATGGCCATGGCGGCGAACATGGTGTCGGTCTGCATGCGGGCATTGGACTGGATCATCACGAACCCAAGCCCCGCCGAAGCGCCCACCCATTCGCCGATGACGGCGCCGAGCGGGGCAAGCGGCGCCGCGACCCTCAAGCCCGAAATCAACGATGGCAATGCCAGCGGCACGCGCAACCGGGTGAGGATCTGCCAGTGGCTCGCCTCAGTCAGCGAGGCGGCGTCGAGGATGGCGCGATCGGTGCGGTTGAGGCCATCCGTGAAAGCGGAGGCAACGGGGAAGAAGATGATGATCGCCGTCATCACTACTTTCGAAGCCATGCCGAAACCGAACCAGAGGACGAGGATGGGGGCGAGCACGAAGACCGGAAAGGCCTGCAACACCAGAACCATGGGCCAGACGAGGCGGCCGAGGCGCGGGATGGCGGCAATGGTGAAAGCGACGAGAATACCGGCGGTGATGCCCGCCGCAAGCCCGAGCGCCATTTCACCGAGCGTTATCAGCGCCTGCCCGAACAGGAAGCCCGGCTGGCGCCAGAAAGCGCCGGCAACATCGGCGGGCGATGGCAGGATGTAGCGGGGCGGTGAAAACAGCCACGTTCCCGCCTGCCAGAAAACCAGCAGAAGACCGACACCGTTCAGCGCATGGGTGGCACGCATGAGCCGGACCTCAGACGCAGACGCACCGTGTGCGAAGGGCGGAAGGGTTCAGCATCATCATTCGTCTCCAGATATGACAATCTCGGAGATCAGGCAAAGCGGAGAAGAGAAAGGGCAGCGCCTCCTGGCGCGGCAGTTCCGTTCCTACGCCGGCATGACCCGGATCAGGTTCAAGGGTCCGGCTCATCGCCATCTCAGCACCGTTCGGTGCTCCCCTCGGAAGAGTTTGTTTTTTAGGTCAAGTTTCATAAATGTCAACGTCCCGCCGGCGATCCGTCGTCAGGCGTGATCGTGAATGCCTGAACGGGCCTGCGCTGGTGCGCATCTCCCATTGGCGTATTAGTTATTAAGGAAATTAGATTTATCGAAAATTAGTTATCTCTTGAAACTGCCTTTCAATATTGTTCGGCTAATTTTCGCTCCGGGGAAAAGTTCCGGGGGCGAATTTGAAGAACATCTGGCAGGATAAATCGGGAAATTTCGGCATTCTCAGCGCCCTGTTGATGGTGCCGCTGATTGGGGCGGCCGGCGTGGCACTCGATGTGACGCATGGCATGGCCGTCAAATCGGACCTGCAGATGGCGGCGGATGCCGCGGCGCTTGCTGTGGTTGCCGATACGTCGGCGAGCGTTCAGAAGGCAAAGGAAATGTCGGGCGACGGTGTCATTTCGCTTGGCAGCAGCGAAGCCTCCGCATTCTTTGAAAGCAATGAGCGGGCCAATCCCGATTATAAACTCCTGTCTCTTGATGTGTCGGTGATCAAACACGGTAACGCCATCGAATCCTCGGTCAGCTTCAAGGCATCCGTCGGCACCACGCTTTCACGGATACTCGGAGAGGATCTCATCACCATTTCGGGCAAGGCGACGGCCAAATACGAGACGGAAACATTCAGCGACTTCTATGTCCTTCTGGATAACACCCCCTCGATGGGGGTTGGCGCGACGCCAACCGACGTTGCTAAGATGGTTGCGAATACGAGCGACAAATGTGCTTTCGCCTGTCACATCGTGAAAGACGGGGTGGTGGATAAGAACAGCTATTACTACAAAGCCAAAAGCCTCGGGGTCACAACGCGCATCAATGTGGTGGCGCAGGCCACGGCAAGCCTGATGGATACGGCGAAGTCCATGCGCAAAAGCAGCAATCAATATCGTATGGCGGTTTACTCCTTCGGAGAGAAAGCGGAAGATACGAAGCTGCTCGAAGTCGTGTCGTTGACATCTGATCTGGCGACCGCGAAGAAGAAAGCCGCGGAAGTCGACCTGATGTCGATCCCCAAGCAGGGTTTCAACAACGACCAGCAGACCGATTTTGACCGGGCACTGACCCAGATTGGAGACAGGATCGGCTCTTCGGGCACCGGTGCGAGTTCGGCGAGCCCGGAAAAGATCGTCTTCTTCGTGTCAGACGGCGTCGGCGACAGCTACAAGCCATCCTCCTGTACCAAAAAAACGACCAGCGGCCGCTGTCAGGAGCCGATCGATATCAAATATTGCACGAAGCTGAAGGAAAAAGGCTTCCGCATCGCCGTGCTTTATACCACCTATCTGCCGCTGCCGACCAATGGCTGGTACAATAGCTGGATCGCGCCATTTCAGCCGGAAATCGGTGCACGCATGCAGCAATGCGCTTCGCCGGGCCTGTTCTTCGAGGTCAGCCCGTCACAGGGCATAAGCGAGGCGATGACCGCCCTTTTCAAAAAGGCCATCACATCACCCCGCCTGACGGGGTGATGGCAGGGGCGAACTCGGCTATCGTTCAGTTGATGGTGCGAAGCTGTTCAAACAGCGGCCGATGGCTGCTATCTGCACGATAAAACACCGCCGGCTCGCCCAGCGGCGCTTCGACGGTGACGTCCTGTCCGCCGGGATACTGCGCGCCGCTCCACAGGTGCACCCATTCACCGTCGCCCGGAAGATAGAGCGAGCGTTGCGTTTCGCCCGCTTTCCAGACCGGTGCGACGAGCATGTCCGCCCCGTAGAGATAGCAGTCCTGAATGGTATAGGTCCGCCGGTCATTCTCGTAGTGAAGAAAGAGCGGACGCTGCACCGGCAGTCCCGTCCTGGCCGCTTCCGCCGAGAGCGATTTCAGATAGGGGGCCAGCGCGACATAGATGGATGTCATGCGGGCGAAATGGGCAAGAACCACCTCATCCTGATCGATCTGGAGATTGTCGCGCGGCCGGTTGCCCTCATGGGTACGCATGACCGGCGTGAAGGCGGCCATTTCCGTCCAGCGCATGATGAGTTCTGCCGTTCTGACATTGCCGAACAGGCTGGTGTAACCGCCAATATCGGAATGGTGATAGGCATTGCCCATGAGGCCGGAGGAGAGCGCCCCGCAGATGACGGTGACCAGACCGTCGTGACGGGAGAAGTCGACAGACTGGTCGCCGCCCCAGATCAGCGGGCAATGGGCCTGCACACCGGTGAAGCCGGCGCGCATGAAGAACAGCGCTTCCCCGGTCTTGCCGCGACTTTCGACGGCCTTGGCGTTGACCTCGGCCCAGAGCGTTGGCCAGGCATTGTGCATCAGCTTGGCGTCGACGCCGTTGGAAAGGGTAATGTCGATCGGCAGATATTCGCCGAAATCGGCCATCCAGCCGGAGAGGCCGAAATCGAGCATGTTCTTGCCGATGATTTCCTCGGCGAACCAGTCGGCGGCGGCCGGATTGGTGAAATCGACCACGCCGCAATCGAACTCGCCGAAATCCACCAGCGCCGTCTTGCCCTCGGCGTCGGTGGCGAAATAGCCGGCTTTTTCAGCCACCGGGAACAGCGGGCCGTCGACGCAGAGATAGGGGTTCACATAACCCAGAAAGCGGATGCCCTGATCGGCAAGCTCGGCGATATTCTGGCGCAGATGCGGATAACGCGTGTCATTCGCCTGCCAGTCCCAGAAGAGGCGCGCGCCGAAGGATGTCTGGCGAAGACCCACCCAGTCTTCGCACCAGAGGCCGGACACCTTCGTTCCGGCAGCGCGGATTTTCTCCAGTCGCGCAAAGGAGTTGACGCCATCCTTTAACCCGATGATCGCACCGTTATAGACCCACTCCGGCAGTTCCGGCTGGCGTCCGAACCGCAGCGACAGGGCGGAAACGATATCGGTGAAATGATCGCCGGCGACGAATTCGATCTTTTCGGGGATGGCCCAGATTTCGATCTCGTGGAAATCGCCGTTGCGGAAATCGAACACCGAATAGGCGCTTGTTTCCACATGGAGGGCGTATCTGCGCGACGACAGGTAAGTCGGCTGCGGGTAGTTGGTATTGTAATAATCACCGCCCGCCTTGCCGCTGACATCGGACTTGAAGGTGATCTCGGTGGTCTTGTCGCGGCCGACCCCCGGCTCGGAGGTCCACAGCGGAAAGCGGCGACCGCGCATGTCGAAATAGGACATCTGCTCGCCGCCGCCCCAGACGTGCTCATCCGTTTCCGCAACGACGCGCAGCCATAGGCGGTTGACGGTGTCATCCAGCGCCGTTAGCCGCATCGCGCTGCAATCGAGCGTCAGGCGAAGGCGCGGTGCCTGTCCCGGCGCGGATGAGAGCGTGATGCTGTCGCCGCTGACCTCGGCATGGCGCAGTGCGGTTCGTTCGATCAGGTAGTCCTCGATATCGAAATTGCCGCGATACATATCCATCCTCTCCTTGCCGAAACCGGCGAAGAAGGCCGGGTTTTCGGATGAATGGGAAAGTATGGTGCGGTTGCCGATGGTGAGCGCAAAGCCGTCTTTGGTCTTTTCGAAATGCATGACTGTACCTGTTTAGCCCTTGAGACCGCCGGCGGTGAGGCCGGAGACAACCCGTTCCTGAAAGATGACGATCAGGATGGCGACCGGCACAATACCTACCACCAGCGCCGCCGAGATGACCGGCCAGGGGAATGCGAATTCACCCTGATAAAGCTGGATGCCAACGGGAAGCGTGCGGAGCGCCGGATTGGAATTGAAGGAAAGCGCCAGCAGGAACTCATCCCAGGCATTCACGAAGGCAAGGATGCCGGCGGTGAAAACGCCCGGCGCGCAGAGCGGCACGACGACCTTGAACAGCGCGCCGATGCGGGTGCAACCATCGATCATGGCGGCGTTTTCGAGATCGCGCGGGATGCTTTCGAAGAAGGAGACCAGCATCAGCGTGCAGACCGGCAGCGACAGCACCGTGTAGGGCAGGATCAGCGCCGTCCAACTGTTGAGCAGGTTCAAGGCGCGCATGATTTCGAACAGCGGCACCAGCAGCGTCACCAGCGGGAAGGTGGAGACGGCGATGATGAGCGAGAGGATCAGCGCGCGATATTTGAGGTTCAGCCGCGCCAGCGCGTAAGCGGCCAGCACCGATATCAGGATTGTGAGGGCGGTGGAAAGCAGCGCCACCATGAAGCTGTTGAACAGGAAGAGATGCAGCGGCTGGTCGGAAAAGGCCTGCATGTAATTGGCCAGGGTCGGCGCGTGCGGAAACCAGGTGATCGGCTTGACCGTCAGTTCTGCTTCGGTCTTCAGCGAGGTGAAGAGGATCCAGATCGCCGGAAACAGGCCGTTGACCAGAAGAATGGAGGCCGCGATGAAGCGCAGCGGCTTGCCGGAAAAGAAGGAGGACAGACCGGAATTCGCAACGATGCTCATGGGATCAGTCCTTCGTCCTGATAATGCGGAGATAAACGGCGGTGACGCACATGGAAAGCGCAAACATCATGACCGCCAGCGCTGAACCGTAACCGAGATCGAGGAAGGAGACGGTGTTCTGGTGGATATACATGGCAAGCGTTGTGGTGGATGTGCCGGGGCCGCCGCCGGTCATCATGTAAGGAATATCAAAGGTCTGCAGCGCTGTGATGGTGCGGAAGATGAGCGCGACGACAATCGAGGGCTTTAGAAGCGGCAGGGTGATTTCGAAGAATTGCCGGATTTTGCCGGCGCCATCCACATCCGCCGCCTCGTAGAGCGAACGCGGAATGGTCTGCAGGCCGGCAAGGATCATCAGCGCCATGAAGGAGGATGTCTTCCAGATGATCGTCAGGCAGATCGCCGCAAAGGCCCACTTCGGCGAATTGAACCAGATGATCCCTTCGAAGCCGAAACGGTTGAGAACATCATTGACCACGCCATATTCGTAATGGAAAAACCATGCGAAGATGAGGCCGGCAAAGGACAGCGGCAGCGCCCACGGGATCAGCAGCGAAAGCCGCATCGGCCATTGCATGGAAAAAGGCAGGTTGGCGAGCAGTGCGAGGCCAAGGCCCATGATGAGCGCGCCGGGAACGGTGATCAGCGTGATCAGCACTGTGTTCCAGGTCGTTTCCCAGAAGATCGGGTCGTCGAACATCGCCGTATAGTTTTCAAAGCCGATGAATTCCGCCGGCAGGCCCGACGTCAGCGAAAGGCTGAAAAACGAGGTGTAGACAAGCCGTGCCACCGGATAGACGATGATGAGCGACAGCAGGATCGCCGCCGGCGCCAAGAGAAGCACGGCCAGCGGCCGGTCGCCGAGATCGAGCCACCGCGTCCAGCGCGGCTGCGGTTTCTCGTCCACCCGAACCATGGTTCTTTCCGGCATTGTCACGTCTGCCACTCCCGCAACTGGATTCACGTCGTCGTCTCCCGAGCGGACCGGTTCTATCCGGCCCGTTTATCGCGCCCTTCAGGCGGCTTTATTCCTGTCAGTCGAAGCGGCCGGAAAGGGCATGGCAGGCATGCCGCTTTCCGGCCCATAGCTTAGCGCAGAACGCGCCGCAGACGGCTTTCCATCTGCTTTGCGCCATCCTCCGGCGTCATGACGCCGGCAAGCACGCCGTTGACGGTGGTGCGGATGGTTTCGCTGACCTCGTTGTAACGCGGCGTCACGGGGCGGGCCTTGGCAGTCTCGACGACGGGCAGGGCATCCGCGAACCACGGGATCGTCTTGGTTACCTCAGCATCCTTGTATAGTGCGGCATAGGTGGGCAGAAGCGCGGCGTTGATGGCCATGAACTTCGACACATCCTGACCGGAGAGATATTCCACCAGCTTCTTGGCTTCCTCCTGCTGCTTGGAATAGGCGGAAACGCCGAATTCCCAGCCGCCGAGGCAGGTCGTCTGCTCGCCGCCCTTGACGGCCGGCAGGCGGGCGACGCCAACCTTGTCGTTCACCTGCGATTCCTTGCCCTGGAAATGGGTCCAGGCATAGGACCAGTTGACCGCGAAGAGCACTTTACCTGCCTGGAATTCCTTGCGGGTGTCGTCGGTCGCCACTTCCGAAATGTTCTTTTTGGAAATGCCTTCGTCCACGAAGCTCTTCCACAGCTTCAGCGAATCCACTGCCGCCTTGTTGTCGAAATTCAGTTTGCCGTTTTCAACCAGCGACTTGCCCTCGCTCCAATAGGGCAGGAGGAAGGTGCAGACAGCGCCTTCGATCGCCTTGCCCTGGAAGGACAGGCCCTGAAGTTCGGGGTTCTTCTCGCCTTCCATCACCTTCTTGGAGGCTTCCTTCAGCTCGTCCCAGGTGGTTGGCGGCTTGATGCCGTATTTGTCGAGCAGGTCCTTGCGGTAATAAAGGAACATGGAATCGGCAAAGGCGGGCAGCGCCACGATCTTGCCGTCCACCGTGTTGGCTTCGGCATAGGTCGGCAGATAGGCCGACATGTCCTTGCCGGAGAAATCGCTTGTCCAGCCAGCCGTGGCGAATTGTGCGGGGCGGATGACGTCGAGCATCAGCACGTCAAGGCTCGAATCCTTGGCCGACATCACGGTGTTGAGATATTGCGCCTGCATTTCCGAGGTGTTGCCGCCGGTCTCGATGACCACCTTCACGCCGGGCGTCTTGGCCTCATATTGATCGAGCGCCTTCCGCCACACATCGGGCTGATGCTGGCTGGAAACGAAGATCTTCAGTTCGGCATCGGCAAAGGCCTGTCCCGAAAAGGCGAGCATGGTTGCGCAGAGCGCGGCACCCATGAGGGCTTTGCCCTTGATGGTTTTAAATGTCATGTGTTCCTCCCGTTATTAAACCTGTTGGCCGCAGCGTTTCCTCGCCCGGCGATCAGTGAATCGAGCGTTCCGTCGCGGCGTCGAAAAGATGGACCTTGGACGGATCGACGCCGATCTTCAGTTCCTCATTCGGCGCAGGCCGCAGATGCGGCGGCATGCGTGCGGTCAGCGCCGCATCGCCAAGGCTGAAATGGACGAGCGTGTCCGAGCCCAGCGGTTCTACTACCTGCACCTTGACCGCAAGCTGCGTGTCGAAGCCCTCGACGGGGCCGAAATGTTCCGGGCGAATGCCGACGATGACTTCGCGCCCTTCGAGACCCGTTTCGCGGGATGGCCGGATGGCTGCCATCGGCAGGGAATTGCCGTCGGAAAATGCCAGCCGGTCGCCGCTCACCTTTGCGCGGGCGAAGTTCATCGCCGGCGCGCCGACGAAGCCGCCGACGAAGACGCTTTCCGGACGGTTATAGACCTCGTCCGGCGTGCCGACCTGCTCGATATCGCCGCCGCGCAGGATGACGATACGGTCGGCCAGCGTCATGGCCTCCACCTGGTCATGGGTAACGTAGATGATCGTTGTGCCGAGCTGCTGGTGCAGCCGTTTGATTTCCGTGCGCACCTGTCCGCGCAGCTTGGCGTCGAGGTTGGAAAGCGGCTCGTCGAACAGAAACACCTGCGGGCGGCGCACGATGGCGCGGCCCATGGCCACGCGCTGGCGCTGGCCGCCGGAAAGCTGGCCGGGCCGACGGTCGAGGAGGTGCTCGATGCCGAGCATCTTCGCCGCTTCATCGATGCTGGCATTGGCCTGGGAGGCGCTGACACCACGCACCTTCAGGCTGAAACCCATGTTTTCGCGCACCGTCTTGTGCGGATAAAGCGCATAGTCCTGAAAGACCATGGCGATGTCACGCTCGCGCGGCGGCAGCCGGTTGACGACACGGTCGCCGATCTTCACTTCGCCGCCGGTAATGCTTTCAAGCCCGGCGACCATGCGCAGCGTCGTCGATTTGCCGCAGCCGGAAGGGCCGACGAACACGACGAATTCGCCATCGTTGATTTCAAGGTCTATGCCCTTGACGATGCGAAGCGCACCGTAACTTTTGTCCAGCTTGCGCAGGCTGACCGAAGCCATATTTTCCTCCTCACGACCGGCGCGTCCAGAATTCGGATGGACGCCATTGCCGGTATCAACCTTCAAGTTCCACGCATCGCATCGTCGAAAATCGATCCCGATTGTCTGGCGATATCGTGGGATGGCGAAACGCCTGTCTCCCTAAGGACGTGATATTACCTTTCAAAAAAAGGAAATCAATAGTGTATCAATTTTATTTCTGACAGAAATCAAAAACTATTAAGTCATTGATTTAAAGAAATATAGTCGCAAAACTGCCCGCAGGACAGGCCGCTGCTTGCTTGCCTCCCGTCAAATTTCTCCATTCACCTGGATCACGCGAATTTTGTGCAGTCTCAACGTATGCGAGAAACGTATCGGGCAACGGTATGATCGAACCAGGTCCATGAAACTTCGGCCACCGCCCCGTCCTGCGCTTGGCTCAGACGCAACACCCGCGGCACCAGCGCGCCTGATTTCTGACCGAAGACCTCGGGTGTCCATTCGGGTACTTCGCCGAGATCGATGCGATCTTCCGCCTTCGATATCCAGAGGTTGAGGCGGGTGCGGTAATAGAGATAGAGGGATTCGGACATGTTCTCGATGGCGATGGTGTCGACGTAAGAACCGTCCAGCCAGATTTCTTCGATGGCCGCCGGTTTGCCGGCAATGCGCCGCAGGCGGCGAATCCTGTGTCCTTCGGTCGATGTGCCGAAGGCGGGCAGGTCGGCGGGCTTGGCAAGGCGGGCCACATCCAGAACCTCCGCCGTCGGCAGGCCGCCGCCCTCGATCAGTTCAAGCCGGAAGAAGGCGTAGACGCTTTGCGGATCGCTGACGGCGCGAATGTAATTGCCTGAGCCCTGCACGCGCTCCAGCAGGCCGCGCTCCTGCAATTCGGCGAGCGACTTGCGAAGCGTGCCAACGGCGATGCCGAGGCCCGCCGCCATATCGCGCTCCGGCGCGAGCTTCTCGCCATCGATTAACCGGCCCGCCGCCACTTCGCGCACCAGCATTTCCGCGATCTGCATATACATTGGCAGGCTGCCGCCAGTGTGTTTCATATGCCGTTTCCTCCCCCGAAACAAAAATTGATACATCATTGATTTACATATTTCTTGATGTTATGCAAGAAAAACGAGAGCGGCCCTGAGGAGGAATTGCATGACCGTCGTACCCGTTACATCCGCTGATCTCGATGCTGCCGAGGTCTCCTGGTTTTCCGCTTTGTGTTCCGATGACTACGCCTATCTTGGCGTGCCGGATGGCAGCCTGCGCTCCAGTTTTGAGCATTGTTCCGATATCGTCAAAAAGGCCGAAGAACTCGGTTTTCGCAACATTCTCTGCCCTTCATCCTATCAGGTCGGGCAGGATACGCTGAGCTTCGTCGCCGGCTGTGCGCCGATCAGCGACCGCATCAATTTTCTTGCTGCTATCCGCTGCGGCGAGATGCAGCCGATCATGCTGGCGCGCACGGTGGCGACGCTCGACCACATGCTGAAGGGCCGCCTGACGCTCAACGTCATCAGCTCGGATTTCCCTGGCGAAGTGGCCGATAGCGCGTTTCGCTACAAGCGCAGCCATGAGGTCGTTGAGATTCTGCGCCAGGCCTGGACGCGCGACACCATCGACCATGACGGGGAAATCTACCAGTTCAACGGCGTCTCCACCGAGCCGGCAAGACCCTACCAGCAGAATGGCGGACCGCTCCTTTATTTCGGTGGCTATTCGCCGGATGCGCTCGAACTCTGCGGCGCGCAATGCGACGTCTATCTGATGTGGCCGGAAACGAAGGACCAGCTTGCAGACCGCATGCGTGCCGCAAATGAGCGCGCCGCCGCCCATGGCCGCACGCTGGATTACGGCCTGCGTGTCCATATGGTGGTGCGCGATACCGAACAGGAAGCCCGCGAATATGCCGAGCATCTTGTCTCGAAGCTCGATGACGAATATGGGCAACTGATCCGCAACCGCGCGCATGACAGCGGCTCGCTCGGCGTATCGCATCAGGCGCGTGCCCGCGAACTCGCCGACAAGTTCGGTTATGTCGAACCCAATCTGTGGACCGGCATCGGCCGGGCGCGTTCGGGCTGCGGTGCGGCGCTGGTCGGTTCCACCGACAAGGTGCTTTCGGCGCTGGAAGAATACCAGAAGATGGGCATTCGCGCCTTCATCCTTTCCGGTTATCCGCATCTCGATGAGGCGGAGCACTTCGGCACCAAGGTTCTGCCGCAGATGAAAACCTGCTCCCTGCCGCATGCCTATGGCCGGGTGCCTTCTGAAACGCCGGCCACGCCGCTCGGCAACGGGGAACGCCACTGATGGAACGCATCGCTCTTTCCGACAAACTCGAACTCAGCCGCATCGTCTACGGCATGTGGCGCATCGGTGACGATGCCGATACCTCACCCGCCCACGTGCAGGCCAAGATCGAGGCTTGCCTCGCGCAGGGCATCACCACCATGGATCAGGCCGATATTTACGGCGGATACACGGCGGAAGCCATTCTGGGTGCCGGCCTGAAAGCCGCTCCGGGGCTGCGTGACAGAATAGAAATCGTCACCAAATGCGGCATTGTTGCACCCGCCGGACGTCACGCCGCCGCCCGCGTCAAGCACTACGATACAACGGCCCGCCACATCAACGCCTCGGTCGAGGCGTCGCTTCGCGACATGGGGACGGATCACGTTGATCTGCTGCTCATTCACCGTCCCGATCCTTTGATCGATGCGGAAGAAACCGGCAAGGCGCTCGATGCGCTGGTGGCATCCGGCAAGGTCAAGGCCGTCGGCGTCTCCAACTTCCGTCCGTGGGATTTCTCCCTGCTGCAATCGGCGATGAGCAACCGGCTCGTGACCAACCAGATCGAAATGAGCCTTCTTGCCACGGATTGCTTCACCAATGGCGATCTGGCCTTCCTGCAGGAAAAGCGCGTTTCTCCGATGGCATGGTCGCCGCTTGGCGGCGGCTCGTTGTTCTCCGGTGCTCATGGCGGCACCATGGCCGCCTTGCAGCGCATCGGCAAGGAACAGGGCGTGGATGCCACGGCAGTGGCGATCGCCTGGCTTCTGCGGCATCCGGCCAAAATCGTGCCTGTGCTCGGCACCAACAATATCGAGCGTATCAGAACGGCGGCCGATGCGCTCAACGTGACGATGGACCGCCAGACCTGGTTCGAACTCTACACCCTTGCGATTGGAAAAGAGGTGCCGTGATGACAGTGGCAGAGGCGATCAAAATGCCCAATGAGCATGTATTCGTTCCCGGCGGCGAAAACAGCCGCAGCTTCCGCAATGCGCTCGGCGCTTTCACGACAGGTGTGACGGTGGTGACCGCCACGACGCCGGAAGGGCCGATCGGCATGACGGTCAACAGCTTTGCGTCTGTGTCGCTCGATCCGCCGCTGGTGCTGTGGTCGCCGGCCAAAAGCTCGTCGCGTTATCAGGCCTTCAGCGGTGCAACCCATTTCGCCATCCACGTGCTGAGCGCCGATCAGGATGTGCTAAGCGCCCGCTTCACCCGCAATGGCCGCGCTTTCGACGATCTCGACTGGGAAATGAATGACGAGGGCGTTCCCGTCATTCCCGGCACGCTTGCCCGGTTCGAATGCCGTCAGGCAGCGTCCCACGATGCGGGCGACCACACCATCATCGTCGGCGAGGTGCTGCGCGCCGCCCATCGCGACGGGGACCCGCTGTGCTTTTCGGGCGGAGCCTTTGGAAGGTTTTCGCGGCAGTAACAGACGCTGCCGGTTTGCCTTCCGGCTTCCGGCGAGACAATGTTACTCCAGCCGCCTTCTGAAATATTTCACGGAGCGCGCCATCGCGCTCCGTTTATATTTATTCAGTCAGTAAAAACGACATTTTACGCTCTTCATACTGGAAAATATCTTCCAAACCGGCCTAGTTTACCTTTACGCGCGAACGGTGATTCGTCGGATCGAAGGCCGCCGTCTGTGCGGGTAAGGGAGAGTGAATGTCCGCTTGTTTCTGCCATGTCCTGGAAGGCGAAAGCCGTCCGATAGCGGGGACAGGTCAGGAGCCACGACGCAAAGTCGTCATTCTCGACGCAAAGGGTCTTCTTGTCCTGTTGCTTTCAATGGTCCCGGCACATGTCGCCGTGGCGGAAACGCTGCGCTGGACGGGGCCTGATGGAGGTGACTGGTTCACCGCCACGAATTGGGGGCCAACGCAGCGCGTGCCGAATGCGGACGATGACGCCATCGTCGATAGTTTGGGGCCGGCGATAACGATCGGCAACAGCGGAAGCATTGGCGGATTGTCGGTCGGCCTCGGCGCCGGTGGCAACGGTACGCTTGTGGTCCGTGGTTCACTGGATACGAAATCGTTCTACCTTGGTCTAACGGATGGGGTCTCCGGTACGGCAACTTTTTCCAGCGCGACCTGGAGTAACAGCAATCTTCTTTCCATCGGTGGTAACGGCACGGGAACTCTTGTTCTGTCGAATGGTACAAGGGCGGCGTCGGGCGACATCCACATAGGCGGATTCGGGACAGGAAACGGCTCCCTCACGCTTGATAATTCATCCAGCCTCTCCAGTTCCAATACTATTATTGTCGGTTACGGCAACGGGACTTCGCTTGCGACCGGCCTCACAGGCAGCCTCAAGGTTTTGGCAGGCAGCACGCTGAAAAGCGTGAACAGCGTCATCGGCGACGATGTGGGCTCCCATGGCGTCGCTATTGTCTCCGGCGCCGACAGCCGCTGGGTGACATCGGACGAGATGGTGATCGGCGAAGCCGGTGTCGGCACTCTGACGATTTCGGGCGGCGGTACTGTTATCAATCGGACGACTGTCATCGCCAGTCTGGATTCGGCGGGCGGAAGTGGAGTGAAGGTCAGCGGTCGTGGTTCGTTATTGCAAAGCGATGGGGGGCTGAAGATCGGCGATGGCGGAGCGGGGACGCTTCTGGTTGAGGCCGCCGGAAAGGTCAAAAGCGGCGACGCCGTTATCGGCTTCCAATCGGCCAGTTCGGCAACGGTGACCGGGGATAGTTCCAGCTGGTCGACCGACGATCTGGAGATTGGCAACGGAACGCTTAACATTACGGCGGGCGGTTCCGTAGACAGCGCCAGAGCGCGTCTCGCTTCCGCTGCCGGGGCAACCGGTGAGGCCGTCGTCGATGGTGAGCGTTCCCTGTGGTCCGTGAAGGATGACATGGTGGTAGGCGAGAACGGCGCGGGCTCCCTGGTTGTCACCGGCGGTGGCCGTGTCGATGCCGGATATGTCGTTCTCGGCGAAAATGCCGGCGCGACCGGCTCAATCCGCATCGCTGGTGATGGAAGCATCTTGCGGAGCAAAAGCGATTTAGCCGTCGGTCATTCGGGCAACGGCTCGGCGGCGATCGAGGCTGGAGGTGCGGTGTTTAGCGACGATGGATATGTTGGGGAGCGAAATGGTTCCAATTCGACCGTCGCCGTGGCCGGCGACGGATCCCGCTGGACGATGACCGGAGAGTTTTTCGTCGGCTATGACAAAGGAGCAACCGGAAACGCCACGGTCAGTGCTGGCGGCGGTATCCGGGCGGCGAATATCGTGCTTGGCAATATCGACGGCTCCTCCGGCACGCTGACCGTCACCGGCGCGGGCTCGACCGTTACAGCCGCTTCCGCTGCGCCCGGTTCCGGCGCGATTTATGTCGGCTTTGGCGGTTCCGGCAGCCTGACGGTGACGAATGGCGCGTCACTCGATGCACATAACCTTTATGTTGCCAGTAAAACCGGAGCGGACGGCACTGTTCTGGTAACCGGCGTCGGATCACGGGCCACGGTGGCCGGGGGTATGGTCATCGGCGGTTCCGGAACCGGGGCGCTGGAGGTGACAGGCGGCGCATCCATCGCCACGCCCACCATCATCATCGCCATGTCGGCGGGTTCGACGGGGGTTTTGAACATCGGGGCGGCGGCGGGTCAGACGGCGCGTTCGGCCGGTGCTGTCGATGCGCGGACCATAAGCTTTGGCGCCGGCAATGGCAGCATCGTCTTTAATCATTCCGAGACCGGCTATCTTCTAACCGCCGATATTTCGGGGACGGGCAGGGTGGTGGCAGAGGCCGGCGTCACAACACTTTCGGGCAATAACAGCTATTCCGGCGGCACCACAATTTCGAGTGGTACGCTGAGGGGCACGGCGGGAAGTTCGGCTCCGGCGGCATTGCCAATGATGCGCAGCTCGTTATCGATGGCGCGGGCACGCTATTCAATAGCATCAGCGGCACCGGCACCCTTAAAAAAACGGGAGATGGCAATCTCGTCCTGACCGGAAACAGCACCTATTCGGGCGTAACCGAGGTTTCCTCGGGCAAGCTAAGCGTCAACGGCTCACTCGCAAGCATGGTGACCGTCGGCAGCGGTGCGGTGCTTGGCGGTTCCGGCACCATCGGCGGCCTGACCGTTGCTTCCGGCGGCACGCTTTCGCCTGGCAATTCCATCGGCACGCTCACCTCCACGGGCGATGTGACATTCGCCAGCGGTTCGGCCTATGCCGTCGAAATCGACGCATCAGGCAGTTCCGACAGGCTTGATATCAATGGCGCTATTACCATCGGTAACAATGTCAGTCTCGTCGTCACACCGCTGTCGAGCCCTTCGGCCTATAGTCTCGGCACCCCATATGCGATCCTGACGGCAACCGGCGGCATTAGCGGCGCATTTTCCAGCGTGGACGAAAATTTCGCCTACCTGATCGTCGGCGTCACAAAAAGCGCCGATAACAGCAAAGCCTATCTCTCTTTCAACCGTGTATCGCCCGAACCCGGGCTTCTTGCCGCGGCGACTTTGACGGAAAACGCACGCAGCGCCGCGAGGGCTGTTGAGGCGAGCGGGGATGCCTCACCGCTTTATCAGACGGCGGTGTTTCTCCAGTCAGACGAAACCCAATCAGCCTTCTCACAGCTTGCCGGTGAACTGCATCCTTCACTTGCCATGGCATTGATAAATCGCAGTCAGTTGACCCGTGATGTCATTCTCAACCGGTTGCGCAGCGCGTTCAAGGGTATTGATGCGCGTCCGATCCTGCCTGCTGTCGAAAGGGCGGGGGCATCGGATCCGATGAATATCGATGAAGGCTCCCTCACTTTCTGGTCAAATGGTTTCGGGTCGCGCGGACATATCGATGGCGATGGCAACGGCTCGTCGGTCAGTATGAAGGGTGGCGGCGTCTTTTTTGGTCTCGATGGTGATTGGGGCGACGGTTGGCGCACCGGTGTTGCTGCCGGTTATGGCCGTGATGTCATCAGCCAGAAGTCTTTTTTGGCGTCAGCAGATGTGGACAGCTTTTATGCGGCTGCCTATGCGGGCGCGGCAATTGGCCCGGCCTCGCTGCGCTTTGGAGCTATTCACGCATTTCAGGACGTCGAAACCCGCCGGGCGGTGTCGTTTTCGACATTGCAGGAAAATCTGGCCGCTGGCTATGACGCCTCCACCACGCAAGTCTTTGCCGAGGCAGCCTGGCGTTTCGATTTTGATCTCGTCCAGTTCGAACCCTACGCCAATATCAGTTATGTGAATACGAAGACGGATGCCTTCGGCGAGAAGGGCGGCATGGCCGCCGTTTCTTCCGGCTCTGCCAGCCATGACCAGCTTTATTCAACGCTTGGTGCGCGTTTCAGCCGTGATATCGCATTTGAGGGTATGGCTGGGCAGGCGATGTTCGATATCGGCTGGCGTCATGCCTATGGCGATCCGGCGGTTGAGAACACCTTGTTCTACACGGGTGGCCAAGGCTTTTCTGTTACAAGTGCGGCGATGGCGCAGGATGCGGCGTTGATCAATCTGGGACTGCGCTACGACCTCAATCCCGCCGCCACTTTGACATTCCGTTATGGCGCTGTTTTCGGAGCAGGCATGCTGGATCAATCCGCCTCTGCCGAACTGGGAGTCCGTTTTTGATGAGGCGTTGTCAAAACTTGGTTGGGAAGACAGCCCTCGCTGCCTTCCTTTCCGCCAATGTTGCAGCGAGTGCGCTTGCGCAGGAGGCAGCGAAGGTTGCTGGGCTCATGCACGAGGTTTATGGAAGCTGGCAGCTCGCCTGCGCGGCGCCAGCGAAAAAGGACGAGGCCGACCCGAACGCTTCAGTGGCGGTGGAAAAGCCGGCCTGCGCCATAGCCCAGGTCCAGCTTGAGGAGAAAACCCGCAAGCTTGTCGTCTCGGTCGAATTCCGGATTGATGATCCGAAAATGCCTGACAAATTGTCCGGCACCATCGTCATGCCTTTCGGCCTTGCCGTCACAAAGTTGTTTTCGGTGAAATCCGGAACTGTGCGGCTGCAGGAAGTGCAGGTTAGCACCTGCCTGCCCGTCGGCTGCATCGTGTCCTTCACGCCCTTTGTCGAGCTTGTCTCGGCGCTTGAGGCGGGAAAGACATTAACGATCGAAGCCCCCGATCTGCAGGGCCGCACGGTGTCGTTCCAGTTGCAGGCGGCGGGTTTTTCCGAGGCGCTGAAGCGCCTCGGAAATCTGCGTTAGAGCGTTTCCAGTGAAAGTGGAAACGCTTTTACGTCCGGACAAGTCGTAAAATCAAAATGATCTAGGCAGCGACGGAATCAGGTTCGCCTTTGCCCTCTGGCTTTTGCGGCTCGGCGTGCTTCCCGGCTGATTTCTTGCGGGAAAACAACCCGGTGAGGAAGTGGCCGAACCGGTCCATTTCCACGAAAATGACAGGCGTGATGAACAACGTCAGCAATTGCGAGACGATAAGGCCGCCAACCACGGCGACGCCGAGCGGCTGGCGCAGTTCCGAACTCGCGCCCGAACCGAGCGCGATGGGAAGCGCCCCAAGCAGCGCGCAGAAGGTCGTCATCATGATCGGCCGGAAACGGCGCACGCAGGCCTCGTGAATGGCGGTTGCGGGCGGCTCGGCCTTTTCGCGCATCAGTTCCACCGCGACATCGATCATCATGATCGCGTTTTTCTTGACGATGCCGATCAGCATCAGCAGGCCGATCAGCGCGATGATCGAGAAATCCATGCCCATCACCTTCAGCGCCACCAGCGCGCCGAAGGCAGCAGCCGGCAGGCCGGAGAGGATGGTCAGCGGATGGATGAAACTCTCGTAAAGCACGCCGAGAACCACATAGATGGTCAGAACCGCCGCCAGAATGAGAATGCCGGTATTGCCCTGGCTCTGCTGGAAGATCGCCGCCGTGCCGCCATAGCTGGTGAAGACATCCTGCGGCAGGCCTATCGTGCTCTTGATCTGATCGATCCGGCTCGTGGCATCGGAAAGCGCCACGCCGTCCGGCAGGTTGAAGGAGATGGTGGTGGAGACGAGCTGGCCCGTCTGGTTGATGGTAACGGGCGCCTGCGTGCGGGTGAGGCTGGCGAAGTTTGAAAGCGGAACCAGAACGCCCGATTTTGCCGAAAGAATGTTGATATCGCTGAGGAAATCATCATTCCACGGTTTCGAGCTGTCGAATTCCACAATCACGTCGTAGCTGTCGCCGGTCGACTGGATCTGTGCCGCCGTATAACCGCCAAAGGACATTTCCAGCGTCTTGCGCAACTGGTCGTTGGTGATGCCGAAGGCAGCCGCCTTTTCCGGGTCGACGGAAATCGTCGCGGCGATCGCGCCGTTCTGGGCGTCGGAGGTGACTGACGTGAAGGTGTGGTCGCGGCGCATCGCTTCCATCAGCTTGTTCGACCATTCATTGGTCGTGTCGGCATTCAGGCCCTGAACGACGAGCTGGTACTGGCTGGCGGAGCTGCGTCCGCCGAAACGCAGGCTCTGCTGCGGATTGATATAGGTGCGGATGCCCGCCACTTTCGATGTGGCCTGCCCCAGTTCCGCCAGCACCTGGCTGAGCGGCGCGCGCTCTTCCTTAGGCTTCAGCTCCACGAACATCGAGCCGTTGTTCAGCGGATTGCGGGAATTGCCGCCGACTATGGAGGTGACGTGCACCACGGCCGGATTCTTGCGAATCTGATCGGCGACCTGGGCCTGGAGATCGCGCATCGCCGTATAGGAAATATCCTCACGCGCCTGCGTCGAAACCGAAAGACGGCCAATATCTTCCTGGGGAAAGAAGCTGGAGGGCAGGGTTTCGAAGAGATAGAGCGATGCCGCGACCGAGGCGAGAAACGATGCCAAAACGATGCGGCGATGGGAAAGGCACCAGCCGACGGCGCGGCCATAGGCGCGCAGCGTGCGTTCGAAACCCGCATCGAACCAGCGGATGATCGCCGGTGGTCTGGAGGAGTGGCCGGAGAGGCGCGAAGCGAGCATAGGCGTCACCGTCAGCGAGACCAGCGCCGAGGCCATGATCGCGAGCGTGACGACCATGCCGAACTCGTTGAAGAGCCTGCCGATGACGCCGCCCATCAACAGGATGGGGATGAAGACGGCCACCAGCGAGATGGACATGGAGAGAATGGTGCTGCTGACCTCTGCCGCGCCCTGAAGGGCCGCTTCGCGCATGGGCAGGCCTTTTTCATGCAGGCGCAGGATGTTTTCCAGCATGACGATGGCATCGTCCACCACCAGCCCCACCGAAAGTGTCAGACCGAGCAGCGAGATATTGTCGATGCTGTAGCCCAGAACATACATCATGCCGAAGGCGGTGATGAGAGACAGGGGGACTGCAAGACCCGGAATGATGGTCGCCGTCAGGTGCCCGGTGAAGAGATAGATGACCGCAACCACCAGCCCGATGGTGAGAAACAGCGTGAACTGCACGTCCGAAATCGCGTCCTTGATGGCGGTCGAGGCGTCATTCATGACGTTGATATTGACCGAAGGCGGCAATTGCTGGTGAAGCGCCGGCAGCTTGGCCTTGATGGCGTCCACCACGTCGACCGTATTGGCGTCCGGTTGGCGCTGCACGGCGAGAACGATGGCCTGTTCGCCGTCGAACCAGCTGCCGGCATTGGTGTTGTCGATGCTGTCGGTGACATTGGCGATATCGCCGAGATGGATCGGCGCGCCATTATTCGTCGAGACGACCAGCGAGCGGAAGGCGGCCGCATTGGTGCGCTGGGTATCGGCCTCGATCGTCAGGCGCTGATTGTCGTTCTGCAAAGCCCCGACGGGCACCTGATTATTCGCCTGGGCTATGGCCGTGGTGACGGTGTCGACGCCAAGCCCTCTTGCCTGAAGCTGGGCCGGATCGAGGCCGATACGCACGGCATAGGTCTGCGCGCCATAGATGCTCACCTGCGCGACGCCCGATATGGTGGAAAGAAGCGGAGAAATGATGTTCTCGGCGATTTCGTCCACCTTGCTAGTCGGCATCTCCTTGCTATTGACGGCAAGCAGCAGCACCGGCGCATCGGCCGGGTTGGTCTTGCGATAGCTTGGTGTTGTCGTCATGTTGCTCGGCAATTGCCGCTGCGCGCGTGAAATCGCGGCCTGCACATCGGCCGCCGCTGCATCGATATCGCGGTTAAGATCGAACTGCAGCACGATCGAGCTGTTGCCGAGCGTGTTGGTGGCGCTGATTTCGCTGACGCCGGGAATGGTCTCGAACTGCTTGACCAGCGGTGTGGTGACCGATGTGGCCATGGTTTGCGGCGAAGCGCCGGAAAGCGACGAGGAAACGTTGATCGTCGGGAAATCCACCTTCGGCAGGGCGGCGACGGGCAGCAGGCGGAAGCCGGCAAGTCCGGCCAGCACCAGGCCGATGGCGAGAAGCGTGGTGGCGACGGGCCGGTTGATGCAGAAATTCGGGATCATTGGCCGCCAACCTTTTCCTGCGGAATATTGGCGGCCAGATTGCCGGCCGCACCGCCCTTGTCGGAAAATTGCTCGACCACGAACTGGCCGTCGGCAAGTTCGGATTGACCCTCGATAATCACATGCTCGCCGCCATTGAGACCGCTTGCGATGGCGGTAAGATCGCCATTCGAGCGGGCGACTTCCACCGGCGTCATATGGGCATGATGCTCGCTATCGACGGTATAGACGAAATTGCCCTTCGGCCCCGGCCGCACGGCAACCGTCGGTACGACGATCATTTCATCGTCCGAAACGAAGTGCGCGGTGACATTGACGGACTGGCCGGGCCATAAAAGACCGCGATCGTTCTTGAATTCCGCCTTGGCCAGCACCGTACCGGAGGTCTGATCCACCGTATTGTCGTAGAACCGCAGTACGCCGCTCATCGGTTCGCCCCCCGTCGCCGCGGGGTCGACATCGACTGCGGTATCCTTCGCCACGCCTCCTCGCAATTGCGGCAGATAGCGCTGGGAGAGCCGGAAACTGACCGAAATCGGATCGTATTTGGTGATCGTCACGATATTGACGCCGGCGCTGAGATAGGCACCGGGGCTGACGCTGATATCGCCGAGCCGCCCATCGAAGGGGGCACGGATTTCCATGTGCTCGAGCGTCACCTGGTCAGAGGCAAGCGTTGCCTTGTCGGCATCGATTTTGGCGCTGGCGCTATCCCGCGCCGCCCTTGCCTGATCCAGCACCTGCTGGGATTCCGCGCTCTGCTTGACGAGATTGGCGGCGCGCTGGAAGGCGGCCTCCGTCTGCTCCAGCGTTGCCTGATCGGCGGCGATATTGGCCTTGTCCTTGTCGACAGCGGCGCGGGCGATGCGGTCATCCATCTTGAGGATAAGGTCGCCCGCCTTGATATGCTGACCGTCCTTCGCCTCGATTTCCATGACGAGGCCGGCCTGAAGCGGCGCGATATTGGTGATGTCGGCCGCAACCGCCCAGCCCGTCGCCGTTGCATCCATTGGCAACGTCGCCTTGCCGACGGCGATGGTGCTGACGGTGGGTGGCCCGCCGTTGCGCCGCCCTCCACCCTGTTTTTGTCCCTGCTGCCGGGCTGGTTGGCCGCTTTGGGAGGACTGCGTCGCCGTTTCGGCGTCGGCCCTGGGAGACACGCTGGCAAATTGCTTGATATAGGGGACTTGATCGAGCGGCAGGCGATCCTTGAAATACCAGGCACCGGCGGCTGCGATGGCAAGAACGCTGAGAGCGGTCCAGAAACGTTTCATCTGACGATTCCGCGTAATGAGAGCGATACATGTTTCCCGAACATGTGCGGTAAGCCTTGGGAGCAGCTTTTCCCCACAAGACACCCAATGCGCTGCGAAATCACCTTAAACTTTTGTAATGGCGGCGACAATGACCGTCGCTATATCGCTTGCCTTTCAGGAGGCAGGCGGTTTCGGTTCATGCCCCAGGCAATGCTTGATCATGTCCCCGTTTCGCCGCTGGTTCCGGCCAAGGAAAAAGCCGCCTCGTTTACGGGGCGGCTTTGGTATGAACGGCGAGAAGCCGCCGATTAGAAGGCCCGGATGGCGTTGCGGGTCGCCAGCACGTCCTCGGCGACATTGCCGGTCGTTGCCGGTACGGAGCCGACGAGATCCAGGAACTTGTAAAGTTCGGTGGCCTGCGAGTTGGTGACATAGATGATGTCGCGATCCTGCATCGGGAACTTCGTAGCGGCGAAGAAGGTCGACGGATCGCGCAGATTGGCGCGGAAAATGACCGGAACGTCCTGTCCGGGGAACTTCGACGTATTGATGCCGAGCTTCACGAGAAGATCGCGCTTGACGATACGATAAACATAGACCTGAGCCGGGTCGGCACGGGAATCGAGCAGTCCGCCCGCTTTGCCGAGTGCATCCGAAAGCTTGAGATCGGCATCCTCGAACTCGAAACGTCCGTTGAGGCCCGAAGCGCCGAAAGCAAGATAAGTGCGGCGCTCACGCTCCACCATGATCGTGTCGCCCGGAACCACATAGATGTTTTCGGACGGCGTGCTGACGAGGTGGTTGTAGTTGACGCGGGCGGTCTTGCCGCGACGGATCAACGTGACATAGGATTCGATATTCGGGGCGCTGAGGCCCTTTGCATAGGAGATGACGTCGAGAACCCGATCGCCCGCTTCCGAAAGCTGAACCTTCGTCGGTTCCTTGACATCGCCCAGCACGGAAGCCTGTGCGGAGCGGCTGGAAATCTTGGTGATAAGAACCTGCGGCTCGATGGCGCGGTTGGCGAGCCGTTCCTCGATTTCGCTCTGCACATCCTCGACATTGCGGCCGGTAGCGCGAATCTTGCCCGCATAAGGAACGCTGATATTGCCTTCCCGGTCCACGGTCTGGTTCGGCAGGCTGATGAAGTTTCCGGGACGGCTGCCCGCGTCGTTCGGAATGAACAGGCCGCCGGCCTGGCTTTCAAAGATCGCGACCTGCACCACGTCACCGACACCCATCGGCAGCGCCGGAACACCGCCCTTGCCGCCGCCGAAACTGCCGAGCAGGGTGGTGGTTGTGGTGTCGCCGACGTAATTGAGGACGGAGCTGTTGATGTCGAGCAGCGCGTAGTCGACACCGGCGGTTTTCTGCTTGTCTTTGGAGGCGAATTTCACGGAAGCGTTAGATTCGATCGAGGCTGCATCGGGGCCGGAGGCCGCAGTAACCGTGCAACCCGCCAGTGCTGCAGAGGCAAGCAGAATCGAAACATTCAATAAACGCATTTGGTCCTCGAAATGAATGCCGTCCGAAAAGCAGAAATAATTCGGACATCGTATAAGTTTTTAAAAATAAGCACTTCATAAATGACACCGGTAAAGGAAATCCAAACCGGCATTACATCCGTTCAGCGGAATCGCATCCCTGGATGTTTACGTCCCCTGTCAGGCATATGCCCAATTTCAGACGATGCTTCAAGTTCATCATCGCTCAACTGCGCCGAAAAATTCCGGGCGAGGCACGATGTTTGAATCCCCTGATGGTGTCAGTATTGTTGCGCTTCAATATTCAGTTGGATGCCATAATCTCTTTGATTGCTGCATTGCGCTAGTGCAGTTTTGTCACGCTTGCACGGTTTCTTTTGTCGTTGACTGACGCGAAGAATAATCAATTGTTTTATAAATGTTTTTATGTGCCTGTCATGCCCGCTCAGCCAGTGCGAAATTCACCGTGTCCGCGAATTCACGCAGGAAACGCTCGCGTGAGAAGCGGGCGGCATTGTTGATGCAGGCGTTCTTGTCGAAGCGGTCGGAATTGTCGACGAATTCCTGCACGGCGGCGCAGATTGCCTCCGGTGTCTGCTCACCGAAATAAAGGCCGGTCGGATGGTTGGAGGCGCCAAGCGGAACAACGGTTTCCAGCACGCCGCCCTTGCCATAGGCGATGACCGGTGTGCCGAGCGCCTGGGATTCGACGGGTACGATGCCGAAATCGTCTTCCGCTGCAAAAACGAAGGCTTTCGCCTCGGCCATGTATTTGTGAAGCTCGTCATTGCCGACGAAACCGAGAATTTCGACATTCGGCGTGGCGATTTCGCGGATGCGTTTCATGTCCGGCCCGTCGCCGATGACGACCAGCCGTTTGTCGGGCATCTTTGCAAAGGCTTCCACGATCAGGTGAACCTTCTTGTAGGGCACCAGCCGCGATGCCGTGACGAAATAGTCACCCTTAAGCTCGGACGGAGAAAGATGGGACGTGTCCACCGGCGGATAGATCACGGTGGAATCGCGGCCATAACACTTGCGCACCCGGTTACGGATGAATTTGGAGTTGACCGTCATCAGGTCAACGCCGTTGGCGGTGCGGATGTCCCACATGCGGATATAGTGAAGAATGGCGCGCGCGATCCATGAGGTGAAGCCGCGCGTCAGTCTGGTTTCCTTGAGATACTGGTGCTGGAGGTCCCACGCGTAGCGGATGGGGCTATGGATATAAGAGACGTGAAACTGGCCCGGGCCGGTGATGACGCCCTTTGCGACCGCATAGCTCGAGGAAATCACCAGATCGTAGCCGCTCAGATCGAACTGCTCGATGGCGAGCGGCATCAGCGGCAGATAGGAGCGGTATTTTTTTCGGGCGAAAGGCAGCTTCTGGATGAAGGAGGTGTTGACGGGACGGCCGCCGAGAAACCCCCGGTCGCGCTCGCTCATGAAATCGACAAGGCAGTACAGATCCGCGTGAGGATAAATTTCAAGAAGGTTGTGAAGTACTTTTTCGGCCCCGCCTCTGTCGGTGAGCCAGTCATGCACGATTGCCGTCTTCATAATTTCCTCAACAATTTCAACGTAATAAAAATTTATGTTCCGCCCTGGAATGAAGTTGGGCGGTTTAGAATATTAGGTCTGTCTGCAGCCCTTGAAAATACGGCTGACGGCGTCAAATGGCGTAACGATTAATAAGAATATGCGGGTATGTCTGTGGTGGCCTAGCGTTAGTCCGCTCTTTAATAGCACTTTGTTCGCAAATGCGAAATATCCAACCTTCTTAATTCCCTTTCTTCCTTTGCAGTCAAACGCCAGTCGTCATTCCCTCTCTTCCAGCCGGAAAGAGATGGATACCACGGCACACCGGTTTTTTGGCGAAACTCCCGTTTTTTCACTGCCTTAAACGGTGCTGCCACCTCTCCTGAAGACTTGTCTTGCGTTTTGCCGATCATGGAAACCCATCATCGCGCCGCATTGTCATTGACAAGGCGTCTTATCGAGATATTCTGTTATAAAGATGCATATAACATAATAATGGAACACATAAGAGCTGGGAGCTTGACCATGAGACGTAAACTTGCATTTCTCGCCACCGCCGCTTTGATGTTGGCGCCGGGTGTAATGATGGCTGCGGAGAAGGGCGGTGTTATCAATGTCGCCACGATCGGCGAGCCGCCGACCCTCGATCCCATGGCGTCTACTGCCGATCTCGTCGGCATCGTCACGCAGCACATTTTCGAAACGCTCTATACCTTCGACAAGGGCTGGAAGGTGACGCCGCTTCTGGCGGAAAGCCTGCCCGAGATCAGTGCGGACGGCAAAACCTACACGATCAAGCTCAGGCAGGGCATCAAGTTCCATGACGGCAGCGACATGACGTCCGAAGATGTCGTCGCTTCGCTCGGCCGCTGGATGAAGATCGCCTCGCGCGGCAAGCAGGCAGCCGGCTTTATCGAGAATATCTCCGCGCCGGATGCCGGAACGGTGACGATCGCCCTCAAGCAGCCCTATGCGCCGCTCGCTTCGTTGCTCGCTTTCAACAATTCCGCAGCGATCATCCTGCCCGCTGAAAAGCAGGCGGAGCCGATGGCCGAATTCATCGGCACCGGTCCCTATATGCTGAAGGAACGCAAGGCCGACCAGTATATCCAGCTCGTCCGTTTCGATGGCTACAAGTCCCGCGATGGCGAAAGCGACGGTTATGGCGGTGCACGCCATCAGTATCTCGATGAAATCCGCTTCGTTCCGGTGCCCGATCCGAATACTCGCGTCGAAGCTGCCGTTTCCGGGCAATATGATTACGTCGATTCCATTCCGGTGGAATCCTTCGACAAGGTGAAGTCGTCGTCTGCCTCGCAGCCTTTGATGCTGAAGCCTTTCGGTTATCCGGTCTTCGTGTTCAACACGAAGGAGGGGCTTTCTTCCAAGCTGGAGGTCCGCAAGGCGGTGACCGAAGCGCTGAATATGGAGGATATGCTGGCGGCCGCTTTCGGCAGCACGGATTTCTATGCGCTCGATGGCGCCTATTATCCCGATAATTTCTCCTGGCATTCGGAAGAGGGCGTCGAGGGCAATTACAATCTCGGCAATCCGGAAGCCGCCGCCGAAAAGCTGAAGGCGGCCGGTTACAACGGCGAACCGCTGCGCATCCTCACCAGCCGCCAGTATGAGTTCCACTATAGGATGGCGCAGGTCGCTGCAGAATATCTGAAGCTTGCCGGTTTCAAGGTGGATATGCAGGTTGTGGACTGGGCGACGCTGACGCAGCGCCGCGCCGACCCGAAGCTCTGGGATATCTACATCACCCATAGCCCCTTCCTGCCGGAGCCGGCGCTGATCGGTGCGCTCTCCACCGGCTCACCGGGTTGGTGGGATACGCCGGCGCGCAAGGCGGCGGTTGACGCCTTCACCTCGGAAGCCGATCCGGAGAAGCGCGTTTCGCTCTGGGCCAATGTGCAGAAGACGATCTATGCCGAGCTGCCGCTCATCAAGATCGGCGACTTCAATGCCGTGGCGGCCAAGTCCAACAAGCTGGAAGGCGTCGATCCGGCTCCCTGGCCTTACTTCTGGAATGCGTCGGTTACGAAATAAGGCCGGCACCACACGCCGTCACCCCGGCCTTGAGCCGGGGTCCAGCGCGATCAAGTCCTTGATCGCAAGAGACCTTTTCACCACGCGGACGCGTGTGGCTGGATGCCGGATCAAGTCCGGCATGACGGAAGTGAGCAGTCGATCTTTAAGCAACCCGGTTCAACCGTCGCCTGATAGCGGCAATCACGCGCTTCGGAGCCTTCATACGTGATACGGTATATTTTCCAGAGACTTGCGGGAATGATCGTGGTGATGTTCCTCGTCGTCACCATCGTTTTCGTCATCCTGCGCGTCACGCCCGGAGATCCGGCGGCCGTGATGCTGGGGCCGGATGCCTCGGCGCAGGATATTGCGGAGCTGCGCGGCCGGCTCGGCCTCGATCAGTCGCTCGGCGTGCAATATGTCTATTATATCGGGCAATTGCTGAAGGGCGATCTCGGCCAGTCTATCTTCCTCAATATGCCGGTGGGATCAGCCCTGCTGGACCGGGCCGAACCGACCTTTTTCCTGACGATTTTTTCGCTGCTGATCGCCAGCGTCATCGCGCTTCCCATCGGTATCTATGCCGCGTACCGGCGTGGCTCTTTTGTCGATCAGGCAGCGACGACGGTGGCGATGCTGGCGGCGAGCATTCCGAGCTTCTGGCTCGGCCTCATCCTCATGCAGGTCTTCGCCGTGCGGCTCGATCTGTTCCCGGTATCGGGTTATGGCGGGCCGGGCGCGAGCTTCCTTGAGCGCATGTATCACCTGACCCTGCCGGCAATCGCGCTCGGCCTCGTTTCCTCCGCCCTCATTTTGCGCTTCACCCGCGCCTCGATGCTGGATGTTTTAGGTGACGACTATGTCCGCACCGCCCGTGCCAAGGGCGTCAAGGAGCGCCGCGTGGTGATGAAACATGCGCTGAAAAACGCTCTTATTCCTATCCTGACCGTGCTCGGACTTACCGCCGCCGTGCTGATTTCCGGCGCGGTCGTCACGGAAACCGTCTTCGGTCTGCCGGGCGTCGGCAATCTCGTCGTCTCGGCCGTTCTCCGGCGCGATTATCCGGTCATTCAGGGCGCGCTTCTCGTCATCGCCGGGCTTTACGTGCTCATCAATTTTGCAATCGACATGCTCTATCTGCTGGTCGATCCGAGGGTTCGTTACTGATGGCCGATATTTTTTCCACCGCCCCGCCGGCACGCAACCCGACCGTCCTGTTCATTCGGCGTCTCCTGAAGCGCAAGACGGTCGCTGCCGGTCTCATTGTGCTGCTCGTCTTCGTGCTGCTCGCGGTTTTCGCGCCGATGATTGCGCCCTATTCGCCGTCGAAACTGTCGATCGTGAACCGCCTGAAGCCGCCAAGCGAGCTTTACTGGTTCGGCACCGACGAGTTCGGCCGCGACGTGTTTTCCCGCACCATCTATGCCGGAAGACTGTCGCTTCTGGTTGGTGCAGCCGTGGTGGCGCTTTCGGCGCTGATCGGCATCACGCTCGGCCTGCTTGCCGGTTTCTTCCAGAAGCTGGATACGCCGATCGCGCGACTGATCGATGCGATGATGGCATTTCCGGATATCCTGCTGGCGATTGCGCTGGTGGCGGCACTCGGCCCGTCGCTGACGACTGTCATCATCGCACTTGCCGTGGTCTATTCGCCGCGCCTTGCCCGCATCGTGCGCGCCTCGACGCTGGTGATCCGCGAATTGCCCTATGTGGAGGCGGCGAAGGCGCTCGGCATTTCCACCTTCCACATCATGACGCGGCATGTGCTGCGCAATCTGGTTTCGCCGATCCTCGTGCAATGCACCTTCCTCTTCGCCAGCGCCATGCTGGCGGAGGCCGGCCTGTCGTTTCTGGGGCTCGGTGTCAGCCCCGAAATTCCGACCTGGGGAACCATGATCTCCGCCGGTCGCCAATATATCGGCCAGGCCGACTGGATGACCTATTTCCCCGGCTTTGCCATCATTCTTTCCGTGCTGTCGCTGCAAATGGTCGGTGACGGGCTGCGGGACATGCTCGACCCAAGACTGCGAAGGGATTTGTAATATGACGTCCGGTGAACAGGCGAAAACGCCTCTTCAAGCTCCCATTCTTCTCACCAATGTCAAACCCGTTGGTTTCGAAAAGGGCGCACCACAGGCTTCGACCGATATCCTGATCGGCGGCGATGGCAGGATTGCTGCGGTTGGGCTTGGCCTTCAAGCGCCTGCTGATGCGCAGCGCATTGATGCCAAGGGTGCCTTCATTTCGCCCGGCTGGGTCGATCTGCACGTGCATATCTGGCATGGCGGCACCGATATCTCCATCCGCCCCTCGGAATGCGGGGCCGAGCGCGGCGTGACCACGCTGGTGGATGCCGGTTCGGCGGGTGAGGCGAATTTCCACGGTTTCCGTGAATATATCATCGAGCCCTCGAGGGAACGCATCAAGGCCTTCCTAAATCTCGGTTCCATCGGTCTCGTCGCCTGTAACCGCGTGCCGGAACTGCGCGACATCAAGGATATCGATCTCGATCGTATCCTCGAATGTTACGCCGAAAACAGCGAACATATTGTCGGCCTCAAGGTGCGGGCGAGCCATGTTATCACCGGCTCCTGGGGTGTTACGCCGGTCAAGCTCGGCAAGAAGATCGCCAAGATCTTGAAAGTGCCGATGATGGTGCATGTGGGCGAACCGCCCGCACTTTACGACGAGGTGCTGGAAATTCTCGGCCCCGGCGATGTCGTGACCCATTGCTTCAATGGCAAATCGGGTTCCAGCATCATGGAAGACGAGGACCTGTTCAACCTTGCCGAACGTTGTGCGGGCGAAGGCATTCGGCTGGATATCGGCCATGGCGGCGCCTCCTTCTCCTTCAAGGTGGCGGAAGCGGCGATTGCGCGCGGGCTGCTGCCGTTCTCGATCTCCACGGATTTGCATGGCCATTCGATGAATTTCCCGGTCTGGGATCTGGCGACGACCATGTCGAAGCTGCTGTCTGTTGACATGCCTTTCGAGAACGTCGTTGAGGCCGTCACCCGCAACCCGGCCTCCGTGATCCGCCTCGATATGGAAAACCGTCTCGATGTCGGCCAGCGCGCCGATTTCACGGTTTTCGATCTCGTGGATTCCGATCTGGAAGCGACCGATTCCAATGGCGACGTCTCGCGCCTGAAGCGCCTGTTCGAGCCGCGTTACGCGGTCATCGGCGCGGAGGCGATTGCTGCCAGCCGTTACATTCCAAGGGCGCGCAAGCTCGTGCGCCACAGCCATGGTTATTCCTGGCGCTGAACCCAAATGGACAAGGCGGAGGAGGGCAATCCCCTCCGTCTTCCGCAGAGATTAAGGGATACCCGTCCCTGTATTATGAGGAATTCGCGTGAAACAGTCTTCGCTTGAGGCAGAGGGGCGTCATTCGCCCTATGACCGGCTCGCCGCGCTCGGCATTTCCCTGCCGCCGCCGCCGCCGCCGATCGCCAATTTCGTCACCCATGTGGTGGAAGGCAACATGCTTTATCTTTCGGGGCAGGGGCCGCGGGAGGAAAATGGCCATCTTTACGCCGGCAAGGTGGGCGCGGAAATCGGGCTGGAAGAGGCCTATAACCATGCGCGGCTCGCCGGCATCAACCTGCTTGCCGTCATGCATGAGGCGCTGGGGGACCTGTCGCGGGTGAAGAAGGTGGTCAAGCTGCTCGGCATGGTCAATGCCGTCAGCGATTTCCGCGATCATCCGAGCGTCATCAATGGCTGCTCCGATCTCTTCATCGATGTGTTCGGCGATGCGGGACAGCACGCCCGCTCCGCCGTTGGTTTCGGCTCACTGCCGGGCAACATCACCGTTGAGATTGAAGCCATCGTCGCACTCAAAGATTGAGGCCGTTCAATGGTTGCGCCAGCCCATCAGCTTTTCGATCCGTTCCGCCGAGACCCTGACCTGTTCGGTATAATGGTTCTCGTCCGCCAGTACCTTCTGCTCCGGCAGCACGATGGAAATTGTCGCCACGCATTCGCCCCTGTTGTCGCAGATCGGCGAGGCGATGCAGGCGACGGCGTAGTCGGATTCGGCGACCTGTATCGACAGCCGGTCATGGAAGGCGGCGCCTGCCGATTGCGACAGGGTCTCCGGGTTGATTTCCGCACGGCCCGTGGGAGAAGTGCGGGCGCAACGGCGGAAAAGCTCGACGCGTTCGGCCTCCGGAAGATGCCCGACGAGCAGGCGGCCGGATGCCGTCCAGTTCAGCGGAACACGGGTGCCGACGCGCGAGGCGACCTGAAAATGGCTCGGCCCGTCGGCCATGGCCAGCACCAGCATATGGTCGCCGTCGCGGCCGCAAAGCTGCACGGTCTCGCCCGCATGGCGGCACAGATCGTGCATTTCGTGGGTGGCGACACCCATGAAATCCAGCGAGCGGGCATAGGCAAGACCATAATGGTAAAGCCGCGCGCCGAGCCAGATATTGCCATCGGCATTGCGCGCCAGCATGTTCTTTTCGATGAGATCGTCGATGATCACATAGACGGTGGAAAGCGGCGCCTTGATGGCCTTGGCAATAGCGTAAGCGCCCGCTGGCGATCCGGTTTCATAAAGGTAATCAATAACCTGAAGGGCGCGGTCGATACCGCTGACGCGCGAGCGCTTGGCCGCCTTCGCGTCCGCGTTTTCGGCGGCGTCGGACAGGGCGGTTGAAGGCGTTTCGTCCAGTCTATGGGCGTCCAATTTTGGCTCCTCACGGGTTTTGAGAAGCTATTACATTATTATGGCATATATGTCGATGCCCATCGCATCGCAAGGACAGGAGAAAGACATGACCGAGGATATCAGAAGCAGGATCGGCCTTCGCCCGGTCATCAACGTCTCGGGCACCATGACCTCGCTCGGCGCTTCTATCGTCGTTCCGGAAGCGGTCGAGGCCATGGCGGCCATCCTGCCGCAATTCGTCGAGATCAACGATCTGCAACGCAAAGCAAGCGCGGTGATATCGAGGCTGACGGGCGGCGAGGCCGGTTTCGTCACGGCCTCCTGCTCCTCGGGCATAAGCCTCGCGGTGGCGGGCGCCATTACCGGCAATAATCTGCTGGCCATCGAAAAGCTGCCCGATGTGACCCCGGAAAAGAACGAGGTTCTGGTGCAGATGGGTCATGTGGTGAGCTATGGCGCGCCGGTGGATCAGGCAATCCGTCTCGGCGGCGGCAAGGTGGTGCTGATCGGGCAGGCAACATCGACCCATCGTTTCCACATGGAAAACGCCATTACCGAAAAGACGGCTGCGGCGGTCTATGTCGTCTCGCACCATGTGGTGAATTACGGTCTGCTGCACCTTTCCGAATTCGTCCAGATTGCCCACGCCAAGGGCGTGCCTGTCATCGTCGATGCGGCTTCCGAATATGATCTGAAGCTGTTTCTGGCAACGGGCGCGGATGTGGTGCTTTATTCCGGCCACAAGTTCCTCGGTGGCCCGACTTCCGGCATCGTCGCCGGCAAAAAGGAGCTGGTGCGCAGCGCCTTCCTGCAGAATATGGGCGTTGGCCGCGGCATGAAGGTCGGCAAGGAAAGCATCTATGGCGTCATGGCTGCGCTGGAAGCCTGGGAAAAGCGCGACCATGCCGGCATTCGCGAGCGTGAAACCGGCTACCTCAACCTCTGGAAAAAGAAGTTGGACGGACGCCCGGGCGTGACGGCGCTGATCGAGCCCGACCCGACCAACAACCCGCTCGACCGTCTGCGTGTCATCATCGATGCCGAGGAAGCGCATATCACCGCCTGGGACCTGACGACGGCGCTTGCCAAAGGTAACCCGCCGATCATTGCCCGCGATCACGAGGTGGAACACCGCTATTTCTATCTCGACCCCTGCAACCTGCATCCCGGCCAGGAAACCATCGTGGCTTCCCGGCTAGCCGAGGAGCTGGACAAGGCGCGCGCCTCCAACGAGGTGATTGCAACACCGTTCGAGGACCGCAGCCGCCACCGTTTCGACAGCATGCTGCGCTGGCCGGACTAAGTAACGACTGCATATGGAACGAGCGGGTGCCATGAGTTTCTTCTCCCCGAGGGGGAGAAGTCCGCGGCAGCGG
>NZ_LT009746.1:117255-247245 GCF_900013505.1 Agrobacterium deltaense RV3 | reverse complement strand
CAAGGGTGCGGTCTATCGCTGGCGTTGCCCCCTCATCCGACCCTTCGGGCCACCTTCTCCCCCTTGGGGAGAAGAAACAGGCGGCGACGCCCTGCCTGAGTTCAAATGAGAAGAAAAGAAGGGAACGATCATGACCATGCCGCAGTCAGCACCGCTCCGTGCCGAAGATGCCGTGCTTTCCGTCCGCAATCTCACCACGTCTTTTCACGTGGATGGCGGCTGGAAACCGGTGGTGCGTGATATTTCCTTTGATGTCGGGCCGGGTGAGACGGTTGCGATCGTCGGTGAAAGCGGTTCCGGCAAAAGCGTTACCTCGCTTTCCATCATGCGGCTGCTGGATCGGGAAAGCAGCAGGGTGCAGGGTGAAATCCTGCTCGGAGGTCGCAACCTGCTCTCCCTTTCTGAAGACGCCATGCGGCGGGTGCGGGGCAATGAGGTCGCCATGATCTTTCAGGAGCCGATGACCAGCCTCAATCCGCTCTTCACCATCGGCGACCAGATTTCCGAGGCCCTGCTGTGCCATCAGCCGATGTCGAAAGCCGATGCGCGGGCAGAGACGATCCGCCTTCTCGAAAAGGTCCGCATCCCGTCTGCCGCCTCGCGCTTCGATGAATATCCGCATCGCTTTTCCGGCGGCATGCGCCAGCGCGTGATGATCGCCATGGCGCTCGCTTCCCGGCCGAAGCTCCTGATCGCCGACGAGCCGACGACGGCGCTTGATGTGACCATTCAGGGCCAGATTCTCGACCTCATCAAGACGCTGCAGGAAGAGGAGGGCACCTCAGTCCTCTTCATCACCCATGACATGGGTGTGGTGGCCGAAATCGCCGACCGCACGGTCGTCATGTATCGCGGCGAGCAGGTGGAAGTCGGTGCGACTGCGGATATCTTCCACCGCGGTAAACATCCCTATACGCGCGCACTTTTGTCCGCCGTTCCGGTTCTGGGGTCGATGAAAGGCGAGGAAAGACCGCTCCGTTTTCCCATCGTCAACACCACCACGGGGGAAACGCAGGAGCCGGCGCGTCCGGCCGATACCGTTGACGCAGCCGCACAGCCCGTGCTCAAGGTGGAGGGACTGACCAAGCGCTTCGATATTCACTCCGGTCTTCTGGGGCGTCTCAGCGGCCGGGTCCATGCGGTGGAAAACGTGTCTTTCGATCTCAGGGCCGGTGAAACATTGTCATTGGTGGGCGAAAGTGGCTGCGGCAAATCCACCACCGGACGCGCCATCATGCGGCTGATCGAGCCGGATGCCGGTTCGGTTGTGGTCAACGGCGAAAACATTCTCGCACTCGACAAGACGGGCATGCGGGACATGCGCAAGACGGTTCAGATGATCTTTCAGGACCCTTTCGCATCGCTCAATCCGCGTATGACGGTGGGTGCCGCGATTGCCGAACCTTTTCTGGAACACCGCATGGGAAGCGCCCGCGAGGCGAAGGATGTGGTGGCGGACATGCTCAAAAAGGTCGGCCTCTCACCGGACATGGCGTCGCGTTACCCGCATGAATTTTCCGGTGGTCAGCGCCAGCGCATCTGCATCGCCCGTGCCTTGGCGCTCCAGCCCAAGGTGATTGTCGCGGATGAAAGCGTTTCGGCGCTGGATGTTTCCATCAAGGCGCAGGTCATCAACCTGATGCTGGATCTGCAACAGAGCCTCGACCTTGCCTTTCTGTTTATCAGCCATGACATGGCGGTGGTGGAGCGCGTCAGCCACCGTGTGGCGGTGATGTATCTCGGCGAGATCGTCGAAATCGGCCCGCGTGCGGCTGTCTTCGACAATCCGCAACATGACTATACCCGCAAGCTGATGGCGGCGGTGCCGGTGCCGGACCCGGATCGCCGCAACACACGGCGAGGTGCTGCGAATGACGAGCTGAAAAGCCCGATCCGCGCCGTTGATTATGCCGTCAAGCCGCGTGAATATCGCGAGGTTTCGTCCGGCCACCTCGTCGCCTGTTAGAGTCCGGGTACGTCCGACGTTGCGAAGGGTACGCGATAACCGCGCTGAAAACTCTCCTGCAGTCCAAGCTGGCGATACCACCGCTGTACCGCCGGAAAATCATCGAGATTGATTTTGTGGCGCGCGAAACGTGAGACCCATGGCCAGATGGCGATATCGGCTATTGAAAAATCGCTGGCCACGAATTCCCGCTCGCTCAAGCGGTCGTTCAATGTCCGGTAAAGCCGCGCCACATCCGCCGCGAAACGTGTCTCGGCAAAGGGGGCGTGTCCGGCATAGTAGGTCAGGAAATAATGGGCATAACCGAGTGTCGGGCCGAAATTGGCGGCCTGCCACATCAGCCATTCTGTGACGACCAGTCGCTCTGTCGCGGAGGCGGGCAGAAGCCGGCCTACCTTTTCGGCGAGATAGATGAGGATCGCGTTCGATTCCGTCAGGACGGTGCCGTTTTCATCGTCGACAATCGCGGGGATTTTCGAGCCGGGATTGATGCGGACGTAATCGGCGGCAAATTGCTCGCCCTTTTCGATGTCGATGGCGTGGCTTCGATAGGGCAGGCCCAGTTCTTCCAGCGCAATCGAGATTTTAAGGCCGTTGGGCGTGATCCAGGTGTAAAGGTCGATCATGCTAGTCGAACATTGCCTCATCCAGCGGCAGTGCCCGTCTGCCTTTCTTGCCGGTCACATCGGAAAGCTCCGTGTAAAGACCGCGCAATGTCAAAACCAGCTGGACGATGCGCGGATCGGTGACACGATAGATCACCGCCTTGCCTTCCCGTGAGCCTTCGATCACACCGGCGTCACGCAATTCGGCAAGCTGCTGCGAAAGCGTGGGTTGCTGGATACCGAGTTCATATTCCAGCGCGGAAACGGAGGCTTCCGTTTCCATTAGATAACAGACGATGGCCAGACGATTGGCGTTGGCGACAAGCTTCAAAAGCTCGCTCGCTTCCACCACGCTGCGGCAGATGAGATTGGAAACCGGTTTCGTCACGACTACAGGCCCATTTTTCAAACTACAAAAAAGTAGATTGTATGGCGAAAAATTTCAATGGCTTGAAGAGCCTCATCTCAGCGCTGTCTGGCATTTTTCAAAATCTACAGGATTGGTAGATTTCTCTTTCGCTTTCCGGACGAGGATCGCCAAAACGTTCCTCGAAAACATTCTATAAAAAAGTAGATTGACTGAGAAATGAGGTGTCGACATGAAAATCGGGGTTCATCCCAACAATCTGCATTTACGTCTCGCCCGGCTCTGGCCCGGCGCCTTTGAAGAATTCGATCCGGAATTCGTGGCCTATCGTGAAGGCCGCGATACGGCAGCTCTTCTGGAAAAGGGCGACATCCATTTCGGCGGCACCGGCTCGACACCGCCCATTGAGGCGGATGCGCGCGGGCTTTCGGCGGTCTATATCGCTGCTTCCGCGCCGAGGCCCGCCAATGGCGCAATCCTCGTGCGGCGCGATAGCCCGATCCGCTCAGCCGCTGATCTCTCGGGAAAGCGCATTTCGCTGATCGATGGATCGTTTCACACCTATCTTCTGGCGCGCAGTCTGGAAGGCGCGGGGCTTGGCCTTGCGGATGTGATCCGTATTGAAAGCGGCGACAGCGATAGCCTGCGCGATCTCGTGGAAGGCCGTGTCGATGCCTGGGTGACGATGTCGCCGCGGCTGGAAAAGGCTCTGACCCATGAGGAGATCAACCTTCTTGTCCGTTGCGGCTCCACCATTCCCAACCGTTCGCTATTCTGGACGCTTGCGCGCCACAACATAGCGGGCGAGACAGGGCAGGCAATTGCGGCCGAACTGGATCGCGTCGGCCGGGCCGTGATGGCGGATATCGACAAAGCCGCTGCCCTTCTCGCCGCCGAAACGGGCAGCGAAGGTGATGCACAGTCCTGGGCCAAGGTGCTGAGGTCGCGAGACCTTTCCGTCGTGGCCGCTGCCGAAAATATCCTTGCCGAACAGCAGGAGGAGGCCGATACGCTTTACAGGCACGGTCATTTCTATTTACCGGTTCTGACCGGGCAATCAGCCAGCACGGGAGGCGGCAGATGAATGTTTTCTGGTACATGTGCGCACCCGATGGTGCCTATCCCTGGCAGCCGGAAGGGTCCCGCAAGGTCGATCTCGGTTATTACAAACAGCTGGCGCTCGCTTACGACCAGCTGGGTTACACCGGTGCGCTGTTTGCCACCGGCGCGCATGATGTCTGGGTTCTGGCGGGCGCGCTGCTTTCCTATACCGAGCGGCTGAAGTTTCTGGTCGCCATTCATCCGGGCCTTGTCGCGCCGACGCTGCTCGCCAAGATGGCGGCGACGCTTCAGGAGTTTTCACGCGGCCGCCTGCTGATAAATGTCGTCTCGGGCGATGCGAAGATGCTCGGCGCTTACGGCATGACCATGCCGCATGACGAGCGCTACGATATGGCGGATGAATATCTGCAGATATGGCACCGGCTTTTTGCCGGCGAAACGGTCGATTTCAAGGGCCGGCATTTCCAGACGGAGGGCGCAAAGCTCGCCCTCCCGGTCGGGCAGGGCATCGAGCCGCCGCCTTTGTGGTTCGGCGGTTCCTCGGACAAGGCCATCGACGTCGCGGCCAAACATGTCGAGACCTATCTTTCCTGGGGGGAAACCCCGAATCAGATCGGCGCGAAGGTCGATCTGGTCAAGGCCCGCGCGGAAAAGCTCGGTCGCGAACTGGAATACGGCATTCGCCTTTATGTCATCGTGCGCGATACGGATGAAGAGGCATGGGCCGCCGCCGCTGATCTCTACGGGCGCATGGATGAGCGTGCCATTGCCGCCAACCAGCGTTTCGTCGGCAAGACCGATTCCGTCGGCCAGCAGCGAATGACGGCGATGCACGGCGGACAGAAACCGGAGAACCTGCGCGATCTTGAAATCGCGCCCAACCTCTGGGCCGGCATTGGCCTTGTGCGGCCGGGCCCGGGAACCGCGATTGTCGGTTCGCCGGATACTGTCATCCGCACGCTGGAGGCCTATAAGAAGGCGGGCGTGAATACCTTCATCCTTTCCGGCATGCCATTGCTGGAAGAGGCGTTCCGCTTCGGCGAAAAGGTTCTGCCGCGGCTCGACGTATCGCGTGAGGTCTCGGCGGCAAAACAATTCACGTGGTCGACTTTGTTCGACCGCGATCTCTCGGCCAAGGCCTCCTGAGCATGGCTTTGGGAGTGGAGAAGAAACCCATGACGGTAAGTCCGGCAACGACAATCGCACAAAGACGCATCGGCCCGCAACGCGTGGCCGAGCGGGTGCTCGCCGTTCTGGACACGGTGCTCGGCGCGGTCGCGGCAGCAATCCTTGCGGCGCTGCTCGTGGTGGTGCTGGTCAATGTCACGCTGCGTTATCTGTTTCACACAGGCTTCATCGGCGCGGAAGACCTCGGCATCTGGCTGCATGTGGCCATGATCGCTGTCGGTGCGCCGCTCAGTCTCAAAAGTGCGCTCGCCATGCGGCTCGATGTCTTCGTGCGGTTCCTTCCGCAACGATTTCACGCGGCGACCGAAGTTCTGGCCGATGCCTTCTCCTTTATCGCAGCACTTATCCTCGCTTTCGGCGGGGTGGAGATCGCAGCGATGCTCGGCGGCACATCTCCGACGCTTGGTCTGCCGGAATGGGTGCGTTTCGGCTTTCTCGGCGCGGGCGGCGCGCTTATCCTTCTCTATCTGGCGCTTCAGCGTGTCAGTGAGGGCAAGGCGCTTGCCGTTCTCGCATCTCTCGCCATCGCCATTGTGGCCTATGTCGGCCTGCCGGAAGTTTTTGTCGATACGAACCTGCCGCCGAGCCTGTTTCTGGCGCTGACGGCGGCCGTGGGGCTGGTGCTCGCTGCGCCGCTTGCCCATGCCTTCCTTGCCGCCGCTTATGTGGCGATTGCCTTCGGCAGCACCTTGCCGGAGCCGGCCATCGTTTCGTCAACCGTGACCGGCATGTCGAAATTCCTGCTGCTCGCCATTCCCTTCTTCCTGCTGGCCGGAAGCCTGCTGACGGAATCTGGCGTCGCCAACCAGCTGGTCCGTTTCGCTGCCTCCATGGTCGGGCACCGACGGGCAGGGCTGGCGCAGACGACGCTTCTGACCAGCGTGCTGTTTTCCGGCGCATCCGGCTCTTCGGTCGCCAATGCCGCCTTCGGCGCTTCCACCTTCCAGCCGGAACTGGTGAAGCACGGCTATCCGCCGGCGCAGGCGGGCGCGATCATTGCCGCCACCTCGGTGCTGGACAATGTCATTCCGCCTTCCATCGCCTTTCTCATCCTCGCAACGGCCACCAACCTGTCGGTCGGCTCGTTGCTGGTTGGCGGCTTCTTCGCGGGTGGGCTTATGGCAATCTGCCTTGCGGTGGCGATCCATCTCAGCGTGCGCAGCGTCGATACCCTGCCGCGCGCGACAGGCAGCGAACGGTGGCGTTCGGCCGTGGCTGCGATACCTGCCTTCGGGCTTGGCGTCATCGTGGTGGTCGGCATCCGCATCGGCGTCGTCACCACGACGGAAGCTGCGGCCCTTGCCGCCCTTTATACGCTGTTTCTCGGTTTCGGTTACCGGCTGGGCGCGGGCCGCATTTTCGCGACCTTCCGCCAGTCGGCGGGTGAGGCGGCGGCCATCGGTCTTCTGATCGGCACGGCGGGGCCTTTCGCCTTCCTGCTGGCGGTGGACAATGTCTCCGGCCTCGTCACCGATTTTGTGACGCTTCTGGGCGGCAGCAAGATTGCGGTGCTCCTGCTCTCCAACCTCATCCTGCTCGTGGTCGGTCTGGTGCTGGATATTGGTGCTGCCATACTGCTTTTCGGGCCGATCCTGCTGCCCGCAGCCGTGGCAGCCGGCATTGATCCCATCCATTTCGGCGTCATTCTCGTGGTCAATCTGATGATCCACGGCCTGACGCCACCGCTCGGCATGCTGATCTTCGTGGTCAGCGGCGTCACCCGCATTCCGGCGACAGCACTTTTCCGGGCCGTCGTTCCTTATCTCGTCTCGCTTCTCGTTTCCCTCGCCATTTTGTGCGCCTGGGCCATTTTCTTCTAAATTTGGGGTTTCAATCATGACTATTATCGATCGCCGCAATCTCCTCAAACTCTCCGCCATCGGCTTCACAACGCTTGCCGCACCCGCCTTCGTGCGGACGGCACATGCCAGAACCCGCAGCCTCACCGTCGCGTCGCTTTTTGCCGACGACAAGCCGGAAACGAAAATCTGGGTGAAGATCAGCGAGTTGGTGGAGGCGAAGCTGCCCGGCCGTTTCCGTTTCAACATCGTCAAGAGCGGTGCGCTGGGCGGCGAAAAGGAAGTAGCGGAAAACATTCGTCTGGGATCGGTTCAGGCGAGCCTTTCCACCGTCTCTTCGCTCTCCGGCTGGGTACCGGAATTGCAGATCCTCGATCTGCCCTTCCTGTTCCGCGATGCCGAGCATGTGCGCAAGGTTGTTACGGGCGAGACTGGCACTGATCTGAAGACGAAGCTCGCCGCCCAGCAATTCATCGCCGCCGATTTCATCAATTACGGCGCACGCCATCTTCTGACCAAGGAGCCGGTTACCCGACCGGAGCAGCTGGAAGGCAAGAAGATCCGCGTTATCCAGAGCCCGCTGCACACCAAGCTCTGGAGCGCCTTCGGCACCACCCCGGTCGGTATTCCGATCACCGAGACCTATAATGCGCTGGCAACCGGCGTGGCTGATGCCATGGATCTCACCAAGTCCGCTTATGCCGGCTTCAAGCTTTACGAGGTCGTGCCCTATCTGACGGAAACCGGCCACATCTGGGCTTCAGGCGTCGTCTATTACGGTGCGACCTTCTGGAACCAGCTGGACGACGAAGAGAAGAAGGTTCTCCTGGAAGCATCGAGCGAAGGCGCGCAATATTTCAACCAGCTGATCGTCGAGGACGAAGTGAAGTCCGTCGAGCTTGCGCTTTCGAAGGGCGGCAAGGTGCTGCAGCCGGAAGCGCTGGATGAATGGCGCAAGGGCGCGCAGGGCGTCTGGCAGGATTTCTCAGGCATTGTCGGCGGCATCGACAAGATACAGGCTGTGCAGTCGGCCTGATAATACGGCCCATCAAAATCAGGAAACCCCGTGTGTCCTTCAGGCGCACGGGGTTTCTTTTGTTGGATATCAGTGCGAAGCGCCGGAGCCGCCAACGGCAACGATGGAATAGGGCTGACCTGCCACCGCAAGCGTGCGGGTTTCCGTCAGACTTTCCGCATCCACCACGCGGATCAGGGAATGGCGCGGATCGGAGATCGCGACCTGCCCATCGGCAACAGCGAGACGTGGGCGCGGATCGCGCCAGTGGCCGTCCTTGCTGTAGGGTTCGGTCACCTTCGCCTTGCGGGTGATGGCGCCTTCCAGCACGTCAAGCACATGCAGGTCGCCGTCTTCCGTCAGGATGTAGGCGTTGCGCGGATTGGCGGGATCGAGAATGAAATCGACGCGCCGGGTCGGCAGTTCCACCAGACGGAAGGAGTCCTTGCTGTCAGGGTCGATCAGGACGACCTTGTCCTCACCATAATTGCCGAGGAAGAACTGCATGGATTTGCCGCCCAGCAGCGTGCCGGTATAGGCTTTCGGGAAATCTTCCGGATAGGGCAGCATTTCAAGCTTGGGACCATCGGTGCCGCCGGGGCGGGCAACGAGAATGCCTTCCTTGCAGCCAAAAGCGACAAGCCGCGCGGATGTTGCCTCGCCATGCAGATCGGTGCATGCCGCCTGTTCGCCGACCTGCTTGCCCTCCCTGTCGAGAACACGCAGCCCGATGCGTGGCGGCAGCGTATCGGGTTTCGTTTCGACCTCGGTATTCGGTACGGAAACCAGAACGTAACGGCCCATGGTCACCGCCACGCCGTGATGCGGGGCGGTCGTATCGACGGTGCGGACCTTGGCCTTGCCGTCCAGCAGGGCTGCTTCATCGATGATCTCTGCCTTGCCGCCACGGTCATAAAAAAGAATGGCATGGTCATCATGCGGCACGACGTGGAAAGGGCGCTTGCCTTCGAAGGTGACGGGCAAAAGCGCCGCATCTTCCACATCCAGATCGCGATGCTCGCCATGATCGGAGAAAACGATGCCGGTCTTGATCACATGCACCATGTCGGCATCCGATTGCGTCGCGAAGACCGTCTTGCCGGAGGCGCTGGCGGTCAGCGCCGCATAGCCCTTGAGGTCGTAGCGTCCGAGTTCCTTGCCGGTTTCGAAATTGATTGCGCGCACCACGGGCTGGCTGTGATCGGCGACGAACAGCCGCCATTCCTTGACGGTGTCGCCGCTTTCTTCCGCCTGCGCCACGCCAGAGGCGAGCGGCAGGGTGAGGGCAAGGCACGTGGCAAGCGCGCTCATGCCAAGGTGCTGTTGAAGGGAAAATCTCATGGTGTTCCTTCCAGGCGTTATCATCCCCGTGCGGATACGAACCGGTATCGGTTCTGAAGGACGATTGTAATGTTATTACGTTACGAGATTGCGTATTAGCATTACGTGCGGGGGCGATGTCAACCGATGCCGACGTCTTGGTACGGAAAAATCTGGATGGGGACCGTGAGGCGGGAGAAGGGGAGGCGGTTGACGCTTCAGCGTCAGGCCGTATTTCCCGAAGGGCGGTAAAGCCGAATAAAAAGGGCAGGTGCAGCGCTGCGCCTGCCCCGATCAGTTTTAGCGGATATCGTCAGGCAGAACATCCGAAGGAATGTTCTGGTAGGAAACCGGGCGCATGAAGCGGCGGATCGACATCGTGCCAACAGAGGTTGCGCCGAAGTTCGTCGATGCCGGGTAAGGGCCGCCATGCACCATGGCTTCGGAGACTTCCACGCCGGTTGGGAAACCGTTGGCGAGAACGCGGCCGGCCTTGCGCTCGAGGATCGGCAGCAGCTTGCGACCAAGTTCGGCGTCGCCGGCATCAAGATGCATGGTTGCCGTCAGCTGGCCTTCGAAGCTCTTGGCAACTTCCAGCATTTCCTCGGTGCTATCAACCGTCACGATCAGGCCGAGGGGTCCGAAGACTTCTTCTGAGAGCGCATGGTTGGCAACCCAGTCCTTGCCCGAAACGCGGAACAGGTAAGGCGTTGCATTGCGCAGGTTGCAGGTGGTGGTGAGAACATCGCGCACGCCGTTGCCGGCAGCGATACGGTCACGGCCGTCCCGATAGGCAGCGGCGATGCCGTCGGTCAGCATGACCTGCGGACCGACTTCCGAAAGGGCCGCACGTGCGGTTTCAGCGACCGCATCCGCCTGCTCGGAGAGGATGACGGCGATGCCGGGGTTGGTGCAGAACTGGCCAGCACCCATGGTGAGCGAACCCGCCCAGCCCTTGGCGATGGCTTCGCCACGGGCGGAAACCGCTTCCGGCAGCAGGAACATCGGGTTGACGGACCCCAGTTCGCCGAAGAAGGGGATCGGCTCGGGGCGCTGGGCGCAGAGATCGAACAGCGCGCGGCCGCCGGCGAGCGAACCGGTGAAACCGACCGCCTTGATGCGCGGATGCTGCACGAGCGCGGAACCGACATCGCGGCGGCCGCCCTGGATCAGCGAGAAGACGCCGGGATGCAGATTGTGCTTCTTGACGGCGGCGAGAACGGCTTCGGCAACGATTTCGCCGGTGCCGGGATGGGCGGAATGGCCTTTGACGACGACCGGGCAGCCGGCTGCCAGAGCGGCAGCGGTATCACCGCCGGCCGTGGAGAAGGCGAGCGGGAAGTTGGAGGCGCCGAAGACCGCGACGGGGCCGATCGGACGCTGCATCAGGCGGATATCCGGGCGCGGCAGCGGCTGGCGGTCCGGCAGCGCCTCGTCATGGCGGCGGTCGAGATAGTCACCCTTGCGGATATGCGAGGCGAAAAGGCGCAGCTGGCCAACGGTGCGGCCGCGTTCGCCCTGCAGGCGTCCTGCGGGCAGGCCGGTTTCGGACGAGCCGATTTCGGTGATGGCGTCCGCGCGGGCTTCGATCTCATCGGCGATGGTGTCGAGGAATGCGGCGCGCTCCTCGCGGGTGGTGTAACCGTAGCTCCAGAAGGCTTCTTCGGCAGCTTCACAGGCCGCATTCACCAGATCGACGGTGCCGACCGAAAAATCGAAAGCTTCGCCATGTGCAGGCTCGCTGCGGAATTTAGCTTCCGTTGCGACCCATTCTCCTGCAACCAGATGTTTGCCGTGCGGCTTGAAACTCATTGTGCTCTTCCCTGAAAATCTGATCCTGTGTGGAAAATCCACCCGACACCGTGACGTTGCACCGAAAGGCGACAGCGAATACGCCATCAGCCGCGATCCTCGCCCGGTTGCCTTCTGCCTTAGCCCGTGTGGGGCCTGAGCGAAAGCCGGTTTTTCAACTATCTGACCGAAAAGTGTGATTAATTGGGCAAGGCGTGAAAAAGACCCGCTTCCGTTTACGCGCACGGCGCTCTATTGTGACGCCATGATGACAAATAGACTCCCGAAATATGTCGCCTGGTCGGTTTTTCTGCTGATCGTGATCGTTACAGTTTGCCCTATCGGCTTTCGTCCGCAAACGCTGACGACGGTGGGCCTGGACCGCGCCGCGGCCTTCGCCTTCTGCTCGGCCGCCTTCGTGCTCGCCTATCCGCGTTACTGGCTGGCGATCATCGTGGCAGGCATTGCGGCGGCTTTCGGCATCGAGGCGCTGCAATTCCTGTCGCCCACCCGTCATCCGCATTTGATGGACGCCGCCGTGAAAGCCGCCGGCGTCGTCGCCGGTGGGCTCGGGGCTTTTTCTTGGCTTCAGTTCAAGGCGCGATTGACCGCAGGTTCTCTCATCCGTCATTCCGGCCTTGAGCCGGAATCCAGCCAGCCCAAGTCCTTGGGCTGAAAGGAGTCTTTTCGCCGCGCGGACGCGCGTCGGCTGGATTCCGGCTCGAGGCCGGAATGACGGATAGAAAGCCGATCAAACGCGGCCGCGCTTTCGCTTAGCGATCACCCTTCGCCAGCCCGAAACGGCTGTGCGATAACGTGCGTTCGATGCCACGCAGCTCAGCCAACCCCTTCAGCCGGCCGATGGCGGGATAACCGGGTTGTGCGCCGCGCGTCAGGTCGTCGAGGATTTCCTGGCCGTGATCGGGCCGCATGGGAATGGTGTGGTCTTCACGGCCCTCCGCCCGGCGGCGCGCCTCTTCGGTGAGGAGTGCGGCGATGACCGCGACCATGTCGGTTCCGCCTTCCAGATGCTCGTCCTCGAAGAAAGAGCAGGGCACGGTGTCGGTGTCGCGCGTCACATTGCGCAGATGTACGAAATGAATGCGATCTGCAAAACGGCTGGCGATGAAGGGCAGGTCATTGTCCGCCCGCGCGCCCAGCGAACCTGTGCAGAGCGTCACGCCATTGGCGCGGCTATCGACCTTTGAGAGCATATGGGCGTAGTCGGCTTCGGTGGAGAGAATCCGCGGCAGGCCGAGCAGCGGCCATGGCGGATCGTCGCCATGGGCGCAGATGTTGATACCCACCTCTTCGGCAACCGGCGTCACCTCGCAGAGGAAGTCGATAAGGTTCTGTTGCAGCCTTTCGCGGTTGATGCCGTGATAGGACCGCAGTTTTTCCAGAAGCTGGGCAAGTGTGTAACCATCCGCCGAACCGGGCAGACCCGCGCCGATATTGCGCCCGAGGGCGGCGATTTTCGTGTCCGGCATGTCGGCGAAGCGTTTTGCCGCTTCCTCCGCCAGCCAGTCCGGATAATCGGCCTTGGCATCCGGACGTTTCAGGATGTGGATGTCGAAGGCGGCGAAATCGGGAAGGTCGAAACGCATCGCCTTTGCGCCGTGTCTGGTTTCCCAGCGCAGGTCTGTGCGGGTCCAGTCCAGCACAGGCATAAAATTATAGCAGACGGTGCGGATGCCGGAGGCGGAGAGGCGGCGCAGCGTTTCCTGCCAGTTGGTTATATGGGTTTTCCAGTCACCGGTCTGGGTCTTGATATCCTCGGAGACCGGCACGCTTTCAACCACGTCCCAATAAAGACCGCCGGCTTTGATGGCTTCATGCCGTTTGGCGATTTCGTCCACCGGCCAGACATCGCCGGTGGCGATGTGATGCAGCGCGCTGACGATGCCTTCCGCGCCCGCCTGAGCCGCATCCTGAACCGTGACCTTGTCGACCGGGCCGAACCAGCGCCATGTATGTCTCATCTTAAATCCTCAAATATCAGTCTGCGGAAAATGTCAGCTGCACCTTGCAGGCGGCAGAGCGGTCTCCGGCCTGTTCGAATGCGGCTTTCGCCTCGCCAAGCGGGAAGCTGTGGGAAATGATCGGCCGCACATCGATCCTGCGGCTGGAGATCAACCCGGCGGCAATGGCGAATTCGTCGTGGAAACGCTGTGAGCCGCGCCAGAGGATTTCCTTGCCCACCAGCGCGTTGAGCGGAATGGTGATGTCGCCGGTGACGCCCACCTGCACGATGGTGCCCCGCGGGCGCACGCAGGCAAAGGCGGCGCGAAGCGCTGGACCGGCGGCAGAGCAATCGAAAATGACGTCGAAATAACCCTTATTGTCCTGATAGGGGATGAGCGCCTCGGCGTCTTTCGCGACATTGATGGTGCGGTCGGCACCCATGGCGGGGGCGCGTTCAAGTGCGGCATCGGTAAGGTCGGTGGCGACGATGATGCTTGCTCCGGCGTGGCGGGCGGCGGCAATGGTCAGGAGGCCGATGGGGCCTGCGCCGGTCACCAGCACCTTTGCACCTGCCAGAGCGCCGGCCTGGGCCACGGCATGCAGGCACACCGCGAGCGGCTCGGTGCAGGCGGCTTCAGCCGGTGAGGTATCCTCTGAAAATCTCGCGCATTGTTTGGCGGGAACCACCAGCCGGTCGCGGAACATGCCCTGTTCATGCGGCAGGCGCATGGCGCTGCCCATGAAGCGCATTTCAAGGCAATGGATCGGCTGGTCCTTCAGGCAGAAATGGCAATGGCCGCAGGGCCGAGACGGATTGACGGCGACAAGCTGGCCGATGGCAAGCTCGCTGACACCCTCTCCCAGCGCCTGCACATGGCCGGATGCCTCATGTCCGCAGATGATCGGCTCGCGCACCCGGACCGGACCGAAGCCGCCATCCTGATAATAATGCAGATCGGAGCCGCAGATGCCGCCCGCCGCCATGGCGAGCAGCACTTCGCCAGGCCCTGGCTCGATGAGGTCCTGCGTTTCGACGCGAATGTCCCTCTGGCCGTATAGACGTGCCACGCGTGTCTGCATGACGATGCCCTCATATGTGTATGGGAGGAAGAAGCCCGCGCGGGAAACCGCGCGGGCGATGATATTGGCGTTAGCGGATCAGGCCCATTTCGGTCGGCAGCCACAGCGTGATGGCCGGAACGAAGGTGATCAGCAGCAGCGCCACGAACAACGGCACCAGCCAGGGCAGAATAGCCATGGTCGTGCGTTCGACGGAGAGTTTCGCCACGCGCGAGAGCACGAACAGCACCATGCCGAGCGGCGGATGCAACAGGCCTATCATCAAGTTGAGCGTGATGATGAGACCGAAATGCACCGGATCGATATTGAACTGCAGCACCAGCGGCAGCAGGATCGGCACGAGGATGGTGATGGCCGCAATCGTATCGAGGAAGCAGCCGACGAACAGCATCAGGAGATTGACCAGCACGAGGAAAATCCACTTGCTGTCGGTGATCGTCAGGATCGCCGCCGACAGAAGCTGCGCCGCCTGGCTGACCGTCAGCAGCCATGCGAAGACTGAGGCCGCCGCGACGATGAAGAGCACCGAAGCGGTCGTCTCAATCGTGTCGAAGGTCGATTTCGCCAGCGTTTTGAAGGTCATCGTCCGGTAACGGACAAGCCCGAGGAACAACGACCAGAGGACGGCCGCAACGGCGGCTTCCGTCGGTGTGAACCAGCCCATGGTCATGCCGCCGATCAGGATGACAGGCGTCATCAGCGCCATCACGGCCGAGAAGTCGAAATACCAGTCACAGGCCAGCAATATCACCAGCACGATCAGGATCGACAGGTTGAGCGACAGGCCAAACGCCGTGAGGATATAGATGCCGAGCGGCACCATCATCACCACGAAGACTTCGATCGATGCGCCGAAAATGGTTCTGAGGCTGAAGGGCGTATCGGAGCCCCAGCCCTTGATATAGGCGAAGACCGCAACCGTGATCATCATCAGAAGCGTCATCACGACGCCCGGAACGATGCCGGCCATGAACAGCGCGCCGATGGAGACATTCGCCATCATGCCATAGATGACGAAGGGCAGCGACGGCGGGAAGATCGGGCCGAGCGTTGCGGAGGCGGCGGTGACGCCGACGGCCGCTTCGACCGGATAACCGTGATCCTTCATAGCCTTGATTTCGATGGTGCCGATACCGGCCGCATCGGCAAGCGCGGTGCCGGACATGCCGGAAAAGATCACCGAGCCGATGATGTTGACCTGTGCAAGGCCGCCCTTCATCCAGCCGACGAGTGCGACGGCGAAGGAATAGATGCGTCCCGTTACCCCCGCCGTGTTCATGAGGTTGCCGGCAAGGATGAAGAAGGGAACGGCCAGAAGCGGGAAGCTTTCCACACCCGCGATCAGGCGCTGCGCCGCGATGATATCAGGCGCGACATTGTAGAAGACGATATAGAGCAGCGAGGCCGAGGCCATCGAGATGGCGACGGGCAGGCCGATCAGCATCAGGAGAAGAAAGGAGCCGATAAGAAGCAGCATGTGATCAATCCCCCGCGCTCTGGAATTCTTCGGGCCGTTCCAGAACGGAGTAGCCGCGCTGCATATTGGCGATGAAGACCTGCACCGAGCGGAAGAACATCAGAACGAAAGCGGCCAGAACCGTGTAGAAAACGATGTTGCGCGGCAGCGCCACGGTGACCATTTCCTCATCGGCGACGATTTCCAGATAGCGCCACATCAGCCATGAGGTGTAGGCGAAGAAGAGGATGCGCAGCGCATCGACAAGGATCGACATGGCGCGGGCCACCTGTGGCGGCACATAGTGATAAAGCACATCCACCTGGATGTGGCGCGACATGCGCACGCACATGACAGAACCCAAAAAGACGACGCCGATCAGGCAGTTGACGGCGATTTCTTCCGTCCAGGCGTAGCTGTCGTTGAGCACGTAGCGGGTGAAGAATTGAAGGAACACGCAGCCCGTCATCAGCCAGAAGAGGCCAAGCGTGACCCAGTCTTCGAATGAATAGACCTTGAGATCGACCTCCGGCGGCGCCTCGTCGAACGTATGGGCGAGTTCCTCAGGCGTGACCTGAGTATGGATTTCCTGCGACATTGAGATATCCCGTCTGGAGAGAAAGGGCGGTGCGGCAACGGGGCCGCACCGGATCTTGGCTCACTTGACGGCGCGAATGGCTTCCCAGTCGGCCTTGTCGTAACCGAAGTCCTCGAACTTCACTTTTTCGAGGACGTTCTTCTCGAAGTCGGCCTTGTCCACCTCGGCGACGGTGAGACCGCGTTTCTTGAAGTCTTCGACGAGGCTCTTTTCGCGGCTTTCGATGGTCTTGGTGGTGCGCTCGGCAGCCTGCTGCATGACTTCGGTGAAGATTTTCTTGTCTTCATCGGAGAGCTGCGACCACAGGTTCTTCGAAATCACCGTGTTGAGGTGGTCGACGATATGGCCGGTCAGGACGATGTTCTTCTGCACTTCGAAGAACTTCTTCGCCTCGATGGTGGTCAGCGGGTTTTCCTGCGCATCGACGGTGCCGTTCTGGAGCGCCAGATAGACTTCCGCAAAGGCAATCGGGGTGGTGTTGGCGCCGCAGGCACGCGGCATGGCGAGATAGGCCGGAACGTCGGGAACGCGCATCTTCAGCCCCGCCATGTCGGCGCAGGCGGCAATCGGCTTGTTCGATGTGGTGTGACGCGTGCCGTAATAGCTGACGGCGGCGATGTGGTTGCCGGTCTTGTCTTCATAACCCTTGGCGAGCCGCTTGAAGATATCGCTCTTGGTGTAGGCGATCAGATGGCTCGGGTCGCGAAAGATATAGGGGAAGTAGGTGACGCCGATCGGCTTGAAGTCACGCGCGGCAAAGCTGGAGCCGGAAATGATGATATCGACGGTGCCGATTTTCAGGCCCTGATTGATATCGGCTTCCTTGCCGAGCTGCGAAGCCGGAAAGACATCGATCTTGTAGCGGCCTTCGGTGCGCTTGGCGATCTCTTCCGCAGCCCAGACCGAATCGGTGTGGAACGGTTCGGAGGTCTCGTAGACATGCGCCCATTTCAGCGTGGTCTGCGCCTGCGCCGCGAGCGCGGAAAGCAGGATGGCGGCTGTTGCGCCCATCAAAGTCGACAATCTGATTTTCATTCTTAACTCCTCCCGAATTAAAGCCAGATTTCTCATTTTTCCCGTCGCCGGTTGCGGCGCGGTCACTCTTCTCCGATCGTTTCCTCCCCGAAACTTTCGGAAAATCTCTTTTGCGACAGCGTCAGATGCTGCCGCATCGCCTCTCGCGCGCCTTCCGGGTCGTTAGCGGCAATGGCGTCGCGGATTGCGCGGTGTTCCTGAACGGCAAGGTTCCAGGTGTGCGGCCCCTCGAAATAGCTGGCGAGCTTTTCGAAAAAGGGCGACAGGCTGCGCTCGTCATAGATCAGGCCGGTAAAGCGGTTGAGCGCCGAGTTGCCGATGATGTCGGCGATGGCGGTGTGAAAGGCCCGGTCGAGATTGAGTGCCTGCGGTGAATTGTCTAGTGCGCCGGCCATGCGCTCGATGATGTCATCAAGTTTGACGATGCATTCCGGCGTGGCGAGCCGTGCGGCTTCCTCTGCGATCGCGCTTTCGATGATGCAACGCGCCTGCAGGATTTCGAAAGGCCCATGCGCATCCGGCACTGTTGGCTTTTCTTTCCCCTGTTTGCCGGTTGCGTTTACATAGACGCCCGAACCCATGCGAATATGGATATGGCCTTCCACTTCAAGAACGATAAGCGCTTCCCGCACCGTGGGGCGTGATACGCCGAAGCGTTCCGCAAGGTCGCGTTCCGCCGGCAGGCGCTGACCGTCCGTCAGTTCCCCGCTTTCGATGAGCAAGCGAATTTGTTCCGCAACCAGCCGGTAAAGGCGGCGCGGCTCCAGAGCCACAAACATGATATCCTCCCAGCGCGAAAGTCTCCCCCAATCGCGCAAGCGGTAAGATGGTCTTACCAATTTTATTAGGGCGCATTTATGCGGTGCTGTCAATTGGCCGCTGGTGGAAAAGTGTGGGGGCGGAGTTTGAGGCGGTTCAGCAGGTCGGGCGTTGTCTTAATTCCGGGCTTCTACCACTTCCGTCATTCCGGCTTGGAGTGGGCATTCAGCCAGCCCGAGTCTTTGTGCATAAGAGGATGGTAAAGTTCGCAAACCTTGCCGCCGTCATGCTCGGGCTTGTCCCACTACTGTCCGGTTTAAATTTGCGGCCATTGGAAGGCCATCTGGATTTGGTTTCTGGGTTTGTCTGGTGGCGGATCGAGAAGCCGATCGGTGCGTCGCCGGTGCATGAGGTTTGCGCGTACCAGCCGGGCGAAGGCGAGTGGGCTTGGCACGGTCTTCTGGTCAGCCTGCGCCAATCGCAGGAGCAGGTACGCGATCAGGGCGACAGCGATCTGGATGCGCACGGCATTTTCTGACGTGCCGAGGAAAATGGCTGATCTTCAGCGTCTGCTTGACCCAGCGGAAGAACAGTTCGATCGCCCAACGGCGCTTGTAGAGATCGGCGATCTCGTGAGCCGGTGCATCGAGATCATTGGAGAATATGCGCAACACCTTTCCCGTCTCGGTCCTGATGGTGATCTCGCGGACCGGATCGCTGAACGGATTTTGCGGCTTTTGGCCTGGCGGGCCGGCAACAGGCCGATGCGGTCGGACAGGATGACACCGTCGCCGTCCACCGCCTGCTCATGGGTGACCGTCAGCGGCGTATGCGACTTGAACCGGGTGACGATCCGGCATCCGGCTTTGTCCAGCTTGGCCCACCAGCCGAAATCATAATAGCCAAGATCAAAGACATAGGTTGCGCCTGATGCGATCGGCATGGCCTTGGCAGCCGTGATGTCGTTGATATTGGCCGGCGTGACCGCCGCATAGATCGGTTGTTCGGCATCCGCATCGTAGACGATGTGGACCTTGACGCCGCAGGCTTGATGGGAAAACCGCGCCCACTGCGATCCGGCACCGGAGAGGCGAACCCCTGTCGCATCGATGAGGTAGGTTGCCTCGCCCACCGCCCGGCGCAGGCCGCGTCCCGCCATCGCCACCATCTGCGCAAACAGCCCGGCAAAGACAGGGCTCGGACGCAGACGATTGGCATCGGCAAGCGTCGAGCGCGACACCGGCTTTGCGCCGACATGATAGAGCCGTGCAGAGTGGCTCTCCAGGCCAAAGACGATCTCGCGCAGGCTCACCGAACCCGCCAACTGCCCATACAGGAGGGCGACGAACTGGCTTTTGGTCGACAGCCGGCGGACATGCTTGTCAGCCCCGTGTTCATCCACAAGCCGCTCAAACGCCGCCCAGGGAATACGCTTCAAAAGATCATGAAAGACGCTATTCTTGTGCCGCACGGTGTTGCTCCTCTTTCGTGTCCGAGATCGTCGCCAAACGCTCGAATACGAGTAGAATCAACACCGTGCGCCATGTCCACCAAATTTAAACCGGACAGCAGGGGCTTGTCCCGAGCATCTGCTACCGGTCAGTTTTACGATAGGTGATTAGATCCTCGGGACAGTCCCGGGGATGGCGTTGGGTGGGATGGCTTGTTAGCGGATAGAAAGATCGGCTTTTCAGCCCCTGCCACCTGCGAGCCTCAGGGCGCCGTTCTCGCCGATGACGACATCCAGCTCACCATATCCGCCTATGGAAAGATGCGGCGTTTCGATGAGATGGGAGTGGGTGGCGTTGATGACGACCACGGTGGCGCCCATGCTTTCCCCGGCCTGAATTCCGGCGGGGGCGTCCTCGAAGACGACGCAGTTTTCAGGCGCGACGCCGAGCTTTTCCGCCGCCTTTTTATATCCTTCCGGATCGGGCTTGCCGTTCACCACGTCCTCGGCGCAGATCATCACCGCAGGCGGGGTGAGGCCTGCGGCCGCCAGTCGGCGCTCGGCGAGCGCGCGGGCGGCGGAGGTGACGATTGCCCATTTGCCGGCCGGCAATTTTTCGAGAAATGCCGCAGCCTCGGGAATCTGGAGGATCCCGTCGACATCGTCCATTTCCTTCTGCAGCAGCATCGCCGCCTGTTCCGCGACATCGAGACCGGGAACGGCCTCGCGGCGCACCACTTCCGACGCGCGCATGCCATGGATGCGCTGCAGGAAAGCGTTCGGCTCTATGCCGTTGTCCACGGCCCATTCGCGCCAGACCCGTTCCACCACCGCAATCGAGTTGAGCAATGTTCCATCCATGTCGAACAGGAAGGCCGCATAGTCTTGCGAAAATATCTGGTTCTGCGGCGGGACTTTGCTGTGCATCTCATTCTTCCGTTGAAGCTGTCGGGACGCCTGTCTCTACAGCATCGGCGGAGATAACGGAATCGCTTTTCCACCTCGAAGGCATAATGCGGTCATCTGGCCGAAGGTGGATGTTGTCCCGGAATCGGACGTTGCGGGTTCCGCGACTCGCCGGGTTGGGGTAGGGGACATGGCGTGCCCATCTCGCGATGACGGGCGTCAGGTTGCAGCAAGGATGAGCTGCTATCGTGAGTTTTCACAAGTGCCGGAAACGCGTTAAATCAAGAGGTAATGATGGATTTTGAATGTTTCGCATGAGGTTTTTCGGGGCGGAATTTTCTTAACGAGTCCGCCGCTTCAGGGGCGGCGTTAACCATTTGTTAACCATATTCGAGGTACCTAATTGTCAACGATTTGTTTACCAAGATGACCAAAGTGCTAACAGACCAGCGTTCGATCCGTATCAAAGGCCGCTCCTTCCTCGCAGTCGTCCTGTCTCCCGAATCTCCGGTCGATCAATGGCTGGAAAGGCTCGATGATCTAGCCGCCCGTTCAGCGGGCTTCTTCCTGTCGCGTCCGGTGGTTCTGGATGTGTCGGAGCTGTCGCTCGACAAGGCGGGGCTGAAGGAGCTGCTGGCGGCGCTGACGGAGCGCAATGTCGGCATCATGGGTATCGAGGGCGTTCGCCCCTCGATGATCGAGCCGGGCATGCCGCCGTCGCTGAAGGGCGGAAAGCCCGCTTCCGATGTCGAGGTTGAGCCGGTCGCCATCGCTGCCGAGTTGCCGGAGGAAAAGCCGCGCACTGCCGGTGAGGTCAGGGCCGTCGTGCCGTCGCTGGTCATCAACGAGCCGGTTCGCTCCGGCCAGTCGATCATGTTTCCCGAGGGTGACGTGACCGTCATCGGTTCGGTCGCCTCGGGGGCGGAAATCATCGCCGGCGGTTCGGTGCATATTTACGGCGCTCTGCGCGGTCGCGCCATGGCCGGTTCGCTCGGCAATGTTTCGGCGCGCATCTTCTGCCGCAAGCTGGAAGCGGAGCTTCTGGCCATCGACGGCGTCTACAAGGTGGCCGAGGACATCGACGACAAGCTGCGCGGCCAGCCCGTTCAGCTCTGGCTGGAAAACGATACGATCAAGGCCGCAAAGCTTGGCTGATAACAGAGAAACAACACAGGAACAGGAGAGCCATATGGGGAAGGTAGTCGTTGTAACTTCCGGCAAGGGCGGGGTGGGAAAGACCACCTCGACCGCAGCGCTTGGCGCCGCACTGGCGCAGAACAAGGAGAAGGTCGTGGTCGTCGATTTCGATGTCGGCCTGCGCAACCTCGATCTCGTCATGGGTGCTGAACGCCGCGTGGTTTACGATCTCGTCAACGTCATCCAGGGTGATGCCAAGCTGACGCAGGCGCTGATCCGCGACAAGCGCCTCGAGACGCTGTTCCTGCTGCCTGCCTCGCAGACGCGCGACAAGGACAATCTGACGCCGGAAGGTGTCGAATGGGTCATCAACGAGCTGAAGAAGCACTTCGACTGGGTGATCTGCGACAGCCCCGCCGGCATCGAACGCGGCGCGACGCTGGCCATGCGCCATGCGGATGTGGCCGTCGTGGTCACCAATCCGGAAGTCTCCTCGGTGCGCGACAGCGACCGCATCATCGGTCTGCTGGATTCCAAGACGCTGAAGGCGGAACGCGGCGAGCGCATGGAGAAGCATCTGCTTCTGACACGTTACGACGCTTCCCGCGCCGAGCGTGGCGATATGCTGAAGGTCGACGACGTTCTGGAAATTCTCTCCATTCCGCTGCTCGGCATCATTCCCGAAAGCACGGATGTGCTGCGGGCCTCGAACGTCGGTGCGCCTGTTACGCTGGCCGATGCCCGCTGCGCGCCGGCCATGGCTTATTTCGACGCCGCCCGCCGCCTGTCCGGCGAGGATATTCCGGTGGTCATTCCGGGCGAGAAGCGTGGCATCTTCTCCAAGATCTTCGCAAGGAGGGCTGCATGAGCATCTTCAGTCTTTTCCGCAAACAGAAGTCGGCACCGCTTGCGCGCGAACGCCTGCAGGTGCTGCTCGCCCACGAAAGGGCATCCTCCGGCTCCGATCTGGTCGCCATCCTCAGGGAAGAAATTCTCGGCGTCATCGCCAAACATGTGCAGATCGACAATGACCGGGTGCATGTGAAGATGGATCGCGACGAGCATGTCTCCATCTTGGAGATCGATGTCGAGATTCCTCTGGGTGCAGATCTGCGCGCCGCGTAAGATACGTCTTGAAAAAACGCCGCCCGCCACCGGGCGGCGTTTTTATTCCGCTGTCGTATCGACGGGTTTTCGAAATGCCTCCGCCAGATCGCCGGGCAGCGGGCGCTTCAGGTTGATTCCGTTTGGCGGGATCGGCGCATTGAACCATTTGTCGTAGATTTTATCGATTTCGCCGCTCTCATAGATTTGGCCGAGCGCTTCGTTGACGGCGTCGCGGAAGCCGGTATCGCCGTGGCGGAGCATCAGGCCATAGGGCTGCGGCGGAGCGAGATATTCGTCGGAGATGACGTAGTCTTCCGGCTTGCCGGTCTCGGCAACGAAGGAGCGAAGAAGTATGTCGTCCATGACGAAGGCCGAGGCACGGTTTTCCGTCACCATGTCGAAACTGCCCTCGGTGCTGTCATTTTGCAGAACAGCGACGTTCAGCCCCAGTTTGCGATTGAGCACGTTGAGTTGGGTGATGTTGATGGTTCCCGTCGTGACCACCACCGTTCGCCCGGCGAGATCGGCGACGGTGTTGAGGCCGCTCGATTTCAGCGCCACATAACGGGTGCCGGTGATGAAGTGGCTGTAAGAGAACCACACGGCCTTGCGCCGCTCCTCGGTATTCGTGCTCGCCACGCATTCCATGTCCATCGTGCCGTCATTGAGAAGCATGATGCGGTTGCTGGGCGTGCGCTTGACGAACTCGACCTTCAGTTCCGGCAAGCCGAGCTTTTTCTTGATGGAATCCGCCACTCTCAGGCATAGCTCGATGCTGTAGCCAATAGGCTCCGGGCCGGTGCCGAGATAGGAAAAGGGAATATTGCGATCTGCATAACCGAGCTTGATGGTGCCGGTTCTGGCAATGGTTTCAAGTGTCGGCGGTTGGGCATCCTCGCTCACCGCCTGGGCGGGAAGAAGACTTGAAAAAACGAGCATAAGCCATAATGTCGATCTCTGCATCGCGCATCTCCAGCCAAAGAATCCGTCAAAACATTTTCATGAAAATCGATACGGGTGGACGCCTTGCGCTCTCAGTCCTGGTATTCGCTCGGATGTTCGTATGCCTGTTTCAGAGAGGCGGCCATCGGCAAGTTCAGGTTCATGCCGTTTGGGGGAATGGGCTTGGTGAACCACTTTTCATAAAGGCCATGAATAACCGGCCCGGTGAAAATATGCCGAAGGCTCTCATTGACCGCCGCCTTGAAACCCGGATCGTTGCGCCGGAAAACCAGGCCATAAGGCTCGGGGGCGCTCAGCGTTTCCTCAGAAAGCGCATAGAGGTCCGGATTCTCTGATGTTGCCGCCAGCGCCGCGAGCAATATGCCATCCATGACAAAGGCGGAGGCCTTGCCGGAGACCACGAGTTCGAAGGCCTCCTCATTGGTTTTCGTCGGCATCACCGAGATATTGAGGTTCTTCGCCCGGTTGACGGCGTTGAGCTGCTCGATATTGACGGTGCCGGAAGCGGATGTGACGGACCGCCCGGCGAGATCGGCAAGGCTTTTCAGATTGTCCTGCTTGCGGGAGAGAAACTGCGTTGCGGTCATGAAGTTGGGATAGGAGAAATCCACGATCTTGCGGCGTTCGCTATTGTTGGTCGTGGCCGCGCATTCAATGTCGATCTGGCCGCCGCGGACAAGGATGAAGCGGGTCGCGGGCGTCGCCTTGACATATTCGAGTTCGATCCTGTCGAGCTTCAGCTTCCTGCGAATATCTTCGCTGATCGCCCGACAAAGATCGGTCGAGAAACCGGTGACCTCCCCATTCGGCAATTGATAGGAAAAGGGCGGTTCGGCTTCGCGATAGCCGATGCGGATCTTTGCGGTTTTGGCGATCTGCTGGAGCGTATTGCCTTCGCCGGCAGCCTGGAGAGGCGTGATGGGAGCAAGGCATGTGAGGAAAAGGCAAAATACTGAAAGACGCATTTTATGTCCTCTGGGCCGGCGGCCGGTTTCTCAAATGGCTTTTTGTGGCGGGCAATAGGTTTCCTGTGTCGGACGACCGATGTCGCCGAATTCATCCTGCGTGATCGGAGTGATGACGGCGCGGTTCTTGAGAATGCGGGCAAGCGGCGCGGGCTCGGCAAAATAATAACCCTGCGCTTCGTCGCAGCCGGAAAGCTTGAGCGCTTCGACCTGCTCCCTGTTTTCAACGCCCTCGGCGGTGACCTTCAGGCCGATCTGTTCAGCCATGTCGATGACGGTGTTGACGATGGCGGAACACATGGGATTGGACGGCAGGCCGGAGACGAATTCCCGGTCGATCTTGATCTTGTCGAAGGCGACATGGGTGAGCGTGCTGAGCCCTGCATAACCGGTGCCGAAATCGTCAAGCGCGAGGCGAACGCCCCTTTCCTTCAGCAGTTTCAGGGCTCGGGCGCTGTTGTCGCGCTCCAGCATGACCGTTTCCGTCACTTCCAGTTCAAGCCGTTCCGCCGGGAAGCCGGATGTTTCAAGCGCCCGGTCCACTATCGGTACGATGTCGTCATTGCTGAGCTGAACGGCGGATAGATTGACGGCGAGCCTGATATCCTTGGGCCATGTCATCGCATCCCTGCAGGCCTGTGCCAGAACCCACTCGCCCAACGGCTTGATGAAGTTGTTTTCTTCGGCAAGCGCGATGAAGCGGTCCGGTGCGATGAGGCCAAGCTTGCTGTGTCGCCAGCGGGCCAGCGCTTCATAAGCGACGATGCGACCGCTCTGCAGATTGACAACCGGCTGGTAATGCAGCTCGAATTCCTGGTTTTCGAGCGCGGATTTCATGTCTATTTCCAGCGCATGCTTGTGCTGCGCCGCCATGTCCATGCCTGGCTCATAAAAGACGAAATAGCCGCAGCCCATGGATTTCGCCCGGTAAAGGCCGAGATCGGCATGTTGCAGAAGCTGCGTTGCGGATGTGCCGTGGCCCGGCGCGCAGGCGATGCCGATGCTGGTATCGATGCTGATATCGCTGCCTTCGAGACCGAAACTGCGCGAGACGGCATGGACCACCCGCGCGGCCAGCATCGCCGCATCGCTCTCGCAATCACCGTTTGCCGATTGTATGATCGCGAATTCGTCGCCGCCGAGACGGCTTACCATGTCGTTTTCACCCAGCACGGCGGAAATCCGTGAGGCCACCGCCACCAGCAGGGCATCGCCGGCGGCGTGTCCGAGTGTGTCATTGACGGCCTTGAAGCGGTCCAGATCGAGCAGCATGACGTTGAATGGCTGGCCCGACGCGGCAAGCTGTTCGAGACGGTTTTCCAGTGTCTTCATCAGCAGCACGCGGTTTGGAAGTCCGGTAAGCGCATCGTGATGGGCCATATGTTCCAGCTGCTGCGCCATATCGCGAATCTGCCGCAGGCGTCCGCGTTCCAGAACCGCCTCACGCAACGTCTCGATGGCGGTGGCCATGTCGCCGATCTCGTCCCGCCGCTCCTGAAACGGCGTGGCGACATCCGTTTCCTCGCGGGCGATCCGAAGCGTCGCCTGCACCAGCGCCGGGACCGGTTTCAGGAAATGCCGGGCGATGACGGTCACAAGCACGCCGGTGACGGTCAAGACCACGATCAGCGCGGCGAGCGAATTATAGATGAGCTTGCGCTGCGCGCCATAAAGCGCGTCCGAGCCGCCGATGCTGACGGCGACCGCGCCGATGGGTTTCTTCGTTTCCGTGCTGATGATCGGCAGCAGGCCGATATAATGGCTGGATTCGCCGATGGTCGCAAAACCAGTGGAAAAACGCGCGGCGACCGCATCCCGGGAAAAGATGGGATCGGTGGCGAGCGGCTTTTCATCGTCATCGGTGGCGTTGTCGAAAGCCGCCGCGATCTGCCGGAAGCCGGAATCTGCCTCGTCATAACGGAAAAGCCAGACGGCATTCTTGGTCTGTGCGCCGATAAGCGCGAGAACATCGCTGGGGTTGAAGCCGGTGACGAGAATGGATTCATCGTCGCCGATGGGTTTGTCGGTCAATATGCCGTTGACCTGCCCGTCGGCATCGGCGGTGACGCTGACATAAGTGTAGATGCTGCGAAGCGTGGCGCTGGCGATCTGCGAATTAACGCGGGCCTGGTTGAGCCATTGCTCGCTGGCGGCGGCGACGAACATATACCAGCCGACAAGCGCACCGATGCTGTAGGAAAAGATCACGCCGCCGAGGAATATCAGGGTTATCTTGCTGGCGAGCGAACGCCGCCGCGAAAACCGGCCTGTTTCCGGCTGCGTTGGCGAGCGAAGCGTGTGGCCCGGTTCAACCTGTCTATCTGTCCCGCGATAGGCAGTCTCTTCCATTCGCGATAGTCCCCCGCGATGTCGCGTTATAATTGTTTTATGGAATTTTATAGGGCATGCATTTCAATGCTGTCTGCTAAATAATTCAACAAAGTTTAGATGCGATTAAGAATTAATCCGTCTTTTTATAGTCGTAGCTTATATAAGAGATGGCGTTCCTGCACCTCAGGTTGAAAAAATCAGAGGTTGGAAATGAATCGTCAAGGATAAACTCCAAAATTCTGCGATCGCTGCCATGTTTCCCGATCCGGCATGCCGGTCCTCGATAGCGCGGCGATTGGCCTTGCCAATTGGCCGATAAACGGCATGTTGTGCGCAACATGCTGCTTTCAGGGAAGATATCATGGCTCATAAAGGCAAAAACATCGCGCAGCTTTCCGTACTCCTCCAGAGCGGCCATCTCGATCCGTGTGCCCTGGTGGAAGAGACGCTGGATGCGATCGGCGGCGGGGACGATCAGGCGATTTTTGTTGAGTTGACGGCAGCGCGGGCGATGTCGGAGGCGGAAGCCGCGGCGAAACGCATTGGTGAGGGCCGTTCCTGTGGTGTGCTCGATGGTATTCCGGTGGCCTGGAAGGACCTGTTTGACCTTGAAGGCATGGCGACCACGGCGGGATCGACGGTGCTTGCCAACGATAAGCCTGCGTCTCGCGACGCGGATGTGGTGACGGCGCTGAAACAGGCGGGCATGATCTGCATCGGCCGCACCAATATGAGCGAGTTCGCGTTCTCCGGTCTCGGCATCAATCCGCATTACGGTACGCCCCGCAATCCTGCTTCTACGGATGGTCACCGTCTGCCGGGCGGCTCTTCGTCGGGTGCGGGCGTCGCCGTGGCTGCCGGTCTGGTGCCGGTAGCGATCGGCACCGATACCGGTGGATCGGTGCGTATTCCCGCCGCCTTCAACGGCGTGGTGGGTTACAAGGCAAGTCGTGGCCGTTATTCGATGCGCGGGGTTTATCCCTTGGCGAAAAGCCTCGATTCGCTCGGCCCGCTCACGCACACCGTACAGGACGCCGTCTGGGTGGATGCCGCCATGCGCGGCAAGGCGGCTGCCGATCTCACGCGCGCGCCTCTTTCCGGCCTGTCGCTGGTGGTTCCGGAAACGGTCTTTTTCGATGGCATCGAGGATGGCGTCGCAGCCGCTTTCGAGCAGGCGGTGGAACGTCTCGTCCGCGCCGGCGCTTCGGTGCGGCGGCAGGCATTCCCGATTTTTTCGGAACTGTTCGATCTTATCAGGGAAAAGGGTGCGCTGGTGACGGCTGAGGCCTTCGCCCTGCACAAGACCCGGCTGGAAGGTGCCGACGCCGCCCGCATGGACCCGCGCGTGGTGGCCAGAGCAGGGCTCGGCGCGAATATTTCCCTGCCGGACTATATCGCCATCATCGACGCGCGCGAACGCATGACGGCGGCGTTTTCCGGCATGATTGGCAGGCAAGAGCTGCTGGTATCGCCGACATTGCCGCATGTCGCGGCCAAAGTCGCGCCGCTTCTCGAGAGTGACGATGCCTTTTTCGCCATGAATGCGAAGACCCTGCGTAACACCCAGATCGGCAATTTTTTCGATCTCTGCGGTGTTTCGATCCCCTGCGGAACGGGCGATGCGGGCATGCCGGTCGGCCTGCTGCTTTCCGGCCTGCACGGCACGGACGATCATGTGCTCAGCGCGGCGATGGCGGCGGAAGAGATTATTCGCGGCTGAGGAGAGGGCGGTTCACACAGCCATTCTCCGTCACCCCGGATTTGATCCGGGGTCCAGCGCGATCAAGTCCTTGATCGTGAAAGACTCCTGACGCCGCGCAGACGCGCGGCTGCTGGATGCCGGATCAGGTCCGGCATGACGGAGAGAGTACTTGGCCGCCTCCTACCGACAACCTCAACGCGCCGCCCAATTCGCGCCACGGCGGAACATGGTTTTCATCTGCGGCACGGAAAACTCCTTGGCCTGATGGCCGAGCGCCGAATAGAAGACGCGGCCCTTGCCGTATTTGCGTTTCCAGACAACCGGCATCACCACGCCGTCGATCCACCATGCGTGCTCACCTGTAAACTTCGTCGTCGCGAGAACCTCGTTGGAGGGGTCGACATGCATGTAATATTGCTCCGACGTATAGGGGAAATCGGAAATCCCCTCCATCAGCGGGTCGTCGGGGCGGATGATGTTGACATGGTAGTCGATGATATTGCCGGGATGGGCAACCCATTGGCCGCCGATCATGAACTGATATTCCACACATTCGCGGAAACTGTCGCCCGCACCGCCATGAAAACCGGCAATGCCGACGCCGTTTTCCACGGCGGCCGTCAGGTTCTTGATCTCTTCCTTTTCGATCTTCGACATGGTGACGATGGGCACCACGAGGCTCAGATCATGCACCGAAGGATCGGCGAAGGCCTCGGTTGAGTGCTCCACATAGACCTTGAAACCGTCCTCCTCCAGCATGTCCTTGACGATGGTGGCGCATTCCTGCGGCTCGTGGCCGCTCCAGCCGCCCCAGACGATGAGTGCTTCGCGCATTTATTTCCTCCTCCGAATTATTTGCCGAGCTGGCCGTTGACCAGCGATGTTTCAAGCGGAGCAGGGCGCTCCGCCTTGGTGGTGATGGAAATGGCGGTGCCGGTGTCCGATGCGGTCTGGAAGGCTTCCATCACCTCCAGCACATGCAGGGCAAGATCGCCATTGGCGCGGTGCGGGCGGTTCTCGCGGATCGCATGGGCCATGTCGGCGACGCCTATCGAACGATAATTGCCGTCAGCATAGGGGGACGACAGCGCCTGCGGCTCGAACTGGCCGCCCTTTTTCAGCAATTGCACCTCGCCGCCGAAATGGTTTGGATCGGGGACGATCAACGTGCCTTCGGTGCCATAGAGTTCCAGCGGCACATGTTTGTGGCCCGCCACATCGAAGCTCATGCCCACCTGCACCACGGCGCCGTTCTCAAAAGCCAGCACGCCGGACACATGTGTGGCGACGTGGACGGGGATTTTTTCACCGTTCTTCGGCTCGCTGGTAATGAGGCGTTCATTGCGCGGCGAGATGGCAAAGCCCGCCACTTTGGCGACCGGGCCGAACAGGTTGACGAGATCGGTGATGTAATAGGGCCCCATATCCAGCATCGGCCCGCCGCCGACCTCGTAATAAAAGGCCGGGTTGGGGTGCCAGCGCTCGTGGCCGGGGCACATGAAGGTGGCCGTTCCACCGACCGGCTGGCCGAGCACGCCCTCATCGATCAGCCGGCGTGCGGTCTGGTGCCCGCCGCCGAGGAAAGTATCCGGGGCCGAGCCGATGCGAAGGCCCTTTGCCTTTGCCGCATCCGCAAGCCGCTTGCCCTCGGCGAAATTGATACCGAGCGGTTTTTCGGAATAGGCATGTTTGCCCGCGTCCAGCGCGCGCAGGCCAACTTCCACATGCGCCTTGGGAATGGTCAGGTTGACGATGATCTCCACGGAAGGATCTGAGAGAAGCGCGTCGATGCTTTTTGCCTGGAGGCCGAATTCATCGGCGCGGGCCCTTGCGGCCTCCTCGTTCATATCCGCAAGACCGCGAATGTCGAGAATGGGAAACGACGCCATGGCCTTGAGATAGGCGCTGGAGATGTTGCCGCAGCCGATGATGCCGATACCGACCCTGTTCATGTGATTTCCTCCCGTAAATCAGAAATGCCGAAGCCCGTGCTCAACCCGTGGGTTAAAGCGCCGGTCCCGTGGTGTTCCATGGCGATTCGTAAAGTTCGTAAAGCGCGACGGCCGCAGCCCCCTGCGCCCATAATTCGTCGCTCGCAATGTCGAAAACCAGCTCGGCGACGCCGGCCAGCGAAGGCGGAACGGCGGCGTTGTAGCTGTCACGAATACTGGCGATGAAGGGTTCTCCGAGCTCGAGGCTGGAGCCAGTGATGATGACCCGTGGCGGCGCAAACAGCGTGACGATATTGGCAAGCGTCAGGCCGAGCGCTGCGCCGGCGCGCAAAGCGGCCGCGATGAGATCGTGGTCTTCCGCCGCAATCAATGCATGGGCATGCTGCATGCCGCGGCCGAGCCGGATCGCCTCGGCAAAGCGCCCATCCGCCGGGCGGGAGCCCAGAATGGCGTTTTCGCCCGCCTGGCTCGCCAGCCGCACCGTGCCCTCATTGGCAAGGCCGATGACGAGGTCGCCGAGATTGTGGCTGAGCCCGCCGGCACCGCGAAACAGCTGGTTCTGGTGCAGCACGCCAAGCCCCAGCGTCTGTTCGAGCGAAATCAGCACCATGTCTTCCAGATCGCGCGCATGGCCGAACCAGTGATGGGCGAGCGTGATGGCGTGGGCGTCGCTTTCGATAATGGTCGGCGAATTCAGCCGCGCGGTCATTTCCTCGGCGAAATTGACGTTCACTTCGCGTAAAATCGGGCTGCTGCGAATTTTCCCGGTGCGATGCTCGATGACGCCGGGCAGGCCCAGGCAGACCATGTCCACATCTTCCAGCGAAAGACCGGCATCGACGACGCAGCGCCGCACCCCGTCCTCCACAAGATCGGCGATGACGCCGATGGGCTGACGGTCGACACGGATCGGTAGTGCAAGCGTTGAAAGCACGTTGCCGCAGAAATCAGTAACGACGAAGACCATGCGGCTTGCGGCGATCTTGGCGCCCACCACGCGGGCGGCATCCGGGTTCAGTTCCAGCATCACGCGCGGCCTGCCGCGTGCGCCTTCGGTGCGGATATCGCCGATATGACGGGTGAGGATAAGCCCGTCATCGAGCAGCGAGGCGGTAATAGCCGAGACGGTGGTGGTGGAAAGCTCAGTTCTTTCGCTGATTTCCACCCGCGAGATCGGCCCATGGCGGCGGATGCTGTCCAGCACGCTCAGCCTGTTGATCGCGCGCATTAATTCTGGGTCTGCGGTCTTCATGGGGTCCTGCTGCGATCGGCTTCGATCTAAAACGAATTTATATCGGATTGCGGATTAAATAACGTCTGCCGGGAGGGGTGTGTCAAGCCATCAGGGTAAAAAATCAGCAACCCGCCTTGACATTGGGCAGGGTGTGGGGTGAATTAATCCGCATTGGGGAATAAATGGTGAGGAACCCCAGGGAGGATCACGAACATGACCTATTGGCACGCAGGCGCAAGCCTGAGCGGCAGGCGGATTGCCTTTGCCGCAACGACAAGCATAGCCCTGATGCTCGGCGCGGCCAGCGCCTCGGCGGCGACCGTCGTTAAATGGATGCATGTGGAATTGGACCCAAAATCCGTGGCTGTCTGGGAGGAGATCGCCAAGGAATACGAGGCCAAGCACCCCGATGTCGATATTCAGCTGCAGTTCCTCGAAAACGAGGCTTTCAAGGCGAAATTGCCGACGCTGCTGCAATCCAACGACGTGCCGGATTTCTTCTATAGCTGGGGTGGCGGCGTCCTTGAGGAACAGTCCAAGACCGGTGCGCTGAAGGATCTGACCGAGGTTTTCGACGCCAATGGCGGCAAGCTGCGGCAGGCCTATAATGCATCCGCAATCGACGGCCTGTCTTTCGACGGTAAGGTCTGGGCCGTGCCTTACCGTGTCAGCCTTGTCAGCTTCTTTTACAACAAGGAGCTGTTTGCCAAGGCCGGCGTGAAGGCCGATGACATCAAGACCTGGGACGATTTCAGCGCCACGGTCAAGAAGATCAAGGAAGCGGGCATCGTCCCGATTGCCGGTGGCGGCGGTGAAAAATGGCCGATCCATTTCTACTGGAGCTATCTCGTCATGCGCAATGGCGGGCAGGCCGTGTTCGATGCCGCCCGCAAGGGCGAAGGCGAAGGTTTCATGGATCCGGCGATCATCACGGCGGGTGAACAGCTGGCCGAGTTCGGCAAGCTCGAACCCTTCCAGCCCGGTTATCTCGGCTCTACCTGGCCACAGGCGCTCGGTGTCTTCGGCGACGGCAAGGCGGCGATTATTCTCGGTTTCGACAATACGGAAGCCAACCAGCGCAAGAATGCCGGTGACGGCAAGGGGCTGGCCGCAGACAATATCGGCCGCTTCGCCTTCCCGGTTGTCGAGGGCGGTGCGGGCAAGGCCACAGATACGCTGGGCGGCCTGAACGGCTGGGCTGTCACGAAAAACGCGTCCAAGGAAGCGATCGATTTCGCCACCTTCCTTACCAGCAAGGAAAGCGAAGAGAAAATGGCGACCGCCGGTATGATCCTGCCGGTTGCCACAGGGGCTGCCGGTGCGGTGAAGAACCCGCTGCTGGCGGATTCCGCCAAGCAGCTGGCTGCTTCCACCTGGCACCAGAACTTCTTCGACCAGACGCTCGGCGCTGCCGTTGGTCGTGTCGTCAACGATATCTCGGTTGAGATCGTTTCCGGCCAGATGACTGCCGAAGAGGGTGCCCAGCAGATTCAGGACGCATTCGAACTGCGCTGATCTGGTTTCCACGGCGGCGCCGCGAATGTGCGGCGCTGCTTATCTGCCTCCACGAAAGCGGATAGAAATGACGGATATTTCCATGACTTCTGCGTCCATACCGGCGCGCGGCGCGGCGAAGACAAAGCGCAAGCAAAGCTCGGTCGCGCATGACCGGGCGCTGACCCTTCTGGTCTTCCTGCCGCCCGCACTGCTGCTCTTTACCCTGTTCGTCATCCTGCCCATGGGCGAGGCGGCGTGGTACAGTCTTTACCGCTGGAACGGCTACGGCACGCCGACCGATTTTGTCGGCCTGAAGAATTTCCAGGTGCTTTTCGGCAATGCCGCATTCTCACAGGCCCTGATCAATAACGGCCTCATTATCCTCATTTCGATCCTGATTCAGATTCCGCTGGCCATCTGGCTCGCCATGATGCTGGCGCACCGCATTCCCGGCGTCGTCGCCTTCCGCCTGGTGTTCTTTCTGCCTTACGTTCTCGCTGACGTCGCGGCGGGTCTGATCTGGCGTTTCGTTTATGATGGCGATTATGGCCTGTTTGCCGCCATTTCCAATTTCTTCGGTTTCGCCAATCCCTATGTGCTGGCCGATAAGGATGTGGCGATCTATGCCGTGCTCGGCGTCATCGTCTGGAAATATTTCGGCTTTCACATGATGCTGTTCATCGCCGGCCTCCAATCCGTCGACAAGAATGTGCTGGAAGCCGCCGAAATCGATGGCGCTTCCGGCTGGCAGAAATTCCGATACGTCACCTTGCCGATGCTCGGCTCCACCGTTCGCCTGTCCGTCTTCTTTGCGGTCATCGGCTCGCTGCAGCTCTTCGACATGATCATGCCGCTCACCGGCGGCGGGCCGTCCAACTCCACGCAGACCATGGTCACTTTCCTCTACACCTACGGCGTCATGCGCATGCAGGTGGGGCTTGGCAGCGCGGTCGGCGTCGTTCTCTTCGTCATCTGCGTGACGCTCGCCTTCGGTTACAAAAGGATTTTCATGCGCCATGACTGACACATCCACCTCCGTCCGCATGCCGCTGCAAACCAAGCTCTATCTTTATATATCGCTGAGTCTGATCGCGGCCATCGTGCTCATCCCGTTGCTCACCACCGCGCTTGGCGGCTTCAAGACGCTGGGAGACCTGCGTGTGAACCCGTTCGGCATCCCGGCCGAATGGCAATGGGCCAATTATGGCGATATTCTCTTCGGAAAACGCTACTGGCTGCAAATCTTCAATTCGCTGGTCATCGCGCTGTTGACGGTATTCCTGACGCTGACCGTCTCGGCCATGGCCGCCTTCACCTTCGCGCATGTGAAGTTCTTCGGCTCGTCCTTCCTGCTGAATTATTTCCTGCTGGGACTGATGTTCCCGGCGGCCACCGCCATCCTGCCGTTGTTCATCCGCATCCGCGATCTCGGCCTGCTCGACACCTATTGGGGTGTGGTGCTGCCGCAGGTGGCCTTCGGGCTTGGCATGAGCATTCTCCTATTCCGCAATTATTTCCGCAATCTGCCGGAGGAGCTGTTTCAGGCCGCCTTCGTGGATGGGTGCGGTTATCTGCGCTTCTTCTGGCACATTTCCGTGCCGCTCTCGCGGCCGATCGTGGCGACCGTCGGCATCGTTTCCTTCGTCGGCAGCTGGAACAGCTATATCCTGCCGCTGATCATGCTGAATTCGGAATCGAAATATCCCTGGCCGCTCGGCATCATGGTCTATCGCGGTGAATTCGGCACCGAATGGCAGCTCGTTCTCGCCTTCATCACGCTGACGATCCTGCCGACCGTCATCGTCTTCTTCCTCGCACAGAAACACATCATCGCGGGCCTGACGGCCGGTGCCGTCAAATCGTGACGTGAAAGGAGCAAAACATGGCTTCCGTCGAACTTAGGGATATCCGCAAGTCCTATGCCGCCCTCGATGTCATTCACGGCATCTCGCTCGATATTACGGATGGCGAATTCATCGCCCTGGTCGGGCCTTCCGGCTGCGGCAAGTCCACCCTGCTGCGCATGATCGCCGGGCTGGAGGAAATCACCGATGGGGATATTCTCATCGGCGAGAAGGTGGTCAATGGCATGACCCCGCGTGAGCGCAACATCGCCATGGTGTTTCAGTCCTATGCGCTTTATCCGCATATGACGGTGGCCGAAAACATGGGCTTCAACCTGAAGCTAGCCGGCCAGCCGAAAAACGTCATTGAAGAGCGCGTGGCGGAAGCCGCTCGCATGCTCGATCTCGGCAAGCTTCTGGATCGCAAGCCCTCGCAACTCTCCGGCGGCCAGCGCCAGCGCGTCGCCATGGGCCGCGCCGTGGTGCGCAACCCGGCCGTCTTCCTGTTCGATGAGCCGCTGTCCAACCTCGACGCCAAGCTTCGCGTGCAGATGCGCAGCGAAATCAAGGCGCTGCACCAGAAGGTCGGCACGACCTCAATCTATGTCACCCACGACCAGATCGAGGCGATGACGCTGGCGGACCGGGTGGTGGTGCTCAATCACGGTCGCATCGAACAGCAGGGCACGCCGCTCGAGCTCTACAAGACGCCCGCCAATCTCTTCGTCGCCGCCTTCATCGGCTCACCGGCCATGAACCTCATCGAATGCGTGGTCGATGGCGAGGGAGACCAGCCTGCCGCCCGGCTGAAGGACGGAACCGCGATCCGCATTGCCGCCTCTCGAAAGGTGAAACGCGACCAGCCGGTGACGATTGGCTTGAGGCCGGAACATATCGGCTCGGCCATCGGCGGTGATGTGTCGCTCTCCGGCCGGACGCTGCTGGTGGAGCCGACCGGCGCACAGACCCATGTGATCTTCGAACTGGCGGGCGATCATGTGACGGCGGTGGTGGATGGCGAGCAGCCGGTCAAGGTCAACACTCCCTTTGCTGCCACCGTGCACCATGAGCGTGTGCACGTCTTCGACAGGGCGAGCGGACTGGCGCTTTAAGCGCCTTCAGCATTTTCAACGAAATGCGGAAATTCTCTCGTCCCTCCGCTTTTGGGGCTTGTTTGAAAATCACGAGCGGTTAGCTTGGCGCTTGGGAAAAAAGCGGATTACCGCGAAACTGTATCGATGCAGGAGGAGATTTTTATGAGAACGATCAAGGGACCGGGTCTTTTTCTCGGCCAGTTTGCCGGCGATGCCGCACCTTTCAACAGCTGGGACGGCATTACCAAATGGGCGGCGGAAAAGGGCTATGCCGGTGTGCAGGTGCCGACATGGGCCGGACAGCTGATCGATCTCAAAAAAGCGGCGGAATCGAAGGATTATTGCGACGAATTTGCCGGGGTCGCGCGCCAGAACGGTGTCGAGGTGACCGAGCTTTCCACCCATCTGCAGGGCCAGCTGGTTGCCGTTCACCCGGCCTATGACGAGGCGTTCGACGGTTTTGCAGCGCCTGAAGTGCGCGGCAATCCAAAGGCCCGCCAGCAATGGGCGGTGGAGCAGGTGAAGCTGGCGCTGAAAGCCTCGAAAAATCTCGGCATCAAGGCGCATGCGACCTTCTCCGGTGCGCTTGCCTGGCCCTTCGTTTACCCGTGGCCGCAGCGCCCGGCCGGTCTGGTGGAAACAGCCTTCGACGAGCTGGCGAAACGCTGGACGCCGATCCTCGATTATGCCGATGAGCAGGGTGTGGATGTCTGCTACGAAATCCATCCCGGCGAAGACCTGCATGATGGCGTGACGTTCGAGATGTTCCTGGAGCGGGTGAGGAACCACAAGCGCGCCAACATGCTCTACGATCCGTCGCATTACATTCTGCAATGCCTCGATTATCTCGACAATATCGACATCTACAAGGACCGCATCAAGATGTTCCACGTCAAGGATGCGGAGTTCAATCCGACCGGGCGGCAGGGCGTTTATGGCGGTTATCAGGGCTGGGTCAACCGCGCGGGCCGGTTCCGTTCGCTGGGCGACGGGCAGGTGGATTTCGGTGCGGTTTTCTCGAAAATGGCGGCCAATGATTTCGACGGCTGGGCCGTGGTCGAGTGGGAATGCGCGCTGAAGCATCCTGAAGACGGTGCTCGGGAAGGAGCCGAATTCGTCAAGGCGCATATCATCCGCGTCACGGAAAAAGCCTTTGACGATTTCGCATCGAGCGGCACGGACGATGCGGCCAACCGCCGTATGCTTGGGCTTTGAGAGCATTTCAGGGGAGATATTATGGCTATTGAAGGAAAGACAACCGACAAGGCGAACAGGCGGATTCGCCTTGGCATGGTGGGGGGCGGTTCGGGCGCATTTATCGGCGGCGTTCACCGCATGGCCGCGCGACTCGACAATCGCTTCGATCTCGTGGCGGGGGCCCTGTCCTCGACGCCGGAAAAATCCCTAGCCTCCGGCCGTGAGCTGGGGCTCGATCCCGAGCGCTGCTACGGTTCGTTCGAGGAAATGGCCGAAAAGGAAGCGCTGCGCGAGGATGGCATCGAGGCGGTGGCGATCGTCACCCCGAACCATGTGCATTATCCGGCCGCCAAGGCGTTTCTGGAGCGCGGCATCCATGTCATCTGCGACAAGCCGCTGACCTCCAATCTGGAGGACGCCAAAAAGCTGAAGCAGGTGGCCGACAAGGCCGATGCCCTGTTCATCCTGACGCATAATTATACCGGCTATCCCATGGTGCGGCACGCGCGGGAACTGGTGGAGGCCGGTGAACTCGGCAATATCCGTCTGGTGCAGATGGAATATCCGCAGGACTGGCTGACGGAAGCGGTGGAGCAGACCGGTGCGAAACAGGCTGTCTGGCGTACCGATCCGGCGCAATCCGGTGTCGGCGGCTCCACCGGCGATATCGGCACCCATGCCTATAATCTCGGTTGCTTCATTTCCGGTCTGGAAGCGGATGAGCTGGCGGCAGATGTGCACACCTTTGTCGAAGGCCGACGGCTGGACGACAATGCGCATGTGATGCTGCGCTTCAAGCAAAAGGGCGGCAAGCAGGCGGCCAAGGGGCTGCTCTGGTGCAGCCAGGTTGCGGTCGGCCACGAAAACGGGCTGAAGGTGCGTGTTTATGGCGACAAGGCCGGTATCGAGTGGACGCAGGCGGACCCAAACTATCTCTGGTTCACGAGGCTTGGCGAACCCAAGCAGTTGATCACCCGCGGCGGCGCCGGGGCAGGTGCTGCCGCAGCGCGCGTCACCCGCATTCCGTCCGGCCACCCGGAAGGTTATCTCGAAGCCTTCGCCACCATCTATACCGAGGCGGCGCATGCCATCGAAGCCCGCCGCAGCGGCTCGGCGCTCGACAAGGCGGTGATTTACCCGACCGTGGACGACGGGGTTAAAGGTGTCGCTTTCGTCACGGCCTGCATCGAGTCCGGCAAGAAGAATGGCGGCTGGGTGAAGCTGTAAGACTAGGTTGCCGCGTATTTCTTCTCCCCGATGCCGGGGAGAAGATGCCCTTGGCGTCATCTGCCGATGGGATCAATTGACGCGGGTTGATTGCGTCTGCACCCTTTCTGTTATGGGGCAACCGTCCTGAATCTTTGTCCATGACGAAACGTTGAGCTTCATCTCGCAGCGTGCGAGATAAGAGCCGCCATCAACCTTCAGGCAGGATGTCTGGCCGAGCTGGAACATGACGCCGCGATTTCGGCATTTGCAATTGTGGGCATCCGCCAAAGTCGGAATAAGGGCCATGATCAGGCCAAGTATGAGCACTCCAGGACGCATGGCTGAGGCTCCAAAGGATATCCCGCCAGATTACTCCTGTCCGAGGGCATAGTCAAAACGTCTTCCCTCCACGATGCTCACACCGAAGGCCGGTAATCCCTGCGGGCTCCCCCGCTATCAACCGATCAAAATCGCGCGGATATCATTCACATTCGTCAGCGTCGGCCCCGTCACGACAAGGTCTCCTGCTGCCCTGAAAGCGGTGTAGCTGTCGTGGCCCACGAGCGATTGACGCGGATCGACACCGGCTTCGCGCATGCGGGCAAGCGTGTCCGGTGTCACCACTGCACCTGCCGCATCCTCCACGCCGTCTATGCCGTCGCTATCGCCGGCAATGGCCCAGATGCCGTCCGCACCCTTCAGGGTCAGCGCAAGGCTGAGCAGGAATTCCGTATTGCGGCCACCCTTGCCGGCCGGTCCCTTGCCGCCAACGCCCCTGTTCAGCGTCACTGTGGTTTCGCCGCCGGAAAGCAGCACGGCGGGGCCTTTCACAGGCAGGCCCTTACGGCTGGCGGAAAGCGCGATGCCGGCCATGACAGCGCCGACATCTTTTGATTCACCCTCCAGCGAATCTCCGAGGATGAGCGGCGTAAGCCCGAGTTTCACCGCCTCATCCGCCGCCGCCTGCAGGGCGAGCGAAGGAGCCGCGATGAGCCGGATATCCTCCTCGATATCGCCCGCCTTGGGGGTTTCCTCGCCTTTTTCCAGCACCTTGCGCACGTTTTCGGGAAGATCGAGCGCATAACGGGAGACGATTTCCCGCACGCTTTCAATATCGCTCGGATCGGCAACCGTCGGGCCGGAGGCGATTTCGGAGGGGTCGTCGCCCGGCACATCGGAAATCAGCAGCGAAACGACCCTTGCCGGTTTGGCAGCCAGCGCCAGCCGCCCGCCCTTGATGCGGGAGAGATGTTTGCGCACGGCGTTCATTTCGGAAATCGTCGCGCCGCTGGCCAAAAGGGCACGATTGACGGCCATCTTGTCGGCAAGCGTCATGCCTTCGGCAGGTGCCACCATCAGCGCCGAACCGCCGCCGGAAATCAGCGCGATGACCATGTCGTCGGTAGTCAAGCCTGCAACGGCTGCGAGAATGCGTTTTGCCGCTTCCGCGCTCTTATCGTCCGGCACCGGATGCGAAGCCTCGATGATCTCGATGCGCGCAGTCGGGACGGCATGACCGTAACGCGTCACCACCACACCGGAAAGATCGACATGCGGCCATGCCGCTTCGAGCGCCGCAGCCATGGCGGCCGAAGCCTTGCCGGCGCCCACCACCACGCAGCGGCCTTTGGGCGGGGAGGGAAGGTGGTGTTGCAGCACCTTTGCCGGATCGGCGCTTGCCACTGCCGCCATGAAAATCCGGTTGAGGGCGTCTTTTGCGCTGTGATCGTTCCATGCGCTCATCGGTTCATGCTCCGATCCAAAGGAAGCCGAGCGCGAACAATGCCGGCAATGCCTGAATGAACAGGATCTTCATATTGGCGGTGATGGCGCCGAAAATACCGGCCACCAGAACGCAGGTCAGGAAGAAAACCTTGAAGCTCAGCCCTTCATCGCCCTGCATCAGCCCATAGATCAGCCCCGCTGCGAGAAAACCGTTATACAGTCCCTGATTGGCGGCCAGTACTTTCGTCTGCCGGGCAAAATCCGCCGAAAGACCGAAGGCCTTGCGGCCGGCTGGTTTTTCCCACAGCAGCATTTCCAGAATGACGATGTAAATATGGATGGCCGCAACCACGGCAATCAGAATGCTGGCGATCATCGGCGGTTTCCTCCAAACCATGATGTCCGTTGCCGGGCGGCTGTCAGGGTAAAACAGGTGGCGAGCGGACAATTCCGTTTTAACGGCAGGGCAGAGGGCCGCAAGGCCAGAATCCTCTCTTCCCGTGCAAACTGTTGAAGACCGGCAGCCTATTGCTTGACTCTTTGCTGAAATAGGAACAAAACAGGAACAATAAAGATGAATAACCGGAATTGAAACCTGTCATGCCATGCAAAAGCGCGCGGATCAGTTGCTCGTTGTCGAAGAGCTGCGTGAAAGGCTGGAAAGGATCGGTAACGGCGCTCCGCGCCTGCACGAGACCTTGCCTTTCGGCGTGGATGCCATCGACCATCGCCTGCCGGGAGGCGGGCTGAAGCTCGGTTGCCTGCATGAGGTGAGCGGCGGCGGCAATGGCGCTGCCGATGGCGCGGCGGCCGCCCTTTTTGCGGCCGGTGTGGCGGCACGGCTTTCCGGCAAGGTTTTATGGTGTGTCACCCGCCGGGATCTGTTCATGCCGGGGTTGACGCAGGCCGGCCTGTCGCAGAACCGGGTCATAATCGTTGAATGCCGCGATGAAAAAGGTGTGCTCGACTGTTTCGAGGAGGGCTTACGCTGCAACGGTTTCGGCGCGGTGATGGGCGAGCTGGCGAAGCTGCCGATGAATGCCTCGCGGCGGCTGCAACTGGCGGCGGAAACCTCCGGTGTTACCGGCATCGCCATTCGTCGTTTCCGGCGTGCGGCCGATGCGGCGCTGTTCGGCGAGCCGACGGCAGCGATGACCCGCTGGCGCATCTCCGTCCGACCCTCATCCCCCTTGCCGGTACCGGGGGTGGGCAGGCCGCACTGGTTTCTGGAACTTTTGCGATGTCGCGGCGGCGAAAGTGCCGAATTTGAAGTGGAAGCCTGTGATGCAAAGGGTCGTCTCGCTCTACCTGCCGACATGGCCGACGGATCGTTTCCGGCGTCTTTCGGGCAAGGACGCGCCGCCGGTTGAAAAGCCGCTGGTCATGATTGGCCGCCATGGCAGCCGCCGGCTGGTGCTGGCGCTCGACAAGGCGGCAAAGGCGGTGGGCATCCGGCACGGCACGCCGGTCAGCAAGGCGCAGGCGCTGGTGCCGGGCCTTCTCGTGGAAGATCTGGATGCCGATGGAGATGCCCGCGCCCTGCAACAGCTGGCCTTTCATTTCCTGCGCATCTATGCACCCATCGTCGCCGCCGACCTACCGGACGGGCTGGTGCTGGACACGGCGGGGGCGGACCATCTGCACGGCAATGAGGCGCTGATGCTGAGCGGCATGGTCAACCGCCTGCATGCCGCCGGCTTTAGCGCCCGCGCCGCCATTGCCGATAGCTGGGGAGCGGCCCATGCGCTGGCGCGTTTTGGCCGTGAGGCGATCAGCATCGTGCCGCCGGGCGGGCAGCGTGTGGCGACCGACGCTTTGCCATTGGCCGCGCTCAGGCTGGAAGAGCGTATTGTGTCCGAGTTGAAGGTGCTCGGTTTTCGCAGCATCGGCGAGCTGGCCGAAGCGCCGCGTGCGACGCTCACCCTGCGTTTCGGCCCCGAACTCGTGCGCCGTCTTTCCCAGGCTTTGGGGGAGATCGGTGAACCCATCGAACCGGTGCGCGTGGCCGAGATGGTGGAGGTGCGGCGCGCCTTTCCCGAACCCATTGCAGCGGCGGAGACGATTGCCCGCTATACGCAAAAACTGGTTGCTGACCTTTGTATCGCGCTGGAAAAGCGCGGCCTCGGCGCTCGCCGTGTCGATCTGGTGCTGCACCGGGTCGATAGCGGCCTGCAGGCGGTGCGGGCCGGCACCTCCAGACCGGTGCGCGATGTCAAACAGCTTGTCCGGCTTTTGACCGACCGGATCGACACCATCGATCCCGGTTTCGGCATCGAGATGATGGTGCTGACCGCCACCCATGCCGAGCCGCTTGTCGCCGCGCAGGCCCGATCCTCGCTTCTGGAGGAAGGCCGTGCGGACATCGCCGATACGGTCGATGTCATTCTCAATCGCGGCCACCGGGTCTATCGTTATGCGGCGGTGGCAAGCGATGTGCCGGAACGCTCCGTTGCCCGGGTTGCGGCGCTGGCACCTGAGGATAGGCTCGGCTGGCCCGGCCACTGGCCGCGCCCGGTCAGGCTTTTTGCAAGGCCGGAACCCATCGAAACGCTGGCGCTGCTGCCGGACCATCCGCCGCGTTATTTCCTCTGGAAAGGCGTGCGCCACAATGTGCGGCGCGCCGACGGGCCGGAGCGGGTGTTCGGCGAATGGTGGAAACGCGACCGGGAAAAGGCCGCCGTGCGCGATTATTTCACGGTGGAAAATGAAAGCGGCGAGCGCTTCTGGATTTTCCGCTCCGGCGACGGCGAACATATCGAGACTGGTTCTCAGGGCTGGTTCATTCACGGGGTCTTCGCATGAGCGCGCCGCGTTATGCCGAACTTCAGGTGACCACGCATTTTTCCTTCCTGCGGGGTGCAAGCTCCTGCGATGAGCTTTTCGAACAGGCCAAAAGACTCGGCATCAAGGCGCTTGGTATCGTGGACCGCAACAGCCTTGCGGGCATTCCCCGCGCTTACGAAGCCGCCAATAATCATGGCATCCGCCTTGTCATCGGCTGCCGGCTCGATCTGGATGACGATCTTTCCGTGCTCGTTTATCCCATGGATCGGCCCGCTTACGGGCGGCTCTGCCGGCTGCTTTCCGTCGGCAAGAAAAGAGGCGGCAAGGGCAAGTGCCGGCTGGCATGGGACGATCTCGTCGCCTACGGCGAAGGCCTGATCGTGGTGCTGCTCGCCGATCTGGCCGACGATCTATGCGCGCTTCGCCTGCGCCGGCTGAAGACAGCTTTTGCGGACCGGGCCTATATGGCGCTTAGCCTCAGAAGACGCCCCAACGACCAGATGCGGCTTTTCGAACTGTCAGCTATGGCCGAAGCGGCTGGTGTGCCGACTGTTGTCACCAATGACGTGCTTTTTCATGTGCCGGAACGGCGCATGCTGCAAGATGTCGTCACCTGCATAAGGCACAATTGCACCATCGACGAGGCTGGTTTCCGGCGCGAGCGGCATGCCGACCGCTATATGAAGCCGCCGGAGGAAATGCACCGGCTGTTTGCCCGTTACCCCGAGGCGCTGGCCCGCAGTCTCGAAATTACGAAACGCTGCAAATTTTCGCTGAAGGAACTGGTCTACCAATATCCCGAGGAGCGCAGCATGCCGGGGCTGACGGCGCAGCAGGCGCTGGAGAAGATGGTTTGGGAAGCGGTGCCGGGGCGGTATCCGCATGGTCTGCCGGAAAAGGTGGAGAAGGCGCTGCACCACGAGCTTGGCCTGATCGGCAGGTTGGAATATGCCCCTTATTTCCTGACGGTGAATGCTATCGTCCAATTTGCCCGGGGGGAGGATATTCTCTGTCAGGGACGCGGCTCGGCGGCCAATTCGGTGGTGTGTTACGTGCTTGGAATCACCGCCATTGATCCCCTCAAGGTTGACCTCCTGTTCGAACGTTTCGTTTCGGAAGAACGGCGCGAACCGCCTGATATCGACGTAGATTTTGAGCACCAGCGGCGCGAGGAGGTCATTCAGTGGGTTTATGATACCTATGGTCGGAACAAGGCCGCCCTGTGTTCGGTCGTCACCCGTTATCGCGGGCGTGGGGCGTTACGCGATGTCGGCAAGGTTCTGGGCCTGCCGGAAGACCTGACGAAACTCCTCTCATCGCAGGTCTGGCGCTGGAGCGAGGGGGTGGGTGAAAACCAGGTGAAGGAACTGAACCTCAACATGGAGGATCGTCGCCTTAAGCTCGCTTTTGAACTTGCCAATCAGCTTGTCGGCACGCCACGTCACCACAGCCAGCATCCGGGCGGCTTTGTTCTGACCCATGACCGGCTGGACGAGCTGGTGCCAATCGAACCCGCCGCCATGGATGATCGCCAGATCATCGAATGGGATAAGGATGATATTGATATTGTGAAGTTCATGAAGATGGACTGTCTGGCGCTCGGCATGCTTTCCTGCATGAAGCGAGGCTTCAATATGCTGGAGGAGCGTTATGGGAAGAAATATGATCTCACTTCCATGCCGGATGATGATCCCTCAACCTTCAAAATGATCCAGAGGGCCGATACGCTGGGCACCTTCCAGATCGAAAGTCGGGCGCAGATGTCGATGCTGCCACGTCTGAAACCGGCAAAATTCTACGACCTCGTCATACAGGTGGCCATTGTTCGTCCCGGCCCCATTCAGGGAGATATGGTGCATCCGTATCTGCGTCGCCGAGATGGAAAGGAAAAAGAGGATTATCCGAAGCCGGAGCTTAAAAATGTGCTGGGCAAGACGCTCGGCGTGCCCCTTTTCCAGGAACAGGCCATGCGCGTCGCCATCGAATGCGCCGGTTTCTCCCCCGGCAAGGCGGATCAGCTCCGCCGAGCCATGGCCACCTTCAAGAATGTCGGCACCATCTCGAAATTCAGGCAGGACCTGATCGACGGCATGGTAGAGCGCGAGTATGACAAAGAATTCGCCGAACGCATCTTCAAGCAGCTGGAAGGCTTCGGCAGTTATGGTTTCCCTGAAAGCCATGCGGCTTCCTTCGCGCTGATTGCTTATGCCTCCTCATGGCTGAAATGCCATCATCCCGATATTTTCTGTACGGCGCTTCTCAACTCGCAGCCCATGGGTTTTTACGCCCCGGCGCAGATTGTGCGTGATGCGCGTGATCATGGTGTCGAGGTGCGTCCGGTCTGCGTTAATAACAGCCGCTTCGATTGTACGCTGGAGCCTACTGGCAAGAAGAATGATGAGGGTGAGGAACGCTATGCCGTACGGCTTGGCCTGCGCATGGTGAAAGGGCTTTCCAATGACCATGCTGCAAAAATCGTCGCCGCCCGGCAGGATCGGCCTTTCGCCTCCGTCGACGATCTATGGCGAAGGGCGGGCGTTCCTGCCGCCGCCCTTGTCTGTCTCGCCGAAGCCGATGCCTTTTTGCCGTCGCTTTCGCTTGCCAGACGCGAAGCGCTCTGGGCCATCAAGGCTTTGCGGGATGAGCCGCTGCCGCTTTTCGCCGCCGCTGCCGTCAGGGAAGATGCCGTTATCGAAGAGCTTCAGGAGCCCTCCGTTGCGCTCAGGCCCATGACTGATGGTGGCGAGGTGGTGCAGGATTACGGTCATGTGGGGCTGACGCTGCGCGAACATCCCATGACCTTCCTGCGGCGCGATCTTTCCCGCCGCCGCATCGTCACCTGTGCGGAGGCGGTGCGCGTTCGGGATGGCACATGGCTGGAAACGGCGGGTCTGGTGCTGGTGCGCCAGCGTCCCGGCTCGGCAAAGGGCGTGATCTTCATGACGCTGGAGGACGAGACCGGCATTGCCAATGCTGTCCTTTGGGTCAAGACCTTCGAAAAATACCGGCGTGTGGTGCTGTCTGCCGGCATGGTAGGCATTTACGGCAAGATCCAGCGGGAAGGCGAGGTGGTGCATCTGGTCGCCCACCGGCTGACCGATTTGTCGGAAGCGCTGGCAAGTGTGGGTGAGCGCAACCGCGCCTTTCCCCTGCCGCATGGGCGCGGCGATGAGTTCCACCACGGAATGTCGCCGGAGGATCATCGCACTATTAGGAAGCGCCCGCCGGCTACAGTCGATGATGAAGATGAGGTGGAGCGGATAAAGGTCATTTCCCGCAATTTCCACTGAGACACATTCCTATGCCGCATCCTCCAGCCCGGCCGTGTCCTTCCTGCGGAACTGGCTGGGCGGCGCGCCGAGCACGCGTTTGAAGGCGCGACTGAAGGAGGCTTCGGAATCGTAACCGAGCTTTTCCGCCGCCACCGTCACGCGCATGCCTTCGCGCAGCCACAGCCGCGCCTGATGCATGCGCACGCGCACCACATAACGGGCCGGGCTTTCGCCCACCACGCGGGTGAAGCGTTCCGCGAAACTGGAGCGGGATGCGCCCATCAGCGAGGCAAGCTCCTCCACGCTCCAGTCCCTTTCGGGGTTGAGGTGGATGGCGGCCAGCACCCGCCCGAGTTCGGGATTGCGCACGGCGGCCAGCCAGCCGCTGGAATCGCCGCAGCCATATTCCACCCATGTGCGGATCAATGTCGCGGTCAGCACATCGGCAAGCCGTGCCAGAATGCCGCCCGCGCCCACGCGGTTCAGTTCCACCTCGCGCGTCATGGCTTCAAGCAGATGGGGGATAGCCGGGTCGCTTTTGGCCAGATCGCTGGTCAGCATCACATCCGGCATCAGCTGCAGCAGCGGGTGCAGATTGTCCATGTTGAAACGCATCGAGGCGGTAAAGGCCACGGTATCGCCGCCGGCACTCGCGCATTCCATGTCGAAGATGCCCTGGCAGACTTCCTTCTTGCCGAAGCGGTCGAAAAGGGCGGGCTTCACATCCTCGCCGCTGCCCAGCACATGGGCGTGCCCTCGCGGCAGAAGCACGGCGTCGCCGCAGGTCAGCGTCAGCCATTCCCCGGAAGGTTTCAGCAATTTCGCCTGACCGACGCCGATGAAATGAAACCGCGCGGCTTCCTGTTCGGGAAAAGCCGTCGCCCAGGGTGTGGCCATGCGGCACCGGCCGTATTCGACACCATCGAGCCTCAGGCCACGCAACATTTCGGTCAGGGCATCATTCATGGCTTGCTCGCAAATTCGGATGTTTGGTTAAGGAATATGGATTTTCTAGCATGGAAACGCCGGGATGTCACGCATAGCTTATGTGCATCGATTTACGGTTGTTGAACCGGGCTCCCACCGGTTTCACCACTTTGCCTTTCCGTTTCAGGACGCATTCCGGGAATGCGCATCAGGAGATTTTCATGAACAACCGGACCATAAACGAGCTTGAATATGTGCCGCGCAAGACAGAGCCGGATGCGAAATGGGCGGCCGTGGTTTCGCTTTCGCTCGGCGTTTTCGGGCTGGTGACGGCGGAGTTCCTGCCGGTCAGCCTTCTCACGCCGCTTTCGGTCGATCTCGCCGTCAGCTCCGGCATTGCCGGTCAATCCATCACCGTTACGGCGCTGGTCGCGGCGGTCGCCGGCCCCGGCGTCGTCATCGGCACACGCAGCATCGACCGTCGCTGGACATTGCTTGGGCTGACCACGCTGCTGATCATTTCCAGCACGCTGGCCGCCTTCGCCAACGGTCTTTTCATGCTGTTCGCCTCGCGCGTCCTGCTCGGCATCGGCCTTGGCGGCTTCTGGGCCATGTCGGCGGCGCTGGCGCTGAGGCTGGTGCCGCTTGAGAAGATGCCGCGCGCCATGGCCATCATCCTGACAGGGGTTTCGGTCGCCACCGTCTGTGCAGCGCCGGTGGGCGCATGGATCGGCGCGACGCTTGGCTGGCGCTCGGCCTTTGTGGTTGCGGGTGCGCTCGGTGTCATCGCACTTTTCGTGCAATTGCTCACCGTTCCGTCGCTGCCGCCGGCTGGCGCACCCGGTCTTTCCACCATGTTCCGGCTGTTGCAGCGGCCGCAGGTTCGGATCGGCCTTCTGACGACGCTATTCATCGTTGCGGGTCACTTTGCCGGTTTCACCTATGTCCGTCCATTTCTGGAAGATGTGACGCTTCTTGGCGTCGAGGCGATTTCCCTCGTCCTTCTGGTTTATGGTGTCAGCGGCTTTTTCGGCAATCTTTTCGGCGGTTTCCTCTCCGAGAAAAACACGGCATGGGCAGTGACGTTCGCCGCGACTCTCATCGCGGCATCGGCTTCCGTTCTGGTCGTTGCGGGTGCGTCACCCCTGATTGCTGGCCTTGCCATCGCCTCCTGGGGTTTTGCCTTCGGTGCGCTCCCGGTCAGTGTGCAGAGCTTCATCACGCGGGCCGCTTCCGATGAGGCGGAAAGTGCTGGCGCGCTGCTGCTCACCACGTTCCAGATCGCCATTTCCAGCGGTGCGGTTCTGGGCGGCCTGTTGATCGATCTTCAGGGGGCGACGATGGTCTTCGTCTTCGTGGCGATTGCCGCCCTTCTCGGCGCATCGCTGATGGCGTCGCGCCGTGGCGTGGTGCCGCAGGTCGATGCATCGCAGGGATAATTGGTTGGAGAAAACGGACCCGCATTCCTGCGGGTCTTACAACTCCTCAAACCGTCTTGATCGCCTTCTGCGTCCGGTCTTTACCGACCTCGATCACGTGGCGCATGGCTTTCACCGCCGCATCCGCGTCACGCGCCGCAATCGCATGTACGATGCGCAGATGATTGGACGCGATTTCGGCGATGGTGCCAGGCGAAGCGGCCGGCGACGAGAGCTGGAAGGAAATGGCAAGTGCTGCTTCGATCAGCCCGCTTGCCGAGCGCATGAAGGGATTGCCGGACATATGCGCCACGGCAAGGTGGAATTCGAGATCGACCTTGGCGATGCTTTCCGGCGTATGTTTCGGATTGTCGAATTTGGCGGCGATGACGTAAAGCGAAACGATATCGTCATTGGAGGCCTGCAGGGCCGCTGCCGCTGCCGCCGCCGGTTCCAGCGCCAGGCGGATCTCCGCCAGATGCGTGACGAATTCCTGGTCTATGCCGGCCTCGCAGCGCCAGCCCAGCACATCCGGATCGAAGAAGTTCCAGCTTGAGCGGTCGAGAACGCGGGTGCCGACCTTCGCCTTGGGTTCGACCAGCCGCTTGGCCGCCAGCGTCTTCATGGTTTCGCGCAGCACGGTGCGCGAGACGCCGAAGCGCATGGAAAGTTCCGCGTCATTGGGCAGCAGGGAGCCTTCCGCAATTCTGCCCGAGACGATGGCGCTGCCGAGTTCGGAGACCACATGGGCGTGGCTGTTCCGGCGTTTTCGCCCGCTTATCGTCGTTTCGAGCAGCCCCAAGCAAGCCTCCCTTGGCAATTATGCCGGATGCGGTCCGGCCAGTCTCCTGTTTGAATACCAGATGATTGCGCGCTGCAACACGATGAAGACGAAAAGCAGCACACCGATGACGATTTTCGTCCACCAGGAGGAAAGCGTCCCGTCAAAAACAATGTAGGTCTGGATCAAGCCCTGGATCAGAAGGCCGATGAAGGTTCCCGCCACCAGCCCCGTGCCGCCGGTCAAAAGCGTGCCGCCAATGACGACGGCGGCGATGGCGTCGAGTTCAACGCCCACCGTCGCCAGCGAATAACCTGACGAAGTGTAGAGCGTATAGACGATGCCGGCGAGGCCGGAGAGAAAGCCGGAAAGCGCATAGATGCCGATGGTCGTGGCCCCGATCGGCACGCCCATCAACTCGGCCGATTGCGGGTTGCCGCCGAGTGCATAGACATTGGCGCCGAAGCGGGTGCGGCTGGCGATCAGCATGCCGGCGGCGAAGACGAGAAGCATCAGCATGGCCAATGCCGTCAGCCTGCCGCCGCCTGGAAAGCGGAAATAAAAGCCCTGTATCGCATCGATGAACGGGTGGGAGATCGGCACCGACTGGGTGGAGATGAGGTAAGCCGCGCCGCGCGCCAGAAACATGCCCGCCAGCGTCACCACGAAGGGCGGGATCGACAGGAAGCGGATCATCGCCCCCATCAGGCAGCCGAACAATGTCGAGACAACCAGCACGATGGCGAAGGCCAGCAGCGGATGGATATTATAGGTGCCGACCATGACGGCGACGAAGACGCTGGTGAAGGCGATGACCGAACCGATGGAGAGATCGATGCCGCCAGACAGGATGACGAAAGTCATGCCGACCGCCGCGATGCCGAGAAAGGCGTTGTCGGTGAGAAGATTGCCGATCACCCGCGTGGAAAAGATCGCCGGATATTGCAGCACGCAGAGGAGATAGGCGATGACGAAGATCGTCAGCGTGGTGAGGAAGGGCAGATTGCGGCTGTGGATCATCGCGCGGTTCCTTCCTTGGTCATGCCATTGGTGGCCGCCGGTTTGGCGTGTGGCTTGGGCGCTTTCACGAAGCCAAGCACCGTCATGATCGCCGGCGATTGCAGCGTCAGCACTACCATGATGATGCCGGCCTTGATGATGAGGTTGAATTCCGGCGGAAAGCCCGAAACGAGAATGCCGGTATTGATGGTCTGGATGATGAGTGCGCCGATCAGCGAGGCGGTGATGGAGAAGCGCCCGCCATTCAGCGAGGTGCCGCCAATGACTACCGCCAATATGGCGTCCAGTTCCAGCCAAAGCCCGGCATTGTTGGCATCCGCGCCGCGAATATCGGCAGTCACGATCATGCCGGCGATGGCTGCGCAGAGGCCGGAAACCGCATAGACGAAGAACAGCAGGAAGCGCGCCCGTACCCCGGCAAGCGCTGCCGCGCGACGATTGATGCCGGTCGCCTCAATCAGGAAACCGAGCGCGCTCTTGCGCACCAGAAGGCCGATCGTGAGCGCCGCCGCCACCCAGATGATGACGGGCAGCGGAATGCCCGCGAACGAGCCGGAACCGATAGCGGAAAAGCTGTCATTGTTGAAGGTGAGAATGACGCCTTCGGTGATGAGCTGGGCGATGCCCCGCCCCGCCACCATCAGGATCAGCGTGGCGATGATCGGCTGTATGTCGAGAAGGGCGACGAGCACACCGTTCCACAGGCCACAGGCAATGCCCACCGCAAGCGAGATGACGATGACCGAGGGAATGGAATGGCCGTTGCTGATGAGCGTGGCCGCAACCGCGCCGCAGATGGCGATGACGGCGCCAATGGAAAGGTCGATGCCCTTGGTGGCGATGACCAGCGTCATGCCGATGGTTAAAAGCGCCACGGGTGCGGCGCGCACGAGAATATCCACCAGACTGCCATAGAGCCGGCCGTTCTGAAACGAGACATGCAGGAAACCCGGCGAAAGGATTGTAATCGCTGCCAGAATGATGAAGAGCGCGGCAAGCTGGGGAGCAAGCCTTTTTAGGCGTCGTGTCACAGCCACCATCACGCCGCCTCCGTTTTCGCCGCATCGGCAATCGCCCGCATGATATTGTCGGCGGTCACTTCGCCGCCCTTCAATTCGCTGACATGGCGGCGGTCGGAGAGCACGACCACACGATGGGCGACGGCGGTAAGCTCTTCCAGTTCGGAGGAGATGACCACGAGCGACATGCCCTCGCTGCAGAGTTTTTCGATCATTTTCAGGATTTCCGCATGCGCGCCAATATCGATGCCGCGTGTCGGCTCGTCGAGGATCAGCAGCCGGGGGTGGGTGGCGAGCCAGCGCGCCAGAATGGCCTTTTGCTGATTGCCGCCGGACAGGAATTTGATCGGCCGCTCGGGGTCGGCCGGGCGGATATCGAGCGACTTGATGAAGCTTTCGGCCAGTTCCGCCTTCTGCCGGCGCGAGAGTGGCCGTGCCCAGCCCTGCCGTGCCTGAAGCGCCAATGCAATATTATCTGTGACGGAAAAGTCGCCGATGATGCCGTCCGTCTTGCGCTCTTCCGGACAGAAGCCGAACCCGGCGGTAATGGCGGCTTCCGGCGAAGAAATCGCCACTGTCTGGCCGTCGATGACAGCCTTTCCGGTATCCGGCCGGTCGATGCCGAACAACAGGAAGGCTGTTTCCGTCCGGCCCGAACCCAGCAGCCCGGCGACGCCGACAATCTCTCCCGGCCGGATGCCGAGATCGAAAGGCGCGATGCTGCCGCGTTTGCCGTAACCTTCGAAACGGATCGGCGGTTCGCCCTCGGCAACCGTATCTTCGGTCGCCTGATGTTCATGGGTGATGTGCTGAAGCTCGCGACCGAGCATCATCGAAATGAGTTCGGACCTCGGCAGGCTGCCAATGTCGCGGGTGCCGACGAGACGGCCGTTGCGCAGCACCGTCACCCGGTCGGCGATATCATAGACCTGATTAAGGAAGTGGGTGATGATGACGATGCCGATGCCGCGTGCGCGCAGGTTTCTCAAGACGCCGAACAGCATCTCGACCTCATGGGCATCAAGGCTGGCGGTCGGTTCGTCCAGCACCAGCACCTTGCCGGAAAGATCGACGGCGCGGGCAATGGCGATGATTTGCCGGATGGCCACGGAATAGCTGGAGAGAAGCGCGTTGACGTCGATGGACAACCCGTATTGGGCAAGCAGCGCCTGCGATTTCTTCTGCATCGTGCCGCGGTCGATCAGCCCGAAGCGGCGCGGCTGGCGGCCGAGAAACAGGTTTTCGGCAACCGTCAGGTTTTCGAGAAGGTTCACTTCCTGATAGACCGTGCCGATGCCCAGCGCCTGCGCCTCACCCACATTGGCGGGCGAAATCTCTGCGCCCTCCAGAAAGATCGAGCCGCTGTCGCGGTGATAAACGCCGGTCAGGATTTTGATGAGCGTCGATTTACCCGCGCCGTTTTCGCCGAGCAGGGCATGGATTTCACCATGTCCAAGCGAAAAATCGACGCCATCAAGCGCCGTGATCCCCAAAAAGGATTTGCCGATGGCGCGTGCTTCCAGAAGTGGTGCCGTTTCGGACATTGAGCAGGTTCCGCATGAAGAATGCCATGATGGAGCGGCACGAACGACGCGCCGCTCCTTCCGAAGAATGGGGTATCAGTAACCCAGACCCTTCTTCGCCTCGTAGACCTTCATCGGGTCGTCAGACGCCGTGTAGAGCTTGGATTCGGTCTGAATCCACTTCGGCGGGGCCTTCTTGTCCTTCAGATAGGCTTCGAGCGCGTCGAAGGCAGGGCCAGCCATGTCAGGCGTCAGTTCGACGGTGGCGTTGGCTTCGCCGGCCGCCATGGCCTTGAAGATATCAGGCACGGCATCGATGGAAACGACCTTGATGTCGGTTCCGGGCTTAAGGCCGGCTTCCTTGATCGCCTGGATCGCGCCGACGGCCATGTCGTCATTGTGAGCGTAGACCGCACAGATATCCTTGCCGCCGCCTTCGGCCTTGATGAAGCTTTCCATCACTTCCTTGCCCTTGGTGCGGGTGAAGTCACCCGTCTGCGAGCGTGCGATCTTGATGTTCTTGTGCGAGGCAATCGCCTCTTCGAAGCCCTTTTTGCGGTTAATGGCGGGCGAAGAGCCGGTCGTGCCCTGCAATTCAACGACCTTGCAGTCCTTGGAACCAACATCCTTGACCAGCCAGTCGCCGGCAACCTTGCCTTCATGAACCTGATCGGAGGTTACGGCGGTGAGGTAAAGATCATCCGAAGCCTCGATCTGGCGGTCGAGCAGGATGACAGGGATTTTTTCTTCCTTGGCTTCTTTCAGCACGGCGTCCCAGCCGGTTGCGACGACCGGAGCGATCAGGATCGCATCGACGCCCTGCGCGATGAAGCCGCGAACGGCCTTGATCTGGTTTTCCTGCTTCTGCTGTGCGTCGGCGAATTTCAGCGTGACGCCGCGCTTCTCCGCCTGCTGCTTGGTGACGGTTGTTTCAGCCGCGCGCCAGCCGGATTCCGAACCGATCTGCGAGAAGCCGACGGTAAGCGATTGTGCGGAAACACTCGATGCAAGGCATGCGGAAACGGCGACAGTGAATGCCGCAAGAGCTTTTCTCATCTTATCCTCCCAGAGATGATGTCAGCGTGACGGCGACACTATGAGCATATAGTAATACTCTTGAAAAGTGGTTTTTTAGCCTTTTCACAATTTGGCTTTCACGAACTGAGACTAAATTTTGTCATAAAATACAATAAATCAATGGTTTGGATGGGAATAAATTATACTCTTGCCCTGTCTGAACACGCCGAAAATGGCCCGCGATGTGGCTTGACAGTCAATGACGGCATCTAATAGTAATATAAATAAAGATATAAGACTGAGGCGGAGTGCCGGGCCATCGGGCCAGACGCATTCCGGCAAGGCAGGGAGGAAGAGGCCGTTGCGCGACGCCGGTATCATCGTAAATGCCGAAAAATATTCGGCTAAAGCCGAAGAACAGCTCCAAATCACTCGTCTGGGGCTGCTCTGTCGGTTATGCGTGATCTCCGAAAGCTGATTCCATTTTCCTTGCGCACAACATAAGCTTGTCGCATTTCGTAATATTTTACCGTTGGCCACTTCCGGCTGGAGACCCGCATCATGACTACATCCGACAATCTTCCCGCAACCCAGGGCAAGGGAGGCAAGCTTCGCTCGCGCGCGTGGTTCGACAATCCCGCCAACGCGGATATGACCGCGCTTTATCTCGAGCGTTACATGAACTTCGGTCTCAGCCAGGCCGAGCTTCAGTCCGACCGCCCGATCATCGGCATTGCGCAGACCGGTTCGGACCTTTCGCCCTGCAACCGCCACCATCTGGAACTGGCGAACCGCCTGCGCGAAGGCATCCGTGAAGCGGGCGGCATCGCCATCGAGTTCCCGGTGCATCCGATCCAGGAAACCGGCAAGCGCCCGACGGCCGGTCTCGATCGTAACCTTGCCTATCTCGGCCTCGTGGAAGTGCTTTACGGCTATCCGCTCGATGGCGTCGTCCTGACCATCGGCTGCGACAAGACCACGCCTGCCTGTCTTATGGCGGCGGCCACCGTCAACATTCCGGCCATCGCCCTTTCCGTCGGCCCCATGCTGAACGGCTGGTTCCGTGGCGAGCGCACCGGTTCCGGCACCATCGTCTGGAAGGCGCGCGAACTGCTGGCGAAGGGCGAGATCGATTATCAGGGCTTCGTCAAGCTCGTCGCCTCGTCGGCTCCCTCCACCGGCTATTGCAACACCATGGGCACGGCGACGACCATGAACTCGCTTGCCGAAGCGCTCGGCATGCAGCTTCCGGGCTCCGCCGCCATCCCGGCGCCTTACCGTGACCGCCAGGAAGTCTCCTACCTTACCGGCCTGCGCATCGTCGAAATGGTGAAGGAAGACCTGAAGCCTTCCGATATTATGACCAAGGATGCCTTCATCAACGCCATCCGCGTCAACTCGGCCATCGGCGGCTCCACCAATGCGCCGATCCATCTGAATGGCCTCGCACGTCACGTCGGCGTCGAGCTGACGGTTGATGACTGGCAGACCTATGGCGAAGATGTGCCGCTGCTCGTCAACCTGCAGCCGGCCGGCGAATATCTCGGCGAGGATTATTACCATGCCGGCGGCGTTCCCGCTGTCGTCAATCAGCTGATGAACCAGGGACTGATCATGGAAGACGCCATGACCGTCAACGGCAAGACCATCGGCGAAAACTGCCGTGGCGCGATCATCGAAGACGAGAAGGTCATCCGTCCCTATGAGCAGCCGCTCAAGGAACGTGCCGGCTTCCGCGTCCTGCGCGGCAACCTGTTCTCCTCCGCCATCATGAAGACGAGCGTGATCTCGGAAGAGTTCCGCAACCGTTACCTCTCCAACCCGAACGATCCGGAAGCCTTCGAAGGCCGCGCCGTGGTGTTCGACGGTCCGGAGGACTACCATCACCGCATCGACGATCCGTCGCTGAAGATCGACGCCAACACCATCCTCTTCATGCGCGGCGCCGGTCCCATCGGTTATCCGGGTGCGGCGGAAGTGGTTAACATGCGCGCGCCCGATTATCTCCTGAAGGAAGGCGTCAATTCGCTGCCCTGCATCGGCGATGGTCGTCAGTCCGGCACGTCGGGCAGCCCGTCCATCCTCAACGCTTCGCCCGAAGCGGCGGCCGGCGGCGGTCTCGCCATCCTGCAGACGGGTGACCGCGTCCGCATCGATGTGGGCCGTGGCAAGGCGGATATCCTGATTTCCGGCGAAGAACTGGCCCAGCGTTACGAGGCGCTTTCCGCCGAGGGCGGTTACAAGTTCCCCGATCACCAGACGCCATGGCAGGAAATCCAGCGCGGTATCGTCAGCCAGATGGAAACCGGCGCGGTTCTGGAACCGGCGGTGAAGTATCAGCGCATCGCCCAGACCAAGGGCCTGCCGCGCGACAACCACTAAGGTTAGGCAGTTTTTGCCGACCGCTTTTTAATCGGCCCCGGGGTAAAACCCGGGGCCGAAACATTTTGGATACCGTGCTTCGCAACCGCGTGAACCGTGCGGGCGGCCGAAGGGCGCGATAGCCTCATTGCTTACCTGCCTGCTTCCCCGATGGGGCTGGCGGCTTTCCCAGATATGGCAGGAAGAACATGTAAAGCCCGCTGAGAACAAGCAAAGTCAACGGCACCAGCGGAGCAAAGACGATCACCGGTGGCGTCGGGCCGAAGGCCATCGAAGCGAAGTTCGCCAGAATGGTGACGGTGAGCAGAATGCCCAGCCATCGATGGCCCTGCCTTATCCAGTTTCGCAAGATCAAAGTCGCCCCCAAGAAAAAACATCCATGATGGAATGTGACACATCGGCGCTTCAACGGGCCTGAACGAGCTTCCAGCCATTGCCGGAAGGATCGCGGAAGCTAGCATCCACCGAGCCGTAGCGGGCGATCGGTTCCTGGGTGAATTCGACGCCGTGTTTGTGCATGGCGTCAAAGGCTTTCTGGCAATCCTCGACCACCAGAACCAGCGGCGGCATGGCGCCTTTGGCCACGGCTTCATTCAGATCCTGCGCCGTCGCTTCATCAACGGTCGGGGCCTGCGGCCGAAACAGGCCCAGCTGGAAATCCGGCTGGTCCGGGTGCTGCACGGTCAACCAGCGATAATCGCCGTTGCGTGCGTCCGTATGCAGACGAAATCCGACTTTTTCGACATAAAATTGCAGCGCTTCGTCCTGGTCATGAACATAAAGCCCGACAAGTTGAACACCATTTTTCATGAGCTATCTCCCTTTCGCTCACCGTGCCTACCGCTTTCCGTTCGCCGGCGCTTCTCCGAAACTGCGATTGTGAGATGGGGACGATGCGCGGCGCTGACGAAGCAATGGGGAACCTGCTCAAGCTCGGCAGGCAAAAGCCGCATCCTGCGCCGCAATTCACTCGGGTTTTCCCCCGTCACGTCGCGGAAAACACGGCCGAACGTGCCGATGCTGTTCCAGCCGGTTTGCAGCGCGATCTCGATGATCGGAAGGTCCGTGTCACGCAACAGCGCCACGGCGCGCTCCACGCGGCGGGTCAGCAGATAGCGGTGAGGGGGTATGCCGAAAGCATCGCGAAACGATCTCGCGAAGTGCGCCTGCGAGGCGCCGCTGACGCTTGCAAGGCGTGAAACAGGCCACGCCTCATGGGGCGCCGCGTCCATATGATCCTTGGCCCGCAGAAGGCGGCGCAACAGTTGCAAGTCTCTGTTCGCAGAGTTCTTTTCGGGCCGGCGCATGTGGCAATCATTGAATGAACCGGCGGTCCTTGGCAAGGTTTATGCCCGCAAGCCGCTGTGAGTGGCTCAGATCACCGGATAAAGCGACCAGAAGAACAGTTCATATTCCTGATCGCGGTCGTCATCGTGCGACTCGTCATCGGGTCTGCGCGGTGTTTTGTCCTGAAACTCGGTCTCCACCCGCTCATTGACGACGGGCATCCTTCGGCCGATGCCAAAGAGGTCAAAGGAGAGCATGTTGAACCCTGCTACCATGGCCATTTCCCTTCTTCACGCGAGTTAACGTAGCGTTAAGTTTCGCGCGTTGCCATGATTTCGTCAAGATTGGCCGAGGAATTTGTCTACCATTTTTAACAACAATGTCGTGACTGACATTCCACCGCTGCCGGATTTGGCGCAATGAACGTTTATTAGCGGCATTAAACGCCGTTCGCAGGGGCGTCAGAATATGCTTTGTCAGTCGCTTCCATTGCGGAATCTGTATCTGCGGCATGGCCGAGGCTCTTAAGGGCGCTGGAGAAGGCCGCGATATTGGCTTTCACCGCCTCCAGATGCGCCCTCCGACCGGTGTGATTGAGCCTTATCAGCCGTTCCGAGCCGGGGCCCACACCGGCGGAAATATCTGCACCCTGCTTTTGGGATGCAGCAGCGAGGAACGCCTTTGCTTCCACGGTATCCGGCAGGATCGCCGTGGAAACGAGGGCAGAGGCGTGTGCCCCTTCCACCCAGGTCGGGATACCGAGCGCCCTGATGCCGTTCCGGGTGGCCGCCGCCGCTCTTTCATGACGTTCATTGGCGGATGCCAGACCTTCCGCCTCTATCCTGTCAAGGGCGGCCTCCAGCGCGTAGAATTCCAGTGGAGCCGGCGTTCCGGGCAGCGCGCCCCGGCCGGCATCGAGCCAGAGTTTCTTCTGGTCCATAAGCGAGAGCATGGAGTTTTCCGGCGCACTACCATGCGAAAGAAGCTCCCACGCTTTTTCGCTGACGGAAATGGCGGAAACCCCGGCCGGGCCGGCCAGCGCCTTTTGCGGGCCGATCACGGCGATATCGATGCCCAGCCGGTCGACCTCGAAGGCATGGCCGCCGATGGAGGCGACGGCATCGACGAGCGTGACGATACCCCTTTGCCGAGCAAGCGCGGCAATGGCGGGCAGGGGGTTGAGAATGCCGCTTGCCGATTCCGCATGGACGATGGCGAGAAGATCGAAGCCCGGACCCTCGTTCAGCGCCCGTTCCACCTCCTCCAGCGTGACCGGCTTTGCCGGGCTGGCGGTCAGGTTGCGCACCGTCGCGCCGCCTCTCGCGAGCCAGCCGCCGAACCATGCGCCATAGGGGCTGGTGACGATGTTGAGCGCACTAAGACCCGGTCGGGCAAGGCTCGTCGCCGCCGCCTCAAGCGCCAGCACGGCTTCCGCCTGTATGAGAAGGACGTCGTTCCCCGTGCCCATCAAGGCTGCCAGCCGGTCGGCCAGAATGGCGTAACGCTCCGCGGGAAAAGCGGGTGGGTCGAGCAGCAGTGCATAATCCGGAACGGGCATGTCTTTTCCTTACGTGGCAATGGTCAGGCGCGGTGCGGCGTCGATCAGGGTTCTGGCGGTCGAGGATTTCGGCGCCGAGACGATATTTCCCGTCCTGCCGATTTCAACGATCCGCCCCGCTTCCATGATGGCGACGCGGTGGCAGACGGCCCGGATGACTGCGAGATCATGGGAAACGAAAATACAGGACACGGCCGTCTCCCGCTGTATTTCCACCAGCAGTTCTAGGATTTGCCGGCGAACCGAAACATCGAGCGCGGAGACAGCTTCGTCCAGAATGAGAAGCGACGGTTTGAGCGCAATCGCCCGTGCAATCGCGACACGCTGCCTTTGACCGCCGGAGAGCTCGAAGACCGAACGGGCGGCATAGCTGGCGGGCAGGCCCACGCGCTCGAGAAGGCGGCGTATTTCCGCCGCACGCTCACGTCTTTTGACCATGCGATGAATGCGCAAGGGTTCACCGATGGCATCCTCGACGCTGGCGCGCGGATTGAAGGCGCCATGCGTGTCCTGAAACACCATTTGCATGTGCCGGCGGGCGGCGCGAAGCTTGCCGTCGTCAAGCGCCAGCCAGTCACGGCCTTTGAAATGGATCGTGCCTTCGTCGGCCGGGACCAGCCGCATCAGAATGCGCGCCAGCGTCGATTTCCCGCAGCCGGAGGGACCGGCAAGCCCCAGCGTCTCGCCGGGCTGAAGCGATAAGGAGATGTCGGAAAGCGCCGCCACCGTTCTTGCGCCGGTGCGATAGGCTTTCGACAGTCCGTCGACACTCAGAAGGGCTTCGTTCATGACGCGGCCTCGCTGATGAGCGGCGGGGTAGAGAGATCGAGATAATCGGCAAGCAGCGCACGCGTATAGTCATGACTGGGTGCGGAAAGCACCCGCCGTGTCGGGCCGTGTTCCACCAGCAGCCCCGCGCGCAGAACCGCGATCTCGTCGGCAAGGCTGGAGGCAAGGCCGATATCATGGGTGATGAAGACCAGCGTTTTGTTTTCCTGCCGCACCAGATCGTCCAGCAGCGTGGCGATGGCGGCTTGGCTGACGGTATCGAGCGCGCTCGTGGCCTCGTCGGCAATCAGGATCGAAGGACTGGCGGCAATGGCGGCGGCAATCGCCACGCGCTGCCTTTGGCCGCCGGAAAGCTGGTGCGCATAGGCGGTGAGCAGATGGGAAGGGTGCGGCAGCCGCACCCGCTCCAGAAGATCGCGGGCAAGATCGCGCGCTTGCCTCCATGACAGGCCGAGATGCCGCACGGCGCCTTCCGCCACCTGTTCGCCGATGGTGAGAACCGGGTTCAGCGTCGCGCCGGTATCCTGAAAGATCGTGCCGATATCGCGCCCCGGCTGTGGCCTGCCGTGAAACAGGCCGCTATCGCGGCTCCAGGAAATATCGCCGGAAACCCGTGCATTGCCGGGAAGAAGACCGGCAATGGCTCTGCCGAGCGTGGATTTTCCCGAACCGCTTTCGCCGATGATCGCCAACCTCTGCCCATGCCGGATCGTCAGCGAAACATTCTGCAAGGCCGGTGCATCGCCTGCCGCATAAAAAACGCTGAGATCGTCGATCCGGCACAGCGCATTTCCGCTCATGGCGCTTGCCTCCTCGTCGCCATCGCCCTGTTGATGCCTTCACCGAGAAGATAAACGCCGAGAACCGTGACCAGAAGGCCGATGCCGGGGATGACGGACAAAAACGCGGCCGAGCGCAGGACGTTGCGTCCTTCGGCGATCATAGAACCCCAGGTGACGATATTGGGATCGCCAAGCCCGAGAAAGGACAGCGCGGCCTCGGTGAGGATGGCTGCCGCGACGATAATGGCGGCCAGCGCCAGAACCGGCGGCAGAGCGTTGGGCAGGATCTGCCGGAAGGCGATCTCCAGCGGATGCATGCCGATGGCGCGGGCGGATTGCACGTAGTCGCGCTCGCGGATGCTCAACACCTGCGCCCGCATCAGCCGCGCCGGATCCGCCCATGCGCCGAGCGCAATGGCGAGAATGACGATGGGCATGGAAGGTCCGATGGTGCTGACGAAGGCAAGCGCGAGCAGGAAATTCGGCACGATCTGGAAAGCGTCGGTGACGCGCATCAATGCTTCGTCCACGAGGCCGCCCGCAAAACCGGCGATGGTGCCGATGACGGTGCCGATCACCAGCGCGGCGGCGGCGGCGCCCATGCCGACGAGCAGGGAGGCCTGTGCGCCATGGGCAAGCTCGGCCAGCACATTGCGGCCCAGCCGGTCGGTGCCCAGCGGCAGGGTGGCATCCGTAAACGGCGCGATCAGCGGCTCGCCGACAATGGCCAGCGGGTCGCCCGGAAAGAGGAGGGGGGCGGCAAGCGCCGCCACGGCAAGCAGCACCAGAATGATGGTGCCCGTGGCGCCTTCGAAACTGCGCAGCAGCCGGAGAGCGAAATTCATGCCTGTCTCTCCCCGCTGCCGATGCGCGGATCGAGAACGGCATAGACAATATCGAGGGCGAGATTGACCAGAATGACGAAGACGGCGCTTGTCAGAATAATGCCCATCAAAAGCGGCGTATCACGGCCGCTGACCGCCTCCTGTGCCAGCCGGCCGAAACCGGGAATCGCGAAGACGCTTTCGATCACCACGCTGCCGCCCAGCATGGTTGCAGCCTGCAAGCCGAGCACGGTGACAAGCGGAAGAGCGGCGTTGCGCGCGACATGGCGCAGCACGATCCGCCGTTTGGAAAGCCCCTTGGATTGCGCAAAAAGCACGAAATCCAGCGGCCAGACCGCCGCCATGGCAGTGCGCATGACGCGCAGGAAAAGCGCGAGATAAATGAGGCCGAGACTGGCGACCGGCAGCACGAGATGGCGGGCAATATCGAGCGCCCTTGCAAATCCCTGCTTGCCCGAGGCAATAGTTTCGATGCCTGAGGTGGGCAGCCATTTGAGTTGAACGGCAAAGACGATGGCCAGCACGAGGCCGAGCCAGAAACCGGGCGTGGCGTAAAGCGCCAGCGAAAGCGTTGAAAGCACGCGATCCGTCAGCCCGCCGGGACGCGCGCCGGCCACGATGCCAAGCCCGGTGCCGAGGATGAAGGCGAATGCGGTGGCGCTGCCCATCAGGAGAAGTGTGTTCGGCAGCCGCTTGAGGATCAGCCCCAGCACCGGCCGGTCGAAGGCAAGGGACCAGCCGAGATCGAGCCGCAGCACCGAGCTGGCATAGAGCCAGAAACGGGCAAATACCGAACCGTTCAGGCCGTATTGTTCGCGCAACACATCCCTGAGCCCGGCATCGCCGCCGCCAATGGAGACGAGATAGGCGTCCACCGCGTCTCCGGATGCATTTTCAAGCAGGACGAAAGTGAAGATGACAACGATCAGCAGCACCGGAATGGCGCTGACTGCCCTTCGCTTCAGCAATGTTACTGCACGCTTCACGATGCGTCCTTACGTATCGACCGCGGTATCCGCCCAGTTGGAAACGGCCCAGCGGGGATTGCTGGCGACATGTTTGACGGTATCGCGCGCCACCGTGATGAAGCCCCATTCGGCAACGTTGATCAGCGGCAGATCGGCGGCGACCTGCTTCTGGAAATCCTTGTAAAGCGCCGTGCGCGCGGCGGTGTCGACCGTTATCGACGCCTTGTCGATCAATTCGTCCAGCGTCTTGTTCTCGTAACCGCCCTGATTGGAGAAGCCGACGCCCGCCGGAATGCCGGAACGCACGAGAATGGTGGTGGAAATTGCCGGGTCGCCGCGGAAGACCGGCGGCGCGATGGCGAGGTCGAAGGCATGATCGGTGTAGACCGCCTTCTGGTGAGCAGCTGAATCATTGTTGACCAACTCGGCATCGATGCCGATTTCCTGCAACGCCTGACGAAGATAGGCGCCGAACTGTCTGGTTTCGTTGAAATAGGGCGCCGGCAGAAGTTTCAGCGAGAAACGTGTTCCGTTCGGGCCGCGCGCATAACCCGCCTCGTCCAGCAGTGCATTGGCCTTGGCCACATCGAAATCATAGGTCTCGACATCGTCGGTGTAGAATTCAGGGGCGTTCTTCGGCACCGGGCCTGTGGATGCCGTGGCGTAACCGAGGAAGACCTTGTCGATGACGAATTTTTTGTCGATGGCGTGGGCGATGGCCTTTCTGACCTTGAGATCGGCCAGTTCCTTGCGGCGATGGTTGATTTCGACCACTAGCTGATAGGTCAGCGCCTCGTAACCATCGGCAATGACCTTGATGCCAGGCACCTTCGAGATGCGCTCGAGATCGGCCAGAGGCACGGCCGAAAAGGCGGCGAGCTGAATTTCCTCTGCTTCGAGCGCGGAGGCCGCACCCGCCCGGTCCGGCAGGACGCGGTAGATGATCTCTTCGAGCTGCGGTTCGCCCTTGCCCCAGTAATTGGGATTGCGGGTCAGGCGGTAATATTCACCGGGCTTGTATTCGGCAAAGAAAAAAGGCCCGGTGCCGACCGGCTTGGTATTGGCCGGGTTGGTGGCGATATCGGTGCCTTCATAAAGATGTTTCGGCACGACGCTGGTGACGACCGGCAGGGCGTTGCGGATGAGCTGGAAAGGCGTGGGCTTGGAAAAGCGGAAGATCGCCGTGTGTTCATCCGGCGTGTCCACCTTCTCGAGATTGGCGAAGACCAGCCGTCCGAGATTCTGCAGAGGTTTCCAGATGGAGAGCGCCGAAAAGGCGACATCCGCCGCGGTGAACGGCTTGCCGTCATGCCAGGACACGCCTTCGCGCAGCTTGAAAGTGGCGCTGAGACCGTCATCCGATCCCTGCCATTCGGTCGCAAGCCGCGGTGTGAGCCCATCCTTGCCATCGAAGGAGGCCTCGGCCAGCGGCTCGACGATCTTGCTGGCAATATAAAACACGCCGTTTGAGGCGACGATCGCCGGGTTGAGGTTCTTCGGCTCCGAATCGGCCGCGACGATCAGCCTTCCGCCTGGTGCCGCCTCCTGCGCGGCGGCTATGCCCGCCAAACCCGTGGTTGCGGCAAGAAGGAGTGACGTCTTTAGAAGCGAGCGGCGGGACAGGTGGACAGGCGACATGATTCACTCCGGAAACGAGGGCTGGGCGGGCCTTTCCACTTGGTCCGCGGCGGCCGATCTTAAGACTGCAACCTCGGCAGTGTCCACGTTAATTCGCGGGCTTTACAGCAATGATTTTACGTTGCGCGGGCCATTGCGGAAACAATATGCTTTCTCGCGGCAATGCGCTTTTCTCCTGCTGCGGTCCCGCCGGCGGCGATGTTCCGGAAAATTGATTTAACGCAATGAAATTAGGTGGTTGGGATGCCGGCGTTTCGGCCGTGTGTGTCCCGTTGCCCCTGTGGGCGGAGCGAAAATCTGCCGCGGTGACCCCGTTTGGAAAGGGGTAATTAACCTTTATTTTCTATTTCAGGGAGACCGAAATATGTACGTTTATGATGAGTGTGCACGCTGCCATGAGTTTCTCCCGATCCAGATTCCAGAATTCGTCCAATAGCGTAGGGGAGGGGAGCGAGAAGGCTCGTCATGCCGGCGGCCAGTCGGTTGCCGGTCAGCAGACGGCGGGAATGAAGGCGGGCGCGGCACCCCGGCCGAATGCCGATGTTAGCGCAGCCGATGCCATTGAAGGCCGCGCCGAGATGCCCGGCTGGCAGAATGCTTTCGTGCTCGGCCCGAATGTGCGTTTCACCCGCACGCCGGAAAGCGCCTTTGCCCGGCGCATGCCGGTCGAGACACCCAATATTCCGGAAGAGGAAATCCCAGCTGCCGCCCCGCCTGAAACGGTGGAGCAGGAACACGCCGTGCAGCAGGAGGTTTCTGTCCCTCAACCCGTCGTGAAGCCCGCTGAACAGCGCGTGCCGCCGCCGCGCATGCCGTTTCTGCCGCAGCCGCCGGAGGCCCGGGGCGCCAGGGCGCTGACTTACAAATTGCGGCTGGAGCTTGCCCGCAAGCAGGCGGAAGAGGCGGCTGCCGCTGCGCAGATGCCGGTTCAGGAGGGTATCTCCGTAGCCGTGGAAGCGCCTGTGCCGCAGGTATCCCCGTCGGTTCAGCCGCAATCCGTCGCGCCTGCTGTCGAGGCCGCTCAGGCCGCCATTCCTGCTTTCGCCGCCCATCTGCCGGATGAGCTTTTCTGGGAAGTGATGACGCTCGATCTGCCGGGCAGTGCCGGCGAGGGCGTTTCTGCGTCCACGCGCGCCGTTCTTGCAAATTCGGTCGTCACGGCGCCAACGATAGTCGCGCCGGCGGCCGTCGTGTCGCCGGCAGCGGCTGCGATCGTGCTTTCGTCCGAACCTCCGGTCGTCACCGTGCCGGGCGGTTCCGCAATCCGGCTTTACCGCGAGATTGGCGTGCGTCAGTCCGTCGTTCCTGCCGCCCTTCCGGCGGTAGAACAGGAAGTCGCGCCGCTGCCCGTCGCGGAAGCGCCGATGGTTGTCGAGACGTCGAGACCTGTGGAGCAGGTTCAGCCGGTTGAGAGAATTGCGGCCGAGCCGCGCTTCACGCCACGCGCGCCCATCCAGGCCTCGCAGCCGATGTTCCGCGAAGCGCCTGTTTTCGCCGAAGGGGAATATGAATATCCCTCCATCGATCTTCTGCAGGAGGCCCGCGTCCAGCAGACCACGACCATGACGCCGGAAGCGCTGGAGCAGAGCGCCGGGCTTCTCGAAAGCGTGCTGGAGGATTTCGGCATCAAGGGCGAGATCATCGATGTCCGTCCGGGCCCCGTCGTCACGCTGTATGAGTTCGAGCCCGCCCCCGGCGTCAAGTCCTCGCGCGTCATCGGTCTCTCGGATGATATCGCCCGCTCCATGTCGGCGCTCTCGGCCCGTGTCGCCGTTGTGCCAGGCCGAAATGTCATCGGCATCGAACTGCCGAACCCGGTGCGCGAGACGGTTTATCTGCGCGAACTGATCGAAGCGACCGATTACGCTGAAACCCGCCAGAAGCTTGCACTTTGCCTCGGCAAGACCATCGGCGGCGAACCTGTCATCGCCGAACTGGCGAAGATGCCGCATCTGCTGGTCGCCGGCACCACCGGCTCCGGCAAGTCGGTCGCCATCAACACCATGATCCTGTCGCTGCTCTATCGTCTGAAGCCGGAAGAGTGCCGTCTGATCATGGTCGATCCCAAGATGCTTGAGCTGTCCGTTTATGACGGTATTCCGCATCTGTTGACGCCTGTCGTTACCGATCCGAAGAAGGCGGTCATGGCGTTGAAGTGGGCCGTGCGCGAAATGGAAGACCGCTATCGCAAGATGTCGCGTCTCGGCGTACGCAATATCGACGGGTACAATGCAAGGGCCGCTGCCGCCCGCGCCAAGGGCGAGACGGTGTTCTGCAACGTGCAGAGCGGTTTTGACCGCGCCACCGGCGAGGCGGTCTACGAGCAGGAAGAAATGGACCTCACGGCCATGCCTTATATCGTCGTCATCGTCGACGAAATGGCCGATCTGATGATGGTCGCGGGCAAGGAAATCGAAGGCGCGATCCAGCGTCTGGCGCAGATGGCGCGTGCCGCCGGCATCCATCTCATCATGGCAACCCAGCGCCCGTCGGTCGATGTCATCACCGGTACGATCAAGGCGAACTTCCCGACCCGCATCTCCTTCCAGGTGACCTCGAAGATCGACAGCCGCACCATCCTCGGTGAACAGGGCGCGGAACATCTGCTCGGCCAGGGCGATATGCTGCACATGATGGGCGGTGGCCGCATCGCCCGTGTCCACGGTCCCTTCGTTTCGGATGAGGAAGTGGAAAAGGTGGTCGCGCATCTGAAGACGCAGGGACGTCCGGAATATCTCGGCACCGTTACCGAAGACGCCGACGAAACCGACGAAGAGGCGGAAGAGGACGCCGCTGTTTTCGACAAGACCGCCATGGGTGAGGACGATAGCGACGATCTTTATGAAAAGGCCGTCAAGGTGGTGATGCGCGACAAGAAGTGCTCCACATCCTATATCCAGCGCCGCCTGTCCGTCGGTTACAACCGTGCCGCTTCGCTGGTCGAGCGCATGGAACAGGAAGGCATTGTCGGGCCTGCCAACCATGTCGGCAAACGTGCGATTATTGCCGGCGAACGCTCTTCTTACGATGCCATGGGAGCGGAAGACTGATTGAGCCTTCGGGGCGCGCGATATTCGATTGCAAAAACGCGCCCCGTGAATAGCTTGTGCGGCATGGATTCTGGAATTGGGAGGATTCCCTCATGGCGCACAGCAATGAAAAAGCCACCGTTCTGGCGAGCCTGGGTGAGCTGGAGCGGTTTTGCCGCACCGTTTTTCTGGCCGCCGGCACCGATGACGAAACGGCCGATGCGGCGACCCGCGCCATGATGCACGGCACAAGGCTCGGTGTGGACAGCCACGGTGTGCGCCTCCTCGCCCATTATATTACCGCGCTCGAAGGCGGGCGTCTCAATCGGCGGCCGCAGATCCGCCGCGTTTCGGGCTTCGGCGCGGTGGAGACGATCGACGCCGACCACGCCCATGGCGCCCGCGCCACCTATGCGGCGATGGACAGCGCCATGGTGCTCGCGGAAAAATTCGGCATTGGCGCGGTGGCGATCCGCAACTCATCGCATTTCGGCCCGGCCGGCGCATATGCGCTGGAAGCGGCGCGGCAGGGCTATATTGGCCTCACCTTCTGCAATTCCGACAGTTTCGTGCGCCTGCACGATGGCGCCATGCGTTTCCACGGCACCAATCCCATCGCCATCGGTGTGCCGGCAGCGGATGACATGCCCTGGCTGCTGGATATGGCCACCAGCGCGGTGCCCTATAACCGTGTCCTGCTTTACCGGAGCCTCGGCCAGCAATTGCCGCAAGGTGTGGCCTCTGACGGCGACGGCGTCGATACCCGCGATCCCCATGCCGTTGAAATGCTTGCCCCGGTCGGCGGCGAGTTCGGTTTCAAGGGGGCCGCACTTGCGGGAATGGTCGAGATTTTCAGCGCTGTTCTCACGGGCATGAAACTCAGCTTCGATATCGCTCCCATGGGCGGGCCGGATTTTTCCACGCCGCGCGGGCTTGGGGCTTTCGTTCTGGCGCTGAAGCCGGAAGCCTTCCTGGAACGCGAGGTGTTCGACGAGGGCATGAAACGTTATCTCGAGGTCCTGCGCGGATCCCCCGTTCGGGAAGATTGCAAGGTCATGGCGCCGGGTGACCGGGAGTGGGCGGTGGCGGCAAGGCGGGAGAGGGAAGGGGCTCCTGTCGATCCCGTCACGCGGGCGGCCTTCTCGGAGCTTGCCGTAAAATTCTCGGTCAACCCGCCTGCTTATCATTAAAGCGGCCTGCGGCTGACGGCGGCGTTCCGCCGTCATCCCGTGTTCAGGCGGGTCGCAGCAGCATATTCGGACGCGGATAGGGCGCTGCCGCCGCGCCCAGCCTTTCGGCCCCGATGGGGCGACCGATATAATAGCCCTGCGCGTAGTCGATTTCCATCTGACGCACGAGCCTCAGCTGTTCCTCGGTCTCGACGCCTTCGATCAGGATCTTGTGGCCGCGATTGCGGATGAGGCGGATCATGTCCTGCAGCATCGCCCGGCCACGCGGGGTCTTGCTGTCGTGCAGGAAGGAGCGGTCGATCTTGACGGTATCGAAATCCGTCATGCGCAGCCAGGAAAGGCCGGCAAAACCCGTTCCGAAATCATCCAGCCAGATATTGATGCCGAGCGTTTTCAGGTCGTTCAGACAACGCAGCACGTCCGAGTGCATTTCCATGTCGACGCCTTCGGTGATTTCGAAGGCAAGCCTGTTGCCGGCAATTCCGGCCTCCACGAGAATGGCCGCCACCGAGGTGGCGAAACCCGGATTTTTCAATTGCATCGGCGACACGTTGACACTGACGACCGCCACCTTGTCATCGGCCAGTATCTGCTTGCAGACGGTTTTGATGGTCCACAGGCCCAGTTCCATGATCGTGCCGGTGCGTTCGGCAATCGGAATGAAAATGCCGGGTGCGACTGGATTGCCATCCAGCAGGCGAAGCCGCATCAGCGCTTCGACCCCCGCGGTCTCATTGGTCGAAACGTTGAGAATAGGCTGATAGACGAGGGAAACGAGATCTTCCGCGACAGCGATTTTCAGCAGGGCGGCAATGTTTTCCGTCTCGTCGCTGGTCTGCGGATCGTCCGGATCGAACAGCTTCATGCAGTTGCGGCCATTGCCCTTGGCGATATAGAGCGCGCGGTCGGCCTCGTTGATGATCTTTTCCAGCTTGCCGTCCGCATTGGGGCGGGTGAAGGACGCACCGATGCTGACGGTGACGATGAAAGTGCCATCCCGGCGCTGGTCATGCGCAAGCGAAAGGTCTTCAACGGTGTGGCGGATCGTCTCGGCAAGCTCACCCACCTGCTGCTTGGATTTGAACGGCGCCAGCACGATGAATTCCTCACCGCCATAGCGGCCGATGGAAGCGCCGTGTTCGGTGATCGCATCCTGCAGGGCTTTGCCCACCGTCACCAGGCATTTGTCGCCTTCCTGGTGGCCGTAACGGTCGTTGTATTTCTTGAAGAAGTCGACATCGATCAGGAAAACGGCAAAGCCTTCTTCCTTCCTGATCCAGTTGTCCCACAGCAGGCGCAGATGGTGGTCGATGGCGCGACGGTTCTGCAGGCCGGTCAGGGAGTCGGTATTGGAAAGCCGCAGCAGCGCCTGGCCACGTTCGTCGGCCGCCTTCTGCTGGGCCTTCGCCTCCAGCCCGTTGACGAAGACGTGGTAGCGCTCCCGGTTCAGGTTCCAGTTTACGTAAGAAGTGAAGACGAAACAGGATATGTAGAAGGTGCCAAAGGCGAACTTGTAGAAGCTGTCTTCGGGAAACTGCGTTGCCGCCAGAAAATAGGTGACGAGAATAATGCCTGAAGACACCAGCGACAGATGGAAGCGGAAGGTGAAAAACAGATTGGCGCCCATCATGAAGATCGCCCCGAAAACCATGTAATAGGACATGTTTTCGGTATTGTCGGTCAACAGCGACGGCAGCAGCCAGCCGATATAGCCCATGACGAGAGCGGTGGCGCAGGTGAGATCGAGCGCCGTGGTGCTGGCGCCCTTGCTTAGCTGAATCTCCAGCGTCAGCAGGGATGACAACACAACAATCAGACGTGCGATAATGGTGTAAAAAGCGACGTCGGGTATCAGAATGATGTCGGTTGCGGCAAACAGCAGATAGATGAAAACAGCGGTCCACAGGCCCCGCCGGATAGAACCGCGGCGGCTGCGCTCACCTTCCTGCTGGTAAAGGGCAAGGAGTTCATCAGAAAACCGGGAGTCCGGCCGCCGATAGTCTTGCTGTCCACTCACCTCTCCCAATGTGTGCTTCATGCACTTTCCCATAGTGTTGCGTATACTTTATTAAGTAACTGCTTATTCCACTTTTCCGTGTGCTGTCGCACCCAGTGCGGGTTCCCGTCGATCTCTGCCGATGTGTGCGGAGAACATGGAAAGGAAGAACGCATCATACGTTCGCAACATTAAGTTTCACTAAATCGCGTATCTGCTTTCTCCCGTCCTCACGAGTGTGACCAAAAAAATACGCTAATTTACTAATGTATCCCTACACCGCTCAAAAATCGAAAGCGAGTGGCCTTCCGCCTCCCAGAAACGTATAGTTAACAATGTGTTAATACTGGAGGCTGAAGTGGTGCGGGTAAAGAAGAAAAATCTTGACGGGGCAAGTCTGATTACCCCGGATACTGTCGCAAAAGAGATTTTTGAACGCAGAACGGAAACATTCGATGAGCAGTTCGCCGTTGCGAAAGCAGAGATTGCGCTCATTCTCGAATTGGCACAGCAGCAGTTCGACAATCGTATTTCAGCACGTGAGATAATACATAGAACGGCGGGCGCACTGCATGGTCTGCGTGAGAAGCTCCACTCCAGCGTGTGGGCTGAACTGATTCCGCTGGTGCAGAATCACCCTGTTTCGGTCCATTTTCTGGAGGACCCGTTCACGCGCTGGTCTTTCGAAAAGCCGCGGGGTTATTCGGGCGATGCGCAGCTGCTCGATTTCATTTATGGCCACGACAGTGTTGCCGAACTGGTAAATAAAGCCACGCCGCTCGGTGCGGCCCTTTACGACTACACGAAGGAGGCCAGTTCCTCGGTCGCCGTGCGCGAGCGGCGCGATTTGCTGACGCGGTTCGTCGATGAGGCTGCGGCCCGGCACGGTAGTGAGACGGAAATCCTCACCATCGCTTCCGGTCATCTGCGTGAGGCGGATGCCTCCGTGGCGCTGAAAGAGGGCAAGATCAAGCGCTGGGTAGCGCTCGATCAGGACCCCTTGAGCGTCGGTTCCGTCGCCCGCGATTTCAACGGCAGCTGCATCGAGGCGATCGACGGTTCCGTGCGCGATATCGTCCTGCGCACACAGGAACTCGGCACTTTCGATCTGATCTATGCGGCCGGTCTCTACGACTATCTGAACGACCGCGTGGCGATCAAACTCACGCGGCGCTGCATGGAAATGCTGAAGCCCGGCGGCATGTTCCTCTTCGCCAATTTCTCGGAGGACATCGTCGTCGACGGTTACATGGAAACCTTCATGAACTGGGCGCTGCTGTTGCGCTCCAAGGCGGATATGTGGCGAATCGTCAATGCCAGCGCCGATCCTGCAGGCATCGAGGCGGATGTGTTCTTCGGCGAGAACCACAATATCGTCTACGCCACGATGCGTAAGAAGGCGTGACATCCTTCGGGCCAGTCTCTGCTTGCCAATAACCATTTGATTAAACCTCGGCGCGGGCCTAAGAATCCGCGCCGAATGCGTTGCAGAATGGAATGGCTGAAATGAAGAGATATTATTCGGATATGGGTGGTCTGCCGGGACAGACGGAACTTCTGTCGAGCAAGGCGGTGTTCAAGACCGCCTATGCGGTCATCCCCAAAACCGTCATGTCCGATATCGTGACGAGCGTGCTGCCGCACTGGACCGGCACCCGGGCCTGGATCATCGCCCGGCCGATGACGGGTTTTTCCGAAACCTTCGCGCAATATATCGTCGAGGTGCAGCCGGGCGGCGGCAGCGAGCGGCCGGAGCCGGACGCAAGGGCGCAAGCGGCGATCTTCGTTGTCGACGGCGAAATGACCGTGGAATTCGAGGGCGTGCCGCATGCCTTGCGGGAGGGCTCCTTCGCCTTCCTGCCGGCCGGTTCCCGCTGGCAGCTTCGCAATTCGGGCAAGGCGCCCGTCAAGTTCCACTGGGTCCGCAAGGCGTTTCAGGCGGTCGACGGGCTGGAGCCGCCCCCGGCTATCTTCACGCATGAGGATGAGCACGCTTTGTCGGCCATGCCGGATACGGACGGCAAATGGGCGACGACCCGCTTCATCGATCCGGAAGACGTGCGTTACGACATGCATCTCAACATCGTCACCTTCGAGCCGGGCGCGACCATTCCCTTCATGGAAACCCATGTGATGGAACACGGCCTTTATGTGCTGGAAGGCAAGGCCGTCTACCGGCTGAACGAGGACTGGGTGGAAGTGCAGGCGGGCGACTTCATGTGGCTGCGCGCCTATTGCCCGCAGGCCTGCTATGCGGGCGGGCCGGGCCGCTTCCGTTACCTGCTCTATAAGGATGTGAACCGGCACGTGAAGCTCTGGTAACGGGCGTCATATCGGCAAAACCCATGAATTATCGCGCAAACCGCCGGATTGCGCGATAAATGCTTGCGTTAGATCGAATATCACTAATAAATCCGGTTATGCGGACGGCTATCGCCGTTGCGCACCGTTTCGGCATTCGCCTGCTATCCTTGAGAAGACCTCCCGTATGAATGAGATAATCGATACCAATGTCTTCAATCTTGCCCCCGTGGCGATGTGGATCGAGGATTTCAGCGAGGTGAAAAGCCAGTTCGATATCTGGCGATCGCAAGGCGTCGAGGATATCCGGGCGTTTCTTCTGGAAGATTTATCGAGGGTGGCGGCCTGCTCGCAGAAAATCCGCGTGATCAAGGTCAACGCCAGGACGCTGGAACTGTTCGAGGCTCGCGATCAGGCGCATCTCGTCGACAATCTACACCGGATTTTTCGTGACGACATGCTGGAGAGCCATGTGAACGAGCTTTCCGAGCTCTGGGCGGGCAAGACGGAATTCACCAGCAACGCGGTCAATTATTCAATCGGCGGCAAGCGGCTGGATATCCAGTTGCGCGGCGCGGTCATACCCGGCCATGAAGAAACCCTCGGGCGGCTGCTTTTGACCACCGAGGATGTGACGGAGCGGGAGGAGGCGCGCCGCAAGGAGCTTCTCAACCGCCGTTACGCCGAAGGCATGTTCAAACATTCGCCCGTTTCCCTGTGGGTGGAGGATTTCAGCCGGGTGCGGCGGCTGATCGAGGAGGTCAGGGAGCGCGGCATTATCGATTTCCGCGTGTTCATGGATGTCCATCCCGAATTCGTGCGGCAATGCATGAGCGAAATCCGCGTCATCGACGTCAACCGCGCCACGCTCGACCTGTTCTGCGCGCCGGACCGGCAGGTTCTGTTGCAGCGGCTCGGCGATATTTTCCGTGGCGAGATGGAAAAGCCGTTCCGGGAACAGCTGATGGAGCTTTGGAACGGCAATCTCACCCACCATCGCGAGGTGGTGAATTACGCGCTTGACGGTTCGGAGCGGCATGTGCTCCTGCACTTTTCCGTCTTCCCCGGCCATGAGCGCGACTGGTCGCTGGTGCAGGTGGCGTTGACGGACATTACCGCGCGCAAGAAGGCGGAAGCCTATCTCGAATATCTCGGCAAGCACGATGTACTGACCAAGCTGCACAACCGTGCCTTCTATTCGGACGAGCTGAACCGGCTGGAGCGCAGCGCGCTCAGGCCGGTTTCAGCCATCGTCATCGATCTCAACGGCCTGAAGGACGCCAATGACAGGCTGGGACACGATGCCGGCGACGCATTGTTGCGGCGTGTGGGCGAGGTGCTGAATGGCGTGGTGACCGCGCCGAACCATGCCGCGCGCATCGGCGGCGACGAATTCGCCATCCTTCTTCCCGGCGCCGACAGGCAGGTGGCCGCCGCCATGGTCGAAACCGTTTATGAGCTGTTGAAGATCAACAACCAGTTCTATTCCAGCGCGCCGCTCAGCCTGTCACTGGGCGTGGCCACCAGCGAGGTCGGAGAGACGATGGAATCGCTGGTACGCCGCGCCGATATGAACATGTACGAGCAGAAGAACGCCTATTATGCGGCGCTGCGCAACAGATCCGCCGACAATAACGACACGACGAAACCCGGCTCGCAGGCGGAAGCTTCCTCACTGAAGCGTCTGTCCTAAAGGGGGGTAGTGAGGGCGTCGTGGGGCATTCCCTCAGCCCCGACGCTATCCTCGGCCCCGTGCCGAGGATTTACTCACGTCCAATAAAATCAATCGGTTGCAGATCCTCGGGACAGGCCCGAGGATGACGTCGAGAGAATGTTATCCCGGAATCTAAACCGCGCAGTGGTGGTTCGGTCGCGACGGAAACAGCGGAAAGCTTCATCCGTCCGGCTGTCGCCTCCGGCTCGCCGCGATATGTCCTGCCTCGAACGCCAGTTAGTCCTCCATTCCCCTATTACAGCGCTTTCCGCAAGCCGTCTCACGCACCTTCACAAGCGCGTGAGACGGCTTTTGCACTGCAACAATTTCATTGCTGAAATTTTACATACGTCTTAGTATGTATGTAAATGTGACATTTTTTATGGATTCGGAGCGCAGTATGGCGAAGAGATTGGGGCAGATCGCGGCGGTGTTGTTGACGGGCATCGTTCTGGTCGGATGTAGCGATGAGCAGGCGTCCGCGCCCGGCGCGCCGCCGCCCGGTGCGGTGAAGGTCGTGACGGTGAGCCAGGAAGAACTGCCCATCACCAACGAATTGCCGGGGCGCATTGCGCCGACGCGGCTTGCCGAAGTGCGCCCGCGTGTCTCCGGCATTATCGTGGAGCGGGTGTTCGAACAGGGCTCGCTGGTGAAGGAGGGCGATGTTCTCTACCGGATCGATCCCGCGCCGTTCCAGGTGCGTGTCGACAGCGCCGAGGGCACGTTGCGCCGGGCGCAGGCCGCGCAGCTTCAGGCGCGGCAGACGGCCGACAGGCAGCAGCAGCTGCGCCGTTCAAACGTCGGTTCGCAGCAGGAATTCGACAACGCCATCGCCCAGCTGGCGCAGGCCGATGCCGAGGTGGCCGTGGCCGAAGCCGGTGTCGCGGAAGCGAAGCTCAATTTGCAATATGCCGAAGTCAAAGCCCCGATCAGCGGCCGCATCGGTCGTGCGCGCATTACCGAAGGCGCCCTCGTCAGCGCCACCGGCTCGGAAAATCTGGCGACGATCCAGCAGCTCGATCCGATCTATGCCGACTTCACCCAGCCGGCAGCCGATCTTATCCGCCTGCGCAAGGCCCTGCAGGATGGCAAGCTGATGACCGGCCCGAACGAAGCCGAAGTCAACCTGCTGTTCGATGACGGCAGCCGTTACCCGCTGCCCGGCCGCCTGCTGTTTTCCGAAGCGGCGGTGGATGAAACCACCGGTCAGGTGACGCTGCGCGGTGAATTCCCCAACCCGAACGGCGATCTGCTGCCGGGCATGTATGTCCGCGTGCAGATCCAGCAGGGTATCCAGAAAGCGGCCTTCGCCGTGCCGCAGCAGGCGGTTCAGCGCGATGCCGGCGGTCAGGCGAGCGTGCTTGTCGTCAATGCCGAAGACACGGTGGAGCAGCGTCGTGTCAGCGTCGGCCGCTCCATCGGCGATCGCTGGGTGATTTCCGAGGGTCTGAAGGACGGCGACCGCGTCGTGGCCGAAGGTTTCCAGAAGACCGCTCCGGGCGCGAAAGTGAAGCCGGAACCGTGGTCCGATGAGGCCGATGTCGCAACCGCCGCTGACAGCGAGAGCGCGGCTCCGGCTGCGAAGCAATAAGGACCGATTTCATGGCACGTTTTTTCATCGATCGGCCCATTTTTGCCTGGGTCGTCGCCATCTTCATCATGCTGGCGGGTCTGCTCGCCATTCCCATGCTGCCGATTGCGCAATATCCCAATGTCGCCCCGCCGCAGATCTCCGTTTCGACGACCTATCCGGGCGCGTCGCCTGAGGATATTTACCAGAGCGTCACGCGTCCCATCGAAGAAGAGCTGAACGGCGTTCCAGGCCTGATCTATTTCGAATCGACGTCGGAATCCTCGGGTCGAATTTCCATCAACGTCACCTTTGCGCCGGGCTCCAACATCGGTGAAGCCCAGGTGGAGGTTCAGAACCGCATTGCGCGCGTCGAACCCCGCCTGCCGCAGGCGGTGACGCAGCAGGGCCTGCGCGTGGAGCAGGCGGGCACGTCGTTCCTGATGATGGTGGCGCTCACCTCCGTCGACGGCAACACGGACGCCATCGGTCTCGGCGACTATCTCAGCCGTAACGTGCTAGGCGAATTGCGCCGCGTTCCCGGCGTCGGCAGCGCGCAGCTCTTCGCCACCCAGCGCTCCATGCGTATCTGGATGGACCCGGACAAGATGCTGGGCCTGAGCCTCACCTCGAACGACGTCATCGGCGCCATTCAGGCGCAGAATTCGCAGGTTGCTGCCGGCCGCATCGGTGCATCGCCAAATCCCATCGGCCAGCAGATTTCCGCAACCGTCAACGTGCAGGGCCAGCTCACCTCGCCGGAAGAATTCGGCTCCATCGTGCTGCGCGCCAATCCGGACGGCTCGTCCGTACGGCTGCGCGATGTCGCGCGGGTGGAAGTGGGCGGCGAAAGCTATAACTTCTCGAGCCGCCTGAACGGCAAGCCGAGCGCCGCCATCGGCGTGCAGCTTTCGCCCACCGGCAATGCGTTGCAGACCTCCGAGGGCGTTCGCGCCACCATGGAAGAGCTGTCCCGATATTTCCCGCCGGGTCTGGAATATGAAATTCCCTATGACACCAGCCCCTTCGTCAAGATTTCGATCGAAAAGGTCATTCACACGCTGATCGAGGCGATCATCCTCGTCTTCGTGGTGATGTTCGTCTTCCTGCAGAATATCCGCTACACCATCATCCCGACACTGGTGGTGCCCGTGGCGCTGCTCGGCACCTGCGCCATCATGTATGTCTCGGGTTTCTCGATCAACGTTCTGACCATGTTCGCCATGGTTCTCGCCATCGGCATTCTGGTGGATGACGCGATTGTCGTCGTTGAGAATGTCGAGCGCATCATGGCGGAAGAGCATCTGTCGCCCAAGGAGGCCACCCGCAAGGCGATGGGCCAGATTTCCGGCGCGATCATCGGCATCACGCTGGTGCTGACCGCCGTGTTCGTGCCCATGGCCTTCTTCCCGGGCGCCGTCGGCATCATCTATCAGCAGTTCAGCCTGACAATGGTGGTGTCGATCCTGTTTTCGGGCTTCCTTGCTTTGTCGCTCACGCCGGCGCTCTGCGCGTCGTTCCTGAAGCCCATCAAGGCCGGGCACCATGAGAAGAAGGGCTTCTTCGGCTGGTTCAACCGCGGCTTCGACAAGGCATCGCACAAATATTCCTCGTCCGTCGGCAGCATCATCAAGCGTTCCGGCCGCTTCATGGTCATTTACGCGGCTTTGCTGGTGGGTCTTGGCTGGGCGTATATGCAACTGCCGAGCTCTTTCCTTCCGAACGAAGATCAGGGCTACCTGATCGTCGACATTCAGGCGCCGGCGGAAGCCAGCAGCGACCGCACCCTGCAATCCATCCAGCAGATCGAAAAGATCTTCATGGAAGAGCCGGCGGTGGATCGTGTGATTGCAGTTTCGGGGTTCTCCTTCTCCGGCTCCGGCCAGAATGCGGGTCTCGCCTTCGCCACCCTGAAGGACTGGAGCGAACGCGGACCGAACGATTCCGCCGCCGCCATATCGGCGCGCGTCAACGCCAAGCTGTGGGGTCTTCCGGACGCCATGTCGTTTGCGCTGTCGCCGCCGCCGATCCAGGGCCTAGGCAATTCCAGCGGCTTCACCTTCCGTCTGCAGGATCGCTCGGGCGCGGGACAGGCGGCTCTCAGCGCCGCTGGTGCGCAACTGATCGCCGCCGCCCGTCAGAGCCCCATCCTTGCCGGTCTTCGCATCGAAGGCATGCCGGATGCGGCGCAGGTCAATCTCATCATCGACCGTGAGAAGGCCAATACGTTCGGCGTCACCTTCAGCGACATCAACGCCACCATCTCGGCCAATATGGGTTCGTCCTACGTCAACGACTTCCCCAATGCCGGCCGCATGCAGCGCGTGACGGTGCAGGCGGAACAGGGCCAGCGCATGAAGACGGAGGATCTTTTGAACCTCAACGTCCGCAATGCCAATGGCGGCATGGTGCCGGTGAGCTCATTCGCCACGGTGGAATGGGTGCGCGGTCCCTCGCAGGTGGTCGGTTACAACGGCTATCCGGCGGTCCGTATTGGCGGCCAGTCCGCACCTGGTTATTCGTCGGGTGACGCCATTGCCGAAATGGAGCGCTTAGCGGGTGAGTTGCCGAGCGGCTTCGGTTTCGAATGGACCGGCCAGTCGCTGCAGGAAATCCAGTCCGGTTCGCAGGCGCCGGCATTGATCGGGCTCAGCGTTCTGTTCGTCTTCCTGCTGCTGGCAGCGCTTTACGAAAGCTGGTCCATTCCGCTCTCCGTCATGCTGGTGGTGCCGCTCGGCGTCATTGGCTCGGTGGCGGCGGTGATGCTGCGCGGCATGCCGAACGACGTCTATTTCCTCGTAGGCCTCGTCGCGATCATCGGTCTGTCCGCCAAGAATGCGATCCTGATCATCGAATTCGCCAAGGATTTGCGGGCGGAAGGAAAATCCACCTATGATGCGACGGTGGAGGCGGCGCATCTGCGCTTCCGGCCGATCCTGATGACGTCGCTCGCCTTCTCGCTCGGCGTGCTGCCGATGGCGATTGCTTCGGGCGCCAGCGCGGCGAGCCAGAACGCCATCGGCACCGGCGTGCTCGGCGGCATGATCTCGGCGACGATCCTTGCGATCTTCTTCGTTCCCGTCTTCTTCGTCTTCGTCATGAAGATTTTCGGGGATCGGAAGAAGGAGAATGAGATTGCTGCTGACGCCGTATCGCCGGCGGAATAAAACGGGTGTGACGGCTGGGCGAAAAGTCACGTGAATGCGTTCATCTGACTGACAGCCTGGCACCGCAAACAAGGCACGGTGCGAAAGCGCCGTGCCGCGACTGGAAGGAGACATCAGCATGCGCCGAACCAAGGCCGAGGCAGAAGAGACCCGTCAGGCGATCCTTGCCGCTGCCGAGCGGGTGTTCTTCAAGAAGGGCGTGGCCAACAGCTCTCTGGATGAGGTGGCGGCTGCGGCCGGCGTTACGCGCGGGGCGATCTACTGGCATTTTTCCAGCAAGAGCGATCTCTTTATCGGCCTCTATCAATCGGTTTCCCTGCCGGAATCGGATCTGCTCGATTTCGGCGACCCCGACGTCAAGGGCCTGGCTCTGCTGGCCAAGATCGAGGAAGCGGCCTGCAAATGGCTGACGCTTCTTTCAAAAGATGAGCAACGCCAGCGCATCATGACCATCAGCCTGCGCACCAATTACTCTGATGAGTTCGCCCCGGTGCTGCACGCGCAGGAGGAACTGGACCGGTATCACAAGGATCGGCTCGAGGGCGCTTTCGCGCGGGCGCAGGCGGAAGGCGCATTCAACGACAACTGGACGGCGGACTCTGCGCTCGATGCGCTCTACTGGTTGCTGAAAGGCATGTGCTCCGACTGGCTGCTGTTCGGCAAGCGCTTCGATCTGGCCAAGGAGGGCGCTGAAGCCGTGCACCGTCTGATGAAGGGGTTCCAGCGCTCCTCCGCGTCATGACGGGACTTTCGCGACCTTCTGGCTTGCGGTTCCTGTGGTCAAATTTGAGTGTATTCTAAAACACCAGCGAAATTTGCTTTACGTACCTCAAAACGGACGCTAGCTTCTTCCTCGAGCTTTGGGAGGAGTTCGCAGATGGTCGTTTCAGATAAAATCAAGGGGCAAATGCCGTCCGTTCACACCGGATACCGGTGACGGCACATGGCTTTTGCTGACGAATCTCCAGACCACGCCCTTATCCGGACGGTTGGGCTGTCCAAGTCTTTCGGGCCGGTACAGGTTCTCAAGGATATAGAGATCGCGGTGCGCGCCGGTGAGGTCCACGCGATCATTGGCGAGAACGGCGCCGGCAAGTCGACGCTGATGAAGCTGCTGGCCGGCAATGAAAAGCCGTCGGGCGGCGAAATCCGCATCGATGGCGAAGCCGTTACGCTGAGCGGTCCGGTGGATGCCGAACATCGCGGCATCGTTCTCGTGCATCAGGAAATATTGCTGGCCCCGGATTTGACGGTGGCGCAGAACATTTATCTCGGTCGCGAAGTGGGTCGGGGCGCCATGGTGGACGATCGCGCCATGCGCGCCGGCGCCCGCAAGGCAATCGCCGATCTCGGCGGTACGATCGATCCGGACGCCATTGTCGGCAGCCTGTCGATTGCCCAGCGGCAGCTGGTGCAGATCGCCCGCGTTCTGTTGGTGCCGCATCGTGTGGTCATTTTCGATGAACCGACCGCGAGCCTGACGCCCATCGAAACGGATGCGCTGCTGAATGTCATCAGGGACATCCGGGCGAAAGGCGTGGCCGTGCTTTATATTTCGCATCGTCTGCCGGAGGTGAAGGAGATCGCCGACCGGGTGACGGTTCTGCGAGACGGCAGGCTGGTCGCCTCCCATCCGGCATCGGTGCTGGAGCCTGCCGATATGGCGCGGCTGATGGTGGGGCGCGATGTCGCCAAGCTTTATCCAGACCGCGCCGCCGGCGGCGAGCACGAGCCGGTTCTGCAGGTGGAGCATTTTACTGTTCCGGGTTATGCTCAGGATGCCGGTTTCAACCTGCGCAGGGGCGAAATTCTCGGTTTCGCCGGTCTGGTCGGCGCGGGCAGAACGGAGCTCATGGAAGGAATACTCGGCCTGCGCGCCGGCCGGGGAACGGTCCGACATCATGGCAGGCCGGTGCATTTCGCAAAGGCGGAAGACAGCCTGAAAGCCGGCATCGTTTATCTGAGCGAGGACCGCAAGGGCAAGGGCCTGCTGCTTACCAAGGATTTGCGTGTCAATCTCACGCTTGCTTCGCTGAAGAAATTCAGCCGGCTGTTTCAGATCGATACCCGCCGGGAAACGGCGGCGCTCGATGATGCGGTCCGGGATTTCGACATCCGTACCGGACGCAAGGATCTGCTGGCGGGCCAGCTTTCCGGCGGCAACCAGCAGAAACTGCTTCTGGCCAAGATGATGCTCATCGATCCGTCCATCGTCATCATCGACGAACCGACGCGCGGCATCGATATCGGCACCAAGGAACAGATTTACCGCTTCATCGCCAGGCTCGCGGATGAGGGGCGCTCGATCATCGTCGTTTCCTCGGAAATGCCGGAGCTGATCGGCATCTGCGACCGCATTCTGGTTATGCGGTCGGGCGGGATCGTCGGCGAGGTGACAGGTGAGCGCATGACCGAAAACGACATCGTGGCGTTGGCGACTGGCGTTCATACGCAGGAACCCGCCTGAGCGCCCGTGTGCCGGGAAACATGGCCTGACAAAAGAGACTGAGGGGAAACATGACTGAGGCCGCATTTGACAACGGCAAAACGCCGAAGACCTCGAAGGACTGGGATCTGCGCGCCGTCGCGCCTTTCGTGGCGCTGGCCCTGCTGCTGGTTCTCGGAACCATCGCCAATCCCAATTTCATCGGCATCGATAATCTCCTGAACGTCATCACCCGCAGCGCCTTCATCGCCATCATCGCGCTCGGCGCAACTTACGTCATCACATCGGGCGGGCTCGATCTTTCGGTGGGCGCAATGGTGGCTTTCGTCGCCAGCCTGATGATCCTGTTCATGAATAGCGGCGCCATCGCCAGTCCGCTTTTAATGCTGCTTACCGCCATGGCGCTGGCGCTCGCCATCGGGGCTGCCTGCGGGCTGACGAACGGCCTCATCACCACCATTGGCCGCATCGAGCCCTTCATCGCCACGCTCGGCACCATGGGCATTTATCGCGGCTTGACCACATGGCTGTCGCAGGGTGGGGCGATCACGCTGCGCAATCCGGAAATCCAGACGCTTTATCGTCCGGTCTATTTCGGCAACGTCCTGGGCGTGCCGGTGCCGGTCATCGTTATCTTCGTAACCGCCGCGATAGCCGCCTTCGTGCTTTACCGCACCCGTTACGGGCGGCATCTGACCGCAGTAGGGTCGAGCGAGGATGTGGCGCGTTATTCCGGCATCTCGGTCGCGCGGGTGCGCACCATCGCTTATGTGGTGCAGGGGCTGTGTGTTGCCGTTGCGGTGCTGCTTTACGTGCCGCGCCTCGCTTCCACTTCGGCCACGACAGGCATGTTGTGGGAGTTGCAGGCCATCACCGCCGTCGTTGTCGGCGGCACGGCGCTGAGGGGCGGGGTAGGGCGCATCTGGGGGACGATCTGCGGCGCTTTCATTCTGGAGATCGTCGGCAACATCATGATCCTGTCGAACTTCGTCAGCGAATATCTGATCGGCGCCATTCAGGGGGCCATCATCATCATCGCCATGCTGGTGCAGCGTTCGCTCAGCCGCAGGTGACGTATCACGCCGCGCCATGTGGGGCAGGCGCGGTCGAAGGAGGAACGCCCCGGTCTTGGGAGGAAAGAGACTATGCGTAGTAAATTCATCGGCGTGGCCTTTGCCGCGCTGGCCACGGTACTTGCCGCTTCAGCGCATGCGCAGGACAAGAAGGTCACCATCGGCGTATCCATTCCAGCGGCCGACCATGGCTGGACGGCGGGCGTCGTCTACCATGCCGAGCGTGTGGCGAAGCTGCTGATGCAGGAACATCCGGGGCTCAACGTCATCGTCAAGACGTCGCCGGACGCCGCCAATCAGGCCAATGCGCTGCAGGACCTTGCCGTGCAGGGGCTCGATGCTCTGGTCGTCTTGCCGTCCGATCCAGATCCGCTGGTCAACGCCATCAAGGAGATCAAGGACAAGGGCACCTTCGTCGCGCTGGTCGACCGCGCGCCGAGCGTCAACGACAATTCGATCCGCGATCTCTATGTTGCCGGCAACAACCCCGCACTTGGCCAGGTGGCCGGCGAATACATCAAGAAGACGACGCCTGACGCCGAGGTCGTGGTCATTCGCGGTCTGCCGATCCCGATCGACCAGCAGCGTCAGGATGGTTTCGACAAGGGTATCGCCGGTTCCAGCGTCAAGGTTCTCGACCGCCAGTACGGCAACTGGAACCGCGACGACGCCTTCCGCGTGATGCAGGACTATCTGACCAAGTACAAAAAGATCGACGTGGTCTGGTGTCAGGACGACGATATGGCTATCGGCGTGCTGGAGGCGATCCAGCAGGCGAAACGCACCGATATCCAGTATATCGTTGCGGGCGCCGGTTCCAAGGACATGATCAAGAAGGTCATGGACGGCGACAAGCTGGTGCCGGTCGACGTGCTCTATCCGCCGGCGATGGTGGCGACCGCCATGCAGCTGACGGCCGGGCATTTCTACGATCAGGTGCCGGTTGCGGGTGAATATATCCTCGATGCGACGCTCATCACCAAGGACAATGCCGAGCAGTTCTACTTCCCGGATTCGCCGTTCTGATCTGATTTTCCGCTAACACCGACGCCCGCCGCAAGGCGGGCGTTTCATTTTGTGGCTCACCCGTTCTTCCTGAACCAGGCCGAGAGATAATCCACGAAGCTGCGAACCTTGGCGGGCAGGTAACGGCGATGCGGATAGACCGCATAGATACCCCTGTCCTTGGAAATATAATCGTCGAACAGCGTCACCAGCTCGCCGGACTGGATATAGGGTCTGGCGATGAAATCGGGCACGAGCGCAATGCCGAGCCCGGCGCGGGCGGCGCGCAGCGTCGCCTGCGGGCTGTTGACCTCGATCGGTCCGCTGATGGTGACGGAGTTCGAACCGCCATCCGGCTCCAGATACCGTACCGTATTGTGAAACCGCGTATTGGTGTCGATGATGAAGGGAACGCGGGAGAAATCCTGCGGCCCGTCGAGCGGCCCGTGCTGCGCCACGAAATCCGCCGTCGCCACCGCATAGACCCGGAAATCGGAAAGCTTGCGGGCGATGAGACCGGAATCCTCCAGCCGGGTTATGCGAACCGCAAGATCGAAACCCTCCTCGATCAGGTCGACGAATCGGTCTTCCGCGACGATCTCCAGCGACAGTTCCGGATTTTCCTTGGCGAAATCGATCAGACTCTGGCCGACATCGGCATCGATGAAGGTGCGGGGAACGGAAATCCTCAGCTTGCCCTTCAGATCGGCATTCTTTTCGCGCACCAGATCGGCAAGGTTATCGATCTCCTTCAAAATATCGGAAGCGGTGCGGTAATAGGTGTGCCCGGCTTCCGTCAGAGAAAACTGCCGGGTGGTGCGGTTGAGGAGCAGCGCGCCGAGATCGTCCTCCAGTTCCCGGACATATTTGGACAGAAGCGCCTTGGAACGCCCCGTCTTGCGCGCCGCGGCGGAAAAACCCTCCGCTTCGACGACATCGATAAAGGCGCGGATGCGGGTGAGCGTGTCCATGAAAATCCTCCAGTTCGTTCCATATAATTGAACGGCGAGCGCGGACTGTTCAACCCTTAATTCACTGCCGAAAAAATCCGCTCTTTGGTGAAAAAATCCTCTTGATTATGACTGCGAATATTCTTATCTCCCGTGCTGCCCAAAGTCGCACGTGCCCATGTGTGTCCGCCGATTCCTCGATGTGGTGAGGATTTAGGTAAGGTACCTGGAACTAACCCCTCCAGTCGCTATTCCGGCCAACCGGAAAATGCGAGGACATACGAAGCAACGACGGTGCGGGCCTTTCTGGTTCTCTGCCGGCTTTCCATCAGCCGGGGTACTAAAGAGGCACACCATCATTGCCTGAAGTGCGGTCGGGTCATTCCCTCCAATCCATGGCAGACAAAGCCGAATGATGCTCTGGCAGGGCATCGTTCACATTCGCGCCTTGAGCGTATGCTATCGATTCTGCGCCTCCACCGGCTGATTCGAATGCATATCTCGAGCGTCCTTTGTCCTCCGGATTTTTCCGGAGCCGGTTTAACAGGGAATACATCGATGACGACTGCACGCATTCTCGACTTCATCAAGACCCGACGTCCCGAAGGCCCTTGCCTCGTGGTTGATCTCGACGTCGTGCGCGACAATTTCAACGCTTTCCGGCATTCCCTGCCGAACAGCGCCATTTATTACGCCGTCAAGGCAAACCCGGCTCCCGAAATCCTGAAGCTGCTCGCTTCGCTCGGCTCCAACTTCGATTGCGCCTCCGTGGCTGAAATCCAGATGGCGCTCGATGCCGGTGCGACGGCTGACCGTATCTCCTTCGGCAACACCATCAAGAAGGAACGCGATGTTGCACGCGCCCACGCGCTCGGCATCGATCTCTTCGCCGTGGACAGCCATGAGGAAGTCGAGAAGGTCGCCCGTGCCGCTCCCGGCGCGCGCGTCTTCTGCCGCGTGCTGACGGATGGCGAAGGCGCCGAATGGCCGCTGTCGCGCAAGTTCGGCTGCGTGCCGCAGATGGCGGTCGACGTTCTGGTTTACGCACACCAGCTCGGTCTCGAGTCCTACGGCGTATCCTTCCATGTCGGTTCGCAGATGATGAACCTCGACGCATGGGATGCGGCGCTGGCCGATGCCAAGCGCGTCTTCGCTTCGCTCGCCAAGCAGGGCATCCACCTGCAGATGGTCAACATGGGCGGTGGTTTCCCGACCAAGTACCTGCGCGACGTTCCGGCTGCCGAAGAATACGGTCAGGCGATCGACACGGCGCTGCGCAAGCACTTCGGCAACCAGATCCCGAAGACGATCATCGAGCCGGGCCGCGGCATGGTCGGCAATGCCGGCGTCATCAAGGCGGAAGTCGTTCTCGTGTCGCGCAAGTCCGACAATGACAACCACCGCTGGGTGTTCCTCGACATCGGCAAGTTCGGCGGTCTCGCCGAGACGATGGACGAGGCTATCCGTTACCCGATCCGCACGACACGCGATCAGGACGAGATGGAGCCCTGCGTTCTGGCCGGCCCGACCTGCGACAGCGCCGATGTGCTGTATGAAAAGAACATGTACCCGCTGCCGGTCTCGCTGACCATCGGCGACGAAGTTCTGATCGAAGGCACGGGCGCTTACACGACGACCTACTCGGCGGTCGCGTTCAACGGTTTCGAGCCGCTGAAGGCCTACGTCATCTGATCCGATCGCCGCCCGCTGAGCAGGGCGGCGTCTCGACCAAGCTTCCGTTCCGGCTTTGCCGATTGTGCTGATGCGCAAATCCCTGCTTGCTGCACCTCTTCCAGCCGAGGAAAGCGTGTCGGCGGGCCGGAACGGCTCCACCAATTTTTCATCAAGGGCCGCGTGTGGGCGGTAGTGTGACGGGAGGCCAAGGATGGCCGCTCTTTTGAATTCGGTACGGGCATTTTTCACGCCGCAGACATTTCAAGTCGATCAGGAAAATCCGGGCGATGTCGTCGCCCGTGAGAACCTGCTGGACCGCGCCATGGGCGCCGGCCGCCGCCGCAAGTCTTCCGAAAAGCTGCGCGCGGGTCGCATTCCGGCCGAAGGCCTGGCGCTCGTCGCCCGCGATGAGGACGGCCATGTCATCGGCACGGTGCGCCTATGGAACGTCGAGGCCGGCATCTCGCGCGAAGGCCGCGCCGTAGAAGCGCTGCTGCTCGGCCCGCTGGCCGTCGATGCCGCCCATGAAGGCAAGGGCATCGGCTCGGCGCTGATGCGCGCCGCCATTGCCGAAGCCACCAAGCGCGGCCACGGCGCCGTTCTTCTGGTGGGCGATGCACCCTATTACGAGCGCTTCGGCTTTTTCGCCGACAAGGCCCAGCACCTCATCATGCCCGGCCCGTTCGAGCGCAGCCGTTTCCTGGCGCTGGAACTGAAAGCCGGCTGGCTTGAAGGCGCTGCCGGCCTGCTGGTGGCAAGCGGGCGCAGGCTGTCTGCCTGAGGCCGGCCTCGCTGCTGATATCAAACCCCGGCCCAAAGCCGGGGTTTATTGTTTCTGCTCTATGGCTTTGGGGTCGGCCGTTGCCCGCCGATAATTTCTCGGAGCGCCTCTTGCGCACAGAAATTTACGGGTATATACCCGAGACAAATGCCAAACGATAGTTGCCATTGCATCCTGTTGCGCAAAGCATCCCGCAAGGTTTCGTCCTATTATGACGAGGCCCTGGCGCCGCTCGGCGTGAATATCGGTCAGTTCAGCCTGTTGCGGAACATCAATCGCACGGCGCCGGTTTCGTTGACCGATCTGGCCGCGCGGGTGGAGCTGGATCGTTCCACCGTCGGCCGCAATGCCAAGGTGCTGGCTCGCATGGGTCTGGTGGCCATCGGCCACGGCGAGGATCAGCGGGAAGCGATGCTGACGGTGACGAAGGAAGGCCACGCGATCCTGAAAGCGGGCGCGCCGCTCTGGGATGGGGTGCAGGATGAAATCGAGGCCCGGCTTGGGCCTGAGAAGACAGCGCAATTGCAGGAACTGCTCGCAGCCCTGTGATTTTTGGGGACATAAGCGGGTATCTGCCCGCAATACGGGGTATATACCCGCAAAATATCGGCCGCGGCCGCTGGAAAGGGAATTTGAACATGCTCTCCACACGCCTCGCCAGCTGGATGGCCGGCAGAAATCTGCATTATGGCTGGCTCGTTGCTGCAACCACCTTTTTGACCATGCTGGCCACCGCCGGTGCTATGGGGTCCGCTGGGGTGATGATCCAGCCGCTGCATCAGGAATTCGGCTGGGATATCGCCGATATTTCCTCCGCAATGGCCGTCAGGCTGGTGCTTTTTGGCCTGCTCGGACCTTTTGCCGCCGCCTTCATGAATCATTTCGGCGTCCGGCAGGTGGTTTCGACCGCGCTTGCCCTGATCATGGGCGGCATTGTCGCCTCCTTCTTCATGACCGAGGTGTGGCAATTGCTGCTGCTCTGGGGCGTGGTGATCGGCGTCGGCACCGGCATGACCGCACTGGTATTGGGCGCGACCGTGGCGACACGCTGGTTTTCCAAGCGTCGCGGACTGGTGATCGGCCTCATGACGGCGAGCAACGCCACCGGCCAGCTGGTTTTCCTGCCGCTGCTCGCGGCGCTGACGGAAGCATACGGCTGGCGAACCGCCTTGACCCTGTCCGTTGCGGTAATCGCCACCGCCATGGTTCTCGTCCTGCTTTTGATGCGTGACCATCCTGCCGATGTCGGCCTGCCGGCCTATGGCGAGACGGCGGTGGCGAAGCCGGTCAAGCAGGATCACAATCTTCTCGCCACACTGGTATCGCCGCTGGTGACCCTGAAGAGCGTATCGGGCAACCCGGTGTTCTGGGTGCTTTTCGGCACCTTCTTTGTCTGCGGGCTTTCCACCAATGGTCTCATCCAGACACACTGGATTTCGATCTGCGGCGACTTCGGCATGGCTGCGGTGACGGCGGCGGGTACGCTGGCGGTGATCGGCATTTTCGATTTCTTCGGCACGATTTTCGCCGGCTGGCTTTCCGACCGATTCGACAATCGCTTTCTGCTGTTCTGGTTTTACGGTCTGCGCGGGCTGTCCCTGCTTTATCTCTCATTCTCAGGGTTCAGCTTCGTGGAGCTTTCGGTCTTCGCTGTCTTTTATGGGCTGGACTGGGTGGCGACGGTGCCGCCGACGGTGAAGCTCGCTGCCGAGAATTTCGGCCGCGAAAAGGCCGGTCTCGTTTTCGGCTGGGTGTTTGCCGGCCATCAGCTGGGAGCCGCCACAGCCGCCTTTGGCGCCGGTTTCTTCAAAAGCGACTTCGATACCTATATGCCCGCGCTGCAGATTGCCGGTCTGATGTGCATGATCGCGGCCGTCTCGGTTCTGCTTCTGCGCAAGCCGGGCTCCGCAACCCTGACGCCCCAGGCCGCTTGATAGACGTGATGCACTGGAAGGGGGCCTGCATTTGCAGGCCTTTTTCGTATTTTTCCGGCATCTGCCGGGCGCGTTGTGCACGAGCTCCACGATCGCCGGACGGCACTTGTTGCGTAATTGTCACAATGCTTGCTGGTAAATCGTTCCGATCCATGATCGGCGTCCCGGTTTGATCCATCTCAATCGGCCCGCCTCTCCCTTCGTCATAGTGGCCCCAAGCGGTTGCGGCAGGCGAAGATTCGCGAAAGCCCGCCGTCATCAGCCGGTTCCGGGGACTTGCCCGGCTGCGGTGCGCTATAGGAGAGATGGAATGACGAACGGAAACAAAAAAACCGCCTTGCTTGCCAGTGTCGCAGTGGGTGTTGCGGCCATGCTGGTATCCGCCAATGCGATGGCTGCCGATCTGGCCCAGGCAGCGCCGGCCCCCACCGCCGAAGAGGCGATTGCGGCAGCAAGCCCGTGGATGCTGCGCGTGCGCGGCCTCGGCGTCATCACCCATGACAGCGGCAGCGTCGACGGTGTGCCGGGAGCGGGCCTGTCCTATTCGGACACCGTGATCCCGGAACTCGACATCAGCTATTTCTTCACCGAAAACTTCGCCGCGGAGCTTATCCTCGGCACCACCTATGCCAAGATCAATGGCGAGGGTGTGCTGGCCGGCACGCCGGTCGGCAAGACGTGGCTGCTGCCGCCGACATTGACGCTGCAATATCACTTCACCGATTTCGGTGCTTTCAAGCCCTATATCGGCGCGGGCGTGAACTATTCGCTGTTCTATAACCAGACGGAAAAGCCCGGTTTCAGCAATCTCGACGTCAAGAACAAGGTCGGTGCAGCCGTGCAGGTCGGTTTCGACTATATGCTGGACGAGCATTGGGGCGTGAACTTCGACGTGAAGAAGATCTTCCTCAAGACCGACTGGACGGCGGAACTCGGCGGCACGCCGATCAGCGGCAAGGCGAAGCTCGATCCCTGGCTGATCGGCGCGGGTATCACCTATCGCTTCTGATTAGGGGATCGGTTAAGCGCCGCCTTTGACGGGCGGCGCTTTCTAAGCTATAGGGACGGCCACGGGCATAAGAGCCCCGGCCGTCCGCAGGCGTTTGCGCCCCTGGTGAAGCTCTTTCTTTAATAACGGTCATCCCATGTTTTGCATGTCGTCGATGGCAACGCGGACCCCCTTCGGAATAGTCGGCATGCGCATGTTGGAGAACCGTTATGAACGTGTCCAAACCGCTTCCCGCACTTGAGGGGCTGAAAGAACAGGCAAAACGCCTGCGCGCCGCCCTTGAAGGTGAGGGGCAGGCAATCACCCATTCGAAGGCGCTGGAACTCATCGCCGCGCAATATGGCTTCCGCGACTGGAACACCCTCCACGCATCAGCCGGCAATCGCCCTGCCTTCAATCCTTATCTTCTTGGTTCACGGGTAGAAGGCTTTTACCTCGGCCAACCCTTCGTGGCTTCGGTGCTGGGCGTGCAGGCGCTTGGCGGCGATCCCGAACGCTACCGGCTGACCCTGCATCTCGACGATCCGGTGGATGTGGTGACTTTCGAAAGCTTTCCCGCCTTTCGCCAGCGCGTCCACTGCAATGTCGACACATCCGGCCGTACGGTGGAGAAAACCTCTAATGGCCGGCCGCAGGTGGAACTCGTCTGGTAACGGGCCGCCGGACATTCTTGCGATAGTGCGAGCACCCGCCGAGTGGCGGGTGTCCCTTTTTCGTCGGCAAGTTTAGATCCTTTTTCCCGACGAATCGAACAGATGGAAATCCCTCGCCTGGGCGGCGATCTTCAGTGTTTCGCCGATGCGCAGCTGTGAGCGGCCGTGAACGCGGAAAACGATGGTGGTGCCGTCTGCGAAGGAGCCATGCACATAGCTTTCCGCCCCCACCAGCTCCACGGCGTCCACCTGCACGGTGCCGGTGAAGGCGGCGTCTGCGGGGGCTTCATCGGCAAGGGTGATGTCTTCGGGGCGGATGCCGAGCGTGGCGACGCCCTGCGGCAGTGCTGCGGTTCCCCGCACCGACCAGCCGGAAGAGCCGTTTGCCGATGTCGCGCCGTGGCTCAGCAGGTTCATGGAGGGTGAGCCGATGAAGGTGGCGACGAAGGTGGTCGCCGGCTTTTCGTAAAGCTCGATCGGCGTGCCCATCTGCTCGATGCGGCCGGCATTCAGCACCACCAGCCGGTCGGCCAGCGTCATGGCCTCCATCTGGTCGTGGGTGACATAAACGCTGGTGGTGGCGAGCGAGCGCTGCAGGCGACGGATTTCCACACGCATCTGCACGCGCAGCTTGGCATCGAGATTGGAGAGCGGCTCGTCGAACAGGAAGGCTGCCGGCTTGCGCACGATGGCGCGGCCCATGGCCACACGCTGGCGCTGGCCGCCGGAAAGCTGGCGCGGCTTGCGCTCCAGGAACTGCTCGATCTCTAGCGCCTTGGCCGCCTCGGTGATGCGCCGCTCGATTTCTTCCTTCGGCGTGTTGCGGTTCTTCAGGCCATAGGCAAGGTTCTGGCGCACCGTCATATGCGGATAAAGCGCATAGTTCTGGAACACCATGGCGATATCGCGGTCGGAGGGTTCGAGATCGTTGACGACGCGGTCGCCGATGACGATCTGGCCGCCCGAAATGCCTTCCAGCCCGGCGATCATGCGCAGCAGGGTGGATTTTCCGCAGCCGGAGGGGCCGACGAGCACGATCATTTCGCCGTCGGCGATATCCATCGATACGCCCTTGATGGCCTCGACATTGCCGCCATAAACCTTGCGGACGTCTTTCAGCGCAATTTTTGCCATTACTTTTCGGTCTCCACCAAACCTTTGACGAACCAGCGCTGCATCAGCACCACAACGATAATCGGGGGGATGATGGCGAGGATCGCCGTCACCATCACATAATTCCAGGGCGTCGAGGCGTCGGTGAAATCCACCATGCGCTTCAAGCCGATGATGATCGTGTTCATCTTGGCGTCGTTGGTCACGAGCAGCGGCCAGAGATACTGGGTCCAGCCATAGATGAACAGGATCACGAAAAGGGCGGCGATATTGGTTCTCGACAGCGGCAACAGAATATCCCGCATGAAACGGAACGGCCCTGCGTTGTCGATGCGCGCCGCCTCGACCAGTTCACCGGGAATAGTCAGGAAGAACTGCCGGAACAGGAAGGTTGCCGTCGCAGATGCCATCAGCGGCAGCGTCAGTCCCGCATAGGTGTCGATCAGCCCAAGATCGACGATGACCTTGTAGGTGGGCAGGATGCGCACTTCCACCGGCAGCATGAGCGTGATGAAGATCATCCAGAAGAAGCCCATGCGGAAGGGAAAGCGGAAGAAGACGATGGCGAAGGCCGACAGGAACGAAATGACGATCTTGCCGATGGCGATGGCGAGCGCCACGACGAAGCTGTTGAACAGCAGCCGTTCGAGGCTGACGCCGACCACTCTTTCGACACCGCCGACCATGGCCTCGGTGTAATTGGCGCCAAGATGGTCGCCGGGCAAAAGCGACATGGGCGGGCGGATGATATCCGTCGACGTCATGGAGGAGGCGACGAAGGTGTAATAGATCGGGAAGGCCACGATGATGATGCCGAGTACCAGCATCAGATGGGCGATCACGCGGGCGACCGGGCGATTTTCAATCATTGTGAAATCCTCAGCCGTAATGCACGCGCTTCTCGACGAAGCGGAACTGGAAGGCGGTGAGCGCGATGACGATCACCATCAGGATCACGGACTGCGCGGCGGAAGAGCCGAGATTGAGGTTCACGAAGCCATCATTATAGACCTTGTAGACCAGCGTTTCCGTCGCCTTGGCCGGGCCGCCGCCGGTGACGGCATGGATGATGCCGAAGGTATCGAAGAAGGCGTAAACCGTGTTGACGACCAGAAGGAAGAAGGTTGTCGGCGCAAGCAGCGGGAAAACGATGGTCCAGAAGCGCCGCGAACCGCGCGCGCCATCAATGGAGGCCGCCTCCAGCAATGATTTAGGAATTGCCTGCAAGCCTGCGACAAAAAACAGGAAATTATAACTTATCTGCTTCCACGCAGCAGCCGCGACGACGAGCAGCATGGCCTGATCGCCGTTGAGCAGCGGGTCCCACATGATGCCGTTGCGGCGCAGAATGTAGGAGAACGTGCCCATGGCAGGGTTGAACATGAAGAGCCACAACATGCCGGCTACCGCAGGGGCGACGGCATAGGGCATGATCATCATGGTGCGGTAAAAGCCCTTGCCGCGCACCACGCGGTCCGCCGCCGTCGCCAGAAGCAGCGCCAGTCCCATGGAGACGAGCGCGGTCAGGATGCTGAAAATGACCGTGACCTGCAGCGAGTTCAGATAGCTTTCATCCGAGAGCACGGCGGAAAAATTGGCCAGCCCGACGAAATTGCTGCTCAGCCCGAAGGCGTCCTCGCGCATGGTCGACTGGTAGAGCGCCTGGCTTGCCGGCCAGAAGAAAAAGATCACCGTGAGGATGATCTGCGGCGCGACCAGCAGATAGGGCAGGATCTTGTTGGGGAATACGACGCTTTGCACGGCGATCTCCTGATGAGATGGGAATGCCGCCCGCATCCTGTTGAGGATGCGGGCGGGGCAGGGGATCGTTTAGTTGCCGGCAGCCTGTTTGATGGCCGCATCGCCGCGCTCTACGATCTTGTCGAGGGCGGCTTTCGCGTCCTGCTTGCCGGCCAGCATCGCCTCGAATTCCTCATTCATGATGTCGCGCACCTGCGGCAGGTTCACGAGACGCACGCCCTTGGAGTTTTCTGTCGGCGGCTTGCCCATCATCTGCAGCAGCGGCGTTTCACGGGCGGGGTTCTTGTCATAGAAACCGGATTTCTTGGTTTCCTCATAGGCCGCGATGGTCACGGGCATATAGCCGGAGACCTGATGCAGGCGCGCCTGAATCTTGGTCTGGGAGAGGAAGTGGAAGAACTCGGCCACGCCCTTATATTCGGCATCGCTCTTGCCGCCGAAAACCCAGAGGCTGGCGCCGCCGGGAATGGTGTTCTGCGGACCATGGCCCTCATAATAGGGAAGCTGACCGATGCCGTAATTCATGCCCGTCTTGACGATATCGCCAAGGCCGCCAGAGGATTCGGTCAGGATGCCGCATTCGCCGGACATGAACAGCTGCTTGGCTTCGGAGGTGCGGCCGCCATAACGGAAGGTGCCGTCCTTGGCGAGATCGGCAATCGCCTGGAAATGCTCGACGAAGAGCGGCGCATTGACCGCAAGTTTCACATCTGTGCCGCCAAGGCCGTTTTCATTGCTGCCATAGGAGACGTTGTTCCAGGCGGCGAAGTTTTCGGTCTGAATCCAGGTGAGCCAGGTGGAGGTGAAACCGCACTGCGCGGCACCGCTGGTCTTGATCTTCTTGGCAGCTTCGAAAACTTCCGGCCAGGTCTTCGGCGGGTTGGCGGCGTCGAGGCCGGCCTTCTGGAAGACATCCTTGTTGTAATAGAGGATCGGCGAGGATGAATTGTAAGGGAAGGACAGCATGGTGCCGTCCGGCTTGGAATAATAGGCCACGATGCCGGCCAGATAATCGGCCTTGTTGAAGGTGTAGCCGCCTTCCTTCAGCACGTCGGCCACTGGCTTGATGGCGCCGGCAGCACCCATCATCACGCCCGAACCGGCGTCGAAGACCTGAATGATCGCCGGCGGCTGCTTGGCGCGGAACGCCGCGATACCGGCATTCAGCGTTTCCGGATAGGTGCCCTTGAAGACGGGCGTGATCTTGTATTCTTTCTGGCTATCGTTGAATTCTTTGGCAAGCGTATCCACGACCTCGTTATTGGCGCCGGTCATGGCGTGCCACCATTGAATGTCCGTTACTGCATATGCATTCGATGTGACAAAAAACGAAAGCGCGGATGCCGCGGCGAGGCGGTAGCTGAGTTTTTTCAAGGTCATTCCTCCCATTATGAAAACAGTAAAAGATACAGCCCCTTATTGCAGTGGTTCCTCCTCGATCCGGCTGCGGGCGATCTTCTCTGTATTAGCATTACTGATTAAAAGCGAACTCTAACGAAAATGCAAGAGAACGTGGAACGATTAAAACGAAAGTGAAGGAAACGGATTTATTATTCCATTTCCTTCGTTCCATGGTTTTTTCATGCGCCCGCCCCTCAGGGGCATACAGGCGCAGGATCAGCTCCCGCCGGAAATCCAATAATCGCCATTGATATGTTATTACATTACGTATTATGGTTCGGCGAATTTATGAATGTCGAAGGTGCGGATGTGTTCGGAATGAAGCGGAAGAAAGCGGTCGATTCCAGGGACGATTCGGCCGTCGCGCCACCTGTCCGCACGGTGCCGGTTACCCTGCTGACCGGTTTTCTGGGCGCGGGCAAGACGACGTTGCTGAACGCGCTTCTGACTGAGCCGGCCATGCGCGATGCCGCGGTCATCGTCAACGAATTCGGCTCGGTGCCCATTGATCACGGTCTGGTGCGAACGGGTTCTGAACGATATTTCAGAACGACGACGGGCTGCATCTGCTGTACGGCCACCAGCGATATCCGCACCTCGCTTTACGAGCTGCATCAGGCCTTTCTGGAGGGGATGATGCCGCAAGTATCGCGGGTCGTCATCGAAACCACCGGCCTTGCCGATCCCGCGCCGATCATCAACAGCCTGATCGCCGGCGGCACGCCGGCGCTTGGCCTGCGCGATCACATCGTGGCCCGGCATTTCCACCTTTCAGGCGTGGTCACGGCTTTCGACGTTGTCGCCGGCCCGGCGATGCTCGACAGCTTTATCGAAGGCTGGAAACAGCTTGCCTTTGCCGACCATATCGTTCTGACGAAAACCGATCTTGCCGATGCCGCTGCCGTGGACCGGGATAGCCTCGCCGATCTCAATCCTGCGGCCTCGTTTCATGACCGTAATGCCGTCGATTTCGATCTGATGTCATTGTTTGCAGCCTCGGATTATTCGCTTAGTGGCAAGCCGGAGGATGCGCCGGGGTGGCTTGCGGCCGACAGGCTGAGCCTTCATGCCGCCCACCAGCACGATATCAACCGCCATGGTGTCGGGATCGAGGCTTTCGATCTGACCTTTGAAGGCGCTTTCGATCCGCAGGCGATCGTCACGTTTCTGGAACTCGTCACCAGCAATGTGCATTCCGGCCTGCTGCGGCTCAAGGGAATTTTCGGCGCGACGGATGATCCGGAGCGGCCGGTTGTCGCCCATGCGGTGCAGCACCGGCTTTATCCATTGACCCGCCTGGAGCGCTGGCCGGATGGCAATCGTTCCACGCGCATCGTGCTGATCGGCATGGACATGCCGCAGCAGCCGATCCGCGCTCTCTTCGAGACATTGGCCTCGCAGGCGGGGCGAAAGGGCAGGGCATGAACAATCCGCTTGCGCGCAGCGGCTCGGCAATCGTCTCGCGGGCCCGACTTCTGAAGCAATGGTCCCGCGATCTGCTGCATCTCCGCCCCGAAGACATTATCACCGTCAGTGAGCTTTCCTGCGCCCTGCCGGATTGCCCGCCGCGCGAAACGGTGATCGTCATCCTGGCGGCTTCCGGTACAAGCCGGCAACTATCCATCCACAAGCCGCTTCTCGCGGTGGATCATGACGATATCGTGCACGCCATCGCTGCGAATTCGGCTTGAGAACCCGTTTTCAGGCTCAAGATGCGCTTGACCGCTGACGCCCTCATCCGCCACTTCAGGGGCAGCGACAGGATTCACGGATGATGAAGGGCGGGCGATGGCCGATCTGGCGGTATATGCGGGTTTGTTCCTGACGGCGTTTATCGCGGCGACCATTCTGCCCATGCAGTCGGAGGCCGCACTAGCCGGCCTCATTGTTCTGAAATCACAGCCCGTCTGGCTGCTGGTCGCCGTGGCCAGCGCCGGCAATGTCGCCGGTTCCTTTGCGAACTGGCTGCTTGGCCGCGGTATCGAGCGTTTTCGGCATGAACGCTGGTTTCCGGTCGGGGAGGCGGCGCTGGAGCGCGCCCAGAACTGGTATCGTCGTTACGGCAAATGGTCCCTGCTCATCAGCTGGGCGCCGCTGATCGGCGATCCGCTGACGGTCGCCGCCGGCATCATGAAGGAACCGCTGCCGGTCTTCCTGCTGCTGGTCACCATCGCCAAGGTCGGGCGTTATCTCGTTCTGGCGCTGGTGACGCTGAATTTTCTATAAAGCCTCTCCTCCGTCATGCCGGACTGGATCCGGCATCCAGCCACGGCGCGTCTGCGCCGTGAAAAGAGTCTCTCGCGATCAGGTACTTGATCGCGCTGGACCCCGGACCTAGTCCGGGGTGACGGCTTACAGATGCTTCGCATCGGTAGCTATCGATCAAGCCGCCTGCCTGTCCCAGCTTGCGAAAGGATCTGGTAGGTGCCGCCATGCATCCGGTGTGAATGCCTCGGTATCGATCAGGCAGGCGTCGAGCTGCGCGCGGATGCGCGCCTCGTTCATCGGGTCGGAGCCGATGAAGACGATTTCCTGTCGGCGGTCGCCGAAGACCGGATCGAGATAGGGCTTCATCATATCGAGGAACTGCTTTTCGCGCGGCCATTGCTCCTTCGGCACGGCGGACCACCACAGGCCCATCTTGCCGGTGCGCACCAACGCGCCGGCCTGGCTGATCTCGCCGACATAACGCGGACGCGTCGCCAGCCAGAAGAAGCCCTTGGCGCGCACCACGCCGGGCCAGGCGCGGTCGATGAAACGCTGGAACAGCACGGGGTCGAAGGGTTTCTGGGCGCGGTAAACGAAGGAGCGGATGCCATATTCCTCGGTTTCGGGAATGTGGTCCTTGAAGCCGTGCAATTCCTTGAACCACAGGGTGTGTTCTTCGGCCCTGGCGAAATCGAAACGGCCGGTGCCGAGAACCTCCTTCAGCGCCACCTTGCCGAAATCGGCCTCGATGAGCTTCGCATCCGGGTTCAGCCCGACGATGATCTTGCGGGCGGCGTCCCGCTCCTCCGGCGTCGCGGTGCCGATCTTGTTGAGGACGACGACATCGGCGAATTCGATCTGCTCCACCAGAAGGTCGACGATGGTGCGGTTGTCGCCATCGCCCGCCGTTTCGCCCCGGTCGGCGAGAAAATCGGACGAGCCGTAATCGTTGAGAAGATTGGCGGCATCCACCACCGTCACCATGGTGTCGAGACGCGCAACATCGGAAAGGCTGCGGCCGTTTTCATCGCGAAAATCGAAGGTCGCCGCGACCGGAAGCGGCTCGGCGATGCCGGTGGATTCGATCAGAAGGTAATCGAAACGGCCCTGTTCGGCCAGCGCCCGCACCTCCGTCAGGAGGTCGTCGCGCAGCGTGCAACAGATGCAGCCATTGGTCATTTCCACCAATTGCTCCTCCGTGCGGGAGAGGTTGGCGCCGCCATCGCGCACCAGTGCGGCGTCAATATTGATCTCGCTCATGTCATTGACGATCAACGCCACGCGCAGACCATCGCGATTGGCGAGAATATGGTTGAGAAGCGTCGTCTTGCCGGCGCCGAGAAAGCCGGAAAGTACGGTGACGGGAAGTTTTTGCGACATATGGACCTCGTTCTTTGGCAACGCTCGCGTCGACCTCATGGCGGCCACGGACACGATCTGGAAATGACGGGTTCGATGCTGCCCCGTCTTAGTTTTGTAACGTAATAACATTACATATTGGCCGTCTGTCAACGGGCGACAGAAAAAAAGCGTTCCGCAATGTGGGGGCTGTGGCTTACGCGAAGAGCAACGTATCTTTCCGATAGTTAATGTTATTTCATTACATATTCGTTTGACGAATGTAATAACATTACATATCAAGGGCCATCGAATGACATCCTGCCCCGGAGGGATCGATGAGCGATCCGTGCCTCGCCTTCAAAAACCTGACGCTTGGATATGCCGGCCGCGCGGCCGTGCATCATCTGAATGGCGATATCGCCAAAGGCTCGCTCACTGCGGTGGTCGGCGCCAATGGCTCGGGAAAATCGACGCTGATGAAAGGCATTGCCGGCATTTTGAAGCCGCTCGGCGGCGAATGCCGGGTAAGCCCAGATCTGTCCGTCGCTTATCTGCCGCAGCAATCGGAACTCGACCGCTCCTTTCCGGCGCAGGTGCGGGATCTGGTGGCGCTTGGTCTCTGGCCGAAACGCGGCCTGCTTGGCCGCCACCGTCCCGAAGACCGGGCGGCGATGGGCCGCGTGATGGAGGCGGTCGGGCTTTCCGGTTTTGAAAAGCGCAATATCGACTCGCTGTCCGGCGGCCAGATGCAGCGCGCCCTGTTTGCCCGCGCCATGTTGCAGGATGCGCAGCTGATCCTGCTCGACGAACCCTTCAACGCCGTCGACGAGCGCACCGTTTCCGACCTTATGGTCCTCATCAAATCATGGGTGGCGGAGGGGCGCACGGTTCTGGTCGTCCTTCATGATTTCCAGCTCGTGCGGCAGCATTTTCCGGAGACCCTGTTCCTTGCCCGAAAGCTCGTCGGGCTGGGTCCGACGGCCGATATCCTGAAGGCGGAAAACATCCGACAGGCGCGGCATTTCCACGAGGCGTGGGAGGAGAATGCGCCCTGGTGCGAGCCGGCCGAGGCGCCTTCGCTGCAGATCGTCGGGGCAAGTCCGCAGGCGGCATCCGCCCATTCCCATGCCCACTCCCACGCGAATTCGAATGTCCATGGCTGATATCTTCATCCAACCCTTCGTCCAATATGTCTTCATGCAGCGTGCGCTTGCCGGTGCGCTGATCCTTGCCATCAGCTGCGGCCCGGTCGGTGTGTTTCTGATGCTGCGCCGCATGAGCCTGACGGGCGACGCCATGTCCCACGCCATCCTGCCGGGAGCGGCGGTCGGATTTCTGTTCTACGGGCTGGAAATCCTGCCCATGACCATCGGCGGGCTGGCCGTCGGCCTTCTGGTCGCGCTGGGTGCAGGCGCTGTGTCACGCTTCACCATCCAGAAGGAAGACGCCTCGCTTGCCGCCTTTTATCTCATTTCGCTGGCGCTCGGCGTGCTGCTCGTCTCGTGGCGCGGTTCCAGCGTCGATCTCATGCATGTGCTGTTCGGCACGGTGCTGGCGCTGAACAATGAGGCGCTTGGCCTGATCGGCGGCATCTGCATCGTGACGCTGGTGGTGATGATAACCTTCTGGCGGGCGCTGCTGGCGGAATGCCTCGACCCCCTGTTTCTGCGCTCGGTCAGCAATTGGGGCAGCCCGGTGCATTTCCTCTTCCTTGCCATTGTCGTGCTCAATCTGGTCGGCGGCTTTCAGGCGCTGGGAACGCTGCTCTCGGTCGGGCTGATGATGCTGCCCGCCGCCGCCAGTCGCTTCTGGTCCAACCGTGTCGCGCCCATGTGCTTCATTTCCATCGGCATCGGCATGGCGTCCTGCTTTGCCGGCCTGCTTCTGTCCTATCACGCGTCGCTGCCATCCGGCCCGGCGATCATCCTTTCCGCGGGCGTCATTTATGCGCTCTCCATCCTCATCGGCACGCGCGGCGTGCTCAGCGATCTTCTCGGTTCCGGCCGTCACAGGACGGCCTGAAAACAGCGTTCGAAAAAGGAGAACCTTCATGTTCAAAACCGTCCGTCTGGCCACCTGCGCCAGCCTTCTTTCCCTCTCCCCGGTTCTGATGGCGCAGGCGTCCGCCGCCGAACTCAAGGTCGTTGCCAGTTTCTCGATCATCGCCGATTTCGCGAAGAACGTCGGCGGCGACCGCGTCGAAATCACCGCGCTGGTCGGGCCGGATGGCGATGCCCATGTCTATGAACCCCGTCCGGCCGATGCCGTCGCCGTCAGCAAGGCGGATGTGGTGCTGGTCAACGGTCTGGAATTCGAAGGCTTCCTGAAGCGGCTGATCGACACCAGCGGCACCAAGGCGCCGGTGGTGGAACTGACCAAGGGTGTTGAGCCGCTCAAGCTTTCCGAAGAGCCGGCCGGTCACGCCCATCCGGAAGCCGAGGAAGAGGAAGGTCACGACCACAAGGCAGAGGAAGCCGGCCACAGCCATGAGACCGCTGAGGCCCATGATCACGACCACGGCCATGAGGGACATCACCATCACGGCGAGTTCGACCCGCATGCCTGGCAGTCGATCAAGAACGCCGAAATCTACGTGAAGAACATTGCCGGCGCCTTTTGCGAGGTCGACAAGGCCGGTTGCGCGACCTACGCCGCCAATTCGGATGCCTATATCGCCAAGCTTGCCGCTCTGAACGAGAAGGTGAAGACCGAGATCGCCGCCATCCCGCCGGAAAAGCGCGTCATCATCACCTCGCATGACGCCTTCGGTTATTTCGAGCATGCCTATGGCCTGAATTTCCTCGCACCTGAAGGCGTATCGACGGAATCCGAAGCCTCGGCCGCCGATGTCGCCAAGCTGGTGGATCAGGTGAAGCACGACAAGGCCTCGGCGATCTTCGTCGAAAACATCACCGACAAGCGGCTGATCGACCAGATCGCCAGCGAAACCGGCCTGAAGGTTGGCGGCACGCTCTATTCCGACGCGCTTTCGACTGCCGACGGCCCGGCTGCGACCTATATCGACATGATCAACCACAATATCGAGACGATCACGGCGGCCGTGCTCGGCCAGTAAGTTGGACCATATCGCTGTGAGTTCGGGGAGGGTGGCTTGTGCCGCCCTCTCTGCTTTTGTGTTCGTGCAATGGCCCTGGAACTCTTCCTTTAGCGATTTCCATATTGGTGCTAAAAAGCCTCTTCATGTCCGATGCGCTTCACATCTTCACCGACGGCTCCTTCGACGATGCTTCCAAATCCGGAGGATGGGCGTTCGTGGTTCATGAAGCGGGTCACCAAGTCCATTCCGCTTCAGGCAGGACTGTCGGCATATCGAACAATACGTTCGAGGTCCTCGCTGTTCTCAACGCACTATCCTGGATCGCCGCCGAGGCGCCAACGCGGGCAGTCACGCTCTGGACGGATGCCGTTCATGTCATCGAAGGCTGCCACCGATATAGGGCGATCTGGCGCAACAATGGCTGGAAGCGGATTACGCCTAATCAGCGTACCCGCCGAAGACCAATCCCCGACAGGAACATCTGGCAGCAGCTCGACAGCCTGCTGGAGCGGCATCCCCACGTGGTTGTAGAATGGTGCAAAGGGCATTCCGGCACCGTCGGCAACGAGTATGCCGATGCTTTGGCGCGTGGCGTTTCCCATGCGACGGTGATTTAGCCGGCAGCCATCAGTCGTCGTGATTCGGCGCTTTAACCTCTTCACTTCAGCCATCCCGTCTTGACCTTTTCCCGTATCTAGCTTGCGACGGTACTCTTTCGCCACTCCAACCGAATGGTGTGCACGCACGGCCGCCTGCCGGTTGACAATCGACATCCCGTTTGAAATGGTAAGATGTCAGACCAATTTAGAGGGTGCGTCTTGGACAGGTCCAGCCGGGAACTCATGCAGCCGATTCCGCCAAGCGACCGCGTGCGCCAGGTCGAGGCCGCGCTTTCCGACTATGTGGAGCGGGCAGGGCTGAAGGCTGGAGACCGGCTGCCGGCGGAGCGGGAGCTGATGGCGGCGCTGGGTGTCGGCCGCTCCACCATCCGTGAAGTCATTCGCAAGTTTCAGGCGCTCGGCGTTATCGACAGCCGCAAGGGCAGCGGCAATTATCTGCTGAAGCCGATTTCCGCTGCCACCGTGCATATGCCGATTTCCATCGATGCCGAAAGCCTGCGCGATGCGCTGCTGATGACGCTGGAAGTACGGCGCGGCATCGAGGTCGAGGCCTCCATGGCCGCCGCGCGCCGTCGCACGCCCGAGGATATCGCCACCATGGAAGCGCGGCTCGATGAGATGGAGCGGGTGCATCTGGCCGAGGGAACCTCTGGCAAGGCGGACCTCGCCTTTCACCTCTCTATCTATGACGCCACGCATAATTCGCTGTTCAAGCAGCTATTGGAGCAGATGCGTGAAGGTTTCGAACGCTTCTGGTCGAAACCCTTTGACCGGCCGGATTTCGCCAGCCGCTCCTTTCCCTTTCACCGCACGCTGTTCAACGCGATCGCCGCCGGGGATGCGGAGACGGCGCGGGAAGAAACACTGAAAATCCTCGCTGTCGTCGAGGAAGATATCAAGGACATGTCGAAATGAACCATGGCAACGATCTCTTCGATCCCGCCTCATTTATCGTTGCGCATGACGAGGCCCACGCCTTTGAGGCCGTGGTGCCGCCCATCGTGCAGACTTCGCTTTTCACCTTTTCCAGCTATGACGAGATGGTCTCCACCTATCGCGGCGAAAAGGTGCGGCCGGTCTATACGCGCGGGCTGAACCCCACCGTGCGGCTGTTTGAGGAGATGCTGGCGAAGCTGGAAGGGGCGGAAGATGCGCTCGGTTTTGCAAGCGGCATGTCGGCCATTTCCTCCACCGTGCTCTCCTTCGTTTCGCCGGGCGACCGGATCGTCGCGGTGCGCCATGTCTATCCCGATGCGTTCCGCCTGTTCGGCACCTTCATGCAGCGCATGAATATCGAGGTGGTCTATGTCGACGGCCGCGACGAGGCGGCGATTGAAAAGGCGATGCCGGGCGCGAAGCTGTTTTACATGGAAAGCCCGACGAGCTGGGTGATGGAGGCGCATGATGTCGGCGCGCTGGCGGCCATTGCCAAGCGGCACGGCGCCGTCACCGTCATCGACAATTCCTGGGCAAGCCCGGTCTTCCAGCAGCCGATCTCGCTCGGCGTCGATCTCGTCGTGCATTCGGCATCGAAATATCTCGGCGGCCACAGCGACGTGGTTTCCGGCGTGGTTGCCGGTTCGAAGGCGATGATCGACCGCATCCGTGCGGAAACCTATCCCTATCTCGGCGGTAAGATGTCGCCTTTCGATGCCTGGCTGCTCATCCGTGGCTTACGCACCCTGCCACTGCGCATGAAGGCGCATCAGGCCTCGGCTTTGGATATCGCAACGCGTCTTCACGCGCTCGATGTCGTGGAAACCGTCTGCCATCCCGGGCTGGCGAACCGCCTGCCGCCGGGTCTCAACGGCACGTCGGGCCTGTTTTCCTTCATCTTCAAGGAAGGCGTGGATGTGCGCGCTTTTGCCGACCGGCTGAAGCTTTTCAAACTGGGTGTTTCCTGGGGCGGGCATGAAAGCCTGATCGTCCCCGGCGAAGTGGTGCTTGAACAGAAGGCGCAGCCAAACTCCGCCCACACCTTCGGCATCAGCGCGCGTTCGGTGCGCCTGCATGTCGGGCTGGAGGGCACGGAAGCCCTCTGGAACGATCTCGAACCCGCGATCAAGGCGGCTACCGCCGCCTGACGCATTTTTAAACTGACGACAAAAAAGGGGAGAACGACATGAAAAAACTGGTAACAGCAGCAATCTTCACCGCCCTGATGACCGGAACGGCGCTGGCGGACACGACCTTGAAGCTGGTGGAAGTCATCACCAGCCCGGAACGCACCGAAACGCTGAAAGGCATCGTTTCGAAATTCGAAGCGGCCAATCCCGGCACCAAGGTTGAAATCATCTCGCTTCCATGGAGCGAGGCTTTCCAGAAATTCGCCACCATGGTCTCTGCGGGCGATATTCCCGATGTGATGGAAATGCCTGATACCTGGCTGTCGCTCTACGCCAATAACGGCATGCTCGAAAGCCTTGAGCCCTACCTCGCCAAATGGGAACACACGGCAGGGCTCAGCGAGCGCACGCTCGAACTCGGTCGCGACGTAAAGAACACGGCCTATATGCTGCCCTACGGCTTCTATCTCCGCGCCATGTTCTACAATAAGAAACTGCTGGAACAGGCAGGCGTGAAGGAGCCGCCGAAGACGCTCGACGAATTCGCCGACGCCTCGAAGAAGGTCGCGGCCCTTCCCGGCAAATATGGCTATTGCCTTCGCGGCGGCCCGGGCGGCCTCAACGGCTGGGTCATGTTCGGCGCATCCATGGCCGGTTCGAACGAGTTCTTCACCAAGGATGGCACCTCCACCTTCGACAGCCCCGGCTGGGTGAAGGGCCTGACCTATGTGATCGATCTCTACAAGAACGGACTGGCGCCGAAGGACAGCGTCAACTGGGGCTTCAACGAAATCGTTGCCGGCTTCTATTCCGGCACCTGCGCTTTCCTCGATCAGGACCCGGATGCGCTGATCGCCATTGCCCAGCGCATGAAGCCGGAAGATTTCGGCGTCATGACCATGCCGAAGGGACCTGACGGCAAGACCTTCCCGACGATCGGTTTTGCTGGCTGGTCGATGATGTCGAAATCCGAAAACAAGGACCTTTCCTGGAAGCTGATCGAGACGCTTGAAGGGCCGGAAGGCAATATCGAGTGGAATAAGAAGACCGGTGCGCTGCCGGTGCACAAGTCGGCGGAGAAGGACCCCTTCTATGCCAGCGAGCAGTTCAAGGGCTGGTTCGACGAGCTGGCCGACAAGAACGCCGTGCCGACGACGATGCCGACCTATCTTGAGGAATTCGCTTTCTTCAAGGATTCGCTTGTGATCAAGACGTCGCAGGAAGCGCTTCTCGGCGATATCACGCCGGAAGACCTTGCCAAGCAATGGGCTGATTACATGACCAAGGCGCAGCAGAAGTTCCTGGCCTCGAAGTAACGACATTGATCGGCCGTGCGGGCGCACATGCCCGTGCGGCGGTCTTGCCGGCCTTCGCTGCGACAGGCCTTTTCATAGAAATTTTTTGGATCGGTAAGCCGAGAGGCTGGAAAACCCGTCCGTTCCGTCGTCCGATCAGGGAGCGATACAATGTCCTATGCCCATGGCGCCGGGCCGGTGGCTGCGCGCAAACCGGCTGGCAAGCCCGCGATGCGGCGGTTTGCCGATTGGGCCGAACCGTGGCTTTACAGCGCGCCCGTGCTGGTGCTCATTGTCGCCGTCATGCTGGTGCCGCTGGTGCTTGGCCTCTCCTATGCATTTCGCGATGTGCAGCTGCTCAATCCGTTTTCCGGCGGTTTCGTTGGCCTCAAACATCTGGAGACGCTCTCGCAGGATGCGGCCTTTTACCGGGCGCTGAAAAATACGTTGTGGTGGACCGGCGCTTCCGTGTTCCTGCAATTCTTCTTCGGCCTCATTCTGGCGCTGCTGCTCGATAAACCCTTTGCGGGCAGGGGGCTGGCGCAGGCGCTGGTATTCCTGCCATGGGCCGTGCCGACTTTCCTTGCCGGTCTCAACTGGGCGTGGCTGTTCAATCCGGTCATCGGGCCGCTGCCGCACTGGATGGTCTCGGTCGGGCTGTTATCCGCACCCAACAATATCCTCGCCGATCCGCAGCTTGCCATGTGGGGGCCGATCATCGCCAATGTCTGGTGGGGCATTCCCTTCTTCGCCATCACTTTGCTTGCGGCACTTCAGGCCATCCCGCGCGATCTTTATGAGGCGGCGGAAATTGACGGGGCAAACCCGCTGCAGCGCTTCACCTCCATCACCCTGCCGTTTCTGGCGCCCACCATCGCCATCACCATCCTGTTGCGCACCGTCTGGATCGCCAATTTCGCCGATCTCATCATCGTCATGACCAATGGCGGGCCGGCCGACCGCACGCAGATCGTCGCCAGCTACATCTTCACCCAGGCCTTCAGGCGGCTGGATTTCGGTTATGCCTCGGCCATCGCGCTGGTGCTGCTGGTGCTGCTGCTTGCCTATTCCATGCTGATCGTGCTGCTGCGCCAGCGTCTGATCGAGAAGGACTGACCGATGACCTCAAGGATATTTCTCACCCTTGCCCATCGTCTGGCGATCCTTGCCTATATCGCCTTTGCACTGTTCCCACTGTTCTGGCTCCTCAAGGTGTCCGTGACGCCGAATGATCTGCTCTATAGCGAAGGTGTGAGGATGTGGCCATCGCGGGCGACATGGGATCATTATCGTTTCGTAATAGAAAACAGTGCCTTCCCGACGTTTTTTAAGAACAGCGTCATCGTCGCGGGCTCCACGGCAATTGCCGTAACGATACTCTCCTCGCTGTCGGGTTACGCGCTGTCACGCTTCCGTTTCAAGGGCAAATACTGGATTGTGGCGCTAATGCTGATCACCCAGATGTTTCCGCTGGTCATGCTGGTCGCGCCGATCTTCAAGATGCTCTCGCCCCTCGGCCTCACCAATAGTTTGACTGGCCTCGTCATCGTCTACACCGCCTTCAACGTCCCCTTCGCCACCTTCCTCATGCAGTCGTTCTTCGATGGTATTCCGAAGGATCTGGAAGAGGCGGCGATGATCGATGGGGCGAGCCGTTTTACAGCCTTCCGCCAGATCATCCTGCCGCTGACGCTGCCGGGCATAGCCGCGACACTTGGTTTCGTTTTCACCGCCGCGTGGAGCGAGCTTCTGTTTGCGCTTATGCTGATTTCCGGCAACCAGAGCGCCACTTTCCCGGTCGGGCTTCTGACCTTCGTTTCGAAATTCTCCGTCGATTTCGGGCAGATGATGGCGGCGGGCGTTCTGGCGCTCATTCCGGCCTGCCTCTTCTTCCTGCTCATTCAACGTTATCTCGTGCAGGGCCTGACGGCCGGCGCGGTGAAAGGATAATCCAATGGCTTCCATCGAGTTGAAGAATGTCGGCAAGACCTATGGCGACCTCGCCGTGCTGCATGGCGTCGATCTTGATATCAGGGATGGCGAGTTCATCGTCCTCGTCGGTCCCTCCGGCTGCGGAAAATCGACGCTGCTGCGAATGATCGCCGGGCTTGAAGAGATAACGTCCGGCGACCTGTCAATCGACGGCGAACGCGTCAATGATCGTCGGGCGAAGGATCGCGATATCGCCATGGTCTTCCAGTCCTATGCGCTCTATCCGCATATGAGCGTCGCCGACAATATGAGCTATAGCCTGCGCCTGCGCCGCAGCCCGAAAGAAACCGTCGCGGCGGCGGTGGCCGGCGCTTCCGCCAAGCTCGGCCTCGATCCCTATCTCGCCCGCCGCCCGAAGGCGCTCTCCGGCGGCCAGCGCCAGCGCGTCGCCATGGGCCGCGCCATCGTGCGCCAGCCGAAGGCCTTCCTGTTTGACGAGCCGCTGTCCAACCTCGATGCCCGGCTGCGCGAACAGATGCGCGCCGAAATCAAGCGCATGCATGCCGATCTCGGCGCCACCTCGATTTACGTCACCCATGACCAGATCGAGGCGATGACGCTTGCCTCACGTATCGTCGCTATGAATGCCGGCCATGTGCAGCAGATCGGCGCGCCACTCGATCTTTATGATCGTCCCGCCAATCTTTTCGTCGCTGGCTTCATCGGTTCGCCCGGCATGAATTTCCTCGAAGGACGGCTCGTGCAGGAGAATGGCGGCAGTTTCGTCGTGCTGGGTGACGGCACGCGTCTGGCGCTTGGCCGCGATGTGAAGCTGGCCGATGGCGAACCGGTCACGCTCGGTATCCGCCCGGAACATGTGACCGTCGCGCCGGTTGAAGGCGGTGTGGAAGCGACGGTCGATCTGGTCGAGCCGACCGGCCTCGGCGTTATCCTGCACCTCACCGTGCATGGATTGCCGTTCAAGCTGTTTTCTTCAGACCGGGCATTGTTGCAGCCGGGCAAGTCCCTGCGGGTCGATTTCCCGCAGGAAAAGCTGCATGTCTTCGACAGGAATGGCGTCAGAATAGGAGAGGCGTGAGGCTCAGGCCGATATCGCCTTACCCTTTTCATCGAACCTGTGGATCTTGGTGTCATCGGGCGTGATGAAGACGGTATCGCCGTGTTTGCACTCGAACTCGCCGTCCGTGCGCGCAGTAATCGGCCCGATGCCGTTCACCTCGAGATGCAGGAAGGTATCCGATCCGAGATGTTCGGCGACGGTCACCTTGCCCTGCCACAGCCCGCGTTCCTTCGACAGCACCAGATGCTCCGGCCGCACACCGGCGGTGGTGGCTCCCTTTTGGCGGGCATAATCGCCGGTCACCAGGTTCATGCGCGGCGAGCCGATGAAGCCGGCGACGAAGAGGTTGGCGGGGGAGCGGTAAAGCTCCATCGGCGAGCCGACCTGCTCGATATTGCCGCGGTTGAGCACGACGATCTTGTCGGCCATGGTCATGGCTTCCACCTGGTCGTGGGTGACGTAGATCATCGTTGTCTTCAGCGTGTTGTGCAGCTCGGAGATTTCCAGCCGCATGGTGCCGCGCAGCGCCGCATCGAGGTTGGAAAGCGGCTCGTCGAACAGGAAGGCGGAAGGTTCGCGCACGATGGCGCGGCCGATGGCGACACGCTGGCGCTGGCCGCCCGACAGCTGCGAGGGCCGGCGCTCGAGATAATCGGTAAGGTTCAGCACCCGGGCCGCGTCTTCGACCTTCTTATCGATGATCGCCTTGTCGAGCTTGGCCATCTTCAGCGGGAAGGCGATGTTGTTCCTGACACTCATATGCGGATAAAGCGCATAGGACTGGAACACCATGGCAAGGCCGCGCTCGGCCGGCGCCTTTTCGGTGACATCCTTGCCGTCGATGACGATCTTGCCGCCGGAAACATCTTCCAGACCGGCGATGAGGCGCAGCAGCGTGGACTTGCCGCAGCCGGAGGGACCGACGAAGACGACGAACTCGCCGTCGTTGATATCGAGATCGATCGACGGGATGACTTTCGCCTCACCGAAGAGCTTGGACACGTTCTGAAGGGAAATGCTGCCCATGTTTGTCGTTCCTTATTTCACGGCGCCAAAGGTCAGGCCACGCACGAGTTGTTTCTGCGAGAACCAGCCGATGACGAGAATGGGGGCGATCGCCATCATCGAGGCGGCCGAGAGTTTTGCCCAGAACAGCCCCTGTGGGCTTGAGAAGGAGGCGATGAAGGCCGTCAGCGGGGCGGCATTGGTGGTCGTCAGCCGGATGGTCCAGAAGGATTCGTTCCAGGCGAGGATGACGTTGAGGAGCAGCGTCGAGGCAATGCCCGGAACCGCCATCGGGGTCAGCACATGGACGATCTCGTTCCACAGCGATGCGCCATCCATGCGGGCGGCTTCGAGAATCTCGCCGGGGATTTCGCGAAGTAAGTGTAGAGCATCCAGATGACGATCGGCAGGTTGATGAAGGTGAGCATGATGGTGAGCCCGATGCGGGTATCGAGCAGGCCGGCATTGCGGAAGATCAGATAGATCGGCACCAGCACGGCGACGGCCGGCATCATCTTGGTGGAGAGCATCCACATCAAAATGTCCTTGGTGCGCTTGGTCGGCGAGAACGCCATGGCCCAGGCGGCGGGAATGGCGATGATCAGCGCGATGATCGTCGAGCCGAGCGACAGCACCACCGAGTTCATGAAGGGCTTGAAGTAATCGCGCTGGGTCTGGACCGTCACGTAATTCTCGAGCGTGCCGGACGGAATGAGGCTGAAGCCGGCGATTGCCTCGGGCTCGGTCTTGATCGAGGTGAGGAAGGCGTAGAGGATCGGGAAGAACAGCAGCAGCGCCACGGCCCAGGCCGCGATGGAAAAGCCGATCTTCGCACGAGTGGTTGTCTTGCGGGCCATGATGTTTCCCCCTTACCGGTCGAGGTTCTTGCCGACGGCGCGCATCAGGAAGATGGCGACGATATTGGCGAGGATGACGGCGATGATGCCGCCGGCCGAAGCGCCGCCGACGTCGTAGCCCAGAAGTGCGGTGCGATAGATGAGGAAGGCGAGGTTGGTGGAGGCATAACCGGGGCCGCCATTGGTGGTGACGAGGATTTCCGCGTAGACGCCGAGCAGGAAGATCGTCTGGATCAGAATGACGACGGTGATGGCGCGCGACAGATGCGGCAGCGTCAGGTAGATGAAGCGGTTGACGAAGTTGGCGCCATCCATCTCGGCTGCTTCCTTCTGTTCGCCATCGAGCGACTGCAGGGCGGTCAAGAGGATCAGCGTCGCGAACGGCAGCCATTGCCAGGCGACGATGATGATGATGGACAAGAGCGGAAACTGCGCGAACCAGTCGACCGGCTGGAAACCGAAGAAGCGCGACAGATCGGCCAGCACGCCGTAGCCGGGATGCATGATCATGTTCTTCCACACCAGTGCTGCCACCGGCGGCATGACGAAGAAGGGCGAGATGATCATGATGCGCACGATGCCCTGGCCGAAAATGTCATTGTCGAGCAGAAGCGCAATGGCGATGCCGCCGATGACCGTGATCAGCAGCACACCGCCGACGATCAGCAGCGTGTTCCAGATCGACTGGAAGAAGGCCGGGTCGGTGTAGAAATACTGGTAATTGAACAGACCAGCGAAGCTGACATTGGCCGGATTGAGGAGATTGTAGTTCTGGAACGAGAACCAGAGCGTCATCGCCAGAGGCACGATCATCCACACCAGCAACAACAGCACCGATGGCGCAAGCATGACCCGCGCTAATCCGCTCGTGTTTCGGGTTGCCATGAGTTTCCCCTCCCTGACCGATACCCGCAACGTCTCCTGCCGGGGCATCCCAATTTAACGATTGTCTTAGTGGCGGCCTTCGCCCGTCGCCGCATGGTAGGTCGCCAGCACCTGATCCACTGCCGCGACCAGAACCTCCTCCATATCCTTTCCTGCAACTGCCGCGAGCGGCAACTCGCCGAGATACTGGCGCAGCAGGGGTTCGGGAATTGTCTTCCCATCCAGCGCCTTATGCAAGGCGGAAACGGCCGCAAGCGCTTCCGGCCTGGTCCAGTAATAGCGGATGCGGTCGCTGTAGCTGTAGTGGCGCTGCAATCGCAGCGTGATGTCATCGCCATGGTAATGTCCGCGCCAGTCGCCGGGTGAGGAAAGCATCAGCTCCTCCATGGTGCGCGCCAAAGGACGGTCACCATAATCGCCGATCATCTCGGAGGCGATCATGTCGAGAGCGTAAAGCGCCTCGCGATAGGCGAAGGTCAGGCCGGGGCCTACTTTCAGGATGGGATATCCATCGCATACCAGTGTCGTGAGGGCGGCCTGCGTCTGGTAATCGGTGGAATGGGCCTCGAAGACCAGTTGCGGTTCGGCGTCCAGCACGGCGCTCAAGGCGGTGGCCGCTTGCGGGTCGTAAGCGACGACATTGTCGCTGCCGAATTCAACGCCGGGCTGCACGACAAAGGCGATGACCCGTTCGAACGCATCGGAAAGGCCGTGTCGCGCGAATATTTCGCGGTGAAGGTCGATGGTTTGGCGCGCCGCCTGCGGCTGCGTCGGTGCGACGGTGTCGAGCACATGGTCCGCACCCCCCGGCACCGGCACCTCGGTGCCGAGAATATAAAGCGGTCTCGGCAGGCCGGCAGCCGTGGCGGCCTTTTCGGCGACGGCCGCAAGTTTGGCGGCGCGGTTGGCTATCGTGTCGTCGTCCAGCGCCGCCGGTTCACCGGCGCAGCCCATCGAGGCATCGAGATGGATCTTGCGAAAACCCGCCGTCACATAGGCCTCGACCATGGCGGCAGCTTTTGTCAGCGCTTCCTCGGCCGTTTCCCTGCGCCAGGGATTGGGGCCGAGATGATCTCCGCCAAAAATCACCAGTTCGCGGGGCAACCCTTCTTCATCGGCAATACTGTTGACGAAGCTGACGAAGTCCCGTGGCGTCATGCCGGTATAACCGCCGAGATGATTGACCTGATTGCAGGTCGCCTCGATCAGCACCGGTGTCTTGCCGGCGGCGGCACGGCGGATTGCGGCGCGCAGAACCACGGGATGGGCGGAGCAGACGGAGGTGATGCCGGCGGGCTTGCCGGAGCGGCGCGCGGCGGCGAGATTTTCGAGAATACGGGTCACAGGATTTCCTCCGACAGTTGCGCGGCTAGAAAGGCGTCGAGTTCGGAAAGGCTTGTGGCGCCTTCCATCGGGCCGCGGCGGGTGACATTGTGCGCGCCGGCGGCATTGGCATAGGTGAGCGCCTTTTGCGGATGCATGCCGAGGCGGCGGCAGGTGAGATAGGTCGCACCGAAACAGTCGCCGGCACCGGTCGGGTCGATTTCGCGGACCCGCAAGCCGGGGACGTCGATGCGCCCATGGGCGCGGCTGAAATGGCTTGCGCCATCCGCGCCGCGCTTCAGCACGATTTCGCCGATACCGGAGGCAAGCAGCTTTTCAATCGCCGCCTCCTCGTCATTCAGCCCAGAGACCGCGTGAAGCTCCTCACCGGAGGGCAGGAGAAGATCGGTAACACCAAGCAGATCGTCGATCAGTCTGCGGCCGGCATCGCCCTGCGCCAGTTCCTTGCGGATGTTGGGATCGAAGGAGACCGAGCCGCCGCGCGCCTTGACGCGTCTGATGGCTTCGAGAATGATTTCGCCAATGCCGGCAATCGCGAAGGCCGATCCCATGACATGCACATGGCCGGCTTTTTCGATGAGAGCCTGCGCTTCAGCCGTCATATGCGTTTCGCTGGCCGCCGAATGGGCGATGTTGAAAACGAAGTCCCTTGCGCCGTTTTCCCGGTAACGCACGAAGGCGCTGCCCGTCGGCCGGTCGGGGATGGTGGCGATGGCTGAGACGTCGACGCCGTCGCCGCGCAGCCTCTCGACATTGAGACGGCCGAAATCGTCGTCACCCACCGCCGCAATGATGCCGGCGGCTCCGCCGCAGCGCGCCACCTGATCGATGAAGATGGCCGGCGCGCCGCTCGGGAAGGGGCCGATCAGCGTTTGTGGCTCGAGAAAGCCGCTTCCCACCGTCGTCGCCATGATCTCCACGAGGATTTCGCCGGCCGTGATGGTCGGGCCATTCGTGTGCGGCGCCAGTGCGGATGTCTGCCTCATCGTCTCCTCCATATGCATTCGGCTCCCGTCCTTTTGGCGGAGGTAATCCCGCCGTCCCGAGGGCTTCTGGTTTTCGGATATCATTCAAAAATTTACGCGCGTCAATATATGATATGACGAAAATTTTGTTGCATCGCAGCAAGAGGAACGCCTTTGGAAATAATTTTTTATGATATTATCCGCTTTAAAACAGTGGGTTACTGGTGCGGGCGACGATGTCTCCATGCTCCGATTTATTTTCGGACGTTGACAAGAGAGCGTACTTTGCGAGATAAAAAATTTACGCATGTATTGTTATGCGTGGACATCCGTAAAGGAGGAGCGGGTCTCATGAGCAAATTAACTGGAATTCTGTCATCGTCCGTGGTTGGCATCGGCCTTTTCGCCGGTCTGGCGCAGGCAGAGGAAATCAACATCGCCACCGTCAATAACGGCGACATGATCATCATGCAGAAGCTTTCCAGCGCCTGGGAGAAGGAGACGGGCAACAAGATCAACTGGATCGTGCTGGAAGAGAATGTTCTGCGCGAACGCGTCACCACCGATATCGCCACCAATGGCGGCCAGTTCGACATCATGACCATTGGCGGTTACGAAGCGCCGATCTGGGGCAAGCAGGGCTGGCTGGCGTCGGTCGACGATCTCGGCGACGATTACGATTACGCCGATCTGCTCGATCCGATCAAAAAGGGCCTGACTGTCGACGGCAAGCTTTACGCGGTGCCGTTCTACACCGAAAGCTCGTTCACGCTTTACCGCAAGGATCTGTTCGATGCAGCCGGCCTGAAGATGCCGGATAATCCGACCTACGACCAGATCAAGGATTTCGCTGCCAAGCTGACCGACAAGTCGAAACAGCAATATGGCATATGCCTGCGCGGCAAGCCGGGCTGGGGTGAAAACATGGCCTTCCTCGGCACCATGATCAACACCTATGGCGGCCGCTGGTTCGACATGGACTGGAAACCGCAGCTGACGAGCGAGCCGTGGAAAAAGGCGATCTCTGACTATGTGGCGCTGATGACCTCCTACGGCCCGCCCGGTGCGGCCGCCAATGGCTTCAACGAGAACCAGACTCTGTTTTCCTCCGGCCGTTGCGCCATGTGGATCGACGCCACCTCTGCAGCAGGCCGCGTTTATGACCCCAAGCAGAGCCAGGTTGCCGACAAGACCGCGTTTACGCGTGCTCCGGTCGAGGTAACGCCGAACGGTTCGAGCTGGTCGTGGTCCTGGAACCTTGCAATCCCCAACAGCACGAAGAAGCTCGAAACCGCCAAGTCCTTCGTGAAATGGGCGACCTCGAAGAACTATGTGAAAACGGTCGGTGAAAGCGAAGGCTGGGTGGCCGTGCCGCCGGGCACGCGCAAATCCACCTACGAGCTGCCGGAATACAAGAAGGCGGCGCCCTTTGCGGATACGGTGCTGAAGGCGATCATGTCTGCCGACCCGTCCAAGCCGACCAAGGATCCGGTGCCCTATACCGGCGTGCAGTTCGTCGCCATACCGGAGTTCCAGTCTATCGGCACGATTGTCGGCCAGCAGATCGCGGCAGCCCTTTCCGGCCAGCAGACCGTCGATGCGGCGCTCGAAGGCGCACAGAAACAGGTCGAGCGTGACATGACCCGCGCGGGCTACATCAAGTAGCCGCGCCCTCCCGGCGTGCCGCCCGTTCGTCACTTTGGCGGCGGGCGGCATGGGTGGGGCTTTCGCACCCGTCTCCTCATTCCTGTGCTTGTCACAGGAATCTAGCCAGCCCAAGTCCTTGGTTTGGAAGAACTCTCTTGCCGCGTGAGAGCCGCGTCGGCTGCATTCCTGCAACAAGCAGGAATGAGGGGAGTGAGGAAAAGCATCGAACAACAAAAGAGCATGGCCAGATTACCCGCCATGCATCATGGAGATCGACATGAGATTGAACAACAAGGTCGCGCTGATTACCGGCGCCGCCCGCGGCATCGGCCTTGGTTTTGCGCAGGCTTTTGCCGATGAGGGTGCAAAGGTCATCATCGCCGATATCGATATCGCCCGCGCGACGGCGTCTGCCGCCGCCATCGGCCCTTCTGTCAAGGCTGTGAAGCTGGATGTGACCGATCTTTCCGAGATCGACGCCGTTGTAAAGGCGGTGGATGAGGAATTTGGCGGCATCGACATTCTCGTCAACAATGCCGCGATCTTCGACATGGCGCCGATCAATGGCATTACCGAACAGAGTTATGAGCGGGTCTTCGACATCAATCTCAAGGGACCGCTGTTCATGATGAAGGCGGTTTCCAATGTGATGATCGAGCGGGCGCGCGGTGGCAAGATCATCAATATGGCAAGCCAGGCCGGCCGTCGCGGCGAAGCGCTCGTCACGCTTTATTGCGCTTCCAAGGCGGCGATCATTTCCGCCACGCAGTCGGCGGCGCTCGCGCTCGTCAAGCACGGCATCAATGTCAACGCCATTGCACCGGGCGTGGTGGATGGCGAGCATTGGGAAGTGGTCGATGCGGAATTCGCCAAATGGGAAGGCCTGAAGCCGGGTGAGAAGAAGGCGGCGGTGGCGAAATCCGTGCCGATCGGCCGTTTTGCGACGCCCGATGACATCAAGGGTCTCGCGGTTTTCCTCGCCTCTTCCGACAGCGACTATATTCTCGCCCAGACATATAATGTCGACGGCGGCAACTGGATGAGCTGAAAAGCCGGAGATGACCATGCATGCCATTCAATTCGTCGAGAAGGGACAGGCCGTTCTGGCGGAAGTTCCCGTTGCCGATCTGCCGCCTGGCCACGCGCTCGTGCGGGTCAAGGCTTCGGGGCTTTGCCACACCGATATCGACGTTCTCCACGCGCGTTACGGCGACGGCGCCTTTCCGGTCATTCCGGGGCATGAATATGCCGGTGAAGTTGCGGCCGTGGCCGCCGATGTGACGGGCATAAAGGCCGGCGACCGGGTGGTGGTCGACCCTAATCTGCCCTGCGGCACCTGCACCAGCTGCAGGAAGGGGCTGACCAATCTGTGCAGCACGCTGAAGGCCTATGGCGTTTCCCACAATGGCGGTTTCGCGGAATTCAGCATCGTACACGCCGATCACCTGCATGGCATCGGCTCCATGCCCTATCATGTCGCGGCATTGGCCGAACCGCTTGCCTGCGTCGTCAACGGCATGCAGAGCGCGGGTATCGGCGAGAACGGAACGGTGGCTGAAAATGCGCTGGTTTTCGGAGCCGGTCCCATCGGCCTGCTGCTTGCCCTGTCGCTGAAAGCGCGCGGCGTCGAGACGGTGACGATTGCCGACATCAACGAAAGCAGGCTGGCTTTTGCCGAAGGTCTCGGGCTTCAGGTGGCAGTTTCCGGTTCGGAAGCGCTGCTGCGGCAACAGAAGTCTTTCGATGTCGTGGCGGATGCGACGGGTATCGCCCCCGTAGCGGAAGCGATGATCCCGTTGGTTGCCGATGGCGGCACGGCACTGTTCTTCGGCGTCTGCGCGCCGGATGCCCGCATTTCGGTCGCACCCTTCGAAATCTTCAGGCGTCAGCTCAAGCTCGTCGGTTCGCATTCGCTGAACCGCAACATACCGCAGGCGCTCGCCATTCTGGAAACGGATGGCGATGTCATGGCGCGGCTCGTCTCGCACCGGCTGCCGCTTTCGGAGATGCTGCCGTTCTTTACGAAGAAACCATCCGATCCGGCCACCATGAAAGTGCAATTTGCAGCCGAATGATCGTTTGGTGGTTGATAACCGCAGTCGACCGGCTTTTCGTGCGAAGGCCGGTCGATATAAAGTACCACATGTAATATTTCATGGGGGCAAGCACTTTGGCCAAATCTATCAGGACGATGGAAGAGTTCTCGGAATTCGTCGGCCTTTCGCGCCCGACTGTTTCGAAATACTTCAATGATCCGGCCTCGGTCCGCAAGAAGACCCGGGACGCCATCGAGGATGCGCTGAAGAAATCGGGCTTCAGGCCCAATATTTTCGCCGTCAATCTCAACCGCCGCCGCTCCAATATCATCGGCATCATCATCCCGAATTCCACCGATCCGTTCTATATGGCGCTGACGAGCCGTATCGAGCTCATCGCCAACGAGGCGGGCTTCCTTGCCTTCGTGCTGTCCTCGGATGGCAAGGCGGAAATCGAAGACCGCGCCATCCGCACTTTCAAGTCGATGAATGTCGCCGGCGCGATCATCGCGCCGCTGGGCGTCAAATCCCACCGCGCCACGCTGGAGCAACTCGCCGCCAGCATTCCGATCGTTTATGTCGATTCGCCGCTCGACGAGACCTCGGCCTTTGTTGGCACCGACAACCGCCAGAGTGTCGGGCTGATGGTGGATTATCTCTGCCGCTCGGGCGAGCCGCCCTGTTTCTTCGACATGCCGCAGGTCAATACCAATGCCGCCACGCGTCGCACCGCCTATGAGGAGGCCATGCGGCGCCTTGGTTTCGAGCCGCAGGTGATCAACGTTCCGGATATTGTCACCTGGGATTTCGAGCGTTTCGCCTTCGATGAGGCGGGCCGGCTGCTGGAAGGGGCGGGGTCTCTGCCATCGCGCACCATTCTATGCGCCAACGACCGTATCGCCTTCGGCGTCATCGCCGCCGCCTTCCAGAAGGGCCTCAGGGTCGGCCATGGTGCGGATTATGACCTCAGGGTCGCCGGCCATGACGATCATCCGCTGTCGCGTTATGCCTGTCCGCCGATTACCACGGTAGCGCAGAACTATAACGAGATCGGCAGGCTGTCGATTGAGCTTCTGTTGCATAAGCTGGACGAGGAGGCGGATGACACGACGCGGATGCGCGAGCGCATTCTCCTCAGCGCCGATCTGATGCTGCGCAAATCGGCCTGATCATTTGTTAGATAAGCTAAACAAAGAATCTGATTTTCTAAATAGAACTAATATTTGAACGCTCCTACTCTGTTCTCAAGGTTGCTTTGGGAGGCGACCGCGAGAGCCGGCGCAAAGGCGTGCCGGTATCCGGGAGGAACGTTAGATCGTCATGCCGTCCGTGCCGCGAGGGATAAGCCTTCGCTGCCTCGGTGTCGCATGGCCTTCGCCGGGCTGACTGGACATTCTCGCCAGCAATTTCCCCAGCGAAGGATGTCAAAACATGAATCTCTATTCTCTTCTGTCAGCGCGTACAGCCGGCGGCAAGCCTGTTCGGGTGGGTCTCATCGGTGCCGGCAAGTTCGGCTCCATGGTGCTGGCGCAGGCGCAGCGCATTGCCGGTTTCCACATGGTCGCCGTCGCAGACCTCAATGTCGGCAAGGCGAAGGAATCGTTGGATCGCGTCGGCTGGCCGAAGGAGCGTTACGATGCGAAGAGCTGCGCCGAGGCGCTGAAGAGCGGCAAGACCTATGTGACCGACGATGTGAACGAGCTTTTCGCCTGCGGCGAGATCGAATGCGTGATCGAGGCCACCGGCCATCCGCTGGCCGGCGCGCGCCACGCGCTCGGCGCCATCGACCACAACAAACATGTCGTGATGGTCAATGTCGAAGCCGATGTCATGGTCGGGCCGATCCTTGCCGAAAAGGCCCGGGCCAAGGGCCTGATCTATTCGATGGCTTACGGTGACCAGCCGGCGCTGATCTGCGAACTGGTCGACTGGGCGCGCGCCACCGGCTTCGAGGTCGTCTCCGCCGGCAAGGGCATGAATTTCGAGCCACGTTACCGTTATTCGACGCCGGACACGGTCTGGGGTTATTTCGGCTGGACGGACGAGGAAGTGGCCAAGGGCGACTTCAATCCGAAAATGTATAATTCCTTCACCGATGGCACCAAGGCGGCCATCGAGATGGCGGCCGTCGCCAACGGCACGGGGCTGGATTGCCCGGATGACGGTCTGGCCTTCCCGCCGGCCGGCCTGCACGATCTCGCCCGTGTTTTCCGTCCCGCCGCCGATGGCGGCCGCATGGCGCGTTCCGGCCTCGTCGACATTGCCGCAAGCCAGGAGCCGGATGGACGCGAGGTGTTCAATAACATCCGCTATGGTGTTTTCGTCACCTTCAAGGCCCACAATGAATATGCCCGCGCCTGCTTCAAGCAATATGGCCTGCTGACGGATCCGTCCGGCTGGTACGCCTCCATGTGGCGTCCGTTCCACATCATCGGGCTGGAAACCTCGATCAGCGTGCTTTCCGCCGTGCTGCGCAACGAAGCGACCGGTTGCTCCAAGGAGTTCCGCGGCGATGCCGTCGCCACGGCGAAGAAGGATATGGCACCGGGCGAGATGCTGGACGGCGAGGGCGGATACGCGGTCTGGGCGAACGCCATTCCGGCCACCCGCAGCCTCGATATGAAGGCGCTGCCGATTGGCCTTGCCCATAATGTCAAACTGAAGCGCGCCATCAAGAAGGACCAGATCGTCAGCTTCGACGATGTGGAGCTGGTCAATGATCTCGATGTGGTGAAGTTGCGTCAGGACATGGAAAACCGCTTCCGTCCGCAAAAAGACGCAGCTGCGTAATGGACGGAGAACGGAACATGTCGAAAGGAGCTTTCGTGGTGATCGCGGAATTTCGGGTGAAGCCTGACGCGATGGATGCCTTTCTCGACGCCGCACGCGATGATGCCACCCATTCGGTTCAGGATGAACCGGGTTGCCAGCAATTCGACGTGGTGCGGCCGGAAACGGGGAACAATGTGGTGTTTTACGAGGTCTATAACAGCCGTGAGGCTTTCGACGATCACCTGAAGACACCGCATCTCGACCGGTTTCGCGAGGCCTTTCCCGCCCTTATCGAAGAAGAACTGCCGGTGCGTTTCCTGAACCGGCAATGGCTTTGAAGGATGGGAGCGATGGCAGACATCCGCCGGATCGCCGTTATCGGAACGGGTATTATGGGTGCCCCCATGGCGAGGCGTCTGGCGGAGGCCGGGTTTTCCGTCAAAGCCTGGAACCGCAGCGCTGAAAAAGCTGCGGTTCTGGCGGCAAAAGGCGTGCAGCCGGTGGCCACTGCTGCCGAAGCCGTGGCCGAAGCCGATGTCGTCATCTGCATGCTGAGTTCCGGGCCGGTCTGTGACGAGGTTCTGCTCGGTGCCTCGGGTGTCGTTTCCAACATGAAGCCCGGTGCTATTCTGCTGGTGATGAGTTCCATCCCGGTCGACAGCGCACGGGAACAGGCAGAGGTGGCCAAGGCTTATGGCGTCGCATATGTCGACGCACCGGTTTCCGGCGGTGAAAAGGGAGCGATCGAAGGAACGCTCGCCATCATGGCCGGCGGCGAACAGCAGGATGTGGATGCGCTGCGGCCGCTCCTCGGTTGTCTGGGGCGCGTCACCCATGTCGGTCCGGTGGGCTGCGGTTCTCTGGCCAAGCTCGCCAACCAGCTGATCGTCGCCTCGACAATCTGCGCCGTCGCCGAGGCTCTGACCCTCGTGGAAGAGGGGGGAGCGGACCCGGCGCAGGTGCGCCACGCGCTGCTTGGCGGCTTCGCCGATTCCACCGTCTTCCGCCAGCACGGAAAACGCATGGTGGAAGGCGATTTCCGTCCCGGCGGGCCGGCGAAATATCAGGTGAAGGATACGTCCACGGCGCTGGCCTTCGCCAGAAGCCGGGGCCTCAGACTACCGGTCGGCGAGGAGGTTGACCGGCTGTTCCGCTCCATGGTCGAGCATGGCGCGGGCGAGCTTGATCACAGCGGTGTGATCCTTGAGATTAAGCGCATGAATGCGTTCGGAGGAACGCTCGAAACTGTTTGAGAGACAACAAAGGGAGGAACACATGAAAATTTCAAAACTTTACGGGCTGGCTCTGGCCGCCACCATGCTGGTCGCATCCATCGCGCAGGCCGAAACGCTGACGCTTTCGACGCCCGATGCGGATACGTCCGAAATCACGCTTGCCGCCAACAAGTTTGCCGAGATCGTTTCGAAAAAGACCGATGGCAAGCTCAAGATCAAGGTGTTTCCGAACGGCACGCTTTATGGCGGCGACCCTTCGGCGGGCGTCAAGCAGCTGGCCGGCGGTTCGCTGGACATGCTGTTGAACTCGACCTCGCTTTACGCGACCTTCAATCCGAAGTTCACGGCCATCGCCATTCCTTACCAGTTCCGCGATATCGACCAGCTCAGGGTCTATCTCGACAGCGATCTCGGCAAGGAGCTTTCCACCGATCTCAGCAAGATCGGCATTCTCGGGCTCGATCTATGGTCGCGGCCGCTGCGCCAGATCACCAATTCGAAGGCGCCGATCAAGTCGCCGGCCGATCTCAAGGGCATGAAGCTGAGGGTGCCGAACAATCCGCTCTGGGTCGAGTTCTTCGGCGCCATGGGGGCTGCCCCGACACCGATGGCTTTTGCTGAGGTTTACAATGCGCTCCAGCTCAAAGTCGTCGATGGACAGGAAAATCCGGTCAACGTGCCTGTCAGCGCCAAGCTTTACGAGGTGCAGAAATATCTGACGATCAGCAACCACATTGCTGACGCCTGGGTGTTGGGTATGAACCCGGCCCGCTTCGAAGGTCTTGACGAGGGCTTCAAGACGGCGCTGAAGGAAGCGGCGACTGAAACCGAGCTTTGGAAAGCGCAGAACGACGCTGCCGATATCGACAAGTCGCTCGAAACGCTGAAGAAGAACGGCATGGAGGTGAACACGCTGACGGACGACGAACGCAAGGCTTTCGTGGCGGTGGCGGCCGGTCTTTCGGCAAAGTTCTCCGCGCTGGTGAAAGATCAGGCGTTCTTCGACAAGACGCAGGCTTTCCTCAAGACGAACTGACGTTTTCGCGCAGGGAAGGCCGGATCTCGGTCCGGCCTTCCCCAACGTCAGCAAGGGTTGCTTTGCCGCAGAGGCAGGGTGGCATTCGTTTTACCGGATATCCGGTTTCAGCAGTGGAAGGGTATTGTCATGAACGATACGAAACCTTCGGTGCTCGGCACCATCGTTAAACTCATCGCCGATGTGGCCGCAGGGGCAGCCTGTGCCGGCATTCTCATCGTCGTTCTTCTTCAGGTCATTGGCCGCCTTGCCGGCAGCCCGCTTCCCTGGACCGAGGAGGCGACCCGCTTTCTTTTCATCTGGATGGTCTTCCTTGGCCTTGCGGCCGGTTTCCGCACCGTTGAAAGTGCCCGTGTCGTGGTGTTTCTGGTGCTGTTTCACCGCTTCTTCCGGCGGCTGGCGGTGCCGATCTATGTCGGTTCCTCGGTGTTCTTCTTCGGCATGATGGGCTGGACGGGCCTGACCCTGGTGCGCCAGCAGATCATGATGAACGAGACCGCCGCCACCCTGCCGATCCCCATGTGGACCATCGGCATCGTGTTGCCGGTTTCCGCCATCATCGCCGTGCTGGCCATCATCGAATCGCTGCGCAGCCGCCGGGAGCTCATCGCGCTTCCCGAGCTTGGTCTGCCGGCGGATGAGATCGCCCATGCCGATATCTCCATTTCAGCAGGACATTGAGCCATGTCGGTCTTTCTTCTCGTCGCTTTTTTCGGTCTCAGCATGCTCGGCGTGCCGCTTGCCATCGCGCTCGCGCTCGCGAGTGTCGGCACGCTGTGGCTCTTCACCTCCATGCCCATGGACCTGCTGTCGCAGACGATGTTCTCGTCGATGAACTCCTTCCTGCTCGTTGCCGTGCCGCTGTTCATTCTCGTCGGCACGGTCATGGAGCGGGGGCGGGTGGCGGAGCGCATCTTTGATTTCGCCGAGGCCATGGTCGGCTGGCTTCCCGGCGGGCTCGGCCATGTCAATGTCATCTCGTCGGTCATCTTTTCCGGCGTCTCCGGCTCGTCCGTCGCCGATATCGCCTCGGTCGGCGCCATCGAAATCAAGGCCATGGAGCGCCACGGTTTTCCGAAGGGTTATGCCGTCGGCATGACGCTCTGCACGTCCACGCTCTCCTCGATCATTCCGCCGTCGATCCTGATCGTGATTGCCGGTTCCATCGCCAATGTGTCGATCGGCACGCTGCTGATCGCCGGTCTGGTGCCCGGCCTCTTCATCGCCTTCGCCTTTCTGGTCTTCAACCACTTCTATTCGGTGCATTACGGCTACAATCCGCCGACACCGTTCAATTTCCGCCTGGTGGTCGTCACGGGTCTGCGCGCCATCCTGCCGATGCTGACCCCGCTGATCCTGATCATCGGCATTGCCAGCGGCCTGTTCACGCCAACGGAGGCAGCTGCCATCGCGGTGGTTTATGTCGCGGTGCTCGGCGTCATCGTTTACCGCACCCTGCCGGTACGCGAACTGCCGGAAATATTGATCTCGACGGCGCGCATTTCCGGCACGATCCTGTTCATCGCCGCCACCTCGCAGCTTGCCGCCTGGGTCTTCACCTTCGATGGCCTGCCGGAGCAGGTCGCCGATCTCCTGAAGGCCATGAATCTCGGGCCAATGACCGGCATGCTCGTCATCTTTGTGTTCCTGCTCATCATCGGCATCTTCATGGAAGCGATCCCGGCCATGTTTATCCTCATCCCGGTGCTGATGCCGCCGGTCGAAGCACTGGGCATCGATCCGATCCATTTCCTGATCGTGACTGTCATGACGCTGACGCTCGGGCTGGTGACGCCACCGGTGGGGGTCTGCCTGTTTGCGGCGGCACAGGTGGCGAACATGAAGATCGAGGATGTCATTCGCGGTTCGCTGGCGCCGATGACGGTGCTGACGCTCGCCATCTTCGCGCTGGTGCTGTTCCCGGTGCTGACGCTCGGGCCAATCCGGCTGATGGGGCTTTATTGACGCGAAAACGGATTGCCTGAAACATCAGACAACGCGACGGGCTTGCCACTCGTCGCGTTGTTTTCGCATCCACTCCAGAAACAGCATGACTTTTCTCTGCCGCAGATGGGAATGCGGGCAGACGATCCATTGGGTGACGAGCTTGATGCGCGGCGCGTCCGTCACGGCCGGCACCAGCATTTTGTCCTGAAGCTCCCGCTCCATCATCAAGGTGCTTTCCAGCGCCACGCCAATGCCGAGAACGGCGGCATCGATGGCCATGTGGCTGCGGTCGAACAGCACCCGCCGCCAGCGCTTTTCGGCTGTCACGCCGGCCAGAGGGAACCAGTGGTTCCATTGCGCCTGCGCCTTCACCGAATGGATCAGCCGCTGGTTCTGCAATTCCTCGGGCAGAAATTTACCCGCACCCTTATAATTCGGCGAACAGACCGGCAGGAATTCCTCCTCCACCAGCCCTTCCACGAAGAGGCCCGGCCAGCGGCCATCTCCATGGCGCAGCTCTATATCGACGAGTTCCTGCGAAAAATCGGTGGGCTCGTTGGTGCCGTCAAGGCGCACTTCCAGTTCAGGATGCTCCTCCAGAAACGAGCCGAGACGCGGCAGCAGCCATTTGTTGGATATGGTCGGCGTCGCCCGGATCGTCAGCGTGGTGACAGAGCGGAAGCCGCGAATACTGTCGGTGGCGTCCGATATCTGCTCGATCTGGGCGGTGATCATCGAGAAATAGCGCTCGCCCGCTTCCGTCAATGTCACCTTGCGGCCGGTTCGCGCCATCAGGGTCGTGCCGAGCTGGCCTTCCAGCAACTGGATCTGCTGGGAAACGGCCGAAGGGGTGACGCTCAACTCTTCCGCCGCCCGTGAAATGCTGCCCGCCCTTGCCGCGGCGTGGAAAACGAGGATCGATTTTATCGGGATTTGCATGGGTAGGGCTTTGCTCAACGGAATACGGCGGTCACCTGAGTATCACAGGTGACCGCCGTGTTGAAAAGCGTTGAACGCGAGGCTTTTAACGGTGGCTCGGCAGTTTGGGCAGGAACACCGTGAGCAGGCCGAGCAGCGGCATGTAGGAGCAGATGCGGTAAACGAATTCGATGCCTTCCTTATCCGCATAAACGCCCAGAACCGCCGCCCCGATGCCGCCGAAACCGAAGGCGAAACCGAAGAACATGCCGGCGATGAGACCGACGCGGCCCGGCACCAGTTCCTGCGCGAACACGACGATGGCCGAGAAAGCGGAGGAGAACACGAAGCCGATGACGACGACGAGAATGGCCGTCCAGAAGAGGTTCGCATAGGGCAGCAGCAGCGCGAAGGGAATGACGCCGAGGATCGAGAACCAGATGACGACGCGGGAGCCGAAACGGTCGCCGATCGGGCCGCCGAAGAACACGCCGAGCGCCGAAGCGCCGAGGAAGAGGAACAGCAGAACCTGCGCGTCCTGAACACCAAGACCGAACTTGTCGATGGTGTAGAAGGTGAAGTAGCTGGACAGGCTGGCGAGATAGGCATTCTTGGTGGCGGTCAGAACCACCAGCACCAGAAGCGTCATGATCACCGTGCCACGGGCAAGGGGAAGCGTGCGGCTGGCCGGCGCCTTGCCAACGGTTGCGCGGCGGTGGCGGGTGTACCAGACGCCAACCCAGGAAAGCACGCCAAAACCGACGAGCGCGATCAGCGAGAACCAGCTGAGGCTCGTCTGACCGAGCGGGATGACGATGAAGGCGGCGAGCAGCGGGCCGATGGCCGTGCCGGTATTGCCGCCCACCTGGAAGAAGGACTGTGCCAGACCGTGGCGGCCGCCGGATGCGAGACGTGCAACGCGGGAAGCTTCCGGATGGAAGATCGCCGAACCGATGCCGATGAGGCAGGCGCCGATCACCAGAACCTCGAAACTATGGGCAAAAGCAAGCGTGATAAGGCCGGCGCAGGTGGACAGCATGGCGACAGGCAGGGAAAACGGCATCGGCCAGCGATCCGTCACCATGCCGACAACCGGCTGCAGCAGCGAGGCGGTGACCTGAAAGGCGAAGGTAAGCAGGCCGATCTGCACGAAATCGAGCGCGTAATTGGCTTTCAGCAGCGGGTAAAGCGACGTCAGCAGCGATTGCATGATGTCGTTCAGCATGTGGCAGAAGCTGGCGGCTGCGATGATTGAAAACGCCGTGCGTTGCGGGTTGAACCCGGTGCTGGTGCTGGCGCTGGTGACAGTGGCCATGATGAAGTCCTCTCCGGTTCCCGGCGGAAGGCGGGAAACATGTCTTTATTTCTTCCCGCTTTTATTCATATTGTTTCTGGCCTGCATCTTTGCTCTGGACGATTTTCTTTGTGAGTGGGCCAAATGGCAAAAAACAATTCCATGATCTTCGGCTCCTTTTCTGCCGAAGACCACAACTACATGCTGAATTTGATCGATGGCACCAACGAGCCGGTGCTGGCGATTTCCCGCACCTATGCCAAGGGACATCGCGCACCGGTCCACAGCCATCTGCGGGCGCAGATCTGGCACGCGCGCCGGGGCGTGGTTCTGGTCAGCACCGGAGATGGTCGCTGGATGATACCGCCCGGCCACGGGCTGATCATTCCCGCCGGCCTGGAACACGAGTCGGAAACAATATCGACGGTGGAAATGCAATCGATCTACGTGCATCCCGACTTGTTTCAGGCGGAAGTGCCGCGGGTGGTGGAAATCACCGATCTCGCCTCCAGCCTGATTGCCGAACTGCTGGGCGAAGAGCATGAGCCACCCGCTTTCCATCGGCGCGGTCTGGTGCGGGCGCTGTTGCTGGACGAGATCAACCGTCTGCCGGACCGACCGCTCGGATTGCCTTTTCCCGATAACGAGCGGCTGGCGGCGCTGTGCCGCGATTTCCTGAAAAAGCCGGTGGCGCGGGTGGAGATCGATGACTGGGCGGCGGCCATGGGCATCAGCCGGCGCTCGTTTACGCGGCTGTTCCGCAAGGAATTGGGGTTGAGTTTCGTCACCTGGCGCCAGCAGGCCTGTATCTTCGCCTCCCTGCCGAGGCTGGCAGCCGGCGAGGCGGTGACGAATGTGGCGCTGGATGCCGGTTATGAAAACATCCCGGCTTTCACCACCATGTTCCGGCGAATGCTGGGCAGTTCACCAAGGGCCTATCGGCAGGCGGCGCGGCAGCGCAGCGCCGCTTTCGCCGATAATGAAGACTAAGCCGCCGTCGCCCGCATGTCGCGGCGGAAATCGGAAGGCGACATGCCTGCGATCTGGCGAAACGCCTTGTTGAAGGCGCTGACCGAGCCGAAGCCGCTTTCCATGGCAATCTGCAATATATTGTCCTTGCCGGTCATAAGCATCGCCTGCGCGCGGGAAAGCCGGAGCAGGGTCAGATATTTGATCAGCGTCATGCCCGTGGATTTGCGGAACAGGTTCATCGCATATTTCGGGTGCAGCGCGGCGGCGCGGGCGATCTCGGTTGCGTCGATATCGTCGAGGAAATTGGCGGCAATGAAATCGCACATGCGTACCACGCCGATGGAGGGCGCCATGCCCTCATCATTCTCTCTGCGTTTGCCGCTGGCGGCGGAAGATATGACGGAGTATGGCTCGAGGAACATCCGCTCGACCCTGAGCAGCAATTCTTCCACCGCGTGCTGGGCTTTCGCCGGGTCGCCGGAGGTGACATAGCGAAACCAGCGGCCGAAATTTTCGGCGTCTGCCTTGTCCGTCTCAGCACTCACCATCGTCGCACCGCCCATCAGCAGGCTCGAAACGGTAGCGGGCAGGCGCATGCGGAAAAAGTGCACGAGCGGAAGATGCGCGCCGGCGTAAAACGAATCGTCGGAGGAGTGGTCCATCTGATGCGGCTGGCCGCCCCAGAAGATGCACATCTGGCCGGCGTTGAGCGTCATGTCATGGTCGCCCATGCGGTAATGCACCGATCCCGACATCACATAATTCACTTCCACCTGCGCGTGCCAGTGGGGCCTGAGCATGATGGGCGGATGATTGTGAAAAAGCTGAAGCGTTGTCGGCATGCCTTCGATGCTGCTCGCACCCGGCTGGTAGAAGGCTCTTTCGGCAATCTTACTTTCCGCCAAATCGATGTTCCCTTTTTACGAGACAGATTTCCTGTCCCCGCTAATGTGCCCATGTTCGCTGAAGAACGGCAATTGAAAAAGGGAGGTTTTCAATGTGCTTGAAATTTCTTGGCGCGTCTACGGCTATGCTGCTTCTCGCAGCCCCGGCTTTCGCGCAAACCGAGACCGTTACCATCTGGAGCTGGAACGTCGCGGCTTCCGCGCTGAAATCCACGGTAGAGGGCTTCAACAAGCAAAATCCGGATATCAAGATCGTCGTTGAAGACCTTGGAAACAATCAGGTTTTTGACAAGACGCTGGCTGCCTGCGCAGCCGGGGGCGATGGTCTTCCTGATATCGTCACCATTGAAAATTTCGAGGCGGAACTGTTCTGGAGCCGTTTTCCCGATTGTTTCGCCAATCTGACCGAGCTTGGCTATACGCCTGAGAAACAGGCGCTTTTCCCTGATTTCAAGCGCACGGAACTGGAGGTTGACGGCGTCGCCTATGCGGTGCCGTGGGATTCCGGTCCGGTGGCGGTATTTTATCGCCGCGACTTCTATGAGAAGGCAGGCGTCGATCCGGCCACCATCAAAAGCTGGGATGATTTCATCGCCGCCGGCAAGAAGGTCATGGCCGCCAATCCCGGCACCGTCATGGCGCAGGCCGATTTCAATGGCGATAGCGAATGGTTTCGCATGATCGCCAATGAGCAGGGATGCGGTTACTTTTCGACCGATGGCCAGAACATCACCATCAACCAGCCCGCCTGTGTCGCGACCCTTGAAAAGGTCAAGGAAATGAAAGACGCCGGCATCATCACGGCGGCGATCTGGGATGAGAAAATCCAGGCCAATACCGCCGGCAAGGCCGCCAGCCAGATGTATGGCGCCTGGTATGAAGGCACGGTTCGTTCCGGCTCTCCTGATCTTTCCGGCAAATGGGGCGTCTATCTGATGCCGAGCCTGACGTCGGATGGCCCTCACGCCGCCAACCTCGGCGGTTCGTCGCTGGCGATCAGCTCGACCTCGGAACACAAGGAGGCCGCGTGGAAATATATCGATTACGCGCTCACCACCAATGAAGGTCAGGTGACGATGCTGAAATCCTTCGGCCTCGTTCCTTCGCTGCTGTCCGCCATCGACGATCCTTTCGTCAAGGAAAAGCAGCCCTATTGGGGCGGACAGGCGGTGTGGACCGATATTCTCGCCACCCTGCCGAAGATCGTGCCGAGCCGCGGCACGGCGTTCCAGTCGGATGCCGATGCGATCTACAAGGCGACGCAGACAAAATATTTCGCCGGCGGTTATCCCGATGCGAAAGCGGCGCTCGATGATGCGGCCAAGCAGATCGAAACGGCGACGGGGCTCCCCGTCGGGCAGTAAGCCGGTGGCCAGGACCGGGCGGGTGCCACAAATTTCTTCTCCCCGAGGGGGGAGAAGTCCGCGGCAGCGGGGATGAGGGGGGGCGACGTTAGTGATAAATCGAGAGCCATC
>NZ_LT009746.1:112004-117235 GCF_900013505.1 Agrobacterium deltaense RV3 | reverse complement strand
CGACGGACGTCGCGGACGGACGGACGACGACGGACGGACGACGCGCGCGCGCGCGTGCGTGTGTGTGTGTGTTGTTTTTTCGACGTTAGTGATAAATCGAGAGCCATCCCCCTCATCCGACCCTTCGGGCCACCTTCTCCCCCTTGGGGAGAAGAAATAGGCCGCACCGCCGTGCAATGGTCTCGCCCTCGAACGGGGCAGGACTCCAAGCTTTTCCATTTATCCGGCCATCGTCCGGCATATGGAGGTCGTCATGCCGTCCAGGAACAGGATCGCTTATGCGTTTCTTGCGCCCTATCTCCTGATTTTCGCCACCTTCTGGGTCTGGCCGATCATCAGCTCGTTCATGCTGTCGTTCCAGAATACCCGCATCAACCCATGGCGGTTTGCGCCTTCCATGAACTGGGGGCGGCTCGTTTCCGATCCGGCCTTTTATAATGCGCTTTATAACACGCTGATCATTCTGGTCATTCAGGTGCCCGTGATGATCGCGCTCGCCACCGTCATGGCGGTGCTGTTGAATTCGCCGCTCCTAAAGGCGCGGCCGCTTTATCGATTTGCCTTTTTTGCGCCTGTCGTCGTTGGCGAGGTGGCCTATGCGGCGGTGTTCCGGCTGATGTTCAGCGCCGATTTCGGCATCATCAACAAGCTCATCACCTCAGTCGGACTTTCGCCCGTCTCGTGGTTCGACAATGCCAATGCGGCCATGGCACTGGTCATCATCGCGGTTACCTGGCGCTGGGCGGGATATAACGCCATCATCATTCTGGCCGGGCTGCAATCGATCCCCGGCGATGTTTATGAGGCGGCGACGCTGGACAAGGTCAGCAAGCGTCAGCAGTTCTTTTATATCACCCTGCCGTTGCTTAAACCCATCATCCTGTTCTGCGTCGTGCTGTCGGTCATCGGCACCATGCAGCTGTTTGCCGAACCCTTCCTCATCACCAACAGGGGCGGGCCGGGCGGCGGCACGGAGACGCTGGGGCTGTTCCTTTATCGGCAGGGCTTCACTTCGCTCAATTTCGGCTACGCCTCGGCCATTGCCTACACCATGGCGGCGCTCGCCATCGCCATTTCGCTGCTTAATCTCTGGGTCGGGAGGGAGCCGAAATGAGATCGAAATCGAGATCGCTTTTCTGGCAGAAGATCGCGCTGCATGCGGCGCTGACGCCGCTTGCCATCATCTGGCTGTTTCCGCTGTGGATGATGTTCGTTTTTTCGACCATGCCGGATTACGGCATTTTCAGCCCGGATATCGTGCTGGTGCCATCCACCAACTTCGTCAAGAATTTCAACAACCTGCAGGCGGATACCAACTTCCTCAGGGCCATGTTCATCTCCATCACCGTCGCCGTCATTTACACCGTGCTTTCGGTGTTCCTGACGTCGATGGCCGGCTGGGCGCTGGCGCGTTACCGTTTTGCCGGACGCGGGGTGGTGATCGCCATCATTCTCGGCACCATCACTTTGCCTTTCGCCGTTGTCGTCATTCCGCAATTCATCATGGTGGCGCGGGAATTCAAGCTTGCCAACACCTGGGTGGCGCTGATCGTGCCGCCGCTGTTCAACTCGCTCGGCGTGCTGTTCATGCGGCAATCCTTCTCGATGATGCCGACGGAACTTTTCGACGCGGCACGGGTGGAAGGCGTGAAGGAATGGCAGATATTCCTCCGCATCGCTTTGCCGCTGGCGCGGCCCACCATGGCGGCGCTGTCGATCATTCTCTTCCTGGCCTCGTGGAACAATTACCTCTGGCCGCTTCTCATCAATTCCCGCCCAGGAATGATGACCGCACCCGTGGCGCTTGGCACCCTCATCGGGCTCACCAAAGTGTCATGGGGCGGCATCATGGCCGGCGCGGTGCTGCTCACCGCACCCATTCTCGTGGTTTTCGTGGCGTTGCAGCGTCACTTCATCGCCGGCATTTCCGCCGGGGCAGTCAAGTAAGGGGGCCGCATGGCGGAACTTTCGCTCAACAACGTGGTCAAGCGTTATGGCGCGCTGGAAGTGATCCATGGCGCAAATCTGGAGGTAAAGGACGGGGAATTTGTCGTTTTCGTCGGCCCCTCCGGATGCGGCAAATCCACGCTTCTCCGCATGATCGCCGGGCTGGAGGATATTTCCGGTGGGGATATCGTGATCGGCGGCAGGACGGTGAGTGATGCCGACCCGGCCGATCGCGGCATTGCCATGGTGTTCCAGTCCTATGCGCTTTATCCGCATATGACGGTTGCCGAAAACCTCTCCTTCGGCCTCCGGATGAACGGCAACCCGAAGGCCGATACGCAAAAGCGGGTCAACCACGCCGCCGAAATCCTGCAGATCAACGAGTTGATGCAGCGCCGGCCGAAGCAGCTTTCCGGCGGCCAGCGCCAGCGCGTCGCCATCGGCCGCGCCATCGTGCGCGAACCGCAGGTCTTCCTGTTCGATGAGCCATTGTCCAACCTCGATGCCGAATTGCGGGTGCAGATGCGCGTGGAAATCTCGCGGCTGCACAAGCAGCTCGGCACCACGATGATTTATGTGACGCATGACCAGACCGAGGCGATGACGCTGGCCGACAAGATCGTAGTGCTGCGGGCGGGCAATATCGAGCAGGTCGGCGCGCCGCTCGATCTCTACGATGATCCCGCCAACCGCTTCGTTGCCGGTTTCGTTGGGTCGCCGAAGATGAATTTCCTCGACGCCACCATCATCGGCAGCGGCGCGGAGAGCGTTACGCTCTCGCTCGACAGCGATCCTGCGGTGCGGCTGAGCCTGCCGGTGAAAAGCCGTTTGAGTGAGGGAGCCAAGGTTTCGCTTGGCATCCGGCCGGAACATTTTGCCGATGCGGGCGGGGGCGATGCCGATCTCACCGTTCATGTCGATGTCGCCGAACATCTCGGTAATACCAGCTACGTCTATGCCCGAACAGAAGGCGGCGAGCAGCTCATCATTGAGCGGCCGGAGTCGCGCGATGTCGGCAATCGTGACCGGCTGACGGTCGGCCTTTCCGCCCGCCGCGCTTTCCTTTTCGACAGCAGGGGCGGCCGCCTGCGCTGAACCCTTTCCCAAGCACCCAAGACTGATATGAAGGACGACGATTTCATGACGACCGAACAACCGATCCGCTGGGGCATCATCGGCCCGGGCACCATCGCCAGAACCTTTGCCGATGGCATTGCCCATTCCCGCACCGGCAGGTTAGAGGCCATCGCCACCCGCAACCCGGACAAGCCGGGCCTTGCCGAAGCTTTTTCCGGTGCGCGCATTATCAAGGGTTACGACGCGCTGCTTGCCGATCCCGATATCGATGCCGTTTATATCGCCACACCCCATACCGGCCATGCCGAATGGGCAATCAAGGCAATCCGGGCGGGTAAAAACGTGCTGGTGGAAAAGCCCATCGCGCTTTCCGCCTATGATGCCGACGCCATTTTCCACGAGGCGAAAAAGGCCGGTGTCTTCGCGGGCGAAGCCTATATGTATCGCCTGCACCCGCAGACGTCGAAATTGCTGGAACTGGTGAAAGCCCGGGCGGTGGGCGATATCCGCATCATCCGCTCCAGCTTCGGTTTCAACATGGGCTCGTTCCGGGCCGATCACCGGCTGTTCGCCAATGAAACGGCGGGCGGCGGCATTCTCGATGTCGGCGGTTATCCGGTTTCCATGGTGCGGATGATCGCCGGCGCCGTGGATGGAAAACCTTTCGCCGAACCGGAAAAAGTGGCGGGCGCCGCCCATCTCGGCCAGTCGGGTGTCGATGAATGGGCCTCGGCCGTGCTGAAATTCGCAAACGGCATTGTCGCGGAAGTCTCGTGCTCGATCATGGCGGCGCAGGACAATGTGCTGCGCATCATCGGCTCGGAGGGCCGTATCGAGGTCAAGGATTTCTGGTTCGCCGCCGGCCACAAGGGCGGCACCGGGCGGATCGATATCATCAGGGGCGACAAGGTGGAAACCATCGAGTTGCCGGAGGATCGCTGGCTTTATTCCTTCGAGGTCGACGCGGCCGGCGAGGCGATCCGGCAGGGAAAAAAGGAATTCGATGCACCCGGCATGGCCTGGGCGGACAGCCTCGGCAATCTGCGTGTCATGGATCAATGGCGGGCTTCCGTCGGGCTCGAATACAGCATTGAAAAAGCAACGTTGCGCGTTGCCAATATTGCCGGCGGCAAGGTCGTGGCCGGAAACGCAGTGCCGAAGCGGCAGATTCCGGGCCTTGCCAAACCCGCTTCCGTGGTCGCGCTCGGTTTCGAATTCTTCCCCAATTTCGCTTCTGCATCCCTGACGCTGGATGCCTTTTACGAGGCGGGCGGCAATCTCTTCGATACGGCCTATGTTTATGGCGCAGGCAGGACGGAGACGATTTTCGGCGACTGGCACACCAGCCGCAACGTGCCGCGTGAAGAGATCGTGCTGATCGGCAAGGGTGCACATTCGCCGCTCTGCTATCCTGACATGATCGCAAAGCAGCTCGATCAGTCGCTCGCGCGGCTGAAGACGGATTATGTCGATGCCTATTTCATGCATCGCGATAATCTGGAGGTTCCGGTCGGCGAGTTCGTCGATGCCATGGATGCCGAAGTCCGGCGCGGACGCATTCGCGGCATTTTCGGCGGCTCCAACTGGACGCGCGAGCGCATGGATGAGGCGGCCGCCTATGCTGCGAAGAATGGCAAGCAGGCTCCGGCCGCGCTCTCCAACAATTTCTCGCTGGCGGAAATGCTCGATCCCATCTGGGCGGGCTGCGTTGCTGCATCAGACGATGAGTGGAAGCAATGGCTGAAATCGCGCCAGATTCCCAATTTCGCCTGGTCCAGCCAGGGGCGCGGATTTTTCACGGACAGGGCAGGGCGCGACAAGCATGACGATGAAGAAATCGTCCGCGTCTGGTATTCCGACCGCAACTTCGTCCGCCGCGACCGGGCGATAGAGCTCGCGCAGAAACTCGGCCGCCACCCGATCCATATTGCGCTCGCTTATGTCATCGCCCAGCCTTTCCCGGTCATTCCGCTGATCGGGCCGCGCACGATTGCGGAGCTGGAAGACAGTCTTTCGGCGCTGGATATCAGGCTGACGGCCGAGCAGGTGAAGTGGCTGGAGGCGTGAGAGGCAATGAGACGGCGGATTTATCCGCCGCTCATTCGGATAGTGCAAGGCGTTGCGGCATATTTCTTCTCCCCGCCGGGGAGAAGGTGGCCCGAAGGGTCGGATGAGGGGGCAAGGCTCTCGGTTTATCTCTATCCTTG
>NZ_LT009746.1:0-111984 GCF_900013505.1 Agrobacterium deltaense RV3 | reverse complement strand
CAAGCTCTCGGTTTATCTCTATCCTTGCCCCCTCATCCCGCTGCCGCGGACTTCTCCCCGGCGGGGAGAAGAAACAGGCGGTAACCGCTCGTTCCAACTGGCGATCTTCGAGGTGGAGATGTTATCTTCCACCTTCATTCCTTCCCCGGTGACTGCTAAAGCGTAGGCTCATAAACCGTGCGGCCTGGCATTGCAGGCAAATGATATACCGGGGTTCCCATGAGCGATATCGACCGAAGCCGTGCCCAGCAACTGATGCGGGAAGCGGATATCGAGGCGCTGGTGCTGTTCCAACCCGAAGCCTTCCGTTATGCGGTCGGCGCCCATGCCGGTGTCGCGACCATGTGGGGCAGGGCGGGTTCGGCGATTGCGCTGGTGCCGGCCGATGCCGATGCGCCAATTGCGGCTGTCGTCAGCGATCATGCCGCCTCGCTTGTCAGAAGAGCCGCGCCGGATATCGATCTGCGCTGCCATCGCATCTGGATCGATATGGTCGATCTGTCGGGCGCCGAAACCATCGCGCAGGTGGACGATGCCTATCGCCGCAACAATTCCGGTGGCCCTAGGCCGGAAACATTCGACCGCGCTGCCTGTTTCGGCCTGCTGGCTGACCTGCTGCGGGAGCGCGGGCTGTCGGCGGCGCGCATTGGCGCAGACCTCGAATTCATGCCCGCCGCCGATTTTCTGGCGCTGCGTCAGGCGCTGCCCGATGTCGATTGGGTTGATGGATCGCCCGTGCTGCGCCGCCTGCGCGCCGTGAAATCCGGGCGTGAGATCGAGCTTCTGAGGCGCGCGGCTGCGGCGGCAGAGGCCGGGCTGGTCGCGATGGCCGCTGCCGTCAGGCCTGGCGCGGCGCTCGGCGGGCTTTCCGCCGCCTGGAAGGCCGGCGCGCAGGCCCATGCCGCGAAATCCGGGTTTTCGCTGAGCGGCCATTGGGACTACATATCCGTCGGACCCGCTTTGTCGGATATGGCGGCGGTTGTTACGCCGGGTGCGCTCATCAAGGCCGATGTCGGCACGCTGGTCGACGGTTATTCATCGGATGGCGCGCGGAGCTTTTCGTGGGGGCCGGTCTCGCCGCTGGCCGCCGATGTTTTCAGCGCCCTGGAGGCGGCCTTTGCCAGCGGGCTCGAAGTGATTCGTCCCGGCAATACATTCGGTGCTGTGCACGCCGCCATGCTGGCCTCGATGCGCAGGCAAGGTTTCAGCGAATATTATCGCGGCCATTTCGGCCATTCCGTCGGCGGTGGCGTGGGCATTGAGGAATGGCCGTTCTTTTCCCATGACAATCCGGAAATCATTCTTCCCGGCATGGTCGTGGCGCTCGAAGCGCCGTTTTATGGCGAAGGGCTGGGCGCGCTGATGATCGAGGACCAGTTCCTCGTCACCCCCTCCGGCGCGGAATGCATGAACAGCCTGCCGCGCAGCCTGCGGGATTTATCGGCGGACTGAGCGCCGGATCAGAGGAAATCGTCGCGGCGCGGGGTAAAGCAGTCGATCAGCTCGCCCTCTTCCAGACACAGGCAGCCGTGCTCGATATGGCCGGGAATGACGAGGCTATCGCCCTTCTGAAGGTCGTAGGCTTCTCCGTCGCGGTAAAAGCGGAAGCTGCCGCTGGCGACGTAGGTGGATTGCACATGCGGATGGCTGTGCAGCCTGCCTTCGGCGCCGGTCTTGAAGCGGAAGGATACCACCATCAGTTCCGGCGCTTCGGAAAGCACGGTGCGCTCCACGCCATCGTCGGGGGAAACGGTGGGGAAGGTCGGAAGCTGCTGCATATCGTTCTCCTCAGTCATGCAATGCGGTTTAAACAGGTAGTCTCAGCGCGGCGCGCGCAGCATGGAGCGATAACGCGTCTGGCTGCTTTTCAGGTGGCTGCGCATGGCGCTGCGCGCCGCCTCCTCGTCGCCGTCCTGTATCGCGATCAGGATCGCTTCATGTTCACCGACGAGCCGGGCGAGATCGGCGGGCGAAAGCACGGTTTCCGTGCCGTTTTCGGCCACGGCGCGGCGCGGAATGAGGGTGGGGCCGAGCACCTGCAGAAACTCGCTGAAGCGGGGATTGTTGGTCGCTTCGGCAATGGCGAGATGGAAGGCGAAATCGGCCTCCGCCGTCGGCACGCCCCTGGTGGCACTGGCGCGGAAGGCATCGAAGGCCTCGATGATCTTTTCCTCCTGCGCCGGCGAGCGGCGGATGGCGGCGAGACCGGCGGCGTCACCTTCCACGGCGGTGCGCAATTCCAGCATTTCGATCAGCGACGAGACGCGCGCAAGATCGACATTGTGGAAGGGGCGCCGCTCAGTGGGTGCGGGTTCCAGTACGAAAACACCAGCGCCCTGACGCGGCTCGACCAGACCGTCGGATCGCAGCGAGGCGATTGCCTCCCGCACCACGGTACGGCTGACACCGAATTCCTGCGTCATCTGCGCTTCGGAGGGAAGGCGCTCACCCGTCTTGTAACGACCCTTGGCGATCTGGCTGCGGAGTTCCTCCGAAACCTTCACCACAAGCGTTCTGCCTTGTGGAGCTGCCGGTTCGAAGCTTGTCGCTTTTGTCATCTTGGTCGCCGTTCTAAAAAATGTCGGTTGCGTGCACCGTTCCTCGATACGTCATTCGCGGCCTGGCATGCAATCCCGCCGTTTTAGCAGGAAAGGTCCGTGCGACATTTCACGTCTCCTTGAAGATCGGGTTGTCGACAAACACGCCACCCTGAAAGCGGACTAGCGCGTCGCTCGGGTCCGGTTTGGGAACTGTCCGGGCGATGTGCTCCCGGAAGGTCTCGGCATTGTCCTTCGGTTTCCATCCCAGAAAGCCGAGATGCGAATTGTCCCACCAGCTTGCATCGTTGGCGGAGGCCCCCCAGACGACCGGGCAGCCGAGAACGGGGGCGCGGAACGCCGCTTCGATCAGCGACACGAAATCGTCATGAGAAAACCAGGTGGACAGCATGCGGTAATTGTTGGGTTCCGGCGTGCAGGAGCCGATGCGCACAAGCGCCGTCTCCTGACCGAATTTCTCGAAATACAGGCGGGCGAGGTTTTCGCCGAAACATTTGGACACGCCGTAAAGCCCATCCGGGCGGAAGGGAACGTCGGGACCAAGCCGTTCGGTCTGGGGATAATAGCCGATCGTATGGTTGGAACTGGCGAAAACAATTCGCGGCTGGCCGTGGGCGCGGGCTGCCTCGTAGAGATTATAAAGCCCGATGATGTTGCCCTGAAGGATTTGTTCGAAAGGCTTCTCCACCGATATGCCGCCGAGGTGGACGATGCCGTCGCAACCGGCAACCATGGCGTCCACTGCGTCCGCGTCCGCAAGGTCGCATTGCATGCATTCCTCGTTCGGGCCTGCCGGATCGAGCGGGGCGAGATCGGCAAGGCGAATGGTCTCGGCCATCGATGCAAGGCGTTTGCGCATAACGCGGCCAAGCTGGCCCGCAGCACCGGTAACAAGAAGCCGTTTCATTGCCATTCTCCCTCAGCGTTGCACGTCCCTGGCGTGGTCGAGATATGCCTATGCCTCTTGACCTTGTCATACAGATCGTACAAAAAGCGGATAACATATATTATGTGCCATACGCAACAATCATGAAGGATGAGTTTGATGTTGACCGTTGAAACAAGGCAGGCCGTGAACCCGGAATATGCAAAAACGCTGGATACCGAAGGGCTCCGCCGGCATTTCCTCGCCAACGACATGTTTCGTTCCGGCGAAATCAGGCTGATCTACACCCATTATGACCGCTTCGTGATGGGCGGCGCGGTGCCGAACGGTGCGCGGCTGACGCTGGACAAGGTGGAAGAGACCAAGACGCCGTCATTCCTCGACCGGCGCGAGATGGGCATCGTCAATGTCGGCGAGACCGGCACGGTCAGCGCCGGCGGCGAGACCTATACGCTCAATCGCGGCGACGTGCTTTATCTCGGCGCCGGCAGCGGTGCGGTGACCTTTGACGGGGCAGGGCGATTCTACATCACCTCCTGCCCGGCGCATCGCAGCCTGCCGGCGAAGCTCGTGACACTGGCCAATAGCAAGGAGGTCAAGCTCGGCGCGACCGAAACTTCCAACAAGCGCACCATCAACCAGTTCATCCATCCGCTGGTCATGGAAAGCTGCCAGCTGGTGCTGGGGTATACGACGCTGGAGGACGGCTCGGTCTGGAACACCATTCCTTCCCACATTCACGATCGCCGCATGGAGGCCTATCTCTATTTCGGCATGGATGAGAAGTCGCGCGTGCTGCATCTGATGGGTGAGCCGCAGGAAACCCGGCATCTGTTCATTTCGAATGAAGAGGGTGCGATTTCCCCGCCCTGGTCCATCCATTCCGGCGCCGGCATCGGTTCTTACACCTTCATCTGGGCTATGGCGGGAGACAATGTCGATTACACCGACATGGACTTCATCCAGCCGGGAGATCTGAAATGAAGAATCCCTTTTCGCTTCAGGGGCGTAAAGCGCTCGTCACCGGCGCGAATACGGGGCTTGGCCAGGCAATTGCGGTGGGGCTCGCTGCTGCCGGGGCGGAGGTGGTCTGCGCCGCCCGCCGCGCGCCGGATGAAACGCTGGAGATGATCGCCAGGGACGGCGGCAAGGCCAGCGCATTGTCTATCGATTTTGCCGATCCGCTGGCGGCGAAGGACAGTTTTGCCGGAGCCGGTTTCGATATTCTCGTCAACAATGCCGGCATTATCCGCCGTGCCGATTCCGTCGAGTTTTCCGAACTCGACTGGGACGAGGTGATGGACGTCAATCTCAAGGCGCTGTTTTTCACCACCCAGGCTTTTGCGAAAGAGTTGCTGGCGAAAGGCCGGTCCGGCAAGGTGGTCAATATCGCGTCGCTCCTTTCCTTTCAGGGTGGCATTCGCGTGCCGTCCTATACGGCGGCGAAACACGGCGTCGCGGGCCTCACCAAGCTTCTGGCGAATGAGTGGGCGGCGAAGGGCATCAATGTGAATGCGATTGCGCCCGGCTACATCGAAACCAACAATACCGAGGCGCTGCGTGCGGATGCGGCCCGCAACAAGGCCATTCTCGAGCGTATTCCGGCCGGCCGCTGGGGCCATTCCGACGATATAGCCGGGGCAGCGGTTTTCCTTGCTTCGCCGGCGGCGGATTATGTGCATGGCGCCATTCTCAATGTCGACGGCGGCTGGCTGGCGCGCTGATCTGTTACAGATTTCAACAATTCATCATACAACATGTATGATGAATTGTTGACAAGCATGCGGCAACCGGGTTAGGTGGCTTCCAGTCAATGAATTTGCAAAGGAATACCAAACATGAACCCTGAACAAATCAAGGCGGCGCTCGGCTCCGGCCTCTTGTCTTTCCCGGTCACCCATTTCGATGCCGAGGGTCGTTTTGCGGCCGATAGCTACAGGGCGCATGTCGAATGGCTTGCCGGTTATAAAGCGCCGGTGCTGTTTGCCGCCGGCGGCACGGGTGAGTTCTTCTCGCTGAAGCCGGATGAAATTCCGACCATCGTTTCCGCCGCCAAGGATGTGGCCGGTGAAACCGCCATCGTTTCCGGCTGCGGTTACGGCACCGAGATCGCCGTCGATATCGCCCGTTCGGTCGAAAAGGTCGGCGCGGACGGCATCCTGCTTCTGCCGCATTATCTCATCGATGCGCCGCAGGAAGGCCTTTACGCCCACATCAAGAAGGTGTGTCAGTCGGTCGGCATCGGCGTCATGGTTTATAACCGTGACAATTCCGTGCTGCAGGCGGATACGCTGGCGCGTCTCTGCGACGAATGCCCGAACCTCGTCGGCTTCAAGGACGGCACCGGCGATATCGGTCTCGTTCGCCAGATCACCGCCAAGATGGGTGATCGCCTGATGTATCTCGGCGGCATGCCGACGGCGGAACTGTTTGCCGAAGCCTATCTCGGCGCCGGTTTCACCACCTATTCCTCGGCTGTCTTCAACTTCGTGCCGGGTCTTGCCAATGAGTTCTACGCCGCCCTGCGCGCCGGCGAACGCGCCACCTGCGAGCGTATCCTGACGGAATTCTTCTATCCGTTCATGGCGATCCGCAACCGCGCCAAGGGTTATGCCGTCTCCGCCGTCAAGGCAGGCGTGCGCCTGCAGGGCTTCAACGCCGGTCCGGTGCGTGCGCCGCTGAAGGATCTGACCAATGAGGAAATCGGCATGCTCGACGCCTTGATCGGCACGCATAAGCGCAAAGCCTGATTTGGAGGCCTGATCGAGACAAGCGGGAGGGGAGCCATGAAGATCACAGCGGTGCGCACGCATCTGCTCGAACACCGGCTGGACACGCCGTTCGAAAGCGCATCCATGCGTTTTGACCGCCGCGCCCATATTCTGGTGGAAATCGAATGCGACGACGGAACCGTCGGCTGGGGCGAATGCCTCGGCCCGGCGCGGCCCAACGCCGCCGTGGTTCAGGCCTATTCCGGCTGGCTCATCGGCCAGGACCCGCGTGAGACCGAGAAGATCTGGGCCGTGCTTTATAATGCCCTGCGCGATCAGGGCCAGCGCGGCCTCAGCCTCACGGCCCTGTCCGGCATCGATATCGCGCTGTGGGACATCAAGGGCAAGCATTATGGCGCTTCCATCTCGATGCTGCTCGGCGGGCGCTGGCGCGAAAGCGTGCGGGCCTATGCCACCGGCAGCTTCAAGCGCGATGGCGTCGACCGCGTTTCCGACAATGCCTCCGAGATGGCGGAGCGTCGGGCGGACGGCTTTCATGCCTGCAAGATCAAGATCGGCTTCGGCATCGAGGAAGACCTCCGCGTCATCGCCGCGGTGCGCGAGGCGATTGGGCCGGATATGCGGCTGATGATCGACGCCAATCACGGCTACACCGTCACCGAAGCCGTCGCGCTCGGCAACCGCGCCGCCGAGTATGGTATCGACTGGTTCGAGGAGCCGGTGGTTCCCGAACAGCTCGATGCCTATGCCCGGGTGCGGGCCGGCCAGCCGATACCGGTTGCGGGCGGCGAGACCTGGCACGGGCGTTATGGCATGTGGCAGGCGCTTTCCGCCGGCGCCGTGGATATTCTCCAGCCCGATCTCTGCGGCTGCGGTGGTTTTTCAGAAACGCAGAAGATCGCGGCGCTCGCCACGCTGCACGGCGTGCGCATCGTGCCGCATGTCTGGGGCACCGGCGTACAGATTGCGGCAGCCCTTCAATTCATGGCGGCGATGACGCCCGATCCGGTGCGGGTCAATCCCATCGAGCCGATCATGGAATTCGACCGCACCTATAATCCGTTCCGGCAGGCCGTGCTGCGCGAGCCGATAGAGGCGGTAAACGGCGTTGTCGCGATCCCGAACGGCCCCGGCCTCGGAATAGAGATCAACCGCGACGCATTGCTTGAATTCAGGATGCCAGACCCGTGAGCGAACTTGTCAGAAAACTGAGCGGCACAGCGCCCCGGCCCGCTTTCCCGAAAGGCGCCGTCGATACGCAGATGCATCTCTATCTGCCCCACTATCCCGCCCTGCCTGGTGGACCGGGCCTGCCGCCGGGCGCTCTGCCCGGACCGGAGGATTATCGCAGCCTCATGCAATGGCTCGGCATCGACCGGGTCATCATCACCCAGGGCAACGCCCATCAGCGCGATAACGGCAACACACTCGCCTGTGTCGCGGAAATGGGCGAGGCGGCCCGCGCGGTGGTCATCATCGATGCGGGAACGACCGAAAAGGACATGGAAAAGCTTGCCGCCTCAGGGGCCGTCGGTGCGCGTATCATGGATCTGCCGGGTGGTGCGGTGAATCTTTCCGAGCTGGAAGCCGTGGACGAGCGCGCGCACGCGGCCGACTGGATGGTGGCGGTGCAATTCGACGGCAATACGCTGCTCGATCACCTGCCGCGCCTTCAGAACATCCGCTCGCGCTGGGTGTTCGATCACCACGGCAAGTTCTTCAAGGGCATCAGAACCGATGGCCCGGAAATGGCGGCGCTTCTGAAACTCATCGACCGCGGCAATCTCTGGTTCAAGTTCGCCGGCGTCTACGAAAGCTCGCGTGAGAGCTGGCCCTATGAGGACATCGCCGCCTTTTCGCGCGTCATCGCCGCCCATGCGCCGGAGCGCATCGTCTGGGGCACAAACTGGCCGCATAACTCCATCCGCGAGACGGCGGCCTATCCCGACGATGCTCGCCTTGCGGAAGTTATACTCGGCTGGCTACCGGATGAAGCGGCGCGGCATCGCGCGCTGGTGGAAAATCCGGAAGCGCTGTTCAAGCTGCCGCCAGTCACGGCGGGATAGGTCAATCGGGGATGGCTGGGGAAGGGAGGTCCCCATCGTCCTTTTAAACTGAAAGGTCTTCGCATGCCGGCCCGGATGGGCGTGAAAAATACGGTCCGATAGCCTTGGAGGGGCTGGATCGTTTCAACAATGGAGGAGGAAAGCATGAAAAAGATTGCAAGCATGATGTGCGTCGCGATGGGGATCGCGCTCGCCGGTGTTTCCGCCAAGGCGCAGGAAATCACCTTGCGTTCTGCCGATATTCATCCCGACGGTTATCCGACGGTCGAAGCCGTGAAATATATGGGCGAGCTTCTGGCCGAGCGCACCAAGGGCCGCATCAAGATACAGGTCATGAACAATTCCGTTCTCGGCGGCGAGAAGGATACCATCGAGCAGACCCGCTTCGGCGTCATCGACATGAACCGCGTCAATGCCGCGCCCTTCAACAATCTGGTCAAGGAAACCACCGTCCTCGGCCTGCCTTTCCTGTTCCGCTCGACGGAACACATGCACAACACGGTCGACGGCCCGATCGGCGATGAGGTTCTGGCGGCCTTCGAACCGCACGGCCTCATCGGTCTCGCCTTTTACGATTCCGGCGCACGGTCCTTCTACACCACCAAAAAGCCCATCGAAAAACTCGCGGACCTGAAGGGCCTGAAAATCCGCGTGCAGCAGTCGGATCTGTGGATTTCGATGATGCAGGCTTTCGGCGCCAACCCGACGCCGATGCCGATGGGCGAGGTCTATTCCTCGCTTGAAACCGGCGTTGTCGACGGTGCGGAAAACAACTGGCCTTCTTACGAATCCGCCCGTCACTACGAGGTCGCGAAAAACTACTCCCTGACGGAACATTCGCTGAACCCGGAAATCCTCGTCATTTCCAAGGTCTCTTACGACAAGCTCTCTCCGGAAGATCAGAAGCTCTTGCGTCAGGCGGCCAAGGATTCCGTCGGCAAGATGCGTGAACTCTGGAGCGCCCGCGAAAAGGCATCGGAAGAAAAGGTCCGCGCCGGTGGCGTCAATGTCATCAAGGTCAACAAGGAGGAATTCGCTGCCGCGATGGGTCCGGTCTACGACAAATTCGTCACCGATCCGAAGATGAAAGACCTTCTGGAACGGGTGAAAGCGGTCAAGTAATGCGCGGAAAACCGGCCCTGGGAACAGGGCCGGTTTTCTTTTGTCGCCGTTGACGCGGAGGAACAGACAATGCGAAATTTCATGCGGGCCATTCGCCCCTTTCTCGGCGCGCTCAGCCACGCGTCGCTCTATATTGCCGGTATCGGCATGATCGCCATGACGCTTATCGTCGGCTGGCAGGTCTTTGCGCGGTATATTCTCAACGATTCACCCAGCTGGTCGGAGCCGCTGTCGCTGCATCTCATGTCGTGGTTCATCATGCTGGGGGCGGCAGTGGGCGTGCGCGAGAGCGTGCATCTCGGGCTCGATATTTTGCGCTACATGATGCCGCCGCGCGTGCAGAAGGGCATGGACCTGACAAGCCTTGCGCTGATCTTCTTCTTCGGTGCCGGCATGGCCTGGTATGGCACCTCGCTTTCCATGGGCACATGGACGGCGACGATCCCAGTTCTCGGCTGGCCGGGCGGCACGGATTTCTTCCCGCTGATCGGCGGCGGTTTCCTCATCGCGCTGTTTGCGGCTGAACGTTTCGTCGATCTCGCCATCGGCGAGGAGATTGCGGCCGACGTGATCGTGCAGGAGGCCGCATAAATGGCTTACACCATTCTCTTCGGGGTCTTCACCCTGCTGATGCTGATCGGCACGCCGATCGCGTTCTGCCTCGGCATCGCGTCCTTCGCCACGGTTCTTTATCTCGGCCTGCCGCCCATTGTCGTGTTCCAGCAGATGAATTCCGGCATGAACGTGTTTGCGATGATGGCGATACCGTTTTTCATCTTCGCCGGGGACCTGATGGTGCGCGGCGGCATCGCCCATCGGCTCATCCGCTTTGCGGCCGGTCTCGTGGGGCACCTGCGCGGCGGTCTCGGCCAGGTCAACATCGTGGCCTCGACGCTGTTCGGCGGCATTTCCGGCTCGGCCGTGGCCGATGCTTCGGCCGTCGGCGGTCTGATGATCCCGCAAATGGCCAAGCGCGGTTACGACAGGGACTATGCGGTCAATGTCACGGTCAATGCGGCCATCATCGCGCTGATGATACCGCCCTCGCATAACATGATCCTTTATTCGATTGCGGCGGGCGGCAATGTTTCGGTGGCCGATCTCTTCACCGCCGGCATCGTTCCGGGTTTCCTGCTTGCAGCGGCGCTGATGGTGACGGCCTATATCGTTGCCCGGCGCAAGGGTTATCCTTCCGAGCCGTTCCCCGGCTTCTCGAAGCTGATGTATTATCTCCTGGCTTCGTTCCCCGGCATCCTGTTGATCGGCATCATCTTCGGCGGCGTGCGTTCGGGCATCTTCACCGCGACGGAAAGTTCCTGCATCGCGGTTCTCTACGCCTTCCTCGTTGCCATGCTCGTCTACCGCGAACTGGACTGGAGCGGTTTCGTGGAGGCGGTGATGGGTGCGGTGCGCACGACGGCCATGGTTCTGCTGGTCATCGGCACGGCGGCGTCCTTCGGCTGGCTGATGGCCTTCCTGCAGGTGCAGACGCTGATGATTGCCGCAATCAGCGCGATTTCGGACAATCCGATCATCGTGCTGCTCGTCATCAATGTCATCCTGCTGTTGCTCGGCACCTTCATGGACATGGCGCCGATGGTCATCATCTCCACGCCGGTGCTTCTGCCCGTCGTGAAGGCCTTCGGCATCGACCCCGTGCATTTCGGTGTCGTGATGATCCTGAACGCCGGCATCGGGCTCAACACGCCGCCGGTCGGAACGGTGCTTTTCGTCGGCTGCGCGGTCGGCGGCATATCGATACGGGAAGCGATGCGGACGATCTGGCCGTTCTTTGGGGCCAGCATCGCGGTGCTGCTTGCCGTCACCTATATTCCGTCGCTGTCCCTGTGGTTGCCGTCACTGTTCCGGTAATTCCAGCGCTTTTAAACGAGAAGGCCCCGCTATGCCGGGGCCTTTTCCGTTTCAGTGGCAAGCAGCCTTTGCTGTTCGTGTTCGTCAAAGGCCATGAGATTGCCGTGCCTGCTGCGGCGTATGCGGTTCATATGGTCGCGCGGGCTTAACCCCAATGTCCGTTTGAACATGCGCGAGAAATAATAGGGGTCGCCATAGCCCACTTCGGCGGCCGCCGCCGAGACCGAAAGCCCCGCCTCGAGAAAATGCATGGCGCGTTCCATGCGTTTGAACTCCTGATATTTGCGCGGCGTCCGTCCCACCCGTTTCTGGAATTCGCGCAGAAAATAATCGCGATTATAGGGAGCCGCCTCGGTTGCCCGGCCGGCAATGTCGGGGTCGAGCGGATTGGCCGAAATCATGGTGATCGCCTTCATCACCGCAAGGTCGAGGCCTTCCGTGCCCTCCGGCTGGAAACTCGGGCGATCTACCCATCCGAGGAAGGCGTCGTCAATGAAGGCGATGAGAAGCACCATAAAGAGATGATGCTGGCCAAGCGTGACGGAGGAGGGCGGGGCGCTCTGCCGGTAGTGGCGCACCAGCGGTTCCAAAAGCGCCCAGCGGCTCAGCCTCACTTTCGGCCTCAGGTCCATCTGCGCGATCAGGTTGTGGCGGCCGTAAATATCCAGCGTGAAATGCTGCGCCACCCCGCGATAGGTGACGGCCTGCTCGTTCCAGCCGACAAAGCGCTGCCCCCGGAAAATCAGCATGGCGTCACCCGGCTCCAGCACCCGCGCCTCGCCATCGACGAGATAATGCCCGCGCCCTTCCAGGCAGATGATGAGATCGTCCACCTGGTTGGATTTGTCGATCTGCCAGGTGCGCGAATGCTCCATCTTGATCGTTGCGCGCGTCAGGTTGAGGTTGAGCGCCGCAGGCGGAACGGACGATAGAATGCCACCTTCGATTTCGTCCATCTTTTTCCTCGTCTTTGTTAATTCACCTTGGCGCGGAAATTTGGTTTTGTCACCGCATAAATTGCTTTTACGCGCCGTATCAATGAGGGAGGAGATCGGTCGCGGCGAGAAATTGCGCCATCACGCGCCTGCCGCTGCCCGTTCCGGGAGAATCACTTGTACGAAATTGTATTCTGTCATTCGCGCTCCGCTGGAGCGCGGGGAGGAGCATTATGAAATCTCAGCGCTTCCTCGGGCTGGGATATCTGACGCCTTATATCGTCGGGCTTCTGGTTTTCACGGCCATCCCGTTTCTCGGCTCGCTCTATCTCAGCTTCACCCGTTACGATCTGATGAGCGATCCCAGCTGGGCAGGATTAGCCAATTACGAGCGGCTGTTCACCCGCGACCGCACCTTCATGAAATCGCTGAACGTTACCCTGTTCTACGTGTTTCTGACGGTGCCGCTGAAGCTTGCCTTCGCGCTGTTCATTGCGGCCATACTCAATTATAAGCTGCAATTCATCAACTTCTTCCGCACCGCCTTTTACGTGCCGTCCATTCTCGGCGGCTCCATCGCGATTGCGGTTCTGTGGCGCTACATCTTCGCAAGCGAGGGGCTTGCCAATATGGCGCTGGCCGTCATCGGCCTGTCGCCGGTGGACTGGTTCGGCGATCCCGGCAATGCGCTTTTCACCATCACGCTGCTGCGCTGCTGGCAGTTCGGTTCGGCCATGGTGATATTCCTTGCCGCGCTGCAATCCATCGACAAGTCGCTTTATGAGGCCGCCGCCATCGATGGCGCGGGCAAGGTGAGGACCTTCTTCTTCATCACGCTGCCGCTTCTGACGCCGGTGATCTTCTTCAATCTCATCATGCAGATGGTTCAGGCATTCCAGGAGTTCAACGGGCCTTACATCATCACCCAGGGCGGGCCGCTGAAGTCCACTTATCTCTTGCCTCTTTACATCTATGACGAGGCCTTCAAGAAGTTCAACATGGGCTATGCCTCCGCCATCGCCTGGGTGCTCTTCACCATCATCACCGTGCTGACCCTCGTGGCCTTCTGGTCCTCGAAGAAGTGGGTCTATTACGCCGGCGACAAGCGGAACTGATGCCATGACCGATATCGCAACCCTAAACGACATGCAGGCGGCCCGCCGGGCACGGCTGAGGCTCGTCTCCACCTCTGTTCGTTACGTGCTTCTCTTCGCGGTCGGCCTCATCATGCTCTATCCGCTGATCTGGCTGGTGGGCGCAAGTTTCAAGACCAATTCGGAAATTTTCTCCGGCGCCGGTTTCATTCCCGAAAACCCGACTCTGGACGGCTATATCCGCGGCTGGGAAACCTCGACGCCCTATACATTCGGCCGGTTCTTCTGGAATTCGTTCCTGATCATCCTGCCGAAAGTCATCGGCACGGCGATTTCCTGCACTATGGCGGCCTATGCCTTTGCCCGCTTCGATTTTCCGCTGAAGAAGATCCTGTTCGGCTCGGTCATCGCCATTCTACTGCTGCCGAATGTCGTTACCCGCATTCCGCAATATATCCTGTTTCGCGATCTCGGCTGGCTGGACAGTTTCCTGCCGCTCTGGGTGCCGTCCGCGCTCGCCGGCGATGCCTTCTTCGTCTTCATGCTGGTGCAGTTTCTGCGCTCACTGCCATCGGACATGGAAGAGGCCGCCCGGGTGGATGGCGCCAACAGCCTGCAGACGCTCATCTACATCGTGGTGCCGATGCTGGCGCCGGCACTGATCTCGGTTTGCCTGTTCCAGTTCATGTGGACGATGAACGATTTCCTCGGGCCGCTGATCTACCTGTCCTCGGTCGACAAATATCCGGTGAGCCTCGCGCTCAAACTCTCCATCGACACCACCGAAGCCTTCGAATGGAACCGCATCCTGGCGATGTCGGTGCTGACGATCGCGCCTGCGCTGATCGTGTTCTTTGCGGCGCAACGGTATTTCATTGAAGGGATCTCGTCTGGCGGGGTCAAGGGCTGAAAATGGCAAGCGTTCAACTTAAAAATCTCGAAAAAATCTATGGCGGCAGCTTCAAGGCCGTGCACGGCATCAATCTCGAGGTCGAGGATGGCGAGTTCATGGTGTTCGTCGGCCCTTCCGGCTGCGCCAAATCCACGACGCTGCGCATGGTGGCGGGGCTGGAGGAAATCACCGGTGGTGAAATCCTGATCGGCGACCAGCGTGTCAACGACCTGCCGCCCGGCAAGCGATCCATCGCCATGGTGTTCCAGAATTACGCGCTTTATCCGCATATGAAGGTGCGCGGCAATCTCGCCTTCGGCCTGAAGATCGCCGGTGTTGCGAAGCCCGAGATCGAAAAGGCAATCGACAATGTCGCGCGCATTCTCGAAATCGAGCCGCTGCTCGACCGTCTGCCGAAGCAGCTCTCGGGCGGGCAGGCGCAGCGTGTGGCGCTGGGCCGCGCGCTCATCAAGAAGCCCGGCGTGTTCCTGTTCGATGAGCCGCTGTCCAATCTCGACGCAAAGCTTCGCGCCTCCATGCGGGTGCGCATCACCGATCTGCACCGTCAGTTGAAGGCGGAAGGCCTGTCCTCGACGGTCATTTACGTCACCCATGACCAGACGGAGGCCATGACCATGGGCGACCGTATCTGCGTCATGCAGGCGGGCCGCATCATGCAAGTCGCGACGCCGAAGGAGCTTTATAACCATCCCGCCAATCTCTTTGTCGCCGGTTTCATCGGCACGCCGGAAATGAACCTGGTGGATGTGGCAATCGAGGGCGCTGAGTTCGTCATCGCCGGCCAGCGCCTGCCCATCGGTGCGCATCTGGAGCAACGGCTATCGGCGAGACCCGCAGACGCCGTCATCGGCATCCGCCCGCAGCATCTTGCTCTGGCGGGAGAACCCGATGGCCCGGCGCTGCAGGCGAAACTCACCAATGCGGAATTCATGGGCCACGAGGTCTATCTGCACGCCGATCTCGGCGGCCAGAAGCTGGTGAGCGTGGTCGGTGCGGCAGAGTTCGAGGCGCTTGGGCGCGACGGCATCCTGCGGCTGAAGCCGGACCCGGAGAAGCTGCATATTTTCGACAAGGCCGATGGTCGCAACGTCTCGCTGTGAGGAGCGGACGGGCGTGCCTGATTTTTCGAGGAGGAGAAGAACAATGAAGACGATGACAAGAATGATGGCGATGCTCGCCGGCGTAGGTTATGTGGCGATGGCGACGGCCCCGGCGGTGGGTGCTGTGGAACTGCGCATGTCATGGTGGGGCGGCGAAAGCCGCCACGTCGCCACCCAGAAGGCCATTGCCGCCTGCGGCGAGAAATACGGCCACACGGTGAAGGGGGAATTCACCGGCTTCGACGGCTATCTGGAAAAGCTCACCACGCAGATGGCCGGCAAGACGGAGGCCGATATCGTTCAGGTCAACTGGCCGTGGCTGCCGCTGTTTTCCAAGAACGGCGAAGGTTTTGCCGATCTGCGCCAGCTGAAACCGCTCGATCTTTCGCAATGGGCGGAGAGCGATCTGGACGCCGGTTCGATGAATGGCGTGTTGCAGGGGCTTTCCGTTTCCACCACCGGCCGCGTCTTCTTCTTCAACGCCACCACCTTCGAAAAGGCCGGCGTTGAAATTCCGAAGACCTGGGACGAGTTTTTCGCGGCAACCAAGACCATCAAGGAAAAGCTCGGCAAGGACTATTACACCTTCAATGCCGTGAAGGAGACTGCCCAGCTGCTGGTGACGCTGGCTGTCGTGCAGAAGACCGGCAAGGATCTGGTCGACCCCAAGACCAACCGCGTGGCCTGGACGCCGGAGGAGCTGGCCGAGGGCATTTCCTTCGTCGGCAAGCTGGTCGAAACCGGATCGATCCGCTCGCAGAAAGAGGAAGCGGCCGACGGTAACGTCAATCTTTACGAAAAGCCGTCCTGGTCCGAAGGCCGGATTGCCGGTTCCTATGAATGGGATTCGACCTATTCGAAATATGCCGATCCGCTCAAGGAAGGGCAGGTTCTGAAACCGTTCCCGATGCTGAAGCTTGCCGATGCCGTAACAGAGGGCGTCTATCGTAAGCCCTCCATGGTGTTTTCGATCTCGAAAAACTCTAAGAACCCGGAGGCGGCCGCGCAAATCCTGAACTGCCTGCTGAACGAACCTGAGGGCATCGATGCGCTCGGCACCTCACGCGGCCTGCCCGCTTCGAAGGCAGCGGCGGCGCGTCTGGGTGACAAGGGCGAGCCGGAGGTGCGGGCCGCCAACGCCATCGTCATGGCGGCATCCGGACCGGTGGTGTCACCCTTCAACGAGCATCCTGAAATCCGCTCGGGCTTCATCGATACGCTTGAGGAATATGCCTATGGCCAGCTGACGGCGGAAGAAGCGGCCGAGCAGATCATCGATACGACCAACGATGTTCTTGCCAAATTCGATTGACGACGATGGCCTGCCGCCTCAATGGCGGCAGGCTCCCTATCCGGCTGCCGGATGATGTGAGGCATGTCCGCCAAGGGTTTGGCCGGACAGGCACCAAAGACGAGAAAAGAGCATGAACGAACCCCTTATCATCGCGTCTTCGGCGCGAACGGCAGCGCTTTGCCTTGCCGTGCCCGGCGCTCGCTATTTCCTTCCGTCCAAAACGGCATGGCGTTTGACGTCGGCGGATGGCGCCGAAAGGAGAGGCGAAACCGCGACCGTGGTGACGCCGTTGCATGATCTCTCCCCGGATACGCGCTATGTTTTCGAAGCGGAGGGGTTCGGGCGGCTGGAGTTCAGAACCGCCCCCTGTGCCGGGCTTGTCGAGGCTGCGGAATTTTCCCTCATGCCGGATGTTGCGCTCGATGATGAGACACGTGCGCGCGCCAATGCGCAAGCACTGGAAAGGGCGGTGGCTGCGGTACCGCACGGCGGCACATTGCGTCTCGGGGCCGGTCTCTGGACAGCCTTTCCCGTACGCCTGAAAAGCAACATGACCTTCCACCTTGCTGAAGGAGCCGTGCTGCGCGCGCCCTCCACCCGCAGGGGCTGGCCGATCCTGCCTGCCCGCGATGAGGCAGGCCGTATGCTCGGAAGCTGGGAAGGCTTGCCGGATGCCTGTTTTGCCGCGCCGGTTCATGCCATCGCGGCAGACAATCTCGTCATCGAGGGCAGGGGCGTTCTCGATGGTTCGGGCGATAGCGGCGACTGGTGGAGCTGGCCGAAAGAAACTCGCGACGGCGCGCGCCGGCCGCGTGGCCTGCATCTCGTTTCCTGCCGGAACACAAACCTGCTCGGTTTCACCATCCAAAACGCCGCCTCCTGGACGATCCATCCGCAGGGCTGCGAAGACTTGATCGCCGCCGGCCTCAGCATCGTCGCACCGCATGACAGCCCGAACACCGATGGTTTCAACCCCGAAAGCTGCCGCAACGTTACGATATCAGGCGTGCGCTTTTCCGTCGGCGACGATTGCATCGCGGTGAAGGCGGGAAAGCGCGGCCCCGATGGCGAGGACGATCATCTCGCGGAAACGCGCGGCATTCGGGTGCGCCATTGCCTGATGCAGCGCGGCCATGGCGGGCTGGTGATCGGTTCGGAAATGTCCGGCGGTGTGCATGACGTGGCGGTCGAGGATTGCGACATGGTCGGCACGGATCGCGGCCTGCGCCTCAAGACACGGCGCGGGCGGGGCGGAACAGTCAGCAACATCGCCATGCGCCGGGTGCTGCTGGATGGCGTGCACACCGCGCTTTCCGCCAATGCCCATTACCATTGCGACGCCGATGGACATGACGACTGGGTGCAGTCGCGAAAGCCTGCGCCGGTCGATGGCGGCACGCCCTTTATCGACGGTATTACCGTGGAGGATGTCGAAATCCGCAATCTCTCCCATGCGGCCGGTGCTTTTCTCGGCCTTGCCGAAGCGCCCATCCGCAACATCGCCATCCGCAATCTCACCATTGTCTCGCGTGATCCTTCGGCCACCGCAACGCCGCCGATAATGGCCGACCGGGTGCGCCCCATGCGCCATGAGGCGATTGTTTTCGAGCAGGCGCATATAGTCAGCGATAATCCCGCCCTGTTGAGCGATGCTTCCGTTTCCATTGTGTCAGATTTCGATTGAGAAAACCGATGAAAGCCACTGAATATTTTGATCAATTCTCCAGTCGCTATAAACATTACAAGGGCGGAAGCTGGTGTTATGAGGATGGGTGCGTCTATCGTGGCCTGCAGCAGCTGTTCGACGCGACCGGGGAGGCGCGCTGGAACGAGCATCTGCATCGTCTCGCTGATGCGCAGATAGCGCCAGACGGCACGCTCGCCGGGTACGATCCGCAGGAATATAATATCGACCATATTCTCGCCGGCCGTATCCTCTTTCCCCTTGCGGCGGAAACGGGCGATCCGCGTTACCTCGCTGCGGCGGAGCATCTGGCGGGGCAACTGCGCAGCCATCCGCGCATCGCATCCGGGAATTACTGGCACAAGAAGCGTTATCCACATCAGGTCTGGCTGGACGGGCTTTATATGGGGCTTCCGTTCCAGATCGAATATGCGCAGGCGACGGGCCGGGCGGAACTGATCGACGATGCGCTGCGGCAGTTTTCAGCGGCACTCGCGGCGACCGAGGATAGCGGTGGGCTCTATGCCCATGGTTACGACCACAGCCGCAGCCAGCGCTGGGCCGATCCTCAAAGCGGCAAGTCTCCAGCCATATGGGCGCGCGCGGTCGGCTGGCTGGCCATGGCGCTGGTGGACGCGCTGGCCATCCTGCCGGAAGACGGCGCGACGGCGGCGCTTCGCAACAAGACGCAGTCGCTTCTGACCGGCATCATCGCACGGCAGACCGAGACAGGGCTCTGGATGCAGGTTCTCGACAATCCGGGCCTTGCGGGCAATTACGAGGAAACATCCGCCTCAGCCATGTTTGCCTATGCCTTGCTGCATGCAGTGCGGCTGAAGCTCGTGCAGGGCGAAGAGACGAATGCCGCCCTTTCGGCGGGTGGTCGCGCGCTTGAGGCGCTTCTTGAAACCCGGCTGAAAGCCGATGAAGAGGGCGTGACGCGCCTCACCGGCATCGTTCATGTCGCGGGCCTTGGCGGCTTTGAGGGCAATTATCGCGATGGAACGCCCGAGTATTATCTGACCGAGCCGGTGGTGTCCGACGATGCCAAGGGCGTCGGGCCGCTGATGATGGCCTATGCCGAAAGCCTGCTTCTGGCCAAGCCGCAGGCGCAGGCTGTTTCAGCGGCGTGACGTCACGACGCCCTTGTGAAGATCACGGTCTGGACCAGGCCCTGTTTCTTGTGGTTGGCGATGGTGATCGTGCCGCCGAAGCGCTCGATGATTTCCCTGGCGATGGCAAGACCAAGACCCACGCCGGGGATTGATTTGCGCCGCGCGAGGTCCACCCGGAAGAAGGGCTCGAAAACCCGCCCGATCAGTTCCTGCGGAATGCCAGGGCCTTCATCCCTGATCGTCACGACGATTTCGCTCTCGTCTCCGGTCAGATCGATATGCGCCTTCTTGCCATGGGTGACGGCGTTCAGGATGAGGTTGCGCAGGGCTCTTTTCAGCGCCAGCGGTGCCGCCTTGATGGTCATGGCGGCTTCCGGCTCGATGAAGTCGAGCGCGCCCGCATGACCAAGATCGGAAACATCACTGACTATCTCGCTGAGAAGCGTGCCGATGTCGATCGTCTTGACGCTGTCCTGGCTGACCTCTTCCCGCACCAGAAGAATGGCGCTGTCGGCGATGGCGTCCAGCTCCTCCAGGTCCGCCAGCCATTTGGCCCGTTCCTCGTCGTTTTCGATGAATTCCGCCCTCAGCCGCATGCGGGTCATCGGGGTTCTGAGATCGTGGCCGGCGGCGGCGACGAGGCGCATGCGGCTTTCCATCGCCGCCTTCAGGCGGGTGGCGAGTTCGTTCAGCGCCCGCGCGGTGGCGCGGATTTCGCCCGGTCCGGTTTCCGGCAGGTGCGGCAGCGAACCGTCAGGCCCGATGCTGGCGGCGGCATTTTCCAGCATGTCGAGCGGGCGGGTGATCTTGCTGGCGGCAAAGATCGAAACGGCGGCACTGCCGAGGATGATCAGCCCGATCCACATGCCGAAAATCTTCCAGCCGCCCGGCGGCGGACCCATATGCGGAATTTCCGCGACCAGCCAGCCGCCTTTTTCCAGCGCGATAGCCGCCACGGGCGCAGGATTTCCCGGTGAGCGGATGACCATCGCGGTGCGCGGCTCTCCGACGCGGGCCAGCGCCTTTTCCAGAAATTCCGAAAGCATGCCGTCGAGATCGCCTTCCGGCGGCTTCTGTTCTATCTGGAAATAGCCGGGCTGCTGCAGGGAAGGATCGCGCTCGGCCATAGTCACGGCAAAGGCGAGGCTGCGGGCGAGCGGCTCGATGGTGGCGTCGGGCGGCGGCGGCTGCAACGTCCGGTCCGCTACAAAAGTCGCAAGTGCGATGACCGCGATGATGGAGACGATCATCAGCGCCGTGATGCGGTTTTTAAGCGAGCTCATCGCTGCACCGGCAGGGTTTTGACCTGAACCGTCATCTGGTAACCGCCATTGCGCACGGTCTTGAATATCGGCGTTTGAGTGTCGGCGTCCAGCTTCTTGCGCAAGCGGCTCATCAGCACGTCGATGGAGCGGTCGAACGGGCCGCGATCCTTGCCCTGCGTGAGATCGAGAAGCTGATCGCGGGAGAGCAGCCGACCGGGCCTGTCGAGAAAGACTTTCAGCAGATCGAATTCCGCTCCCGTCAAATCTATCTTTTCACCGCTGGCGCGGATGACGGAGCGCTGCTCGGGATCGGCGGTGAAATCCGCAAAACCATAGGCGGCGGATGAGGGGCGAGGGGCTTCCTGCGGTGTGGTGCGGCGGAGCACGGCCTTGATGCGCGCGGTCAGTTCGCGCGGATTGAAGGGTTTGCCGAGATAGTCGTCGGCGCCGATTTCCAGCCCGACGATGCGGTCGACATCTTCCTTCAGCGCAGTCAGGAGAATGACCGGCGTGCGCGGCCGGCGACCCTGCAGATCGCGGCAGATATCGAGGCCGGAGCCATCGGGCAGCATCACGTCGAGCACGATGAGATCGGGATCGGAGCTGGCGATCTTTTCCTCGAACTCACGCCTGTCGGCGGCCATCGACACGCGAAACCCCTGCGAGCCGAGATATTTCGCGAGCAATGTGCGTATTTCCGGATCGTCATCGACGATCAATATATGTGTCACCGAAACTGTCGTCATATCGTCCAACCTTTTGATGCCACTATACATAAGCGTTGAAAAGAAACGGCGGATTTTTGCAACGAAAGCTTTCCGGCGCCGTTCTGGCAACATTCGGTTACAAATAGGCGGTTTGCGGAAGCAGCCCGGAAACATTCGGACCAAAGCCGGAAACGCGATGCTCCTATCGTCCTTTCATGTTGGAAAACGGAAGGAAGGTAAGATGAGAAACTCGCTACTGGCCGCCGCCATCGCGACAGCAACTATTGGCGTTTCCGCCGCCGCGCAGGCAGCGGAAGAGAATGCGCCCGCACCCCAGGCGACCGAACAGGCTGCGCCGCCGCACGCCAATCTCGATCTCGGCCCGGACATCGGCCCGGATCGGGGTCCGGATGAAAGGCCGCTGCCGCCGCATATGCGCAGAATGCCCGGCCCGGATGTTCTAGGGCTGGCGACGAAGCTTTCGGCGGCTGAAATCTATCTCGGCGTCAGGCCGGAACAGCTCGGTCCATGGCGCGCCTATACCGCGGCGCTGATCGATCTCGTTTCCCCCGGTCCAGAGCGCAATCCGCCGCCGTCGGTGCCGGGTGAAGGCAAGGCCAGGCCCGAGCCGCGTCTTGCGGGAGAGGAGCTGGCAGGCATCATCGCGCAGAAGGCGGAAAAGGCCAAAGCCCTGCAGGACGCCATTGCGGCGCTGAAACCGAAGCTTTCGCCGCAGCAGGTGCTGAAGCTTGCCGAGCTTGAGCGTGCACTGATGCCGCCTCCGCCTCCCGGCCCGCGTCATGGCCCCGCAGACCGCGGCGGCTTTGCTCCCCCGCATGGCGATATGAGGCCGCCGGTTCCCGAGGCGGAACGGGGCTGAGGCAACTATTCGAAGTTTCCTCCTTTAATCTGCCCCCCAGTAAAGGAGGAAATCAGCCGGCGACGGCTGGAGCCGGGGGATCGCACGCCTGCGATCCCCCGCGTGATTTTCAAGCAGGAAGACGATGATGAGATACTTCTATCTGGTGCTGGCAACGGCTTTTGGTTTGAGCTTTGCCTGGTCGGTGGCCGTGGCAAAGGACAAGCCCGTGCAACAGCCGGCGGCCAAATCCCGGCAGGATGAACAACGGCGTCAGCCCGCCTGTGCGAAGGATCAGCGCGAAAAGATGGATTCGAGACGTCTTCGCAGCACCTGCCGCAAGGCCGCGGTGCGAAAATCGGCCTCTGCCTATGAATGGATCGAAGCGGAGAGGGGTTTCATCCTCGTAAAACACGAGATGACGCCGGTTTCTTCCTTCGAGTGAACCGGCTGGATAGGACATCGATATGAAAACGGCACGCAAGGCAGGTGCATTGCTGGCGGTTGTCGCTCTCGCCGTGGGCGGCTACTGGCTGTCCTCGCAATATACGCGGGCGGCCACACCCGGCTATATCACCGCACCGGTGACGCGCGGCGATATCGAGCAGACGGTGCTGGCGACGGGAACGCTGAAGCCCGTTCGCCTGGTCGCCGTCGGCGCTCAGGCCTCGGGCCGCATCACCGCCGTCAAGGTGGCGCTCGGCGATACGGTCAAGGCGGGCGATCTGATCGCCGAAATCGATTCCGTTACCCAGACGAACAGTCTGCGCACGGCGCAGGCGGCCCTGGCGAATGTGAAGGCGCAACGGGTGGAGAAGCAGGCGACGCTTCTTCTCAACCGCCAGAGCCTTGCCCGTCAGCAGGAGATGGTGTCAAAGAACGCGGCCTCCCGCGCCGATTTCGAAAGCGCCACCGCAGCCCTTGCCGTCACCGAGGCGCAGATCGAAGCCATCGACGCCCAGATCAAGGAAGCGCAGGTCGCGGTGGAAACGGCCGATGCCAATCTTGGCTATACGAAAATCACCGCGCCCATCGAAGGCACGGTTCTGTCGATCGTCAGCCAGGAAGGGCAGACCGTCAACGCCACCCAATCCGCGCCAACCATCGTCATTCTCGGCCAGCTCGACCGGATGACGGTGCGCACGGAAATTTCCGAGGCGGATGTAACGCGGGTCAGGCCGGACCTGCCGGTCTATTTCACGGTGCTCGGCGAGCCGCAGCAGCGTTACAACGCGACGCTCGCCTCGATAGAGCCGGCGCCGGAATCGGTGCGCAGCGATTCCAGCTTCAGTTCCTCGACCTCTTCATCCTCCAGCTCATCCTCTTCCAGCACGTCGTCATCCGAGGCGATCTATTATAATGGCGTGTTCGAAGTGCCGAACCCGGACGGCAAGCTGCGTACCTATATGACGGCGGAGGTCCATATCGTTCTCGGCGAAGCGAAGAACGTGCTGACCGTCCCTTCGGCAGCCCTTGGCAGCATGGACAGCGACGGCAGCTATGCCGTGCGCGTGGCCGGCGCCGATGGCAGGGTTTCCGAGCGCAAGGTCGAAATCGGGCTCAACAACAAGGTCACGGCGGAAGTGCGTTCCGGCCTTGCCGAAAACGAGCGCGTGGTGACCGGCGAACGTTCCACCGACACCACCGCAAACGCCATGCCGGGGCCGGGCGGCCCGCCGATGGGGCTTTGAACCATGGCTGAACCTTTGATTTCGCTTAAATCCGTGCGGCGGGATTATCCCTCCGGCGAAGGCACGATCAGCGTGCTGAAGAATATCGACCTCACCATCGAGGCCGGTGAGATGGTGGCGATCGTCGGCGCGTCCGGGTCGGGCAAGTCGACGCTGATGAATATTCTCGGCTGCCTCGACCGCCCGACATCGGGTAGCTACAGCATCAGGGGCCGGGAAACGGGCAATCTCGATGCCGACGCGCTTTCGGCGCTCAGGCGTGAAAATCTCGGCTTTATCTTCCAGCGCTACCATCTGCTGGCCGAGTTGACGGCGCTTGGCAATGTTGAAATTCCGGCGATCTATGCCGGCAAGACGCAGGGCGACCGCAGGCACAATGCCGCAAGGCTGCTTGGCCGCCTCGGCATGGCGGAACGCCTCGATCACCGTCCCGGCCAGCTTTCCGGTGGCCAGCAGCAGCGCGTTTCCATCGCCCGCGCCCTGATGAACGGTGCCGAGATCATTCTTGCCGACGAACCGACCGGCGCGCTCGATAGCGCCAGCGGCGACGAGGTGTTGCGCATCCTCGGCGAGCTGCATGCTGAAGGCCGCACCGTCATCATCGTCACCCACGATATGTCGATTGCCAGACGCGCCGGGCGGATCATCGAAATCAGCGACGGAACGATCATTTCCGACCGCAGGACGGATGCGACGACCGTACCGCAGGTCGATGCCAAACCCGCTGCCGTTTCCGCCGGGTCTTCCGGTCTTGCGGGTCTCGTTTCGTCTCTGCGCGAGGCGTTGCGCATGGCGCTTCTGTCGATGCGGGCGCACAAGCTGCGCACCTTTCTCACCATGCTCGGCATCATCATCGGCATCGCCTCGGTCATCAGCGTCGTGGCGCTGGGGCAGGGGTCGCAGCAGCGGGTGCTGCAGAACATATCGAGCCTCGGCACCAACACGCTGGAAATCTTCGCCGGCAAGGATTTCGGCGACATAAGGTCGGGCAAGATCACCACGCTCGTCGTTTCCGATGCCGAAGCGCTTGCCAAGCAATCCTATGTCGCGGCGGTGACGCCGACGGTCTCGACCTCCAGCACGGTGCGTTTCGGCGCGAAGGAGGCGAATGCGCTGGTGAACGGCGTCAGCGAGCGCTATTTCGTCGCCAAGGGCACCAAGCTGTCGCAGGGCCGCTTTTTCGATGGCGGAAGCGTGGCGCAGAAGGCGCAGGACGTGGTGATCGACGAAAATACCCGCAAATCGCTGTTTGCGGATTTCGACGGCAGCCCTGTCGGCCAGGTCATTCTCATCGGCAAGGTGCCGGCCCGCATCGTCGGTGTCACGCAGGCGCAGCAGGGCGGTTTCGGCTCAAGCCAGAACCTGTCGCTTTACCTGCCCTATACCGCCGTCCAGTCGCGCTTTCTCGGCAGCCTGTCGCTGCGCAGCATCACGGTGCAGGTGGCCGACGATGTCGATGCCTCAATCGCCGAACAGGCGGTGACGACGCTTCTGACCCAGCGGCACGGCACACGGGATTTCTACATTCTCAATACCGACGATATCCGCCAGACCATCACCAGCACCACGCAGACGCTGACCCTTCTGATTGCTGCCATTGCGGTGATTTCGCTGCTGGTCGGCGGCATCGGGGTGATGAACATCATGCTCGTTTCCGTGTCTGAACGCGTATCGGAAATCGGCGTGCGCATGGCGGTGGGCGCGCGCCGCACCGATATTCTGCGGCAGTTCCTCATCGAGGCGGTGCTGGTCTGCATCATCGGCGGTACGCTGGGCGTGCTGGGCAGCCTCGGCTTCGGCGCGCTTTTCTCCGCCTTCAGCAGCAATTTCGCCATGGTCTATTCCACGGCGTCGATCATCGCCGCCTTCGTCTGCTCGACGCTGATCGGCGTTGTCTTCGGTTATCTGCCGGCGCGCAACGCGTCGAAGCTCGATCCCGTCGCGGCTTTGTCTGCGGGGTAAATCCCCTTGCCGGTCACGCCTTGTTTTTTTCGACGAAGCGGATGGCGTCGCCAACGGTCAGGATCGTGCTTGCGGCGGAATCTGGAATTTCCACCCCGAATTCCTCTTCGATTTCCATGACGATCTGAACGGTCTCGAGCGAATCCGCACCGAGATCGTCAGCAAAACTGGCCTCATCCACGATGGTGGCAGGGTCTGCGCCAAGCTGGTCCACGATGATTTTTCTGATACGTTCTGCAATGGTGGACATGGTGAGACTCCGCGAAAGTTGCCTGCCGCCGAACGCCGCTCCATCTGAATTTGCGCCGAAGATATCCAAGCGAAATCAAGCTGAATTTCGAAAGGACAGGGCACAGAGTCAAAGGCTCGGAAGATCGATGACATCCGGACGTAGCACGCCTTTCGCAGCCGTGAAAGAGTGTCGATCACCCGTTAGTATTCCATAATAATATGGGATGTTCGCCACGTTAAACAGTTTGTGACTGGCAGCGGTGAACCGCAACGCGGTAAAGCTCGTTGCCTGTGAACCTCAAATCCGTCAGCCACACCGAGCCTCATGCCATGGTCCAGTCGTCCCCGGAACGCTTTATATTGCTCGATGGCATAAGGGGCGTAGCCGCCCTTTTCATCGTCCACCGCCATGCCGAGGATCTGTTCGGGAAAAGCACGGCTTCGAGCTATCTCGCCGTGGATCTGTTCTTTGCGCTCAGCGGTTTCGTGCTCGCGCATGCCTATAGCCGGAAACTGGCCGAAGGGGCGATTACGCCAGGCTTTTTCATGAAGGCGCGCTTCGCACGTCTTTACCCTCTTTATGGGCTGGCGCTGGCCCTGATGGCCGCCTATTTCATCTGTCTCTACGTGCTGGGCCTGCCGACGCCGATCGACGATCTGCATCGTCTTATCGATCCCGGCGAGCTTGCTTTCGCCTTGGTAACGGGGCTGCTCTTTTTGCCGGCGCCCTTCACGCTCACTCTGAACGGCGCGCTGTTTCTCGTCAGCCCGGCATGGTCGCTTTTCAACGAGCTGGTGGTGAATGCGTTTTACGCCCGCTTCGGTGTCCGGGCCACGACGAAACAGACCGCCGCGGTGCTCATTGTCAGCGCCCTTGTGCTGATGGTGGCCGCCGCCGAGTTCGGCCGTCTGCATGCCGGTTTTCGCTGGCATGAAATGTATGCCGGCATGGGGCGGGTGTTCTTCTCGTTTTTTGCCGGCGTGCTGATTTACCGTTTCCGCAATCGCGTACCGCAGTTGAGACCTTTTCAGGCGGCGCTTTGCCTTCTGCTGGTCTGTTTCATTCTGGCCGTGCCGATGTCGCGCGAGCTTCGGCCGTTCTTCGATCTTGCGGTTGTCCTCGTCGTCTGGCCGCTGCTGCTGTTCGTCGCCAGCAAGACGGTTCCGGGGCGCGGTGTGGGAGTGGTCTCGGTGTTTCTGGGCACGGCATCCTACGCGGTCTATGTGCTGCATATTCCGCTTCTGGCCTGGACGGAGCTTCTGATCCCGGCGGTGCACCAGGAAAACCTGGCTTTGCCGGTCGGAATTGTTTTCCTCATCGCCACGGCGTGCCTGTCATGGTGGCTGACGGTCCATTACGATCAGCCCGCTCAGAAATGGCTGAAGAACCGGTTGAGAAAGCCGAGTGAAATCCGCCAGCCGGTATGACCCTGCCTCGCGGCTGAAAACCTCAATAATGGGCGAAAATCGGGGCAGTCAGCACGAAAGCCGCGACGAGGCTGATGATCGTCAGTTTCGCCGCTCGCATGCGGCGCATTTTGCGGCCGCTCCAGTCATACGTCATACTCACCTCCACGCAGACGCAAAACTTACCGGCATTGGAAACAACCGACGCTTGGCAAAGACCGGTCATGGTCCCGCAACGCACAGGGTGCACATTCCATACCCAAGCTTCCCGGGGCGCGCCTGATCGCGCGCGGGACGCTCAATTTCAGTGTTGCCTGATATACGGCTTTTGCCAAGCCGTTATTTTCATCGGTGATTTTGAAGGCCGCCACGAAAAGGGCGGCAAGCCCCATCACCGGTAAAGACGCGGCAGGCCCTGAATGGCGTAACGCGGCAGCGGTTTCCACGGTTTGACGCGTTCATGTTTGTGAACGCCGAACAGGAACAGCATTTCTTCCGAAATATCGGCAGGGTCGGTCAAGCCATCCTGAAAGAGCTGGATCACCTTGCGGGCGGCATTGTTGTAGAGAATGACTTCGTCATCCATGGTGTGGCTGTCATAACCAAGACCTTCCAGCACTGACTGGAGCATTTTGAGGTCCTGCGATGTGATGATGCAATTTTCATACGCGGAAGACATGACGTCCTCCTTTCCTGTGGGGGGCAAAAAAGCTGGAGCGTCGCGTCGCCACCCATAAGTGGCGCGAGGACGCTTCAACGCCTCGAAACGCGCACAGCGTCAGGCAAACCGTCTCCGGCCCGTACCGTCATGAATGTCGCGTGGCTTGGAGATCGTTCCCCTGGTCAACAGGCGGGACAGGGCAAAGATTGCAAGAGGCCTTACGGCGGCAACGCCCTTTAATTGCCGATAGGGAAGCGTGCGCCCTTTGAGGAGAATAGGCAAGTTAATTCTGTCTCGTAGAGCGGGCAATTTGGCACGCGTTCCCGCAGGCAACAAAAAAGGCCGGGGCAATATTGCACCGACCTTCCTCATATCGCCCTCAACACCCGTGCCAGTACATCCGTGGTCAAAAGTCTGAAGCGACTAAAACAACTGCGAACGTCGATTTCATTCGCGCTCACCAGCAGTTGCCATGAGAGCTGTTTAAATGGGCAATGTGGCCAAAACAAGTCCGGCATGGATGGCGATGCTTTTATTCGCCGTGACTTGTCGGCCCGCTTGGCGCCTATTTCTTTTTGCTATCCGCTGTCGTGGCGTTTGCGAATTTGACCTGCGAACCGGTGGGCGGCGCGGCAGGCGCTTTCGTCTTGTCCTTCTTCGGTTTGCGGATTTCCTTGTTGCTGCGCAATTGACCCTTGGCCACGGTGTACTCCTCCTGTTGGATTGATGCGGCCTTGAGCGGCTATGAGACAATCCGTTCAAGGCCCGTTCGAGCGGGCGATGCTGGAAATCCGGCCAGTCAGTTCTTGCCGGATCGTTTTTTTGCGGAAACCGGCACGTCGGCGATAATCGTCGCTTCCTGTGCTTCGCGAAGCTGGCGAAGGCGTTCCGTTTTGCGGGCGCGCTGGTCGGCCTCGGCGTTTATGATCTGCTTTGCGGCGTTATCCGTCAATGACGCCCTGTCCTGTGCGGATAGTTTGCCGGGTTTGAAAAAAGCTTCCTTTGACGCGGCCATGGCATTCTCCTTTATGGAAGAGCGGTATCGGAAGGCTGTCGGGGGCGGGTAACCTTTTTGGGGGCAGGCAGCAGCCCTTCGCGCTGAATTTTCTTCTTTGCCCTCTTGCGGCGGTGGCGCACGGCTTAGGCTTCTTCGCGGACGCGCTTTTTCCCTGGCCCAAAAACAAAAGGCCGGGCTTTGACCCGACCTCTCACAATCATTCTAACCTGCAGCCAGTACATCCGTGGTCTGCGGGGTCAAATGATGAATATCAAGCTGCCTGAAGGTTATCAGCCGAGCTTTTGCCGGACCGACGGTCCTGGACGATCTCGTAGCTGATCTTCTGGCCGTCGTTCAGCGAACGCATGCCAGCGCGCTCAACAGCGGAGATGTGAACGAAAACGTCCGTGCCGCCATTGTCAGGCTGAATGAAGCCGAAGCCCTTGGTGGCGTTGAACCACTTTACAGTACCAGTGTTCATAACGATTTCCTTTCGTAGAATCGTTGTGGTTCCCGCGATACCTTGCGGGATAAGATCGATTATTTGAGAGGAAATCCGACGGGGAACAGTCTGTTCCAGAACGACGTCACAAGCAATGGTCGATAAAGAAAATATAGGCGCAATTTTTGATTTTGCAATGGGCATTGAAGGAAAAAGCACTGGCGAGCGACCGATCATTGGCTAAGTATCTGGTTCACGGTGCTATTTCCCGCTGACCCAATCGTGCGCCCGGTTTGGCGCGGCCTTTGGTTTCGCGCGCATCAACCTCCACCGGGAGACACGTCCTTCGCACGGTCATCCGGCAGGCTGCCTGCCCCCGGCGTCTTGTCATAGTCGGTGAGGGACGGTTTGGCGTGCGGGCCGGCGGGAGGAATGTCGTTCGGGCTGGAAGGCCGTTTGTCAACTGTTTTCGGCTTCGTTTTGTTCGTCATGTCGCGTCCTCCTTTTAAAGGGGAAACGCAGGGGAAAAGGCGCGGGTTCCGTTTCCACACCGCGCGGGCGCGCTTTTCCTCCGTCAGCGGCGGGAACGCGGCTTTTTCTCTTCCCGGTTCATATCTCGCCCCACCCATTTGAAAAATACGACGAGGCTGAGGCCGATGATTATGAGCGGAACGAAGGATTCAAAACTGGACATGACTCACTCTTTCTTCCCCCGGCGACCATTTTACCGGTATGGAAGAAGCGCGTAATCTGTGGAATATCGTCCGTTCTTTTTTGGCAATTGCCATCTGCGGCCCAGTTGTCGATGGGCCGCAGACGAAGGCGGTTAAACCGGCAGCGATTTCACCGCTGCCGTGCCGCCTTCACGGGCGCTTTTCAGCGCCGCCACCCCTGTCAGGACGGACATGGCGCCGGCGCGCGAACCCGCCCGCTGCCGCAGCCGGTCGTTGGAGCCGGGCTTGAAGATCATGTCGCGCATGCGGTTGTCGCCGCCATAATGGCCGCCCGGCTCATGTGGCACCCAGATATGTTCGACGCCACCGCCGAAACTTTTCACCAGCAGGATTTCATCGGCCGGCGGTTCCGTCCAGGGCTGCTTTTCATACTGGCGCATCTCGATGCGGCCCTTATGGCCGTTGAAGGCGATGTGATGGCCCTCGATCGGCATATAGGTGTTGAGCGAATAGGAGACCTGCACGCCGCTGGCATAACGAATCGAGGCGCTCATCGTATCGGGAATGTCGATCTCCTCGCGGAAGACGCAGGCATCGCGCACATAACCGTCCACCGTCGAAGGGTCTTCATAAAGCGCATCGAGAAACGGATCGGCGCCGAGATCCATGAAATAATCGCACTCGTTCTTGTGCGGACAGGTGCGACAGCGCGTTCCGCGGAACGGACCGTTCTTTCCGTAATGCAGCAATTGCCCGAAGCCCTTCACCTCCACGGGATCGGAATCGAGATACCAGTTCAAGAGATCGAAATGGTGGGTGGCCTTGTGCACGAACAGGCTGCCGGAATGTTCGGTGAAGGCATGCCAGCGGCGGAAATAATCTGCGCCGTGCTGGTTATCCAGATACCAGTGGAAATCGACCGAGGTGACGGTGCCGATGGCGCCTTCGTCGATCAGCTCCTTGATGCGGGCAGCGGTGGGAGAGAAACGGTAATTGAAGGAGACGTCGACACGGCGGCCGCTTTTGGCCTCCGCCGCGCGAATACGGTCGATCTTTTCCGGGGTGGTGGTCATGGGCTTTTCGCTGATGACATCGGCCCCGCCTTCGAGCGCCCGGATGATGATGTCGTCATGTGTGTCATCGGGTGTGCAGACGATCACCAGTTCGGGTCGCTGCTCCTCCATCATCCGGTCGAAATCGTCGTAAAGCGGCGCGCTCGATCCCATCATGGCGCGGGCGCGTTCGGCGCGCATGAGGTTCAGGTCGCAAATGCCGACCAGTTCGACATAGTCGCTCCAGCCGGCCAGCAATTCGCGGCCCCACATGGTGGTGCCGCGATTGCCGGTGCCGACCAGTGCATAGCGTTTGCGTTTCACCTTTTCAGGCATCGTCTCTCTCCCGGATAATCAACAAACAGTCTTGAAACGCTCGACCACGGTGGCGAGGACCTCGTCCATCGGGCGCGCCTGCCAGCGATGCGAAAAGATTTCCACTTCCTGCGGGCCGTGGAAGCCGGCGGCCTCGATCATGGCGCGAAATGCCTTGAGGTCAATCACGCCGTCGCCCATCATGCCGCGATCGTTGAGCGGATCGGTGGTCGGCACCAGCCAGTCGCAGATATGGTGGGCGAGAATTTGCCCGTTCCTGCCGGCGCGCGCCACCTGTTCTTCCAGTTCCGGATCCCACCAGACGTGGTAGACATCGATGGCGACACCGGTGCCGGCACCCAGCCTGTCGCAGAGATCGAGCGACTGTTTCAACGTGTTGAAGCAGGCGCGGTCGGCGGCATAAAAGGGGTGCAGCGGCTCGATGGCGAGCGGCACGCCGGCAGCCCGCGCATAGGGAAGAAGCTCGGCCATGCCGTCCTCCACCATCTGCCGCGCGCCCTTCAGGTCGCGTGAGCCGGCGGGCAGGCCGCCTACGACCAGCACGAGGCAATCGGCCTTCATGGCGGCTGCCTCATCGACGGCGCGTTTATTGTCCTCGATGGCGAGGCGGCGGCCTTCCGCATTGGGCGCAGGGAAGAAGCCGCCCCGGCAATGGCCGCTGAGGCGCAGGCCGTTATGCTCGACAATGCGGGCGGCTTCCGTAAGACCAACGCCATGCACCTGCTCACGCCAGGGCGAGATGGCGGTTATGCCGTGCGCGAGGCAGGCATCGACGATCGCGCCGAAGTCTCCGCCCTGACGCACGGTGGCGAAATTGATGGAAAGGCCTTCAAGGCTCATCTCGGTATCTCCCCTTGTTTTGCTTCACCCGATGCCACGGACGGCCAGAAACGCCTTCATGCGCTGCGTCGCCAGATCCGGCTCGGCGAGCACATTGGCCCTGTCCGCCAGCCGGAAAAGCTCAGCGAAATGCTGCGTGGAGCGGGTGCTTTCCTGCCCGCCGACCATGGTGAAGTGGTCCTGCAACCCGTTGAGATAGGCGAGGAACACCACGCCGGTCTTATAGAAGCGGGTCGGGGCCTTGAAGATATGGCGCGACAGCGCCACCGTCGGCTCCAGAATATCGAAGAACTCGTTGTCCGCCCCGCGCTTCAGGCAGGCCAGCGCTTTCGAAGCCGTAGGCGCTATGGCGTCGAAAATGCCGAGCAGCGCATCCGAATGGCCCTTCTCGTCACCGGCGATCAGTTCGGCATAGTTGAAATCGTCACCGGTATACATGCGCACGCCTGCGGGCAGGCGGCGGCGCATGACGATTTCCTTTTCCTTGGAGAGAAGCGAAATCTTGATGCCATCAATCTTGTCGGCATTCTCCTCGATCATGGTAAGGCAGGTTTCCATCGCCGCCATATGGTCGCCAGCCCCCCAATAACCCTCAAGCGCCGGGTCGAACATTTCGCCCAGCCAGTGGATCACCACTTTCTGGTCGGCATGGGATAAAACCCTGGCATAAGCCTTGAGATAATCATCCGGCGAGCGGGCGGCAGCGGCCAGAGCACGGCTCGCCATCAGGATTACGCGTCCGCCTTCTCCCTGAACAAAATCAAGCTGTTCCAGGTAAGAGTCGACAATCTGGTTTAGGTCGTAACCGCCGCCATTCAAATGATCTGTTCCGACGCCGCAGGCAATCAGCGCATCCTTGCGATTGGCCGCCTCCTTCAGCGAACGGGAAATCAGTTCCTGCGCCTGCGGCCACGCCAGCCCCATACCGCGCTGGGCCGTATCCATGGCCTCGGCAACACCGAGGCCGAGATCCCACAGGCGGTGACGGAAACGCAGCGTCGCGTCCCAGTCGATGGCGGGCGTCAGCCATGGGTCGTTATCGGCAAGGGGATCGGCCACCACATGGGCGGCGGCGAAGGCGACGCGGTTGAAATCCGCCGCACTGCGTTTTTCAACCGCGACCGGCGTGCCTGATAGTCTGTAGACTTCAATGCTGCGGTCGTCCTTCGGAAGCTTGAGTTCGCTCACCGTCGCCTCCTCAGGAAAGGGCGGGAACGTCGAGCCAGCGGCGTTCCTTCCACGATTTCAGTCCAAGCTCCGCAAGCTGCACGCCCTTCACGCCTTCCATGAGGCCATAGGGCCACGGATCGTTGTTCACCAAGTGGCGAACGAACATTTCCCATTGAGCCTTGAAGCCGTTGTCATAGACGACATTGTCCGGCACCTCCTGCCAGGTCTTGTAGAAATCGATGGTCTGCGGCTGGTCGGGGTTCCATACCGGCTTCGGTGTGTTGGTGCGGTGCTGGGTAAAGCATTTTGTCAGGCCCGCTACTGCCGAACCATGGGTGCCGTCCACCTGGAAGGTCACGAGGTCGTCGCGGCGCACACGCACTGCCCAGGAAGAGTTGATGTGGGCGATGACGCCGCCTTCCAGCTCGAAGGTGGCATAGGCGGCATCGTCGGCATCCGCCTTATAGGCTTTGCCCTGTTCATCGAAACGTTCCGGAATATGGGTCGCGCCGAGGCAGCTGACGGATTTCACCGGCCCGAACAGGTTGTCGAGCACATAACGCCAGTGGCACAGCATATCGAGAATGATGCCGCCGCCATCTTTCAGACGGTAATTCCAAGAAGGGCGCTGCGCCGGCTGCCAGTCGCCTTCGAAAACCCAGTAACCGAACTCGCCGCGCACCGAGAGGATTTTCCCGAAAAAGCCGCTGTCGCGCAGCATGGCGAGCTTGCGAAGGCCGGGCAGGAACAGCTTGTCCTGCACAACGCCATGTTTGATGCTGGCGCTTTCGGCAAGCCGCGCAATCGCCAGCGCCTCTTCCATCGTGTCGGAAATCGGCTTTTCGCAATAGACGTTCTTGCCCGCCTTGATGGCTTTCTCCAGCAGGCTGCCGCGCATCTGCGTCGTGCCGGCATCGAAGAACAGCGTATCATCGGGGTTTGCCAATGCGGCGTCGATGTCGGTCGTCCAGCGCGCGACATTGTGCTTTTTGGCGATTTCCTCGATCTTTGCGCCGTTGCGGCCGACCAGAATGGGGTCGAGCATGACCCTTTCGCCGTTCTTCAACAGCACGCCGCCCTGATCGCGAATGGCGAGAACGGAGCGCACGAGATGCTGGTTGTAACCCATGCGGCCGGTGATGCCGTGCATGATGACGCCGATACGTTTCATGAATTTCCTCCCAAGGCGGCCTCTTCTCGAAAGCCGCTTCCGTCAAACATGGCAATTTGTAACCATTTGGTTATTTGTGGTCGTGAAGGATGCGATCTGTCAAGGTGTTTTTGACAGGAAAAATTCATGGTCTGACGACCGTTGCGTTTTTGTGTTTCCACCGCGCCGCAAAAGAAAACGACGCGCTTCGCGGATGCGAATGGCGCGTCGTCGCTGTTGTTAAAGAGGAATTCAGTTCGGCCGGCTCAGACCGGCCGCACTGCAGCAAGCAGGGTGTCGACGATATGCTGGCCCCAGCGTTCCAGCTCGGCGGGGTCTGTCAGGTCGCGCTGGAAGATCGTCGACAGCGTGAACCGGTTGGAAAGATAAAAGGCGCCGAGCGAAGCGATGGTCAGATAGACGTCGATCGGATCGAGACCGTCACGAAATTCGCCCGCGTCGCTGCCGCGCCGCAGCACGTCTTCCAGCTCTGAAATGAAATTCGAATGCATCGCCGTAATTGCCGGAGATTGCCTGAGATAGCGGGCTTTATTGAGGTTTTCCGTGGCGAGAATGCTCAGGAATTCGGGATGGTCGAGGAAATAGTGCCAGGTGAAAAGCGCAAGCTCCCGCAAGCCCTCCGAAGGGGCCTTGCGGGCCAGGTCAAGCCGTCTCTCGGTATGGCGGATATGGCGGTAGGCGTCTTCCAGAACGGCGAGATAAAGCGCATCCTTGTCGCCGAAATAATGGTAGATCATCCGCTTGTTGGTGCCGGCGCGCCGGGCGACGACATCGATTCGCGCCCCTGCCAGCCCCTTGGCGGCCACCTCGCGGCGGGCGGCTTCGAGAATGGCGGCGCGCGTTCTTTCCGGGTTTCGCACCTGTGTCGTCGCGCGTTTGCGCTTGGGTGACGGCGTTTTCTCCATGGCCGCATCGGGAGCAGGATCGGACGGCTGGTTTTTTGTCGTTTCTTCCATTTCAGCACCCGCTTGACAATGTTTGCGATCAGTGTTCCCATGTAACCAATTAGTTATAAAACGGCAAGTGTCGTTTACGTTCATCATCAATTGGCAGTCAATAGGGAGGAGTTGCCAATGCCCGTGATGCTTCAGAGGAGAGGTGTGCTTTCAGCGGGGCTTGCGGCCCTGTCGCTTGCAACACTGGGAGGTGGTTCAGCGCAGGCCCAGGCCGCGCGCCTTCGCATGTTGTGGTGGGGGTCGCAGGAACGCGCCGACCGCACCAACAAGGCGATAGCAGCCTATAAGCAGGTCAAGCCGGATCTCGATATTGCCGGTGAATTCGCAGGCTGGAGTGATTATTGGCCGCGCCTTGCCACGCAGGTGGCGGGCCGCAACGCGCCTGACCTGATTCAGATGGATTATCGTTACATCTTCGAATATGGTCGTCGCGGCGCGTTGGCACCCCTCGATGAATATATCGGCAAGGGCCTGAAGATCGAGGATTTCGGCAAGATGAACATCGATTCCGGCCGGGTCGATGGCAAGCTTTACGGCATCAATCTCGGCGTCAATTCCAGCGCCGTCTTCTTCGACAAGGCGGCCTGGGAAAAATCCGGTGCGACACCGCCGGCGATCGGCCAGACCTGGGAGGAGTTTGCCGAAAATGCCGCCAAGCTCAGCAAGAACAAGCCGAAGCCGGGTTATTACGCCACGGCGGATGCCAGCGGCGTGGAGCCGAGCTTCGAGAACTGGCTGCGCCAGAACGGCAAGTCGCTTTACACGCAGGATGGCGGCATCGGCTTCGATCCTGCCGATGCGACCAAGTGGTTCACTTTGTGGGCGGATCTGCGTAAGAGCGGCGCCTGTGTGCCGGCCGATGTGCAGGCGCTCGACCAGCTTAACATCGAAACGAACCCTTTGACGACGGGCAAGGCGGCAACCGCATTCGCCCATTCCAACCAGTTCGTCGGTTATCAGAAGCTCAACAAGTCCAAGCTTGCCATAAGCTCCTATCCGAAGAGCACCAAGGATGGCCCTTCCGGCCATTATCTGAAACCCTCCATGCTTATCAGCGTCGCCAATGGCAGCGCCGGCATCGAGCAGGCCGTCGGTTTCATCAACTTCCTTGTGGCCGAACCGCAGGGCATCGATATTCTCGGCGTCGAGCGCGGCGTTCCGGCCTCGGAATCCATGCGTAGCCAGTTGAGCAGCAAGCTCGACGAGGTGAGCAAGACGATGGTGGACTATATTGCCGAGATTACCCCCGGCGTCGGCGATCTGCCGCCGGCGCCGCCTCCGGGTGCCGGCGAATTCGCCTTCGTCCTCAAACGCACGGCGGAGGAAATCGGCTTCGGCAAGATCACGCCGGAAGAGGGCGGTGACCGCCTCGTCAAGGAATCCGAAACCGTTATCAAACGGAAGTGATGGTTTATGGCCTTTCGATCTGAAACTCTTGTGGGGGAGAGCCGTGGCGCGGCTCTCCCGAAGCGGGGCGGCGTGAAGCGGATTTTCGACCGCAACATTCACGCCTACCTGTTTCTGCTGCCCTGGCTGATTGGCTTTTTCGGCCTCACCCTCGGTCCCGCGCTCGCCTCGCTTTACCTGTCTTTCACGAATTACGACCTGTTGCAGTCGCCGGACTGGGTGGGGGCGGCAAACTATGTGCGCATCGCCACGGCCGATCCGAAATTCGCCGCAGCCATGCAGGTCACCTTTACCTATGTGCTGCTGTCGGTGCCGCTGAAGCTGATCTTCGCGCTTTTGGTCGCGCTCGCCTTCAACCGCGGCATCAAGGGGCTGACGCTCTATCGGGCGATCTTCTACTTGCCGTCGCTGCTCGGTTCGAGCGTCGCGATTGCCGTGCTCTGGCGCCAGCTTTTCGCCTCTGACGGTCTCGTCAACATGATCCTCTGGCAGGCCTTCGGTTATGAAGGACCAAGCTGGATTTCCAATCCGGATTATTCGATCTACACGCTGGTCATCCTGTCCGTCTGGCAGTTCGGTTCGCCGATGATCATCTTCCTCGCGGGTCTGAGACAAATCCCGCAGGATATGTATGAAGCCGCCGAAATCGACGGTGCAAGCAAGGTGCGGCAGTTCTTCCGCATTACCCTGCCGCTCCTGACGCCGGTGATCTTCTTCAACGCCGTGATCCAGACCATCGATGCCTTCAAGGCCTTCACACCGGCCTTCATCATTTCCGAAGGCACCGGCGGTCCGATCAACTCGACGCTGTTCTACACGCTTTATCTCTACCAGGAAGCCTTCGGTTTCTTCCGCATGGGTTATGCCTCGGCGCTTGCCTGGATTTTGGTGATCATCATCTCGCTGTTCACGGCCTTCTCGTTCCTCAGCGCGAAATACTGGGTGCACTACGATGACTGATGCTGTTACCGCCCCCCGGCCGGGCCAGGGCCCGCAACGTTCGCCGCTGAAATCGGTGATGCTCCACACGGCGCTGATCATCGCGTCCTTCGCGATGCTCTATCCGATCCTGTGGATGATATCGGGTTCCTTCCGGCCGCAGGACGAGCTGTTCGGCTCTTCCTCGCTCATTCCCTCGGCGGTGGATGTCGGCGGTTATATTCGCGGCTGGACCGGGCTGCAGGTGAGCTTCGGACAGTTCTTCTGGAACTCCTTCTTCATCTCGGTGCTGGCCACCATAGGAAACGTGGTCGGCTGCTCGCTCGCCGCCTTCGCTTTTGCCCGGCTGCGTTTCGGCGGGCGCAATTTCTGGTTCGCGCTGATGCTCGGCACGCTCATGCTCCCCTATCACGTCGTGCTCATTCCCCAATATATCCTGTTTCTGGAAATGGGCTGGGTGAACACCTCGCTGCCGCTGATCGTGCCGAAGTATCTCGCGACGGACGCCTTTTTTATCTTCCTGATGGTGCAGTTCTTTCGCGGTATCCCGCGTGAACTGGACGAGGCGGCTGTCATGGATGGCTGCTCGCCCTTCCGCATCTACTGGAAGATCATGTTGCCCCTGTCGCTGCCGGTTCTGGCGACGGCCGCGATCTTTTCCTTCATCTGGACATGGGACGATTTCTTCGGTCCGCTGATTTATCTGAACGACATCAACACCTACACCGTGCAGCTCGGCCTCAGATCCTTCGTGGATTCCACCGGCAGCTCGGACTGGACCTCGCTTTTCGCCATGTCCAACCTGTCGCTGGTGCCGGTCTTCCTGTTCTTCCTGTTCTTCCAGCGGCTGCTGATCGAAGGCATCGCCACCACCGGAATGAAACGCTGAACAGAACCCGCATCGGGAACGCATTTTAAGACAATCAACACTGTCGCTGCCGCCCTGCATGCGGCGCGACAGTCGGGAGAAACAGCATGGCAAGCAGCATTACGCTCGAAAAAATCGTCAAGCGGTTCGGCGCTTTTCCGGTCGTTCACGGCATCGATCTCAAGATTGAGCCGGGCGAGTTCACCGTTTTCGTCGGCCCCTCGGGCTGCGGCAAATCCACGCTTCTGCGCATGATCGCGGGGCTTGAGGAAATCTCCGAAGGCGACCTGCGTATCGATGGCGAAAGGGTGAACGAAACCGCCGCCTCCAAGCGCGGCATCGCCATGGTCTTCCAGTCCTATGCGCTCTATCCGCATATGAGCGTCTACAAGAACCTTGCGTTCGGGCTGGAGACGGCGGGTTACAAGAAACCGGAAGTCCAGGCGCGGGTGCAGAAGGCCGCCGATATCCTGCAGATCGGCCCGCTTTTGCAGCGCAAGCCGAAGGCGCTTTCCGGCGGCCAGCGCCAGCGCGTCGCCATCGGCCGCGCCATCGTGCGCGAACCGAAAATCTTCCTGTTCGACGAGCCCTTATCCAACCTCGATGCGGAACTGCGCGTGCAGATGCGCGTCGAAATCGCCAAGCTGCACCAGACGCTCGGCAGCACCATGATCTATGTAACGCACGACCAGGTGGAAGCCATGACCATGGCCGACAAGATCGTCGTGCTGCGCGACGGCCGCATCATGCAGGTCGGCCGCCCGCTCGATCTCTACAACAACCCCTCCAACCAGTTCGTCGCCGGTTTCATCGGCTCGCCGAAGATGAATTTCCTCTCCGCGAAAGTGGCTTCAGGCGACAGTTCCAACCGCACCATCGAAGTGGCCGGCCAGCGCATCGTGCTGGAAAAACCGGTCGCCGCGCAACAGGGCGAACCGCTCACCTTCGGCGTGCGCCCGGAACATGTGAACCCGCAGGTGCAATCCGCCTCTCTGGGTGAGGCCTCCATCCAGCTCGTCGAACATCTCGGCGGCTCAACGGTGGTCTACACCGCGACCCCCGACGGCCAGCCCGCCACCGTGCTGCTGGACGGCCAGCGCCATATCCGCATCGGCGAGACCATTCCCTTTGCGTTCGATCTTTCTAAGACGCATCTCTTCGGGGCGGATGGGCGGCGGATATGAGAACGAGTGGGTGATCCGTCTCACCATAGGGCGGCTAACGAAGTCCGCAAAGCTTGCGTTCGTCATCCTCGGGCTTGTCCCGAGGATCTGCAACGTATTGATTTTGTTCAACGTGATTAGATCCCCGGCACAGGGCCGAGGATGACGTCGCGCGCGAGGTTTCGATCGTGCGCTAATCTGCCGCTCTGTGGCCAGCGAGTATCTTGCTTAGCGTCGCCGCATCTTCCCCAAACTGGCCGATGTCATCGCCCCTGACGAATTCCAGCATCGCATAGGCCGGTTTCGTCCATTCGCTCTCCGGCAATGCATTTACGCACGCCCGCCAATAATCCACGTGTTCGTGAAGCGGCAGGCGGCTGGTGTCGGCGAGCCAGGCGAAGACGTGGAGATGGCAGATGCGTGGGCCGAGTGCGGATATTTCCGCGAGTGCGTCTTCCAGGGGCAGGCCGGGGGCGGGTTGCCAGTAGAAAAACAGGTTGGGCATCGGCAAATCCTGCATGAGTTGCAGGGCCGAGGGCAGGGTGTCCGTCAGGGAGTTGGGGTGATATTCGAGGCCGATTGTGATGCCATGGTCGTGCGCCCGGCGGGCGATTGTCGCCAGCGCTTCCGTTGCCGCGCGGCGTTCTCCGGGGGAGTAATCGGCAGATGGGCGTCTGCGGCTGCCGGGCCAGATGCGGATATGGCCGGTGCCGAGGGCCTTTGCGGTTTCGAGCACGGCGGTCACATCTTCCGGCGCAAAATCCGGCGCAAAGATATAGGAGCCGTAGGAGGAGACGGAGAGGCCGGCTTCCGCCGTCCGCGCCGCAACATCCCTTGCATTTTCGAGATCGCCGGGCGGTACATGGATATCCGCGCCCCATTCGATGGACCTGATGCCGTTTGCGGCGGCAAGCTCGATGACTGCCTGTGGCGACAGGGAGCGAAAGGTGACGGAGCAGAGGCCCGGCTCGAAAAATCTCATGCGATCAGTTCCAGATGTTCCGGCCGCACCTGCTGTTGCAAGGGTGCCGCGCGGCAGAAGCGTTCGATTTCGGCAATCGCCATGTCGCCGAGCCTTGCGCGTTCAAGCCCGGTGGCGCCGGCGATATGCGGTGTCAGGAACACGTTCGGCAGGCTGTAAAAGGGTGAATCCGGCGGCGGCACTTCCGGGTCGGTCACGTCGATGACGGCTTCGATGCGTCCGGTTTTCAGTTCGGCCAGAAGCGCGTTTTCATCCACCAGTGCGCCGCGCGCCGTATTGATCAGGGTCGCGCCGTCCTTCATGCGGGCAAGCGCTGCCGCACCGATCATATGCCGCGTCTGCGGCAGGGAGGGTGCATGCAGCGAAATGACATCGCTCACCGCCATCAGCTCCTCGAGCGACACAAGCTGCACGCCGAGCTTTTCCGCCTCCGCAGCGCTTAGAAGCGGATCGAAAAGGATGAGGTTGAGATCGAAGGGCTGCAACAGATTGATGACGCGACGTCCGATGCGCGATGCGCCGACGATGCCGACCGTCAGGCCGAGATTGCCGATGGCCTGCGCCTGTAACAGCTCGACAGGGGCGCGGTCGCGATGCTCCAGATAAAGGCGTCGGAAGCGGAAGGTGCGCTTGCCGGCGAGCAGGATCATCGCCAGAGAAAATTCGGCGACCGGCTGTGCATTCGCCTCCGCCGCGCTGCACACGGTAACGCCACGATCGAACACCGCTTGCGACAGGAAATATTTGACCGTGCCGGCGGCATGGGAAATCAGCCTGAGGCGCGGCATCAGCGCCAGCTCCCGCGCGCCGATATCCGGACAGCCCCAGCCGGTCAGAAGAATATCCGTCCTCGCCAGCTGCTCCTTCACGGAAGCGGCGTGGAAATCGCAGATCCGCCCCGTGTCGAGAATATCGACGCTCTGTGACAGCCTTTCGAGCGCCTGCGGTGTCAGCACATGCTGGGTTCGCTCCGGGTCCATGGCAAGACTGAGACGCGGAAGCGGGCTCGTCATTGCGGCTCTCCCGTTGCCGCCATGCTGCTGACCGGAACGCCCCGTTCCGTAAACAGGCGGTCGAGCGCCTCCATATCCGGAAGTGCCGGAACTGTCGCCAGCGCTGTTTCGCTTTCTGGCCCGGTCACCCCGGCAAAGACCGCGCAGGCAAGCAGGGTTTCGCCCGCCGGAATCTCGCCCCGCAGTTGCGGCACCGTGGTCTTGGCGTTGATGAGATTGGTGTTGGGCAGCGCCTTCAGTGCCACGCCGTGGCGGGTAACGCTCGAACCGAGATCGACGATGGCGGATATGTCTGTGCCGCAATCGGCGGTCGCCCGGCCGGTCTCTTCGCGCACGGCATCGCGGTCGCCGTCGTTGCGGTTGATCGCGAAGCCGCCTTCCGTCACCGAAAGGGCGCGGGCAGAGGTGATCCGGTGCAGCCTGATATGCCAGCCGCCAGCCGCAACCAGCGTCGTTTCAACCGCCACATCCGGGAACGGCTTCCATGTCGCCCGCAGGCTTTCCCCGGCCAGCAGAACCTTCTCGTTGGTTTCGCGCACGCGGTAATGCAGGCCATCTTCGGAGAAGGCCAGCATATTGTCGAAACCGTTGGTCCTGAAACCGCGCTCATCCACTTCGACGCCGAAACCGTAACGGGAGGAATAGGCGAATTTGGCATATTTCTCCGGTCCGCCGCGCATGGAGAGGTTTTCCTGCCCGCTGCAAAGCGCCGTGATGTTGCCGCTGGTCCGCATCATCACCATGCCGGGATGAATGAGTGGCTTTGGTTTTGCCGATGTTTCGGGCTGCTTTTCCTCTGCCTGCCAGAAGGGATGGCTTTCCGGCAGGGCGAGCGGCAGGAAGGCCTTGAAGGCCCAATAGGGCGAGCCCGCTGAATTATAGCTTTCCGACATGGTGAGCTGCGGATAGGCGTAGCCAATGGAAAGCACGCCGTCGCGGTCGGCAATCGGGTTTTTCGCCCACCAGCGCAGATGTTGCAGATAAAGCCCCTTGATCTCGCCCCAGGGCAGCGCCTCCTCATCGGCAAAAGCGAGACCGGCCCAGAAGCCGCCGCAGGCGAAGCGGTAGGTCATTGAGCGGCCGAAGGCGAGCGTGCCGCCATCCTCATCGAACCAGCTGGCGAAATCGCCGGCAAAGAGGCGCGCCCGTTCCCGGTAGCGTGCGGCGTAGGCATCGTCAGGCTTGCTGAGTTTCGCGTAGATCAGGCCGTAAAAATGCATGGCAAAGGCGATGTAATGGTCGATGCGGCGGTAATTGCCATCGCGATACCAGCCGTCGGCGATATAGAATTCATCCAGTTCCTTCTGGAATGTCTGGGTCAGGCTGCGGTCGAAATCGATGCCAAGATGATCCAGCGCCATATCGACCATCACCCGGAAAAACTTCCAGTTATTGTCGGCGTAATTGCGCTCGCGCGCCGTCAGCAGATAGCGGCGCACATTGTCTTTCTGCGCGTCGGAGAGCGGTTCCCACAGGTGCTGCGGCGCAAGCCGCAGCGCAAAACCAAGCGCGGCAAGCTCCACCAGCCGCTGATCCCTTTGGCGCACGTCGCCCCAATATTCGGGATGGGAAGGGTCGGTGCCGTTGGCTATTCCCCGCGCCAGAAGCGGCCAGTGGTCGAAATGATCGCCGCTCAGCGCAAGCGGTGCGATGCCCCAGAGCGGCCGGGCAAAACCTTCCAGATCGGCCGCCGCCCGGTCGAAATGCGCGGCGGCGCCGCTGAGCGTCACTCTTGCGCCGCCCGGCGAAAAATAGGGAAGAAGCGGCGCAAAACTGTCATCCAGCGCTCGTCGGACATCGGCGCGACTTTTGAGCGGATTGCCGTGCAGCGGATTGAATCTGGCCATGGTGGGCTTATTCATGGTGTCATGCATCGCGTGCCGCCTTTCCCGTCTTTTTCGCCTTGCCGGCCGTCTGCCCTTCCACCAGCTGCACGCCAAGTTGTACCTGGCGGGCATTGGCGGAGGGTTCCGTCAGCCGGCGGCGCATCAGTTCCACCGCCTCGCGGGCGATTTCGCGACGGTCGACGCGGATCGTGCTGAGACGGGGGGTGGAGAGTTCGGCAAAGGGCAGGTCGTCGAAGCCGATAATGGAAAGATCGTCCGGCACTGCGAGGCCAAGTTCCTGCGCCGCCCCCAGCGCGCCGAGCGCAATCGCGTCATTCATGCAGAAAATGCCGGTGAGTTCGGGGTTTTTGGCCAATAGCTGGCGAACGGCATCGCCCGCCTGTCCGAAGCCGCTATCCGCCGTCGAAAGCAGAAACTCCTCATAGGTCGTTCCCTCTTCCTCGAGGATCGTGTGGCGGAAACCCCGCATACGCTCCCTTATGGTGTGGCGATGATGCGGGCCGATATAGGCGACCTTGCGGTGGCCGAGTTCCAGCAGCCGCCGCGCCGCCAGCGCGCCGCCGTAAAAATTGGAAGGGGAGACGCAATCCAGCATCATCGAAGGATCGGCGCTGTTGACCAGAACCGGTTGCAGCACACCCTGCGTGATGCGGTGGATGATTTCATCCTCGGGATCGAGGCCGATGGCGAGAAGGCCGTCCACCTCGCAGACCCGCTGGGTCAGCGCGTCATCCACCTGTTTCTGGTGCAAAAGCCGGATGTCGAGTTCGAAACTGTCGGTCTGGGCAAGGCTGCGCAGCATGTCGAAAATATCGTGATAAAAAGCGCCGATATCGCCGGTCGCCCTTTCGGCGGACATGAGTGCGAGGATTTTCTTGCCCTCCAGCGGCACGCCGCCGGTCTGGTTCGCGACCGGTCGCAACGGATAACCGAGCTCCGCGGCCACCCCCAGAACCTTGGTCTGGATCGACGCGCTGATACCTTTTTCTCCCGCAAGAACGCGCGAGACGGTGCTGATGGAAACGCCGGCGCGCTGGGCGATATCCGACTGGCGCGGGCGGCTGATGTCGGGCGTATCGTTCATATCGTCTCCTGCGCTTGCAAAAAATTCTGATATGATGCAAATATTGCAAACAAGGAAAATTTGCAAGAATTTTAATACTCAATGAAAAATTTGCAAAACGCGGGAGGAGCAGATGCAAACTATCGACAGACGTGGATTTTTGGTGACGGCGGCGCTGGCCGGTCTCGGCGTGGTCGGTCTTGGTGCAGTGGGGGGCGGTTTTCGCGCGGCCGCGGCTGAGACCCGGCTTCGCTGCGTATGGTGGGGATCGGCCGACCGCAGCAAGCGCACCAACGACGTGATCGCCCTTTACCAGAAGGCTAACCCGCAAACGGAAATCAGCGGCGAAATGATCGCCGGCTCCGATTACTGGACCAAGCTTGCGACATCGATGGCGGGGCGCAACGTCGCCGATATCTTCCAGCTCGAACCTTCCACCATCGCCGATTATTCCGGCCGTGGCGCCTGCATGGAGCTGGACCAGTTCGTCGGCAAGTCGCTCGATCTTTCCACCTTCGGCAAAAGCGAGGTCGATCTCTGCCGCATCGATGGCAAGCTTTACGGCGTCGGCCTCGGGCTGAATTCCTTCTGCATGATGTATGATGCCGACACGCTGAAGGAAGCCGGCGTTTCCGTGCCGCAGGACCAGATTACCTGGAAGGCGCTCTCGGAACTGGCGCGCGATTTCAAGAAGAACGGTCCGGCAAAACGGAATTATTGGGCGGTGCCCTATGGCGCGCGTTATCATTATGTTTTCGATGTCTGGCTGCGCCAGCGCGGCAAGCTGCTGTTTCAGGACGGCACCATCGGCTTCAACAAGGAAGATGCGAAGGAATGGTTCGCCTATTGGGAGGATCTGCGCGAGAACAAGCTCTGCGTTTCCGCCGATATCCAGACGCGTGACGACAATACCATCGAATCCAACGCCCTGACGCTTGGCAATTCGGCTATCGGCTTTGCTTATTCCAACCAGCTTGTCGGTTATCAGAAGCTCAATAAACAAACGCTGTCCATCGGCATGCTGCCGGGTGAGGGGCCGGGCAAGCCGACCGGGCATTATTACCGGCCGGGCCTCATCTGGTCCATTTCGTCCACCTCGACCAATGCGGAAGCGGCGGCGAAATTCATCAACTTCTTCGTCAACGATCTGGAAGCCGGCAAGGTGCTGGGCGTCGAGCGTGGCGTGCCGCCGGCCAAGGTCGTGCGCGAGGCTTTGTTGCCGAGCCTCAACGAGACCGAGCGCAAGACGGTGGATTATATCGAAAGCCTGTCGGGCAAGCTCGATTCCTATCCGGAACCCGCGCCGATCGGCGCCAACGAGTTCGACCGCGGCGTGATGCGCCCCATTGCCGATTCGCTCGCCTTCGGCCGCGCCAGCGTGGATGAAGCGGCGCAAAACCTCGTCGACACCGGCACGCGGACCCTGCGCAAGCGCGGCTGACGACGAAACGGGCACCGCCGCGCGGTATCGAGACCGTGTGGCGGTGCTCTTTTTTGTGAAGTGACGGGGGTGAATGGCGCTTCACGCCTTTCAAAAGCACCAGCATGACAAACAGCACTGGACAAGTGCATGGCATTTAAGCCAGAAATTCTGATCTGGATCGGTAAATCTGAAGATTAGAATATGGCGCCCAATTTCCTCCTCGTTGATGCTGAAAAAGAATTCGATGTCCTGAAAGCGGCGGCGTCGCTGATCCGCGTGCAGATATTGAAGTTGCTGCATGAGGCGAGCGGCCTCAACGTCAACGAAATTGCGCAGAGACTGGAGCTTCCCCAGTCCACCGTTTCCGCCGGCGTGGCCGTTCTCGAGGAAGCGGGGCTGCTGCGAACCGAAACGCGCAAGGCGCGCAAGGGCAACCAGAAAATCTGTTTCGCCACCTGTGACGAACTGATTGTTTCCTTCCGAAAACCCGAGGCGCCGGCCGCATCAAATTACATCGCGGTCGCTATGCCGCTCGGTCTCTACACCCAAAGTTCGGTAACCGCGCCCTGCGGCATTTGCTCGCCGGAGGGCATCATCGGCCTTCTCGATGTGCCCGATACATTCATGGATCCGGACCGCATGAAGGCGGCGCTGCTATGGTTGACCTCCGGCTTCGTGGAATATCAGTTTCCCAATAATGCCAAGATTCAAGGCCGGGAAGTCGAAGAAATCGAGTTTTCGATGGAGGTCAGCTCTGAAGTGCCGGGAACGCACAGCAACTGGCCGTCCGATATTACGCTATCCGTCAACGGCCGGGAAATCGGCGTCTGGACCTCGCCCGGCGACTTCGGCGACAAGCGCGGTGCGTTTACGCCGGACTGGTGGAAGCTCTCCGGTTCCCAATATGGCATGCTCAAGACCTGGCGCATCACCGCGCAGGGAACCTATGTCGACGGAACCCGGATTTCGGATGTGACGCTGGCGGATATCGATCTGACCAGCCACCGTTCCATCCGCCTGCGCATCGAGGTCAAGGCCGATGCAAAACATCCGGGCGGGCTGAATATCTTTGGCCGCGGCTTCGGGAATTACGATCAGGACATCGTTCTGCGCCTGCGCACCGCAGGCTGATCCAGCCAATTTTCAAAAGTATGATTTTCGCGGTTGACAGGCGCGGATTCCCTCGGCAACTATATTATCAAATATGGTTCATATCGTATTTTAAGATATAAATGCGCAGGGAGGAGAGCCTTATGAAAGCGCGGGTTTCAGTCCACCGGGACTTCCGGATTGGGCGTATCGACGATCGTCTTTATTCCGCCTTCATCGAACATATGGGGCGTGCCATCTATGGCGGCATCTATGAGCCCGGCCATCCGCAGGCGGACGCGAACGGCTTTCGCAGGGACGTTCTGAAATTCGTGCAAGACCTGAAAATTCCGGCCATCCGTTATCCCGGCGGCAACTTCGTTTCCGCCTATCGCTGGGAAGACGGCATTGGGCCGCGCGACCAGCGCCCCATTCGTCTCGATCTCGCATGGCGCTCCAGGGAAACCAACCAGATCGGCATCAACGAATTCGCCGACTGGGCGCAGATGGCCGGCATCGAGATGATGCTCGCCGTCAATCTCGGTTCCCGTGGTCTGGATGATGCCCGCAATTTCCTCGAATATGTGAATTTTCCGGGCGGCACCACGCTCAGCGATCTGCGCCGCAGCCACGGCGCGGAAAAGCCCCACGGCGTGAAAATGTGGTGCCTCGGCAACGAAATGGACGGTCCCTGGCAGATCGGTCACAAGACGGCGGTGGAATATGGCCGGCTGGCCAATGAAACCGCCAAGGCCTTCAAGGGTTTCGATCCGACGATTGAGGCGATTGTCTGCGGCAGCTCCAATGACGGCATGCCGACCTATCCCGAATGGGAGCGCGAGGTGCTGGAGGAGTGCTATGAGAATGTCGACCACATCTCGCTGCACAAATATTTCGGCAATAACAGCCGCGACACGCTGAATTATTTCGGCAAGATCGAGGAAACCGGGCGCTATATCCAGACGATCGCCGGCGTCATCGATTACGTGAAGGCCAAGAAGCGCGCCAAGAACGAGGTTTCCATCTGCTTCGACGAATGGAACGTCTGGTATCATATCCGCGAAGAAGACGGCAAACGCATCAAGAGCTGGGACTGGCCGGAAGCGCCTGCACTTCTGGAAGAGACATACAACTTCGAAGATGCGCTTTTTGTCGCCGGTCTGCTCAACGAGTTCATCCGCCGTTCGGACCGCGTGCGCATTGCCTGCATCGCCCAGCTCGTCAATGTCATCGCCCCCATCCGGGCGGAAAAGAACGGGCCTGCATGGCGGCAGACGATCTATTATCCCTATCAGTTCGCTTCGCTTTATGGCCGTGGCGTCGCGCTGAACGTCGCCGTCGATTGCCCGACTTACGATTGCAACGCGGCCGACGACGTCAAATATCTCGATGTTGCCGGTGTTTATGACGAAGCGGAAGGCGTCGTGACGCTGTTCGTGCTCAACCGCCATCTGACAGAAGCGGCGGAGATCGATGTCAGCCTCACCGGCTATTCATCCGCCACTCTCAGCCTGCATCTTGCCATGGCGGGATATGATCTGCGTCTCGGCAACGGCCCGGATCAGCCGGATCGCGTTGTGCCGGTGCCGGGCAGCGGCGTCGCCGTGGAGGACGGGGCGTTGAAGGGTTCGGTGCCGGCGCTGTCCTATCATGTGCTGCGGCTGAAGGTTCAGTGAGGCGGCCATGGGTGTCCGTCTCAACAATGTCGCCAAGTCCTTCGGATCCTTCGCGGCGATCCGGGATGTTTCGATGGAAATTCCAGCCGGCAGCTTCGCGGTCTTCGTGGGGCCTTCCGGCTGCGGAAAATCCACCCTGTTGCGCATGATCGCCGGCCTTGAGGAAACCAGCGGCGGGCGCATCGCCATCGATGAGCGTGATGTCACTGCGGTCGAACCGGCGGATCGCGGGGTTGCGATGGTGTTCCAGAACTATGCGCTCTATCCGCATCTGACGGTGTTCGAGAACATGGCGTTCAGCCTGCGTCTTGCCCGCCGACCGAAGGCGGAAGTGACGGAGAGGGTGGGCGAGGCCGCGCGCATCCTCCAGCTTGAGGAGCATCTGCACAAACGGCCCTCGCAGCTTTCCGGCGGCCAGAGGCAGCGCGTGGCCATCGGCCGCGCCATCGTGCGGCAGCCGAAGGTCTTCCTGTTCGATGAGCCGCTGTCCAATCTGGACGCCGAACTGCGGGTGCAGATGCGGCTGGAACTGACCCGGCTTCACCGCAAGCTGGGCGCGACGATGATCTATGTCACGCATGACCAGGTGGAGGCCATGACGCTTGCGGACAGGATTTTCGTGCTGAAGGGCGGCATCGTGCAGCAGGCGGGGGCGCCGCTTACCCTTTACGACGATCCGGACAACCGCTTCGTGGCCGGTTTTATCGGATCGCCCGCGATGAATTTCCTGCGGGCCGATATCGTCTCCCAGGCGGATGGCATCGTGACGCTCGCGCCCGAGGGCGGGGCGGGGCATCTCAGGGCCCGGCTTGCCCAGTCCGTTTCCCCCGGCCAGCGGGTCGAGATCGGAATTCGGCCGGAGCATCTGACGATTGCGGAACAGGGCGCCCTGCCGGTCGTCGTCGAGGTCGCGGAAGAGCTTGGCGATCTTTCCTACCTCTATACCCGCACCGGAGCCGGGAAAGAAATCATCGTGCAGCGGCAGGGCACGCGGGAAAGGCTGGATGGCCGGTCGGTATCGCTTACCGCCTCGCCCGACCATGTCCTTGTCTTCGACGATGACGGCAGACGGTTGCGATAGGCGCGAGGAGGCGTCTTTCGAAACAGCAAACCATCCCTCAACGGGATGTTCGATCAAACGGGAGGAGTGAACGATGCGACTGATCAAGACATTGCTTGTTGGTGCGGCTCTGGGTCTCAGCGCCCTGCCGGCTCTCGCGAAGCAGGATATCGTCTGGTGGGACTTTCTGTCGGGCGGTGACGGCGTGCGCATGAAGGCGTTGATCGATGCCTTCAACAAGGAACACCCCGACATCCAGATCAAGGGAACGACGCTCGAATGGGGCGTACCCTTTTATACCAAGGTGCGCACGGCCTCTGCGGTGGGTGAGGGGCCGGATATCATGACCTATCACCTGTCACGCGCGCCGCTTGGCCTTGAAGAAAAAGTGCTGAGCGAAATCACCGAAAAGGATCTCGAGGATGCGGGGCTGAAGGCTGGAGACTTCTTCAGCGCACCCGTGGATGCGGCCACCCAGAACGGCAAACTCTACGCCGTGCCCTTCGATATCCACGCGCTTGTCCTTTATTACAACGCCGATCTTCTCAAAGGCTCGCCCTATCTCGACGCCGAGGGCAAGCTGACCGGCATCAAGACGATCGAGGATTTCGAGAAGGCGCTGGCCTGGGCGAAGGACAATGGCGTTGAGACGCCGATCACCTATCAATCGGGTGGCGAAGGCGGGGTGTGGCGCGTCTTTTATACGCTGCTGTCGCAACAGGGCGGCGAACTCGTCACTGAAAAAGAGGTTCTGGCCGGCGACAATGCCGAAAAGGCGGCAAAGGCCATCGAGACCATGTCCAGATGGCGGGAAAACGGCTGGGCCCCGGAACAGGCGGAATATGAAGCCTCGGTGGCGTTGTTTTCCGCCGGCAAATCCGCGTTCCAGCTGAACGGCGTCTGGGAAGTTCCGACCTACAAGGATCTGGAAAAGAACGGCAAGCTCGGCTTCAAATGGAGTGCGGTGGAAGTGCCGCCGCTGATGGGCAAGCGCGCCACCTGGGCGGATTCCCATGCTTTCGCCATTCCGAATGAAGGCGATAAAACGGTCTCCGGCGAAAAACGCGCTGCGGTAATGAAGGTGATCGGCTGGATGGAAAAACACGCCATCAGCTGGGCCGATGCCGGGCATATTCCGGCTTACAAGTCCATCACCGAAAGCAGCGAATACAAGGCGATGCAGCCGAATGCCACCTATGCCTCGCTGGCGGAAGCGGCGGTGTTCGATCCGAAGACCACCATAACCGGGGTCGCTTCGCCCGCCTATGACGCCGCTCTCAACGTCATCGCCCCTGCCATTCAGGGTTTCATGAGCAGCACCGACGCCGTGGAGCAGATCAAGGATGAGCTGCAGGGCAAGCTCAAGTAATCGACAGCCTGCCCTCCGGTTTGAGGCCGCAGGGCAGGCTGCAATGCGCAAGCTCCCGGAGACATTCCATGGCAATGATTGAAAACCGGCGCAAGAAATCGCTGATCGCGCTGTCGATGGTGACGCCGTTCGTTCTGGTCTTCACCACCTTCTTTCTTTATCCGCTGATAGAGATGGTGCGCATGAGCTTCACCGATGCGCCGCTGATCGGTGAGGGAAACTGGGTCGGTCTGGAGAATTACGCGAAGCTGCTGGGCGACCGCCTGTTCGTCACCTCGCTCAAGAACAACGGTTATTTTGTGCTTCTGACCGTCGTGCCCACGACCGCCATCGCCCTGATGATCGCTCTCGCCATCAGCCGCCTTTCGGGCGTGAAGCAGACGATTGCCATGAGCCTGTTTTTCCTGCCCTATGTGTTGCCGGTTTCGGTCGTCACCGAAATCTGGGCGTGGATGCTCGATCTGCAGTTCGGCATTCTCCAGCCGGTCATATCGCTGCTGGCGGGCAAACCCGTCGCCGTTTTCAAGAACCCCTACTGGGTCATGCCGATGGTCGCCGTCGTCACCATCTGGTGGACGAACGGCTTCAATGTGCTGCTCTTCATTGCCGGGTTGCGGAACATACCGGCCGAGCTTTATGAGGCGGCCGCTCTGGATGGCGCGACGACCTGGCAGCGCTTCCGCCGCGTCACCTGGCCGCTTCTGTGGCCGGTCACTGCGCTGGTGCTGACGCTGCAACTGATCCTGCAGCTGAAGATATTCGACCAGATCTATCTCTTAAGCGGCGGCGGGCCGTTCAATTCCAGCTTCGTTCTGCTTCTCAAGGTCTATCGCGAGGCCTTCCAGATGAACAATGGCGGTTATGCGTCTGCCGTCGCGACGGTGCTTTTCCTGCTGATCGTCATCGTTTCCGTTTTCCAGTTCCAGCTGCTGCGCATCCGGAGGAATTCATGAGCCCGATGAGAAAATTCGAGAACCTCGTTCTGACGCTGCTGACTTTTTCGGCGGCCCTCGTCTGGATTTTTCCGCTCTACTGGAGCTTCGTCACCTCGCTTCGCGCCGATGAGAACGTTGCCGGCAACATGTCGCTTTTGCCGGACGAGTTTCGCCTCGGCGCTTATTTCAATGCGATATTCAATACCCGGCTGATGACCTGGTATGTGAACTCCATCGGCGTCGCCGTCATCGTCACAATTTCGGTGCTGTTCATTTCCATGCTCTGCGCCTATGCGCTGTCGCAGATACGCTTTCCGGGCAGGCGGTTGCTTTATGGCATCGTGCTGGCGAGCTTCATGGTGCCGGCGCAAACGCTGGTCGTCACCCAGTTCATCCTGATGAAGAACCTCAACCTGATCAACACCTGGGCTGGCATCATCCTGCCGCAGTTGATCACGCCCATCGTCATCATCGTCTACAAGCAGTTTTTCGACAGCGTGCCGAAGGAGATGCGTGAAGCGGTGGTGCTGGATGGCGGCGGTGAATACACGATCCTGTTCCGGGTCTATCTGCCGCTCAACTGGGGCATCACGACCGCCATGGCAATCGTGACCTTCATTACGGTATGGAACGCCTTCTTCTGGCCCTTCCTCGTGGTCACTTCCGAAAACATGATGACGATCCCGGTCGGGATCACCCAAGTCAACGACGCTTTCGGCGTCGCCTATGCGCGGCTGATGGCCGTCGCCATGCTGGCGGCCCTGCCGGTCATCATCGCCTATGTCATCTTCCAGCGGCGCGTGACGGAGGCGATCATGATTTCGTCGGGTGTGAAGGGGTGAGTGGGCATTGTGCAGGGCGGTCAGTACCTCGTTCTTGAGACTGGAGAGCTGTGGCGCGAAAAATCTGCCTACCGGGAGCGCAATCGGCGCGACGGCGCTTTATTCAGGTGAAAAAACGATTGGCTGGTCGTTGCAGGCCGAGATGGTCGCGCAATGTCGGCCCCTCATAGTCCCTGCGGAACAGCCCGCGCCTTTGCAGTTCCGGCACCACCTTCGTCGTGAAGTCGTCGAGGCCGGCAGGCAGGAAAGGGAAGGTGATATTGAAACCGTCCGAACCCTCTTCATGGAGCCATTGCTCCATCTCGTCGGCGATGGTCTTTGGCGTACCGACGAAGGCAAGACCCGCATAACCGCCCAGCCGCTGGGCAAGCTGACGCACCGTCAGGCCCTCGCTTCGGGCAAGCTCGATCACCCTTTCGCGGCTGGATTTGCTGGCGTTCGTTTCCGGAATATCAGGCAGGGGGGCGTCGGGATCGAAGCCGGAAACATCGTGGCCGAGCGCAATCGAAAGCGAGGCGATTGCGCTGTCATAATGGACGAGACTGTCGAGCCGGGCGCGTTTGGCCTTCGCCTCTTCGACGCTGTCGCCGACGAGAACGAAAGCGCCCGGCAGGATGACAATTCCGTCGCGTGAACGGCCAGCGGCGACGGTCCTGTCCTTGACGTCCTTATAAAACGCCTTGCCCGCCGCAAGCGTGGGTGTTGCGGCAAAAACCACCTCTGCCGTCTCGGCGGCAAGCTGGCGTCCCGGCTCGGAAGCTCCGGCCTGCACGATGACGGGCCAACCCTGCACTGGACGCGCGATATTGAGCGGCCCGCGCACGGAAAATTCAGGTCCCTTGTGGTCCAGCACATGCATCTTTTCGGGATCGAAGAACAGCCCGCTATCGACATGCCGGATAAAAGCGTCGTCGGAAAAGGAATCCCAGAGACCGGTGACGACATCGTAAAATTCCCGCGCGCGGCCATAGCGCTCGGCATGATCCGGCTGTTCCTCGCGGCCGAAGTTCCGGGCCGCGTCGGGATTTGACGTGGTGACGATGTTCCAGCCGGCGCGACCGTTGCTGAGGTGATCGAGCGAGGCGAAACGCCGGGCGACGTGATATGGCTCATCGAAGGTGGTGGAGGCGGTGGCGACCAGCCCGATGCGGGAGGTGACGGCGGCGAGCGCTGAAAGCAGGGTGAAGGGCTCGAAGGAGGTGACGGTGTGGCTGCGGCGCAGCGCCTCGGTGGGCATGTTCAGCACCGCCAGATGATCGGCCATGAAGAATGCATCGAACTTCGCGGCCTCGAGCTGTTGCGCGAAGCGCGCCAGATGGGCGAAATTGAAATTCGCATCCGGGAAGGCGCCCGGATAACGCCATGCGCCCGTGTGGAGACTGACGGGCCGCATGAAGGCGCCGAGATGCAGTTTGCGATCATTTGCCATTGGGCTTCACTTTCGTCGATGTTTTGGCTTGCGCGGCGCGTTTGCCGCAGGCAGGCCTTTGCTCGTCGCGACGATATCCCCGCCGGGGGATTGGCGCGGCAAAGACTATTCCGATTATGATTTCGGTACCGAAAGATTTTTGCTGAAATTCTGCATCTGGCGATGAGCCTGTGGCGGTAGCCGCTCGGCCATCTTTGAAGTGCAACGGCGGAGTGGCCACGGCAAGACAGTTGACGGTGGATGCTTTCGCTGTCAAATTTCCATGAAGAAATATATAATATTCAATATATTAAATAGGTTTTCTGATGTGATTTATCCGACTTGATCAGTCATTCGACACCATCGCTTCCGGAGCCGGTGCGGGTGGACTATATCCGAAACCGCACCGGAGGCATCTTACGCGGGCCTAAACCGCCAGCAGTTTCTCGTTGCCGATGCGGGTGGTTTCGACGGCGCCCTCGGTTTCGATCCGTTTTCCCGTGGCCGGATCGAAGAAATGAAGGTGGGCGGCGGGGAGATCGAGGTGGATGCGCTGGCCGGGTTTTACCGAAAGGTCCTCACCGATGGCGGCGGAGAAGGTCTCGCCGGCGATATCGGCATGGACGATGCGGCCCGAGCCCGGTTCTTCGACAAAATCCACGACTGCCGGCACGCCGGCGCCATCCGTGCTGACCACGCACTGTTCCGGGCGGACGCCGACGGTTACGTCGCGGCCGCGCAGTTCCAGCGCGGTTTCGGGGAAGAGCTTTATGGGCGTGCCATGCAGCATCACGGCGGGGGATTCTACCTCCACCCTCGTGTTGAACAGGTTCATGGCAGGCGAGCCGATGAAAGAGGCAACGAAGGTGCTGGCCGGGCGGTGATAGATATCCAGCGGATGGCCGACCTGCTCGACATTGCCCCTGTTCATCACCACCAGCCGGTCGGCCAGCGTCATGGCCTCCACCTGATCGTGGGTGACGAAGATGGAGGTGGCGGAGAGGCGCTGGTGCAGCTTGCGGATTTCCGCGCGCATGGTCACGCGCAGCTTGGCGTCGAGGTTGGAGAGCGGCTCGTCGAAGAGAAACACCGCAGGTTCGCGGATGATGGCGCGGGCCATGGCGACGCGCTGGCGCTGGCCGCCGGAAAGGGCCGCGGGCTTGCGCTCAAGATAATCGGAAAGGCCGACGATCTTTGCGGTCTCCTCGATGCGGCGCTGGCGTTCGACCTTCGGAACGCCGGCGACCTTCAGCGCATAGCCGATATTGCCGGCCACCGACATATGCGGATAAAGCGCGTAGTTCTGGAAGACCATGGCGCAGCCGCGCTCGCGCGGTTCCAGCGTGTTGACCACCCGCCCGCCAATAGCGATCTCGCCGGAGGTGATGTCCTCCAGACCGGCGATCATGCGCAGGAGCGTGGATTTGCCGCAGCCCGATGGGCCGAGGATGACGACGAATTCGCCGGAGTCGAAGGTGAGGTCCACGCCGTGCAGGGTGGGCGTCTTGCCATAGGATTTGCGGACCTGACGGATATCGATCTGAGCCATGATGGGAAACCTTGTTGTTGAAAGCCGCGCTGTTACTTGTCGGACGATACGAGGCCGCGGACGAACCAGCGTTGCAGGAAGGCCACGACGAGAAGCGGCGGCAGGATGATGATGAGGGAACCGGCCAGCGTGACGTTCCAGTCCGGCGTGCCGTCATCGGCGGGCAGAAGCGCGCGCAGCGACATCATCACCGTCTTGTAGGACGGATCGGTGATCATCAGCAGCGGCCACAGATACTGGTTCCAGGCGTAAACGAACATGATGGTGGTGAGCGCCAGCATGTTGGTGCGCGACAGCGGCAGCAGCATGTCCACGAAGAAACGCGCCGCACCCGAACCGTCCATGCGCGCGGCCTCCGCCAGCTCGTCCGGGATCGTCATGAAGAACTGCCGGTAGAGAAAAGTGCCGGTGGCGGTGGCGATCAGCGGCAGGGTGAGGCCGGCATAGGAGTTCAGCAGGTTCCATTCCAAGGTGACCTCGATGCCGAACAGGCCGAGGATGGAGCGGAACGGCTGGAAAAGATCGGCGGCGACCGAATAGGTCGGCACCACGCGCACTTCGAGCGGCAGCATCAGGGTGATGAACACCGTCCAGAAGAACAGATGCCTGAGCGGTGAGCGGAAGAACACGATGGCGAAGGCGGTGAAGGCCGAGAGGGCCACCTTGCCGACGGTCACCAGCGTCGCCATGATGATACTGTTGAGGAGGGCGTTGCCAAGATTGGCGCGTTGCCAGGCCGCCTGCGCATTGGTGAAGAATTCGCCCTGCGGCATGAAGCTGAAGGGGACGCTGTTGACCTGCTGGACCGTCTGGCTGGCGCCTGAGATGACGACGATGAAAGGGCCGATGAGCAGGACGAAGCCGGCCACCATGATCGCATAGGTCAGGGCGTCGGCATAGGGTGTGCGCTGGATCATCGCCGCCTCACTTGTAATGGACTTGCCGCTCGACGAAGCGGAACTGGATGAAGGTGAAGACCATGATGAGGCCGATGAGGACGAGGCTCTGGGCAGAGGCGCCGGAATAGTTCAGCCCCTCGAAGGCCTCGCTGACGATGCGGTAGACCATCACTTCGGTGGCGTGGTTGGGGCCGCCCTCGGTGGTGGAGGCGACGATGCCGAACGTATCGGCGCCGACGAAACCCTCGGTCATCATGATGACGGTGAGGAAGAACAGGGTGGGTGCAAGCAGCGGCACCTGAATGTCGATGGCACGGCGAATGGGCCCGGAACCGTCCATGGCGGCGGCCTCGGTCAGCGAACGCGGCACGGATTGCAGGCCGGCGAACAGGAAGATGAAGGTGTAACCCGCCCATTTCCAGATGAAGATGACGATGACGAGGATGAGCGCGTGCTCGCCATATTTGGCCGGGTTCCAGATATCGGGCCACCAGGCATTCAGCGATGCGGCGATGCCGCGTTCCGGCGACAGGATGAAGCGGAAGGCCATGCCGGCGGCGGGACCGGCAATCGCATAGGGCAGGATATAAAGCACCCGGAAAAAGCCGGAGCCGGGAAGCTGGCGATCGACCGCAAGGGCGAGCACAAGGCCGATGAGGATCGCGAAAAACGGCCCGGCGACCGCAAAGATCAGGCTGGTGAGGATCGACTGCCAATAGAGCGGATCGCCGAAGGTTTCGATGAAATTGGCTAAACCGACAAATTCCGCCTGGCCGCCGAAGGGCGGCTCCAGGGTGAATGCCCAGTTCAGCACCGCCGCAACCGGCCAATAGAAGAACAGAAGGATAAGCAGAAACTGCGGCAGGGCGAAGAGCACAGGCAGCCATGTGCTTTTGAAGACGGTACGCTTTTCCATTGGTGTCCGGCAGAGTTCGAGATTTCGGCGGGCCCGCCCGAACGACTGTCCGGACAGGCCTTTGACGGCGAGGAAAGAACGCTTAGTTCAGCTTGGCGCCTTCATAGGTCTTTTCGAAGCGGCGCAATCCGGTATTGGCGCGCTCGACGGCCTTGTCGAGTTCAGCCTGGATATCGGCGTTCTGCATGAAGATGGCTTCGAGCGAGGTGGCGACTTCCTTGCGGATCTGCGTGAAACCGCCGAGGCGGATACCGCGGGTATATTCGGAAGGCGGCGTAAAGGTCAGGCTCTCGATGGCCTTTTCGCGGCCCTTATAGGGGGCCTTGTCGTAAAAACCGTTGGCCTTCATGGCGTCGAAGCCGGTCTTGGTGACCGGGATGTAACCGGTAACGGTCGACCACCACTCAACCATTTCGGGCTGGGCGATGAAGTTCAGGAATGCGGCAGCGCCCTTGTATTCGGCTTCCGGACGACCGGCCATGACCCACAGCGAAGCGCCGCCGACCAGCGAGTTGTGGCGTTCGGTGCCCTTCCAGATCGGCAGCATGGCGACGTCCCACTTCACGCCTTCCGGCATGGACTTGCCGACGGTGCCGTGGTTGGCGATGGAAGTCATGAACATCTGGCAGGTCTGCGAGGTGAAGGCCGGCAGGATATCCATGCCGAGCTGCTTGGTCTTGACGACGAACAGCTTCTCGTCCTGCATCTTCTTGAAGAATTTCACGTGGTCGACGAACTTGGTCTTGTTGATCGCAAGTTCCGCGTCCAGACCCTGATAACCGTTGGCCTTGGTGGCGATCGGCTGGTTGTGGATGGCGGAGAACTGCTCCATCAGCATCCATGTGTCGAAGTTAAAGGCGAGCGGGCATTCGAAACCGGCGGCTTTCAGCTTCTTGGAAGCTTCTTCGACCTGTTCCCATGTGTCGGGCTTGAAGGTGATGCCGGCTTTTTCGAAAGCGTCGACATTGTAATAGAACATCGCGGTCGAAGAATTATAGGGGAAGGAGTTCAATTCACCCGAAGCCGTGGCGTAATAATTGGCGATGCCGGGGAAATAATTGTTCCAGTCGATCTTGTAGCCATTGTCGGCCATCAGCTTCTTGGCGGGAACGAAAGCCTTGGACAGCATCATGTCCAGCGTGCCGGCGTCATAAATCTGGGTGATGGCGGGCTGCTTCTTGGCGCGATAGGCGGCAATGGTGTTCTGCAGGGTGGATTCGTAATCGTTCTGCGAGGTGCAGACGATCTCGAATTCGGCCTGGGAGTCGTTGAACTTCTTGCAGGTGTCCTGCACGCGGTCGCCGAGATCGCCGGAAAGACCGTACCAGAATTCGAACTTGGTCTTTTCTGCCTGGGCGGCGGTGGCGCCGAAGGCGGCGGCGATGGCGACGCCGGCCACGAAGGAAGTCAGAGCGGAAGATTTCATGAGTTGAGCCCCGTTGCTGGAATGATGGCCTGCTCGGCAAGGACTTCACGTCCCCGGCACGAAGCCACGGAGGCTCTGCTAACAGCCGTCTTTGACGGATGGCTTACAGTTTGTTGAACGTTTTATGATGACTGGCCGCGCAGCCCATTCTGCGCGGCGAAAAATGGGCGACAAATACGAAAAACCGGAATTTAAGCTGATTTATCAGTGGCTTCCGGTTTTTGGCCTGCCTCGCTACTTGCTGCTGAACAGCTTTCGCCAGTCAACCGCGACGTGCAGCCTCGATGGCGGCGACGTCGATTTTCTTCATGTCCATCATCGCGTCGAAGGCGCGTTTGGCCTCCGCGCCGCCGGCGGCCATGGCTTCCATCAGCACGCGCGGCGTGATCTGCCAGGAAACGCCCCATTTGTCCTTGCACCAGCCGCAGGCGCTTTCCTGCCCGCCATTGCCGACGATGGCGTTCCAGTAACGGTCGGTTTCTTCCTGGTCTTCGGTCGATATCTGGAACGAGAAAGCCTCGCTCTGCTTGAAGACCGGCCCGCCATTGAGGCCGATGCAGGAAACGCCTGCCACGGTGAACTGCACCGTCAGCACATTTCCCTTTTTGCCGGAAGGATAGTCGCTCGGCGCATGGTGAACGCCGGTTACCGCACTATCCGGAAAGGTTTCGGCATAAAATCTGGCCGCAGCCTCGGCATCCTTGTCGTACCAGATACAGATCGTGTTCTTTTCCATTTGTGTGCTCCTCCCAAATTGAAATCGTCGTAGCGCCGGCGCGGAAATTCGCCGGCCATTGCCGGTTCCCCATTCGGTATAGAATGCGAGCATGCGCCGAACGTTCCCAAAAAAAGGCGGCGAGAAAAAAGCCGGCAGGCAACACATTGCCACGGTATTTGCAACTTCAAATGATGAACATCAACTTTATCCTTAAATATTATTTAAGAATGTAATCATAATATTCACGAATGATTTTGAATAGGAATCATCCCTTTCCATCGGAGAAACGCGCGTGAGTATTCTTGATCGTGGTGCCAATGCTTTTGCGGTTCTCGCCGCGCTTTCCAAATCCCAGGCCATCATTGAATTCGACCTTTCGGGAAAAATTCTCAACGCCAACGAAAATTTCTGTCGGGCGCTCGGTTATGAGCTATCGGAAATCGTCGGCAGGCACCACAGCATGTTCGTGGAGCCGGCGGTCGTGTCCTCGCAGGATTACAAGGCCTTCTGGTCCAAGCTCTCGGCCGGCCAGTTCGATCAGCGGCAATATAAGCGCATCGGCAAGGGCGGCCGGGAAGTCTGGATCGAGGCGTCCTACAATCCGGTGTTTCGTCGCGGCAAGCCGGTGAAGGTGGTCAAGATCGCCACCGATATTACCGACCGCAAGCTGAAGGCGGCGGAAGATGCGGGCAAGATCGACGCCCTGTCACGGGCGCAGGCCATCATCGAATTCTCCCCGAATGGCGAGGTTTTGACCGCAAACGAGAATTTTCTGGCCGCGCTCGGTTATTCGCTGGCGGAAGTGCAGGGCAGGCATCATTCCATGTTCTGCGAACCCGCCTATACGCAGTCGTCGCAATATAAGCAGTTCTGGGAAAGGCTGGCCGGCGGCGATCTCGTGGCGGATGAGTTCATGCGGCTTGGCAAGGGCGGCCGCAAGGTCTTCATTCAGGCGTCCTATAACCCGATCTTCGATCTCAACGGCAAGGTGTTCAAGGTCGTCAAATTCGCGACCGACGTGACTGGCCGCGTCGAAAACGTCGAAAAGCTGGCGCAATGTCTCACCGATCTGGCCGAGGGCGATCTTGCCCAGAGCATCGACAAACCCTTCATCCCCTCGCTTGAAAGATTGCGCACGGATTTCAACGCGGCTTCGGAAAAGCTGAAAAGGGCCATGACGCTGGTGTCTGAAAATGCCGGAGCCATTTCGTCCGGTTCCAACGAGATCAGGTCCGCTGCCGACGATCTCGCCAGACGCACGGAGCAGCAGGCCGCCTCCATCGAGGAAACGGCAGCCGCGCTCGAAGAAATCACCACCGCCGTCAACGATTCGAGCCGCCGCGCCGAAGAGGCCGGCAAGATCGTCGCCCGTGCCCGTGACCATGCGGAACATTCGGGCCAGGTGGTGCGCGATGCGATCGGCGCCATGGACCAGATCGAAAAATCATCGCGCGAGATTTCCAACATTATCGGCGTGATCGACGAAATCGCCTTCCAGACCAATCTTCTGGCATTGAATGCAGGCGTGGAAGCCGCGCGCGCGGGTGAGGCGGGCAAAGGTTTTGCCGTGGTTGCGCAGGAGGTTCGCGAACTCGCGCAGCGTTCCGCAACGGCCGCCAAGGAAATCAAGAGCCTGATCAATGCCTCCGGCGCGCAGGTGGAAAACGGCGTTGGCCTCGTCACCCGGGCGGGTTCGGCCCTGCAGGAAATCGCCGAGCAGGTGCGGGATATCAACACCAATGTCGTGGCGATTGTCGATGCCGCGCGCGAACAGTCCACGGCGCTTGCGGAAATCAATCAGGCGGTCAACACCGTCGATCAGGGCACCCAGCAGAACGCCGCCATGGTCGAGGAACAGACCGCCGCAAGCCACAGCCTTGCGCGGGAAGCGGCGGCCCTGTTCGAACTTCTCGGGCAATTCCGGTTCGAGGACATGGCCCGATCCTCCGCCTCAGCGCGCAGCGGCTTCGAGCAGCAATCCGCGCCGGTGAGCTCGCATCGCAGCGCACCCCGCCCGCTTGCGGCGCGCGGTTCCGCCGCGGTTGCCGTCAAGCTTGAGGAGTGGCAGGACTTTTAGGGTGAGGCCTCAACGGCTCTGAAGCCGGTGGTGAGCCTACATTCTCTCATCATCGGCCCCTGTGCCACTTTCGTCCGGTTTAAATGCCGGACGGTCCCCAGTACCCGTTAAAGTCAGCCGCTGAGTATCAACACTCTCTCGGCGTCATCCTCGGCCCTGTGCCGAGGATCTGATCACGTCGAATAAAATCAATACGTTGCAGATCCTCGGGACAGGCCCGAGGATGACGTCGGCGTGATTGGCTCGACTTGCCTTCCCATCCGATCACGCCAGTCCATTCGGTGTTCGATACGTGATGACAAGCCGGAAAGCTGGGCATATCTTCCGAATTGGCCGATAATCGGCACATCGCGTCTGGAATTTTCGGGGACTTTCGCTTGGCAGGGATATCGACAAGCCGCATGGCTCTTGCCCTGTGTCTGCTGACCGCAGCCTTCGGCGCGGCGCAAGCCGAAGAGCCCGCCGGGGAAAAAGCCGACTGCGCGTATAGCCATGATGTCGCGCCGGACCTGTGCATCCATGCAGGCAGTTACAATAATGATCTTTGCCATGCCATTGAGGTGCTCGCCGCCCGCCATGCCGTTCCGCCGGATTATTTCGCCCGGCTGATCTGGCGGGAAAGCCTGTTCCGGCCCAATGCGGTCAGTCCGAAGGGGGCGGAGGGCATCGCCCAGTTCATGCCGGGAACGGCCCGGTTGCGCGGTCTCGAAGACAGTTTCAACATCATCGCCGCGCTTGAGGCGTCTTCCCGATATCTCTCCGAATTGAACGTGCAGTTCGGCAATTTCGGCCTTGCCGCCGCAGCTTACAATGCGGGGGAGGCGGGCTTGCGGAACTTCATCGCCAACGGCCGCCTGCCCACCGAAACCCGCGATTATGTGTTTGCGATAACCGGTTATCCGGTGGAGACATGGAAGGACAATCCGCCGGAAAAGGCGGCGCCGGCGCTGGATGACAACCGTTCCTTCCTCGATGCCTGCGTGCGTCTCGCCGACACCCGCACCATGAACGATCCCGTTCTCATTGCATCGGCCGACTGGGCGCCATGGGGCGTGCAGCTTGCGGCGCATTATAATCCGTCCGTGGCGAACCGGCTTTTCACCCGGGCGATCCTGCAGCTTTCGGACCCGCTGAATGCCGAGCGGGCTTTGATCGTGCGGCAGCGGGGCGGAAATTTCGGTTCGCGGCCGCGTTATGCCGCCCGCATCGGCCGGGAAACCAGAGCCGAAGCCAATGCGCTTTGTGGCGATATCCGGCGGGCGGGCGTTCCTTGCACCGTGTTCCGCAACAGGTAAAAACGGCGCGCGCCGAACCGGTAAATCGTCCTTTCGCGACAGGGCTGATCATAACAAGTTGATCGGCTTTGCGGCCGTTCCATCTTTCCGTGCAAAAGGATCGTTCCTAGATTTGCCCCGGACGCCGGCCGAGAGCCGGGGCCGGTGACGTTTTGTAGGGAATGACCTGGAAATGAGATGGCTTGAAAGAGGATGTCTGGCGGCCGTGCTGGTCGTCGTTACGGCGTGCACCAGCGCCGGCGAGACGGAGATTTCCCGCACTGTCGCCGGTTTCGTCGGGCAACCGCGCGAGGCCGCAGTCGCCCGACTCGGCCGTCCGAACAAGGTCATCATCGAAAACGGCGAAACCGAATCCTACTGGCTGAAAGTCGATAGGGAGACCTATGCCGGTCTCAGCAACAGGCGCGAAGTCAAGACCGTAGACGGGCAGGCGCAGGTCTCGGAAACCGAGGGCATGAAGATCAAGGAGCATCGCCGCGACTGCATCATCAAGATAACCGCAGATGCCGCCTCCATCGTCAGGACGAGCGAGATCATCGGCAATCCGGCCAATTGCGAGAACCTTCTCGACAGCCAGGCCTCCTGAGGAACTGCTGTCGCGGCCGCTCCGCTTGCCGAATCCTCAAAGCTCCATCTTGATCGTCAGCATATATTCGGTGCCCTTCGCCCGGTCACGCGTGCGGGAGACTTCAAGCGTGACCTTGTCCATCTTGTGCCCAAGGGTTTCCTTGATCGTTCCTCCCGGCGTATCTTCGCGCCGGAACGAGGTGTCGCCGTAACCGACGCCGATTTTGCGGGTAATGGCGTTTTCCGTGTAGGTTCTTCCGAACATGGCGGAAGCCTGGCCGCTGCGCACCGTCGTTTCGAAACCGCGGGATTCGAGGTCGCGATAGGCCGAGGCGGCAATCGAATTGTCCGAGCTGCTATAGCTGCCGCCGGCGCTTATTCTGGCGAGGCGATGGCCGTCATGTTCCAGGGAAAAATTGCCATCGGCCGAAGGTCCGAAACGACCGCCGTTCATGGCGTCCTTATAGGTGAAGCGGAAGCGGCCGCTGCGTGCGTCCACCTGATAATTATAGGAGGCGTCGCCGCTGCGGATCTGGATGCCCGGCGCCGGCTCGCTGCCGAGGATCGGCGATACCTTGTCCGCGAACTGGAACAGGGGTTTGGTGACCTCTTCGAATTCCGACGTCGACAATGCCAGCGGCTTGCCATCCGGGTCGAACTTCCCGACCGCCAGGCAAGGGCGCTGGTTGATGATGCTCTTCAGGGCAAAGACCGTGCAATTGTCGCTTGTCGTGCCGGCAATCGCGGCGTGCACGGAATTGCGCAGGGTGTAACTGCCGCAGCAGGAGAAGGCTTCATTGTCGGGGCTCGCATCGCGCGTATAGCCCGTAAAGACAATGCCGCTTGCCCCGTTGGTAAGGCCTGCATTGGCGAAATGCGGCCCGCTTTGCAGCGGAAACAGTTTTAGCCGGCTCTGGTCAGCGAGCGTTTTCGGGTTGGAAGGCGATGGAAGCGGCATTCTTCTTCTCTCCTGAAACACGGGAACGGTGCGCTTTTTTTACCATCGTAAATTGAAGCCGCAACCCTTAACTGTACCCCGTGAGATATGCCGTTTCTGTGGATGAGAGCGACCGCTGTTGTTACTGTGAGCCTGTGCGCATATGCTGGAATACTCAATCTTGATTTCCGGGCAAGGCGGACAGGCGCATAATGACCTCCCAGTTGGATTTTTTCGCACCCGCGGCAGCGCGGCTTCCGCAGGGTGAACGAGGGCGAAAAGCGGGTGGTCGCGAAACGGCCCAAAAGACCGGTACGGACGATGAGGCCCTTGCCGCATATCTTCAATCCACCGGCAATTATCGTGTCCTGCGCCGGCTGCAACCGCGCGCGGTCGTCGATCGGCCAAGGCCGGAATTTGCCCGTCAGGGTGTGATCCTCGATACGGAAACGACGGGTCTCGACCATCGCACCGATGAGATCATCGAAATCGGCGTCATCACCTTCACATTCGACGATAACGGCACAATCGGCGATGTCACCGGCATTTATGGCGGGTTGCGGCAGCCAGGTATCGCCATTCCCGAAGAAATCACCCGCCTGACCGGGATCACCGATGAGATGGTCGCGGGACAGTCGATAGACATGGACCGGCTGACCTCCCTCGTTGCCCATGCCGATCTGATCATCGCCCACAATGCCGGTTTCGACCGTCCCTTTTGCGAGGCCTTCTCGCCGATCTTCCGCGACAAGGCATGGGCCTGCTCCGTTTCGGAAATAGACTGGCGCACGCGTGGTTTCGAGGGCAACAAGCTCGGTTATCTGATCGGCCAATCCGGCTATTTCCATGATGGCCATCGCGCGGTGGACGATTGTTTCGCGCTGCTGGAAGTGCTGGAGCAGACGCGCCCCGGCCAGAGCAGCACGCCCTTTGCCGAACTTGATGAGGCGAGCCGGCGTTCAAGGGTGCGCCTCTACGCGGAAAACAGCCCGTTCGACATGAAGGATCATCTGAAAAAGCGCGGCTATCGCTGGTCGGACGGCTCCGATGGCCGGCCGAAATCCTGGTGGGTGGAGCTGCCGGAGGAAAAGCTCGAAGAGGAGCTGCATTTCCTGCGGACCGAAATCTACCGCTGGGACGCCGATCCGACGGTCAAATATCTCACCGCTTTCGACCGGTTCAGGGCCGGGTGAAGCGCGGGGCATTTTGGGCTTTCAGATTGCATACAATTTCTGCAATGAATCGAAAACAATCGCTGTAAAATTGGGCAGGTCCGCGCACGGGTCTCCGAAGCGCAAAAAAATATCATTTTACATCAATGGCTAAGCCGATTGGCACGCCTCCTGCATGACAAAGACGTCGCAGGAGAGTGTTTATGAGCAAAGCCGCAGCAATCGACATCGCGTCCGTATCCAAGATTTACGGCAACACCACCGCCGTGCATGCGATAAGCCTCAAGATTCCCGCCGGGAGCTATTGCTGCCTGCTTGGCCCGTCGGGCTGCGGCAAGACCTCGACGTTGCGGATGATTGCCGGCCACGAAAGCATCTCCAGCGGCGATGTCCGGCTCGGCAATACAGTCGTCACCGATCTGCCGCCCGCCCGGCGCGGCACGGCGATGATGTTCCAGTCCTATGCGCTGTTTCCGCATCTCGATCTCGTCGACAATGTCGCTTTCAGCCTCAAGATGAAGGGCGTGGACAAGGAGACCCGCCGGGCGAAGGCGCTCGAAATGCTGCGGCTGATGCAGCTGGAACCCTATGCCAGCCGCCGGCCGGCCCAGCTTTCCGGCGGGCAGCAGCAGCGCGTGGCGCTGGCGCGTGCGCTGATTACCGATCCCGAGGCGTTGCTGCTGGACGAGCCGCTTTCGGCGCTCGATCCGTTTCTCAAGATCCGCATGCGCGCCGAGCTGAAGAAGCTTCAGACCTCGCTCGGCATCACCTTCGTCCACGTCACCCACAGCCAGGAAGAGGCCATGGCGCTGGCCGATATCATCGTTGTCATGAATGACGGCCGCATCGAACAGGCCGCCACCCCGCGCGAGGTGTTCGAGCGTCCCGCCACCGCCTTCGTTGCCCGCTTCATGGGCGACCACAATGTCATTTCCGGGCGTTACCGGGAAAAAACGGATGATTTCGTCACGCTCGAAGTGGCAGGCGGCGGCACATTTATCGCCAGTGGCGTGGCCCCGGATGACGGCGCGGTCGATATTGCCGTGCGCACCGACCGCGTGCGCGTCGGCGAGGCGGATCAGCCGGGCCTCGGTTTCACCGGCATCGTCTCGAATGTCGAATATCGCGGCGCAAGCGTGAAGATCGCCGTCGCCGGCGCGGGTATCGAGGATTTCAACGTCATCCTCAGCGATGCCGCCTTCTTCGAAAATCCGGTCAGGACCGGCGACGCCATACCGCTTTCATGGAATGCGGCCGATGCCATCGTGCTCGGCCGGGTAGAGAAGTGACCCCAAAAATAACCAGAGGAGAACTTTGAAATGACCGATACCACCAACAGCAAAAAGGGCCTGTCCCGCCGCGGCCTCCTGAAGGCGGGCGCTGCCGCCACGGGTGCGGCGATCGGCTCCGGCCTCATCACCGGCTTCCCGACCATCTGGGCGCAGAACCCGATCACCATCCGCCAGTTCGGCACCGGCGTGTCGAACCTCAACGCCATTGCCGAAAAGTGCAAGGCCGATCTCGGCATCACGCTCGAAATGACGGCAACGGATTCGGATGCTGCCGCCCAGCGCGCCGTCACCCAGCCGAATTCCTACGATATCGCCGATATCGAATACTGGATCCTGAAGAAGGTCTATCCGGCCGGCGTTATCCAGCCGATGGAAATCAAGAAGCTGAAATATTACGACAAGATCGTGCCGCTGTTCAAGAACGGCAAGCTGAAGCCGGACAGCGTCGTGGCGCAGGGCACGGCCCCGCACACCGTCGGTTTCGTCGAAAAGCCCGGCGACAAGAAGTTCGCCAAGGGCGAGACCGATTATTTCACCATGGTTCCGACCATCTACAATGCCGATACGCTCGGCATTCGCCCCGATCTCGTCGGCCGCGATATCTCCAGCTGGGCCGATATCATGGACCCGAAGTTCAAGGGCAAGACCTCCATTCTCAACATCCCCTCCATCGGCATCATGGATGCGGCGATGATCATGGAAGCCATGGGCAACATCAAATATGCCGACAAGGGCAACATGACCAAGGAGGAGATCGACAAGACCATCGACTTCCTCATCAAGGCCAAGAAGGACGGCCAGTTCCGCGCCTTCTGGAAGAGCTTCGACGAAAGCGTCAACCTCATGGCCTCGGGCGAAGTCATCATCCAGTCCATGTGGTCGCCCGCCGTCGCGGCGGTCCGTTCCAAGGGCATCGCCTGCAAATACCAGCCGCTGAAGGAAGGTTATCGGTCCTGGGGCGGCGGTCTCGGGCTTGCCAAGCACCTCTCGGGCGCGAAACTCGATGCGGCCTATGAATATATCAACTGGTACACCTCGGGCTGGGTCGGCGCTTACCTCAACCGTCAGGGTTATTATTCCGCCGCCATGGAAACGGCCAAGGAACACATGAGCGCCGACGAGTGGGGTTACTGGGTCGAAGGCAAGCCGGCGCAGGGTGATATCATCGCGCCCGACGGCAAGGTCATGGAAAAGGCCGGCGCCGTGCGCGATGGCGGCTCCTTCGAGGAACGCATGGGCAAGGTCGCGTGCTGGAACTCCGTCATGGACGAGGACCGGTACATGGTCCGCCGCTGGAACGAATTCATCGCGGCTTAGTACCCGAAACGGTTAAGATCGGTGGCGTTGGCTGCCGGTCTTGACGGCAACAGAGCCTCTAAACTCTCCGTCATCCTCGGGCTTGTCCCGAGGATCTAACGACCCACCACATCAAACGTGGTTGGGTCCTCGGGACAAGCCCGAGGATGACGTCGCGTTTGAAGAGAGCTTTGCCTGACACAGTGCCTGGTGCGAAAGCTGCCGGTACTTCTGCAAATCCAGCGAAAGGCACACCCATGGTGACGGTCAGACTCATCGGCGTCAGCGATAAAAAGGACAGGCCGCCCCGCAGCTTCGCGCTGCCGCAAAAGTTCGTGTCCTATGTTCAGGCCGCTCCGCTTTTGCTGATCCTCGGCTTTTTCCTGGCTCTGCCGATCCTCATGATCGCCGTCGTCAGCTTCTGGGATTACGATTTCGCCCAGATGTATCCGGATTTCGTGACGTTCAACTATCTGGAAACGCTCGGCTCGTGGGTCACCTGGCAGACCTATCTCAACACCCTGAAATATGCTGTCATGGTCTGGGCGATCACGCTGTTCTGTGGTTTCTGGCTCGCCTATTTTCTTGCCTTCCACATCCGCACCACCACCATGCAGATGGTGCTGTTTCTCGTCTGCACCGTGCCCTTCCTGACGTCGAACATCATCCGCATGATTTCCTGGATTCCGGTGCTTGGGCGAAACGGCCTCGTCAACAGCGCCCTGGTCGGTACCGGCATCATTCCCGAACCGATCGAATGGCTGCTTTATTCGGATTTCGCCGTGGTGCTGGCCATGGTGCATCTTTATACGCTGTTCATGGTCACGCCGATCTTCAACACGCTGATGCGTATCGATAAATCGCTGATCGAGGCTGCGCGTGACGCCGGCGCGACGGGCTGGCAGACGCTCACCAACGTCATCATTCCGCTTGCCAAGCCCGGCATGGCCATCGGCAGCATCTTCGTCGTCACGCTGGTCATGGCCGATTTCTCCACCGTTCAGGTGATGTCCGGCGGTCAGAGCGCCTCGGTGGCGCTGATGATGAAGAACCAGATGTCGCTGCTGCAATATCCGGCCGCCGCTGCGAACGCCGTCATCCTGCTCATCCTCGTTCTTCTGATGGTCGCGGGCATCCTGCGCATCGTCGATATCCGCAAGGAGCTTTGATCCCATGCATCAGGAAAAACGCGGCCGCGAATTCTATGTCCTCGCCTTCTTTTTCGCCCTCTTCGTGCTGTTCCTCTACGGTCCGCTGTCGGCCATCCTCATCCTCGCCTTTCAGGGGCCGAATGGCGGGCTGACTTTCCCGCTGAACGGCGTTTCGCTGCACTGGTTCGGTAATCTCTTCGAACAGCAGGCCGTCGGCGATTTCGGCGGCTCCTTCCGCCGTTCCCTCGGTCTCGGGCTGATGGTCATGGCTGTTACCGTGCTGGTCTCGCTGCTGGCGGGCCTTGCCTTCCGGCGCAAATTCATCGGGGCGACGCCGTTGTTCTATCTGTCGGTCGCAAGCCTCGTGGTGCCGTCGATCATCATTTCGCTCGGCATCGGCGTTCTGTTCCAGCAGCTCGGGCTGGAGCCGTCATGGTATACATCGGCCTTCGGCGCGCATCTCACCTGGACGCTGCCTTTCGGCGTGCTCATCATGCTGGCCGTCTTCAACCGCTTTTCGCCGTCCTATGAGGAAGCGGCCCGCGATCTCGGTGCATCCTCCTGGCAGACCTTCGCCCATGTGGTGCTGCCGATGATCGCGCCGAGCCTGATCGGCGTCGGCCTCTTCGGCTTCACGCTTTCTTATGACGAGTTCGCCCGCACATTGATGACGTCAGGCACCTACAACACGCTGCCGCTGGAAATCTACGGCATGACCACCAATGTCACGACGCCGGTGCTTTATGCGCTCGGTGCTGTTACAACCCTGTTTTCCTTCCTGGTGATCGCGGCCACGCTCGGCCTGATCGTCACGCTCAATCGCCGCCATTCACGCGGATAAAGAAACGTAAAATGCGCATTCTCGTCATCAATCCCAACACAACGCAATCCATGACCGCGACCATCGCCGACGCCGCGACGCGGATAGCCGGCCGCGATACGGACATAATGGCCGTTACCTCGTCCATGGGCCCCGTCTCCATCGAAGGTTATTACGACGAGGTTTTCGCCGTGCCCGGCCTGCTGCTGGAGCTGGCAAAGGCGCCGGCGCTTGGAGCCGACGCGGCGATCATCGCCTGTTTTGATGATACCGGGCTCGATGCCGCCCGGGCTCTCGCCGATATTCCCGTTATCGGCATCTGCGAGGCGGCGGTCTCCGCCACCGCCTTCATCGCGCAGAAATTCACCATCGTCACGACGATGGAACGCTCGCGGCTGCCGCTGGAACATCTCGTCCATCGTTATGGCATGTCCGCCCGCTGCAATGTGCGCGCCGCCGATATTCCGGTGCTGTCGCTGGAAGATCCCGCCTCGAACGCTCGTGAAAGGCTGCGCGCGGAAATCTCGCTGGCCCTGAAAGAGGACAGGGCGGAGGCGATCGTGCTCGGCTGCGCCGGCATGGCGGACCTTGCCGCCGAACTGCGCGATGAGTTCGGCGTGCCGGTTGTCGATGGCGTCGCGGCGGCCGTCAAGCAGGCGGAATCGCTGGTGTCCATGGGGTTGTCCACCGCCAAGCGTGGTGCCTATGCCACGCCGCTCGCCAAGCCCTATCGCGGATTGCTGGAGCCATTCCGGCCGGACAGGCTCTCCGGGGCATCGGCAGACGGCGGAGACGTTCTCACCGCTTCCGCCCATAATACGACGAAGGCGAGCTGATAGGCCAGATCGCGCCGGACGTTCTGCAATGCCAGATCGCTCAGAACTATTCTGGGTCCGTTTCTTTGCAAGATGTTCAAACGCTCGGCCCTGGCGAGTATGGCCGTTACATGAGCGCGGCTGACCCCATAGGCGCGCGCCGTCGCCTTGCGGGAGAACACGCAACCCGTCGCATCGCACGCGTCCGTCTGCGCAGCGGACAGCAGGTCCAACAGGATCAGGAAACCCGGCGCATGCCCAAGGAACATCCGCATTTCCTCTGAGAGACAAGGCAAATCCTGCGCGTGCCGCAGAAACCAGCTCACACCGTCGATCAGCGCGCCCGTTCCGATGGCTTCCTCCGCAGGCGTCTCCGTCGCCGGGAGGGTTTGCCATGGCGAGGCCGCGACGCAATAGGTGCTGGCAAGCGTCTCGATTGCCGAAATAATCCAGCCATTTAGCGACCATGGCCGCTCACGGTTGTCGCCGCCGGGTGGGTGACGCTGCGCGGTATTTTCCAGTTCCAGCCAGTCGATCAAGGCGCGTGTCCTGCGGCTGGATGCCCAGCCGGGTGGAACGACGACGGCCTGAACCGCCGCCAGCGTAAATTGCCCGCCATGGACCGATGCGATGCCCACGGCGCACATGACGGTGGCGAATGCGCCGAAGTCTCCGAGTGCACGGACGAGGCGCTGCTCCTGTTTGAAGGCGTTCGATAGGTGGGTGCAAAGATAGGCGACGGCATCACCAAAGGCATCGTCGTTCAGGATTCGGTTCGCAAGTAGGTCCAGCCTCTCTCGAAGCATGTCCGGCCGAGGCCGGGCGAAGTCCCTCCTCGGGTGCGTCTTTGAAGCTGGGGCGCCTGCTTTTCCGGATACCTTTCTCCCGTGGTTTTTTGCGCATCGCTACTTTATGGCGAATTCGAAAACGTGAGTTCTGTTCGCTGACAACGGCCGTGCAGGGCAGTCGTGACAGCCGGAAGGTTCCCCTCCGTAAGATGCGTGCATTTTGTTGCACTCCCCCGAGGCCCCGTTGAGCGGTATTAAAAAATACTCTCATAAATTGAATGTTAAGGGGCGCGTAAAAATGTGTTCCCTTTTGAAACGGTTTGCGGGAGTAACGCTGACAATAGCGTTATATGCTGTTTTTATTGCATAATTTAATGAAGCGTCGGATGTGGAATCTTTCGTCCATTTTCCCGGAATGCAATCTTTGATGGTTGCTTTTTAGGTCTTGACGACGTTGCAGACGATGCGTCCGAAAGCGCCTGATATCCGAATGTTACTGCCATGTCTCCGGCACGGTCGGCAGCGATGCCGGGCGGCGCATGGAGCCCGTCATGCCTTTTATTCATCCCCAATTCTCCATAGGAGGTTAAAATGATGCAACTTAAACACGTTGTTTTTGCCGGCCTTGCGGCCTTCGCAATGCAATTCGATATCCCGTCCATGGGCCAGCCGGCCATTGCGAACGCGGCCACCCTCACCGCCGAGCAGACGGCGGCTTTCAAGTCGAAACTGGAACAGGCGGAAGCGAGCCGCGAGTTGCTCGGCCGCCGATCCGTGTGCCTGATGGACCATCTGACGGCGCAACAGCAGCTCAGCGCCGACCGCGAGAAGGCGCTGGGGGAGGCCATGTACCTGCAGATCGAGCTGGAGCGGCAGGTGGTGCAGTCCGAAACCAGCGTGAAGGGCTATGAGGAGCTGGTTCAGTCCGAAAACGAGAACGTTAAGGCGCGCCAGGCCACCTTCGAAAAAGCCCGGAAGGAAAGGGACGAGCAGGCCAAGCGAGTAAAAATATGCAGCGGCGTCCTCTTCTTCCTGCCGGGAATTTGCCAGGCCGGTGACGCCGCGGTGAAGGCGCTGGGCTGGATGAATGATGCGGAGCGGGAATACCGGACCGCGCAGCCACGGCTGGACAATGCCCGGGCGGCTCTTGAAGGCGTTCGCAACCAGCTCGAAAACAATCGCCGCCAGCTTGCGGCGGCACAGCAGAGCCACGCGGAAAACCAGAAGGCGGTGAAAACTCTGGAGGAGCAGATCACCAAGCTCAAAGCGGCGATCTCCACCATCAACGTCAAGGTTCAGGACTTCAACATTCAGGTCGGCAACTTCACCAGCGCTCTGAAGGAAGCGAGCGAGGTCAATCCTGACGACGCGAAAATACGTCAGGTTACGCGGCTGTCCGCCGAGATCGACGGCCTGACCAAAGACGTGCCGCAGTTCATTTCCTCCACCGAGGCCGGACTGCCGGACGACGCGAAGAAGCAGTGCGGATCGTGAACGATCACCCCCCCCAAAAAAATGACTCTCCGTAACCACCCATCAACAGGAGCATGAAAATGAACAATGTCGTGACTTTCGAAAGCCGGACCGCCCAGATCAACAGCGCAATCGACGCCGGCGTCGACGCTATCGTTTCGCAACCGAATTTCAGCCTTCCCAAGTCGGATACGGCGCTTGTCCGGTCTTATGTCGATAAGATCCAGGGGACCTATGATGTCGAGCGCGCCAAGCGCGACACCGACAATGCGATCGATCTGCTTTACATCGCCTATAACACCACGCCGCAGGAAAACGGCGATATTCGCGTCCGCATCAGCGCAATCATGAACAGGCTGATCACGTCGCAGCAGAAAAGCGAAATAGTCATGAAGAACGCGATGGAGGCGGCCACCCGCATCGGCCTGTCCATCGGCGATCTTTTCCCGGACTGGCTCGATGTCAGGGAAGAAAACGATCAGGCCGAAATCAAGGCATTTGTCTCCAACGATCTGATAAAGCTCGCAACGAATATCCGGGATAGGGCTCTCAGCGTTCGAGACGAGCTTCTTGCCCTTGCTGCGACCTATGACGCCATCATCAGGGACACGGCGCAAACCACGGATATGAGCGAAACGGCCTTGAGCAAACGCCTCGCCGATAAAGCGGTGATGGAACGGGAAATCCGCGAGGCGGACGCACGGCGGGAACAGCTTGAATCGCTTGTCAACGATCTCAAGGAACAGGTTGCGGCATTCGAAAAGAAGGCCCGGGAATATGAGCAGCGGGCCAATACGGCCGAGCAGCGTGCTTTTGTCATGTCGATCGTCCGCGTCGGCGCGCAGATGATTTCAAGCGCAATTCCCGCCATCGCCATGGTGGCGGGCGGTCCTGCCTCCATGCTGGCCTCGTCGGTCGGCGGCGCGCTTTCGGGACAGTCCAAGGGCGGGCAGGATGCAGACGGGCAGGGGCAGGGCGGCGGCTCCCGCACCCCGTCAGGCGGCGGAAGCAAGGCCGATGCGGCCGCCAAGCAGAGCGAGCTTTCCGAAAAGAAAGCCGAGCTTCGCAAGAGCGAGGAAAAACGCGACGCTCTGAAGGGGGATGTCAAGTCGCTCGAGGACGCCAAGGCGAAGCTTGCGCAGGACGCGGAGAGCGCGGACCCCAAATCGAGCAAGGCCATCGAGCTTGCCGAACTCGACAAACGTCTGGCTGCGCGTGCCGCGGAACTCAAGGCGCAGGAAGAAAAGATCGCCGCTCAGCAAACGGTTATTTCCAGCCTGCAGGCTTCGCTCGATGCTTTGGACAAGGGGCTGGGCAAGCTCTCCGAAGAGCAGCAGCAACAGGCCGCCAGCCTGCGCGAAATCCAGATGCAGATGATCGACAAGGCGGAGGCCTATGAGAAGGAACGCCGTACCCAGGCGGCCGAGCTCATCAGGATCAATGCCCTGCTGAAGGGAAAGCAGGCCGAGGATGACAAGATCAAGCTTGCGGTGCAATCGCTCAACGTCAGCATTTCCGCGCTGAAACGCATGAAGGAAATCGTTGAAGAAATCGCCTTCTTCTTCAAGGGCTTTGCCGATTTCATGCAGGCGGTTGCAGATGATGCCCAGCGTCAGATCACCGGCATCGAAAATGTCGCCGGGCAGGAGACGCTGCGAAAGAACCGCTTCGCGCAGCTCATCCGCTCCGTCGACGAGTTCTTCGTCAGGCAAACCGCCCAGTGGCACGCGGTGGTGATCGTCTCCGACCGCTTCAACCGCAGCTTTGCCGAAGGATGGTCGAAGCTCAACAAGTTGCAGGGCGGATATATCGACAGTGCCAATCTGCCGGCCTATCTGGCGGGTGTCGCGGAGAAGCTCTCGGCCATCGTCGCCGAACGCGAGGCTGCCGCGGACGCAAAAATCGCGTCGTTGCAGGCCTATCGTCAGGACCTCAGCAAAACTGCCTGATCCCTTAAGAGCCTGCCGCTCCTGTCCCGGCCCGACAGGAAGCGTCTCCATGATCCCGGCCGAACACGTCCCCTCGGGAATGGGATCATGGGCAATGTCCTGCCGGCGCAGATGCCGGCAGGACGGCCAACACCACCCAGACCTCAACACCCGGCAGATGTAATCAACGACGGGCACCCGGCTCTGACCCGTACCCCGTCATTTTCAACAAGGAGAAGACCATGCCAACAGTCAACAACCCTCCCGCCCTGGTGCCCCAGCTAACCCCCGCCTGGTGCTTTGCCGCCGTCGAACAGATGGTGCGGGCCTATTATGGACTTCCCGCGGCGACGCAATACGTCATTGCAAGGCGCAACACCGCAGCACTCGCCACCGTCGATCCCGCGGTTCGCGAGCGCTGGGAACTGGCGGAGGTTCTGGATCAAACCGGCGGCATCAATGAACAGGCCGGCGCCAACCAGAACAGCAATATCGTCCAGCTGGTTTCCGGCCAGTGGAACGCCTTCGATCACGAAACGACCGGCGGCCACTTCGTCAATGGCCTGACGGCCGATATCGTCAGGCACGAGATCGATAACAACCGCGTCTTCGTGATCGGCACGGAGTACCACTATTACCTCGTCTATGGCTACACCGTGAATGGCAAGGATCTGGAACTTCATATCCTCGATCCATGGCCAGCCGGGCGGGGCGGTGCCAGAACGCGGCTCGGCCTGCAGGCGTTTTTGGCCATGCCGGCCCGCGTCGCCATCACCTTCGGCTAAGCCGCTAGGCCGAACTCCGGCCGCATTTCCATCGATTGCCGGATTTATCCGGCGCCCAATCAACCACAGATCCCACCATGCTATCCCTGCACGCCAACGTCCGGGAACAGGTGGTCCATGTCCAAAAGGAGATACACATGCCACTTCTTGGCAATTTCGTCGTCAAGCATATCCGGCCCTTCGGTGAAGCAGGCTATAATGCTTTCGGCAATGATCAAACCATCGAGTTCCTCTCAAGTCTCGGGCTCAGCGGCGGGGATATCGCCAGTATCTTCGCCGCCTGGCGTCTTGCGGCCCTGGCCGATCCCATGGGGCAGAGCAGCCTTCTCGTTGCCGCCGCGAATGGGCTGGCGCAGGCGCGGTGGGAATATCTCTATGAGACCCAGATGAGCACTGTCCTGTTCCTCGACGATGTCCAGCTTGAATCCCTCAGCCACCTCGCGCCGGGCGCCAACCAAAACTTCTCATGGCGATCCCCAACCCCCATCGCCGCCGCGGTGACGATCCACAACGGCAGCAACCGGCATCACATCATCTGGGATGCGACGGGCTTTTCCGGCGGCACCGATGAAAATGGCTGGATTTCGCACTTCACCGCATTGTTGCCCACCGAGCGATAGGCCCTTCGCCGGATAATCGCCAAACGACGCCGGAACGTTATCGCAACGTTCCGGCGTCAACGCCGTCAGTCCCTTCATATGCCTGTCATAATGGTATCTGATACCGAAACCGTCTTGAGGCTGATATGTGTTGATGACTAGCCGTTGCACGCAGGGAGTTCTTTGGTGAAATCGTCAACGCGAAGCATGGAGGCCGAAGTGCAGGGCCAGAGACACGGCACGCCCGGCGAGGTCTTCGCGGCCTTCCTGAAGCTCGGCGTCACCTCCTTCGGCGGCCCCATTGCCCATCTCGGTTATTTTCGCGATGAGCTGGTCGTGCGGCGCAAATGGATCGACGAGGCCGGTTATGCCGATCTTGTGGCGCTCTGCCAGTTTCTTCCCGGCCCGGCCTCCAGCCAGGTGGGGTTTGCGCTCGGGCTGCTGCGGGCAGGCCCGCTCGGTGCGCTGGCGGCCTGGACGGCTTTTACCCTGCCATCCGCCATTCTCCTCTTTTTCTTCGCCATGGTCGCCGCCTCCATCGAAGGGCCAGTCGGCACCGGCCTCCTGCATGGGCTGAAAATCGTCGCGGTCGCCGTCGTGGCGCAGGCGGTCTGGGGCATGGCAAAAAGCCTTGCGCCGGATCGTGAGCGGGCCAGCATCGCGCTTGCCGGCATCGTCTGCGTCGTGTTTGTCGCCGGCGCCTTCGGGCAGATCCTGGCGCTTGCCGTCGGCGCGCTCGCCGGGCTTGCCTTCTGTCGCGCCGATGCCGCGCGGCAGGCCACCCATCTCGCCTTCCGGGTGCCAAAAAGTGCGGGATACATTGCGCTCGCCACCTTTGCCCTGCTTCTTGGCCTCCTGCCGCTGCTTGCGGCGGTCGCGGCGTCACAGGGCCTCTCCTTGTTCGATGCCTTTTATCGCGCCGGCGCGTTGGTTTTCGGTGGCGGGCACGTGGTGCTCCCGCTGCTGCAATCGGAAGTCGTCGCCACGGGCTGGGTTACGGAAGATGCCTTCATCGCCGGATATGGCGCAACCCAGGCCGTGCCCGGCCCGCTCTTCACCTTCGCCGCCTATCTCGGTGCGGTGGCAGGGCCACAGCCCAACGGCGTTGAAGGTGCGGCTATCGCCCTTGTCGCGATCTTCCTGCCCGGCATGTTGCTGCTCATCGGCGCGCTGCCCTTCTGGGAAGGGTTCCGCAAGCACCTTCTGGCGCAGGCTGCCATGCGCGGCGCAAATGCCGCTGTCGTCGGCATTCTGGGCGCAGCGCTTTATGATCCGGTCTGGACAAGCGCCATCTTCACCCCGAAGGATTTCACCCTGGCGCTCACTGGCTTCATCCTGTTGACGATCTGGAAAACCCCGCCATGGGCCGTGGTGGTCCTCTGCGCGGCCGGCGGCGTTCTGCTCGCCCTGGCATAGGCCTTATCCCGCAGCGCCTATGCTATTGAACATCCAGTCGGAAAAGGCCTGCATGGCGGGTGTCGGCGGTTTCGATTGCAGCCGGGTCAGCCAATAGCTTCCGAGCGAAATGGTAACCGGAAAAGGCTGGATGATCGCGCCGGAGGCGAGATGCCGCGAAAACATCGATGGCGGCGCCAGCGCCACGCCCAGCCCCTGCAGGGCGGCCTCCATCATGCCCAGAGACGTATCGAAAACAATGCCGGCATTCACCTGCGCGGTGGGCGTCACGCCGGCCGCCGCAAACCAGTTGCTCCATTCATCGGCCCTGTAGCTGCGCAGCAGCGTCGATTCCATCAGATCAGCGGGCGTTTTCAGCGTCTCTGCCAGTTTCGGCGTGCAGAGCGGGGAGAGAGGCGCCTCGAATAACCGAAAGGCATCCGTGCCATGCCAGGAACCCTGGCCGAAACGAATGGCGAAATCCAGCCCTTCAGCCGCCATATCCACCCGGTTATTATTGGTGGAAACCCTGACATCGATGAAGGGATGCTGCTTCTGAAACGCCTTCAGCCGGGGCAGCAGCCAGCCCACGGCAAAGGTTCCCACAACACCCAGAAACAGCAGTTCGCGCACCTGACCGGCCTCGATCCGGTCGAGCGTCGTCGCCATCTGGTCGAAGGAACTCGTCACCGTCGGCAGCAGGGCCTCGCCTTCGGCGGTAATCTTCAGGCCGCGCGGAAGCCGCTGAAAAAGCGAAACGCCAAGCCGCTTTTCCAGTCCTTTCACCTGCTGGCTCACAGCCGCCTGCGTCACACATAATTCGATGGCCGCGCGGGTGAAGCTCAGGTGCCGCGCCGATGCCTCAAAAGCCCGTAAGCCGTTCAGTGGAAGAAATTGCCGAACCATTCGAGACCTAGATTTTCTTGTGTCTTCTCCGAGATATCATGATTTGTTCGTGCAATGTAGGCCGGTTAAACGTCTTTCGCTGGGAACGGCCCACGGGCTGAAAATCCACCCTAGGTTTTGGAGAACGCGAAAGATGAAACTTAATCGCAGACATATCGCACTGGCCACTTTGCTTTCGACGGGCCTGTTCACGCAGGCGCTCGCCGCCGATGATGCGAAGCTGAAAGCGATAACGGATGCCGCGATCAAACCGGTCATGGAGAAAAACGGCATTCCGGGCCTTGCCGTTGGTATCAGTGTCGACGGCGAAAGCCACATCTTCACCTATGGCGTCATGTCCAAAAGCTCGGGCCAGCCGGTGACGGCGCAGACGCTTTTCGAACTCGGCTCCATCTCCAAGACTTTCACGGTCACCCTCAGCACCTATGCCGAAATGAATGGCCAGCTTTCGCTCTCGAGCAAGGTGGAAAATCATCTTCCCTCCATGAAGGGCAAGCCCTTTGGTGATGTCACGCTGATGCAACTCGGCACCCACACCGCCGGCGGCTTTCCGTTGCAGGTGCCGGATAACGTCAAGTCGGAGCAGCAGTTGCTGGCCTATCTCAAGGCCTGGAAACCCTCATACAAGCCCGGAACACACAGAACTTATGCCAATCCCAGCATTGGAATGCTCGGATACATCACCGCAAAGGCCATGGGCCAAAGCTTCGATGACGCCATGAAAGATACGCTCTTTCCCGCTCTGGGCTTGAAGAACACCTTTACCGTGGTTCCTGAGGCAAAGATGGCCGATTACGCGCAGGGCTACAAGCGAACGGGCGAGCCCGCCCGCGTGACACCGGCCGTTCTCTCTTCGGAAGCCTACGGCGTCAAATCGACAGCGGAAGATATGATCCGTTTCGTCAATGCGAATATGGGACTGGAAAAGCTGGACGGAAAAATCCAGCAGGCGCTCACCAACACCCATACGGGATATTTCAGCGTCGGCGCCATGACGCAGGACATGGTATGGGAGCAATATGCCCATCCCGCGCCGCTGAAGACATTGCGAGAGCTGAATTCCGGTGCCCTGCTCAAGACTGTTCCGGTTTCCGAAATCTCACCGCCCATGAAGCCGCGCCAGGATGTCTTCATCAACAAGACCGGCTCCACCAATGGTTTTGGCGCTTATGTGGCGTTCATACCAAAGCAGAAATTGGGAATCGTCATTCTGGCCAATAAAAACTACCCCAATGAGGAGCGGGTTTCGGCGGCCTATGAGATTCTGACGGCGCTTGAAAAAGCGCGCTAATACCGTCGATCTGGTATCTTTTTACCGGCGCGGGAGCTGATTGTTCCGCGCCGGAATGCGTAACAGTGGGAAACGGTCCGTTGCCGATGACAGGTGCAGCCGATCGCGCTAACGGAGAAAAGATGCATCGGCTGCCGATTCGATCTCCGGAGGCGGGCGCAAATCATAAAAAGCAAATCTTTTGCACGGCGACGAACTGAAACCGGAAAACCCGGGAAGCGCGTGCCGGCTGTTTCCTGGGGGGCGACATGAGTGATACCGGTGGTTATTTTCCGCGCTGGCGACTGAAAACCGAAGGGCGCATCCTGCCCGATGAGCGTCTGCCTGCGGGGCAGACCGCGGTGCTCGGTCTTCAGCATGTCGTGGCGATGTTCGGGTCGACGGTTCTTGCACCATTGATCATGGGGTTTGATCCGAATGTCTCTATCCTGTTTTCGGGCATCTCGACACTGATCTTCTTCATCGCCGTTGGCGGACGTGTCCCGAGCTATCTTGGCTCTTCCTTTGCGTTCATCGGACCGGTGCTCGTGGCAACGGGTGCGGCCGCGGGCGCGGCGAGTCCTGATATCGCGCTGGCGCTCGGCGGCATCATCGCCGCAGGTGTGCTTTATGCCCTGATCGGCGTCATCGTCATGATCGCCGGCCATGACTGGATCGAAAAGCTGATGCCGCCGGTTCTGACCGGCGCGATCGTTGCGGCAATCGGTCTCGTTCTCGCACCCATTGCGATTGCAAGCGCTTCCGGCTCCGGCCCGGGCAATCCCGACGGCGACCAGCTGTCGCGCTGGATTGCGATCCTGACTGTCACATCGGTCGGCGCGATTGCTGTCTATGCGCCCGGCATGGCGCGCCGCTTGCCCATTCTTCTCGGCGGCGCGATTGCCTATATCGCTTATCTCGTGGTGGCGAACGGCCTCGGTCTCGGCAAACCGGTCGATTTTGCAGGCGTTGCGGCCGCATCGTGGTTCGGTCTGCCGACATTCACCGCGCCGGTATTTTCCGGCTCCGCGATTGCGCTGATTGCTCCGGTCGTCGTCATTCTCGTGGCGGAAAATCTCGGGCATATCAAGGCGATAGGCGCGATGACCGGGCAGAACCTCGATCGTTATCTCGGTCGCGCCTTTATCGGTGACGGCATTGCGACGATGTTCTCAGGCGCCTTCGGTGGAACCGGCATGACGACCTATGCCGAAAATATGGGTGTCATGGCGATAACCCGCATTTTTTCGACGCTCGTCTTCGTCGTAGCTGCCCTGGTGGCCATCATTCTCGGCTTTTCGCCGAAATTCGGTGCGCTCATTCAGACCATCCCCGGACCGGTCATCGGCGGCCTTTCCGTCGTGGTCTTCGGCCTCATCGCGGCGACAGCTGGGCGGATCTGGGTTGAAAACAGGGTCGATTTTTCCGAGCCGCGCAACCTCATCACCGTGGGTATCGCGCTGGTGCTGGGCGCCGGCAACTTCAAGCTCAATGTCGCGGGCTTCACGCTCGATGGCATCGGCACGGCAACAATCGGAGCGATTGCCTTTTACCACCTGCTGGGCCTTGGCAGACGGGCGTCGGGCAAGTGATGCCTGCCACCTGAACATCCACCATGTTCGGAAGCAGCATCGGTTTCCCCGGTGCTGCCATCTTCGCCGCATCTGATCCTGACGACAGGCGTGAGGCGGACGCCTGCCTGCCGGTTATTTGATCGTCGCGTAGTCCATGGCTCTGAGATCGTCGAGCAGGCCCGGTCCAGTGGGTATCCAGCCGAGTTTCTCCCGGGTGAGCGCGCTGGAGGCCGTAAGATCCATGGCGGCGAACAGGGCAAACCAGCCGAAATGGCCGGCGGCGTCCTCTTTGCCTATGGAAACGAGCGGCAGCCCCAGCCTCTCGGCAACTATCCCGGCAATATCGTGCACCATAACGCCTTCTTCCGCCACGGCATTATAGCGAGCACCCCGCTCGGCCCGAAGGAGCGCCATCACGTAGAGCTTCGCCACATCGTGCACGTGCCCGGCTGACCAACGATTGCCGCCATCCTCGACATAAGCGACGATGCCTTTTTCGCGCGACATCTCGATATAGGGTGAGATGAGGCCCTGTTTTACCGTGTCATGCACCTGCGGGAGCCGGATGACGCCGAGATTGACGCCCGCCTGCAATTGCTCCTGGCCCGCGAGTTCCGAGGCGATGCGCGGATTGAAATGATGCGTATCGAACACATCCTCCCGGGCGGGTTCGCCATTGCCGGGATCACCCATGCCGACCCCTGAGGTGATGAGCATCGGCCTGTCGGAACCAGCCAATACGGCACCGAGCGCCGCGATCACCCGGCGGTCCTTTTCGCAATTGGCGGCGAAATTCGCGAAATCATGGTCGAAAGCCGTATGGATGACGGCATCGGCAGTCTCTGCACCCCCGGCGAGTCTGGCCGCATCTTCCAGCGTTGCGATGTGGGCGGAAGCTCCGGCGGCCTGCAGCGCTTTTGCGCCGGCCTCCGAGCGGGTGAGGCCGACTACCTCATGGCCGTCGATGAGCAGTTCACGAAGAATCCGGGAGCCGATGAACCCGGTGGCACCTGTCAGAAAAACACGCATACAAAATCTCCCGCGTTGACGGGGAGGGTGATCTCATGAAGAATTGTCCTGTTAAAGTAGTGACTTTATCATGGTATAATTCTCAACAGGCTGCGACGAGGAATGCAATGACGGAGAATGCACTCAGCACCTTCCTGCGCGATCGCCGCCTGCGGCTTGATCCTGCAACGTTTGGTTTTCCCATCGGCCGCCGCCGCACACCGGGTCTGCGGCGCGAGGAGGTCGCCCAGCGTGCCAACATAAGTCCCACCTGGTATACGTGGCTGGAGCAGGGTCGCGGCGGTTCGCCCTCGGCGGATGTGCTGGATCGTATCGCCAAAGGACTGATGCTGACCGATCCTGAGCGCGACCACCTGCATATATTGGCCTTCGGACATCTGCCCGAGCAGCGTTATCGTCAGCCCGAGACGATAACGCCCCGTCTTCAGGGCGTGCTTGACGCGTTGCCCTTCAGCCCCGCGATCATCAGAACAGCGACATGGGACGTCCTGGCATGGAACCGGGCCGCCGCCGTCATCCTCGCGGATTACAGCAAACTGGCGAGGGAGAACCGCAACATTCTGCGTCTGATTTTCGCCGATGAACGGGTGCGCACTGCCCAGGAGGACTGGCGCAATGTCGCCCGCTACGTGGTCGGCGCGTTCCGGGCAGATGCCGCGCGCGCTGGCGCTGGCGCAGGCATCCAGCAACTTGTCGATGAGCTCTCGGCCGCCAGCTCCGAATTCAAGGCCATGTGGGATGACAACGAGGTCACAAGCATGCACGAGGGCCTCAAGCGCCTACACCATCCGGTTCTGGGAACAATCGAACTGGAGTTTTCATGCTTTGCGGTGGAGGGACGCTCGGATCTCAACATGATGGTCTATAATCCCGCCAACCCTGAAATGAGCGAGCGATTTCGCTCGCTGATCGCAAAATCCGGATGACCCCCTACGCTTAGCCGTAGGCACAAGCTCCCGGACGACAATGACGCCGGGCGGACCTGATTTTGACCCGTCGTCAGATCGCGGTCTCGGCAAGCCTCCGGCCATAGGCGGCAATTGACTTGCCCACCGGCAGGCGGGTTTTCTGATATCGTGAAAGGGCTGCAGGCAGGTCGTCCGTCTGTCGCAGGGCGTCGCGTAGTGCCATTGCGTCGCCCGCGGCCTTGGAAACGCCCATTGCGGTGTGAGGGCGAACCACAAAGGCGGAATCCCCGACCAGCGCCATATGTGGCGACACCATCTGTTCAGCCTCATAGTCAAAAATGCCCTGGATCGATGGGGTTTCCTCGGCTTCCACCGCAAGAGCCAGTTGCGGCGGCAGAAGGGAAAACGCGTCCCTGCGCAGTTGCTCGCGGCGCTGTTCGGCCAGCTCACCTCGGGGGAGCGAATGCTCGAAATGCCTGCCGTCGCGGCCGGCGAAGGTGCGGGGCAGCTCGTCAGCCGGTGTGGGGCGATACCATACCCAGTTGTAACGGCGCTGTCCCTGTTGTGTCTCACCCTTTGGGCCCGGCACGAGGTAACCCAAAACATGAATGCCGGGTGCGATATAAAAAGCGAAGCGGTCGAGCAGCAGGGATGCATCGGCCGGCAATTTGGTTTCCCGGATCAGTCCGCGCCAGGCGACGTAACCCGCAAAGGCGTTTTCTGAATGGCGATTAACCGCCTTGCGGATGACCGAACCCAGGCCATCCGCGCCGATCACCAGATCGGCGCGGTCTTCCGTGCCGTCGGTGAAGGATAGTGTCACTCCATCAGGGCCTTCCCGAACCGCGTTGATATGGTGTCGGAGACGATAGGTATCGGCAAGGAGGCGGGAGGATACGCGCTCGAAGAGATAGTCCCATGATATTTGCATCTGCGGCGTCTTCTGGCGCTGGGCGACGTGGCCGCCGGCGTCGAGGTAGATGCGCTCCTTCGCAACCACACCGACATGGGAGACGTCTTCGCAGCCGATCTGGCCCAGAACCTCGAATAATTCCTGCTGCGGCACCAATCCTGCACCACGCCCTGCGAGGCCGGATGCAGAGCGTTCGTAGACTTTCACATCGTGCCCGTCCTGCTGAAGCAATATCGCCGTGAAGAGACCGGCAAGCGAGCCGCCGGCGATCCGGATCGTCAATGGTTTCATGGCTGTTCCTGACTGTTGATACTGGTTTTGCGTTGCGTCCTGTCTTGGAAGACCTGCGGATCGGGTATGCCGAAACGCCGGTCAAAGTGTGGGCAGGATGTTCAGCCCGGCATGATCGCCGGCTGGTTTGCGGGAAACTTCGCCACATCCTCGATGCTGACGTTGAGGTGCTGGGCCACGAGCGCCGGCGGGGTGTGGGTCAGCCAGGACGACAGGCTGACCTCCTGGTATTCGGCGGTCTTGAAGACCGCGACGAATTGCAGGTCGGTCTTGCCGGTATTTTCGATGATGTGGCCCTGGCTCCTCTTCACGTAGCCAATGTCGCCAGCACGGAAATCCGCGGTCTGGCTGCGTGGACCCGCGTCGAACACGGTCATCCGGCCTTCACCCTTGATCCAGTATTGCCATTCGTCCGCGTTGGGGTGCCAGTGCATTTCGCGCACCCCGCCGGGCTTGATCGTTTCGATGGCGGCGGCGATGGTTTTGGACACCGTAAAGGCGCTGCTGTCGGCGAGGCGAATGACGCCGGCAGCGTTTTCCTTCAGTGGCTTTGATGCCGCGAGCTTATAGGTGAACGGAAACGGGGGAAGCCCCGCGCCGGCAACGGCTTCCTGATCCCGGGAGAGCGGTCCCGGCTCCTTGCCCTGGAATATCCAGAGGTTCTGCAGTGGAATGTTCCGGAACACGTCCGGCGCGATGCCGAAATTCTTGGCCAGCAGTTCGGGAGAGGTGTGCGCCAACCAGTCGGTGAGAAGCAGGGTGCCATATTCGGACTGGTCGCCTTCGTCGAACACGATGACGAATTCGCAACCGTCGGGACCAAGTCCCTGCAGCGAATGGGGGTAACCGGCCGGAAAATACCAGAGATCACCGGCCTCCACATCCTGCACATAAGCGCGGCCCTGCGTATCGAGCACGGTGATGCGGCAATGGCCATTGGTCATGATCGCCCATTCTGCGGCGCGGTGCCAGTGCATCTCGCGAATGCCGCCCGGTCCGAGCCGCATGTTGACGCCGGACACGGCATCCGAAATCGCGAAGTCCGACTTGGTCACCTGACGTGCCCAGCCGCCATTCTGGATACGTTTGGCGGCGTTGTTGAACGAACCCCAGAAAAGCTGCATGTCGCCGACATCGGTCGCCGGTGGGCTCTGGAAAGACGGAAACTGGTTGTTGATCGCAGGGTTCTTCGGGCCGGGATCGCTGAGGCCGGCGGCATTGGCATTAATTGCTCCCTCGGCGGGCTGATCGGGATTGCCGAAAGATGCTGCTCCGGCCGCGCTGGCGGCAAGGGCGGTGCCGCCGACGGCGCCGATTGCGAGGACTGCGCGTCTGGTCAACGTTTCCATTTCAGAACTCCTTGTTCATAGCGAGTTGTGACGAGGTGTCGATTGTGTGGGTCTGTGATGCGAGTTGGAGCAAGGCGATGCGGTCGATCAGCTCGGCATTGAAGAGGCGGTGTTGGAGCTGACAGAAGGCTTTTGGATCCAGCGTGTCGTGCCGGTCCGTTTTTCGGGCGGCGCGCATGGCGACGCAGGATGTGTCGTCGGTGGCCGCTACAGTCTCTTTGCCTTCGGTTGCATCGTCGGCGGTCGCGACAGGCGCGGAATGTCCGTAAGGCCTGTCGATCGTCTGCGGTGTGAGGATGCGGAAGGCGCTGGCTGATGCGACGTCTTCGGAGGCCGCGAGCGCCGGCTCGCTATCCCTGATCAGGAGTACATTTCCTCCGAACAAGGCGACCGCACCCAGAACCAACATTGCTGCGACTTTGAGGTGACGCCGTCTTTGCGCGTCGGCATTCTTGCTGATGGAGGTCATGCCCTGCTCCTGAAATGGGTGGTGGTGTCGTCGGGAGCGTCCGGAAGGGAGGCGCTTGACTGGAGCAAAGGTTACGGCGGAGAGGCGGGGCCGGCATCTATACAGAGGTCTAGTTCGTATAGCGGAACGTCTTGGCGGCGAAACAATCCAGGAAATGGCGCTCGCCCAACGACAACGCATGCCCGGACGCAGGCGTCGGAGCATGAAATAGCGATGGATTTCACTCGGGAAAGATTGTCGTCAGGATTGCGCGTTGAGCACGGATTGCAGGCATCCGATCAGACTGACGATATTGACTGGCTTGCCGAGAAAGGCCAATGCGCCGCCGTTCAAAGCCGCGTTCCGGGTGCGCTCATCCTGATAGGAGGTGACGAAGATCATGGGTGGATGGTCGCCGCGCCGGTTCAGCTCGCTCTGCAACTCGATGCCGGAAAGACCGGGCATTTTCACGTCCACGACGATGCAGTCGATGCCCGCCTGCTGCTTCGATTCCAGGAATTCTTCGGCAGAAGCAAACAGGCGGCATTCGTAACCAAAGGATATGATCAGATCATCCATGGCTTCGCGAATGGCGGGATCGTCGTCGACGACAGCAATGACGGGAACGGGGGGCAATGAAAGCGACCTTTTCTGTTTTTCTTTCTTCTTCTATGCGCCCATGCCGCTATCAAAGATACCATACTAAGATACAGGTGGCCGTAGCTTCTCGCCGATCAGCTCCGCTTTGCGCACGAGATCGGCGAGGGATCTCGCCTCCATCTTGCGCATGACATTGCCCCGATGCAGCTTCACGGTGACCTCGCTTATGCCGAGCTCGTAGGCGATCTGCTTGTTCATCAGGCCGCGGACAACGGCGCCCATGACCTCGCGTTCTCTTGGCGTCAGCTGTTCGGCAAGGGAGGTGACGGCGTCGTTCTGGGCGCTTTCGCGGCGTCGTGACGCATCCCGCTCCATCGCGGCCGCGACGGCGTCGAGAATGTCCTGTTCCTTGAAGGGCTTGGTCAGAAAATCCACGGCGCCCGCCTTCATCGCCCGCACGCTCATCGGAATATCGCCGAAGCCGGTCATGAAAATGATCGGCATCCGGTTGCCGACGCGTTCCAGCTGCATCTGGAAATCCAGGCCGCTTATGCCCGGAAGCCGCACATCAAGCAGCAGGCAGCCAGGCCGGTTCAGATTGGCTTTTTCAAGAAAGGCGCCGGCGCTGTCGAAAGCCTCGGCATCGAACTTCATGGAGCGGAAAAGATCGGTGAGCGCCTCGCGCATCGACACATCGTCGTCGACGATGAACACGATGGGTGACGGCGGCTCCTTTGTCGTCTTGCGTGGCTCAGGCATGTTCCATCTCCTGGCTGATCGGCATGGAAATGGTAAAGACCGCCCCGCCGAGAGGATGATTGTCACCGGTAAGCCTGCCGCCCCGTGCTTCCAGTGTCGTGCGGCAGATGGAAAGCCCCATGCCCATTCCCGTTTCCTTGGTCGTGAAAAACGGCGAAAACAGCTTTTCCTTCATCTGCGCCGGGAAACCCGGTCCGTTGTCGTGAACCGCAATATGAATATTGTCACTGTCTTCACGTTCCTTCCGCACCGTGATGGTGCGATTGCCGGTGCCCGCCTCTTCCATGGCCTGAATGGCGTTTGTGAGAAGATTGATGAGGACCTGCTGCAATTCGATCCTGACGGCTGTTATCGGCGGCGTTACCGCTTTTTCCACATGCACAGTGGTTCTGCTGCGTTCCAGCTCATGTTCGAGAAGGCTTAGCGTTTCGTCGATGAACTCATCGAGGTCGAAGGTTTCCACCTTGCCGCTCGTATGGGCGAGCAGGCTGCGCGTGTTCTGGATGATTTCACTAGCGCGCTGCCCGTCGCGGATCATGCGTTCGGCCGAGCGGCGGGCGGCGGCGAGATCCGGCGGATCGCGATCGAGCCAGCGCAGCAATGTCTGCGCATTGACGATGATGGCGCCAAGCGGCTGGTTCAGTTCGTGGGAGAGCGATGCGGACATGGCTCCGACGGCCGCCGCCTTCGAGGCCTTTGTCAATTCCGCCTGTGCCTCGGCCAGCGCCTTCAGCGCCATTTCGCGCTGGGTGATATCCACCATGCTGACCACCACACGATTGAAGGAGGCCGCCTCCGCGGGGAAACTGATTGAAAGAAGCACCAGCTTGTCTTCGCCGCTGTCGGTGCGCACCACCACCTTGTCTTCAAAGACACCCTGATTGTCGATGATCGCCTGCAGCACATCGACGAACTTGCCGGACGAAGACACGACTGATCGCTGAAGGGTGCCGCGGATAGAGGAATCGTAACCCAGCATTTCCTTTCCGGCTTCATTCGATGCAACGACGGTGATGAGATCGATGCATTGCTGCGTAAAACCCGGATTGGCGCGGGCATGGGCCCGCATGTCGGTGATGCCCCGTTGCTTGAGGCCCATCAGCAGGGCGTGAAGCTTCGAATAGTCGCGTTCCCAAAGTGCGACGCGCGTACGGTCGAAAATGGAGCGATAACGCTCCTCGCTTTCCTTCAGCGCCGCATTGACGGACAACATTGCCAGCCGGGCGGTCTCGGTTTTCAAAAGCAGCATGGTGGTGACGGCAAGTGCCGCAAGGGCGACGACCAACCGAAGCGCCGACTGGAAATCCGCATCCTGCGCGTGGGTCGCTGCATAGGACAGGAGGGAAAGAATGGCGCAGGCGCAGGAGATCACGATCAGTCCCGACCAGCTTACAGTCTGCGCGGCCAAAAGGACCGTGATGACATAAAGCACCGCGATCGCGCCTTCTATGTCGGTATAGGTATCAACGTAAAATACCGCGGCCGCCAGCGCCAGCGCCCCAAGGCCAAAGGCCAGATGGTGCGCTCCACCTTCCGGTTCGCGCGCGCGAAACATCCTTGACGCAATCGACATTGTTCCCCCGATGCGATTTTTGCCGACAATACGGTTTTTTCAGCACAACCTGACCTATACATAGGTCTTGGTTGCCACCGTCGTCGAAACATCAGGATAGCGGTAAAACGGCACGGCGATATATCGAAAAATCCGCATATATGGCCCGTCTTCCACAGGCCATGCCTGATGGCCCGAGGTGACGTCCAGCCCAAACGGTGGGGAAAAGAGCGTGCAAAGACCGTTGCATTGCGCGCCGGGCCTCCGGGCGTCAGGCGGCTGCCGGACTCACCGTGATCGGGACACCCTTGTAGGAGGGCGTTCCGGAAAGGCGGTCATAATGGCCGAGCGCCACCACCGCATTCATCTCCGGATAATAGCCTGCGGCCGATCCCTTCGGGATATTGTATTCGACCGCCGTGAAACCCTGAACGAGGTGTCGGTCCTCATTTTCCGGGCCGATGCCGTGAATATCGATGCGATCACCATCCTTCAGGCCGCGCGCGGCAAGGTCGTGCCGGTTCATGAAGATGATGTCCCTTCGGCCGAAGACGCCGCGATAACGGTCATCCATGCCATAGATCGTCGTATTGTACTGATCGTGACTGCGGATCGTGGTCAGCACGAGTGCTTCCGGATTGGAGATGAGCGGGTCTTCCTCAAGTCCTGTGGCGACGAGGAAATTGGCCCTGCCGCTCTGCGTGTTCCAACGGCGGAAGGAGGCCGCGACATCAAGGCGAAAACCGCCTTTTACCCGAACCCGGCTGTTGAAATCCCTGAAATCTGGAAAGACCTCTTCGATCTTGTCACGGATTCGGTCGTAATCGGCAATCAGCCAGTCCCAATCAATTCCGTGACGGTTTCCGACGGTCGCCTTGGCGATGCCGGCGATGATGGCGGGCTCTGACCTCACCGGTTCCCCTGGTGGATTGAGGAAACCGCGAGAGGCATGCACCATCGACATCGAATCCTCGACTGTTACAGCCTGCGGTCCTGACGCCTGAGTATCCAGATCGGTGCGTCCAAGGCAAGGCAGGATCAGCGATGTCTTTGCTGTCAAAAGATGAGAGCGGTTGAGCTTCGTTGCGATATGAACGGCCAGATCGAGGTTGCGCATGCCCTCGAAGGTCGCGCCTGTATCCGACATGGCGACGGCGAGATTGCCGCCGAGGCAGATAAGTGCGCGGGATTTGCCGGCGATGATTGCCTCCACGGCTTCTATCGCGTTGTGACCCTTCTCCGCAGATGGGCGGAAACCGAAAGCGCGCTCCATGCCGTCCAACAGCGCCTTGTTCGGGATTTCGGTAATGCCGACGGTACGGTCCCCCTGAACATTGGAATGGCCACGAATGGGCGCTATTCCCGCCCCGGGGCGACCCATATTTCCACGCAGCAGCAGGAGATTGGCGATCTGCTGTACGTTGCTGGTACCCTTGGCGTGCTGGGTTATACCCATGCCGTAACAGATGATGACGTTAGAAGCGTTCACATAAATCCTCGCAACACTCTCTATAGCCTCCTTCGTCAGCCCGCTGACTGAGCAGATCATATCCCAGGACGTCGCGTCGATATCGGCGCGAAGCGCGTCGAGGCCTGCGGTATGTTCCTCGATGAAAGCCCGGTCGAGTACGCCGCCGCGGTCCGCCTGAAGGCTCTCCGCATCGAGTTCGAACACCGCCTTCATAATGCCCTTGAGGGCGGCGAGATCGCCTCCGGTGCGAAGCTGGTGATAGGCGGAGGCGATCGGCGTCGAAGAGAGCGTCGCCATCTCGATCGGGTCCTGCGGCGCGGCGAAGCGCTCCAGCGCGCGTTCCTTCAGCGGATTGAACACGACGATCGGCACGCCGCGTTTTGCGGCATTATGCAGCGTCGTCATCATGCGGGGATGGTTGGTGCCGGGATTGTGGCCGAAGCTGAAGATCGCATCGGCATGGTCGAAATCCTCCAGCGTCACCGTGCCTTTGCCGACACCGATGGATTTCGGAAGGCCGACGCTTGTCGCCTCATGGCACATGTTGGAACAGTCAGGGAAATTGTTCGTGCCATAGGCGCGCACGAAAAGCTGGTAGAGAAACGCAGCCTCATTGGATGCCCGGCCGGACGTGTAGAACTCAGCCTTGTCGGGGTCGTCAAGCTTGTTGAGTTCCCGTGCGATCAGGCTGAAGGCATCGTCCCAGGCAATCGGTTCATAGCGGTCCTTCTCGGAATTGTAATGCAGGGGAAGGGTTAGCCGGCCGGCATCCTCGAGCTTGTGATCGGTCCATTGCCACAGTTCGGAAACCGTATGCTGCGCGAAAAATTCGGGTCCGGATCGTTTCGCCGTCGATTCCCAGGTGATTGCCTTGGCGCCGTTTTCGCAGAACTCGAACGATGAGGTGTGTTTGGGGTCGGGCCAGGCGCAGCCGGGACAGTCGAAACCTTCGGGCTTATTGGCCTTGAGGAGCGTCATCGTGCCCTGTGCGACGATCTGCTGATGCGCGAGCGTTTTCGCGACAGCTTTCAACGCATCCCAGCCGCCAGCGGGATGATCGTATTTTTCGATACCTTCCGGCCGCTCTTCTGCCATGTCGGAGTTCCTTCGATTTTGCAGATTGACGATTGTCGTGCCCGCTGACGCTAGCGCAACTGCGGATGGGTAAACATCATACTCAGGCATAGGTTGCCTGCTCCCTGGAGGGCGGAACGAAAAAGGCCGCCTCCTGCGGCGGGGGCGGCCTTGGCGGATCGGGAGGAGATCCGCGGCTCCGGGAGAGGGGACACCGGAGTTCATGGCTTCTGCGAGCCAATCGCCCTGGGGCGGGGCGACAGGCAAAAACTATCCCGGGTGAGAACCCGCCGAAACTACACTTAGGTATCGGGTGGACTGTACCACCAGCCGATTTCTCCCGAGCCATTCTTCTTTCTATCCTCGGTGCCGATCAGACAGCCGCAACAGGGGCGCTCAACATCGGGCGGTCGATTGCAAAAGGAGAACGATCATGGACATGACCACAGTTGCCAGCAACCGCAAGCTTCCACTCGCAACGCCGACTGACCTCGGTGCCGAAGCGAGCCGCGACATCGCCGCCGCATTGACCGCCCTGCTGGCGGATGTCTTCACGCTCTACATCAAGACCAAGAATTTCCACTGGCATGTTTCCGGCCCGCATTTTCGTGATTATCACATGCTGCTGGACGAACAGGGAGCGCAGATATTCGCGATGACCGACGACATTGCTGAAAGGGCGCGCAAGGTCGGCGGCACTACCATCCGTTCCATCGGTCATATCGGCCGCCTCCAGCGTCTCCTTGATAATGATGCCGACTTCGTCACCCCGGAGGACATGCTCGCCGAACTGCGCGAGGACAACAAGCAGCTGACCGCCATCCTGCGACAAACGCACAACCTCACCTCCGACCTCAACGATCACGCCACCACCAGCCTGATCGAAAACTGGATCGACGAGACCGAGCGCCGCACATGGTTCCTGTTCGAAACCACCCGTCGCTCCCGCTGAAGCCAGGCAGGAACCGACATGACCGACGATCCAATTGCGCTGGCGCTTTCGAGACGACGTCTTCTGCTGGCCGGTGCCGCGCTTTCCGCTGCGATGGCAATGCCATCAACAGCCTTTTCAAAATCCATCCCATCCCGCAACGAAGGAGCATTTCCAATGACCGAATCATTCGTAAAGACCAAGGACGGCGTCGATATCTATTTCAAGGACTGGGGTCCGAAGGATGCCCAGCCCATCGTGTTCCATCACGGCTGGCCGCTATCCTCCGACGACTGGGATGCGCAGATGCTGTTCTTCGTAAACAACGGTTACCGCGTCGTCGCCCATGATCGTCGCGGCCACGGCCGTTCCCAGCAGGTGAGCGACGGTCACGACATGGATCATTATGCCGCCGATGCATCCGCCGTTGCCGAACATCTCGATCTCAGGAATGCTGTTCATATCGGACACTCGACTGGCGGTGGTGAGGTCGCGCGTTACCTCGCAAAATTCGGCGAACCGCAGGGCCGTGTCGCCAAGGCCGTTCTCGTCTCCGCCGTTCCGCCACTGATGCTGAAGACGCCTTCCAATCCCGGCGGTCTGCCGATCGAAGTCTTCGACAGCTTCCGCAAGGGTGTGGCCGAAAACCGCGCCCAGTTCTTCCTCGACGTGCCGACCGGTCCGTTTTACGGCTTCAATCGTCCGGATGCCAAAGTCTTTCCCGGTGTTATCCAGAACTGGTGGCGTCAGGGCATGATGGGCAGCGCCAAGGCCCATTACGACGGCGTCAAGGCCTTCTCGGAAACCGATCAGACGGAAGACCTGAAGGCGATCACGGTGCCGACGCTCGTTCTGCACGGCGATGACGACCAGGTCGTGCCGATCGCAGATTCTGCCGAATTGTCGGTCAAATTGCTGAAGAATGGCACGCTGAAGGTGTATAAGGGGTATCCGCACGGCATGCTGACAACTCATGCCGACATCATCAATCCGGATCTGCTGGCCTTCGTGAAGAGCTGATCACCGGTAAAGGGTCGCCGCCGGAAAAAGCGGATGGCGGCCAATTTCCCGCGCGGAAGGAGATTCCGATGCCGTTCAAACCATCTTATGAAGACCTTGCCCTTCGTGACGGCATCGCCAGCCTGCCCGAGATGGAGGACATCCAACTGGAGCTTCCCCTGTCGCAGCAGGCCGAGGCGGAAAATCGCGTCGATGCGAAGCCGGATCCTTCGAACAACGAAACGAAATTTCAGGTCTGATCGATGTGATTGCCGTCCTCGACCGTAGCTTATTGTATCAGCAACCAGACAGGCTACATCGAGGTACCGTTTTAGGTTTCGATGGAAAACTCTCGACACAACACTTCTCCATCAAGTGGCGCAATATCGTTATTCATGATGGAGATCCGATATTACTAACGCAGTGTCGCGTCCGGAACAGGTAGATGTTGATCGTATCCCGGCTGTTTCTTTCGACCTGCTGTTGCGTCACCAAACGTCGGATTTCGCACGGCTGACACTTCTGGATACAAAGTCGGCCTGAAGCAGAACGGAGAGTGCGCCGGGACCGGCGCTGCAGACTTCTCGCGTTACGGGGTGAGAACGGCTCGCGGTTCGAGCATGCCGTCGAGACCGAAGGCGCCGATCTCCCTGCCGATACCGGATTGCTTGAAACCGCCGAAGGGCGCGCGAGGATCATGCGGTGCGCCGTTGATGACGACGCGGCCGGCCATCAGCCTCTCGGCGATGCGTTCGGCACGTCTGATGTCGGATCCAAGCACATAGGCTTGCAATCCGTAGTCGCTATCATTGGCGATTTTGACGGCCTCATCTTCGTCCTCATAGGCGAGAAGACACAGGACGGGACCAAAGATTTCTTCGCGGGCGATGCGCATTTCGTTAGTGACATCTGCGAAGATTGTCGGGCGGGCGAACCATCCTTTTTCAATCCCGGCCGGGCGTCCGGTTCCGCCTGTCAGCAGGGTTGCTCCTTCTTCGACACCAAGCCGGATGTAAGTCTGGATCCTTTCCCACTGGGCAAGGCTGGCGAGAGGGCCTACCCGAACCTCCGGATCACGGGGATCGCCAACTTTGAATTTTTCAGCCGCCATCCTCAACCGCTCGGCAATCTCGGGGAGACGGGACCTCGGAGCCAGAATGCGGGTACCCGCGACGCAGGCCTGGCCGCTGTTTGCAAAGCCCGACATCAGGGCGACAGGTATAGCCTTGTCGAGGTCGGCATCCGGCAGGATAATGGTGGGTGCTTTGCCTCCCAGCTCCAGAACCACCCTTTTCATGCCGTCAATCGCCGCTCGCTGAATGATCTTTGCAGCCTGGGTGGAACCGGTGAAACTGACGGTCGCCACGTCGGGATCCTGCGTCAGCGCCGCACCGACCACCGGACCCGTGCCGTTGACAATGTTGAAAACTCCTGCCGGCAGGCCGGCCCGATGCAGCCTTCTCACCAGAATATCCGTCTGAAACGCACTCTGTTCGGCCGGCTTGATGACGAGGGACGAGCCTGAACCGATTGCATGCGCAAGCTTGGTGGCGATAAAACCGAAATTGCTGTTCCAGGGCGTGATGGCGGCGAGAACGCCGCGCGGCAGCATCCTGACGGTGCTTTTGCCCACGACCCGGTCAAAGTCGTAGTTCGCCACGGTCTCAGCCATAACATCAAAAATCGACGCTGCGTTTTGAACGGAGAAAGCCGTGAAATAAGCGGGCGCGCCGTATTCTTCGGTCATGACCTGCGTAAGCTCATCCGGTCGCTCTTCGATCGTATCGCGCAGGCTGCGCAGCATGTCGATACGCTGCGCCTTGGTGGATGTTGCCATGGCGGGAAAAGCCCGTTTCGCGGCTGCCACTGCGGCCTTTGCATCATCGGCATTGCCAAGCCGGACATCGCCGATTTTTTCTTCCGTTGCCGGATTGAAAAGGTCCAGCCGTTCATTGCCGTCTGGCACCACAAATTTACCGTCGATATAGATGTGTTCAATTGATCGCATTGATCTGGCCTCGTTTAAGATGGTTGGAAATCCGGCTCGTCTGGCTGCCGCGGAACGCGCTGGAGGCGCGCCGCATGGGTCCAAGCAGGCTTCATTGAGTTGATCAGAGGGATGGCAGGAAGAAGTGGAAACGCGAAAACGGCTGCGGCGGGCGCCGAGCCGTTCCCTTGTGGTCACATCGATGAGACCGCGCCCAGAAGTCCCGCAAGCGGCGAGGGCTCGTCGGATGTTGCATCATATACGCACGGTGCTGCAAATATCGCCGTAAACACGATGGCGATGACAAGCGCACGGGCGGAGACAATCGGCTTAAGCGAGCTTGAGCGTAACATCGATGTTTCCCCTGGTTGCCTTCGAATAGGGGCAGATCTGATGGGCATCCTCGATGATGGCCTGTGCTACGGGACGATCGATCCCGGGCAGGCTTACCGACAGGCGAGCCTGCAGGAAGAACTCGCCGCCCGTCGTGCCGAGATCGACTTCCGCATCGACGGCGGTGTCGGCGGGAAGCCGGAGCTGGCGTTTCGCCGCCGCCTTTGTCATGGCGCCGATAAAACATGCCGACCAGCCGGCCGCAAAAAGCTGTTCGGGATTCGTGCCCGGCTTTCCGCTGCCCGGAGGCGAGAGCTTGATGCCCAGCGCGCCATCATCGCTTTGCGCCGATCCGTCACGCCCGCCGGTCGTGTGGGTCTTGCCGGTATAAAGAACAGTCTCGATCTTGGTCATGGGAGGCTCCTTTCATTTGCCGCTGCTGCGGCGTTTCGTGATAGGAGCTTTGTGATGGATCAGCGTATCCGGCATGTTTCCGGAAACTGCGAAACTGTATCGAAAAGTATCGGCGCTTTGTCACTGGTTATCGTCGACCCGTTTCCCTGTCAGGGAAAAGCCACCTCGGCCGCAAGCCCGCCGCCCTGCCTGTTATAGAGGCGAACCGAGCCGCCGATCGTTCCGGCGAGTTGCTGCGCGATCGCCAGTCCGAGACCGGTTCCGCCCGTATCGCGGTTTCTCGATGTTTCGATCCGGAAGAAGGGCTGCATGGCATTTTGCAGCATCTCGTCCGGGATGCCCGGCCCCCGATCGAGCACCGTGATGACCACTGTGCCTTCACCACGCCGGTCCACTTTAATCTCGGCGCTGCCGGCGAATTTGAGGGCGTTATCTATGAAGTTCGTCAGGATTCTTCGCAATGCATGGGGCTTTGTCGACGCGGTGCCGCGCACCATGCCGGCAACCGTTACGGCTTTTCCGGTATCCTGATAGTCGTAGGCAATGCTGTCGATGAAAGAGGCCAGATCGATACGGGAGGATTTCTCGCCGTTGCCGTGAGCGCTGCGTGCGTAAGCGATCCCATCCTGCACCAGGCGTTCGATTTCACGCAGGTCACTGACCAGCTTTTCCTTTTCCGGCGTATCGTCTGCCATATCGGCCCGCAACCGCATCCGGGTGATGGGCGTCTGCAGGTCGTGCGAAATCGCCGCAAGAATCTGGACACGCTCCTCGAGATATTGCGCGACGCGATCGCGCATGGCGTTGAAGGCGCGGGCGGCGTGAGCAACTTCGCTTGGGCCGCCCTCACTCATCGGCGACCCCTTTTCCCCCGGATCCAGCGCTTCGGCTGCCGCAGCAAGCGCGCTGAGGGGTCTGGTCGTCTGTCGCACTGCAAACCAGGTGCAGAGGAGGAGAAGCGCCATCTGCGCGGCGAAGACATAAGGCAGCCATTCCGCCAGGGGCATCACGCCGCGCGGTGTCACGTCGATCGTCAGGGGCGAGCCGTCCGAAAGCGTCAGGTGTGCCTGAAGCCGCTTGCCGTCGCCGGGAATGGACTCGACCCTGACGGGAAAACGGTGTCCCGCGGCTTCCTCGATCCTCTGCGCAATTTCAGCGCCGCGGCCGGTCATGTCGGAAACACCGGGAAGACCGGGGCCGAGGACGAGTTGATAATTGCTGCGACTCAGGCGATGGACCCATTGCGCCCGCTCTTCCGCAGGCAGGCGGTCGATGATGGCGATCGATACCGCCAGATCCTGCTCCAGAGTGCCGAGCATGACCGCCTTTGCCGACATATATCGTTCGGCAAAGAGGATGCTGAACGACAGGCCGTAGGCAATGGCGAGGCCGGCAAAAAGGATGATGAAAAGTCTGGACCGCAATGAGCGTGGCCACCAGCCGGCGAGCAGGCGCGGGCCGTTCATATCCTCGGCTCCGAAATCTCCACGGGCACCGCAAAGACATAACCCTCCGCCCGTACGGTCTTGATGTAGATGGGTTCGCGCGCGTCATCCCCCAGGCGCTGGCGCACGCGGCTCACAAGAAGATCGATCGACCGGTCGAAAAGCTCCGCATCGCGTCCCTGGGTGAGATTTAACAGCTGGTCCCGGTTGAGGACGCGCTGGGGATGATCGATGAAGACCCTGAGAAGCCGGTATTCAGCTCCGCTCAGGGCAACGGTCGTGCCCTCCCTGTCGAGCAGGTGACGGCCCACCGTGTCGAGGCGCCAGTCACCAAAGGTCAGGAGCTGCCCGGCCTCGCTGATCTGCAGATTGGGAGGCAGCATCCGCGTGCGGCGCAGGATGGCCTTGATCCGCGCAAGAAGCTCACGGGCAGCGAAGGGCTTCGACAGATAGTCGTCGGCTCCCATTTCGAGCCCGATAATGCGATCCATCTCGTCATCGCGGGCGGTCAGCATCAAGACCGGCGTGGCTTTGTGTTTCCCCGCTCGCAGCTCACGGCATAGGACCAGCCCGTCATCGCCAGGCATCATCACGTCGAGCACGATGAGATCGACGGTATTGCCGTCGAGAAAACTTCTCATCTGCCGTCCGTCGGCCGCCACGCTCGTGCGCAGGCCGTTCTTCTTCAGGTAGCTGGAAACCAACTCCCGGATTTCCCTGTCGTCGTCTACGACGAGAATATGGTCGATATGTTCCATTGGATGCCTTCGTCGTCCGGACGGTTCGAGTGGCCCGCTACCGCGTTCCCTGCGTCACATGACAACGGTTCGCGGGCTTCGGCAAGTTTAAAGCTTTGCGACGTCCAGAACAGCCCTGGCAAAAGCCTCGGGTGCTTCCTGCGGCAGGTTGTGGCCGATGCCGCCGCTGATGTTGCGGTGCTGGTACGTGCCGGAAAACTTCGATGCGTAGGCGGAAGGATCCGGATGCGGCGCGCCGTTGGCGTCGCCTTCCAGCGTTATCGTCGGCACGGTGATGACGGGAAGTTTCGCAAGCTGGCGCTCGTAATTATCGTACTTGGCTTCTCCGTCGGCCAGTGCCAGCCGCCAGCGGTAATTATGGATGGTGATGGCCACATGGTCGGGATTGTCGAATGCGGGGGCCGAACGATTGAAGGTCTCGTCGCTGAATTTCCAGGTCGGAGATGCCGTCTGCCAGATCAGGCGCACGAAGTCGCGGGTGTTGGCGGCATAGCCCGCACGGCCGCGTTCCGTCGCGAAATAGAACTGATACCACCAGGAGAGTTCCGCCTTGGGCGGAAGCGGCTTCCTGTTGATCTCCTGGCTGCCGATAAGGTAGCCGCTGACCGATACGAGCCCGGTGCAACGTTCGGGCCAGAGCGCCGCCATGATGTCGGCGGTGCGAGCGCCCCAGTCATAACCGGCAACGACGGCCTGCTTGACGCCGAGCGCGTCGAGAAAGGCGATCATATCGACCGCAAGCGCCGCCTGCTGTCCGTTGCGTGCGGTGTCGTCCGAGAGAAAACGGGTCGTGCCATATCCGCGCAGATAGGGGATGAGTACCCGATATCCAGCCGATGCAAGGATGGGTGCGACATCGACATAGCTGTAGATGTCATAAGGCCATCCGTGCAGCAGCAGCACGACCGGGCCGTCTGCGGGGCCGGCTTCTGCATAACCGACGCTGAGTACGCCCGCTTCAACCTGCTTCAGGGCGCCAAAGGAGGTGGCTCCGTCGCGTCCGGTTGACGGCTGAGGCGAAGGCGCTTCGCCCTTGGCATGAGCAAGGCCTGCGGCCCCGAATTCGACGGCGGCAACTGTCATTGCGGCGATGCCGAAGAAGCGGCGGCGCTGGAAATTGATCTCGGAATTCATTGCTGTCTCTCCTGTCCATGTTGGATGCGGGCAGGTAACGCGGTGCGTGTATCCTCGATGTGTCGCAAGGAGGACGAATGTGAATGGTTTTGTAGCAGGCGGCATTCCGGATACAGACTGATACATTCGGTCCGCCCTCCTTACGCAATCAGCCGCCCCGGTGTCTGGGGCGGCTGTGTTGGACTCGAGGCGGGCGCGGTTTATTTGGCGGATTGCCGGGCGGCCTGTTCGATGACGTCTGCGACCTTTTCGGGCTGGGAGGCAAAGACCGCATGGCTTGCCGCAATCTCGGTCACCGCACTGCCGGCGCGCTTGGCCATGTCGCGCTCGAGATCGGGGTTGATCGAGCGGTCCTGCGTTGCGACAATCGACCAGCTTTTCTTGGTTTTCCAGGCGGGTTCGCCGGCTTTGGCGGCAAAGGCGGCCTTGGCGGCGAAGACCTGACTTCTTGCCATGAAGGCCGCGTCCTCACGCGGCAGATCGCCGGCGAAATCCTGTCCAAAGACGGCGGGATCGAGATAAAGGAACGCGCCATCCTTCGTCGGCTTGATGCCGTTGCCGGCCGGCGGTTTCGAGCCGGCGAGGTCGAGAAGGCTCTCTCCCTTCTCCGGCTGGAAGGCGGCGACATAAACCAGCCCGGCCACATCCGGCCGGTTACCCGCTTCCGAGATCACCATCCCGCTGTAGCTGTGCCCGACGAGCAGGCTCGGCCCCTGCTGGAGATCGAGAACACGGTTGGTGGCCGCCACGTCATCGGCAAGAGAGGTGATGGGCTCCTGCACGATCGTGACGTTGAAACCACGGCTTTCAAGGATGTCTGTCGCCCTGCGCCAGGCCGAACCATCGGCCAGCGCGCCATGGACGATGACGATATTCTTCACCTCTGCCGCCTGTGCGGCAAAAGCGATCAGTGCGGTTGCGACGGCAAGTGCGAATTTTGGCATGAGACGATGGTGCATCATATTTCTCCTTTGGTTTTGATGGGAACGGGAGGAAAATCCGGGTCAGCCGAAAGTGAAGGCATAGGCCTGCACGCCGGGGTCGAGGAAGCGGATGGTAAAGGTTCTCGCTTCGACGGCGCCGGACTGGCGGACGAGCTGGTAAAGACGGGTTGAGGTGACGACGCCATTGCCCTCGGCATCCGTATCGGCGCCATGGTCCGCACCCGGCGGATGCTCGTCGATGGTGACCTGGAAACGAACCGGTTTTCCGGCTGCATCCGGCCCAAGGACCAGATGCAGGTCACGGGCGCTGAAGCGATAGGTGATGCCGCCATCAGCCGCATCAAGTGTGGCCGCCTCCGCGCCAACCGTCCAAGTGCCGGAAAGTCCCCATTCGTTGAGGGAAGGCGTCTTGACGGAGTAGTCGCGCGGCGTGTCTGCACGCATCGCCTCGTTGGATGCGAAGCTTCGAGCCTGCCGGTAGCCTATATAGGTTTCGCCCGAGCGCATCTGCCCGATATCCGCACCGGCTTCGGCTCCTGTCGCCTGCGGGCTCACCGGTGCGCTGGCGGAGGCGCTGCTGCCGGCCTCGCGCAGCAGATCCTGGATCGCCTCTTCGGTCTGGCGATAATTGCCCTCGCCGAAATGGTGGTAACGGATCTGGCCCCTGGCATCGATCAGGTAATGCGCCGGCCAATAGCTGTTATCAAAGGCGCGCCAGATCCTGTAATCATTGTCGATTGCCACCGGGTAATCGATCTTGAAGTTGGCGACGGCCTGTCTGACATTGTCGATCTTCTTTTCAAAGGCGAATTCGGGGGCGTGAACGCCGATGATCACGAGGCCCTGATCCCGGTATTTGTCCGCCCAGGCACGCACATAGGGAATGGTCCGGATGCAGTTGATGCAGGAATAGGTCCAGAAGTCGACGAGAACGACCTTGCCGCGCAATTGCTCACGCGTGAGCGGCGGGGAATTGAGCCACTCCACGGCGCCGTCGAGGGATGGGGCCTTGCCCTCAACCGGCAGCTCCGACCGTGCCGTGGCGGCGCTGACGCCCGCCGCCGCCACTTCGGGCGCTACGGCGGTGTGGAGCCGATCGAGCACCCGCTGTTCGAAGGATGCCGTGCTCGCATAGGATATCTGCGACAGGAAACCCGTATCCAGCCCGAGCGCGATGACCGCGACGCCGGCAAGCACCGCCGCGCCAAGCACCTGCCGGATCCGCTCGCTGAAACCCAGCGACCGCTTCATGGCTGCAAATACCCTGCCGCCGACGAGGATGGCGACGGCAAGGGAGGTCGCAGCCCCGGCGGCATAGGCGGCAAGCAGCAGGCTGGTTTCCAGATTGGCCCCCTTCAGGGCCGCACCCGTCAGCACGAGCCCGAGGATCGGTCCGGCGCAGGGCGCCCATAAAAGGCCGGTGGCGATGCCGAGTAACAGCGAGCCCGCAACTGTCGGCATTGCCCCGGGCTTGCCGGCGGCATTGGCGAGCCGGTTGCCGAGTTCGACGACCGGACGGGTGATGATGCTGGCCGCACGCGGCGAGAGCAGCCCGACGCCGAAGACCGCAAGCAGCGCAAGAGCCGCGAGCCGGCCATATTCATTGGCGCTGATTGCCCAGCTGCCGCCCACCGCGGCCAGCGTCGCGACGGCGCAAAAGGTTGCCGCCATTCCCGCAAGCAGGGGCAGCGTGCTGCGCAGGAACGGTTGCCCCGCCCGCGCAAAAACGAAGGGAAGGATGGGCAGGATACAGGGGCTGAGAATTGTCAGCGCCCCTCCGAGATAGGCAATGACCAGAAACGTCATCATCTTTTCCTTTCAGGCAGGAGTTCGGGGCTCCGGGCGGCGAAGGCGACCCGGCGATGGCGCCAATTTCCCGGCCTCACGTATCCCTGATGTGTCGGCGCTTCGGTGAATTTGTAATCGAGTGTAAAAGCCGCCACCGGCGCACGGCGGCTAAAGCGAAACCGCATGTCCCCGTCATTTGTCACTGCGCATAGCGCGTGAAGACGAAATCATGGTCCTTGACGTTGCCCTCGTGGCAGGAGAGACAGGTCTCATGTTGCGCGGCATCCACCGGCTTGCCGTTGACAAACCGCCCGAAGCCCCAGCCGTGGCTGCCGGCATATTTCTTGGAATCTTTCACCATCACCTGCACGGTGGTTGCCGCTCCCGGCACCGTGGCCGGCGGAAACTCCGTGGATTGCTGCCGCTTATAGGCAAGCTTCACCAGTATCGAGCCATCCGGAAAGGGCAGGGTTCCGCTTTTGTAGGCGTTGGCGGCGACATCGTTTGCCAGAACAGCGCGAAGCTCGTCCAGCGGCGGCGCTTCCTGCGCGGGCGCGATGAACGTCCAGTCACGATATCCGTCAGGAAGAGTGACACCATAGATGGGAGAGGCGTTTTCCGGCAGCGTGTCCGCTGAACTTGAATAAACGGTTCCAAAACCCGCTGCCGCAACCGATAGGGCGACGGCGAAGAAAATCTGGCTTTTCATGGGAAATCCTGCCTGATCCGAAATAGATCAGGTAATGATGTGCCCGGCAGGTATCCGGCATGTTTCCTGAAACCCGCACTTATGTATCAAATCGTAGCAGTGCGCACCGCCACGGTGGCAAGGCCGCGCTTAAAGGCCGGCGAGCACCCTCTTGCGATCTCGCGCCCGGATTTCCTCGCAAGGCTCATATTCGCCCAGTGACCAGGCTCCTCCTCATCCGAGCGCACACCGTCGCCCGCCGGCTGAATTTGCGCAAAATCCTTCCGAAACAACGAGAAGTCGTGAAACTTTTTCGGGTGCGATGAGTTTGGTGCAGGAGCACTCGGCTCACATTTCTCGCTGCATATAATCACCCGCTACGCGGAGGATTGGTCATCCTTTCGGAGGAGATACCGCATGAATTCCATCATCTATCTAGTCGGACTCGTCGTCGTTGTTCTGTTCATTCTCTCATTGCTGGGGCTACGCTGATGGTTGATCCAACGGGTATCGAAACAAATCCAAACCGCAGCTATGTGGACTGGCCGGCGATTTTCGCCGGTGCCGTCATCTCCTCGGGCGCCATGGCAGTCCTCACCGCATTTGCGGGCGGCCTGGGCCTGAGTTCCATCTCGGCTGACGATGGCGGCGAGATCAGCACAGTCTGGCTCATCATAACCGCGCTCTTCGTCATCATTTCCATGGTCGGCTCCTACATGCTGGGCGGCTATATTGCCGGCCGCATGCGTCGGCCTGCCGGCGCTGCCGACAGGAACGAACTGACGGTCCGCGATGGTGTGAATGGCTTGGTCGTATGGGGTCTAGGGACGGTCGTCTCGGCATTTCTCGCGCTCGGCGTGCTGTCCGGTGGCGCCAAGGCTGTCGGCAGCGTGGCGCAGACCGCCGTCGAGGCCACGGGTTCCGCAGTCGGCGGCGCCGTTCAAGGGGCTGGCCAACTGGCAGGCGGCATCATTTCCGGCGCTGGCAGTGCAGCCGGTGGTCTGGCGCAAGGAGCCGGTCAGGCTGCAGCACCCAGCATTGAGCAGATGCTTCCGCAAGGCCTGAGAACCAACCCGATCGACTATTTCACGGATACGCTACTGAGGACCGATACGCCCGCCACCCCTCTGACGGGTGAACAGAGCGCCGGTGACTACCAGCGCCAGATTAGCGGGATCCTCGGCAATCTGATGGCAACAGGCGAGATATCTGATGCCGACAAAACATGGCTCGCCAATCAGGTCGCTGCCCGCACAAACATCAGCCAGACCGATGCGCAAACGCGCGTGAACCAGACGGTTGAACGTGTGCAGGCCGTCAGGGCGGAAGCACAGAAAAAGGTCGATGAAGCCCAGAAGCAGGTCGAGACCGTGAAGGCTGATGCGCAGAAGGCATTGGACGATGCCAAGACCAAGGCTGCGGATGCCGCAGAAAAAGCACGGGTCGCAGGTATTCTTACAGCATTCCTGCTGGCCGCTTCCGCGCTCGTTTCCGCTGCGGCTGCCTATATCGGCGCAGTACACGGCGGCCGCCACAGAGACGAAGGCCGCATCTGGGGTGGGCTAGCCTACCGCAAGTAACCCGAGCGACGGCAAGAAAATCGGCTTTTCAAAAAAGACCTGCCCGGACCAAATTCCGGGCAGTATATACGTTTTAGGCATCTGGCGTCACGGACAGGGTCTGCAGCAAGGCAAGTGCGACCGTGGATGCCGCCAGGATTGCGGTCAGCGCCAGTGGCGCAGTGGCGCCGTAGGAATACACTGGCTGGGATCGTCGCCGTATTCCCGAACCATTTGCACAAGACATTCTCGTGGACATCAAGATCAAGAGCAGCCTGCGCAACAGTGATCCCCACGTTCCCTGACCAACTTCACTGCTTCAAGCTTATACGTCTTTGCATTCATGCTCTCCGGTTTCAGGAGGAACACCTTAACTCGATGTTCATAAAACCGGCAGCAGGCCAGGATGATGAAGATTTGTGGCGTGGCTGTCCACTGACGATGTCATTTAGCCTTCTCGAGCAAAAAAGAGCAATGTTATATTACGGCAATTTTTTTGGGTGCGATTGATTATCGTATTAGAATAAATGCTGCGATGCTATTAAGTATTTATCTGGGTAATGGTTAGTTTTAGGCAAGTTCAATCCGGCATGATTGGGGAGTAATGTAGGAGATTTGCTATGAATACGATTGGATCGGTAACATATTATAGCTCCGCTAGTCGCTACGGTGGACTAGAGAAGAACGATACTAAATCCGCTGACGCATACGCGACGTCGCAACTGCCGGGGGATGGAAGCAAGTCATTGGGCGCGAGCGACAATCCTTCTGGTCTTTCGACGGTCACTCTTAAGCTCCAGGGAAAACTGACCAGCTTGTACGTGTTCGATTTATCGAATGCTAAGCCCATGAACATCTCTGCTCTGCCCCAGGATCAATACGATGAATTTATGGAAGCAAAGAAACAGCTTATCGAGACTAGTATGAGCAGCCTGGAAAGCGAGTATAGCACCCATGAAGCTCCTGATCTTTCCAATTATGCCGGCCTTAAACCCTATGCGAACGTCGTTATTGCTGGAAATGTAGTTGCGACCATCGATAATCAGGGAGCAGTGACGAGCGACGACGCTTTAGGCAAGCGGCTCCGTAACCAGTTAGCGGGTCTGGATGGCGTATCTGGCCCTGATTTTGCCCAAAAAATTGCAGAGCAGATCGCCAATCTGGTTGGGGGCCGAATACAGAAGGCCGGTACGGCCCTGACACAAAGGCAGTTTAATTCGCTGCCTCCAATACCAGAAACCCGAGTGGCGGTTGATCATGTGGGTATGAAGGCTGATCTGCGTTATGCGCAAATCGAAGGCTGGATGCAAGATTATGCGCGCTATCAAAAGGAGCGGGCCGAGTATTTGAGGGATATTTAAGCTGGCGCACCCAGTTTGCGGCTGTATAAGGGGAACAGGAGATTATTCTTATAATATATCAGAAAAGGGGATCGGATCGCCGATCCCCTTCCTTAATTCACGGTTTCCTGCTGCTATTAGGCAGCGAGTGGGAAGTAATCGGGAAGGTAGTGTACACCGTCACTTGTCTGTAGTATTTCCACGACATAGTGTCCACCGGCAAAATAGTTCTCAATGATCACTGCGTTGTCGACCGTGCCGTCATTGGCATCAGTCTCCGATGTGACAAGAAGATTTTTGTTATCCGTGAAAGTGTAGAACTTTACGTCGCTTGTAGCATAACTGACGATCAGCCGGTCGCTGGTATCAAATGTTGTATCGGTCCTAGCGGTGCCACCGTTTGTTAACCCATCATTGATGGTGTCCCAGCCTTGTCCATTGAATAGATACCGGTCGTTTCCAGAGTTACCCCAAAGGCGATCATCGCCGGCTTCGCCATTCATAGTATCAGCACCTGCGTCCCCGAAGATTTGATCATCTCCCGATCCGCCCAGCAATACGTCGGTTCCAGCACCACCGACCAAAACGTCGTTGTTGGCGCCGCCTTCCAACCGATCGTTACCATCTCCTCCGTCCAACCAATCCTCTCCAGCCTCGCCGTAGAGATAGTCGTTGTCGGCTCCGCCCGAAAGGCGATCATCGCCGTAGCCACCGTAGAGGTAGTCGGTTCCGGCGCCACCTTCCAGATTGTCGTTGCCGTTATAGCCGCGGAGGGTGTCGTTGCCAGAGCCACCGTCGATCCAGTCATTGTACGCACTGCCATATACCGTATCATTGCCGCCTTGAGCGTAAACGGACCACCAAGCTTGATATGCAGGCCAACCTGCAGAAGGGGTTAGGGTTTCATATCTCAGGTCGATAGTGTTTGCTGAATCTGTTCCACTACGTGTAGGCATGTTACACTCCTTGGGTTTCCGGCGAACTATTTCGCCGGTTTCGGACGGGCGCTGCAGCTATGCTTTCCAGGCTTGGGCTGCTGCGTCCGTATCTCTCTCGCGACGAACAATGTCGCGAATATCGTCATTCTTCCCGGAACACGCGTTGCATGTGATCGCGCACAGGCTTGGTGAAGTATGAAATGACTTTACGCTCTCCCGTTCGTATGAAGGCATCTACGGGCATGCCGGGAACCAGACCTATCTCGTCGGTTCGCCGGATATCGCTGTCCCGTATGGCAATTCCTGCCTTGTAAAAGCTTGTTCCGGTCATTTGGTCTATCTCTAGGTCGGCGGAGATGCGGATAACTGCCCCCGCGATTTCCGGCGTGGTATTACGGTTGAACGCAGTCAGCTGTAGTGTTGTGGATTGGCCGATAGTGAGTTGGTCAATATCCTGCGGTGCGATGCGCGCCTCCACCATGAGCGTGCTTTGTGGGACGATTTGCATAAGAGGTTCGGCGGCGGTAATCACTCCACCGATGGTATGAACAGCAAGCTGATGGACTACGCCCGCAATTGGCGCTTTGATATCGAGATGCTTCAGTTCATTGAGAGCTGTGGTCTCCTTTTCGCGGAGCTCGATCTGCTGGTTCTCCACGTCGCGAAGTTCCGTCGCCACTTCCGTACGCATTTGCTGATCAATCTGTAGCAATTGCACCTCTGTTTCGGAAATGCGGGTCCGTGCCGAGGCGATAGAGGCCATCAGCTGCCCGTACTCGCCGCGTAACCGTGCTACGTTACGATCGAGATTGTTCACGCGGCTTAACGGAATAGCGCCTGATGCATACAGCCTGCGAAGGCCAGAGAGTTCCTGTTCTATGAGGCCGATTTCTTCGGTTTTCGCATTCCGTTGTTCTTCAACGCCAATGATCTGCTGTTGAATCTGCTTTATTTGCTCATGCAACCGGGTCTTCTCGCCTTCTCGTGAGATACGGCGATCCTCGAAAAGCTGTCGCTCGCTGGCCATCAACATATTTGCATCTGAAAGTGATACCCGTGACAGAAGCGCTGAAGGAACAACGACGAGCAGTTGTGCATCACGTTCTGCCTCCAGTCGTGCTTGACGGGCATAGAGTTGGTAGAGTTTGTGGGAAGTGGTGATCAGGTTCGCCTTTGCGACGGTTGCATCAAGCCGTATCAAGACATCACCTGTTTCAACAGTCTGCCCCTCTCTGACTAGAAGTTCAGAGACGATACCTCCAGATAGATGCTGCACCTTCTTGGTGTTTCCATCCACCATCAAGATACCTGGGGCGATGATCGCACTGGACAGTTCGGTGTTCATTGCCCATCCTCCGACACCGGCAAATAGGAAGATGGTACCGGCCGCGCCAGCGACAAGGTGCCGGTGCAGCGAGTGTGTCAGGTCAGATTTTGTATGGGTTGCCATCGTTACGGATCCTCTCCTACGACAACTGTTAGAGCTGGAGCGGTCGAGAGGCGCTGTCTTGGGGTTTGTTGCTGTAAGGATTTCAGGACGGTATCTCTCGGCCCGAAGGCGCGCGCAATGCCATCTTCCACAACGAGCAAGAAATCGATTTGCGACATGACGCTGTTACGATGTGCTACCACGAGGACGATACCGCCCCGGGCTTTGACGCCGGCAATAGCTTCGGTCAGTGCCCTGTCACCATCGACATCAAGATTGGAGTTGGGCTCGTCCAGTACCACTAGAAAAGGCTTGCCAAATAGGGCGCGGGCAAGGGCGACCCGCTGGCGTTGACCGGCCGAGAGATTTGTCCCACCATCACCTACCTGTGTCTCGTAGCCATCAAGCAAGGATACGATCATGTCGTGTACACCGGCAGCCTGTGCGGCGGCGATAATATCTTCATGATCGGCAGAGCGATCAAGTCTGGCTATGTTCTCCGCTACAGTGCCTGGGAAAAGGTCTGAGCTTTGTGGCATGTACCCGATGTGGCGACCACGCTCGTGAGCAGGCCATTGATCTAGCGTTGCCCCGTCAATACAGACGCGACCACGTATTATGGGCCAAGCGCCTGTAATTGCTCGAACGAGGGTAGATTTGCCGGAAGCACTCGGGCCGATGATACCTACAACACTTCCAGCCTCCGCTCTGAAACTCACATTTTGTATGGTCATACGCTGCCGCTCGCCTGGAGGTGCGGCGAACACGGATTCTACTAGTAGCGTTTGTGTCGGTACCGGCAGCCTCGTTCGATCTGTTGGGGTAATGGGAAAATGAGTCCACAACGCTTTTAGTCGCTGCCACGCCTGCCGTGCCGAGACCATATGGCGCCAGACGCCAATAATCTGTTCGATCGGCTGTAAGGCTCTTGTGGCGATAACGGAGCTTGCGATGATTGCGCCTGCCGATAGCTGTCCCTCAATGACAAGCCAGGCGCCAAGCGCGAGAGTGGCCGACTGCACCATCTGTCGAACTGATTTTGATATGCCTGCAAAAAGGGCGGAGAGATCGGCGGTTGTTCGCTGAATGGAACTGGCGTTTTCGTGAGCAGCGTTCCACCGGTTAGTCGCCTGATTTAGCATTCCCATGGCCGCAATGGCCTCCGCATTTCGATGCGCGGCTTCACCCAGGCGGTTCCGTTGTGCGAGCGCTGCGGCATTTTCTGCGGAGCGATGTTTCGTCAGCATATTTGATAGCAGCGTCAACGTGACGAGCGCAGCCATTGTTCCTGCGACGAGCCAGCCAATCAATGGATGAAGGAAGAAGCAGATCGCCAGAAACACTGGTGTCCATGGCAGATCGAATAGTGCTGCCACCCCCGGTCCAGCTAAGAAGGCCTTGATCTGGTCAGCCTCCTGCGCGGGTTTAAGTACGTCATTGTTCGTCTTGATCAATAAAGGTGAACCTGCAATCGCCGCGAACACCCGGTTTGAAATCTGCAAGTCGATTGTTGCGGCCATCCGAGCTAACATGCGCGTACGAAGAATATCGAGGAAGCCTGAGAAAGCATATAAGCCCGCAATTAAAGCCAGTAGTGCCACCATCGTTGGGATACTGCGACTTGGAATCACGCGATCGTAGATTTCCAGCATAAACAACGGGCCAGCTAAGCCGAGCAAATTGATGATGCCGGAAAATATCCCAAATCCGACCCATACGTGTCGCATAGCAATTTCCTCGTAGGCACTGGTCGACTTGTTTAAAGGGCACTTCAAATGCTTTGCTCTAAGGCAAAAATTCTTTAGTATGATTCAATCAATAGGCGTATTTTTCATAAATACACCACCTTTAGTACACCAAACTAAGTAATTGTAAAAGGAAATTTTTACGACATTAGGTTGTATGTCGGAAACATTTTTCTCTTAAGGATGCATTCTTCGACGCAGAGCGGAGGCGAAATGTGTAAGAGGTCGATTTCGGGAATGGGGATTTTTTCGGTTTTTGTGGTGGCGGATTGGCTAATTAGGTGAATTATTTCAATAATTTAATATTTTTGTGATGTGCTGAATTTTGGGTGGTGCGATTGTTGATAGCTTTCTTTTTCTCTCTCTCATCCCCGCCCTGTTTGTCTGACCTTATACTGTCTCTATTCAGCGAAGGACCGGGAGACATTTCGATCTCACGCTGAGCCAGCGCCGGTCGTGGGAGGAGACGGTCACTCTCACATTCGGTATTTGAGGATGAATATCCTCTGGCGATGAACGGAGGAGAGATGGTTGGGTTTGTGGTGGGCCTCTCTATCTCTTCGAAATGCATTGGCTGAAGGACAGGCTCTGACAGGCATAAATCACTGATGTGGGGGCACTGATAAGTGTCTTT
>NZ_LT009745.1:2517350-2896418 GCF_900013505.1 Agrobacterium deltaense RV3 | reverse complement strand
GAAGCGAAGCGAAAACAGGCAAAAGAGACGGAATCTTCCGACATTTAGCCACACGCCCAATGCCTGCCCTCCGGTCCTGACTGCAAATAGCGCGCAAGGAACCGTAACTTTGACGTCGGAGCATTTGCCTGCTCCTTACATACGACTGTCAAAGTGCGGGGCCGTGCATTAGAAACGGCATATGAGACGCTTAAACACCATCCCAGATGCCGCAGGCCTGTTTGCATGACCAGAATGCCCGTTCCTATAAAGACCGAGTTGCCCGAACTTCCCGTCAGTGCCGTTCTCGGCGATATCGCCGAGGCTCTGGCCGGGGCGAAGCGCGCAGTTCTTTCAGCTCCACCGGGCGCGGGTAAAACGACGCTCGTGCCGCTTAATCTTTTGCAGCAGGACTGGCGGGGTGACGGCAAGATCATTCTTCTCGAACCACGCCGGCTTGCCGCCCGTGCCGCAGCCGGGCGCATGGCCGAACTGCTTCACGAGGATGTCGGGCAAACCGTCGGCTATCGCATGCGGCTTGACAATCGCGTCTCCTCGAAAACCCGGATAGAAGTGGTGACCGAAGGCGTGTTTGCCCGGATGGTTCTGGACGATCCTGAACTTGCCGGCGTTTCGACGGTGATTTTCGACGAGTTTCACGAACGTTCGCTCGACGGCGATTTCGGACTGGCGCTTGCACTCGATGTGCAGGGTGGGTTGCGCGACGATCTGCGTATCCTCGTCATGTCCGCCACTCTCGATGTCGAACGCATCAGCACGCTCATGGCAGGCGCGCCGGTCATTCAGAGCCTTGGGCGGACGTTTCCAATCGAGGTCCGTTATGAGGATCGTTGGCAGGGCGTGCCGATTGAAGAGAAAGTCACCAAGGCGATCACCGAAGCCCATGGGTCGGAAACCGGCTCCATCCTCGCCTTTCTACCGGGACAGGCGGAAATTATCCGAACGGCCACGCGGCTGGAGGGACGTTTTCCCGGCGATACGGATATCATCCCGCTTTACGGCAACCTTTCGCAGAAAGAGCAGGATGCAGCGATAAAGCCGGCGCCAGCCGGACGACGCAAGATCGTGCTCACCACCTCGATTGCGGAGACCTCGATTACCATCGATGGCGTGCGTGTGGTGATCGACAGCGGATTGCAGCGACTACCTGTCTTCGAGCCGGCAACGGGAATCACGAGACTGGAGACGGTGCGGGTGTCGCGCGCTTCCGCCGACCAGCGGGCGGGTCGCGCCGGGCGGACAGAACCCGGTGTTGCGATCCGCCTGTGGCATCCGGGGCAGACGGCGGCGCTCAACGCCTTTACGCCACCGCAAATTCTGGCGAGCGATCTTGCCGGCCTTGCGCTCGATCTCGCCTATTGGGGTGTTCAGGATCCCTCTTTTCTTGCCTTTCTGGATATGCCCCCCGAAGCCGCACTTAAAGAATCGGTGGCGCTTCTCAAAAATCTGGGCGCGCTCGACAAAGTCGGAGCGCTGACGCAGCGCGGCCATATGATGCGCGGCCTTTCATTGCCGCCACGGCTGGCGGCAATGGTGATTGCGGCGGCAAGCGAAGGCGCGGGAAAAAAGGCGGCGATGCTCGCCGTCATGCTCACGGAACAGGGGCTCGGCGGAAACGATATCGATCTCGATGAACGGCTGCGGCGCTTTCTTTCCGACAGAAGCGAAAGGGCACAGGCGGCGCGCAAGCTGGCATCGAGGCTGTTCGACGCAATCGGCGACAAAACGGCGACAGTCGAGTTGCCCAGCGAGGCCGGTCCGCTGCTGCTGCATGCTTATCCGGACAGGATCGCGCTTCAGCGCGGCGCGCGGGGACGTTATGTGATGGCCAACGGGCGTGGCGCAGAGCTTGCCGAGACAGAACGGCTGGCGGCGAGCAAAATGCTGGTGGTTGCCGATATTACCGGGCGAGCGGCGCAGCCGCGCATCCTTGCGGCGGCAGGCATAGAGAGGAGCGATGTCGAAGAGCGGATGCCGCATCTCATCGTTCAGCAGGACCAGTTGCTTTTCGACAAGGCGAGCGGCCAGGCGCGCGCGCGAAAGGTGACGCGGCTTGGCGCCATCATCCTCGATGAGACACCCCTGCCCCGTCCCGAGGGCGAGCAGGCGGCACAGGCGCTCGCCAATGGCGTTCGGGAATTCGGCATCGGCATTCTTCCTTTTTCGAAAGAGACGCTGCAGTTGCGCGACAGGATCGGCTTTCTGAACGCCAGTATCGGGGAGCCCTGGCCGGATGTCAGCGACGAGGCATTGCTTTCCAGGCTGGACGAATGGTTCGTCCCTTTTCAGAACGGTGCGCGCAGCCTGCAGGACATCCGGCCCGGCAGCCTCTCCGAAGGGATCCTGTCTCTGGTGCCGCATGAGGTGGCGCGCGATCTCGCCAAGCTGGCGCCGACGCATTTCGAAGCGCCGACGGGCCAACGGCATCCCATTCGTTACGACGCCAGCGAACCGACGCTTTCCATTCGCGTGCAGGAGCTTTTCGGGCTGAGAGCACACCCGTCCATAGCACAGGGGCGGTTGCCGCTATTGCTGGAATTGACCTCCCCGGCGCACAGGCCGATCCAGACGACACGCGATCTTCCCGGCTTCTGGTCAGGGTCCTGGAAGGATGTACGGGCAGATATGCGCGGGCGTTATCCACGCCATCCATGGCCGGAAGACCCGGCATCGGCCCTGCCGACCAGCCGTGCAAAACCGCGCGGGACGTGACGATGATGAACAGGGCAAAGGAGATAAAGGTGGCTGGCCATTCTATCGAAACCACGAGGCTCGGCCGCGCCAGCCGCAGGATAAGGCTGCAGACCATCGTCTGGCTGCGCTGGCTGGCGGTTGCGGGACAGACGGCAACGATCCTCCTTGTCGCTTTCGGGCTCAATTTCCCCCTGCCGCTTCTGGCCTGCGGCCTTCTGATCGCGGCGCTCGCTCTTGCAAATCTGTTTCTCACCGCCCGCTTTCCCTCCACCTATCGTCTGGAGCCCTGGGAAGCGACATTGCTGCTGGCCTTCGACCTGCTGCAATTGACGGCGCTCATTTACATCACCGGCGGACTTTCCAATCCCTTCGCGCCGCTGATCTGCGTGCAGGTCATCATTGCCTTTGCCTCCCAGCCACTGCGACATTCGCTCATTCTCCTCGGCTTTGCCGTCATCTGCTCGACCGCGATCGCTTTTTCACCCTTTCCGGTTCCGTGGTATCCCGGCGAGGTTTTGCCGATCCAGCTTCTGCTGCATGTCGGCACCTGGGTCGCCATCATCGCCACAACCTCTTTTGCTGCCTTTTACGCCTATCGTGTTTCGCATGAGGCAAACCAGCTGGCGGACGCGCTGGCTGCAACCGAGCTGGTGCTGGAGCGGGAAAAACACCTCTCGCAGCTGGATGGGCTGGCGGCGGCAGCGGCGCATGAGCTCGGTACGCCGCTCGCGACCATCAGTGTCGTCGCGAAGGAGATGGAGCGGGAACTCGGAAACGACGAAAAATTTGGCGAAGATATAGCCCTGCTGCGCAGCCAGAGCGAAAGATGCCGCGATATTCTGCGCCGCCTCACCTCGCTTTCCGCCGACAATGAGGAGCACATGCGCCGCCTGCCGCTCTCCTCGCTGATCGAGGAGGTGATGGCGCCGCACCGGGAATTCGGCATCCGCCTCGAACTCGTTGAAAAGAACAATCGCGCCGACGAGCCGGTCGGCATTCGCAATGCCGGCATCATCTACGGTCTTGGCAACCTCATTGAAAACGGCGTGGATTACGCGCGGGAAAAGGTGACCGTGACGGTGGATTACGACCAGCAGAACGTCGCCGTCATCATTGAAGACGATGGGCCGGGTTATGCCCATGACGTGCTTGCCCGTATCGGCGAGCCCTATGTGACCGAACGTCACAATGACACACGGGCCGGCGGGCTCGGGCTCGGACTTTTCATCGCCAAGACCTTGCTGGAGCGCTCCGGCGCCACCGTCACCTTTGAGAATCGCGGCACGAGCGGAACCGGAGCGCGGGTCACAATCGTCTGGCCTCGAGCGCTTATGGACGATAAAAGAAGCCGTTGACTTTACCATCCACGTTGAAGCGGCGATAAGAAGAAGAAAACCAAGCCGACGAAGTTGCCGGAAGGCCGGAAACATGAAGACAGAAGACCAGAACAACTCCACCAGCGCGCCAACGGACGATGTCGACCCGATCGGACCCGACAGATCGCTGCTGATCGTCGATGATGACGGCCCGTTTCTGCGCCGGCTTGCCCGGGCAATGGAAACACGCGGCTTTACCGTCGACACCGCCGAGACGGTGAGCGACGGCATTGCCCGCTCCAGGGCTGCACCGCCGAAATACGCGGTTGTCGATCTGAGGCTTGCGGATGGCAACGGTCTGGAAGTGATCGAGGCCATCAGGCAGAACCGGGACGATACGCAGATCGTCGTTCTGACCGGCTACGGCAATATCGCAACCGCCGTTACCGCCGTGAAGCTTGGAGCGCTGGATTATCTGGCCAAGCCCGCCGATGCGGACGATGTGTTCAATGCGCTGACGCAGCGCAAGGGCGAAAAGACCGAAGTCCCCGAAAACCCGATGTCGGCAGACCGGGTTCGGTGGGAGCATATTCAGCGTGTCTATGAAATGTGCGAGCGCAACGTTTCGGAAACCGCCCGCCGGCTGAACATGCACCGGCGAACGCTGCAACGCATTCTCGCCAAACGCGCCCCCAAATAACGGAAGTCATTCTCCGAAGCTGCGCCCGGTCGTCCATTCCGCCAGCATCAGCCGGGTCGCAGCGGTTCGCGAGAAATCCAGCATTACCGACTTGCGGGTTGCCGGCGGCAATTTATGCTCCGGCGCATCGCGCAGCATATGGGCGCCATATCCATCCGACAGGATCAGCCCGCATTCCTCCGGGAATATGTCGGTCGGCACTTCAGGATGGGTTGCGAAGAACAGCCGGTCGCAATGCAGGCGGTATTCCGGCCATTTGCGATCGACACGGAAATCCTCGATGGAGGATTTGATTTCGATGATCCAGATCTCACCCTTGACCGACAGGCTGATGAGATCGGCCCGTCGCCCGCTTGCAAGCGGCAGTTCGGGCAGCACCGAATGGCGCATTTCGTGCAGAAGCACCTGAACGCCGCGGCGCACCAGCATCGCCTTGTCCGACTGGCGACCGTCTATTAACGGATTATTGTTGGTAACGGAAAGAATAGTCATGGATAAAGGCTGCTGAAGCGTTTGGCCTATTGTTGCAAAAAGGCAATCAACCGGCAATTTTAAATGCCCGACCGTTTCGCGGCGGCGCAACGGCTTGCCAAGAGCGGCTGAATGGAAAATAACCGATTTATCCAATTAAGCCTACTCTTTCGCACAATTTGGCGAATTTTCCGCGAGAACGACATGCGCATCCGTACCCCATTGACCGCACTCGGTCTGACGGCAGCACTGGCTCTGGCCGGCTGCGCCGAAACGACTTCCCAATCCTCCGCTCCGACCTCCGGCAAGATCGCAGCGTCTGTACCGGTTGCTGACCCCGTTCCGGCAAAGGTCGAAACGGTCCAGATCTTCAACGATGTCTACGGTCCCGTGACCGATGCGGGCTATGCGCTGCCGGCCATTCCAATCAATCGTGTGAATGAGAAGTATCGCCGTCAGATCGTCGAATTCCAGACATCCGAACGCGCCGGCACCATCATCGTCAATACGCGTGAGCGTTACCTCTATTACATCCTGTCCGGCAACCGCGCGGTTCGTTACGGCATCGGCGTCGGCAAGGCAGGTTTCGCCTGGGCCGGTGAGGCCTATGTCGCCTGGAAGCAGGAATGGCCGATGTGGCATCCGCCGAAAGAAATGGCGGACCGTAAGCCGGAAGTCGCCAAATATGTCGAGGCTGGCATGGGTCCGGGTCTTACCAACCCGCTCGGCGCGCGCGCCATGTATCTCTTCAATGAAAAGGGACAGGACACGCTGTTCCGCATCCATGGTTCGCCCGAATGGGCCTCGATCGGCACCGCCGCTTCTTCCGGCTGCATCCGCATGATCAATCAGGACGTCATCGACCTTTACAGCCGCGTTCGTCCCGGCCGCAGCACCAAGGTCATCGTGATCCAGTAAAGATCACATACCAGACAAGAAAAAGCCGCCGTGGATTTCCCCCGGCGGCTTTTTTGTTTCTCAGGACTGCTGACGGCTTCAGGCCGCCTGTTTGGCCTTCAGCTCCAGACGACGGCGGTGCAGAACCGGCTCGGTGTAGCCGTTCGGCTGTTCACGGCCCTTCAGCACCAGTTCGACAGCCGCCTGAAATGCCACCGAGCCATCGAAATCGGATGCCATCGGCAGATAGGCCGGATCGCCGGCATTCTGCGCATCGACCACGGCGGCCATGCGCTTCATGGTTTCGACGATCTGGTCCTCTGTCACCACGCCGTGGCGCAGCCAGTTCGCCATGTGTTGTGCGGAGATGCGCAGCGTGGCGCGGTCTTCCATCAGCCCGATATTGTTGATATCCGGCACCTTCGAGCAGCCAACGCCCTGATCGACCCAGCGCACGACGTATCCGAGAATGCCCTGCGCGTTGTTGTCGAGTTCGCGCTGGATTTCTTCCGGCGTCCAGTTGGGACGCGGCGCGACCGGCACCGACAGAATATCGGAAAGCTTCGCCCGGCCGCGGCTTTTCAAACCTTCCTGAACAGCAGCGACATCGACCTTGTGATAATGCGTGGCATGCAGCGTCGCCGCCGTCGGCGATGGCACCCAGGCCGTATTGGCGCCGGCCTTCGGATGCGCGATCTTCTGCTCCAGCATCGCCGCCATCAGGTCCGGCATGGCCCACATGCCCTTGCCGATCTGCGCATGGCCGGAAAGGCCGCATTCGAGGCCGATATCGACGTTCCAGTTCTCGTAAGCCGCGATCCATGCCGCCTGCTTCATGTCGCCCTTGCGGATCATAGGACCCGCCTCCATCGAGGTGTGGATTTCGTCGCCAGTGCGGTCGAGGAAGCCCGTATTGATGAAGACGACGCGATCCTTCGCGGCACGGATGCTTTCCTTGAGGTTGACCGTGGTGCGGCGCTCCTCATCCATGATGCCCATTTTCATGGTGTTGGGCGCCATGCCGACAAGCTTTTCGACCCGGCTGAAGATTTCGTTGGCGAAGGCCACTTCCTCCGGCCCGTGCATCTTCGGCTTGACGACATACATGGAGCCGGCGCGGGAATTCTGACGCCGCCCGGATGGACCGACATCATAAAGGGCGATCAACGCCGTGACGACGGCATCCATGATGCCTTCAGGAACCTCCCGACCATCCCTGTCCAGGATCGCCGGATTGGTCATCAGATGACCGACATTGCGCACCAGCATCAGAGACCTGCCCGGCAGTGTGAGCGCGGAACCACTGGGAGCGGTATAATAACGATCAGGGTTGAGGCTGCGGATGAAGGTCTTTCCGCCCTTGGAGACTTCTTCGGTCAGGTCGCCGCGCATCAGGCCAAGCCAGTTGCCATAAACCAGCACCTTGTCTTCGGCGTCCACGGCGGCAACCGAATCTTCGCAATCCATGATGGTCGTGAGCGCGGATTCGAGAATGACATCGGAGATGCCCGCCTTGTCGCCCTTGCCGATTTCGGTCGTGGGGTCAATGACGATTTCGGTGTGCAAACCATTCTTGCCGAGCAGGATCGTTGCAGGCTTTGTCGCTTCGCCGCTGAAACCCTCAAACTGGGCTGCATCCTTGAGACCAGTCCTGGCGTCGCCGATAGCAAGCTGCAACAGGCCATTTTCGATCTTGAAACCGGTCACCTCGGACCAGCTTCCCGTCTCCAGCGGCGCGGATTCATCGAGGAAGTTTCGCGCCCAGGCAATGACCTTTTCACCGCGCTTCGGATTATACCCCCTGCCCTTCTCCGCACCATCGGCGTCAGAAATAGCATCCGTGCCGTAAAGCGCATCGTAAAGCGAACCCCAGCGGGCATTGGCCGCATTCAGCGCATAACGCGCATTCATGACCGGAACGACGAGCTGCGGGCCGGCAACGGCGGCGATTTCCGGGTCGACATTGCTGGTTTCCACCTGGAAGCCGGGACCTTCCGGCAGCAGATAGCCGATTTCCTTCAGAAAGCCCTCATAGGCGTCAAAATCCGCCGGCGCGCCATTCTGCCGATACCAGCCATCCAGCTTTTCCTGCAGAGCGTCACGCTTTGCCAGCAATTCGCGGTTCTTCGCAGAAAGCTCGTGAACAATGGTCGAAAAACCTTCGAAGAACGCCTCACTGTCCAGACCCGTGCCCGGCAGGACGTCGTCAGTCAGAAAGGCATAAAGCCTGTCATCGATGGAAAGACCGAATTTATTCGTGCGGCTCACATGCGCCTCCTCTATTCTGAAGGCACAGATTGGACGCGGAAACGGCCGCTCGTCAATTGCGGCGGGCAGCCAAATATTATTTCCGTTTTGGAAACAATGCGGGCAATAGTCGCCTTTTTCTACAAAAGCGCCTGCAAATCCTTGATGCGATCATTCACCAGCCAGCCGTAATAATTTTCCTCCGGCAACAGGGGCTGCTCCCCGCCTGAGGCGCGCTGGCGGTTCTTCTGGGCAAGCGCCGCGGCACGCTGCTGCGATCCGCCGACATTATAAAGCGTAGAGGTCACACCCGGATTTTTCGAAATATCCATGTCGGCAATAGATTTATAGTCGTCGATAGACTTGCGGATGGACGCCGCCATGAAAGCGAGCGACCGGTCAGGGTCCATGATGGCGGTGTAGACGGCGGTGGCGTCGTTCTCATCCAGCTTCTCATAGCCCGAAGTTCTGGACACCATATCGGACAACATCAGCGCTGTGAGCGGGTTGATCTGGCCGAGGCCGAAGGTCTGACCGGCATAGAAGGGCTGGAAAAACACGGCGCTGAAACGGTTGTTCGGGTAGGCGACACCATCAACCGTTTTGCCGCGGAAACTGTCTTCCCAGACATCTTCCCGACAGTTCCAGAGGCTGTAGGAATCCTTTTTCGACTGGCATTTGGCAAATTGCGAATGGGTCAGGAACTGCGCAATGGTTTCGTCCTTATAGCCGAAACGGAAGCTGTTGCCCGCATAAGACGCCGCCTTGACGTAATAGGACTGCAGCCGGTCATAGGCGTCGACATTATAGGTATGTTCGCCGACGATCGCGCCTATCATATGGATCGGATCGATGCCGTAGCGCCCGGCCGTCGACTTGATCTTGGCGATCAGCGCCTTGTCGGAGGACAAAAGGTCGATGACCTTCTGGTATTTGCGCTCGAAGGAGGTGTTGGACGCCTTTGTTCTTTTTGCGGAAGCGCCGGGAACGCCGGGCTGTTCGGCATTGCGATTGCCTGGCGGAACGACCGTCGCGGCTTCGACGTAAGAAGACGCGGTGACGGTGAACGTCAAAGCAGCGGCAAATGCCAGAAGAGTTTTGCGCACGAGCGAATGCCTTTTCTCAAGCCTGCGATTTCCGCCAGCGAAAGATGCTGAGGAAACCGGATCATTCCACTAAAGCGGTTCCAACCGGAATGCAGCCCTTCCCATAAACAAAATGCGGGCTGAATGCGAGACAAGGCGGATAAAATAAAAGAGTGCGGCAAATATGGCCGCACTCTTCTTTCTCGTGTCCCTGAAATCTTCAGAGAATATAGCGGGACAAATCCGTATCGGCGGCGAGATCGCCGACATGTTTGCGAACATATTCCTGATCGATCTTGACGGCGGAGCCACCGCGATCGGGCGCATTGAAGGAAATCTCGTCCAGAACACGCTCCATCACCGTCTGCAGACGGCGCGCACCGATATTCTCGACCGACGAATTGAGATGAACAGCCACATCGGCCAGGGCATCGATTGCATCATCGGTGAAATCGAGGTCGAGTTCTTCCGTCGCCATCAGCGCTTTATACTGGCGGATGAGGCTTGCTTCCGTCTCCGTCAGGATACGGCGGAAATCCTCCTTGGTCAGCGGCTTCAGCTCCACACGGATCGGCAGACGGCCCTGAAGCTCCGGCAGAAGATCCGACGGCTTTGCCACATGGAAGGCGCCCGATGCGATGAAAAGAACGTGGTCGGTTTTTACCGGCCCGTATTTCGTCGAAACCGTCGTGCCTTCGACAAGCGGCAGCAGATCGCGCTGCACGCCTTCGCGCGAGACGCCGGCGCCCATGCCGCCGTCGCGGGCGGCGATCTTGTCGATTTCGTCAAGGAAGACGATGCCGTCATTTTCGACCGATTTCACCGCCTCGCGCTGGATCATTTCATTGTCGAGCAGCTTGTCGGATTCATCGCGGATCAGATCGGCATAGGATTTCGATACCGTCGTGCGCACCTTCTTGGTGCGGCCGCCCATGGCCTTGCCGAACATTTCCGACAGGTTGAGAACGCCGATATTGGCGCCCGGCATGCCGGGAATTTCGAAACCGGGCATGCCCGATCCGCTATCCGCCACTTCGATGTCGATTTCCTTGTCGTCCAGTTCGCCGTCGCGCAGCTTCTTGCGGAAGCTTTCACGCGTACCGGGCGATGCGGTTGCGCCAACCAGCGCATCGAGCACCCGCTCTTCGGCGCTTTGATGCGCCTTGGCCTGTACTTCGGCGCGCTTCTTTTCACGCACGAGGCCGATGCCGATCTCGACCAGATCGCGAATAATCTGTTCGACATCGCGGCCGACATAACCGACTTCGGTGAATTTCGTCGCCTCGACCTTGATGAAGGGCGCGCCGGCCAGCTTTGCGATGCGGCGGGAAATCTCCGTCTTGCCGACACCGGTCGGCCCGATCATGAGAATGTTTTTCGGCATGACTTCGTCGCGCAGGCTCTCATCGAGCTGCTGGCGGCGCCAACGGTTGCGCAGCGCAATCGCCACCGCGCGTTTTGCATCATGCTGGCCGATGATGTGGCGGTCGAGTTCCGAGACGATTTCCCGGGGAGAAAAAGTGGTCATTCTATCCTCTCGGCTTTCCTGTTCCGGCCGGCCATTCCGGCCCGGCCCACAGGACCCTTGGGTGAGAAATTGGGTTTCTTATTCGGCGTCGAGCGTTTCGACGACGAGATTGTGGTTGGTATAAACGCAGATATCGGCGGCAATATCGAGCGACTGGCGCGCCACCTCTTCAGCCGATTTGTCCGTGTCCATCATGGCGCGGGCAGCCGCAAAGGCGTAATTGCCGCCGGAACCGATGGCGATCGCGCCGTGCTCAGGCTCCAGCACATCGCCATTGCCGGTGATGGCAAGCGTGGTGGATTTATCGGCCACCAGCATCATGGCTTCGAGATTGCGCAGATATTTATCTGTACGCCAGTCCTTCGCAAGCTCTACGGCGGCGCGCATGAGCTGGCCCGGATATTGCTCGAGTTTCTTTTCAAGACGGTCAAGCAACGTAAAAGCATCCGCCGTTGCACCGGCAAAACCGGCAATCACTTCACCCTTGCCGATGCGGCGAACCTTGCGGGCATTGCCCTTCATGACCGTCTGGCCAAGGCTTACCTGCCCGTCGCCAGCCATGACGACCTTGCCGCCCTTTCTGACTGTAATAATTGTTGTCATCAAACACCTGTCTGCCCTGCCGGGCCTGCGGTTAACGGGCCGGGATGCGGCCCTTCTCGGGTTCTATGTAAGTTTGCTTTTCACGATTGCAATCTTCGAGGCGACGCACCGTTTTGAGCATGTCAGGCAAGACGATGGAACAACTGGATATTTGTGTCCCGTGCTGATAAGGAACGGCAACATTTTCACGGAGCGGCCAAAATGGCAGAACGTAAAGGCGAGATTATCCGCAAGACCAACGAAACCGCGGTTTCGGTGCGTGTGGATATCGACGGCACCGGCAAATCGAAAATTTCCACCGGCGTGGGATTTTTCGACCATATGCTGGACCAGCTCAGCCGCCATTCGCTGATCGACATGGAGATCGATGTTCAGGGCGACCTGCACATCGATGACCACCACACCGTGGAGGATACCGGCATCGCCATTGGCCAGGCGATCGCGAAAGCGCTTGGCGACCGGCGGGGTATTACCCGCTACGCCTCCCTCGATCTTGCCATGGACGAGACGATGACCAAAGCCGCCGTCGATATTTCCGGCCGGCCGTTCCTCGTCTGGAACGTCAATTTTTCCGCGCCGAAGATCGGCACTTTCGACACGGAGCTGGTGCGCGAGTTCTTTCAGGCGCTCGCCCAGAATGCCGGCATTACGCTGCATATCCTGAACCATTACGGCGCCAACAACCATCATATCGCCGAGACATGCTTCAAGGCCGTTGCCCGCGTTCTTCGCACGGCAACCGAGATCGACCCCCGGCAGGCAGGCCGCGTTCCCTCGACAAAGGGCATGCTGGCCTGACGCCCAAGCTGTCAGGAAGCCCATGACAAGCTATCTCGTTCTGGAAGCCCCCAACGGGCCGGACAGGGACCACAAGACGACCCGCTTTGTTGCAGACCGTTTCGTCTGGCTTGCTCTCATTGCGCCATGGTTATGGCTTGCGATCAACCGGCTGTGGCTAGCAACGGCTCTCGTTGTCGTCGCCCTCGTTGCGGCGGGGCAGGCTTCGATATTAGCCGGATTCGAACCGGTTGGCATTCTCTGCGGTTTCGCCATCGGGCTCATCACGGCGCTGGAGGGACGCGATTTTCTCGTCCGGCACCTGATCCGCAAGGGCTGGACGCTGACATCCGTCGTTTCCGCCCCTGATCTTTCGAGCGCCGAAGACATATATTTCTCCGGTCTCTCCGAAAACACCGAGAGGGCGGAACAGCTGTCCCAGCCGGTCTGGACCCCCTCGCCGCAAAAGAGCGGCGGCAAAAACTTCGTCAACGATCCCGCCGGATCGTTTCTTTTCGACTTGAATGGAAGGCGCTGACATGCGTGTCGCGATCATCGACTACGGTTCGGGCAATCTGCGTTCGGCCACAAAAGCTTTCGAGCGTGCCGCCCGCGAAGCCGGCATCAATGCAACCATCGACCTGACCGACAAGCCGGATCATGTCGCCTCGGCGGATCGCATCGTTTTGCCGGGCGTCGGCGCCTATGCGGATTGCCGCGCCGGTCTAGACGCTGTTCCCGGCATGCATGACGCACTCATCGAAGCTGTGGAGAAAAAGGCCCATCCCTTCCTCGGCATTTGCGTCGGCATGCAGCTCATGTCCTCGCGCGGGCTGGAAAAGACTGTCAGCACCGGGCTCGGCTGGATCGAAGGCGATGTCGTGGAAATGACGCCATCCGATCCCAGCCTCAAGATTCCGCAGATCGGCTGGAACACGCTGGAAATCCGCCACGCACACCCTCTTTTCGACGGCATCAAGACCGGCGCGGACGGGTTGCACGCCTATTTCGTGCATTCCTATCATCTGGCCGCCAAGCATTCGACGGATGTCATCGCCACCACCAATTACGGTGGCGCGATGACGGCTTTCGTCGGTCGCGACAATATGGCGGGTGCGCAATTCCACCCGGAAAAGAGCCAGACGCTCGGCCTTGCCCTGATTTCCAATTTCCTGCGCTGGAAGCCCTGACATGATTCTTTTTCCCGCAATCGACCTTAAAGACGGCCAGTGCGTTCGCCTGAAACTCGGCGATATGGACCAGGCCACCGTTTATAACGAGGACCCCGGCGCGCAGGCGAAGGCCTTTGAGGATCAGGGCTTCGAATGGCTGCATGTCGTTGATCTCAACGGCGCATTCGCCGGCCAGACCGTGAATGGCGAGGCAGTCGACGCCATTCTGAAAGCCACGAAAAACCCGGTACAGCTGGGTGGCGGCATCCGCACGCTCGATCATATCGAAGCGTGGCTGAGCCGTGGGCTTGCCCGTGTCATTCTCGGGACCGTTGCGGTGCGCGACCCGGTTCTGGTCATCGAAGCCTGCAAGCGTTTCCCCGGCCAGGTCGCCGTCGGCATCGATGCCAAGGGCGGCAAGGTCGCTGTTGAGGGCTGGGCGGAAGCGTCCGAACTCGGCGTCATCGAACTGGCCAAACGTTTCGAGGGTGCCGGCGTCGCCGCCATCGTCTATACCGATATCGATCGCGACGGCATTCTGGCCGGCATCAACTGGGCTTCGACGCTGGAACTGGCCGACGCCGTTTCCATCCCGGTCATTGCCTCCGGCGGTCTCGCCTCCATCGACGACATCAAGCGCATGTTGCAGCCGGATGCCGCAAAGCTCGAAGGCGCGATTTCCGGCCGAGCGCTTTACGACGGCCGTATCGACCCTGCTGAGGCGCTTGCCCTTATCAAGGCTGCAAAGGAGGTAAACGCATGACCCTCAAAGCCCGCGTTATTCCCTGCCTCGATGTGAAAGACGGCCGTGTCGTCAAGGGCGTGAACTTCGTCGACCTGATCGACGCCGGCGACCCGGTCGAGGCAGCGAAAGCCTATGATGCGGCGGGAGCGGACGAACTCTGCTTCCTCGACATCACCGCCTCTTCGGATAATCGCGACACGATCTTCGATGTCGTCTCGCGCACAGCCGATCATTGCTTCATGCCACTGACCGTCGGTGGCGGGGTTCGCAGCGTCGCGGATATTCGCAAGCTGCTTCTCTGCGGTGCCGATAAGGTCTCCATCAATTCCGCAGCGGTGAAGGATCCGGATTTCGTGGCGCAGGCGGCCGACAAGTTCGGTAACCAATGCATCGTTGTTTCCATCGACGCCAAGCGGGTTTCGAAGGATGGGGAAAAAGGCCGCTGGGAAATCTTCACCCATGGCGGACGCCAGCCCACCGGTATCGACGCCGTGGAATTCGCCGTGAAGATGGTCGAACGTGGCGCCGGCGAATTGCTTGTTACCTCGATGGATCGCGACGGCACCAAGAGCGGATACGATATCGGCCTGACACGCAGCATTGCCGATCAGGTTCGCGTGCCCGTCATAGCCTCCGGCGGCGTCGGCACGCTGGACGATCTGGTGGCGGGCGTTCGTGATGGTCACGCGACTGCGGTGCTTGCCGCCTCCATCTTCCACTTCGGCACCTATTCGATCGGGCAAGCCAAGACCTACATGGCGGAGCACGGCATCGCCATGCGTCTCGACTGATTGCAGGAATTTCCCATGAGCGCATTTTCCCTTTCCGATCTGGAGCACATCGTCGCGACCCGTGCCGCTGCCTCCCCTGACGAATCCTGGACGGCCAAGCTGGTTGCGGCGGGCCAGGAGCGTGCGGCGAAAAAACTCGGCGAAGAGGCGGTCGAAGCCGTTATCGCGGCCATCGCGAAAGATCGCGACGGGCTGAAGAACGAGGCGGCCGATCTGCTCTACCATCTGCTGGTGGTGCTGAAGATCGCAGATATTCCGTTGAATGACGTTTTTGCCGAGCTGGAGCGTCGTACGGGGCAAACCGGCCTTGCGGAAAAATCGGCGAGGCCGACATCATGAATGTCGAGGCAGGCAGCGGGGAGAGAGGCATGCCGAGCACACTCGATCATTTCCGACCGGATGAATATTCGCCCTACCACTTCTTCAGTTCCGAAGAATGGTCGAAGTTTCGTGCCGATACACCACTGACGCTTTCCGCCGACGAGGTCAAACGGCTGCGCTCGCTGGACGATCCGATCGATCTGGATGAAGTGCGGCGCATCTATCTGTCGCTCTCGCGCCTCCTGTCATCGCATGTGGAGGCGTCGCAGCTGCTGTTCGAACAGCGCAACCGCTTCCTCAACATGGCGGATGTCAACAAGACGCCTTTCGTTATCGGCATTGCCGGCTCCGTGGCGGTTGGAAAATCGACGACGGCGCGTATCCTGAAGGAGCTTCTGGCGCGCTGGCCCTCCAGCCCCAAGGTCGATCTCATCACGACAGACGGATTTCTTTATCCGAATGAGGTTCTACGGCGCGAGAACCTGATGGAGCGCAAGGGTTTTCCCGAAAGCTACGATATCGGCGCGCTCCTGCGTTTCCTGTCGGCGATCAAGGCGGGCCAGCCGAATGTGAAGGCGCCGCGTTATTCGCACCTGACCTACGACGTTCTGCCGAACGAGTTCACTGTCATCGACCAGCCGGATATTCTCATCTTCGAAGGCATCAACGTGCTGCAATCGCGCGATTTGCCGGCGGGTGGACGGATCGTGCCAATTGTTTCCGACTTCTTCGATTTCTCGATCTATATCGATGCCGATGAGGGCCTTATTCACAACTGGTATGTGAACCGGTTCATGAATCTGAGAAAAACTGCCTTCCGCGATCCCAGTTCGTTCTTCAATCGTTATGCCTCGATCAGTGAAGAAGCGGCGTTGAGCATTGCCGAAGGGCTCTGGCAGAACATCAACCTGAAGAATCTGCGCCAGAACATCGTGCCGACGCGCCCGCGCGCCGATCTCATCCTGCGCAAGGGCAGGAACCATCTGATCGACACCGTTGCGCTTCGTAAGCTCTGAAAATCAAGCACCTTCGGATTAGTCGCCGGAGGGCTTGCCGCGCATCTTCTTGATATCCGAACGGCCGGACTTTGCCTTCAGACGACGCTCGACCGAGCCTTTTGTCGGCTTGGTGGCCTTGCGAACCGGTGGCGGCGGAGCCGCCGCCTCCAGGATCAACTCCTTAAGCCGCTCGCGTGCATCTTCGCGATTGCGCTCCTGGCTGCGAAACCGGCTTGCCTCGATCATCAGCACGCCGTCTTTCGACACACGCCTGCCACCCAGACGCAGCGCATTGGCCTTCACCCGGTCCGAAAGCGATGGCGAATTGGCAACGTCGAAAAACAGCTGAACCGCCGTCGAGACCTTGTTGACGTTCTGGCCGCCCGGCCCGCCGGCCAGCACGAATTGCTCCGTCAGCTCCCAGCCGGCGATGGTAATACGGTTGCTGATGTAAAGCGGGTCGCTGGCCATGATCTTTCTCCGCGCCGGTGATGCCACAGATCGGCAGGAATGGAAACAGCAGGCCAAGCGAAAGAACCCGGCACAAGGCCGGGTCCCCTCCTCCTCATAAATGAGGCTTCATTCATTCAGCCGCGAGCAAGAGGCCCGGTGCAGCGTCGCGAACCTTGCTATCGACGTGATCTTCGAACTTGGTGAAGTTCGTGACGAACATGGAGACCAGCTTCTTTGCCTGCGCGTCATAGGCTGCGCCATCGGCCCAGGTCGAACGCGGATCGAGGATCGCGCTGTCGACGCCATCCAGCGACAACGGCACGGCGAAACCGAAATTCGCGTCGGTGCGGCATTCCGCATTCTTCAGGTCGCCGGTCAGTGCGGCGGTCAGAAGCGCGCGGGTCGCCTTGATGGGCATGCGCTTGCCGATGCCGTAAGCACCGCCGGTCCAACCGGTATTGACCAGCCAGCAATCCACACCATGCTTACCGATCAGTTCGCGCAGCAGGTTGCCGTATTCCGCCGGGTGGCGCGGCATGAAGGGTGCGCCGAAGCAGGTGGAGAAGGTCGCTTCCGGCTCGGTCACGCCCTTTTCCGTGCCGGCGACCTTTGCGGTGTAACCGGAGAGGAAGTGATACATGGCCTGTTCCGGCGTCAGCCGGGCAATCGGCGGCAGCACGCCGAAGGCATCCGCCGTGAGCATGATGATCGTCTTCGGATGGCCGGCAATGCCCGTTTCCGATGCATTCGGAATGAAGTGCAGCGGATAGGCGCTGCGGGTATTTTCCGTCAGCGAGTTGTCGTTGAAATCGGGAACGCGGTTTTCGTCCAGCACGACGTTCTCGAGAACCGTGCCGAAACGGCGGGTCGCGGCGTAGATTTCCGGCTCGGCTTCGGCCGAAAGCTTGATCGCCTTGGCATAGCAGCCACCTTCGAAGTTGAAGATGCCGTGCTCGCCCCAGCCATGTTCGTCATCGCCGATCAGCGTGCGCGAAGGATCGGCAGACAGCGTGGTTTTGCCAGTGCCGGAGAGGCCGAAGAACACAGCGGAATCACCCTGCGGACCGACATTGGCGGAGCAATGCATGGGCATGACGCCCTCGGCCGGCAGCAGGTAGTTCAGCACCGTGAAGACCGACTTCTTGTTTTCGCCGGCATAGGACGTGCCGCCGATGAGGACGAGGCCGTTGGTCAGATCGCAGGCGATGACGGTTTCCGAACGCACGCCGTGACGGGCCGGATCGGCCTTGAAGCTCGGCAGGTTGATGATGGTGAGCTTCTGTTTGAAACCCGCCAGTTTTTCCCGCTTCGGACGGATCAGCAGATTGCGGATGAACAGCGAATGCCAGGCAAGTTCGGTGACGACGCGTGTCGGCAGAGCATTTTCCTCATCGGCACCGCCGATCAGGTCCTGCACGTAAAGCGTCTTGCCGGCGGCATGGGCCAGCATGTCCTTGCGCAGCAGCTCGAAATTTTCCGGCGAAAGCGGCTTGTTGTTATCCCACCAGATGGTGTTCTCGGTGGACGCGTCGCGGACCACGAACTTGTCCTTCGGAGAACGGCCCGTGTGCTGGCCGGTGACGGCGCGCAGCGCGCCATCGATGGTCAGTTCGGCCTCGCCATTGCGGATCGCCTCTTCGTATAATTCGCTCTCGTTGAGGTTATAAAAGACGCGGGAGGCCTCGCCCAGTCCGAGTTCCGCAACTCCATTGGCAGGATTATGAACCCCAAGCTCGTTCATGACGCGTTCCTTGTTAATGACGATAAGGACGTTGAAATTTCCTCGGAAAATACGTGGCAGCTTTTGGAAACGCAAGAGCATAACTTTAAAAAACTTAGTGATTTCAATATATTAATCGATTTAAAAGATTTTATTTCTTTTTAAATCGGTTGAAGACGCATTAAAATCCAGCTGCGGCCTTTTCGCAAAATCCGCTCCCGCCTGAGCGGCGATTTCGGAGCGAGTTTTCCTTTGCCACAATTTGTTCCACCTTTATACTCAAGAGAGTGGCTCGCGGCGCGCAACCTTGGCTGGGTGAATGTCGGGAGTTACGAGAAAATGACGATGGAGACCAACTACATGCAGACGATCGCGCTTGTCGACGATGACCGGAATATTCTGACTTCGGTATCGATCGCGCTCGAAGCCGAAGGCTACCGGGTCGAAACGTATACGGACGGCGCTTCCGCGCTTGACGGGTTGATCGCCCGTCCGCCGCAGCTCGCCATTTTCGATATTAAGATGCCACGCATGGACGGCATGGAGCTTTTGCGGCGTCTTCGCCAGAAGTCGGATCTGCCGGTCATCTTCCTCACCTCCAAGGATGAAGAGATCGACGAATTGTTCGGCCTGAAGATGGGTGCGGACGACTTCATCACGAAACCCTTCTCGCAGCGCCTTCTGGTGGAACGCGTCAAGGCCATCCTGCGCCGCGCCAGCAGCCGCGAGGCGTCCGCCGCAACCGGCAGCGTGCTGAAGCCGACCGCCGATCAGCAGGCGCGTACGCTGGAACGCGGGCAGCTCGCCATGGACCAGGAACGCCACACCTGCACCTGGAAAGGTGAGCCGGTGACGTTGACGGTCACCGAATTCCTCATTCTGCATTCGCTGGCGCAGCGGCCGGGCGTGGTGAAAAGCCGCGACGCGCTGATGGATGCCGCCTATGACGAACAGGTCTATGTGGATGACCGCACCATCGACAGCCACATCAAGCGCCTTCGCAAGAAGTTCAAACTGGTCGATGGCGACTTCGATATGATTGAAACGCTTTATGGCGTAGGATATCGCTTCCGCGAAGCGGCTTGAACAAGCCGACTCGCGCAGAAGGGGCCACCCGATATGGGGGTGGTGAGGACTTGAATACGTGTTGAAGAAAACGCCGGAAACCGTCTCGGACAGCGACGATGCCGAAGAACGCGGCAGCGAACGCCGCCATCGTATCCATCCGCTGACGATCATCCGACGCATTTTCGGCAATGCGGTGTTTTCCAGCCTCACGCGCCGCATCCTGTTCTTCAACGTCGCGGCGACGGTTGTTCTGGTCGGCGGCATTCTCTACCTCAATCAGTTCCGCGAGGGGCTGATCGATGCGCGCGTGGAAAGCCTGCTGACGCAGGGCGAGATCATCGCTGGCGCTGTCTCCGCTTCCGCCTCGGTCGATACCAATTCGATTACCATCAATCCGGAAAAGCTGCTCGAATTGCAGGCGGGGCAAAGCATCACCCCTGCCCCTAATGACGAGGATTTGAGTTTCCCGATCAATCCGGAACGGGTGGCGCCGGTGCTACGACGGCTGATTTCGCCGACGCGTACCCGCGCGCGGCTGTTCGATGCCGACGCCAATCTGCTGCTCGATTCACGTCATCTTTATTCGCGCGGTCAGGTTCTGCGCTTCGACCTGCCGCCGGTAACGCCGGAGACGCAGACCTGGGGCGACTGGTTCACCAGCATGTTCAACCGCATGCTGCAGCCGAGCAGCCTGCCGCAATATAAGGAAGCGCCTGGCGGCGACGGCTCGATCTATCCCGAAGTGATGAATGCGTTGACCGGCGTGCGCGGCGCGGTGGTGCGCGTCACTGAAAAGGGCGAGCTGATCGTTTCAGTTGCCGTGCCGGTGCAACGCTTCCGGGCGGTGCTCGGCGTTCTGCTGCTCTCAACGCAGGCGGGCGATATCGACAAGATCGTGCATGCGGAGCGCCTCGCCATCATGCGTGTCTTCGGCATCGCCACGCTGGTCAATATCGTGCTGTCGCTGCTCCTGTCATCCACCATCGCCACACCGCTGCGGCGGCTTTCCGCTGCCGCAATCCGCGTGCGCCGCGGGGCGAGAACCCGCGAGGAAATACCGGATTTCTCGGCGCGTCAGGATGAGATCGGCAATCTTTCGATTGCACTGCGTGAAATGACGACGGCGCTTTACGACCGTATCGACGCCATCGAAAGCTTCGCCGCCGATGTCAGCCATGAGCTCAAGAACCCGCTGACCTCGCTGCGCAGCGCCGTGGAAACCCTGCCGCGCGCCAAGACCGAAGAGTCGAAACAGCGCCTGACCGAAATCATCTTCCACGATGTGCGCCGCCTCGACCGCCTGATCAGCGACATTTCAGATGCCTCGCGGCTCGACGCCGAACTGGCGCGCGCCGACGCCTCGCCGCTCGATCTCGATGTGCTGATGAAGGGTCTGGTGGATATATCCCGCCAGATAAGCACCAAGAAGAAAAGCGTGACGATAGACTATGTCGTCGACCGGAAAGCGGGCGCGAAAACCTCATTCGTGGTGAATGGCCACGACCTGCGTATCGGCCAGATCGTCACCAACCTCATCGAGAATGCGCGCTCCTTCGTTACCGAGGAAAGCGGTCGCATCACCGTGCGCCTTTCCCGTCACAAGGATCGCTGCATCGTGCAGGTGGAGGACAACGGGCCCGGCATTCAGGCCGAAGACATCGACCGGATTTTCGAGCGCTTCTACACCGACCGGCCGGCGAGCGAAGGGTTCGGACAGAATTCCGGCCTTGGCCTTTCGATCAGCCGCCAGATCGCCGAAGCCCATGGCGGCAGTTTGCGGGCGGAAAACGTGGTCGACAAATATGGCGTGATTTCCGGCGCGCGATTCACCTTGTCGCTGCCAGCGGCCGAAACCCATGAACGCTGAACGCTTCAACCTGCACGCCACCGCCATCACCGTTCAAAACACCGGCATCCTTTTCGTCGGGCCGTCGGGCAGCGGCAAAAGCGAGCTTGCCTTCAGCTTCCTGACGGAGGCGGAACGCTGCGGATTGCCGGCGGCGCTGATCGCGGACGATCAGATTTTCGTGTATCGCGATGGCGACAACATCATTGCCGAGCGGCCCGAAGCAATTGCCGGCCTGCTGGAATTGCGCGGTAGCGGTATTGTTACCTTCAAAAGCATTGCGCGCGCTCCACTACATTTTGCGGTCACGACAGTCCTTTCAGGGACGAATCCAAGACTTCCCGAAGATGACGAGGTGTTTTCCCTGCCCTGCGGCGGGCACATCAGGCTTCTGCGCATTCCGCTTTCCAGTCTTACGCCCTATGGAAAATTTGCTGCACTTGCTCAGAATCTTTTTGAAACGAATGTGAAGTGACGATGATTCGGGCGATTTTAGGCTTGCGATTCGCATTTTCCTCATCAAGATGAAATCCCACCGATGGACAGGATTGCCGCGTTGCGATAGTCGGCAATGAGAGTGCGTGTGCAAGGGAGCATTTCATGATCGGACTAGTGCTTGTCACCCATGGCAAGCTGGCTGAGGAGTTTCGCCATGCGTTGGAGCATGTCGTCGGTCCCCAGAAATTGATCGAGACGGTCTGTATCGGTCCCGAAGACGACATGGATCAGCGCCGGCAGGATATCATCGACGCCGTTGCGCGCGCCAATGACGGCAATGGCGTGATCATCCTGACGGACATGTTCGGCGGCACGCCTTCCAATCTCGCGATTTCCGTCATGAATAACGGCAATGTCGAAGTCATCGCAGGCGTCAATCTTCCCATGCTGATCAAGCTTGCAGGCGTTCGCAGCGAAGATAATATGGACAAGGCCCTTCAGGACGCATCCGATGCCGGCCGCAAATATATCAACGTCGCCAGCCGCGTTTTGAGCGGCAAGTGAGAAGTTAGCCCATGTCGCCATTCTCCCGGGAACTACCGATCATCAACAAACGCGGCCTTCACGCCCGGGCTTCTGCAAAATTCGTGCAGATGGTCGAAGGTTTTGACGCGACGATCACGGTTTCCAAGGATGGCATGACCGTTGGCGGCACCTCCATCATGGGCCTGATGATGCTGGCCGCCAGCCCCGGCTGCAGCGTTTATGTCGAGGCAAGCGGCAATCAGGCGAAAGAAGCGCTGGAAGCACTGGAGGCGCTTGTCGCCGACCGCTTCGGCGAAGAAGCCTGAGCCGGAACCATATAAAGACATAAAGACTTCTTTATATCATCATTGCCAGATCGTTCGTGGCCTGCTAAACCGCTGCTACGTTTAAGAGCCGGGCCGCAAGGTGCGGCGTTTCTGATCTGGAGAACTTCATGAGCCTTGAGAAGGACTACATCGTCGCCGATATCAACCTTGCCGCATTCGGCCGCAAGGAACTGGACATCGCCGAAACCGAAATGCCGGGCCTGATGTCCTGCCGCAAGGAATTCGGCGAAAGCAAGCCGCTGAAGGGCGCACGGATCACTGGTTCGCTTCACATGACGATCCAAACCGGCGTTCTGATCGAGACGCTGAAGGAACTCGGCGCGGACATCCGTTGGGCGTCCTGCAATATTTTTTCGACGCAGGATCATGCAGCGGCGGCCATTGCGGCAGCCGGCATTCCGGTATTCGCAGTCAAGGGTGAAACCCTGACGGAATATTGGGAATATACCGACAGGATCTTCCAGTGGGCCGATGGCGGCCTCTCCAACATGATCCTCGACGATGGCGGCGACGCCACCATGTACATCTTGCTCGGCGCACGCGCCGAAGCCGGTGAGGATGTTCTTTCCAACCCCGGTTCGGAAGAAGAGGAAATTCTCTTCGCGCAGATCAACAAGCGCCTCAAGGCTTCGCCTGGCTGGTTCACCAAGCAGCGCGACGCACTGAAGGGCGTCACGGAAGAAACGACGACCGGCGTTCACCGTCTTTACGATCTCAGCAAGAAGGGCCTGCTGCCCTTCCCGGCGATCAACGTCAATGACAGCGTCACCAAGTCGAAGTTCGACAACAAATACGGCTGCAAGGAATCGCTGGTGGACGGCATTCGCCGCGCAACCGACGTAATGATGGCCGGCAAGGTTGCCGTGGTCTGCGGTTACGGCGATGTGGGCAAGGGTTCGGCGGCATCGCTGCAGGGCGCCGGCGCCCGCGTGAAGGTCACCGAAATCGATCCGATCTGCGCGCTTCAGGCCGCCATGGACGGTTTCGAGGTCGTTCGTCTGGAGGACGTGGTTTCCTCCGCCGATATCTTCATCACCACCACCGGCAACAAGGACGTGATCCGCATCGAGCATATGCGCGAGATGAAGGACATGGCCATCGTCGGCAATATCGGCCATTTCGACAACGAGATTCAGGTCGCATCGCTGCGTAACCTGAAGTGGACGAACATCAAGCCGCAGGTCGACATGATCGAGTTCCCGAAGGGCAACCGCATCATTCTTCTGTCCGAAGGCCGCCTGCTGAACCTCGGCAACGCCACCGGTCACCCCTCCTTCGTCATGTCGGCCTCCTTCACCAACCAGGTGCTGGGCCAGATCGAGCTCTTCACCAAACAGGGCGAATACAAGAACGAAGTTTACGTGCTTCCCAAGCACCTCGACGAGAAGGTTGCGCGCCTTCATCTTGAGAAGCTTGGTGTGCGCCTGACCGAACTTTCCGACCTTCAGGCAGATTATATCGGCATCTCGAAGGAAGGTCCGTTCAAGGCCGAACACTACAGATATTAATTTCATAGTTAATATCCACTGAAATTACACAATATCTAGATGCCGTGCGCTTGACAAAGCGCGCGGCATCTTTTTTGCGCGCTCCCTTTTCGCAGATTTATGAAGGCGGTATTGTCATCAGACTTGATTCGGACACGCCAAAGGGCGGCGGGGACGAAATGGGATGTCTTGTCGAAGATGCGGCACATAGGACGGAGACAGACCGGGGATGTCGGTTCAAAATTCGGATCTGCGCAAGCAGACAGTTCAACGCGTTGAAAACACGCAAGCGGGCGTGGCATTGAGCGCGGCTCTTGCGCGTTGCCGACAGGTCGTCAGTGCGGTTCAGACAGGCTTTGCGAGGCTTCCTGTCCTGCTTTCGGGCACGGTTCTCGCCGGCTCGACAACCGCTGTGATGGCCCAGGACGGCCTTGTGGCAAAGACCGGCGCGCGATTGTTCTCGTCCGGAGAAACCATCACCTATTCGCTTTTCGTCGGGATGCTATCAGCAACGCTGTTTTCCGTCGTCTGGCTGGTGCGCCAGCGCGGTAATATCGAGGCGGAAAGCAGCGAATACCGACAGGCGCTTGCCCAGTCCCACCACAAGATAGCGAAATACGAGGCGTTGATTTCCGACAAGAGCCGCCGCATCGTCATCTGGGATGGCGCGGACAAGCGGCCCGAATTTCTGGGACAGCTGCCGGCCGAGACGGGTGTACCGCAGGCGGATCACGATTTTCTGGCCTTTGGCCGCTGGCTGAAGCCGGCATCCGCAAGCCAGCTTGAAAAATCCATCGAAAAACTCCGCAGCCATGCCCAGAGTTTCGACCTGACCATCGAGACGCAGCGCGGTGAAGTCATCGAAGTGCAGGGCCGGGTTTCCGGGGGCAATGCCTTTGCGCGTTTCATCGCGCTCAACAATTTGCGCGCCGAACTCGCGGAATTGCAGGTGGAGCGCGAGCGCCTGATCGCTTCCGTCTCGACCTTTCAGGAACTTCTCGATTCCATTGAGCAGCCAGTCTGGCGGCGCAATGGCGAAGGCGACCTCATCTGGGTCAACCACGCCTATGCCCAGGCGGTGGATGCCCGTGACACCGAACAGGCCGTTCATGAAAAACGCGAACTTCTGAACACGGTTACCCGGCAGAAGATACGCGCGGCCGCGACACCGGAATCGCCCTATCACGACCGTATTTCGACGGTGGTTTCCGGAAACCGCACCTTCTTTGACGTTGTCGACATCAAGACAGCGGGTGGGTCCGCCGGCATCGCCATCGATGCCACCGAGGCCGAGACCATCGGCGAAGAACTCAAGCGGGTTCTGAAAAGCCACGCCGAAACGCTCGATCATCTGGCAACGCCTGTCGCCATTTTCGACGGCCGGCAGCGGCTGCAATTCTACAATCAGGCTTTTGCGGCTCTCTGGGGTCTCGATCTCGTTTTCCTCGAATCCAGCCCTGACAATTCCGAGCTTCTGGACAGGCTGCGCACCGCCGGCAAATTGCCGGAGCAGCTGAACTGGAAGAACTGGAAGGAGACGGCGCTTTCCGTCTACCGTTCGCTGGATACCAAGACTGATCTCTGGCACCTGCCGAACGGCCAGACGCTTCGGGTCATCGCAACTGCCCATCCGCAGGGCGGCGCGACCTGGGTCTTCGAGAACCTGACCGAGCAGGTCGATCTGCAGATGCGCTACAACACGCTGGTAAAGGTGCAGGGCGAAACCATCGACCATCTGGCCGAAGGTGTGGCCGTGTTCGGCGCCGATGGGCGCATTCGCCTGTCCAACCCGGCATTCCGGGCGCTCTGGGGCGTGACTGCGGAACAGGCTGAGACCGGCACCCATATCCGCGCCATAGAAACCGCCTGCACGCAATCCTATGACAGGCCGGACGGCTGGCGCGCCTTCAGCCAGTTCATTACCAGCTTCGACGATGAGCGGCCGTCGCGGCAGGGCACGCTGGAACTGCTTTCCGGCCTCGTGCTCGACTACGCCATCATTCCGCTGCCGGACGCGCAGACCATGCTGACCTTCGTCAACATGACCGACAGCGTGCGGGCCGAGCGGGCGCTGAAAGAAAAGAACGATGCGCTTCTGAAGGCCGACGAGCTTAAGAACGATTTCGTGCAGCATGTTTCCTACGAGCTGCGCTCACCGCTGACGAATATCATCGGCTTCACCGATCTCCTCAAGACACCCGGCATCGGCCAATTGACGGAACGGCAGGCGGAATATCTCGACCATATTTCCACCTCGTCCTCGGTGCTCCTGACCATCGTCAACGATATTCTCGATCTCGCGACCGTCGATGCCGGCATCATGCAGCTCAATTATTCGGAAAACGATCTGAACGAATTGCTTGAAGACGTTTCGGTGCAGATCGCCGACCGGCTGCAGGAGAGCGGAATTTCGCTCGAGATCGTTGCACCCGCCCATCTCGGCAGTCTGGTGGCCGATCATCAGCGGCTGAAGCAGATTCTCATCAAGCTCCTGACCAATGCGATCAATTTCGCACCCGAAGGTTCCTCCGTGCAGCTTTCCTGCCAGCGTAGCGAAGGCGACTTCGTGTTCTCCGTGGCGGATAAGGGTCCGGGCATTCCTGAGGACATGCTGAAGAGCGTGTTCGACCGCTTCGCGACGCGCGGCAATGGCGGGCGGCGAACCGGTGCGGGGCTTGGCCTTTCCATCGTCGAAAGCTTCGTCAGCCTGCATCATGGCACGGTCAGCATCGACAGCCGCCCCGGCAACGGCACTATCGTCACCTGCCGCATTCCTTCCGGCACACGGCCGCATTCCATCGCCGCAGAATGAGCGAAGACATCTTGCCGATCACCATTCCCCTTGCGGGAGAAAAGGACACCATCAGGCTCGGTGAAGACCTCGCGCTGGCTTTGAAACCCGGCGATTGTCTGGCCCTGATCGGCGATCTCGGCGCCGGCAAATCGACGCTTGCCCGCGCCTTCATCCGGGCAATGGCGGACGAGCCGGATCTTGAAGTTCCGAGCCCCACCTTCACGATCGTCCAGACCTATGCCGCCCGTATTCCAGTCGCCCATCTCGATCTCTACCGGCTTTCGGATGTTTCGGAACTGGACGAACTCGGCATCGATGAGATGCTGGAGGATGGCATCTGCCTGATCGAATGGCCGGATATGGCCGCCGAGATCCTGCCGCCGGAGCAGACCGTCACGCTCCGGCTGACGCATTCCGGCGAAGGGCGGCTCGCCTCCATCGAGGCTCCGGCAAAGCTGAAAGCACGACTTGAACGGGTTTTCGCCATCCGCGCGTTTCTCGCAAAAAATGGCAGGGGCGACGCGGCCCGGCGTTTTCTCAGCGGTGACGCCTCAACACGCGCGTATGAGACCGTTTTCACTGACGGCCCGGACCTTATCCTTATGGATTGGCGACGTCCCCTCAAGGGTGCAATCATTGCGGACGGCAAGACCTACGCGGAAATCGCCCATCTTGCCCAGGACGCCCGCTCCTTCGTTGCGATCGGCAACTATCTTCGAAACAACGGCCTTTGCGCCCCTGAGATTCTGGCGGCAGATATCGATCAGGGTATTCTATTGCTGGAGGATCTGGGGCGGGATGGCGTACTTGCGCCTGACGGAACGCCGATAGAGGACCGCTATCTGCAAAGCGTCGCCTGCCTTGCCGCACTCCATCAGGCCCCGCGACCTGGCCTGCTGCCGGTGGGTGACGGCAGCGCCTATGAGGTTCCCCCGTTCGACCGACAGGCGATGAAAATTGAAGTATCGTTGCTGGTGGAGTGGTATCTGCCCTACAAACGCGGCACACAGCTCTCCGATGGCGAGAAGTACGACTATTACGCCCTGTGGGACAGGCTGATCGACGCGCTCGCTGGCTGCGAAACCGGCCTTCTGCTGCGCGATTTCCATTCGCCAAATATTCTGTGGCAGGCGCAGAATAACGGCATCCGGCAGGTCGGCCTGATCGATTATCAGGACGCGATGATCGGCCCGAGCGCTTACGATCTTGCCTCCATCGTGCAGGACGCCCGTGTCACCATCTCACCCGAATTGCAAGCGCGCCTGCTTTCGCACTATCTCGACAGCAGGAGAAGCGCGCCCTCTTTCGATGAGGCTCTTTTCCTCAAGGCTTTCGCCATCATGTCGGCGCAACGCAACTGCAAGCTCGCCGGTATCTGGGTGAGGCTGTTGGAACGAGACGGAAAACCCGGTTATATGAAACATATGCCGAGGACGTTCCGCTATCTCAGTGCAGCGCTTTCGCATCCGGAACTCGCACCGCTCAAAGACTGGTGCCTGCGCATGGGCATGGAATTCGACGACTGAAAGACGGTTGACCACGATGACGATTAAAAATGCGATGGTGCTGGCCGCCGGGCTTGGCACGCGGATGCGCCCGATCACGGATACGATACCGAAGCCGCTCGTCCAGATCGCGGGCAAGCCGATGATCGATTATGCGCTCGACGCGCTTGTCGAAGCCGGTGCGGAAACCATTGTCGTCAATGTGCACCACCACGCGGAACAGATGGTCGCCCATCTTGAGCAGCGCACCGACGCCGAAATCCTGATTTCCGACGAGCGGACGCAACTGATGAATTCCGGCGGCGGTCTCGCCAAGGGCCTGAAGCTTCTTGAACCCGGCCCGGTCTTCGTCATGAATGCCGATCTCTTCTGGATTGGCGAGCAGCTGAATGCGGTCAGCAACCTGCGCAAGCTTGCGCAATTCTTCGACCCGACCCGAATGGACATGGCGCTGCTCTGCGTCGATATGGACCGCACCACCGGGCACAATGGCAAGCGGGATTTCAACCTCTCCGCCGATGGAAAACTGACGCGGTATCGCGATGGCGATCCGAACCCCGTGGTTTATGCCGGAGCCATCGCCATGGATTCGCGGCTGCTGGACGATGCGCCGGCGGATGCCTTCAACCTCAATATCTATTTCGACCGCGCCATTGAAAGAGACCGGCTTTTCGGGCTTTCTCTGGATGGCCACTGGATCACTGTCGGCACGCCGGATGCGATAGACGATGCTGAAAGCATCATCCGCCAATTCAGGGAAAAACGCTCTGCATGACGCTCACCCACCACGCAAAGCGCGTTCTGACGATCGCTGCGGGAACACCGTTCCTCAAGACGCTCGCGGAAACGCTGTGTGACGGGACACTGACAGCCGGCTATAAATACGACCCGGCCGATCCGCTCTCGCTTGCCAAGGTGACGATCTACGTGCCGACGCGCCGCTCCGCCCGTGTGCTGCGCTCCGAATTCGTCGATCTTCTGGGCGGCCGGTCCGCCATTCTGCCGCTGATCCGCCCCTTGGGCGAAACGGATGACGACAGCGGCTTTTTCGAGATCGAAAATCCTGAAATCATGGATCTGGCGCCGCCGATTTCCGGCACCGGCCGACTGATCGAGCTGGCGCGTCTTATTCTCGCCTGGCGCAACAGCCTGCCGGATGCCATCCGGGCCATCCATTCCGATTCGCCGCTTGTCGCCCCCGCCAGCCCCGCAGACGCCATATGGCTGGCGCGTGCGCTTGGCGAGGTGATCGATGCAATGGATACGGAAGAAAAGGACTGGGAAGCGCTTCAGCATCTCGATACTGGCGATCACGCCCAATGGTGGCAACTGACGGCGGATTTCCTGCGCATCGCCAGCGTCTTCTGGCCGGCGCGGCTTGCCGAACTCAACCGTTCCTCGGCCGGCCGGCATCGCAACGCCATCCTGCGGGCGGAAGCGAACCGGCTTGCCAATTTGCCGGATACGGGACCAATCATCGTCGCCGGGTCGACGGGTTCCATTCCTGCCGCAGCCGATCTTATCGCCGCCGTTGCGGCCCTGCCCCAGGGCACCGTCGTGCTTCCGGGGCTAGATCTCGCCATGCCGGAGGAGCAGTGGGAGGCAATCGCCGAGGACCCTACCGATCCTTCGAGCCGCACCCACTCGCAATATGGGCTTTATATGCTGTTGCAGAAGCTCGGCATCCTGCGCAACGATGTGGTTCAGATCGGCGCCATCGATGGCGATCTGGAAAAGCGCGCAGCCGTGTTTTCGGCCGCACTCGCGCCAGCCAAATCCACCAGCGGCTGGAATCGCTGGCGCGAGGACAGGCAACCCGGCTTTTTCGACGACGCCTTCGCAACGGCCACGCTGATAGAAGCCGCCAATGAGCGCGAGGAGGCAACAGCCATCGCGGTGGCTTTGCGGCTTGCGCTTGAAGCGCCTGGCGCTGGGCGTCCGTCGCAGGCAGCGCTGATAACACCGGACCGCGGGCTGGCGCGGCGCGTGGCAACGGAGTTGCAGCGCTTCGGCATCGAAGCAGACGACTCGGCCGGTACGCCGCTCTCCGCCACCCCACAAGCGGGGCTGACGCAACTGGCGCTGGAAGCGATCCTGAGGCCCGGCGACCCGGTGCCGATCATTTCCCTTCTTAAACATCCGCTTAGCCGCTTCGGGCTTTCCGATGAAGCTTTCGCGAAAGCCTCCAAAGCGCTGGAGTTGATCGCGCTGCGCGGCGGCCGTGTGGAGACCGAAATCGGCAATCTGGAAGCGGTTCTGGAGGCGCAGCTTCTGGCGCAGCGCGACGACCGGCACCCACCTGCCTGGCGGCTGGCGCTGCCGGAGGCAAGCGCGGAGGCTGCGCGCGACCTGGCACAGCGGATTGTCGTTGCCACCGAGCCGCTCGGTTCCGCCTTTGTCCGCAAAGATCGATCCGGCCGCGCCTTCACCGATAAGTTGCCGCTGTCCGTTTGGGCGGAGCGGACGGGTCGCGTGATCGAAGCCATCTGCGCGGATGAAAACAGCGATCTTGCCGCGCTCTGGTCCGGTGAAGCGGGAGACAAGCTTTCCGAGCTGTTCGGCGAGCTGATGGAAAGCGGCGAAATCCTCGATGCGGATGGACCGCAATGGATCGATATTTTTGCGGCACTGGTAGCCGGTGAATCGATCAAGCCAAGATCGATGCGTCATCCGCGCATTTTCATCTTCGGCGCGCTCGAGGCACGGCTGCAAAGCGTCGATACCGTTGTCATCGGTGGTCTCAATGAAGGGCTCTGGCCGGGCCAGACGGCGAATAATCCATTCCTGTCCCGCACCATGAAGACCGCCATTGGCCTCGAACCGCCTGAACGACGTATCGGTCAGCTTGCGCATGATTTCGAGATGGCAAATGGCACCCGACAGATTTTTTACACCCGCGCGCTGAGGCAGGGCTCAACGCCCGCTGTCGCCTCACGCTGGCTGCAGCGTCTTCTCGCGTTGGGCGGCGAGGATTTTGCCGATAGACTGAGGAAGCGCGGCGAGACCTATCGCCATTGGGCGGAATTGATGGACGAAAGTATCGATCAGGAAGCGGCAAAGCGCCCTGCCCCGAAACCGCCAGCCGCGTTGCAGCCGACGCGCTATTCCTTCAGCGAAGTGGGGCGCCTGCGCCGCGATCCCTATTCGATCTATGCGCGGCGCATCCTGAAGCTGGACCCGCTCGACCCCTTCAATCGCGATCCGAACGCCGCAGATCGCGGCACGCTCTATCACGCGATCATCGAGCGCTATTCCCGTGAGGGACATGTTCCCGGAACACCGGCCTCGCTTTCGGCCATGCAGCGCATTCTCGACGAATGTTTCGATGCGGAAAACCTGCCTCCCCATGTGGATGTCATCTGGCGGCCGCGTTTTGCAGCGGTAGCGCGCGCATTTATCGACTGGGAAAAAGAACGTCATCCATCCATTCGCCACAGCTTCTACGAGGCTCGCGCCGGGCAGGAAATCGTCGAGGCGGGCATAAGGCTGACGGGGATCGCCGACCGCATCGACATCAAGACAAACGGTCAGGCGGATATTATCGACTACAAGACGGGGCTTGCGCCTTCCGTCAATCAGGCGCGCGCGCTGCTCGACCCGCAGCTTGCGCTGGAGGCGGCGGCACTGATGCGCGGTGCCTTCCGCGAAGCCGGTTCGCCCAAACCTGAAAACCTGATCTATGTTCGCCTGCGGCCTGGCGAGCGTTTTTTTGCCGATCAGGTCAATAACGAACATTCCAGCCGAAGCGGCAAAAGACCGCCGAAATCGGCGATTGAGCTCGCGACGGAATCGATCGAACAGCTCACCAAATTCGTTCATTCCCTGCGTGACGGCGAAAACGGCTTCGCCTCCCGCCTCGTGCCGGAAGAGCAACAATCCTATGGCGGGGAATATGACCACCTCGCCCGCGTTTCGGAATGGTCGACGGCAGAACCGGGAGACGGCGATGACGATTGATCCCTTCGATGCCGGCCCCGCCGCCGATACGCCTGAGAGCTGGATCGACTGGACCAGCGCCCGGCAGCGGCTTGCCTCCGATCCCGCAAGCTCTGCCTGGGTGTCGGCCAATGCCGGCTCCGGCAAGACCCATGTTCTGACCCAACGCGTCATCCGCCTGCTACTGGCCGGATGTAGACCTTCGGCAATTTTGTGCCTTACCTATACAAAGGCCGCGGCGTCGGAAATGTCCAGCCGCGTATTCGACCGTCTGGCGGAATGGGCTACTTTGCCGGATTCCGACCTCAAGGACCGCATCGCCGCCATCGAAGGCAAGGCGCCGGATCGCATCAAGCTTGCCGAAGCGCGCAGGCTGTTTGCCAAGGCGCTGGAAACGCCGGGCGGGTTGAAAATCCAGACGATCCACGCCTTCTGCGAGGCGTTGCTGCATCAGTTCCCGCTGGAAGCCAATGTCGCCGGCCATTTCTCCGTTCTTGACGACCGCGCCGCAACCACGCTGCTCGCCGAAGCACGCCGTTCGCTTCTAACGGCGGTTTCGACGGAACGGGACGCGGAGCTGGCGCAATCGCTCGCTTATGTGCTCGATCTCGCCGACGAAAGCGGACTGGAATCGCTGCTTTCCGCCATCATCGCCAATCGCAGCGCCCTTCGCGCCTTTCTTCTGGACGCCAAACAGTCGGGCGGCATCGATGCGCGGTTGCGGCAGGCGATGCAGATCGCAGACGGGGAAACCGAAGAAACCGCGGCAGCCGCCTTCTGGCCTCTGCCCGGCCTCTCAGGCCTTGCGCTCGATACGTATCTCGCCCTTGCCGACGAGGTGGGTGGATCACGCGTCATCGATGTCGCTTATGCGCTCAGGGAGGCAAAACGACAGTCGGACCCCGTGCGGCGGATGGAATTCATCGAAGCGGCACTGCTGACAGCCAAGGGCGAAAAGAAATCGGATGCCTATGTCATCAACAAGGGCATGCAGAAATCCGCCCCCGAACTTCTCGATGCGCTGACGCTGGCGCGGGACCATGTCGTTTCCTGCCGCAACCGATATCGTCTGGTGCGGATGCTGGCGGCGACAAAATGCGCCCTTGTTCTGGCCGAAAGGCTGATCGGCGATTTCGAAGACCTGAAGAAACAGCGAAGCCAGCTCGATTTCGAAGACTTGATCGAGCGCGCGGCCAACCTTCTCAACCGCGATACGGCCGGCGCCTGGGTGCACTACAAGCTGGATCAGGGCATCGACCATATTCTCGTCGATGAGGCGCAGGATACCAGCCCGGTGCAATGGTCGATCATCCAGTCGCTGGCGGCGGATTTCTTCACCGGCGAGAGCGCCCGCCTGGGGCGGCGCACGCTTTTTGCCGTGGGCGATGAAAAACAGTCGATCTATTCATTCCAGGGCGCCCGGCCGGAACGGTTTTCGCAGGAGCGCGAAGAGACCAAAAAGCGCGTCGATTCCGTCGATCAGGCCTTTCACCGTATCCGCCTGCCGCTTTCTTTCCGGTCCACGGAGGATGTTCTGGCCGCCGTCGATCAGGTCTTTTCAGACCCGAATAACGCCAGCGGCCTCAGTGCCGATAACGAGCCGGTGGAGCACCGATCCAACCGTGCCGGCCATCCCGGCACCGTGGAGGTGTGGGACATGGTGGCGCCGGAAACCGCCGAAGACGAAGAGGATTGGACAGCGCCCTTCGATGCGCTGCGGGAAAGCGCGCCGGCCATCATCGTCGCCCGCCGGATCGCCGCGCGCATCGCCGATATGATCGGAAGCGAGACCATCATCGAAAAGGGCGTCGAGCGCGCCGTGGAGCCAGGCGACATTCTGGTTCTCGTCAGAAAACGTCATGCCTTTGTCAATGCGCTGACGCGCGAGCTGAAACGACGCAAGAATATTCCCGTTGCCGGCGCCGACCGCCTTCGCCTGACCGACCACATTGCCGTGCAGGACCTTCTGGCGCTCGGACATTTCGTTGTCCTGCCCGAAGACGATCTTTCGCTCGCCGCATTGTTGAAGAGCCCGCTTTTCAACCTGACCGAAGATGACGTTTTCAACATCGCCGCCATACGATCGGAAACGGAAAGCGTCTGGAAACGGCTGCAAATCCTTTCGCAGGAAGAGAATAGTAATCTTTCCGCCGTTACCGCCAAGCTGGAAGGTTTCATCGCGCTTTCTAAAACGGCCACCGTGCATGATTTCTTTGCGGCGGTCCTGACCCTGCATGACGGGCGCAAAAAATTTCTCGGCCGGCTTGGCAATGAGGCGAGCGACGTTCTGGATGAGTTCCTGTCCTTTGCGCTGGATCACGAGAGGACCGGTCTGCCCGGCCTTCAGGCCTTTCTCTCCGTTCTGGAAACCGATTCACCGGAGGTGAAACGCGAGCAGGACAAGGATCGTGGCGAAGTACGTATCATGACCGTGCACGCCTCCAAGGGCCTGGAAGCGCCGGTGGTTTTTGTCGTCGATGGCGGTTCGAAAGCCTTCAATCACAGCCATGTACCGAAACTGCGCTTCGTCGAAGCGGGTGAGGACGCCTTCCCGGTCTGGCTGCCCGGCAGCGGCTTTTCCAACCATCTCATTCGCTCCGACGAGGAACGGCTGAAGACGGCCGCCGAAGACGAATATCGACGGCTGCTTTATGTGGCGATGACGCGCGCCGCCGATCACCTCGTCGTCTGCGGTTATCGCGGCCAGAAGGAAAACCCCGAATGTTGGCATGCCATCGTCAAGGCGGCGCTTGCCAACAATGAAGACCATTGCAAGCCGCAGCTTTTCACGGCCGATGGCGAGGAATGGCAGGGGCTTGTCTGGCGTAAATCCGAGGCTCGCGCGACATCTCTCCCGCAAAGGCTGCCGGAAAAGCAACAGGACGAAGAACATACTCTTCCGGCCGGGCTGCTTGCCCCCCTGCCTGCCCTGCCCTCCTTGCCAAGGCCGCTCAGCCCTTCCGGAGCAGGTACTATCATCGATGATGGTGCGGATGATCTTGCCGTGCGTTCGCCGCTTTTCGGCGAGAAGGCCGATGTCTCTTCGCTGGCGCTGCAGCGTGGCCGGCTGGTGCATCGCATGTTGCAGGCACTGCCGGATTTTGCCGAGGCGGAGCGGGAGGAGGCTGCCCGCCGCTATGCGGAGCGAGCGGCCCGTTTCTGGCCTACGGCCGAACGTGAGCATTTGATCCGCGCGGTTCTGCGGGTCATCTCCGAACCGGCGGTGCAACCGGCCTTTTCCGCCAACAGCCGCGCGGAAATCTCCATCATGGGCACGATGACCATCGGCCGGCAGCACTATGCCGTCTCCGGCCGTGTCGACCGGCTGGCGGTGGACGGTGATCGCGTTATTCTGGTAGACTACAAGACGAACCGGGTTCCGCCGCGTACGGCACGCGAGATACCTTTCTCCCACACCGCGCAGCTTGCCATCTATCGCGAAATTCTTGCACCGCTCTATCCGGGCAAGGAATTCGTCTGCGCGCTGATCTATACGGAAAATGCCGCTTTTGTGCGGGTTGACAATGATGCAATGTCGCAGGCCCTTGCCGCAATAAAGACAAAGTGAGATACCGGGGCATTGAAATTCCGACGCGCCCGCATCACATCGATAGCGGAAAAGTTTAGCTGAAAGGAGAGCCAGATATGGCTACCGTAAAAGTCGATGCCGCCAACTTCCAGTCCGAAGTCCTCGAATCCGCCGAACCCGTCGTGGTGGATTTCTGGGCCGAATGGTGCGGCCCGTGCAAGATGATCGCGCCGAGCCTTGAGGAAATTTCGTCCGAGCTTGCCGGCAAGGTCAAGGTCGCGAAGCTCAACATCGACGAAAACCCGGAACTGGCTGCCCAGTTCGGCGTGCGCTCCATCCCGACGCTCGCCATGTTCAAGGGCGGCGAAGTGGCCGACATCAAGGTTGGCGCTGCTCCCAAGACAGCGCTGTCCGCCTGGATTTCGGGCGCCGCATAAGCAATATCAGTGGAATGAAAAAAGCCCGGCAGCGATGCCGGGCTTTTTTATTGAGGAACGGTGCCGTTGAAGGCGAGCGCGTTGCCGGCAAGATAAAGCGAGCCGCCGATCAGGATGCGCGGCGCCGGTCCTTCGGGGTCGAAGCGGCGCGACAGCTCTTCCAGCGCATGCGTGAGAGACGAGGTGGGGGCCGCCACGAGACCGGCATCGAAGGCCGCATGGGCAAGTACAACGGGATCAATCGCCGCATCCGTGCCGCCAATCGGGACGGTGAAGACATATTCGGCAATATCGGCGAAGGCCTTGAAATAGCCGACCGGATCCTTGGTATTGATCATGCCTGCAATGATGAACAGCGGGCGTGGCGTCTTTTCCTCAAAGCCGGCCATCGCTTCGGCAATGACTTCGCCCGCGCCGGGGTTATGGCCGCCATCGATCCAGATTTCCGAATCCTTTGGGGCCATTTCAGCGATTTTGCCGGTCAGGATCCGCTGCAGACGGCCGGGCCATTCCACGGAGGTCATGGCTTTTTCGATCATCCGTTCCGTCACCTCGAAACCGGCGGCCTTCACGGCGCGGATCGCGGCGGCGGCATTGGCAAGCTGATGGCGGCCGGGAAGACGCGGCAGCGGCGCATCGGCCAGGCCGAACTCATCCTGATAGACCATGCGGCCGAATTCTTCATGGGCGGAAAAATCCTGCCCATAGACCGAGACCGGGCAACCGAGCCGCTCCGCCGTGGTGACAAGCGTTTCGAGCGCCGCATCATATTCCTGATGGCCTATGACGACGGGGGAACCGGACTTCATGATGCCTGCCTTTTCGGCGGCGATCAGCTCCACCCGATCACCAAGATAGGCCTGATGATCCAACGAAATCGGCATGATGACGGAGACGGCCGGATTGTTGATCACATTGGTCGCATCGAAACGCCCACCCAGACCAACCTCCACGACGGCTGCATCGGCGGGCTGTTCCGCAAAAAGCACGAACATCGCGGCAGTCAGGATTTCGAAAACCGTGATCGTCTGGCCTGCATTGGCAGCTTCAATACGGCGCAACGCATCCGCAAAGACAGCATCCTCGACATAACGGCCCATTTCCCCGTAAACGCCGATACGATAACGTTCGTGCCAGTTCACCAGATGTGGAGAGGTATGGACGTGCACGGAAAGGCCTGCCGCCTCCAGAAGTGCTCGGCAAAAGGCCGTGACGGAACCCTTACCATTGGTGCCAGCAACATGGATAACAGGTGGCATTCTGTTCTGGGGATTGCCGAGTTTTTCAAGAAGACGGGAAATTCTGTCGAGCGAAAGATCGAACCCCTTGGGGTGGAGCTGCATCAGCTCTTCAATGATCTTCTCGGCCTCACCGATCGCGGGCTTCGTCATGTCTTCCGTTCGCCTTTCAGGCGTTTTGCTTGCCATTTGTCCGCCGCACCAAAGATGAAATCATGCAACGTATAGCATCATCCCGAAGGCAGTTTATGCCTCCGGGCGACATATTTTTTTCCTCAGGCCGAAGCGGCCAGCGGTACGACAGCATTTGCGTTGTCAGCAGGCGCTTTGGTCATGATCTTGAGCAGATTGGCCAGCGTGTCGGGAATTTCGCGGCGGTCGATCACCATGTCCACCATGCCGTGCTCCAGCAGGTACTCCGAAGTCTGGAAGCCTTCGGGGAGCTTTTCGCGAATGGTCTGCTCGATCACGCGCTTGCCTGCGAAGCAAATCTCGGCACCCGGCTCGGCGATATGCACATCGCCCAACATGGCGTAGGAGGCCGTGACGCCGCCGGTCGTCGGGTTCGTCAGAACCACGATGTAAGGCATTCCCGCTTCTTTCAGCATGTTCACCGCAACCGTGGTGCGCGGCAGCTGCATCAGCGACAGAATGCCTTCCTGCATGCGCGCACCGCCCGAGGCCGGGAACATCACGAGCGGGCAACGCTCGGAAATGGCACGCTCGAAGGCCTTCACGATCGCTTCGCCGGCGGCAATGCCCAGCGAACCGCCCATGAACTGGAATTCATGCACGACGGCGACGATCTTCAGGCCTTTCAGGAGGCCGACGCCGGCAAGGATCGTGTCTTCCTGCTCGGTCTTCGTGCGGCTGTCGCGCAGGCGGTCGGTGTATTTTTTGGAATCGCGGAACTTCAAGGGGTCCTGCGCTACCTTCGGCTGCGGCAGTGCTTCATAGATACCGCCATCGAAAAGATCGGCAAGACGTGCCTTGGCCGGCATCTTCATATGGTAGCCGGAAGCCGGGATGACCCACTTGTTGTCTTCCAGATCCTTATGGAAGACCATCTCGCCCGTTTCCGGGCACTTGATCCACAGGTTCTCCGGAACCTCCGGGCGGCGGCCAAGCATGGAATTGATCCGGGGCCGTACGTAATTGGTGATCCAGTTCAACTGACTACTCCTGACTGGGCCGCGCGCTTATTCCGCAGCGGCAAGGCGCGATGCACGCACGCCCGTTGAAAGTCCTTTTACCAGCGTCGTAACGGCCGGTACGGTATCGGCGGTCGCCTGCCCGTCCCTGGTCAGGCTGCCCGCAATCTGGTTGACGATGGCCGAACCGACCACAACGCCATCCGCAACGGCACCGATCGCTTTTGCATGATCCGCCGTTTTGACACCGAAACCGACACAGACCGGCAGTTCCGTATGCGCCTTGATACGACCGACAGCACCCGAGATCAACGAGGGATCGGGAAGTGCTGAACCGGTGATACCGTTCATCGAGACGTAATAAACGAAACCTGAGGTATTTTTAAGGACGGCAGGCAGGCGCTTGCCATCCGTCGTTGGCGTCGCCAGACGGATGAAGTTGATGCCGCGCGCAAGAGCGGGGATGCAGAGTTCATCGTCCATTTCCGGCGGCAGATCGACAACGATCAGGCCATCGATGCCGGCGGCGATTGCGTCGTCCAGAAATTTTTCGACGCCGTAGATATAGATCGGATTGTAGTAGCCCATCATCACGATCGGCGTCGCGTCATCTCCCTTGCGGAACTCGCGAGCGAGATCGAGCGTGGTTTTCAGCGTCTGGCCGCCTTTCAGCGCGCGCTGACCGGCCAGCTGAATGGCCGGGCCATCCGCCATCGGGTCGGAAAAGGGCATGCCGAGTTCGATGACGTCGGCACCGGCTTCCGGCAGCGCTTTCATGATGCCGAGCGAGGTTGCGAAATCCGGGTCGCCTCCCATGAAATAGGTAATCAGGGCCGGGCGATTTTCAGCGCGCAGATCGGCAAAGCGCTTGTCCATACGTGCAGTCATGATCTTATACATCCATTCCAAGGAACTTGCTGACGGTGTGGACATCCTTGTCGCCGCGACCGGAGAGGTTCATCAGGATGATTTCATCCTTGCCCATCTTCGGTGCGCGCTTGATGACCTCGGCCAGGGCATGGCTCGGCTCAAGAGCCGGAATGATGCCTTCAAGGCGCGTCAGCATCTGGAAGGCGTCCAGCGCCTCATGGTCCATGATCGGCACGTATTCCACGCGGCCAATATCGTTCAGCCAGGAATGTTCAGGGCCGATACCGGGATAATCGAGGCCGGCGGAGATGGAATGGCCTTCCTTGATCTGACCGTCCTCATCCTGCAGCAGATAGGTGCGGTTGCCATGCAGCACACCCGGCGAACCGGCGGTGATGGAAGCGCAATGCTCATCACCCGAAAGACCCTTGCCGCCGGCTTCGACGCCGATAATACGGACATTCTTGTCATCGAGGAAAGGATGGAAGATGCCGATGGCGTTCGAACCGCCGCCGACAGCCGCGACAACCAGATCCGGCAGGCGACCTTCCGCCTCCAGCATCTGCGCCTTGGCTTCCTCGCCGATAACGGCCTGGAAATCGCGGACCATTTCCGGATAGGGATGCGGGCCGGCGGCAGTGCCGATCAGATAATAGGTGTCCTCGACATTGGTGACCCAGTCGCGCAGGGCCTCGTTCATGGCGTCCTTCAGGGTGCCATGGCCAGCCGTGACCGGCTTCACCTCGGCACCGAGGAGCTTCATGCGGAACACATTCGGGGCCTGACGGGCAACATCCGTCGCGCCCATATAAACGACGCAGGGCAGACCGAAGCGTGCAGCGACGGTAGCCGAGGCAACGCCGTGCTGGCCGGCACCGGTTTCGGCGATGATACGGGTCTTGCCCATGCGCTTGGCAAGCAGGATCTGGCCGAGGCAATTGTTGATCTTGTGCGAGCCGGTGTGGTTCAGCTCTTCGCGCTTGAAATAAATCTTGGCGCCGCCAAGTTCCGCCGTCAGGCGTTCCGCAAAATAAAGCGGGCTCGGGCGGCCGGTATAGTGTGCGCCGAGATGCTTGAGTTCCGCCTGAAACGCGGGATCGGTCTTGGCCTTGTCCCATTCCGCCTGCAAATCCAGAATGAGCGGCATCAGCGTTTCGGCAACGAAGCGACCTCCGTAAATGCCGAAACGGCCGTCCTCATCGGGACCAGCGCGAAAAGAATTGGGTGTTGGCGCGTCGTTCACTTCAAGCTCCCTTTGGGCCTTTCGACCAATCATTCACCACATCGAAAAATGCGTCGATCATGGACAAATCCTTGACGCCCGGCGCACTTTCCACACCGGACGATAAATCTAGTCCGCTTGCCCTGGTCTCCGCCAGCGCCTCGGCGACATTGTCCTTGTTCAATCCCCCGGAAAGCATGTAATCCACACTTCCGTCAAGTGATCGCAGGATGGTCCAGTCGAAGGAGACGCCGTTGCCGCCCGGAAGCTCGGAACCGGCAGGCGCCTTGGCATCCAGCAGAAAACGGTCGGCTATTCCAATATAAGGGTCGATTTTGGCAAGATCAGCAGCATCGCGAATGGAAATCGCCTTCATGACAGGCAGGCCATACAGCGCCTTGATGTTCAGCAGCCGCTCCGGGCTTTCATTGCCATGCAGCTGCAGAATGTCCGGTTTGACGAGATCGACGATTTCATCGAGATAATCATTATCGGCATTGACGGTGACGGCAACCACCTTGGCGGCGCCACGAGCGCCTTCCGCCAGCCTGCCGGCAAGATCCGGCTCGATGTTGCGCGGGCTTTTTTCAAAGAAAATAAAACCGACGTGGGACGCACCACGCCTGACGGCGCGCTCGAGCGCTTCCGGTGTCTTCAATCCGCAAATCTTGATATCCGGTTTCATACCCGCGACCTGACATGAAATGCGACAAGAGTCGAGCCAAATCGCATCCATTCCCGATGGAATGTTTCACGTGAATCCAGATGGCGATCCGCGCCGCCGGTTTCAATCGAAATCGATGGCGTGAAGTTTGGAACCATGGCGTTTCAGCCAGCTCTTGGCTTCTTCCGTGTGCGGGCAGAGCTTTTCGCACAATGCCCAAAATTTCGGGCCGTGGTTCATTTCCCTCAGATGCGCGACCTCATGGGCGGCGAGATAGTCGATGACCTTTTCCGGGGCCATGACGATGCGCCAGGAAAAGCTCAGATTTCCATCATGGGAACAGGAGCCCCACCGGCTGCGGGTATCCTTCATGCTGATGGAGCGGACCGGCCGGCCGGCGGTGCGTGCATGAACAGCAACAAGCCGTTCCAGATCCGCCTTCGCTTCCTTCTTGAGGAAGGTCGCTATCCGCCGTCCCAGATGTTCCGGCGCGCCGCTGACCTTCAGAACGGCCATCCCATCGGCGTCTTTCGTGACATATGTCAGCCCTCGCAGGCTGCCAGTATGGTCAATGCGGTGGGCTATGCCACGAATATCGATGGTCGCACCCGAACGCAAACCGTCGTCGGGGCTGAATTTCACAAGCTTGCCTTCCAGCCAGCCCTGATGCCTCTCGAGAAAATCATCCACCTGGCGGTGATGCAGGCCCATCGGGATCGTCAGCTTCAGCGCCCGGCCGCCGGGTTCGATGCGCAGCGTAATGCGCGTGGCACGCGGATTTTCCCTGACCGTAATCGGCACCTGCCTGCCCGCCACTGCGACGGTGCGCTGGCTGGGCAGCGCCTTCTTTGGGGCCGGCGATTTCAGGGATTTTCTGAGGAGCGAAAACATGAACTCTTCATAACCGATTCGTCCGTCGCTTGGCCATGCAAATGCGCGGCACGGCCGGCCGTCTTGTCCTTAAGCTGTCTGATGTTTGCGGATAAAATCCAGCATGCGCGGCACGATTTCCTTGCGGAAGCGCGAACCGTTGAAGACGCCGTAGTGCCCGACATCGGGCTGCATGTAATGGGCTCGTTTGTCTTCAGGGATGTTCCGGCAGAGATCATGCGCCGCCTTTGTCTGGCCGACACCGGAAATATCGTCGTTCTCACCTTCCACCGTAAACAATACGACGTTGCGAATGGCTGCGGGATCGACCGCCCTGCCCCGGTGCAGCATGTTCCCTTTCGGAAGCGCATGGTCGATGAAGACGGTTTCCACCGTCTGCAGATAGAACTCCGCCGTCAGATCCATCACGGCCAGATATTCGTCGTAAAATTCGCGGTGTTTTTCAGCGGAATCGCCGTCATTCTTGACGAGGTTGAGGTAAAAATCCTTGTGCGCCGTCATGTGCTTGTCGAGGTTCATGGACATGAAACCGGAGAGTTGCAGGAAGCCCGGATAGACATTGCGGCCAAAAGCGGGCTGCGGCCACGGCACCTGCATGACGACATTGTCGCGGAACCATTCAATGGGTTTCGCCTTGGCAAGACCGTTGACAGCCGTTGGATTGATGCGCGTGTCAATCGGACCACCCATCAGCGTCATGGATGCCGGCGCGAATTTATCCCCATCAGCCTCCATCAGGGAAACGGCGGCCAGTACTGGCACGGATGGCTGACAGACGGCTACCACATGCGCCCCCGGTCCGATCGCGCGCAGCATCTCGATGACATAGCTGATGTAATCATCGAGATCGAAGGTGCCCTCACTCACCGGCACGGTGCGGGCGTCGGTCCAATCGGTGATGTAGATATCCGCCGAAGGCAGCAGGGCCTCCACCGTTCCCCGCAACAGGGTGGCGTAGTGGCCGGACATCGGCGCCACCAGCAGCACCTTCGGATCGGACTGGCGGGCTGGATCGAGTTCTTTCTTGAAATGAAGCAGATTGCAGAACGGACGCGACCAGACGGTCTCTTCGACAACATTGACGGTGTGGCCATCGACAATCGTACTGCAAAGAGCGAATTCCGGTTTAGCGTAACGGCGCGTCATGCGCTCAAAGACCTCAAAACCGGCATCGAGGCTTCTTCCGAAAGCCGTGCTGGAAAGCGGGTTGAGCGGATTGTTGCAAGCCTGACGCATCATGTCGGCGCCGGCGCGCAGCGGCGCCATGGCCGCATGGTTCATTTCATAGAGGTGGTAGAACACTGATGACGCCTCCCTCGCGATCACGCTCTTTTTTTCAACCATAGCAGCTTTTCGCAGGTGCACAAAATCGAAGGCGCCGGCGGTTTCCCGCCGGCGCCTCACTTTTCGTTGAATGCCTGCCGGTGATCAGATGTCGGCGACGAAAGTCTGCTTCTGGGAACCGAGACCCTCGATGCCGAGTTCCACGACGTCACCAGCCTTCAGGTAACGCGGCGGCTTCAGGCCCATGCCAACGCCAGGAGGGGTGCCGGTGGAAATGACATCACCGGGATGCAGCGACATGAACTGGCTGAGGTAGGAGACAACGTGGGCGACGCCATACACCATTGTCTTGCTGGAGCCGTCCTGCATGGTCTGGCCGTTGACCTTCAGCCACATGCCGAGGTTCTGCGGGTCAGTGATTTCGTCCTTCGTCACCAGCCAGGGGCCGATGGGACCGAATGTGTCGCAGGACTTGCCCTTGGTCCATTGCCCCGCACGCTCCGTCTGGAAGGCGCGTTCGGACACATCATGCGAAACGCAGTAACCCGCGACGTAATCGAGAGCCTCGGCTTCCGAGACGTATTTGGCGGTCTTGCCGATGACGACGCCGAGCTCGACTTCCCAGTCGGTCTTTTCAGAACCGCGCGGAATGGTGACGTTGTCATTCGGGCCGACGATGGCCGAGGTCGCCTTCATGAAAATGACCGGTTCCGGCGGTACGGTGGCACCCGTTTCGGCAGCATGGTCGGAAAAGTTGAGGCCGATGCAGATGAATTTTCCCGTTCCGGCAACGCAGGCGCCGATGCGCTCTTCGTTCAGCACCGGAAGTGTGCCGAGGTCGATCGCGGCGATCTTCTTGAGGCCCTCGGGAGAAATGGCTTCGCCGCCAATGTCTTTGACATGGGCGGACAGATCGCGGACTTTTCCTTCCGCATCGAGGATTGCAGGTTTTTCCTGGCCGGGCTGGCCGACACGCATCAATTTCATGGAACTCTCTCCCGGTTGTCAGACAAGGTGATGCATATATGAACGATGCATTCATACTTGTCACCCCTTGACTGCGCCAAGTTTCGAAAAATACCTTTTCCTTCCCGTCAATCAAAAGGACATGGCCCGTGACGAACAGCAATTCCCGGCAATCAGAATATCCCGTCGATCCCCTCTTCCTCGATCGCTGGTCTCCGCGCGCCTTCGATGGCCATGCCATGCCGTCCCAGCATCTGATGACCATTCTGGATGCGGCACACTGGGCGCCGTCTGCTTCCAACTATCAGCCATGGCGGTTTGTCTATGCGCACAAGGATAGCGAAGACTGGCCGCTCTTCGTGGAACTGCTGATGGAGGGAAACCAGCGCTGGGCAAAAAACGCCTCCGTGCTGCTGTTTGTCATTTCCCGCGACTATAACATCTCGCGCGACGGTGAGAAAAAACCATCCGCGACCCATTCCTTCGATGCCGGCGCTGCCTGGTTTTCGCTTGCCATGCAGGCTCACCTGCTCGGTTACCACGCCCATGGCATGGCTGGCATATTGAAAGACAAGATCGTTGAAAAACTGAACATCCCGGAAGGCTACAGGGTGGAGGCCGCGGTCGCCATCGGCACGCTGACCGACAAGTCCGTTCTCCCTGACGATCTGGCGGAGCGGGAAGTGCCGAGCAAGCGTCTGCCGCTTTCGGATGTGGCCTTCGAAGGGCGCTTCACCGGCAAGGGTGATTGATGTTCTCCGAATAAGAAAAGGCCCGGCGGAAATTGACCGCCGGGCCTTTTGTTAAATTTTCGTTTCACGTGAATCGTTACGCGAAACACCCCACAGGATTAAATGTCGAGGTTGGCGACGCTTAGCGCATTTTCCTGAATGAAGTCGCGGCGCGGCTCCACCTCGTCGCCCATCAGGCGGGCAAACAGGCCGTCGGCGTCCGTTGCGTCACTCACCCTTACCTGCAGCAGCGAGCGAACATTGGCGTCAAGCGTCGTTTCCCAGAGCTGCTCGGCATTCATTTCGCCAAGACCCTTATAGCGCTGCATGGAAAGACCCTTGCGCCCAGCGGCGAAAATTGCATCCAGAAGCGCTCGCGGACCGGCCAATTCCATGGTGCCATCCTTGCGTTGCAGAACCGGCGGCGTAGCGTAGATATCGCGCGTGCGGGCTGCGAGCTGATCGATATGGCGGGCATCGGCCGAACCGAGCAGGCCCATATCCAGCGTCGAGACTTCCTTGACGCCGCGCACCATGCGCTCGAAGCGCAAGCCGCCATCCTGCAGTACGGTGCCGGACCAGCCGCGTTCGGTTTCTTCCGCGATCATATCCAGACGCCGCGCCACTTCGGCAACGGTTTCCTCGGCGCGGGCAGCATCGGCCGAAAGCTCGGGGTTCAGCGCGCCGGCTATTGCCGCCTGTTCAACGATCGAGCGGCTGTAACGCGAATGCAGACCGTCGATCAGCGAGCGCATGCGCACCGCATCCAGAATGACTTCACGAAGATCGGCCCCGATACGCACTTCGCCAGAACCGAGGGTCAGCGACGCTTCCTCGATACCCATGGAAATAAGGTATTCTTCCAGCGCCTTTTCATCTTTGAGGTACTGCACGGATTTGCCACGCGTGACCTTATAAAGCGGCGGCTGGGCGATATAGAGATGGCCACGCTCGATCAGCTCCGGCATCTGGCGGAAGAAGAAGGTCAGAAGCAGGGTACGGATATGGGCGCCGTCGACGTCAGCATCCGTCATGATGATGATCTTGTGGTAACGCAGCTTGTCGGCGTTGAACTCGTCCTTGCCGATGGAGGTACCGAGCGCCGTAATCAGCGTGCCAATTTCCTGGCTGGACAACATCTTGTCGAAACGGGCGCGCTCGACGTTCAGGATTTTGCCACGCAGCGGCAGGATCGCCTGGGTTTCGCGCGAGCGGCCCTGCTTGGCCGAACCGCCAGCGGAGTCACCCTCAACGAGGAAGAGTTCGGATTTCGCCGGATCGCGCTCGGAGCAGTCCGCAAGCTTGCCGGGCAGAGAGGCGATATCGAGCGCACCCTTGCGGCGCGTCAGTTCGCGCGCCTTGCGGGCAGCTTCGCGGGCGACCGCCGCTTCCACCACCTTGCCGACGAGGATTCTTGCGTCGGAAGGGTGTTCTTCCAGCCAGGTGGAGAGCGCTTCGTTGACAAGGCTTTCCACGACCGGACGCACTTCGGACGAAACGAGCTTGTCTTTCGTCTGCGAGGAAAACTTGGGATCGGGAACCTTGACGGAAAGAATGGCCGTCAGACCTTCACGGCAGTCCTCACCCTGCAGGCTCACCTTTTCCTTTTTCAGGATGCCCGAGGTTTCGGCATAGGAGGTCACCTGACGGGTCAGAGCCGCGCGGAAACCGGCCATATGGGTGCCGCCGTCGCGCTGGGGAATGTTGTTGGTAAAACACAGCACGTTTTCATGGTAGCTATCGTTCCACCACAGCGCGACCTCGACAGTGATACCGTCCTTTTCGCCCTTGATGGCGACTGGCTTGTCCACCAGCGGCTTCTTGGCACGATCGAGATAACGAACGAAGGCTTCGAGACCGCCATCATACAGCAGCTCTTCCTGCTTGATATCGGAATGGCGCTTGTCGGTGAGCAGGATGCGGACGCCGGAATTCAGGAATGCGAGTTCGCGCAGGCGATGCTCCAGCGTTCCGTAATCGTAGTCCGTCATGGTGAAGGTTTCAGGGCTTGCAAGGAAGGTTACTTCCGTGCCGGAGCGCCCTTCATATTCGCCAATGACGGAAAGCGGCGCATCGGCAACGCCATGCGTAAAGCCGATTTCGTGCAGCTTGCCGTTGCGGCGGATTCTGAGTTTAAGCCAGACGGAGAGCGCATTGACCACCGACACGCCCACGCCATGCAGGCCGCCCGAGACCTTATAGGAATTCTGGTCGAACTTACCGCCCGCATGCAGCTGCGTCATGATGACTTCGGCGGCAGAAACGCCTTCGGAAGAATGGATGTCGGTCGGAATGCCGCGTCCGTTATCCGTCACCGTCACGGAGCCATCGGCGTTCAGCGTCACCGTCACCAGATCGGCATGACCGGCAAGCGCCTCGTCGATGGCGTTGTCGACGACTTCATAGACCATGTGGTGCAGGCCGGAACCGTCATCGGTATCGCCGATATACATGCCGGGCCGTTTGCGCACGGCATCAAGGCCCTTGAGGACCTTGATCGAATCGGCTCCATATTCCGCGTTCGCGCCGACTTCGCTTGACGATGTTTCGGTCATAAATACTCTTTCCAAAGTTTTCTCGGGCCAGGTTTCCAGTGAGGGGGCCTGAAGCCAGCGAATCACTCAAATCCGACATGCGACTATAGAAATTCTACACCCAATCCCAAAGGCCGCATGCTTCAGGATGCTGCATAAAGCAGGGGATAGAGGGGTTTCAATCGCAAGAACGGCTTTTTTGCAGCACGGCTGACAGTTCCTCTACCACACTCGGCGGCAGCTTGCGAATATCCCGTGCCAGCCGGTTGGCGAAAGCCGTATATTGCGGCGGCAGGCCGATGGTGTCGATCACCACTTTCGGGTCGGAAGAACCGGCCAGAAAGAACAATTCCTCCGCCTCATCCCAGATGATGTTGAAATATCCGGCGATGCGCTGGAGGAGATCGAAGCTCGGCTTGCCGCGCTTGCCATGCTCCAGCGCCGAGAGATAGGCCGGCGATACGCCGATTGCGGCGGCCATTTCCTTCTGCGTCACGCCCTTGCGCTCGCGAAGTTGCCGCACGGCCTCCGCAAAGGGCGTCATGACTTTTCACCCCGCCGACGCGCCAACCGCACATAAAGCGCGCCGTCGCCGCCGTGATTGGCGGATGCATCCTCATAGGATGAAATCAGGTGGCGATATTCCGGCTTGGAAAACCACATGGGCACTGCCCTTTTCAACGCGCCGTCGCTGCCGATGGAGCGGCCCTTACCCGTTATGACGAGCACGTGTCTCAGACCGCGTTCATGCGCGCGCAATAGAAAATCAAGCAGCACCGCATGGGCTTCGCTCTGGAACATGCCATGCAGATCTATCCGCCCTTCCAGCGGCAACCGGCCACGGGTGAGCTTGCGTTTGACCGGTTTTTCCATAGGCTGATGAATCTTCGGCTTCTTGTCCGGAGCCGGTGGCGACGACTCGGCCGGCTCCAAAAGCATGCGCGGAAAAGCGCCTTTGCCGGCCTGCGGAACATCGGGCTCCACCGGAGGCTCCTCTATGTCATCGAAAGCCAGCAGGTCTTCCAGTCTGCCGGAGATCGGCCGCGTGGTTTTTGCGACCTTTCCCCACAGAATGCGCTCTTCCTTACCGAGCTTGCGACTGCTCTTCATCGCCTATACCTCTGCGCAGCCACCTGCGGTATCAGTATATAAAAATCGGCCTCATTGCGCACGGTACCGGCCAGCTCTCCCGCTTCGAAACCGGAGCCGGTGAAAATATCGCCACGCGCCGGGCCAACGATGGCCGAGCCGGTATCGAGCGCCAGCATCAGCCGCGCGAGAGGTTTTCCGTCATCGAGATGGGTAAGCGACGGCGCATGGATGAAGAAGGGAAGCCCGAAAGTGTGGATGAGCCTGTCCACCGCAAGCGCTCGCCCTGCGACCAACGGAACCTTAGCAGCTGCAACCGGCCCCATGTCCTGATCGGCCACATCCGCCTCCCGGAAAAAAATATAGGAGCGGTTATGCCATAATACCCCATCCACCTCATCCGGATGGTCAGCGAGCCATTTGCGGATCGTCTGCATCGACACGGTTTTCGGATCGAGTTCCCCGCGATCGAGAAGCAGACGGCCAATCGGCGAAAAAGCGTGCCCGGCCTTGGCCGCATAGGTGATGCGCTTCACCGCGCCGTCGGGAAACACCAGACGCGCCGCACCCTGCACATGAACGAAAAACAGGTCGACCTTCGATCTTGCCCAGGCAATCTCAAGGCCCCTGCCCTCCAGATACCCTTCATCGATCTCCCGGCGGTCGGGAAAATAGGAAATACCGTTTTCATCCTGCCTGCCGAAAGCATAGGACGTATCGAAACCGGCAGGACGATTGGCGTCGTCGATATCCACCAGCTCCGGGGGCCGGCGGTAAATCGGATAACGCCAGATGTCGTCGGGCTCGGACGATACTTCCAGCTCGGGTTCGTAAAAGGCGGTCACGAAACCGCTTTTTCCCTGAGCTGGAGAAATCCTGAAAGGCACGCAATTGGTTTCAAAAAACCGGCGCGCCTGTTCCGGGCTGCTTGTCTGGTTTTTCTCTGCGCTTTCCAGAAGCGAGACCAGTTCCGCCGCCGTGACCCCGAGCGCGCCGGTCCTGTAGGGTTTCGCATTCCGAAGATGCTACAGGATTGTCGCCATCGCCGGAAAAAGCTTGCCCGGATCGTCTTGCCGCCATCCGGGCAGGTCGCTGAAAGAAACTTCTTCGATCGAAAAGGGCGCGGTCATTGCTCGGATTCGGTAGCGATCAGCTTCCAGTTCGGATCGCGCGAGCGGATATCGCGCGAGAAGGTCCAGATGTCGTCCACCTCCGCAACCGCATCCGGGTCGCCATCCACCAGCTTGCCATCCTTGTCATAGGTCGCCGAAATCAGCTGGCTGACGATCCTCAGCGTGATCTGCACTTCAGAATCACGCACACTGGCCTGGGTGATATCTGCCTTCTCGATACCCACGAAGGTGGACTTCACCACTTCGCCACGACCTTCCCTCTCGGAAATGGCCGCCTCGAAACCGTCGAAAACCTCCTTCGACAAAAGGTTCTTGAGCGTCTTGCGGTCGCCATCGGCAAAGCCCATGACAATCATTTCATAGGCCATGCGGGCGCCGTTCAGGAATTCCTTCGGCCCAAAGGACGGGTCCCTGGTCATCACCTCACGCAGCGACGCATTGAGCGGCGTATCGACGGGGGCAAGCGCATCCGCCTCGGCAAAACGGTTTTCTTCGTCACCCTCGCTGCGCCTCGGCAGGGTCACGACCTTGTTATCGTCTGCAACGGGACCCTTGGCCACATCTCGCGGGCTATAGGGGTCGAATGGCGGCTTCTCATTGCCCGTGCGGCGACCGAGGACACTGCGCAGCTGAAAGAAGATCAGCACCGCTGCAACGAGAAAAAACAATGTGATAAAGTCGCTGAAGCCCATCTTTTACCAAAACCGCCATTTAAATTCGAAAACCACACCATCATATAGTCTGCATCTTATCATCATTCAAATGTGCAGATTCAATCATCGGTGTCCCGGGAAGCGGCAATCTGCCAGAGATGCACACGCAAGGCTAGAAGATGCGTTTTTCCTTTCTCCCCATCGTCATCCTGATGATGCCCATCCTCGAAATTGCCGGTTTCATCATCGTCGGCAAGGCGATAGGCCTGTGGCTGACATTGGCGCTCGTCCTGTTCACCTCGTTTCTGGGGTTGCTCATCCTGCGGCTCGGCGGCATCGGCATGGTGAGAAATCTTCAGGATGCGGGGCGTACCGGTGCGCAGCCGGCGGATGAGCTGGTAAATGGCGCCATGCGCGTCGTTGCCGGGATCCTGCTCTTCATCCCCGGTTTCATTACCGACATTCTCGGCCTTCTGCTTCTCTCGCCCACCGTACGGCGCTTTTTCTGGAAAGCCTTCGGGCCGCGCGTCGTCGTTGCGGGTTCGTTTCGGCAATCCGGCCAGCAATCCGGTCCTCAGCCCGGTGATTTTTCCGGCTTTCGGAATGATCCGGGACATGCGCGCAATTCGAAGGTGGTGGATCTCGACGAGGAGGAGTTTCATCGCGAAGAGCCAAAGGGTTCGCCATGGTCGCGCAACCCGGATGATCGCGATCTGCCCAAACCCTGATCCCGGGCGGAATGGATCGCGATGACCCGATCACGAAGGGTTGTAAGCCCCGGGTCGAAATGATAGACCGCCTTCCACGAATTCACGCCGTGAGGAAATGTAATGACCGCTGAAAATGGTGCACAGGGCGCAGTAAGTCCTTCCCTCAACATTCTTGCCCAGTACATCAAGGATCTTTCCTTCGAAAATCCGGGTGCTCCTCGCTCGCTTCAGGCCCGTGACAATGCGCCGTCGATCAACATCAATGTCAACGTCAATGCAAACCCGATCTCGGGTTCGGATTTCGATGTTGTGCTGACGCTGAATGCTGAAGCCAAGGATGGCGACAAGGTGCTGTTCGCGGCCGAGCTGGTTTATGGCGGCGTGTTCCGCATCGCCGGCTTCCCGCAGGAACATATGCTGCCGGTGCTGTTCATCGAATGCCCGCGCCTGCTGTTCCCCTTCGCGCGCCAGATCATTGCGGACGTTACCCGCAATGGCGGTTTCCCGCCGCTGATGATCGATCCGATCGATTTTGCGCAGATGTTCGCCCAGCGCGTTGCCGAGGAACAGGCAAAGGCCAAGGTTCAGGCCGTACCGAACTAAGTGACGCGGCTCTGCGCTGCAGAATTCAGACAAAACAAAACCCGGGTTCATGCCCGGGTTTTTCTTTGACGGCATGCACCGTTTCCGGTGCCTGGACAGGCATCAATTCTGGTAACGGTTCCAAATCGCCTTGTCACCCATGCCGAGAACGAGTTTGCCATGGGCCGCGACCGTTTCCGCATCCAGCCTCGAGGGCAAAGCCCGCGGCCTTTGCAGTGGCTCAAGCGCAACGTCTTCCTCGACGATGATGGTTTCCTGCTTGGCGGCGGAACCGAAACCGAGCGCCGTCTGGCGCCCGCCGATCATTTCAATATAAACTTCGGCGAGCAGCTCGGAGTCGAGAAGAGCGCCGTGCTTGGTACGGTGGGAATTGTCGATACCGTAACGACGGCAAAGTGCGTCCAGCGAGTTCGGTCCCATGGGGTGCTTGCGACGGGCGAGCGAAAGCGTATCCGTCACCAGATCGGCGGCAACTGGCTCAATGCCGAGACGGGCGAATTCCGCGTTGATGAAGCCCATATCGAATGTGGCGTTATGCGCCACCCAGCGCGCGCCCTCGAAGAAGTCGCGAATCTGGTCGACGACCTCGGCGAATTTGGGTTTATCCTTCAGAAACTCGTCGGTAATCCCGTGAACGGCAAGTGCGTCGGGGTGAACCTTGCGATCTTCCGGGCTGATGTAGAGATGCAGCGTGCGGCCGGTGGGAAAGTGATTGATCAGCTCGATGCCGCCAATTTCAATCACGCGGTCCAGCTTCGATTCAAGGCCCGTGGTTTCCGTATCGAAAATGATCTCACGCATTCATCTCTCCGGGGCGCGACTGAGCGGCCAGTTTCTGCAGAATCTGTCTTACCTGATCCCGTGCCGCTTCGACACCATTTCCGGAATCGACGATAAAATCGGCACGCCGGCGCTTTTCGGCGTCGGGCATCTGCCGGGCGAGGATCATTTCGAATTTCTCTTCCGTCATTCCAGGTCGGGATAAAACCCGCTCTCGCTGAATCTCCGGCGCGCAACTGACGACAACGACTTTATCGACCCGGCTTTCCGCCCCGGTTTCGAACAGCAGCGGAATATCGAGGAGGGCGAATTGCCGATCCTCTGTCCTCGCCTGCGCCAGAAACGCCTCCTGCGTTGCGCGCACCAGCGGATGCACGATCTCTTCCAGTCTGCTGAAATTAGCCGGATTCTGCCGCAAGATCTCACCGAGTTTCTGCCTGTCCACCGCACCGGAAACGGTGGTGCCCGGAAAGGCCGCTTCGATCAGCGGGGCGGCTTCCGCCCGGTAAAGCCCGTGCACGACCTCATCCGAATCGAGAACCGGAACTCCTTCCCCGGCAAACAGCTTCGCCGTCGTCGTTTTTCCCATTCCAATCGAGCCGGTGAGACCGATGACGATCATCAATGTTTCTCCATATCCTCGATGATGAGCGAACGCAGGGCCTCATCGACTTCCGGCGTTTTGCCGAACCATCGCTTGAAACCGGGTTTAGCCTGATGAAGCAGCATGCCGAGCCCATCGACGGTTGCGACGCCCTGCTCTTCCGCCATTCTCAGGATCGGTGTTTTCAACGGCACATAGACGATATCGGTTACGACGGCCTGATCTGCCAGCGGCGAAAAATCAATATGTGGCGCTTCCGTTCCATCCATGCCGAGCGACGTCGTATTCACGAAAATCCCGGCACCCTGCATGACCTCATGAAGCGCTGCCTGGGGATGGGCAAAAACCCGCGACCCAAAACGGTCGGCCAGTTGGCGCGCCCGTTCGACGGTACGGTTGAGGACGTGGATTTCGGCGATGCCGCGATCACGCAGCGACTGAATGACCGCCCGACTAGCGCCGCCGGCACCCATAACCACTGCCCGCTCTGTCCTGTCCCAGCCCGGATGCCGCTCATCGAGATTGGAGACGAAACCATAACCATCCGTATTGGTAGCGTGAAGCTCACCCTCCTCCATCCAGACAGTGTTGGCGGCGCCGAGTTCTTCCGCCAGAGCATCTGGTCTGTCTGCCAGCCGATAAGCCGCTTCCTTATGGGGAATGGTGACATTGCCGCCGACGGCCGTGCCCGGCTTGCCCTGCTTCAGCGTTGCAATGAAATTCGCGAAATCGTCCGGAGGAATTTCCACGGCCTTATACGAACCGGCAATGCCGAATTTCTTCAGCCAGTAGGAATGGATAATAGGCGATCGCGAATGCTTGATCGGATAGCCGACAACGAAGGCGTTTATGGTTAATGTTTCACGTGAATCAGCCATCGATGACATCCATGTCGCGCAGTTTCGATAAAAGCGGCAGAAGCGGCAGACCCAGAATCGTGAAATAATCGCCCTCAATCGAGGTGAATAGCTGGATTCCCTCTCCTTCGAGCTGATACGCGCCGACGCTGCTCAGGGCCTTTTCTCCCACCCGTTGCAGGTGGCGGGAGACAAATTCGGTGCTCAAGGTCCGGACGGTCAACTCGGCGCTGGAAACGATCTGCCATACCACCTCACCATGTCGGACGAGAACGGCAGCGCTGTTCAGGCGATGAACCTTGCCGGACAATGACAGCAGATGCGCTTCGGCCTCCGCCATGGTTTTCGGCTTGTGATAAACGCGGGTGCCGAGTGCCATGGTCTGGTCGCAGCCGAGAACCAGTGCTTCTGGATAAAGCGCGCCAACCGCAAGAGCCTTGGCCCTGGCGAGTTCCAGCGCAACCTCTTCCGGACTGGCGCCGTCTCGTTCCAGCTGTTCATCGAGCGCACGTTCGTCAATATCCGCGGGGATGGCCGAAAATGTCAGCCCCGCATTGCGCATCAGCATCTGGCGGGATGCGCTGGACGAGGCGAGAATCAATTCTTGTTGCATCGACTGTCTGCTCCGAATGGTGCGATTCGGATTATCGTGTCCTCGAACGAAGGGCAAGGATCGCCGCCGCCGTTTCCTCGATGGAGCGGCGCGTGACATCGATCAGCGGCCAATTGTTGCGGGCGCAGAGCGCTCGCGCATATTTCAGCTCTTCCATAATGGTGGCGCGGTCCGTGTAGCGGCCGCTGTCAAATCCACCCGTCGCGCCGAGTTCCCGGTTTTCACGCACCTGCGATATCCGGTCGGATGTCGCGACCAGCCCGACGATCAGCGGTCGCGTGGCCGCATAGAGGCTGTCGGGTAAAGGCACATTGGGAACGACCGGTATATTGGCGGTCTTTATTCCCCTGTTGGCGAGATAGATGCTGGTCGGTGTTTTGGAGGTGCGGCTGATGCCGATGATGACGATATCAGCCTCGTCATAGGTTTCGGGCATTTGCCCATCGTCGTGATCCATGGCGAAATTGAGCGCCTCGATCCGGGCAAAATAATCTGCATTCAAGGCATGTTGCGCGCCCACGCGCCGCCTGGACGGCGCACCCAAATAGGTCTGGAAGATGCCGATAATGGGTTCAAGGACATTTACGCAGGGCACCCCGATCGCATGGCACCGCAGATCCAAAAACTCTGCCAGCTGCTGGTCGACGATCGTATAGAGAACAATGCCCGGTTCCTTGTCGATGAGGTCGACGACCTGTGCGAGCTGTTTCTGGTTTCGAATCATCGGATAGACATGTTCCACCGGCATGGAAGCGTGGAACTGTGCCGAAACGGCCCGACCGGCCGACATCAGAGTCTCTCCCGTTGAGTCCGAAATCAGGTGCAGATGGAAGAAGCTTTTTTTGTTCTCCACGCTGTTTTTCTCCCGCTGTTGATAAACCGGGACAAATCTCCGAATTGTCCTGCGGGTCGAACCGCGACGTGAATAAGGTGGTGTTTTTCCACAATCCGCAAGTAGCTTCAATCGTCTCCGACGTGCTTGTGAATTGTTGGAAGAATGTGAAACCATTCAAAATTTTCCCCAGATTATCCACAGTTGTCCTGTTTTTCTGGTTCGTCATAAATAACTGAAATTATTTATAAAATTTCTATTCTCCCGATTATTCCAAAGCAAGCGGATCGATAACATCGACAGGCGCGCTTGAAACTTTGTGACTGCGGCATTTCGACTGGAATGATTTTAATCCTTGCTACCCACAGACTCTAAGAAATAGAAAATCTTTTAAATCTCTTTGATTTTATTTTTTAGAAGCTGGGTGCCATGAGCGAACGCAAGGTTATGACGGTGTTGAACGGGCAGACGGTCACACCGCCGCCCATATGGCTGATGCGACAGGCTGGGCGTTATCTTCCCGAGTACAGGGAAACGCGTAAGAGCGCCGGTAGTTTCCTCGATCTCTGTTATAATCCCGAACTGGCGACGGAGGTTACTCTCCAACCCATTCGCCGGTTCGGGCTGGATGCCGCCATTCTCTTTTCCGATATTCTGGTGATACCGGATGCGCTTCACCGCAACGTGTCTTTCAGCGAGGGAAAAGGTCCGGCCATGGACCCGATCGATGTCAGCGGTATCGAGAAGCTGGATGCCACAAATGTCATGGCGCATCTTTCTCCCGTTTTCGAAACCGTTTCCCGTCTGCGCACCTCTTTGCCCAATGAAACGACGCTTCTCGGTTTTTGCGGCGCGCCGTGGACGGTTGCGACTTATATGATCGCGGGACACGGAACGCCGGATCAGGCCCCGGCGCGACTATTCGGTTATCAGGAGCCGGTGGCCATGGAAAAGCTGCTGGCTTTCCTCGCCGACGTTTCCGCCGATTATCTGGTCGCGCAGATCGATGCAGGCGCGGATGCGGTTCAAATCTTCGATTCCTGGGCCGGCGTGCTCGGTGAGAAGGAATTTGAGGATTATGCGATAAAACCCGTTGCCCGCATTATCGCATCGGTGCGCGCCCGTCGGCCTTCGGCAAAAATCATCGCCTTCGCCAAGGGGGCTGGTTATCTTCTCAAGGATTATCGTCGCAAGACGGGCGCCGACGCAATCGGGCTCGACTGGTCGGTGCCGCTGAGCTTTGCCAGGGACTTGCAGAAGGAAGGGCCCGTGCAGGGCAATCTCGACCCCATGCTGATGGTGGCAGGAGGGAAGGCGTTACAGGATGGTATAGATGCCGTGCTGCAGGCTCTTGCACAGGGTCCGCTGATATTCAATCTCGGCCATGGCATCACCCCGCAGGCTGACCCGGAAAACGTCACCCGGCTGGTGCAGAGGGTGCGTGCCGGCGGAGCCGGGGCATGAGCGGCGAAAAACAGACCTCCGCTCGTTCCGGAAACCGGGCGGCTTTGCGCGCCGGCATCGCGCTCGGTGTCTTTGCTGCCTTCGTCGCCCTGTTATTTTATGCCGATCCGGCCGATCTCTATCTCTGGATCAAGGCGCTGCATATTATCGCCGTTATTTCCTGGATGGCGGCGATTTTTTACCTGCCGCGGCTCTTCATCTACCACACCGATGCACCCGCCGGTTCGCAGCAATCCGAAACCTTCAAAGTGATGGAACAGCGGCTGATCAAGGTGATCATGAACCCGGCGATGATGATATCCTGGATATTGGGACTTTATCTCGCCTGGTCGGTTTATGGTTTTTCCGGTGGCTGGCTGCATGCAAAGATCGCGCTGGTGGTGCTTCTGACTGTGACCCATGTTTATTTCACGCGCAGCGCAAAACGTTTCACGCGGGATGAAAATACGCGGCCTGCCCGTCACTGGCGGTTGATGAACGAGGTTCCGACGGTGCTGATGATCCTCATCGTCATACTTGTGGTTGTGAAACCCTTCGGTTAAGACGTTGCGACGATAAATTTCGCGGAATTCGTGCTTTCCTCTTGCAGCGGCCGTGTTCAATCGCTATTTTCGGGCCACTCATCTTCGTGGCATGTGAATTATTCAGTCATCTGCGGTATCTCCCACAGCATCTGATTCGCGAACACGCCCTCCCCCGACATTACATTATCAAACGGTCTTCTCTTCATGGCTGAAATGAAGCTTCAGGAACTTAAGAGCAAATCGCCTACCGACTTGCTGACTTTTGCCGAATCCCTGGAAGTTGAAAATGCGAGCACCATGCGCAAGCAGGAGCTCATGTTCGCAATCCTTAAGGTTCTCGCGAGCCAGGACATCGAAATCATCGGCGAGGGCGTCGTTGAAGTCCTGCAGGACGGTTTCGGGTTCCTGCGATCCGCAAATGCAAACTATCTGCCCGGTCCGGACGATATCTATATCTCGCCGTCGCAGATCCGCCGCTTCTCGCTGAAGACCGGCGATACAGTCGAAGGCCCGATCCGCGGCCCCAAGGAAGGCGAACGTTATTTCGCGCTCCTCAAGGTCAATACGATCAATTTCGACGATCCGGAAAAGATCCGCCACAAGGTTCACTTCGACAATCTGACGCCGCTTTATCCGAATGAGCGCTTCAAGATGGAACTGGATGTTCCGACCTCGAAGGACCTGTCGTCGCGTGTGATCGATCTCGTCGCACCACTCGGCAAGGGTCAGCGCGGATTGATCGTCGCGCCGCCACGCACCGGTAAGACCGTTCTGCTTCAAAACATCGCCCATTCCATCACGGCAAACCATCCGGAATGCTACCTGATCGTTCTCCTGATCGATGAGCGTCCGGAAGAAGTGACCGACATGCAGCGTTCGGTGAAGGGTGAGGTTGTGTCCTCTACCTTCGATGAACCGGCCGTTCGTCACGTGCAGGTCGCCGAGATGGTGATCGAAAAGGCGAAGCGCCTGGTCGAACATGGTCGTGACGTCGTCATCCTGCTCGATTCCATCACGCGCCTCGGCCGTGCCTACAACACGGTTGTTCCCTCCTCCGGTAAGGTTCTGACGGGTGGTGTGGATGCCAACGCGCTGCAGCGCCCGAAGCGCTTCTTCGGCGCCGCTCGCAACATTGAAGAAGGCGGTTCGCTGACCATTATCGCGACTGCGCTGATCGATACCGGCAGCCGTATGGATGAAGTCATCTTCGAAGAATTCAAGGGTACCGGTAACTCGGAAATCGTGCTCGACCGCAAGGTTGCCGATAAGCGCATCTTCCCGGCACTCGATATTCTGAAATCCGGTACGCGCAAAGAAGACCTGCTGGTGCCGCGTCAGGATCTGCAGAAGATTTTCGTTCTTCGCCGTATTCTCGCGCCGATGGGCACGATGGACGCCATCGAATTCCTGATCGACAAGCTGAAGCAGACCAAGAATAATTCGGATTTCTTCGAATCGATGAATACCTGATCCGAACTTTAGCCGGATTCATCATAAGAGCATTAAAGCCGTATCCGTTTATTCGGATGCGGCTTGACTGTTTTAGACCGAGGTGAATGATGCCAGCTTCCGCCGATACGATCTATGCGCTTTCCAGCGGTGCTCTGCCGGCCGGTGTGGCTGTTATCAGGATCAGCGGCTCCAAGGCTTTCGATGCCTTGGAGATGTTGACGGGCCGGGAACTTCCTTCACCACGAAAGGCGAGGCTCTGCTCGATTCGGAATCGAAACGATGAGATCATCGACCAAGCGCTGGTAATCGTCTTTCCGGCTCCAAATTCTTTCACGGGTGAGCATTGTGTTGAAATTCATAGCCATGGCAGTCGCGCGGTCATGGCTTCGATTTTTGCCGAGCTTGAAAATCTCGAAGGACTTCGGCCTGCCGATGCCGGTGAGTTCTCCCGTAGGGCCTTCGAGAATGGGAAGATGGATCTCCTTGAGGTCGAAGGCCTCGCCGATCTATTGCAGGCTGAAACCGAAATGCAGCGGCGGTTGGCGGTGGAACAGAGCAGTGGCAAATTGTCGGCGCTCTATGATGGCTGGGCCAGCCGCTTGACGCGCGCTCGCGCGCTCATCGAAGCGGAACTGGATTTTGCCGACGAGGAGGATGTTCCGGATTCCGTGGCGGCTCAGGTTTGGGAAGCCATGGCGCTTCTCCAAAAGGAAATCCGGGATCATCTCCAGGGTGGCGAAAGCGGAGAAATCATTCGCGACGGGTTCAAGGTCGCGCTCGTCGGTGAACCGAATGCGGGCAAATCCACTCTTTTGAACGCTCTTAGCGGCCGCGATGTTGCGATCGTTACCGATATTGCCGGCACGACGAGAGATGTCTTGAGCGTTGACATCAATCTGGAAGGATATCTCGTCCGGATATTCGATACGGCAGGAATACGGGAAACACAGGATATCGTGGAGCTCGAAGGTGTACGTCGCGCGGTTCTGACCGCGGAAACAGCAGATCTTATTCTGCTGCTGCAGGATAATGATTCGTTTCCGAAACAAAATTTCGAATCATTCAAGAACCAGAGCTACTTGCGAGTTAGAACGAAAACAGCGCTTCATTCCCCTGTCTTGGATGATGGATTTGATTTGTCTATCTCAGCAAAGGAAGGAATAGGCCTGAGCGAACTGCGTTCGATGCTGAAGCAGGAGATAGAAAAACGCGTCGGTGCGGGCCAGACCTTGGTTCCGGCGCGCGCCAGACATAAAAAACGACTTGAAGAGACGCTGAACTATGTTAGTGATGCGCTCGATTCCGAGGCCCTGGACCTTGCGATAAGGTCGGAATATTTAAGACTCGCGGCGACATCGCTCGGACGGATCACCGGCCGCGTTGATGTAGAAGATTTGCTAAGCGTGATCTTCTCGGAATTCTGCATAGGAAAATGATTCACGTGAAACATCGGCGGCCGAGGCGGCGATGTCGATGCTGAGAGAACAGGGCGCAGGGATATGCACCAGTCATTCGATGTCGTTGTTATTGGCGGTGGCCACGCGGGCAGCGAAGCCGCGGCGGCTGCTGCGAGGCATGGTGCAAAAACCGCCCTTGTTACCCACAAGCGTGAGACGATCGGCGTCATGTCCTGCAATCCTGCCATCGGCGGTCTGGGAAAGGGACACCTCGTTCGGGAAATCGACGCGCTGGATGGCTTGATGGGTCGGGTTGCCGATGCAGCGGGCATACAATTCCGCATGCTCAATCGCAAAAAGGGACCGGCCGTCCGTGGTCCGCGCACGCAGGCCGACCGGCGGCTTTATCGCGAAGCCATGCAACGCGAAATCGATGCGATTGAAAACCTGACCATTATTGAAGGCGATGCTTTCGATATTGAGATGGCAGATGATCGCGTGGCAGCCGTTATCATGAAGAACGGTAGCCGGATTCCTTGTGGCGCGGTTGTGCTGACGAGCGGTACCTTCCTGCGCGGTCTCATTCATATCGGTTCCGAAAAGATTCCGGCGGGACGTGTGGGAGAAATGCCGTCTGTCGGCCTCTCGGACACGCTCTCGAGGCTGGGTCTCGTTATGGGTCGCCTGAAAACCGGCACCCCTGCGCGACTGGACGGACGCACGATTGACTGGAATGCGGTGGATCGGCAGGCCGCCGATGAGGATCCTGTCCCATTTTCCTTTATGACGGATCGTATTCTCAATCCGCAAATAGAATGTGGTGTAACTCGCACCGCCCCGGCTAGCCACAAGATCATTCAGGACAACATTCATCTGTCGGCGATGTATTCTGGACAGATCGAAGGGGTCGGTCCGCGTTATTGCCCGTCGATTGAGGATAAGATCACCCGGTTCGGTGAACGGGACGGTCACCAGATATTCCTCGAGCCGGAAGGTCTGGACGATCACACCATTTACCCAAACGGTATATCGACGTCCCTTCCCGCTTCCGTTCAGGAGCAATTTATCCGAACGATACCGGGCCTTGAACAGGTGACGATCCTGCAGCCGGGTTATGCGATCGAATATGACTACGTCGATCCGCGTGAGCTGAAGCCGTCGCTGGAATGCCGCAAGATTCCGGGATTGTTTCTGGCCGGTCAGATTAATGGCACGACGGGTTATGAAGAAGCGGGCGCTCAGGGTCTCGTTGCCGGCTTGAATGCATCGCTTTATGCGGGCAATGCCGATCCTATCTATTTTAGCCGAACCGAGTCTTATATCGGGGTCATGATTGATGACCTGACGTCGAAAGGTGTCAGCGAACCCTACCGCATGTTTACATCCCGAGCCGAGTATCGTCTTTCGCTGCGCGTAGACAATGCGGATCTGCGGCTTACACCAATCGGTCAGATGGCTGGCATTATCGGCCGTGAACGGCAGGAACGCTTTGCAAACTTCATTTCCGATCTGGATCGCGGTCGAGAGCTGATGAAGGCGATTTCCATCAGCCCGTCCCAGGCGGCGAAGCAGGGGTTGAAACTTAATCAGGACGGCCAACGCCGGTCTGTTTATGAATTGCTGGCCTATCCGGATATGACTCTCGAAGTCCTTACCGCACATTGGCCGGAATTGGGCGCTATTGACGGAAAAGTTGCCGAGGTTTTGCAGATCGAGGCGAGTTATGCGGTCTATATGCAGAGACAGAGCGCCGATATCATCGATATCAAGCGGGACGAAGACAGAAAAATCCCGGATGATTTTGATTTTAAGAGTTTGTCCGGCCTCTCCAATGAGCTTAAACAAAAGCTGGAAAAAGCCCGTCCTGAGAATATTGCCCAGGCAGCTCGTGTTGACGGCATGACGCCGGCTGCGATATCGCTGCTGCTCGCACTTCTGCGGAAGGATTCCGCAACGCGAAGTGAAAAATTACGCATGCACCAATAGCGAGTCGGATTATGACGATAAACGGCCAGAGTGTTTCACGTGAAACACAGGAAAGGCTCGAGCATTTTGTCGAGCTTTTTAAGAAGTGGAACAGAACCACAAATCTGGTAGCGCCTTCCACTCTGGCCGAGCTTTGGAACCGGCACGTGGGCGACAGCGCGCAGATATTCCAGCTCTCTCCTCAGCCAAAAAAGTGGATTGATCTTGGAAGCGGCGGCGGATTTCCCGGGGTCGTCACCGCGATTTTTCTGGCGGAGCTTGGCGAAGGTTGGGTTGATCTGGTCGAAAGCAACAATAAAAAGGCGGCATTCTTGCGAATTGCACTGAAGGAAACGGGTGCAAGAGGTGCAGTCCACCCCGTCAGGATCGAGAAAGCACCGGAAATCATCAAAAATTGCGAGGCCGTTTCAGCGCGCGCGCTCGCCGAGCTGGATCTGCTTTTCGATTATATTCATCCCTGGGCGCAGAATAACCCAAATCTCAAGGCCTATTTTAATAAAGGCCGGGATTATGATTCTGAAGTGCAGAAAGCACATGGTCGCTGGGAGTTTGATCTGGTAAAACATCAGAGTGCCATTGAGGCAGATTCTGTTGTTCTTGAAATCAGCAACCTCGCTTTGAGGCGCTGATAAGCTGGCCAGGTGCGGCATGACTTTGGAAAAAAACCGAATTATCGCAGTTGCAAACCAGAAAGGCGGTGTTGGTAAAACAACAACCGCCATTAATCTGGCGACCGCGCTGGCGGCTATTGGCGAGCGCGTGCTGATCGTGGATCTGGACCCGCAGGGTAATGCGAGTACCGGGCTTGGAATCGACCGCAAGGAGCGCAAGCTTTCGTCCTACGATCTTCTGGTTGGAGATCATGGGGTAGCGGAAGTTGCTGTTCCTACCGCCGTTCCCAATCTCGACATCGTACCCTCCACAATGGATTTGCTCGGTTTCGAGATGCAGGTTGCGAATGTTTCCAACCGCGTTTTCTTGCTGCGTGCGGCCATGGAGACGCAGGAAGCCAGAGGCTATTCCTATATTCTCGTCGACTGCCCCCCTTCTTTCAATCTTTTGACGATGAATGCCATGACGGCCGCACATTCCGTGCTCGTGCCGTTGCAATGTGAGTTCTTTGCACTGGAGGGCCTAAGCCAGTTGCTGGATACGGTCAGTCAGATTCGTGGATCGGTGAACCCGCAACTCGACATACAGGGCATTGTTCTTACGATGTTCGATGCGCGCAATAATCTTGCACAGCAGGTGGTTTCGGATGTGCGCACGCATCTGGGCGAAAAGGTTTACCACACCCTCATTCCACGCAATGTGCGTGTTTCCGAAGCGCCGTCCTATGGTAAACCGGCAATTCTCTATGATCTGAAATGTGCCGGCAGCCAGGCCTATCTGCAACTGGCGTCCGAAGTGATTCAGAGAGAGCGTCTGCGTAAAGCCGCCTGACGTTTGCCGGAATGTATGGAGTAATATCTTATGAGTGATGATCTTTCCAAGCGTCGGCTGGGGCGCGGTCTTGCCGCATTGATCGGAGAAATGGACCAGCCTGTGCCCGTGGGTGAGCCCCAGCGCGCTGTTAACGCCGATCGTACCATTCCCATCGAATTCATCGCTCGCAGCCAGAGGAACCCGCGGCGTCATTTCGATGAGAACGAGCTGCAGGATCTTGCTGCCTCCATTCGTCAGCATGGAATTGTTCAGCCTGTGGTCGTAAGAACGGTTGAAGTCAACCGATACGAGATTATTGCGGGCGAGAGGCGCTGGCGTGCGGCGCAGCTGGCGGGCTTTACCGATGTTCCCGTCATCGTTCGCGATGTGGATGATCGCACGGCGCTGGAACTGGCAATTGTCGAAAACGTACAGCGTTCCGACCTCAATCCGCTTGAAGAAGCTATGGGGTATGAGCAGCTGATCGCCGAACACGGCTATACGCAGAATGATCTCGGCGAAATCATCGGCAAGAGCCGAAGCCACGTTGCCAACAGCCTGCGGCTTTTGAAGCTTCCCGATCCGGTACGGGATATGCTGGCGGATGGCTCGCTTTCCGCAGGTCATGCCCGCGCGCTTGTTTCCACCTCCGATCCGGCGACGCTCGCGAAAACAATCGTATCCAAGGGACTTTCGGTGCGTGACGCCGAGCGCCTGGCGCAGAACGATATCAGATCGCAGGGCGATGTTGCGGAGAAGCGACCTGCGGCGGAAAAGGATTCCGATACGATCGCGCTCGAACGCAGCCTGTCCGATGCTCTCGGGCTGGATGTGAAGATCAGCCACAAGGGCGGATCAGGGCAAATCCGTATCGGTTACCGCACATTGGAACAGCTTGAAGCGGTATGCCGGCTTCTGGAGCAAAAATAAATAACTATTTGTTTTAAAATATAAAATACCCGCCTTTGGCGGGTATTTTTATTTGTGGCGCTCAAAAATCGATGGCCCGGCCTTTTATTTCGTAATCGCCGAAACGCACGGGTTCCGCGCCGCCCCGGCCGCCGGTTTCCGGCGGCAGCTGGAGATCGGCCTGTTGCCTGCGCCGTTCTTCCGCTTCTTTCAACGCTCGCTGCGCCGCCGGTGAAAGTCGCTTTACACTTTCCGCGCCACTGTCTGTGGCGTTGTCATTATCCGCATTCTGCATGAAATCCTCCCTATGACGGGATATTGAAATACGTTTGCCGCTCACCAGATTATATAATCCGAGGGGCTTTATAAACCCCGGAATATTCCCGGTGAGTGACGAGGAGAGTTTAACGGATGAACATGATGCGCACGGCAATGCTTCTGGCCTTCATGACCGCATTGTTCATGGGTGTCGGTTTTCTGATTGGCGGCAAGGGCGGCATGATGATTGCCCTGGTCATCGCGGCCGGTATGAATATTTTTTCCTACTGGAACTCTGACAAGATGGTTCTCTCCGCCTATCATGCGCGGGAGATCGACGAGGCGAATGCGCTCGAATTTTTTCACATGATCCGCGACCTGTCGCAGAATGCCGGTCTGCCGATGCCGAAGGTTTATATTTACGATAGCCCGCAACCCAATGCCTTCGCGACCGGGCGGAATCCGCAGAATGCCGCTGTTGCCGCTTCGACAGGACTGCTGGAGCGTCTCACGCCCGAGGAAGTGGCCGGTGTCATGGCGCATGAGCTTGCGCATGTGCAGAACCGGGACACGCTGACCATGACAATTACCGCCACGCTGGCCGGCGCCATCTCCATGCTCGGCAATTTTGCCTTCTTCTTCGGCGGCAACCGGGAGAACAACAATAATCCGCTCGGATTTATCGGCGTGCTGGTCGCGATGATCGTGGCGCCGCTGGCAGCGATGCTGGTGCAGATGGCGATCAGCCGCACGCGGGAATATTCCGCTGACCGGCGCGGCGCGGAAATCTGCGGCAATCCGCTCTGGCTTGCTTCCGCCTTGCAGAAGATTTCGGGCATGGCGCAGCGCATCCACAATGACGATGCCGAGCGTAACCCGGCAACGGCGCATATGTTCATCATCAATCCGCTTTCCGGCGAGCGCATGGACAATCTCTTCTCCACCCATCCGAATACGGAAAACCGCGTGGCCGCGCTGCATGCCATGGCACAGGAGTTTTCCCCGCGAGGATCGACGCCGCCGCCATCGGGTGATAGACCTCTGCGCAAATCAGGCTCCGTTCCCAAAACAGGCTGGGGACGCGGCAATGAAAACGAGCGCAAGGGGCCGTGGTCTTGACATCCGATATTCAGAATAAGCCGGCGCGGTCCAGAAAACCGAGACCAGCAAATGGGAGGGGCCGTGAAGACGGCCCTTCGTCTTTCCACGACAAGCCGGGTCTCGCCGCGCGCATCGCCGCGACCCGCATTCTGGCGGCCGTTCTGGAAAAGAAGACCTCGCTGGATGGGATGCTCGATAGCGAAAACGGCAATCCCGTCTATCGAGCCCTGTCGCTTGCGGACCGGGCGCTGGTGAGAGCCATCGTCAACAGCGCGCTTCGGCACCTCCCGCGGATTGAAACGGCATTGTCGATGCTGCTGGATGGGCCGCTGCCGCAGGGCGCGCGTTCGCTGCATCACGTTCTCGTCGTCGGTGCGGCGCAGATGCTTTACCTCGATGTGCCGGATCATTCCGCTGTCGATCTCGCCGTGGAGCAAGCTCACCGCGATCCGCGCAACCGGCGTTTCGTCAAACTGGTGAACGCCGTTCTTCGACGGCTCGGTCGTGAAAAAGCGGATATCGAGAAGGCTGTCGTCGGCGTTCCGGTACTGCCGGACTGGTTCCATGCGCGGCTTGTTTCCGCTTACGGCAATGAGGTTGCGCAAAGGATTTCGGAGGCGCAGCTGACACCCTCCTCAATTGATCTGACGATCAAGGCTGATCCTGCTCTCTGGGCGGAAAAACTGGGCGGTACGCTCATGCCGAATGGCAGCGTGCGCCTGGGTGAATTCGAGGGGCAGATCCCGTCGCTTGAAGGCTTCGCTGAAGGTGCGTGGTGGGTGCAGGATCTCGCCGCCAGCATGCCGGTTCGGCTTATGGGCGACATAGCGGGTAAACGTGTCGCAGATCTCTGTGCTGCTCCGGGTGGCAAGACCGCGCAGCTTGCACTGGCGGGCGCCAATGTGACGGCGCTGGATCAGTCCGGTAACCGTCTTCGTCGCCTCAGGGAAAATCTCGACCGGCTTGGACTCCGCGCCGAAACGGTGGAAGCCAATATGCTGAAGTACCAGCCGGAACAGCTTTTTGACGCGGTCCTCCTCGACGCGCCCTGTTCTTCCACCGGGACACTTCGCAAACATCCCGATGTCTGCTGGACCAAGGATGAGAACGACATTGCCAAACTCGCTGCCCTTCAGGGCCAGATGCTGCGGCATGCGCTGACGCTTGTTGGCCCCGGCGGCCTGGTGGTCTTCTCCAATTGCTCGCTCGATCCTTCCGAAGGAGAAGCGATGATTGCCGAGGTTCTGGCGGAAAATCCGGGTGTGGAGCGTGTTGCCGTCCGCCGCGAGGATTGGCCCGGAATGGAAGCGGCTATCAGCCCCGATGGCGATCTTCGCACGACACCGGACATGTTCGGCGGCGTCGATGGGTTTTTTAGCAGTGTCTTGCGTAAGAAGTAGAAAAAAGCCAAGCTTTCGCGAATCATTAGATATTTATCGAAAACGTTCCGGTCGTCGCGGTTCACTGATAAAAACAAAACATGTGAAACGGGAAACACAGCTTGTTAGGGTCCTTTGCAGGCAGCATGAATGCCGCCGGTCTTCTGTCGCGGATGGCGTATCGTCATCTGTGTGTCGGCCTCACCCCTTTGCGCCTGCATGTGTCGCGATTTGCCACCCGTGCGCCAGATGGTCTGGTGGCGGCGCCGACCGATCTCAGAGCCATCGATCCCTATTTCGCCGAGGAACTGTTGCGGGGCCGCATCGCGCTGGCCGGGCGTGTCGTCGAAACCGGCGGAGCTTCGCCATTTCAGGTGGAATATCCCTCGGCGGTCTTTGAAGAACGGCTGCATGCATTCAGTTGGCTAAGGCATATTCGCTCCGATAAATCGAGCGAGGCCTGCAAACGGGCGCGTCGTATCGTTGCGGAATGGATGGTGCTTCATGGCAAACGGCTTGCAGGCACTGCCTGGTCGCCGGAAATCGCCGCGCAAAGGCTGATTGCCTGGCTTTCGCACTCTCCCGTGGTTTTATACGAGGCCGATGCCGGTTTTTATCGCCGGTTCCTGAAAAGCCTCGCCTTTCACGTGCGCTATCTCGAAAGAATCGTCCGACACGCGCCCGATGGCGAAGCGCGGCTGAGGATCAGGATTGCCTTGGCCATGGCTTCCATCGCCATGCCAACGCGTCTTTCGCGGATCACGCGGAATGGAATGAAGCTGGCTCAGGAAATGGAACGCCAGATTCTGCCCGATGGCGGGCATGTTTCCCGCAATCCACGCGTCATGCTGGACCTGCTGCTCGATCTCCTGCCGCTTCGGCAAAGTTATATCAATCTGGGCCATGATCTGCCATCCGGCCTGGTGCCGGCGATAGACCGCATGTTCCCGGCGATCCGGTTCTTCCGGCATCAGGGCGGCGATCTCGCGCTGTTCAACGGCGCTACGGCGACGCTCGCCAATGAGCTTGTTTCCGTGCTGCGCTATGATGAAACGGCCGGCCGGCCCTCCAAGGTTCTGCCGGACGTGAACTACCACCGGCTTGCGACGGACGATACGGTCATCATCGTGGATACGGGCTATCCCGGCTCGGCGGAGCTTTCACGCAATGCCCATTCGGGTTGCCTGTCTTTCGAAATGTCCTGTGGCAAGAACCGCTTCATCGTCAATTCCGGCTTTCCACGAAACGCCGCGCCGGAATATCAGCGGGCCAGCCGTTCCACGGCGGCGCATTCCACCGTCACGCTTGCGGATACATCATCGTGCAGACTGTCACGCTCGCGGCTGCTTGGTCCGATCATGGTATCGGGCGTCAGCCACGTCGACAGCCGGCGTGGAACGGATGCGAACGGCAATGACATCCTGTGGGCGTCTCATGACGGCTATTTGCAGAATTTCGGCTGCCACCATGAGCGGGAAATAGAATTGAATGCGGCCGGCACCAAGATAAAGGGTCGCGATCTGCTTCGGGCCGATGCGAGTGCGGTAAAAACGCAATTGCAGTCGGTCACGGCGGTTTCACGTTTCCATATTCATCCCCACATTCAGATACACCAGCGGGATGAGGAGTCCGCCTATCTGGAGGCAGCGGATGGAACCGTCTGGCTGTTTTCCGCACCGGGGCTGGAGCTTTTCGTCACCGAGGATGTCTTCATGGCCGATGCGTCCGGTATGCGCCCGTCGCAGCAGATCGAACTCCCCTTCAATCTCGCAAATACGCGGGAAATCCGCTGGCTCATCGAACGCCAGGCTTAGACAATTTCCGGCGGTGCCGGTCAAAAACCACCATAGTTTTCACCGTTCGGCATCCCCGCTGTTTATTAATCCGGTAAGCTGTGTTAACGCGGCGGCAGTTGCTGGATCAATCCCATTCCAGCCTGTCCTCCCCGTTAAACGGAGTATGCCTGATGGCCGTCGTGTCCAAAAAAATCCCCGCCCCCGATAAGGTCAAAATCCGCACGGCGCTTCTTTCCGTGTCCGACAAGACTGACATTATCGAGCTGGCGACGGTTCTGTCGAAGCTTGGCGTCAAGCTTCTGTCGACCGGTGGAACGGCGAAGGCCATTGCCGAAGCAGGCTTGCCGGTGACGGATGTCTCCGACGTAACGAATTTTCCCGAGATCATGGACGGTCGCGTCAAGACGCTGCATCCCAATGTCCATGGCGGGCTTCTGGCCATCCGGGACGATGCAGAGCATGTCGAGGCGATGAAGGCGCACGGCATCGAGGCAATCGATCTCTCGGTCATCAATCTCTATCCCTTCGAGGAAGTTCGCGCCAAGGGCGGCGATTATCCGACGACGGTGGAGAACATCGATATTGGCGGCCCGGCGATGATCCGCGCTTCCGCCAAGAACCATGCCTATGTCACGGTGGTTACCGATCCGTCTGACTATCCCGATCTGGTTGAAGCCCTGCAGGCCGATGACGGCCAGACATCCTATGCGCTGCGCCAGCGTTTTGCCGCCAAGGCCTATGCCCGCACCGCCGCCTATGATGCGGTGATTTCCAACTGGTTTGCCGAGGCGCTTGCGATCGAAACACCGGATTACCGCGCCATCGGCGGCGCGCTGAAGGAAAAGATGCGGTATGGCGAAAACCCGCATCAGAGCGCTGGTTTTTACCTCACCGGCGAAAAGCGTCCGGGCGTTGCAACGGCCACGCTTCTTCAGGGCAAGCAGCTTTCCTATAACAACATCAATGACACCGATGCAGCTTACGAGCTCGTGGCGGAATTCCTGCCGGAAAATGCGCCGGCAGTCGCCATCATCAAGCACGCCAATCCCTGCGGCGTGGCGACGGGTCCGACACTTGCCGAAGCTTACCGGCGGGCGCTGGCATGCGATTCCGTGTCGGCCTTTGGCGGCGTCATCGCCCTGAACCGCACGCTCGATGCGGAAACGGCGGAAGAAATCGTCAAACTCTTCACTGAAGTCATCATCGCGCCTGATGTTACCGAAGAAGCGAAGTCCATCATTGCCCGCAAGCCGAACCTGCGCCTTCTGGCCGCTGGCGGCCTGCCTGATCCCCGCGCGGCGGGCATTACCGCGAAGACCGTCTCGGGCGGCCTGTTGGTGCAGAGCCGCGACAATGGCATGGTCGAGGATCTCGACCTCAAGGTCGTCACCAAGCGTGCGCCGACGCCGCAGGAACTTGAAGATATGAAATTTGCCTTCAAGATCGCAAAGCATGTGAAGTCCAATGCCGTCATTTACGCCAAGGACGGGCAGACGGCTGGCATCGGCGCGGGCCAGATGAGCCGTGTGGATTCGGCCCGTATCGCTGCCCAGAAGGCGGAAGATGCCGCCAAGGCTCTTGGCCTTGCCGAACCGTTGACGCGCGGCTCCGCCGTCGCTTCGGAAGCATTTTATCCCTTTGCCGACGGTTTGCTCGCCGCGATTGCCGCAGGTGCCACCGCCGTCATCCAGCCGGGCGGCTCCATGCGCGATCAGGAAGTGATTGACGCCGCGAATGAGCACAATGTGGCGATGGTTTTTACCGGCATGCGCCACTTCCGCCACTAAACGCGGAAACAGCTAGGAATAACGAAGGCCCGGAAAACACTTTCCGGGCCTTTGTTTCACGTGGGACAGTCTTGGTGCGACGGGTTCAGGTCACTGCGCCGACCTGCCACGGTACAAATTCATTGTCGCCGTAGTCGTAGATCTCACTGACGGTCTTTTCGCCGGAGGCCACCGCCAGAATATGCTCGAAAATTCGTTTGCCGGATTCCTCGATGGTTTCAGCGCCGGTGACGATCTCACCGCAATTGATATCCATGTCTTCCTTCATGTGTTCATACATTTCGGAATTGGTGGCGATCTTGATGCATGGTGACGGCTTGAAGCCCGAAACCGAGCCGCGGCCGGTGGTGAAACAGATGACGTTGCAGCCGCCGGCGACCTGGCCGGTGACCGCAACGGGGTCATAGCCGGGCGTATCCATGAAGACGAAACCCTGCTCCGTTACGGTTTCGGCGAATTCATAAACCGCCTTCAGCGGCATGGAGCCGCCCTTGGCGACCGCGCCCAGCGATTTTTCCAGAATGGTGGTGAGGCCGCCAAGCTTATTGCCGTGGGAGGGGTTGTTATTCAGTTCGTCGCCATTGCGGGCGGTATAATCACGCCACCAGTCGATACGCTGTAGCAGCTTTTCGGCGACGGCAGGTGTGACGGCGCGCTTCGTCAGGAGGTGTTCAGCGCCGTAAATCTCCGGCGTCTCGGAGAGGACCGTGGTTCCACCGTTGCGGACGATGAGGTCGGAGGCATAACCCAGAGCCGGGTTGGCGGAAATGCCGGAATAACCATCCGAGCCGCCGCATTCCAGTGCTACCTTCAGCTTGGAAAGCGGTTGCTCCGTTCGGCGGGCGGCATTGACCATCGGTAGCATGGCCTTGATCTCGGCAATCGCCGCATCGATCGTCTTGCGGGTGCCGCCATGCTGCTGGATCGTCATGGTGCGCAGCCGCTCACCCTCTTCCATCTTGTAATGTTCGAGAATGGGCGCGATCTGGTTGGTTTCACAACCGAGGCCGATCAGCAGAATGCCGCCGAAATTCGGGTGGCGGGCATAGCCCTGAATAGTGCGGATCAGCAGGCGGTAACCTTCCGATTTCGTATTCAGCGCACAGCCGCCGCCATGGGTCAGCGCCACGACGCCATCGACATTGTCGAAACCATCAAGGCCGCCCTGCTTGTTGAAATAATCCGCGATGTTACGCGAGACCGTGGCGGAACAGTTCACCGAAGCGATGACGCCGATATAGTTTCGTGTTCCGACGCCACCGAGGCCACGGTCATAACCCTTGAACGTCCGGCGTTCGGCTTCCGGGACCATGCCCTTTTCTTCGATATCAACGCTGAACTGATGCGCGTGTTCGGAAGGCACCATGGCGAGATTGTGCAGGTGCACGTGGCGGCCGGGCTCGATATCCTGGGTTGCGATACCGATGACCTGTCCGTATTTCAGCACCTCATCGCCCGATTTGATGAATTTGAGGGCCACCTTGTGCCCGCGCCCGATCAGCTCGAGCGCCGCCAGATCGCCCCTGCCCGTCGCGCCGCCGGCCGGAATGGACCGACGTGCCACCGCAACATTGTCGTTGGCGTTCAGCAAAATGGTTGCCTCGGAATTCTCACTCACGGGTTTTCCTCCTCCCGGTATATTGCCTGCTATGTTTCCAGATCAGTTTTCGACCCAGCGTCTCTTCGAACCTTCCAGATGGGTATGCATGGCGGCCTGCGCCAGTAGCGGGTCTTTCAGTTCAAGCGCTGCCAGAATGGCCTCGTGTTCCTGAAGCGCATGGGTCCAAGTGTCGCGGTCTTCGAATTTCACGCGAAGCTGGGCCGAAATGGGGCTGTGGCGCTCATCGAAGAGGTTGGCCACCATTCGGGCCAAAACGCTGTTACCGGATTGCTCGGCGATGGTGACGTGAAACAGCCGATCCTGATCCAGAGGCTTGCGGCCGGCCTCGATTTCCCGCTGCATGGTATTGAGTATCTGGCGGAGGGCCGCGATTGTCTCATCGGTCATCCGGCTTGTCGCCAGCACGATGGTGGCACCCTCCAGCGCGGCGCGCGCCTGCATCAGTTCGGAGGGGCTGTCACCCAGCGATTTGGTATGGTGGGTCGTCTGCAACGCTTCCGCCGACACATAAACCCCGGAACCCATGCGAATTTCGACGGTGTTGTCGATTTCAAGCGCAATCAGCGCCTCGCGCAAGGAAGGCCTCGATACGCCGAGCTTCTGTGCCAGTTCGCGTTCGGCGGGAAGCCGCGTGCCGGGCAGGAATTCACCCATATCGATGAGTTCGCGTATCTGGTCCGCAATCTGCTGATAAAGCCTGCGCGGTTCCGCTATTTTGGCCTGACCACTCATGTGTTTTTCGACGAGTCCTGTCTGCAATTCGTATTTGGCCTTACCGTAACGCCATGCGTCTCAATACGCAAGGAATTACTTAAGCATATGAAATAAATCATTTATTATTGGTTATTGTTTCATGTGGCGCTTCCGCTTTGGATATGGCTTCGCAAATTTTGGCCTAATTGGCTTGACCATTCTGAAAAACCGGCCTAACCATTTGGCCTGTTCATGGCCCCGGTGGAGCGGGGATACGGGTGGGAGGTTTCCAGATGTCGCAGGGCGCATCGACAATTCGGGGCGATTTTTCGCCTGAACAGATGGCGCATGGACAGCGCGCGGTGCTTCTGCGCCTGGATAATATCAGCAAGGAATTTCCCGGCGTCAAAGCACTGTCGAACGTGCATTTCGATCTGCGCGCCGGCGAGGTGCATGCCGTCTGCGGTGAGAATGGTGCGGGAAAATCGACGCTGATGAAGATCGTCAGCGGCGTCTATCAGCCGAGCGACGGCACCATCCTTCATAAAGGCGTGAAGGTGCAATATGCATCGCCGCTGGAGTCCGAAGCTGCCGGCATCGCCATCATTCATCAGGAACTCAACCTCGTTCCGCATCTTTCCGTCGCCGAAAACATCTATCTTGCGCGCGAACCGCGTCGCGGTTTCCTCGTCGACCGCAAGAAGCTGCGCCTCGATGCCAAGCGCTGTCTCGACCGGTTGGGTGTCGACATCGACCCCGACCAGATCGTCCGCGGTCTTTCAGTTGCCCAATGTCAGATGGTGGAAATCGCCAAGGCGCTTTCTCTTGACGCTGAAGTGCTCATCATGGATGAGCCGACGTCTTCGCTGACCGAGCAGGAAACCCGGCTCCTGTTCAAGGTCATTCGCGATCTCAAGGCATCCGGTGTCGGAATCGTTTATATTTCCCACCGTCTCGATGAAATGGCCGAAATCGTCGACCGTGTGACGGTTCTGCGCGATGGACGTTATATTTCGACCGACGATTTCGCTTCGATCACCGTTGACGACATCGTCACGCGCATGGTCGGGCGTTCGCTGGAAGACAAATTCCCCGAGCGTACATCGCGCCCCACGGAAGATGTTATTTTTTCCGTCGAGGGCCTAACACGCAGCGGCGTGTTCCACGACGTCGGTTTTTCGCTGCGACGTGGCGAAATCCTTGGCTTTGCCGGGCTGATGGGTGCTGGCCGCACCGAAGTCGCCCGGGCCATCTTCGGCGCAGATCCGCTTGATGCTGGCAGGATCGTTTTCAACGGGCGGGAGCTTTCGATCAGCTCGCCGCAGGACGCCATCGAGGAGGGCATCGCCTATCTCTCGGAAGACCGCAAAAGCGATGGCCTCGCCATCAAGATGTCGGTGGCGGCCAATACGACGCTTGCCAATCTCGGCGAGGTTTCCAACCGTTTCGGGCTGATCGATTTCAAGAAACATGACGATGTGGCAAAGCGCTACGTCGATCTCCTGAATATCCGTACTCCCTCGATCGGGCAGACGGTGCGGCTGCTTTCCGGCGGCAATCAGCAGAAAATCATCATCGGCAAATGGTTGTTCCGGCAATCTCGCGTGCTGTTTTTCGACGAGCCGACACGCGGCATCGATGTCGGCGCGAAATTCGCGATCTACAAGATCATGGACGAGCTCGCCGCGCAGGGCATCGGCGTCATTCTCATCAGTTCGGAACTGCCGGAAATTCTTGGGCTGACGGATCGTATCGCCGTTTTCCACCAGGGCCGGATTACGGGCGTGCTCGAAACCGCCAAGACCAATCAGGAAGAAATCATGCGGTATGCGTCCGGTTACGGCCGGACCGCGCAGTGAGGAACGACATGGCCAATATTGCAGAACCCAAGAAGAGCTTCGCAGTCAGCGACCGCCAGAAGGACATTATCCAGAAGTTTGCCGCACTTGGCAGCCTCTTTGCGCTTGTCGCGGTCTTTTCCGCCACCAGCAGCGCCTTCTTCACCGTCAATAACGGCATGACGATTGCGTTGCAGGTCACGTCCATCGCGTTGCTCGGCATCGGGGCTACCTGTGTCATCATCACCGGCGGCATCGATCTTTCCGTCGGTTCGGTGCTTGCGCTTGCCGGTGTCGTCGCCGCCCTTGCGGTGAAGGAACTCGGCATGCCGGTGCCGGTCGGCATGTTGCTCGGTATTCTCACGGGGTCGCTCTGCGGTCTCATCAACGGTCTTCTGGTCACCCGTTTCAAGCTGCCGCCCTTCATCGCCACCCTCGGCATGATGCTGATCGCCCGTGGCGTGGCGCTGCAGATCACCGGTGCGCGCGCCGTCTCCGGGCTTGGCGAATCTTTCGGCGAACTCGGCAATGGCGCCCTCTTCCGCATCGTCACCATCGGTGACGACGGCTTTCCGAATGTGGTGTTTCCCGGCATCCCCTACCCCGTCATCCTGATGGTGGTGATTGCGCTTGCGGTTTCCTTCATGCTCAACCGCTCGATCCTCGGCCGTCACATTTACGCTGTCGGTTCCAACGCCGAAGCCGCGCGCCTTTCCGGCGTCAATGTCGCCCGCGTCACAAATTTCACCTACATCCTGTCCGGCACGCTCGCCGGGCTGACGGGCTGCGTGCTGATGTCTCGCCTCGTCACCGCCCAGCCGAACGAGGGTGTGATGTACGAGCTGGACGCCATTGCCAGCGCCGTTATCGGCGGCACATCGCTGATCGGCGGCGTGGGAACGATTTCCGGTACGGCCATCGGCGCCTTCGTCATTGGCATCCTGCGCAACGGTCTCAACATGAATGGCGTCTCCGCCTTCACACAACAGATCATCATCGGCCTCGTCATTCTGGTCACCGTCTGGATCGACCAGTTGCGCAACCGCCGCTGATCAAGGGCCTGCGGACCCTTTCCGCAAAAAAGATCGGCAAGGGGAGGCCCGGTATGCCGACATCACGGAGGAAGAAATGAAGAAAATTGCGACTGCCCTTCTGACATCCGCAATTGCGCTGTGGAGCGTTTCCACCGTGCAGGCCGGTGAAATCGCCGTCATCGTCAAAACCGTCAACTCCACCTTCTGGCAGAACGTCCAGAAGGGCGCTGATGCGGCAATGAAGAACTCTTCCGGCAACACCATGACCTTCCAGGGTCCGGCTGCCGAGTCCGCCATTGCCGACCAGGTCAACATGGTCGAAAACGCCATCAACCGTAAGGTCGCAGGCATTGTTCTTGCACCTTCCGATCCGGACGCGCTGGTGCCTGCCGTGAAAAAGGCCTGGGAAGCCCGTATTCCGGTGGTTCTGATCGACTCGCAGCTCGCGAAGGGCTCGGAGCAATATTACCAGTCGTTCCTGGCGACCGATAACAAGAAAGCCGGTGAACTGGCAGCGCAGGCGCTGATCGACAAGGTGGGCAAGGAAGGCAAGATCGCCGTCATGTCCTATGTCGCCGGTGCCGGTTCGGAAATCGGCCGTGTCGGCGGTTTCACCGATTACATCCAGATGAACTCCAACCTGAAGATCGTTGGACCGTTCTATTCGCAGTCGCAGATGGCGACCGCGCTGAACCAGACGACCGACGTTCTGGCCGCCAATTCCGACCTTAAGGGCATTTTCGGCGCCAATGAGCCGACGGCAATCGGCGTCGGTCGCGCGCTCGCGCAGAGCGGCAAGGCCGGCAAGGTTGTCGCCATCGGCTTCGACGGCAACCAGGACCTTCAGGGCTTCGTCAAGGATGGCACGCTGGCCGGTATTGTGGTTCAGGGTTCCTATCAGATGGGTGAAAAGGGCGTAGAGACCATTTCCAAGCTCATCGGCAAGGAAAAGGTCGAAAAGTTCGTCGACACCGGCGTCGTTGTTGTCACCAAGGACAATATCGAAAAGCCGGAAGCCAAGAACGTTCTTTATTGATTGCGTGATGACGCGCCGCTTTGCGGCGGCGCGTCTTTCCAAAGACAAGCTGGAAAGTCCCTGCGATGAAAGTCTCCGATACACGTAAATTGCCGCGCCGCACCGTCGACGTCACCGTCATGGGCCTCGGTTGCGCCCAGATGGGTAATCTCTACCGCGTCACGCCCTATGAAGAGTCCAAGGGTGCGTTCGACAAGGCATGGGAAAGCGGCATGCGTTATTTCGATACCGCGCCGTTTTATGGCTATACGCGGTCGGAGCGTCGCATAGGCACAATGGTGACGGAGCATGACCGGAGCGAATATACGCTCAGCACCAAGGTCGGCCGTGTGATGGTGCCTGACGAGACCGTGGGTCCGGAGGAGGATGCCTATATAGCGCCCCTGCCGTTCCGCCCGGTCTATGATTACTCCTATGACGGTATCCTGCGTTCCTTCGAAGCAAGCCAGCAACGGCTCGGCGTTCTGAAGCCGGATATTCTTTATGTGCATGATATCGGCTCCTTCACCCATGGCGAAAAGCACCAGCATTACTGGGAGCAGCTGACCACCGGCGGTGGCTTCCGCGCGCTTGGCAAGCTGCGCGAGGAAGGATCGACGGGGGCCGTCGGCCTCGGCGTCAATGAGTGGGAAATCGTCAGCGACGCCATGGATGTCTTCGATATCGACGTCGCCATGCTCGCCGGTCGTTATACGCTGCTGGAGCAGCAGAGCCTTGCTTTCATGAACCGTTGCGCTGAAAGCGGTGTCGCCCTCGTTGTCGCCGGTGCATTCAATTCGGGCATTCTGGCCGGCAACCGCAAATTCAATTATGCCGACGCGCCTGCCGATATTCTCACGCGTGTCGATGCGCTGCAGGGTGTTTGCGAGGAACTCGGCGTATCGCTGCAGGCGGCCGCGCTGCAATTTCCGCTTGCCCATCCGGCGTCGGTCACGGTCGTTTCGGGTGCGCGCAATGCGCAGCAGCTCGCCTCCAATATCGAATGGTTCGAGCAGTCTATCCCGGATGAATTCTGGTCCGAACTGCACAGGCGCGGCCTGATTGCTGAAGGCGCGCCGGTGCCCGGCGGGAAGGCCTGAGTCAATGCTCATCGACGCTCACCAGCATTTCTGGCTGATGAAAGATCGCGCCGGGCAGTGGCCGCCGCCGTCGCTCGCCGCCATCTACCGGGATTTTCTCCCCGCCGACCTGTCGCCTTTGCTGGCCGCTGCCGGCGTTTCCGGCACCGTGCTAGTTCAGACGATGGAGACGGCGGCCGACACGGATTTCATGCTGGACCTGGCGGAAAAGACCGATTTCATCAAGGGTGTGGTCGGCTGGGTGGGCATGAAATCCGCCGATGCAGCGAGTGAAATCGCCCGTCGGGCAAAACATCCGGCATTCAAGGGTGTCCGCCCGATGTTGCAGGGCATGGAGGATGTCGCCTGGATCGATGATCCGGCACTCGATCCCGCCGTGGCGGCGCTGGTAAAACATGGTCTGACGTTCGATGCGCTGGTCCTGCCGCCTAATCTGCCGCATCTCCTCGCCTTTGCCCGCCGCCATCCGCAATTGGCGGTCGTCATCGACCATGGCGCGAAGCCCCTGATTGCTACCGGTCACTACAGCGACTGGCGTAAGGATATGGCCGCTCTGGCGGCTCTCCCGAATGTCCATTGTAAACTCTCCGGTCTGCTGACCGAGCGCGGTGAGCAGCGGCCGGAAGCGGTACGGCCTTATGCCGAGACCATCCTGGAACTCTTTGGCGGCAACCGCGTGATTTTTGGCAGCGACTGGCCGGTGTTGCGGCTGGCGGGCGATTATCAGGCATGGCTGGATTTCTGCCGCGATATCGTGCCGGCAGAGGACCATGCGGCAGTTTTCGGCGGTAACGCCATCCGTTTTTATTCCCTTTCCCACAGGTGATGCATGCTGGCGATTTTCTGCGAAACCCCAGGTCAACTCGTCTCCAAGGAACTGCCGAAACCAGTCCGTGGCGAAGGTGAAGTGCTGGTGCGTATTCGCCGCATCGGGGTTTGCGGCACGGACCTGCACATCTTCACCGGCAACCAGCCTTATCTTTCCTATCCCCGTATCATGGGCCATGAGCTTTCCGGCACGGTGGAAGAAGCGCCGCAAGGCAGCCATCTGTCCGCCGGCGATGTGGTCACCGTCATTCCCTATATCTCGTGCGGCGAATGTAGCGCCTGCCTGAAGGGCAAGAGCAATTGCTGCCGCAATATCGGTGTGCTGGGCGTTCATCGCGATGGCGGCATGGTCGAATATCTGAGCGTGCCGCAGCAATTCGTGTTGAAGGCGGAGGGGCTGAGCCTCGACCAGGCGGCGATGACCGAATTTCTGGCTATCGGTGCGCATGCGGTGCACCGTGGCGCAGTCGAGAAGGGGCAGAAGGTTCTGATCGTCGGCGCCGGCCCGATTGGCATGGCGGTTGCGGTTTTTGCGGTTCTCGATGGCGGCGAAGTAACGATGATCGACGGACGCACCGACCGGCTGGATTTCTGTAAGGAGCACCTCGGCGTCGCACACACGGTGGCGCTCGGCGAGGGCGACAGGGATCGCCTCTCCGACATCACCGGCGGCGATTTTTTCGATGCGGTCTTCGATGCGACCGGCAATCCGAAAGCCATGGAGCGCGGCTTTTCCTTTGTCGGCCATGGCGGTTCCTATGTGCTGGTCTCCATCGTCGCCAGCGATATCAGCTTCAACGATCCGGAGTTCCACAAGCGGGAGACGACGCTGCTCGGCAGCCGCAATGCCACGCCTCAGGATTTCGAACGCGTCCTGCAGGCGCTGCGGGAAGGCAAGGTACCGGAAGCGCTGATCACCCATCGCATGACGCTTGCCGATGTGCCCTCCAGATTCGCTGGTCTGACCGATCCGAAGGCCGGAGTTATCAAGGGCATGGTGGAGGTCGCATGACGCCCGATACGCCCATCCTGCAATTCGGCACCAGCCGCTTTCTTCTGGCGCATGCGGATCTCTTTGTTTCGCAGGCGCTGGACAAGGGCGAGGCTCTCGGGCGCATCGCGATTGTCCAGACGACCGGCAATGCGGAGAGCCAGAAGCGTGTTGCGGCGCTGAACAGCGGCGCCCCCTACCCCGTGCGTATTCGTGGCATCCGCGATGGGCAGGAAGTGGATGAGGAAATTCAGGGCGGGGCTGTCGCGCGGGCGCTGACGGCTGCGACCGACTGGGCCGAAGTGCGCCGCCTTGCCTGCAAGGCCGAGGTTATTCTGTCCAATACGGGCGATCGCGGTTATGAGCTGGATTCGGCGGATAATGCCGGGCTTGCTGGCGATTTCACGGTTGTACCGAAAAGCTTTCCGGCGAAACTCTGCATGTTGCTGCTGGAGCGTTTTCAGCGCAATCCGGAAGCACCTGTGTCCATCTTCCCCTGCGAACTCGTGCCGCGCAATGGCGAAAAGCTGAAACAGGTCATTCGCCGGCTTGCCGATGAGTGGCAATTGCCGGCGGGTTTTGCCTTTTATCTGAATGAGAAGTGCCGTTTTGCCAATAGTCTGGTGGATCGCATCGTCTCCGAGCCTATCGACCCGGTGGGTGCGGTGGCGGAACCCTATGCGCTATGGGCAATCGAGAAGCAGGACGGGCTTGTCCTTCCCTGCACGCACCCTGCCGTGGTGCTGACGGACGATCTCGATCACTATGAAAAGCTGAAGCTTTTCCTGCTCAATCTCGGCCATTCCTATCTGGCGGAACGCTGGTTGCAGGATGCGCGTGCGAAGGACGAGACGGTGCGTCAGGCAATGGCCGACGATGCTCTCGTTGCGGGTCTGGAGACGCTTTGGCGGGACGAGGTTTTGCCGGTCTTTGCCGCTGAAGGCATGGGAGATGATGCGCAGGCCTATATTGGCGTGCTGCGGGAGCGTTTGCGCAACCCCTTTCTGGCGCATCGGCTCTCCGATATCGCCGGCAACCACGATGAAAAGAAGCGTCGCCGCTTCGCCCCGATCATTGCCGCAGCGGAACGGCTGGGATTGAGCCTGCCACAGTCGAAGCTGCGCGCTGCGCTCGCCACCATCAAGCAATAACGGAGTTTTTCATGCAGCGCATGGGCATGGTCATAGGCGTCAAACCGGAGATGATCGCGGAGTATAAAAGGCTGCATGCGGCTGTGTGGCCTGAAATTCTGGCGCTTATCAGCGACTGCAATATCCGCAACTACACGATCTTCCTGCGCGAGCCGGAAAATCTGCTCTTCGGCTACTGGGAATATCACGGCAGCGATATCAGCGCCGACATGGCGAAGATGGCCGCGAGCCCCAAGAACCAGGAATGGTGGTCCTTCACCATTCCCTGCCAGCAACCGCTCGAAAGCCGGAAGGAAGGCGAGTGGTGGGCGATGATGGAAGAAACCTTCCACCACGATTGAACGATTTCCTTTGACACTGACCGCGAGTGAACGGCCATGACCAAAATTACTGATCTGCGTGTTTTCGACCTGCGTTTTCCGACCTCTCAGAGCCTCGACGGTTCGGATGCGATGAACCCCGACCCGGATTATTCGGCGGCTTATGTCATTCTCGATACCGATGAGCCGGGTCTCAAAGGCCACGGGCTGACCTTCACCATCGGCCGCGGTAACGACATTTGCTGCATGGCCATCGAAGCGATGCGTCATCTGGTCGTTGGCACCGATCTTGCCACCGTCACCGAGAACCCCGGCAAATATTGGCGGCATCTGACCAGCGACAGCCAGCTGCGTTGGATCGGGCCGGACAAGGGCGCGATGCATCTCGCCACCGGCGCCGTCGTCAATGCCGTGTGGGATCTGCTGGCCAAGAAGGCGGGCAAGCCGGTCTGGCAGCTCGTTGCCGATATGAGCCCGGAAGAAATCGCCGATATCGTCGACTATCGTTATCTGACCGATGTGCTAACCCGTGACGAGGCGCTTGCGATCCTCAAAAAAGCCGAAAGCGGCAAGAAGGAACGTATCGAGACGCTGAAGAGCGAAGGTTACGCCTGCTACACGACCTCTGCCGGCTGGCTCGGTTATGACGACGCCAAGCTGCGCCGCCTTTGCCAGGAAGCCATCGATGCCGGATTCAACCATGTAAAGATGAAGGTCGGCCGCGATCTGGAAGACGACATCCGCCGCCTCACCATTGCCCGTGAGGTGATCGGTCCCGACCGTTACCTGATGATCGACGCCAACCAGGTATGGGAAGTGGATCAGGCAATCGACTGGGTGAAGAAGCTCGCTTTCGCCAAGCCATTCTTCATCGAAGAGCCGACCAGCCCGGACGATGTCGCCGGCCATCGCAAGATCCGCGCGGCCATCGGGTCCGTTAAGGTGGCGACCGGTGAAATGTGCCAGAACCGCATCATGTTCAAGCAGTTCATCGCCGAAGGTGCCATCGATGTGGTGCAGATCGACAGCTGCCGCATGGGCGGTTTGAACGAAGTGCTGGCGGTGCTGCTGATCGCCGCCAAATACAATCTGCCGGTTTGGCCGCATGCCGGCGGCGTCGGCCTTTGCGAATATGTGCAGCATCTGTCGATGATCGACTATCTGGTCGTATCAGGCACGAAGGAAGGCCGCGTGATCGAATATGTCGACCACCTGCATGAGCACTTCATCGAGCCTTGCGATATCAGAAATGCCGCTTACATGCCGCCGAAACTGCCGGGCTTCTCCATCGAAATGAAGCCGGAGTCGATTGAGACCTATACCTTCGAGGAATAGTCAAAGGATGACAGCGCCTCCTCGAGCCGCTGCCACTCCGTTTCGCTACCGGGAAGGCCGAAACGCATGTCGTTCGGCCTTTCATCAAAAATGCGGACCAGAATGCCATGTCGGCCAAGATGGCTGAACAGGTCTGCGGCGCGTGTATCCCGCACCAGAGTAAACAGCGTTGTGCCGCCGGCAATTGCCAGCCCCGCTTTCTCCAGCATGGCGTTCATGCGCCGGGCGTCTTCGGCAAGGTGCAGACGCATGGACGATTGCCACTCCCCGTCCGCAAGAGCCTGCATCGCGATATGCAGCGCCGGGCCGGAAACAGCCCAGGGGCCGAGCTTCGCCTCGAGTTCAGCAGCGATATCGGGATGCGCAATCGCGAAACCCAGCCGAACGCCCGCCATGCCGTAAAACTTGCCGAAGGAGCGCAGGACCACCAGCGCCTCCTGACCGGCGGCATCTGCGAGGCTTTCGACAAGCCCCGTCTCGATGAAGGCTTCGTCCACGACGAACAGTCCACCCTTGCGCCGCATGGTTTCGGCCAGCGACAACAATGCGGCGCGATCCGTGATGCGGCCATCGGGATTATTGGGATTGACCACCACGGCGTAGTCATAAGCCGACATCGCCTCGATGTTTTCCACCTCGGTCATAGCCAGTCCGGCCAAGCGTGCGGTCCGGGCATGTTCCGCGTAGGCTGGTGAAAGCACGGCGCCGCTCTTGGCCCCGCGGGCGATAGCGATCTGGGCCAGCAATGGCATCAGCATCTGGGTGCCGGGAGAAAGCGCCACAAGCCGGGCGGAGGGCGCACCGAAATGGGTTGCGGCCAGATGTTTCAATTCTTCGGCGGCGTCCGGTTCCGGCAGGCGCGCGAATGCGCTGGCGGGGATCGGCGAATGCGGATAGGAGTGCGGATTGATCCCGGTCGAAAGGTCGATCCATGGTTCCGGCGCTTCAGGAAACATAAGACGCGCCCTACCGAGATTGCCGCCGTGACGGATCGCAGCTTTCGCCTTTTCTGGTACTGTCTCGCCCATGTTCTTTGCTCTCGCTTTCCTGTCGCTCGTCATCGAACGCCTGACCGGCTATCCGAACTGGCTGTTCAAACGCATCGGCCATCCCGTCACCTGGATCGGTTCGCTTATCGCGCTGCTGGACAAAAAATGGAACCGGGACAGCGCGTCATTTTCACAGCGCAAGGGGGCAGGCGTGGCGGCTCTCGTTGTTTTTGTCGGGCTCACGCTGTTTGTCGCATGGTTAGCGCAATCCGTTCTGATTTTCTTGCCCTTCGGCCTTTTGCTGGTTGCCGTGCTTGGCGCTTCGCTTCCAGCGCAGAAAAGTCTCGAGCAGCATGTGGAGGCTGTCGCCACTGCGCTGGAGCGCGAGGGTGTGGAAGGTGGCCGTAAGGCGGTATCGATGATCGTCGGGCGCGATCCGCAAAAGCTGGACGAGGCGGCAATTTGCCGGGCGGCGATCGAAAGTCTGGCTGAGAATTTTTCCGACGGCATCGTCGCGCCCGCCTTCTGGCTCGGTCTCTTGGGCCTGCCGGGCGGCGCGGCCTACAAGGCGATCAATACGGCCGACAGCATGATCGGCCATCGCTCGCCCCGCCATGAGGCCTTCGGCTGGGCCTCCGCCCGGCTGGACGATCTGGTCAATCTGCCGGCCTCACGGCTGAGCGGCGGTCTTTTCGTAGTTGCCGCGTTTTTTGTTAAGGGTGCATCACCCGGCGGGGCCATTGCCGCGATACGTCGCGATGCCCATCATCACCGTTCCCCCAATGCCGGCTGGCCGGAGGCGGCGCTGGCCGGCGCTCTTGGCTTTGCGCTCGCAGGGCCGCGCTCCTATGGCGGGCAGATGATCGAGGCGCGTTTCATGGGCGAAGGCGGCAGGTCGGCGCTGGTCGCCGGCGATATTCGCGCAGCGCTGCGGCTTGCGCGGGTTGCCGACCTGTTGTTGATCGGCCTGCTGGGACTTCTGGCGATCCTTATCGCGCTATAGCAAGCAGACGGTCGAGATCGAGGTGCTGTTCCATATGCGCCGCGAGGCGATCAAGAACGGCGTCCACCCGCGCATCGTAGTTCAGTTCCGTGTTCTGTCCGCCAAGCCGCTCAAGCCACGCGCCGCGTTGGCGGTCATCTGAAAACAGGCCGTGAATATAAGTGCCGAAGATACGGCCGTCAGGCGACACAGCGCCGTCTTCATGCCCATCAATTTTCGAAAACGGTAAGCTGTCGGTTCCGCTCGTGGTTTCACCGACATGCATTTCATAGCCGGATAAATCAATTCCGTCGAAACTTTTCCCTGTAACGGAAACCAGCCTTTTGTCGCCCGTCAGAACAGTGTCGACATCCAGCAGGCCGAGCCCGTCGACTGTTGCCGGCGGTCCTTCGATGCCTTCGGGATCGGCAACGGTTTTTCCAAGCATCTGGTAGCCGCCGCAAAGGCCCAGAACATGGCCGCCGCGTCTCACATGCGCCTTGATATCGATGTCGAGCCCCGTATTTTTCAGCACGGCAAGATCGGCAATGGTGGCTTTCGAGCCGCAAAGCAGCACCAGCCGGCAATCGGCGGGAATGGTTTCGCCCGGCCGCACGCGGATCAGTTCGACATCCGGTTCCATGTCCAGCGGATCGAGATCGTCGAAATTGGAAATATGCGGCAGGATCGGTACGGCGATACGGATCTTCGCGCCAGGTTTCCGTTCAGCCGGGCCGGAAAGCCCGAGAGCATCTTCAGCCGGCAGCTTCGCGGCATCGGAAAAATGCGGCAGGAGCCCGATAGAGGCCCAGCCGGTTTTTTCCGCAATTATTCGCATGCCGTCTGAAAACAGGGCCGGATCCCCGCGAAAGCGATTGACGATAAAACCTTCGATCATCGCCGCGTCTTCAGCTTCGAGTACGGCTTTCGTGCCGACAAGGCTGGCGATGACGCCGCCCCGGTCGATATCGCCGATCAGTATCACAGGCGCGTCCGCAGCTCTGGCAAAACCCATATTGGCGATGTCATTGGCACGCAGGTTGATTTCGGAGGCGCTGCCCGCGCCTTCCACCAGCACCAGATCGGCCTGTTGTTTCAGGCGCTCGAAGCTTTCCAGCACACGCGGCATAAGCCCGGCCTTCATGTGCTGATAATCGGCCGCTTTGGCATTGCCGGCAATCTTGCCCTGCACCACCACCTGGGCGCCGGTCTCGCTCTGTGGCTTCAGGAGCACCGGGTTCATATGCACGGAAAGCGGCACGCCCGCTGCGCGAGCCTGCATCGCCTGCGCGCGGCCAATCTCGCCGCCATCGGCGGTCACAGCCGCATTGTTCGACATGTTCTGCGGTTTGAACGGCATGACGGACAGGCCGCGCCTGACGAAGGCGCGGGCAAGGCCGGCCACCATCAGCGATTTGCCGACATCCGAGCCGGTTCCCTGAAACATCAGCGCGCGTGCAGCCATATCAGAATTCTATCCCTGCCTGCGCCTTTACGCCCGCCTTGAAGTGATGTTTCACGAGGGTCATTTCCGTCACCATATCGGCCGCGTCGATGAGCGGTTGCTTGGCATTGCGGCCGGTGACGATGACATGCAGATCGGGCCTGCGGCTGGAAAGCGTTTCGACCACGTCCTCCAGCGGCAGGTAATCGTAACGGAGTGCGATGTTCAGCTCATCGAGGATCAGCAGGCCGATGGTCTCGTCGGCCATCAGGATTTGGGCTTCCTCCCAGGCCTTTGCCGCCGCTGAGATGTCGCGTTTCAAATCCTGCGTGTCCCAGGTGAACCCCTCGCCCATGGTGCGCCACACGACCCTGTCGCCGAACAAAGTCAGCGCCTGCTGTTCTCCCGTCGACCATGCGCCCTTGATGAATTGAACGACGCCGACCCGCCGCCCGGTGCCGAGCATGCGCAGGGCAAGGCCGAATGCGGCGGTGGATTTGCCCTTGCCGGGACCGGTATTGATCATCAGCAGACCTTTTTCGATGGTCTTTTCCGCAACTTCGGCGTCCTGCACCGTCTTGCGGTTGACCATTTTCTGCCGGTGACGTTCGGCTTCGCTGTCGCTGATGTCGCGTGTCATCGCGTTTTCCTTTTCATCCAGCGGCGCGGGACCCGGTGCCCCCGCCATTCGGAGCGGCGACTATACCCAATTTGCCGCACCCGGCAATGTGCGGGCCACAGGGCCACGGCATTGACCCCCACGCCCGTTCAGCCTAAGGGTAACGAACTGACGGTCTTTTCCCGGCAACGGGAAAAGCTAAGAGGGAACACGGTTCAAGCCCGACTACCGGGTCATTCCGTGGCTGCCCCCGCAACTGTAAGCGGTAAGCCCGCACCGTAAAGCCACTGGACACCTCAAGGGTTCGGGAAGGCGGTGTCAGGGTGTAAAGCCGCGAGCCAGGAGACCTGCCGTTTCAGGAAAAACGTCTGCCGGGCGGGGTGCTCCGGTCAGTCGGTTAGATCGAACATCCGGTTTGCGCCTGTCCGCATACCGTATTCGACATCCGCACCCCCGAGATTTTTTGCAAGGCGCGGGAAACGATACGGTTTGGATATTTCAGCGACATCTTCATGTGCAGGCGGAAACACGCAGGACGAAACGGCGTCCGGCGTGACCGTCTTCGTTTGCAGAAGCTGTCGCGATGAAGCCGATCCCAATGCCGAACCGCGCCCCGGTTCGCGTTTCGCCGATGCCGTCCTCGCAAAGGCGGAGGAAACGGGCGTCACCGTTCGTTCCGTCAACTGCCTCGCCAATTGCAAGCGCGGGCTTAGTGCCGTGCTGCGCAGCGCCAATGGCTGGTCCTATGTCTTCGGCGGGCTGACGACCGGTGACGCGGAAGATTTGCTGACCGGCGCACGGCTGCTGGCTGCCGCCCCCGACGGCCTGATGCCCTGGCGCGGCCGCCCCGACCCCCTAAAGCGCGGCATGGTGGCGCGCATTCCCCCATTCGATTTTACCGAGGAGAGATCATGAGCACCCTTCTGGACCGCGTTCCCTGCACCATCGTCACCGGCTTTCTGGGGGCTGGCAAGACCACGCTGCTGCGCGGCCTTCTCGAAAAGCTGGACGGCAAGCGGCTGGCGATCATCGTCAACGAGTTCGGCGATATCGGCATCGATGGCGAGATTCTCAAAGGTTGCGGTATTGAAAGCTGCCCGGAAGAAAACATCGTCGAACTGGCCAATGGCTGCATCTGCTGCACGGTGGCGGATGATTTCCAGCCCGCCATCGAACAGATTCTGAGCCGCCAGCCGAAGGTGGAGCATATCCTCATCGAAACCTCGGGCCTCGCCCTGCCGAAGCCGCTGGTGCAGGCCTTCCAGTGGCCGGCGATCAAGAGCCGGGTGACGGTGGATGCCGTCGTGGCCGTGGTGGATGGCGCCGCCCTTGCCGAAGGGCAGGTGGCGCACGACATGGAAGCTCTCGCCGCCCAGCGGGCCAATGACGAGGCGCTCGATCACGATGACCCGGTCGAAGAGGTTTTCGAAGATCAGGTTGCCTGCGCCGATCTTATCGTGCTGACAAAGGCCGACCTTCTTGACGATGCCGGCCTCAACAAGGCCAAGGCGCATGTTCTCGAACATCTGCCGAAGGCGGCAAAGATCGTCGTGGCCTCCAATGGCGCCATCGACCCCGCCGTGCTGATCGGCCTTGGCCTTGCGGTGGAAGAGGACATCGAAAATCGCCGTACCCACCATGACGGTGAACTCGACCACGAGCATGACGATTTCGACAGCTTCGTCATCGATCTGCCGGCCGTGACCGATCCGGACGCGCTGGCAGCCCGTATCGCCGAGACGGCGGCTGCGGAAAATGTCCTGCGCATCAAGGGCTTTATCGAGGTTTCCGCAAAGCCTATGCGGCTGCAGGTGCAGGCTGTCGGCAGCCGCGTCAACCATTATTACGACCGGCCCTGGGCTGCGGGTGAGGAACGCCGCAGCCGCCTCGTCGTCATCGGCGAAAAGGGCATCAACCGCGAAAAGATCGAACAGATGCTGGCCGCCTGACGATGCACATTCTCGCTACCACATCCTCGTCTCTGGACGACCTGATCGAGCCGGTTGATCTCAACCAGCCCCGGTCGGATGTGGTGATGCTGTCTTTTTCGGCAAGCGATCTGGCCGGCTTGGAACAGGCCTGGCGGCGAACACAGGTTGTGCTCTCCTCCCTGTCAGCCGCCAGCCTCGCCGAGCTTCGACATCCCATGTCGGTCGATCTCTGGATCGAAAAGACGGCGGAACATGCCAAGGTTATTCTTATCCGGATTCTCGGCGGTGCGGAACGCTGGCGTTACGGTGTCGATCAGCTTTCCATTCTTGCGCGCAGGCGCGGCATCAAGCTTCTGCTTTTGCCGGGTGAGTGCAGCGAAAGGGACGAGAAACTCGAAGCGGCCTCGACCGTCGATCGGCGAATTTTGGCCTCGGTCCTCTCCTTCTTTCGCGAGGGTGGGCAGGAGAATATGGACCGGCTTGCTCTTGGCCTCGCCGCTCTTGCAAGAGGCGAGGCATGGCCGGATATCGAAGCCGAGCCGCTGCCGAAAGCCGGTTTTTACCGGCCCGGCAGGGGCGTTGTGGATAGGGCGGAAGCCTGCGCGGGTTTTCCCGACGATGCGCCCGTTCTGCCCATTCTGTTTTATCGTTCCATGCTTCTGGCGGCAGATGCAGCACCGGTGGACGCGCTTTTTAAGGCGCTCTCGCGGCGCGGTTTTGCACCCTTGCCGATTTTTGTCAGTGGCCTGAAGGATGGCGAGGCGATCCGCTTCCTCGAAACGGTGCTACCCGATCTGAAGCCCGCCGCCATCATTGCCGCCACCGCCTTCGCCAGCCAGACGGATGAAAACGGCGCAACGCTGTTCGACCGTCTCGGCGTGCCGGTGTTTCAGGTGGTGATGGCGACGACGCGGCGCGACGGATGGGTGGAAAATGCGCGGGGTCTCAATCCTTCCGATCTTGCCATGCATGTCGTCCTGCCGGAACTGGATGGCCGGATTCTCGCCGGTGCGATTTCTTTCAAACAGGCGCGCGTGGATGGCGGCGCGAGTTTGCTCAATGTACCCGAGGCTGATCGCGTCGAGCAGGTGGCAAATCGCATCGCCGCTTTCCTGCGGCTGAGGAATGCCCTTCCACGGGATCGCCGCATCGTCATTCTGATGCCCGATTATCCCGGTGCGGCACCCGGGCGAACCGGTTATGCCGTGGGTCTCGATGTGCCGCAAAGCGTTCTCGAAATGCTGCACGATCTTTCCGGGGCCGGTTATACGGTCAAGGATATTCCTAAGACCGCGCGGGCGCTGCTCGACTGTGTCGAACAGCAGGAAGCGGCAATTGATCTTTCCACCTACGAGGCTTTTTTCTCCGCCTTGCCGTCGGGATCTGCCGGGTTCGTGAACGCGACATGGGGCGCGGCAAGCGATAACGATACACTCATTGACGGCGCATTCAGGTTCCGCGCTGCCCGTTTCGGCGAAGTGTTCGTGGCGCTGGCGCCGGACAGGGGCCGCAATGAGGATCGTCGGGTGGACTACCACGACCCTGCGCTGCCGCCGCGTCACGCGCTTGTTGCCTTCGGTGCATGGATGCAGCGGATTGCGGGCGCACATGCCATTGTGCATGTGGGCGCGCACGGCACGCTGGAATGGCTGCCGGGCAAGACGGTGGCGCTTTCCCGCAATTGTTTTCCCGAAATCGTCACCGGCTCGCTGCCGGTGGTCTATCCGTTTATCGTTTCCAATCCGGGCGAGGCGGCGGTCGCCAAGCGGCGGATCGCGGCCGTGACCATCGGCCATGTCCCGCCGGTGCTGGTCAATGCCGGTCTTTCGCCTGAACAGTCGGCGCTGGAGCAGCTGGTCGATGAATATGCGCAGGCGGATGGTCTGGATCGTCGCCGGCGTGACCGGCTGGCGAAACTGATCGTCGAAAAGGCGCTGGAGACCGGGCTCGCGGCGGAAGCGGGCGTGGCTGCGAAGGATGATGCCGATGCGGCCCTCTCACGCATCGACGCCTTTCTCTGCGACCTCAAGGATTTCGCCATCAAGGACGGCCAGCATGTTTTTGGCCGCAGTGCCGAGGGGGATGCCGACCTTCTGAGGCTTGAAAGCGCCAAATCGGAAAAAGCTGCGCTGCTGGCCGCGCTCGATGGCCGACATATCGTCCCCGGCCCTTCCGGCGCACCTGCGCGCGGGCGGCTCGATGTGCTGCCCACGGGCCGCAATCTCTATGCCGCCGATCCGCGCACCATGCCGACGCCAACGGCGTTCGAGCTGGGTCGCATGGCGGGCGAAGAGGTGCTGCGCCATCATCTTCAGTCCCATGGCGACTGGCCGAAACATCTGGTTTTCGATCTGTGGGGCAGCGCCAGCCTGCGCAATGGCGGTGAGGATGTGGCGCAGGCGCTGCATCTGATGGGGGCGAGACCGATCCACGACCCCGCCACCGGCCGGGTCACCGGCATCGAGGTGCTGCCGCCGGCGAGCCTGGGGCGGCCGCGTGTCGACGTCACCTTTCGCATTTCCGGCCTGTTCCGCGACATGTTCCCTGCGCTGATCGCGCTTCTCGACGCCGCCGCCAAGGCCGTCGCGCGGCGGGAGGAAGCGCCCGGCGACAATCCGCTTGCGGAAGAGGCCGCCACGCTCGGGCATATTCCGGCGCGCATTTTCGGCTCCGCGCCCGGCACCTATGGTGCCGGTATCGAAGAAAAGCTGGCCAGCGGGAAATGGGACGAACGCGAGGAGTTGGGGCAGGCCTATCTCGATGCGGCGAGCCACGCTTTCGGCGGTGCGGACGGGCTGGAGATTTTCGAAGATACCGGTTTTGTGGAGCTGGTCAGGCGCGCCGATCTTCTGGTTCATACCGGGGACGATCCGGGCCGTGATCTTCTGGACGGTTCTTCGGATGTCGCCTTCATCGGCGGTTTTTCCGCCGCGAAGGCTGTGCTTGGCGGCGTCGCCGATATTGTTGCGCTGGATACGACAGATCCGGCACGCCCGCGTGCAAGGTCGATGACGCAGGCGCTGACGCGGGTGGTGCGCGCGCGTGCCATCAATCCCCGTTTCATTGCCGGTCAGATGCGGCACGGTCCGCGCGGGGCGGCGGAATTCCTCGAGACGGTGGACCGGTTGATCGGCTTTGCCGAAACCACCCATGCGGTGTCCTCCTCGTTGATCGAGGCGCTTTACGATGCCTATTTCGGCAATGAGGAGGTGCGCGATTTCATTCTGCGGGAAAACCCGAAGGCGGCGCAGGTGATGGCCAAACGCTTTTTATCCGCCCGCCGTCGCGGGCTGTGGCACAGCCGCCGCAACGCGGTGGATGCGGAACTTGAAATGCAGGTCCTTCCGCGCCCCCAAAGGGTGGAGGCGTGATGATGGCCGCTGCCGATCCAGTTCAGCCATTCGGCCGCCGTGGCCTCTGCCCGGCCCTGTCCGCTCCCATGCGCACCGGCGACGGTTTTTTGTCGCGGATCGCTTTCGAGGCGGATATCGACCCGCGCGACATGGTGGTGCTTTGCCAGCTTGCCGAGCGGCATGGCAACGGATTGATCGACATTACCGCCCGCGGCAGCCTGCAATTTCGCGGCCTGACACCGGAAAGCGCCGGCGCTCTGGAAAAAGATGTGCTGGCCCTGGATTTGCCGCTGCGTGCGGGGCTCGCGGTCGAGACGTCGCCTCTCGCCGGTCGGGATGACGCGGAGATTGCCGATGGTGGTCCTGTCGCCGCGGAGATTCGAAAAGAGGTCGACAGGCTCGCTCTCCATGAAAAGCTTGCCGCTAAAATGTCTGTCGTCATTGATGGCGGCGGGCGTCTTTCCATGGAAGATTTGCTGGCCGATATTCGCCTGAGAGCTGTGTCGCTTGATGGGCGGGCCGTCTGGCGATTGCTCGTGGGTGGAGCGGAAAGCAGGGCGCTGAATGCCGGCTTGGTCGAGACGGACATAGCGGCGGGTGTCGTCCTGTCGCTGCTCGTCTATCTGGCCGGCGAAGGGCCGTTTGCCCGTGGCCGCGATCTGGACCATTCGACGATAAAAGAAATCTGCGGTGATCGCCTGCTGGATCGGGTGATTGATGATAACGCCAGAGCGGCTTCTGCGCCTCTGGGGCTGATGATGACGGGAAAGGATCGCTTCGCCATTGCCGTCGCGCCTGCTTTCGGGCAAATCCGGGGCTGCGATTTGTCGCATCTCTGCGAAGCGGCCGGTACCCTCGGCATCACGGCCCTGCGGCCGGCACCAAACCATAGCCTGCTATTCTTTGGATCGTCATCTGCCTGCGGCGGATTGCCTGAGATTGCAAGGGCGGCCGGTTTCATCACAACGGCAGGTGACGCGCGCTCTTCCATTGCCGCCTGTCCCGGCGCGCCGGGCTGCGCTTCGGCTTTTCTTCCCACCCATGAGTTGGCCGCCTTTGCGTCTGGGGAATGCGCCTCGTTGCTGGATGGCTCCTTCACGCTGCATATTTCCGGCTGCGGCAAAGGTTGCGCGCACCCCGCGCCGTCGCTTCTCACTTTTTCCGGCACCGCCGATGGTCTGGCCTTTTCGATTTCGGGCCGCGCCGGTGACCTGCCGGATGGCATTTTACCTTTTCAGCATCAGAGGACGGCGCTTTCGCGGCTTGCCCGTCTTTACGAAAAAGAACATAAGCCCGGTGAAAACGCCGCCACCCTGTTTGCCCGGCTGGGCAAACAGGCGATCGGTGCGGCGCTTCGACAGGATGACCGATGACCGACTATGACTATATTCGCGACGGTAATGCGATCTATGAGCGCTCCTTCGCCATCATTCGCGAAGAAGCGGACTTATCCGCCTTTACCGAAGAGCAGGCGGATATCGCCATTCGCATGATCCACGCCTGCGGGCAGGTGGAGGCGGCCAGCCATTTCCGCTTTTCACCGGATTTTGTTGCCGCGGCACGTGGTGCTCTACGAGCCGGCAAGCCTGTTCTCTGCGATGCGGAAATGGTTGCCCATGGCGTGACGCGCGCGCGCCTTCCGGCTGATAATGAGGTGGTCTGCACCCTTCGCGATGCCCGCACGCCGGAGCTGGCGAAAAAGATCGGCAACACCCGCTCCGCCGCCGCACTCGATCTGTGGGCAGAGAAGCTGGGCGGCGCTCTGGTTGCCATTGGCAATGCGCCGACTGCACTGTTCTATCTGCTCGAGATGCTGGAAAAAGGCGCCCCGCGCCCGGCCGCCATCATCGGCATGCCGGTTGGCTTTGTCGGTGCGGCGGAATCGAAAGATGCGCTGGAGGCAAGTTCGCTTGGCATTCCCTATGCCATCGTCAAGGGACGCATGGGCGGTTCGGCCATGACGGCTGCCGCTATCAATGCCGTTGCGAGGGCTGGCCTGTGAGCGCGGCTCTTTTTGAACATCCGAAGGGTAAACTCGTGGGCGTCGGCACCGGCCCCGGAGATCCCGAGCTTCTGACGCTGAAGGCCGTCCGCGCCATTGAAAATGCCGATGTGCTTGCCTTCTTCTGCAAGAAAGGCAGCAGCGGCAATGGTCGCGGTATTGTCGAAGCTTTCATCCGGCCCGGAACGCTGGAAATGCCGCTGGTCTATCCGGTAACAGTCGAAAGCGATAAAAACGGCAACGATTACCGTGATGCCATCGCCGCCTTTTTCGATCAGTCGGCGAAGGACATCGCTGTACATCTCGAAGCCGGGCGCAACGTCGCCGTGCTGTCGGAAGGCGATCCGCTGTTTTATGGTTCTTATATGCACCTTCATCTGCGGCTTGCGCCATCTTACCCCGCGGAGGTCGTTGCTGGCATCACGGCCATGTCCGGTTGCTGGTCCATGGCTGGTTTGCCGCTGGTGCAAGGCGATGATATTTTGAGCGTGCTTCCCGGCACGCTGGGTGAAGATGTGCTGACGGAACGTCTGTCCGGCACGGATGGTGCGGTGATCATGAAGGTGGGGCGCAACCTGCCGAAGATTCGCCGGGCGCTGGAAAAGGCCGGTAAGCTTGAAGACGCGCTTTATGTCGAACGTGGCACAATGGCCAACAGCCATGCGGTGCGGCTCATCGAACGCGATACATCGCCTGCCCCCTATTTTTCGCTGGTTCTGGTGCCGGGCTGGAAAACCAGACCCTCTGCAGGTGAAAAGCCATGACCGGCAGGCTGGTCGTTGTCGGCCTCGGCCCCGGCAGTGCGGCGCAAGTAACACCAGAGGCGCTTGTCGCCGTCGAGGCGTCGGAGGATTTCTTCGGCTATATTCCCTATCTCGACCGTCTATCGCTGAGACCCGATCAACGCCGCCATGCTTCGGACAATCGTGAGGAAATCTCACGCGCCGAACAGGCGCTGCGGCTTGCGGCTTCCGGCGGCAAAGTCTGTGTGGTGTCCGGCGGCGATCCCGGTGTTTTCGCCATGGCGGCGGCCGTTTGCGAGGCGATCGAAACTGGCCCCGCCGAATGGCGCGATATCGATTTCTCCGTCGTGCCGGGTGTGACTGCCATGCTGGCCGTGGCAGCAAAGGCCGGCGCTCCGCTTGGCCATGATTTCTGCGCCATTTCGCTGTCTGATAATCTGAAACCCTGGGGCATCATTGAAAAACGGCTGATCGCGGCGGCGGAAGCAGGCTTTGTGATGGCTTTCTACAATCCCGTCAGCAGGGCGCGGCCGCACCAGCTAGGTACCGCTTTTGATCTGTTGAGGGCGCATTTGCCCGGTTCAGTGCCGGTGATTTTTGGTCGTGCGGCAGGCCGGGCGGATGAGCGTATTCGGGTCGTGCCTCTTTCGGAAGCAACGAGCGACATGGCGGATATGGCCACCTGCATTATCGTCGGCTCGGTTGAAACCCGTCTGATCGAACGTTCCGGCAAAGAACCGCTGGTTTATTCGCCGCGTTTTTCGAGAAGAGAGAGCTGATGGCGAATGGCGGTGAGCGCAGCTGCAATATCCGTCACGGTCGCGCCATCCAGCGACGCGTCGTTCCGCTGTTGCGGCCGGTCGATCATGATGACCGGCAGGCCGAGCCGTCGCGCTGCTTCGATCTTGCCATAGCTCGCGCTGCCGCCGGAGTTTTTCGAGACCACCGTCTCGATGCGGTTTTCTTCCAGCATGCGGATTTCGTCGTCCAGCGCAAAGGGGCCGCGCGCGGTAATATAGCGCGCATGCGGCAGTTTCAGTGGCGGCTCCACCGGGTCGACGCTGCGGATGAGATAGTTGTGTTGGGGCGCGGCTTCGAAAGGAAGAAGCTCCTGTCGGCCGAGCGCGAGAAACGCGCGCCTGCCTTCGCTGCCGAGCGCGGTGACAGCCTGTTCGACGCTGTCCACCTCATGCCACCTATCACCCGGCTGGCGCTGCCAGGCAGGACGCGAAAGGACGACCAGCGGAACTTTGGCAAGCCCTGCGGCCTCAATAGCATTGGCGGAAATCTTCGCCGCATAGGGATGGGTGGCGTCCACCAGAATATCGAAATTCTCTGCGCGAATGAAATCCGCGAGACCGCCCGCGCCGCCAAAACCGCCGCTGCGCATCGGCACCGGCTGTTCGACCGGCGAGAGCGTGCGGCCGGCCATGGAGAGCAGAATTCGGTAGCCGGATTCTTCGGCCAGCCTGCCGGCCAGAATGCGGGCATCCGCCGTGCCGCCAAGGATGAGTATGGAGCGTGTCATGACGTCTGAATATTCTGGAACGGGTGATGCTTCCACCGAAAAGAAAGAAAAGCCCTGGCTTTCCATCGTCGGCATTGGTGAAGATGGGCTCGGGGGGCTGGGCCGGAATGCGATAGAGGCGATAGAAGGGGCCGAGGTGGTTTTCGGCGGCAAACGCCATCTGGAACTGGCGGCCGCGGCCATTCGTGGTGAAGCACAACGCTGGCCGGTGCCGTTCGATACGGATATGAGCGATGTCGTAGCGCTGCGTGGCAAGCGGGTTTGTGTGCTGGCTTCCGGCGACCCGTTCTTTTATGGCGTCGGTGTTACGCTTCTGCGACGTATCGATGCGGGTGAGACAGTTTGTTATCCCTCGCCCTCCGCTTTCTCGCTGGCTGCCGCACGGCTCGGTTGGGCGCTGCAAGCGGTCGACTGCGTTTCGCTGCACGGACGTTCCATCGATCTCCTGCGGCCGTATCTTCATGCCGGTGCGCGGATCATCGCGCTCACCTCGGACGCTCACGCCCCGGCCTTGATCGCGGAATTGTTGTCCGATTTGGGTTTCGGCCAGTCGGAATTCGTCTTGCTTGAAGCCTTGGGCGGAGAGCGGGAGAAGCGGCGGCAGGTCAAGGCGGTTGATTTTACGTTTGCTGATATTGATGCACTGAATGTGGTGGCGATTGATGTCGTGGCTGATGAAGGTGCGCGTATTCTGCCTTTCACATGTGGGCTTGATGACAGCCTGTTCGAACATGACGGGCAGATCACCAAACGTGAAATCCGCGCCGTGACACTTTCCTCTCTTGCCCCACGGCGGGGCGAGTTGCTGTGGGATATCGGTGCCGGTTCGGGTTCGATCGGCATCGAATGGATGCTGTCCCATCCCTCGCTCCGTGCCATCGCCATAGAACAACACCCGGAAAGGGCGGAGCGTATCGCCCGCAATGCCGAAGCTTTCGGTGTGCCGGGACTTGAGGTGATGATCGGCGCGGCGCCTGCGGCTTTTGAAGGCCTGCCTCAGCCGGATGCTATTTTCATGGGTGGCGGCGGCAGTGAAGCGGGCGTGCTTGAGGGTGCCATGGAGGCCCTGAAACCGGGCGGGCGGCTGGTTGCCAATGCGGTGACACTGGAAATGGAGGCCGTGCTGCTTGCCGCCCATGCGCGGCACGGCGGATCGATGATCCGCCTGGATGTGTCGCGAGTGACGGCCGTTGGCTCCATGTCGGGCTGGCGTCCGGCAATGCCGGTGACGCAGTGGAGCTGGACCAAGCCATGGTGACCGTGGCTGGCATAGGCTGCCGCAGAGGCACGGGTTCAGATGCTGTTGTTGCCGCCGTGCGCGCTGCGGAGCATGCTTTCGGCATGATGGCGGAATGCCTGGCGACTGCGCCGCTCAAAGCCGATGAAGCCGGTCTTGTGGAGGCGGCGAAAAGCTTGTCGCTGTCGCTTGAAATCGTCTCGCAGGAACGGCTCGAGGCGGTTGCTTCGAAAACAATGACAGTTTCACAGGCAAGCCTCAATCATGCCGGCTCGCCAAGTGTCAGTGAAGCGGTGGCGCTTGCCGCCGCCGGAGAGAATGCAAGGCTGGTAGCGCCGCGTCTTGTGGTTGGCGATGTGACGGTGGCCATCGCAACGACTGACGATGCCCCACGCGATAGCGGCTGCGCCATCGAATATGGAGAACAACAATGACGGTTCATTTCATCGGCGCCGGTCCGGGCGCCGCCGATCTCATCACGGTGCGCGGGCGCGATCTTATCGCCGCCTGCCCGGTGTGCCTTTATGCCGGGTCGCTGGTTCCGAGGGCGCTCATCGATTATTGCCCTCCGGGTGCACGGATCATCGATACGGCAGCACTTTCGCTGGACGAGATCGAGGCGGAATTCGTGGCCGCAGCAGAGGCCGGCAAGGATGTGGCGCGGCTGCATTCCGGTGATCTTTCCGTCTGGAGCGCCATGGGCGAGCAGATCCGCCGTCTGGAGCGGCTGGGTCTCGATTATACCGTCACGCCCGGCGTGCCCTCCTTTGCCGCTGCGGCCGCCACTTTGCAGCGGGAACTGACGGTGCCGGAAGTGGCGCAGAGCCTTGTGCTGACCCGTATTTCCGGGCGCGCATCGAAGATGCCGGAGGGTGAGACGCTGAAGGCTTTCGGTGCGACGGGCGCAACGCTCGCCGTCCATCTCGCCATTCATGCCATCGGCAAGGTGGTGGAAGAGCTGATGCCGCTTTACGGTTCGGATTGCCCGGTCGCCATCGTCGTTCGAGCTTCCTGGCCGGATGAGCGGGTCATTCGCGGCACGCTGTTCGACATTGAGGACAAGCTCGCCGCCGAACCGGTGGAGCGGACCGCCCTTATCTTCGTCGGGCGTGGACTTGCCTCCACAGATTTTCGCGAAAGCGCGCTTTATAGCACCGACTATGTCCGGCGGTTCCGCTCTCCGAAGGAAGATGCAAAGGGCTGATGCGACGGCGTGGAGGCGGTGCGGCCCTTGAGCGCGCCCTGACGATCGAACACCAGAATATCGAGCGCAATGGCCGGCGTCTTCAGCGCCGCCGCTGCGGTTACCCAGGCTTTTTCCGCAACTACCGCACCGAGGTCTATCCCCGCGCCTTCGGCCAATTCGAAGGCGTGTGCGACCATGTTGGCCTGACGGATGGCAAGGGCGAGATTTTCATCTCCTCCGGCTTCCGTCGCCAATGCCGCCAGCGCATCGAGATCGGCCAGCCCCTTTTTGGAGTGCACGTCGAGCATGCCCTGGGCGAGCTTGGTCATCTTGGCGACACCGCCGGCAATCGTCACCCGCTCGATGGGGTGGCTGCGCAGATATTTCAGCATGCCGCCGATGAAATCGCCCATGTCGATCAGTGCGGTTTCCGGCAGATCGTAAAGCGTCTGCCCGGCTTTTTCGGAGGTGTTGCCGGTGGCGCCAAGCACATGGGTGCATCCGGTCGCACGCGCCACATCGATGCCGCGCCAGATGGAATGGATCCATGCCGAGCAGGAAAAGGGAATGACGATGCCGGTGGTGCCGAGGATGGAAATGCCACCCAAGATGCCGAGCCTGCCGTTCAGGGTTTTTTCCGCCAGTTTTTCGCCGTCGCGGACGGAAATCTCGACCTCGAAATCGGCCTCCTCGCCAGCCACTTCGCGAATGGCGGTTTCGATCATCTTGCGCGGCACGGGGTTGATGGCGGGTTCTCCCGGCGGCAGGGGCAGGCCCGGCCGGGTGATGGTGCCGACGCCCTTTCCGGCCTTGAAGATAATCCCGCGTCCCGGTTGACCTCGCCGCACCGTGCTTTCGATCAGGGCACCGTGGGTAACGTCCGGATCGTCTCCGGCATCCTTGACGACGCCGGCGCGCGCGAAGTTTTCGCCTTTTTCCTCGGTGGCGAGGGAAAATGCCGGTCTCGCGCCGCTTGGAAGTTCGACCTCGACAGGGTAAGGAAACTCGCCGGTCAGAAGGGCGGCGCAGGCCGCCTTCGTGGCGGCTGCCGCGCAGGTGCCCGTGGTCCAGCCGCGGCGAAGGGTCTTTCCATCCGTATCCATATGAATTTCTATAGCCGGGACGGCTTTTTCCGTCATCGTTAAAAAGCAGCCAGGAAGAATGTCGATAGCGCAGATTTTGAACAGCATTGCCGCAAAAGGTCCGGTCTTCGAAGCCGGCCACGTCTGGCTCGCGGGCGCAGGGCCGGGCGATGTGCGTTATCTGACGCTGGAAGTGGCGCTCGCGCTGTCTCAGGCCGATATTATCGTGCGCGATGCGCTGGTGAGCGACGAAGTCATAGCGCTTGGTCCGCAGGCGGAGATTGTGTTTGCGGGCAAAAGGGGTGGCAAGCCTTCTGCGACGCAGGATGACATTACTGCTTCGCTGATCGATTTCGCTAGCCAAGGCAAAAAGGTGCTGCGGCTGAAGGGCGGTGATCCCTTTATTTTCGGGCGCGGCGGTGAAGAGGCGGAGGCGCTTGTCCATGCCGGCATTCCGTTCCGCATATTGCCGGGCATGACCTCGTCGTTCACCGCGCTTGCTTCCGCCCGCATCCCCGCCACCATGCGCGGCATCAGCCGCGCGGTGACGCTGGCCACGGGCCACGCGGCGGGCACCGAAGAGGATCTGGACTGGCTGGCGCTGGCGAAAACACGCGAACCCATCGTCGTTTATATGGGGCTCAAGAATATCGGCACGATCGCCAGCCTTCTGATGCAGGGTGGCCGTTCCGCCAAAACGCCGGTCGCCGTCATTATGTCGGCAACGACAGCGCAGGAGCGGATTTTCATCGGCTCGCTGAAAAGCATAGCTGACGATGCAATCAGGCAAAATTTCGAAGCGCCGGCTTTGATCGTCATCGGCGAGATTGTTTCGATGCGGGCGCGTCTTGGAGTTTCCGGCTCATGACGGCGCGGGCGATCATCATCGGTGCGCCGCGTTCGGGTTCCGGCAAGACCAGCGTAACTATCGGTCTGCTCCGGGCCTTTGCCCGACGCGGCATCAAGGTGCGCGGCATCAAGACCGGGCCTGACTACATCGATCCCGGTTTCCATACCTTCGCCACCGGCACAGCCGGCCTCAATCTGGACAGCTGGGCCATGCGGCCGGAATTGCTGCGGCACCTGTTTTCGCAGCAGGCCGAGGATACGGAGCTTGTTCTGATCGAAAGCGCCATGGGCCTGTTCGACGGCATTCCGGTTGCGGAAAATCGCACAGGTTCGGCGGCGGATTTGGCGCGGCTGTTCGGCATTCCCGTGTTGCTGGTGCTGGATGTGTCCGGCCAATCGCAGACGGCCGCTGCCGTCGCCCATGGTTTTGCCCACTACGATCCGGCCGTTACCATGGCGGCGGTGGTGCTGAACCGGGCGGGCAGCGAAAGACACCGGACGCTGTGCACGGAAGCCATCGAAAAAATCGGCCTTCCTGTTGCCGGCTGTGTGCTGCGTGATCCTTCGCTCATCCTGCCTGAACGGCATCTGGGGCTGGTGCAGGCCAGCGAACATCCGGAAATCGATGCGCATATCGAACGGCTCGCGGATGCGATGGAAAAATCCATCGATCTCGATGCCCTGCTTTCACTCGCCGCGCCGGTGAATGTGCCTTCTGGCTCGGTGGACGCGGCGATTGCACCGCCCGGCCAGCGCATCGCGCTGGCAGAGGATGCGGCGTTCACTTTCCTTTATCCGCATCTCAGAAAGCATTGGCAGGCGGCCGGGGCCGAGATCGTGCCGTTCTCGCCGCTCGCGGATGAGGCGCCCGACGGGAGCTGCGATATCTGCTGGCTGCCGGGTGGGTATCCCGAGCTTTTTGCCGGAAAGCTTGCGGATGCGGCTGGTTTCAAGGCGGGTATTGCCCGCTTTGCCGCGGCAAAGCCTGTTCATGGCGAGTGCGGCGGCTACATGGTGCTGGGCGAGGCGCTGGAAGATGCGGATGGCGTGACCCATGCCATGACCGGGCTTCTGTCGCATGCCACCAGCTTCGCGACGCGCAAGATGAATCTCGGCTACCGGCAGGCAACAATCGCGGCAAGCGGACCGCTCGGCGCGGTGGGAGATGTTCTGCGCGGCCATGAATTCCATTATGCTCGGGTTACCGATCCCGGTCGCGATGAGCCCTTCGCCCAGATTGCGGACGGGCAGGGTCGTCCGCTCGGGCCATCAGGTGGCAGAAGAGGGTTTGTCTCGGGCACCTTTTTCCATGCCATCGCCAGAGGCAGTTGATCGTTTCCGGGTTTGGTCCGTGGACCTGCGGCAAAGTGGACCAAGCTGCGAAAGTTTGTAGGCCTGGATCACGGGAAAGTGCTATAGATTTCTTTATAGGGCATGGAAGCACGGAGTTATCTCCCGTGATCCATGTTCGGTGAAGCGCGGCAGGACCGAAAGCCGCTTCATATGTCCCGGTCCGAACCTGCTCTCGCGCATTTATATCGAGCGTGCCTACCGATGATGAAACCCGGATTTTTTGTCTCCGCTGCTCTTGCCGCATCCATTCTGCTGGCCCCCTTGGGCACCGGTGTCGATGGTATGGCTGCCCACGGCGGTGAAGACTATGCGACGCTGGAAAAGCTGGGTGCCGCGCTATTCGACGACCCCAATCTTTCGATAAACCGCACCATGGCCTGTTCCACCTGCCATATGCAGGCCGCCGGTTTTTCCGATGCGCGGGAGAGCGACAAGGTGGGACGGGATGTATCGCTTGGCGATGACGGCATTTCACTGGGCGACCGCAACGCGCCGACTGCAGCTTATGCTCGCTTCACGCCGCCATTCGGCAGGAATGCGGCGGGAGAGTATGTCGGCGGGCAGTTCTGGGATGGCCGCGCCTCCCTGCTTGAAGATCAGGCGGGCGGTCCGCCGCTCAATCCCCTCGAAATGGGCATGCCGGACAAGGCCTCGGTCGTCAAACGGCTCAGGGAAAACCCGGACTATGTCGCGGCTTTCGGCACGCAGTTCGGCAAGGATGTTTTTGAAAGCGACGACACCGCCTATGCCGCGATGACGAAGGCGCTGGCGAGCTTTGAGCGTTCGGATGAGTTCTCCACCTTCGATTCCAAATATGACCGCTTCCTGCGCGGTGAGGAGAAGCTGACCGATCAGGAAGAGCTGGGTCGGGTTCTGATCTCCTCGACGCAATTCACCAATTGCAATACCTGCCATGAAATCCGTGGCGCTAGGGGTCTGGAAGACGGCCTCTTCACCAACCACAAATATTTCAACATCGGCGTTCCCGCCAATACATCGGTTCGGGCCGTGAACGGCTCCAAACCGGGCGCGGTCGATCTGGGTCTGGCGCAAAATCCGGAAGTTGCCGGCGATGCCGCCCAGCGTGGCAAGTTCAAGGTGCCGACGCTGCGCAATGTCGCCGTCACCGGTCCTTACATGCACAATGGCGTGTTCAAGGATTTGCGTACGGTAGTGTTGTTTTATGTGAAATATAAAAGCAAGAAGCCGAGCCGCCAGATCAATCCGGAAACGGGCAAGACGTGGGATGCGCCGGAAGTGCCTGAAAATATCGCCATGGCGGAACTGACATCCGCTCCGGCGCTGGACGACAAGCGTGTGGACGCCATCGTCGCCTTTCTGAAGACGCTGACTGACAAAAGATATGAGCATCTTCTGCCGAAGGAAGATGGGCAGGCAAAGGTGCCGCCTGCCCAGCCGGTTTCGTCGAGCGTTACGCCGAAAGCGCCTTGAATTCGGCGAGAACCGCGTCGCCCATTTCGGAGGTGCCGACCTGACGGCTGCCCTCGGCCATGATGTCGGCGGTGCGGATGCCCTTGTCCAGCACGTTTGCGATCGCTGCTTCGAGCTTCGTTGCCTCATCCACCATGTTGAACGAGTAACGCAGGCACATGGCGAAGGACGCGATCATGGCGATGGGGTTGGCGATGCCCTTGCCGGCAATATCCGGGGCCGAACCGTGGACCGGCTCATACATGGCCTTGCGCTTGCCCGTCTTGGCGTCAGGCGCGCCGAGCGAAGCGGACGGCAGCATACCGAGCGAGCCGGTGAGCATGGCGGCGACGTCGGAGAGCATGTCGCCGAAGAGGTTGTCGGTTACGATCACATCGAACTGCTTGGGCTTGCGCACCAGCTGCATACCGCCGGCATCGGCCAGCATATGTTCCAGCTGAACATCCTTGAACTTGGCGGCGTGGGTTTCGGTGACCACCTGGTTCCAAAGAACGCCGGATTTCATGACGTTGCGCTTTTCCATCGAGCAGACGCGGTTGTCGCGGGTGCGGGCCAGTTCCAAAGCGACGCTGGCGATACGCTCGATCTCGAAAGTGTCGTAAATCTGCGTGTCGATGCCGCGCTTCTGGCCGTTGCCGAGATCGATGATCTGCTTCGGCTCACCGAAATAAACACCGCCCGTCAGCTCGCGGACGATGAGGATATCGAGGCCTTCGACCAGTTCCGGCTTCAGCGAAGAGGCCGCGGCAAGCGCCGGGTAGCAGATGGCCGGGCGCAGATTGGCGAAAAGTTCGAGATCCTTGCGCAGGCGAAGCAGACCGGCTTCCGGGCGGTGCTCGTAGGGGACGCCATCCCATTTAGGGCCGCCGACGGCGCCGAACAGGATCGCATCGGCGGCAAGCGCCTTTTCCATATCCGCATCGGAAATCGCGACGCCATGGGCGTCATAAGCAGAGCCGCCGACCAGACCTTCCGCAACGGTGAAGCCGGCATTGTGCGCGCTGTTCATATAATCGATCAGCTTGCGAACTTCGGCCATGGCTTCGGGGCCGATACCGTCACCGGGCAGCAGGAAAAGCGAACGGACTGTCATGAGAACCCTCCTTGGGCGGTGCGCCGGAAAACATCCCAAAGGGTTTTCGATTGCGGCGAACGCGGCGTCAAACTCGTTTCCCTCCTGCACATGAGAAGTCGTATCGTGGCCGGATGGGATCGGAGGCTTCTTATCTCCGCCTCAAGTGCTTTTCAAGCAAAGCAAAAGCCGATCCGGTACTGTTTGGTACGGGATCGGCTTTTTTGAAGAGCGGAAATGTGGTCAGGCCCAGGGGCGGACCGAGGCGTTTGCCTTTTCGAACGTGTCGATGGCGCCCGAATGTTCGAGCGTCAGGCCGATATCGTCCAGACCGTTCAGCATGCAATGGCGCTTGAATTCGTCGATCTCGAAGGTGATCGTGCCGCCATCGGGGCCGCTGATTTTCTGACTTTCCAGATCGACGGAGAGAACGGCGTTCGATCCGCGCGACGCATCGTCCAGCAACTTTTCGAGGTTCTCGGGACTGACGACGATCGGCAGGATGCCATTCTTGAAACAGTTATTGTAGAAGATGTCGGCGAAGCTGGTGGAGATCACGCAGCGGATGCCAAAATCGAGAAGCGCCCATGGCGCATGTTCGCGCGAGGAGCCGCAACCGAAATTGTCACCGGCTACGAGAATCTGGGCGTTCTGGTAGGCGGGCTTGTTCAGTACGAAATCCGGATTGGGCGAACCATCCTCAAGATAACGCGACTCGGCGAAGAGGCCCTTGCCAAGGCCGGTGCGCTTGATGGTCTTCAGATAGTCTTTCGGAATGATCATGTCGGTGTCGATATTGACCACCGGCATGGGCGCGGCAACGCCCGTCAGCTTGGTGAATTTTTCCATCTGTCGCTTCCCGTGTTTCCCTTCAACAAAATCCGGGGCTGGTTAAAGCTCACCGGACGTGTTCTGCCGGGAAATACTGCAAAACTCATCACTTTAGAAGCGCAAACCCGCGTTCTTCGGTACGCCGCGCGCGGCGCTCTGGCATTTTTGCCGATTCGAGACGATCTCAGAGATCGATAATCGTGCCCTTGCCGTCGTTCCAGACGCGCATATCGCGCTGGTTACGGGGCTTGACCGGAATGGGGGCCGGCTTCAGACGCGCGGAAAGCAGGCGGGCAGTACTGAGAACCGCGAGCACGCCGATAAAAGCGACCGTGAGCGACGCGGTGAAAAGGGCGACTATCGCCAGAATTGCAATGCCGGATGCGGCGATGAAAAACGAACGTATGCCTTGCATGATCCAAACCTTTCTATCCAGACGAATGTGGGCCTTCTTCTTCCGGCTTGCAAGAGGATTCAGTGGATTGTCAGCTTGCAGATGTCACAAAAGCTTGACACAAGTGCGGCATGGTCAACTTTTCCGAAAATATTCTTGTGAGACCACGTCGTTCGTTGCTCTCCGTGCCGGCCATCAATGTCCGGGCACTGGAAAAAATCCGCTATCTCGATTGTGACGGAGTGATCCTCGATCTGGAGGATTCGGTCGCGCCCGGGATGAAGGACGAGGCGCGGGACAATCTGCAAAAGCTGTTTTCGCAAGCGCCCTTTGCAGCGGGCGAGATCATTATCCGCATCAACCCGCTTTCCACGCCCGACGGTAAGGCGGATTTGCAGCTTGTGCTTTCCTGCCGGCCGGATGCAATTCTTTTGCCGAAGGTGGAGCAGCCGGCCGATATTCACGATGTGGCCGATCTTCTGGCCGAGGCGGATGCGCCGGAGCACCTGAAAATCTGGGCGATGATCGAAACGCCGCTTGGTGTCCTGAATGCCGCCTCGATTGCTGACGCGGCCCATACGCCGGATGCGCGGCTTTCGTCTTTTGTCATCGGGCTCAACGATCTGCGCAAGGAAACGCGGGTGCCGGCCCTTCCCGGACGCACTTATCTCGTGTCCTGGATGATGCAGGTGGTGCTTGCCGCCCGTGCCTATGGTCTGGATGTCATCGACAGCGTCTCGAACGATTTCCGCGATATCGCCGCTTTCGAAGCCGAATGTGTGCAGGGTCGCGCCATGGGGTTCGATGGCAAGATGCTGATCCATCCGGCACAGATCGAGCCGGCCAACCGGTGCTTCGCCCCGGACCGGGCAGCGGTTGCGGAAGCCCGCGAGATCATTGCCGCTTTCGCAAAACTCGAATCTGTGGAATTGAACGTCATCAACATGAACGGCCGCATGATCGAGCGGCTGCATGTGGGGCAGGCCGAAAGGCTGGTCGCCATGGCCGATATCATCGCACAAAGAGAGGCAAATAAGACGTGAAGGTCTATCGTTTCATAACCGGTCCGGACGACGCGAAATTCTGTCACCGGGTCACGGAAGCACTGAACAAGGGTTGGGAGCTCGCGGGTTCGCCAAGCTATGCCTTCAACGCCGCAAGCGGCGTCATGCATTGCGGCCAGGCCGTGACCAAGGTGGTCGAGGGCAAGGAATACCATCCGGATATGAAGCTCGGCGAGCAGTGAGCGGCGGTAGCCGCCCCGATCAGCGATCGGCGGCGGCCTCGTCGGCGCTTTCTTCGATCCGCTCCATGTCGTCATCCGACAGGCCGAAATGATGGCCGATCTCGTGGATGAGGACATGGGTGATGATGTCGCCCAGGGTTTCCTCGTTCTCGGCCCAGTAGTCGAGAATGGGACGGCGATAAAGCGTGATGCGGTTCACCATCTCACCCGTTTCCATGGTGAAACGTTCGGAGATGCCGCGTCCTTCGAACAGTCCGAGAAGATCGAAGGGTGTTTCGAGCGCCATGTCTTCGAACACGTCATCGGTCGGAAAATCGGCGATCTCGATGATGAGATCTTTCGTCAGTGCGCGAAATTCTTCCGGCAGGTGGCCATATGCCTCGATCGCAAGCGACTCGAAGGCGGAAAGTGTCGGCGCATGGCGGTCCCGCCAATCGTCGGTCTGGTCTATGCGGGCCATTTCTGCTCCTTGTTGGAAGGCCCATATAAACACTTGCTGGACAAATTTCGAGACCCGACTGCTTCACCCGCCGAAAAAGCATGAAATTCTTGGCGTTACAGTTACTTTTCAAGCCGTCGTCATCTTGACATAAACGGGCGTCTCGCGTAATCGGCACCCAAATTGATGGCGTAGTGCGCCTTCTGTTTATTCCGCCCTTCAAAAGGCGGCTTCACCGGCAGACATTCAAAAGGGCATTCAGTCCTGACGGATTTCCGCTACTCCGACTGATAAAAAGACGGCCAGCTTGCATTTGCGGGCAGAGCCGGAACGAACATGAAAGGATAAAAAATGTTCGCAGTCATCAAGACCGGCGGTAAGCAGTACCGCGTAGCGGCCGACGCCGTGCTGACCATCGAAAAGCTGGAAGCAGAGGCAGGCGCAACTGTAGAATTCACCGAAGTTCTCGTTGTTGGCGAAGGCGCCGACGCCAAGTTCGGTGCTCCCTTCGTCAAGGGCGCCATCGTCAAGGCTGAAGTTGTCGAGCACAATCGCGGCAAGAAGGTCATCGCCTTCAAGAAGCGTCGTCGTCAGAACTCCAAGCGTTCGCGCGGCCATCGTCAGCATCACACTGTCGTCCGCATCACGGACATCGTTGCTGCCTGATCGGCGCGACACGGGAAACAAGGTTTAAAGGAGAACTCCAATGGCACACAAAAAAGCTGGCGGTTCATCGCGTAACGGTCGCGATTCCGAATCCAAGCGCCTTGGCGTAAAGAAGTTCGGCGGCGAAGCTGTCATTCCAGGCAACATTATTCTGCGTCAGCGCGGCACGCAGTGGCATCCGGGCGCCAATGTTGGCATCGGCAAGGACCACACGATTTTCGCACTGACCGCAGGTAACGTGAACTTCCGTACGAAGGCCAACGGCCGCGTATTCGTATCCGTGGCCCCGAAAGCGGAAGCCGCAGAATAAGCCGGTAAGCGTCATATGCAGCCGGTGTCCCATCGACCCGGCTGAGACGTATCAGGTCCAGTCAAGAAAACAGGGGAGATGGGGCACCACCCAACTCCCCTTTTTCTTTAACCTCATGGAGGGACTGAACCATGCAAGCTGAATTGTTGAGGGTCGACCAATCACGGTCACCCGAAGAGCGGCCGAGGCCCGATCGGTCGAGGAGCGATTGCCCCGTTTTACTGTCGCAGAGGCTGGTTTTACGCAAGCCTCACGAAGAAGACATCGACGCCCTTGCCCATCTTGCCAACAATGCCAATATCGCGACCATGGTGTCGCGTATGCCGCACCCCTACACGGCGAAAGACGCCGCGGATTTTGTGCGACGCTCCAAAGCTGGCGAGATTGGCAAGTGCGTCTATGCGATTACCCGCATGGATAATGGCGAGTTTCTGGGCTGCTGCGCGCTCGAACCCCAGGAAGACGAAAAGACGCTGGAGATCGGTTACTGGCTGGGGGAACCCTACTGGAACCGGGGTTACATGACGGAAGCCGCGCATGCGCTGATCGACATGGCCTTCCGCACGCGTGAAATCGACCAGATCGATGCCCGTTGCCGGGTCACCAACATCGCGTCGCGCCGCGTCATCCAGAAATGCGGTTTCCAGTTCCAGGGCTCCGGCATGGTCGGTTCGCTGGCGCTTGGCGGCATGGTGCCGGTCGAATGGTACAGGCTGGACCGCAAGACCTGGGTTTCGCTGAAGAGCTGGGGGGATATGGGATGAGCACGATAGAGCTTACCCGTCGCCGCGCCGCCACTGCCGTGGCGCCGCCCGGCCCCTGCCCTGTCATCGAGACAAAGCGTCTGGTGCTGCGGCCGCAGCGGCTTTCCGATGCCGGCAGCATTGCGGAATCGCTTGGCGATTTCGCCGTGACCAGAATGTTGGCCCGCGTCCCGGCGCCCTACCACAAGCAGGATGCGCTGGAATGGCTGGTCTTGCGCACCTCTGGCACGCTGCCCGACTGGGATTTCGCCATTACCAGCGGTGACGACACTCTGATTGGCGTCGTCTCGGTGGAATTGCGGCACGGCGAGTGGCATCTCGGCTACTGGCTGAACCGCTTCTACTGGGGCAAGGGTTACATGACCGAGGCGGTGGCAGCCGTGGTCGAGCGGTTCTTCCGCCGTATGCCCGGAGTGGTTCTGCATTCCGGCGTGTTTGCGGATAACCCCGCTTCGCTGCGTGTGCAGGAGAAACTTGGCTTCCGGGTGACCGGCTGCCACCAAATCTATGCCACGGCGCGCGCCGCCATGGTGGCGCATATCGATACGATGATCACGGCTGAAGATTTCATTCCGCCGCATCGTACTTGAGGAGCATTACAAGGCCGGTTTGATCCAAACCGGCCTTGTGTCGCGCATGGGCTTCCCGCACGATAGTCTTTGACCTTGCGGAGAAGCGCTTGTATTCGAAACGACGATATTTTTGTTCGACGCAATGGCAAGATTGTTGCGTCCGCAAACCGACAGAACGGCAGTCCGATGAAATTTCTCGATGAAGCAAAAGTCTATATCAAGTCCGGTGACGGTGGCGCGGGCGCCGTTTCCTTCCGGCGCGAAAAATTCATCGAATTCGGCGGTCCTGACGGTGGCGATGGCGGACGCGGCGGCGATGTCTGGGTTGAGGTGGTCAACGGCCTCAACACGCTGATCGATTTCCGTTTCCAGCAGCATTTCAAGGCCTCGATCGGACAGCACGGCATGGGCAAGACCCGCACCGGCGCCAAGGGCTCGGATGTGGTGCTGAAGGTGCCCGTCGGTACACAGATCTTCGAGGAAGACAATGAGACGCTGATCGTTGACCTTACCAAGGAAGGCCAGCGTTTTCGCCTTGCCGCCGGCGGCAACGGCGGCTTCGGCAATGCCTATTTCAAGTCGTCGACCAATCAGGCGCCGACGCACGCCAATCCCGGCCTTGCAGGCGAGGAAAAAACTGTCTGGCTGCGGCTGAAGCTGATCGCTGATGCGGGTCTCGTTGGCCTTCCGAATGCGGGTAAGTCCACTTTCCTTGCGACAGTTACCCGCGCGCGACCGAAGATTGCCAACTATCCTTTCACCACGCTGCATCCGAACCTAGGCGTCGCGACAATCGATGGCCGTGAATTCGTGCTGGCCGATATTCCCGGCCTCATCGAAGGCGCGCATGAGGGTGTGGGCATCGGTGACCGTTTCCTCGGCCATGTGGAGCGTACCCGTGTGCTTCTGCATCTCGTTTCCGCGCAGGAAGAAAAGGTCGGCAAGGCCTATAAGACCGTTAAGGCCGAGCTGGACGCCTATGGCGGCGGGCTGACCGACAAGCCGGAAATCGTGGCGCTGTCGCAGATCGACGTGCTTGATGAAAAAGAGCTGAAAAAGAAAGCCAAGGAACTGGAGAAGGCCTGCGGCCGTCCCCCGCTACTTCTCTCCGCTGCCGCCCATATCGGCATGACGGAAGCGCTGCGCGCCCTTCGCGATGTCATCGTCTCGGCGAGCAATGGCGGCGAAACCGCCCTGCCCGACCGGTCGATGCCGCATGAGGACAGCGAGGCCGAGGAAGAGGACGACCGCCTATGAGCCTGACGCGCAAGCCGCTGGCGAGCCATCACCGGATCGTCATCAAGATCGGGTCGGCGCTTCTGGTGGACCGGAAGACCGGTCTCAAGAAAGACTGGCTCGACGCCATCTGCGAGGATATCGCCGCGCTGAAGAAAAATGGCGCGGATGTGCAGGTTGTGTCTTCGGGCGCCATCGCGCTTGGCCGCACCGTGCTTGGCCTGCCTTCCGGTGCATTGAAGCTGGAAGAAAGCCAGGCGGCGGCGGCTGTCGGCCAGATCGCGCTGGCGCGGGCATGGTCGGAAAGCCTGTCGCGGCATGAGATCGTCGCCGGCCAGATTCTTCTGACGCTCTCCGATACCGAAGAGCGTCGCCGTTATCTCAATGCGCGCGCCACCATCAACCAGTTGCTGAAGATCGGCGCTATCCCGATCATCAATGAAAACGATACCGTGGCGACCACCGAGATCCGTTATGGCGACAATGACCGTCTGGCGGCGCGTGTGGCGACCATGACGGGCGCCGATCTTCTGGTGCTGCTTTCGGATATTGACGGGCTTTACACGGCTCCGCCGCATCTCGATCCCGACGCGAAATTCCTTGAGACGATTGCCGATATTACCCCCGAAATCGAGGCCATGGCAGGCGGTGCGGCATCCGAGCTGTCACGCGGCGGTATGCGCACCAAGATCGACGCGGGCAAGATCGCGACGGCTGCCGGCTGCGGCATGATCATCGCTTCCGGCAAGACGCTTAATCCTTTGAAGGCTATTGAAAATGGCGCGCGCTCCTCATGGTTTGCGCCTTCGGGCACGCCGGTGACGGCGCGCAAGACCTGGATTGCCGGGCAATTGCAGCCGGCTGGTGAAATCCATGTGGATGCCGGTGCGGAAAAGGCTCTTTATGCCGGAAAAAGCCTGCTTCCGGCGGGTGTGCGACTGGTGAAGGGCAATTTCGGCCGTGGTGATGCAATCGCCATTATCGGTGCGGAAGGTCGTGAAGTCGCTCGTGGTCTTGCGGGTTACGATGCTGAAGAGGCGCGCCTTATTATCGGTCACAAGTCCAACGAGATCGAGGCGATCCTCGGTTATGTCGGGCGGGCGGCCATGATTCATCGTGACGATCTGGTGATGACGGGCGCTGCCGTCAAAGTTAAAAATGCAAAGAAGGATGAGGTCCATGCCTGAACAGGCCGTGAAGCAGAGCCATGATATTGACGCGCTGATGATCACCATCGGCGCTCAGGCGAAAGCTGCTTCGCGACCGTTATCCATCGCCGGCACAGACCAGAAGAACCGCGCGCTGCTTGCCATGGCCTCCGCCATCGAGGCATCCAGGGATGCGATCCTTGCCGCCAACAGGAAAGATCTGGCCGCGGCGGAAAGCGCAGGCCTTGCCGCTTCCTTCGTGGACAGGCTGACCCTCAACGATGCAAGGATCGCCGGTATTGCCGAAGGCATCCGTTCGGTTGCGGCGCTGCCCGATCCGGTCGGTGAAGTCATCGCCGCCTGGGATCGTCCGAATGGGCTGAAGATCGAGCGCGTGCGCACGCCGCTCGGCGTCATCGGCGTGATCTACGAAAGCCGCCCGAACGTGACGGCGGACGCCGGCGCATTGTGCCTGAAGGCGGGCAATGCCGTTATCCTGCGCGGCGGCTCGGATTCGCAACATTCATCGCGTGCTATCCATGCCTGCCTCGTGGAAGGTCTGAAGATAGCCGGTCTTCCCGAGCATGCCATTCAGCTGGTGCCGGTGACCGACCGCGCCGCTGTCGGCGCGCTTCTCAGCGGCCTGAACGGCACGGTTGACGTCATCGTGCCACGCGGCGGCAAAAGCCTCGTGGCGCGGGTGCAGTCGGAAGCCCGTGTGCCGGTCTTCGCGCATCTGGAAGGCATTTGTCATGTCTATATCGACAAATCGGCCGATCTCGACATGGCGAAACGTATCGTCGTCAACGCCAAGATGCGCCGCACCGGTATTTGTGGGGCGGCTGAGACGCTGCTGGTGGATGCCGCTGCCGTTTCCACCCATCTTGCGCCGCTCGTCAAGGCCTTGATCGAAGCCGGCTGCGAAGTGCGCGGTTCGCAGGCCGTTCGCGACGTGGTGGCGGGTCTCACGCCGGCAACGGAAGAGGACTGGCGCACTGAATATCTCGATGCGATCATTTCGGTCGCCGTGGTGGAGGGTATTTCAGGCGCGATCGAGCATATCGGCACCTATTCGTCCAACCACACCGAGGCGGTTATCGCCGAGGATCCCGATGTAGTCGCGCGCTTCTTCAACGAACTCGATTCGGCCATTCTCCTGCACAATGCCTCGACGCAGTTCGCGGACGGCGGCGAATTCGGCATGGGTGCTGAAATCGGCATTGCCACGGGCAAGATGCATGCGCGCGGCCCGGTCGGCGTCGAGCAGCTCACCTCGTTCAAATACCGGGTGCATGGCACCGGCCAGACACGGATCTGATATTTGCCGGCTGACAAGCGCCTCGACAGACGTTATCTCACCATGCCGCATGTGGAGCGCGGCATGGTTGTCGGCCTGTTCGGTGGTTCTTTCAATCCGCCACATGCCGGTCACGCGCTTGTTGCAGAGATTGCGCTGCGCAGGCTCGGTCTCGATCAGCTGTGGTGGATGGTGACGCCAGGCAATCCGCTGAAAAGCCGTTCGGAGTTGGCGTCTCTGGAGGAGCGCATCGCCGCCTGCGAAAAGCTGGTTCACGACCCGCGCATCAAGGTGACGGCGTTCGAAAAATCACTGGGGATGAGCTATACGGCCAATACGCTCGCCAAGGTGAAGGCGAAAAATCCGCATGTCCGTTTCATCTGGATCATGGGAGCGGATAATCTGAAAAGCTTCCATCGCTGGCAGAAATGGCGGCGGATCGCGGAGACATTTCCGATTGCCGTGATCGATCGGCCAGGTTCCACGCTCTCTTATCTTTCCTCCACCATGGCGCAGGCCTTCAGCCATGCACGGGTGGATGAGGACGATGCCGGCGTTTTGTGGAAAAAAGCGGCCCCTGCCTGGGTCTTCATTCACGGTCCGCGCTCGACGCTCAGCTCCACGGCGCTGCGCAACGGTCGTAAATGACGCCTTCGATCACAAATGATGTATGTGCCGGGTGTCGAAGGGTCCATATCTTGAAAAGTTAATGCTTTGATGCCACCTTTATTGTGGGACGCAGAGAATCGCGTCGCCAGTACCTGTTTTGTCATTCTTGGAAAGGAAAACCTCTGACAACAGTACACGCCAAGGGAAGAGCATTTGTTGCTATCCCGAAGGGCCAGGACAGTGGCGCCGATGCCGCCGGCCATGCCCTCGAAACCGTCCTCGCGAGCCTCGAGGACTCCAAGGCTGAAGATATCGTCTCTCTCAACATTGCCGGAAAATCGGCGCTTGCGGACTACATGGTCGTGGTCTCCGGGCGGTCGAACAGGCATGTTTCGGCGATTTGCGAGCATCTTCTCAAGGACATGAAGGATGAAGGGTTCGGAAACGCCCGCGTCGAAGGTCTCGAGACCGGAGACTGGGTGCTGATCGATACCGGCGACATCATCGTTCACGTGTTCCGCCCGGAAATCCGCGCCTTCTACAACATTGAAAAAATGTGGGCGACGCCGGACATGCCGGAAGAGACGCTGCATTGATGCGGTGAGCCTTTGAGCGAGTGCATCGCTTTTGCCGAAGATCATATCTGACTTCGGAAACGGTGCCTCTGGCCGGAAATCAGACCGGCCGCATAGGAATCCGCAGGCTATGCTGTTAAGAGCGTGACCCTGTTGGGTCACGACGAATGCAGGTTTGCGATGCGGATTTCAATTTTTGCGGTGGGACGGCTGAAATCCGGCCCCGAAAAGGATCTTGCGGCCCGTTATATCGAGCGTCTGGCAAAGACCGGCCCGGCGATCGGGCTGGAGTTTTCGCGGGTGATCGAGGTTGCCGAAAGCCGCGCTTCCAATGCGGAGACCCGCAAGCGCGAAGAAGCCGCGATGCTGGAAAAACATCTGGCCGATGGTGCTGCCCTCGTGCTGCTGGACGAGCGCGGAAAGGCGCTGGACAGTCCTGCCTTTGCTTCGTTCTTTGGCGATTTGCGCGATAGCGGCAAGCGAGACCTCGTGATCGCCATAGGCGGAGCCGATGGGCTCGATCCCGCGCTCTACGACAAGGCGACGGCTGTTCTCAATCTCGGCAAGCTGACATGGCCGCATCAGATCGTTCGTATCCTGATCGCAGAGCAGCTTTACCGTGCCGTCACGATCCTCTCCGGTCATCCCTATCATCGCGTTTGATCGGGTTTCGATTCGGAGAATTGTCTCAATTTCAACATGAAGCTTCGCGACACCGCTGACAGCGCACGGCTTTGGCAGCGGCCTTTCCAGGGCCTCTTGGAAGATCGCAGCAAAATCCCTAATATCGGCGCTTCTGCTTCGGCATCAAAGAAAGTTCACATGGACAACAGGCCTCAACGAAAACGGCACGCTGCCCTTGCGGGCGCGGTTATTGCTGCTTTCGTCATGGGGATCGGTCCGACCTATTCGCGCGACGATGCGGGCGCCGTTCCCGCCGCAGGCGATGATTCGTCGCCGGATGCGCTGCAAACGCTGGAGAAGCGCCGCGACCAGAACCGGCAGGATCTGGAGGAGCTGGTCGACAGCATCGGTCTTTCGGAAGACAAGACAAGGAAGCTTGAGGAAAGCATCGCCTCCCTCAATCAGGACAGCGCCCGCATCCGGGAAGAGCTGATCGCATCGGCCGCCCGGCGCAAGGCGCTGGAAACCAAGATCAGCGACGGTGAGGATCGCCTGGCCAAGCTTTCCGTGCGCGAGGATGGCGTCAAGGCGTCGCTGCGGGAAAGACGCGGCGTGCTGGCGGAGGTTCTGGCGGCGTTGCAGCGCATGGGCCGAAACCCGCCCCCCGCCCTTCTCGTCTCGCCGGAGGATGCGCTGGCGTCCGTGCGAAGCGCCATTCTTCTCGGCGCCGTTGTGCCCGGCATTCGCGGTGAAACCGACAAGCTGGTTGCCGCTCTCAAAGAATTGACCGATCTGAGACAGGCAATCGCTCGCGAAAAGGACGATCTTACGGGTATGATGACGGCAAGTCTGGAAGAGGAAAAACGCCTCGACCTGCTGATTGCCGAAAATGACCGCAAGAACACCCAGACGGCGGCGGAGCTGGAGGCGGAACGCAAGCGATCTGAGGAGCTTGCAAGCAAGGCGACGAGCCTCGAGGGGCTGGTAAGTTCGCTTGAAGGCGAGATTACCTCGGTGCGGGAGGCTATGGAAAAGGCGCGGGCGGAAGAGCAGCGTCTGGCCCGTCTTTCGGAAGCGGAACGCGAAAAGGAGCGGGCCGCGGCCGAGGCTGGAATGCCCGATAAAAACCGTATTGCGCCCGCATATCCGTTCGCGAGTTTGAAGGGAAAGCTGGAGCTGCCGGTTACCGGCGAAGTGTTGCGGCGCTTCGGCGATGCGGACGGAACGGGCCACTTTTCCAAGGGAATTGTCGTCGCGAGCGGACCGGAAGCCATCGTGACGGCGCCTGCAGACGGCTTCGTGGTGTTTGCCGGAGATTTTCGCAGTTATGGCCGGATGATCATCCTCAATACGGGTGATGGATATCATGTGGTGATGACGGGCATGGACAATGTGAGGACGCGGCAGGGAATGTTCGTGTTCTCCGGAGAGCCCATCGCCTCCATGGGTGCAAAAAGAGTAGCGAGTGCAGCAGCATTGGCGCTGGAAACCGACAGGCCAACGCTCTACATTGAGTTCAGGAAAGATGGTGTACCGGTTGATTCTCAGCCGTGGTGGACCGCAAAAAATACCGGAAGGGCGCACAATGATTCGTAAGGTTTCGCTTCTCCTTATCGGTGGGCTTATGGGCGCCACGGCGATGAGCGTGATTTATTCGGCGAGCATGCCGGCACAGGCGGCCGGGCCTTCGACCTATAAGGAACTGTCGATCTTTGGCGATGTGTTCGAGCGCGTGCGCGCACAATATGTGACGCCGCCGGATGACGAGAAGCTGGTGGAAAATGCCATTAACGGCATGCTGAGCTCGCTCGATCCGCATTCGAGCTTCATGAATGCCAAGGATGCCAACGACATGCGCACCCAGACCAAGGGTGAATTCGGCGGTCTCGGCATCGAAGTGACCATGGAGAACGAGCTCGTCAAGGTCATTACGCCGATCGACGATACACCGGCTTCCCGTGCAGGCATTCTCGCCGGCGACTTCATTTCGGAAATTGACGGTACGCCGGTTCGTGGCCTGAAGCTGGAACAGGCGGTCGAAAAGATGCGCGGCGCGGTGAAAACGCCGATCAAGCTGACGATCATCCGCCAGGGCGCTGACAAGCCGCTCGAATTCACCGTCATGCGCGATGTCATTGCCGTTCGCGCGGTGAAGTCCCGCGTCGAGGGCGACAATGTCGGTTATCTGCGCGTCATCTCCTTTACCGAGAAGACCTATGACGATCTCGAAAAGGCGATCAAGAAGATCAAGGCGGATGTGCCGGCCGACAAGCTGAAGGGCTATGTGCTCGACCTTCGCCTCAACCCGGGCGGTCTGCTCGATCAGGCGATCAATGTCTCCGACGCCTTCCTCGAGCGCGGCGAGGTCGTTTCGACCCGTGGCCGTAACCCTGACGAGACCCGCCGCTTCAACGCGACGGCTGGCGATCTGACCGATGGCAAGCCGGTAATCGTGCTCGTCAACGGCGGTTCGGCTTCGGCTTCGGAAATCGTTGCCGGCGCCTTGCAGGATCTGCGCCGTGCGACCGTGGTCGGCACGCGTTCCTTCGGCAAGGGTTCGGTCCAGACGATCATTCCGCTCGGCGAGGCGGGCGCGCTGCGCCTGACCACGGCGCTCTATTATACGCCGTCGGGTAAATCGATCCAGGGTACGGGCATTGAGCCTGACATCAAGGTCGAACAGCCCTTGCCGCCCGAGTTGCAGGGCAAGGTGACCACCGAAGGTGAATCCGGTCTTTCCGGCCACATCAAGGGTCAGAGCGAAACCGACGAAGGTTCGGGTTCCTCCGCTTATGTTCCGCCGGAAGCCAAGGACGACATCCAGCTCAACTATGCTCTGGACCTGTTGCGCGGCACAAAGACGGATCCGTCTTTCCCGCCGAACCCGGAAAAGGCTGTGGTCAACAAGCAGTAAGATAGTGCGCCGGTCAGCCGGCGCATTCCATTACTGCCCAACCGTTTGGACGGATCGTTCATTGCCTTCGGACCTGCGAAAACCGCTTCTGGGTCGTCAGAAAAAAAGCGCCGGTATCAACCGGCGCTTTTCCGTCATTATGGCTCTGTCGGTGCTTGCGGTTTTCTCAATCGGCGGCCTGTCGGTCTATACGGCGCTTTCGCCCGGCAATTTGCAGAAGACGGCGAACGGGCCGGATGCACAGCCTCAGCTTGCCGAAAAGACGCCTGAAATCGCACCGGCCGATGTAACGACTCCCGGCGACGCCGCCGGTCTCCAGCCGCAAAGCGGCCGCTCGGGCGCCAATATCAATCGCGAGACGATGCCTGACGGCAATGTCGTATCGGTTTACTCTCCCCGCCCGCGCGACGGTGACGGACCGGTGCTGATGAGCGGCCAGACCTATGGTCAGGATCCGCGGATGGCGACGCGACCCAATGAGGAACTGCTGGAAGAAACCGCGTTTGGCAAATTGCCGGTTGTCGGTGGGGATGGTTTGCGGCCGATGGAGCAATATGCGCGGCCCTGGTCTGGTGCACGGGGCACCCGGGTGGCGATCGTGGTCGGCGGGCTGGGTCTCAGCCAGACGGGGTCGCAAAAAGCGATCCGGGAGCTGCCGCCGGAGGTGACGCTCGGTTTTGCCGCCAGCGGCAACAGCCTGCAGCGCTGGATGCAGGAAGCGCGCCGACAGGGACATGAAATCCTTCTGCAGATACCGCTTGAGCCTTTCGGTTACCCCGGCACCAATCCCGGCCCGGACACGCTGCTGGCGGGTGATCCCGCCAAGGTCAACATCGACCGGCTGCATCGCTCCATGGCGAAGATCACCAATTACACCGGCATCATGAATTATCTCGGCGGGCGTTTCCTTGCCGAGCAGGCGGCACTGGAGCCGGTAATGCGCGACATCGGCAAGCGTGGCCTGCTGTTTCTGGATGATGGTTCTTCGGCGCAGTCGCTGAGCGGCGGCATTGCCAAGGCGATTTCCGCGCCACAGGGTTTTGCCGATATTCTGCTCGACAGTGAAGTCACCGAAGCTGCCATTCTGCGCAAGCTGGACGAACTGGAGCGAATTGCACGGCGTAACGGCCAGGCGATCGGCGTTGCTTCGGCTTTCGATGAAAGCGTTGCCGCGATCTCCAAGTGGTCGCGCGAGGCTGGCGGGCGCGGCATTGAGATTGTCGGTGTTTCTGCGCTTGTTTCCGGGCAGGCAGGGCAGTAAACCTTGCGTGCGGCCATTTCTGGCGCTCAGACAGTGCGGGTTTCCCATGACAATCAAAGCAGAAGATTTGCCTTACCGTCCCTGTGCGGGAATTATGGTGCTGAACGCCGAGGGCCTTGTCTGGGCCGGCAGGCGCATCAAGGAAGGCAATTCCGAATATGACGGCTCACCGCATCTGTGGCAGATGCCGCAGGGCGGCATCGATGACGGTGAACGGCCTCTGACGGCCGCCATTCGCGAACTCTACGAAGAAACAGGCATGAAAACGGTGAGCCTGCTTGCGGAGGCGAGCGACTGGATTCACTATGACCTGCCACCCGAACTGATCGGTATCGGCCTCAGGGGCAAATATCGCGGGCAGGCACAGCGCTGGTTTGCGTTCCGTTTCGAAGGCGACGAAAGCGAGATCCAGATCGATCCGCCGCCGACCGGGCACACGGCCGAATTCGACGCATGGGACTGGAAGCCGATGGAAAGCCTACCGGAGCTCATCGTACCGTTCAAGCGCGCGGTATACGAGCAGGTCGTGGCGGAGTTCCAGCACCTTTCCGGCAAATAAAAAAGGCGGCCAAGGCCGCCTTTTCTGTTTTGTCGCCAGTGCTTATTCCGCTTCGTTGGCGGAATCGGCGTTGAGCTGGCCGTATTTTTCCTCGCCGATCTTGCCGAGCAGTTCGAGCTGGGTTTCGAGAAAGTCGATATGGCCTTCCTCGTCGATCAGCAGTTCTTCGAAAAGCTTCATGGAGACGTAGTCTCCGGCCTCATAACAGATATCACGCGATTTCTTGTAGGAGGTGCGGGCGTCATATTCGCCGGCAAGGTCGGATTCCAGAACTTCCTTGACGTTCTGGCCGATGCGCAGGGGCGCGACGGTCTGAAGGTTGGGATGGCCTTCAAGGAAGATGATGCGTGCGACCAGCTTGTCGGCGTGCTGCATTTCCTCGATGGATTCAGCACGTTCCTTTTTGGCGAGCTTCGTGTAGCCCCAGTCTTCCAGCAAACGATAGTGCAGCCAGTACTGGTTTACCGCACCGAGTTCGAGAAAAAGGGCCTCGTTAAGCCGCTCGATGACTTTTTTGTCGCCTTTCAATGTCCGCTCTCCTGTTCTCTTCATGGAATTGCTTCAGGCGGGACATAAAATCAAAAACATCGGCCTCAGTCGAGTGGCGACGGGCATGATATTCTTCAGTGGTTTTGATGATCAGGTCGACAACGGTGGGAAAACAGCCGCAGCAGCGGCCGCGTTTTTCCATGGCGTGATACACTTTTGCAGGAACGATGAGCTGCCAACAGTCCTCGTCGAGGAGCTCGTTGATGACGTCCCGGATATCGTGATCGGTGATGTAATTGCAGCTGCAAACCAGCATGATGGACTGCCTGTATGACGCAACACGTTGTTTTCGTTCTTAAACCAAAACAGGACAGCAAATGTCAAGAAAAACCTCTTAATGAGTCGCTGAGGATTCTCTAGACTCATTCTAAACTATACAAAAACTATCGTATTTTCATTAGTTTAGGCTACGTGTCATTCCAGTGTTTCATCTTCAAGTTTTTGTGCGCGGCAAGATTATTGAAGCCGAGATCACGGAAAGTTTACTGGGTTCAGGAGGCCGGGAAGTCAGGATCGACGGCCCTCAGGCGAAATATTGTCCGCCATTGGCCGTCATGGTGGAACCGGTGATGAAACCGGCCTCGTCGGAAACCAGAAACAGAACGCAGCGTGCGATTTCTTCCGGCTCACCCAACCGTCCAACGGGAATTTGCGGCACGATCCGTTCTGCCAGAACCTTCTCCGGTATAGCTCTCACCATCTCCGTGCCGATATAGCCGGGGCAGATGGCGTTAACGGTAATATTGCGGCTGGCGCCTTCCTGGGCGAGCGCCTTGGTAAACCCGATGTCGCCCGCTTTCGAGGCGGAATAATTGGCCTGTCCCGCCTGGCCTTTCTGGCCATTGATGGAGGAGATGTTGACGATGCGGCCGAAGCCGCGGTCGCGCATGCCCGGCCATACGGGGTGGGTCATGTTGAACACGCCAGTAAGGTTGGTATCGATAACCTCGCGCCATTGCTGCGGCGACATTTTATGGAACATCGCATCGCGGGTGATGCCGGCATTGTTGACGAGCACCTCGACGGGACCGAAGGTCTCTTCCACCCTGGCTATGCCATTGACGCAGGCGTCATAGTCGCGCACGTCCCACTGAAAAGCGGGGATGCCGGTTTCTTTCTGGAATGCTTCCGCCCTGTCCGTCGTGAAGGCATAATTGACGGCCACCCGGTAGCCGGCCGCCTGCAGGGCGCGGGCGATTGCGGCGCCTATGCCGCTCGTCCCGCCGGAAATCAACGCAACCCGGCTCATATCGGCCTCCATGACCTGTCATTGAAGCGCCTGCATATGCGAGGATGCTTCCATATCTTGCAGAACTTGTTCGTCGTGCTCACCGGCCACAGAAATGCGGCCAATGGGAGGCCGCTTCTGCCCTATTGCGCGCTGAACCGGAATTGCTTTTTGCCAAGTCGTGCGGCGGTTTCAGAGTGCTTCGATGCACATGGCGACACCCATGCCGCCGCCGATGCAGAGCGTTGCGAGACCCTTCGACACGTTACGGCGGCGCATTTCGAAAATCAGGGTGTTGAGGACACGCGCACCGGATGCGCCGATCGGATGACCGATGGCAATCGCCCCGCCATTGACGTTGACGATCGCAGGATCAAGGCCCAGTTCGCGCACCACGGCGCAGGACTGGGCCGCAAAGGCTTCGTTGGCTTCCACAAGGCCAATATCGCTGATCGACCAGCCGGCCTTGGCCAGCGCCTTGCGGGAGGCGGGAATGGGGCCGGTGCCCATGATTTGTGGATCAACGCCTGCCGTCGCCCAGGAGGCGATACGGGCGAGCGGTCTGATGCCGCGCTTTCCTGCTTCCTGTTCCGACATCAAAAGCGTGGCGGCGGCGCCATCGTTCAGACCGGAGGCATTGCCGGCCGTGACCGTCCCTTCCTTGTCGAAGGCGGGGCGCAGCTTGGCCATGGTTTCCAGCGAAGCCCCGGCGCGGATATGCTCATCTGTATCAATGACGATATCGGCTTTACGGCCCTTCACCGTGAAAGCCACGATCTCATCTGCAAAACGGCCAGCGCTTTGCGCGGCTTCGGCCTTGTTTTGCGATGCGACGGCGAATTGGTCCTGCTCGTCGCGGGAAAGCTGCCATTGGCGGGCGATGTTTTCAGCGGTGATGCCCATGTGGTAGCCATAAAAGGCGTCGGTGAGGCCATCTTTCAGCATGGTGTCGATCATCTTGAAATCGCCCATCTTCACGCCGCCGCGCAAATGGGCGCAGTGAGGCGCCATGGACATGGATTCCTGGCCGCCGGCAATAACGATGTTCGCATCGCCGGTCGCGATCTGCTGCATACCGAGGGCCACGGCACGCAGACCGGAGCCGCAGAGTTGATTGAGGCCGAAGGCGGTCGCTTCCTGTGGAATGCCGGCCTTCATGGCAGCCTGCCGCGCCGGGTTCTGCCCTTCACCCGCCGTCAGGACCTGACCGAGAATGACTTCATCGATTTCGTTTGCCGCGACACCGGCACGCTCCAGCACAGCGCTGATGACGGTCGCCCCGAGTTCGTGGGCTGGCGTATTGGCGAAGTGGCCATTGAAAGAGCCGACGGCTGTGCGCGCGGCGCTGGCAATCACGATTGAAGGCAGGGTCATCAGTTTTCTCCTCACTTGCGGGCGGAGACTGGCAAAGCTTTCAATACAAGTCAAATGGCGAAAGTTGCTTTAAAAGATGTTGCTAAATCACACTAAAATCTTGCGGAAAATTGCTGCGCAAAAAACAAACTGTTGCGATGCACAAAACATTTGTCAGAGGGCTCGTTTTGCGCATACACTTTGCACCGGGAAGAGCAATAACACCAAAAAACAAGAAAATACCATCATCGCGAGGAGGCGGGCATGGCGAAACACGACGGCGAAACAATCATTAAAAAATACGCCAACCGGCGGCTCTACAATACCGGCACCAGCACCTATGTGACGCTCGATGATCTGGCGCAGATGGTCAAGCGCGGCGAGGACTTCAAGGTTCAGGATGCCAAGTCCTCCGAAGACATCACGCATGCGGTGCTGACGCAGATCATCGTCGAACAGGAGGCCAAAACCGGCAATACGTTGCTGCCGACGGCGTTTCTGCGGCAATTGATCTCCTATTACGGCGACCAGATGCAGATGGTCGTGCCGACATTTCTCGAACATTCGATGAAGACCTTTTCCGATCAGCAGAGCCAGATGCAGGAACATATGGCCAAGGCTTTCGGCGATGGCTCGCTTGCCCGCAATTTTCAGGCGCCGCTGCAAATGATGGAAGAGCAGATCCGCCGCAATACGGAACTGTTCCGGCAGGCGATGCAGGGTTTCACACCTTTCGCAATGCCGCAGGCGCCCAAGGAAACCCGCAAGCCGAATGCATCCGAAATCGATGAGCTGAAGGCGCAGTTGCGCGCATTGCAGCAAAAGCTCGATCAGCTTTGATCCTGTCGGGCCGATGCCCGGTTTCAGCAAACCGCATCGGCTTTTGCTTCAGATTTTCAGCCTGCCGTTCTTTCCGGCACGCGCAGCAACAGCAGGAATCCGGATCCCAGAAATACGATGAGCGTCGCCATGCCGATATGGGCTGAGCCGCTTATTGTGGTTGCTATGGAAAACGACAGCGTCGCCATGAAGCTGGTGGCGCGTCCGGAGAGCGCATAGATACCGAAATAACGGCCCGCCTCCGCCACGGTGATGTTGCGGGCGAGATAAGATCGTGACGAGGCCTGAACGGGGCCGAAGGCAAGGCCGATCAAAACGCCATAAAGCAGATAGGCCTTTTCCGCGCCGGTGGCGAAGATGCCGCCATTATCTGCGGTCGACAATTGTAGCAGGCCGAAAAGGGTGGAGTCTTTGTCCGTCGAGACGAGTCCGAGCGTCGCGAGCAGCAGGAGCGACAGGCTCATCAGAATGGTGATACGAGAACCGAGTGTCTGATCGACCCGCCCGGCCGTGAAACAGCCTGCGATGGCGACTATATTGAGCAAAATGCCAAAAAGGCCTATTTCCATAGTCTCCCAGCCGAACATTCCGGCAGCAAACGTTCCTCCGAGGATGATGAGCCCATTCACGCCATCCTGATACAGCATCCGGGCGATGAAAAATCTTAGCAGAAGCGGGCGGCTGCGCAGCTCACGCAACGTGTTGTTAAGTTCAGAAAGCCCTGAGCGGATCGCCACGCCGAAGGGCAGGCCCCTTCTCGCATCGGGCGTGAACAGGAACATTGGTAGAATGAAGACGAGATACCAGATTGCGGCAATTGGCCCGGTTACTCGCGCATCCGCACCGCTGGCGGGGTCCAGTCTTAAGAGCGGCGTAATTCCGGCCAATGTCAGCCCGGTTTTAGGGCTTGCGGCCAGAAGCGTCACCACGGCGGTCAGCACCACCATCCCGCCGAGATAACCGAGCCCCCAGGCGAGATTGGAGATACGCCCGACATTTTGCGGATTGGTCAGCCGCGGCATCATGGAATCGTTGAAGACGATGGAAAATTCCGCCGCGATGGAGGCGAGGATCATACAGACGATTGGCAGGATGAGCGGCGAACCGGGTGCGGCAAACCACAGGGAAAATAGACTAACAATCTTGATGACGGCAAAGAAGGCGATCCACGGCTTGCGTGCGCCAGACTGGTCAGCGATGGAGCCGAGAATGGGAGAGAAGAGGGCGATGATGATCGAAGACACCGTCGCCATGTTGCTCCATGTCGCCTGCGCTGAAATCGGATCGTCGGTAAGCCGTGCGACGAAATAAGGCCCGAAAACGAAGGTCGTGACGACCGTGAAAAACGGCTGCGCCGCCCAGTCGAACATCACCCAGCCCCAGATGCCGCGTTTGGCAACCACTGTTTCCGCATTTGGGGAAGGGACAGTCATTCATCGTCCTATCGGAAAATCGGGAAATAAAATGCGCGATGCGGGTGCATCCGTCTTGTCTGGCGCCATCCGGGAGGACCCGGATGGCGTTTTTTGAGGCTGCCAATCAGCGTGCCTGAACGATATCGCCAAGCAGCCCGGCCGCGACCGTCAGACGGGCAAGGTTGGTATCGCCGCTGTCGCTGAGCGCGCCGAGTTCGGAGACGATGCGGTTGACCCGCACGCGGTCCGCCGCATACCAGGCCTGAACCGGATCCTTTTCCTTGGCATATTCGGTCAGCGCGGAGATGACGATCCGGCGTCGCGACGAGGAGATCTGGTCCTGGCTGCGCAGGAGAGCCAGGCTCTCGTAATGATCCGCCGGTGTGATGCGCTGGCTTGCATCCAGCAGACGCGCGACGCGGAAGGTCGACGAGACCGTGGCATAGCTTTCGGCGGCGCGGGCAAGCGTGGTGCCGGCGCTTTCGGCGATGCGCATGATCTCAGGCACATAGACGAGCAGGGAAAGCGTATCGAGTTCCTCCAGAAGACCGGAGGGAACGCCGTCGATTTCCCTGACGCCGAGTTCGCGACGATACTTCGCAGCTGCCGGCGATAGCGTCTTGATGGCGGTTTTCAGGCGCTCGATTTCGGTCGCCATGTCACCTGCGGCCGCACCGGCGCTCCCGGTTTGCAGGTAAAGCCTGCTCGCATCCGAGAAGATGCGCGTGATCGTGGCATAAAGCCCGTTCTGGACTTCACCGCCGACCTTTCCGTCAAGCGCGTCGACTTCGCTCCACAGGCGTTTGAGACCGAAACCATCCTCGACGATCACCGCAGCCTTCACGACGTCGGCCGCCAGAAGGCCGCTCGCATCGGCAAGTTTTTGCACAAAGCCCGGGCCGCCGCGATTGACGACGGCATTGGCGAGCGCGGTGGCGACGATCTCGCGATGCAGACGATGCGACTTGATATCGTCTGCATAGTTCTTCTGCATCTTGGCCGGGAAATAATCGACCAGAAGATGCTGGAGATAGGGTTCGTCGGGAAGCGTGCTTGCCACCAGTGCATCGAACAAGGTGAGCTTGGCATAGGAGAGGAGCACGCCGATTTCCGGCCGGGTCAGCGGTTTGCCGGTGGCGTATCTTTCGCTGAATTCGGCATTGTTAGGCAGGGTCTCCACCTTGCGGTTCAGTTGTCCGGTCGCCTCCAGCGCGCTCATCAGGCGGCCGAGTTCTTCGCGGTTCGAAAGGCCCAGCCGCTCCGTCAGCGAGATCGCCAGCGATTGCAGGTAGTTGTTGCGCAGTACTAGCTGCGCCACTTCCGGCGTCATGGAAGCAAGAAGCTGGTTGCGTTTCGGCATCGTCAGGCGACCGCTGTTAACGGCGGAGGCAAGCGCGATCTTGATGTTGACCTCGACGTCCGAGGAGTTCACTCCAGCCGAGTTGTCGATGGCGTCGGAATTGCATCGGCCGCCCGAAAGCGCATAGGCGATGCGCCCCTTCTGGGTGATGCCCAGATTGGCGCCTTCGCCGATGACCTTGGCGCGCAGCTCGGTTGCGTTGACGCGGATCGGGTCGTTCGCCCTGTCACCCACCTCGGCATTGGTTTCCACCGCCGCCTTGATGTAAGTGCCGATGCCGCCGAACCACAGAAGATCGGTTGGCGCCTTCAGGATGGCCGTCATGATCTCGAAGGGCGTGGCGACGGATTTGTCGATGCCGATGGCGACCACGGCTTCCGGTGTCAGCGTCACCGATTTTTCGGAGCGCGAGATGATCATCGCGCCGGCGGAGAGGGCCGAACGATCGTAATCCTGCCAGCTGGAACGCGGCAGTTCGAAAAGCCGCTTGCGTTCGGCAAAGGACCCGTCGGTGTCGGGGTCCGGATCGATGAAAATATCGCGGTGATCGAAGGCGGCGATAAGCCTGATCTTTTCCGACAGCAGCATGCCGTTGCCGAAAACGTCGCCGGACATATCGCCCACGCCCGCCACCGTGAAGGGGGTGGTCTGGATGTCGGTGTCCATTTCACGGAAATGGCGTTTCACCGTTTCCCAGGCGCCACGGGCGGTAATACCCATCTTCTTGTGGTCGTAACCGGCCGAACCGCCCGATGCGAAGGCGTCGTCCAGCCAGAAACCGGCCTCATGGGCAAGACCGTTTGCCGTATCGGAGAAGGTTGCTGTTCCCTTGTCGGCGGCGACGACGAAATAGGGGTCGTCACCGTCGAGCCGCAGCGTGTCGGCTGGCGGCACGATGGCATCGTCGACGATATTGTCGGTGATGGACAGCAGGGTGCGGATATAGGTCTTGTAGGCCTCGCGGCCGGCATTGAAGACCTCGTCGCGGGAGCCGCCGGCCGGCAGATTCTTCGGGAAGAAGCCGCCCTTGGCGCCGACCGGAACGATCACAGCATTCTTGACCTGTTGCGCCTTGACGAGGCCGAGCACTTCCGTGCGGTAATCCTGGCCGCGATCCGACCAGCGCAGACCGCCGCGTGCGACCTTGCCGAAGCGCAGATGCACGCCTTCGACCTCGGTGCCGTAAACGAAGATTTCGCGGAAGGGGCGGGGATCGGGCAGGCCGTCCAGATGTTTCGGATCGAACTTGAATGCCAGAAGGTCACGGGGGGTGCCGTCGGCATTTTTCTGGAAGTAGTTGGTGCGCAGCGTCGCATCGATGGCGTTGACGTAACGCCTGAGCGTGCGGTCCTCGTCGAGATTGGGAACGCCGCTCAATGCCGCTTCGATTGCCTTGTGTATTTCGGCGAGTTTCTTCAGCCGCTTCTTTTCGTCGACAGACGGATCGAAGCCGGCCTTGAACAGCGCGAAAATATTGCGGGAAATCGCCGGATACTTATAGAGCGTCTCGGAAATATGCTCCTGCGAATAGACGATCCCGGTCTGGCGGAGATAACGCGCATAGGCGCGCAGCACGGAGACTTCGCGCACGGTGAGGCCGCAGGCGAGGATCAGGCGGTTGAAATTGTCATTGTCGACCTTGCCGGAGAAGGCGGCGAGGAAAGCTTCTTCGAGTTTCTGTCCATAGTGCGGCAGATCGAGCGTCGTTCCCTTGGCGACGGACAATTCCATGTCGTGCAGCACGATGTCGCGCTTTTCGCTGTCCGAAACGACGCCGATATCGAAGGTGCGTTCGCTGATGACGTTGAAACCGAGATTTTCGAGCAGCGGCACGCGGCGCGAAAGCGGCAGGTGGCCGTCGCGGTGGAAAATCTTGAGCGACAGCGTTTCCGCCGACTGACCTTCCTGCTGGTAAAATTCGATGCGGACCGGTTCGCCCTTCGCGGCACCGAGAATATCCGGCATGTCGCCGATCGCTTCTTCCGGCGTGAAGGCTTCCTGATAGGCCTGATCGACCTCCAGCACCGGTGCACCCGGCTCGGAGAGGGCGACGAAATGGTCTATCCAGCGCGCCGCAATGTCGCTGACGGCGTCTTCGAGCTTGTCCTGGGCGATGCGCGGCGTCTTGCCTTCCGTTCGGCCGACAATGAAGTGGACGCGGGCGACGGCGCCTTCGGGGAAGGCGGGGTAATAGGCGGAAATATGCCCGTCATAGACCCTGCTCAGATAATCGCCGATCTTCTCGCGCACATAGGAATTATACTCCTCGCGCGGAACGAAGATGATGGCCGAAACGAAACGGTCGAAACGGTCGATACGTGCAAGCACGCGCACGCGCGGCCGGTCGCTCAGTTCCATGATCTGCTCGACGAAGCGGATCAGAAGATCGGTTTCGATCTGGAAGAGATCGTCACGCGGATAGGCTTCCAGCGTGTTCTGCAGGATGCGCCCCGAGTGGCTGTTCGGATCGAAGCCGAAATGCCGCTCGACTTCCGCCACCTTGGCGCGCAGCAGCGGTATCTGCTTGACCGAGCGCGTATAGGCGGTGGCGGTGAAGAGGCCGACGATGCGCAGTTCGCCGATGACATTGCCGTCCTCGTCGAAGCGCTTGATGCCGATGTAATCCATATAGGCGCGGCGGTGCACGATGGATTTCACATTGGCCTTGGTGACGATGAGGAAATCCGGGCCGTCGAGGAAGGCGAGAATTTCCGGCGTCGTCGTCACGGCATTCTTGCCGAGACGCAGCACGCGGACATCCGGATCGCTGAGGCTGCCGAGACCGACGCCGTCACCGCGCTCGATCTTCGCGTTCTTTCCCTTGCCGGAATAGGTGTAGTCACGCATGCCGAGGAAGGTGAAATTGTCGTTGCGAAGCCAGTTGAGGAATTCGACGGCTTCTGCACGCTCGGTCTTGCGCCGTGACGAGCCGCGCCTGGACAATTCATCCAGCGCCTCGTCGAGTTTCGCCAGCATGGGCCGCCAGTCGCGATAGGCGAACTGAACCTGCGTCAGCACGAAGCGCAGTCTTTCTTCCAGCGCTGCGGCGGCTTGCGGCGTGAGCGGCGCGATATGCAGCTGGATGAGGCTGATATTTTCAGCGGGATCATCCTCGGGTTCCGCAAGACGGTAGCCTGCCTGCGCGCTTTCGTCGCGCACCAGGATCGGGTGCACCGCGAGGTAAAGACCGCGATAGCTGCTGGTGACCTCGCCCATGACGGAATCGTAAAGGAAGGGCATATTGCGGCCGATAATGGTCAGGACCGTTACCGGAATATCCCGCGGCGAAACGCCCTCCACCTGGGAGATGTCGATGTACGGAGCGTCTCCGGTCCAGTGCGAAAGCGCCTCGAAGCTGTGAGCGGCGCTCGCAGCCAGCATCTCAGCGGAATAATATTCTATATCGTCGGCGCTCGCCCTTCCATAAAGAATACCCGGATCAAGAAATTGGACATTTTCGGCAATTGCCTGCTGGCGCGCTTTTTCGATCTGTTTTTCGCGTTTTGGATTGTTTCTGTAGCCCATTTGACGTGGATTCCTCCAAAAATCACACTTTAATATAAAAAAGCATCGCCAATTTGCGGATTTTGCCTTTTCAGTCGAATCGGATATTGGCGTGGAATTACGAAGAGTTTAAGAGGCTTTCGTGTTTCTTCAGTTTGGAAACGAAATTTTTTTGCTCCTTTTGCCGTGAGGCCTGTCACGAAGCATTTTGACAGTATTTCTGCGGCTAATTTTTAGGCGGTTCTTTGGCTGCCATGTGATGTTGCGGCCACGGTCGAAGCAAATTATTGATTTGCGCCTATTTTTGTGGTACACCAACGACACTGATCCACAGCGTGGCATTTGTGTGCCCAAAAACACCACGAAAGCAACACCTCTTTTGCACGCGGTTTCCGTGACATATCGAGCGTTTACGTTATCGAACCCCGCAAGACGGGAAGGTGTGTTTTTGCGTGCACGGCTGGACCAGTGCGGAGTCACCTGACGGTTCCCCCGTCTCATCAGGGCCTGACCGACCCAACCCCGGCATCCCCGGGTATGTAACAGGGAGTTTTTAGAACGAATGACGACCCAGCAGAAGAAATCTCCAGCACATCACGGTTTCAAGACCGGTGAAGCGATTGTGTATCCCGCTCATGGTGTCGGTACCATTTCTGCAATCGAGGAACAAGAAGTCGCCGGCATGAAGCTTGAGCTTTTTGTCATTGATTTCGAAAAAGACAAGATGCGTCTTAAAGTTCCCGTAGCCAAAGCCGTCAGCATCGGCATGCGCAAGCTTTCCGAAGGCGATTTTGTCGAGCGGGCGCTGAAAGTGGTGCAGGGCAAGGCGCGTGTGAAGCGTACCATGTGGTCGCGCCGCGCGCAGGAATATGATGCGAAGATCAATTCCGGCGATCTCATCGCGATTGCGGAAGTCGTGCGCGATCTCTACCGTGCGGAAAATCAGCCGGAGCAGTCCTATTCCGAGCGTCAGCTTTATGAAGCTGCTCTTGACCGCATGGCGCGCGAAATCGCCGCCGTCAACAAGATGTCCGAAACCGAGGCTGTTCGCCTGGTGGAAGTGAACCTTGCCAAGGGCCCCAAGCGCGGCAAGACCGTCGAAGAGGACGATTCTCAGGACGAAGCCGCTTAATAACCGGCTTTTTCCCTCTAAAAAAACCCGCCTTGATGGCGGGTTTTTTGTTGCCCAATTGCTGGCTGAAATTCACAGGATGCGGATTTTCGTGCCTTTGCGCAGATGCGGCAGGATGCGCCGCATGTCACGGGGATGGAGGGCGACGCAGCCCGCCGTCGGCTCATATCCCGGTCTGATCAGATGCATGAAGATTGCCGAGCCGCGGTTGCGGCTTCTCGAGGTGATATTCCAGTCGAGCACCAGGCAGACGTCGTAGAGGCTGTCCTTGCGCATCATCTCTTCATGGCTCGGGGCGAAGGGCGCCTTGACCAGCCTGTTGTAACTGGGACTACGGGGCTCGTCGCACCACAGCATGGACTTGCGTGTTCGCTGCATCGGCAGTGCCGTGGCGATGCCGGGAAGGCGGTCGCCGCGATAAAACCCGTGCAGCAGGCCGATGGTGGAGATGGGAGATTTTCCGTCTCCCTCGCGTTTCAGCGCAGTGCGGCCATTGCGTCCGATCGCGGCTGGAAAGGTGAGATGCCCGAGCTGGACGATGGCGCGGCTGATTTTCGACGGGACCGGCCGAACCATGAGCGTCGATGCGCGTTTACGTTGTCTTACGGGCTGGGTGCTCATGTTTTTCACGAGATTTTGCTTTGCAGGTTATTTAACGTGAAGTCATAGCACTTCGTTATATCATGGCAATGGGTTGACCTTTTATCGGCAAACCGCTGAATTGGCTGATAATTAGAGCGCCGGGCGTCTTTTGGGATGCATAAGGGACGCTCTAACTCTTTTAAACTACGCATCGTGTCTCTCGAAAATCGAGCCTGATTTTTGGGCCGATGCGCTAAAGTAAGAAAGGCTGAGAATCCGAATGACGGCTCGCACTATCCTTCTGGTGGACGATGACGACGATCTTCGGGAGACGCTGACCGAGCAATTGTCTCCCTATGAGGAATTCTCGCTGCTCAGCGGCGCCAATGCCGCGCAGGCGATGCAGACCGCCAAGACCGCCCAGGTCGATCTTCTGATCATGGATGTCGGCCTTCCGGATATGGACGGCCGTGAGGCGGTAAAGCTGTTGCGCAAGGGCGGCTTCAAGGCGCCGATCATCATGCTGACCGGGCATGATACCGATTCCGATACTATTCTTGGGTTGGAAGCCGGGGCGAATGACTATGTGACGAAACCCTTCCGTTTCGCCGTGCTTCTGGCGCGTATCCGGGCGCAGCTGCGTCAATACGAGCAGAGTGAGGATGCGGTTTTCACCGTCGGTCCCTATCAGTTCAAGCCCAGCCAGAAGCTGTTGACGACGGAGGACGGCAAGAAAATCCGGCTGACGGAAAAGGAAGCGGCGATCATCCGTTATCTCTACCGCGCCGGCAGCACCGTCGTTACCCGCGACGTCCTGCTGGAAGAGGTCTGGGGTTACAATTCCGGTGTGACAACGCATACGCTGGAAACGCATGTCTATCGTCTGCGCCAGAAGATCGAACGCGACCCGTCCAACGCCGAGATTCTGGTGACCGAGAACGGCGGATACAAGATCGTTCCCTGAGCAGGTGCTTCTTTTTACCTGTTATGTGTCCAAAGCTCACGCTGCGCGTCCGAAAAGGCGCGCGGCGTTCTAACAGCTTGTATTTTGAGGGCCGATATTGGAAAACCGCTATAGTGGTGCAGGCGTTTTTCCGGAGTAACGATCGACATGGCCTTGACGGACGATATCATGCTGCTGGGGCAAGTGCCGTTATTTGCGGGGTTCAGCGATGACCAGTTGCGGCTTATCGCCTTCGGTGCGGAGCGCCGCCGTGTATCGGCCGGACAGACATTGTTTCGGGAACACTCGCCGGCCGAATGCGCTTTTGCGGTGACGGCTGGCCATTTCGAGCTTTTCACGGCAGGGCGGGATGGCAAGCCCGTGCTGCAGGCGACGCCGGGCAAGGGGGCGCTGCTTTCGGAGCTTGCGCTTTTCACGCTCTGCGAACGGAAGTTTACTGCCGTGGCAGTGGAGGATTCCGAAGTCATCCGCATAACGCGCATCCTCTTCCACCGGCTGGTGGAGGAGTTTCCGGAGGTTGCCGATATCGTGTCGGCGCGTATTCGCGACAATATCGCGTCGCTGGCGGCAGGGGCGGCTCGTTTGCAGAACCGCTTCGTCTGACGCCAGACAATTCAGCCTGTTCAGAATCGGAAATGGGCGGTGACGGGAACATGGTCGGATGGCCGGTTCCAGCCGCGGGCCTCGCGCAATATGTCGATTTTTTCGAGCGAGGAACCGAGATCCTGCGAAGACCAGATGTGGTCGAGGCGGCGGCCGCGATCAGCCGCTTCCCAGTCCTTGGCGCGGTAGCTCCACCAGGTATAGATCTTTTCTGTCTCCGGCACGTTCAGGCGCATCAGATCGAGCCAGTTGCCCTTTTTCATGATGTCAAGCATGCCTTCGGTTTCGACGGGCGTATGGCTGACGATCTTCAGAAGCTGCTTGTGCGACCAGACGTCATTTTCGAGCGGTGCGATGTTGAGATCGCCGACGAGAATGGACGAGGTGCCAGGCACGCCATCGGCGCGCAGCGCCTTCATTTCCTCGATAAAATCCAGCTTGTGGCCGAATTTCGGATTGATCGAGCGATCCGGCTCGTCCCCGCCTGCCGGCACATAAAAATTATGCAGTCGCACGCGGCGCGATCCGACCTGGAAAATCGCGGAAATATGCCGCGCATCGCCGACGCCACAATAATCCTGCCGATGGTCTTCGATCAGCGGAATCTTCGAGGCGATGGCGACGCCGTGATAGCCCTTCTGGCCATGGATGATGACATGCTCATAACCGAGCGCCTTCAGCGGCTTCATCGGAAACTCGCCATTCGGGCATTTCGTTTCCTGCAGGCAGAGAATGTCGGGTTTGTAACGTACCAGAAACTGCTCAACAATCGGCATTCTGAGCCTGACCGAGTTGATGTTCCAGGTGGTTATCGAAAACGACATGCATGTGCTCCGCTTTTACTGCCGCGAACCGCCTGGCTCGTGACATGTTTCCGGGGCGCAGGCTTATAACATTGCGACGAAAACGGGAATGTATTTTAGCGGTAAAATGAAAAAGGCGACCGCAGGGTCGCCTTTCCAAGAATTTCCTTGGGGCTTGAAGCCTCAGCCGCCTTTGCGGACTTCCTCGTAATTGATGTTGAAGACGCGTTCATCCAGGTTCACGCCGGTCTGGACGTTGAAGATCATGACGGTCGTGTCCTTGTTCTGGGCATCGGTCGTGGTCCATTGCCTCAGATCGAAGGTCTTCGGATCGAACATCAGGGTAATTGTGGAATCGCCGAAGACGCTCTTGTCGCCCAGCACGATGGTGGTCAGGTCCGATTCTTCCTTGACGTTGCGAACCTTCTGATTGCCGAGATCGATCTTGTCGGACAGAAGCAGGCTGAGCGGCGTCTTGGAAAGCGGATAAAGATCCCAGGTCTTGAGCTTCATATTGCCGATAACGACGTTCTTGCCGTCGGCGATGACCCGCATGGGCGAGGGGTCTTCGTAGTTGAAGCGGAGTTTGCCGGGGCGTTCGATGTAGAACTTGCCGCCGGTCTGTTCACCGCGCGGGCCGAACTGGACGAATTCCCCCATCATGGTTTTGACCGACGAGAAGTGATTGGCGATTTTCTGCGCCGTCGCCGTGTTGCCGGCCGCCTGGGCAAAGGCGTCAAGCGGCGACAGGCCGGCCATGATTGCGGCCATGGAAAATGCCGTCAGCACGCCACGACGCGTCACGCCGTTTTGCGGTGTGTTTGCGTTGGCCGTTTCGCCGGTGGTGAGGTCGTTCATTCTATTCTCCTTCATCGCAGCGATTGTCCGCATAAAAGGCGGCGGCTTCATGACGTTGAAAGCGTGTAATAACGCTTCTTCGCCCCGCTTGGTTGCGGACGTTACCGCTCGATGATGTCTGCTTCCGTCGGTACGAGTATTTCACGTTTTCCGGCGTGGTTGGCGGGGCCGATAATGCCCTCCTGCTCCATGCGCTCGATCAGCGAGGCGGCGCGGTTATAGCCGATGCCGAGACGCCGCTGCACATAAGAGGTGGAGGCTTTGCCATCGCGAAGAACGACGGCCACGGCCTGATCGTAAGGGTCCTCGGAATCGGAGAAACTGCCGGCGCTGGCCGGGCCGCCGCCATTGCCTTCCTCGTCGTCTTCCTCGGTAATCGCTTCCAGATATTCCGGTGCGCCCTGTGTTTTCAGATAGGCGACGATCTCTTCCACCTCGTTGTCGGAAACGAAAGGACCGTGCACGCGCTGGATGCGTCCGCCGCCCGCCATATAGAGCATGTCGCCCATGCCGAGCAGCTGCTCGGCGCCCTGCTCTCCAAGGATGGTGCGGCTGTCGATCTTCGACGTCACCTGGAAGGAGATGCGGGTCGGGAAGTTTGCCTTGATCGTGCCGGTGATGACGTCGACGGAGGGGCGCTGGGTCGCCATGATGACATGGATGCCGGCGGCGCGCGCCATCTGCGCCAGACGCTGCACCGCGCCTTCGATGTCCTTGCCGGCCACCATCATCAGGTCGGCCATTTCGTCGATGATGACGACGATATAGGGCAGGGGCTTCAGATCGAACTCTTCCGTTTCGTAGATCGCCTCGCCCGTCTGGCGGTCGAAGCCGGTCTGTACCGTGCGGGTGAGTATCTCGCCCTTGTCGAGCGCCTGCTGCACGCGGCTGTTGAAGCCGTCGATATTGCGCACGCCGATCTTCGACATCTTCTTGTAGCGCTCTTCCATCTCGCGCACCGTCCACTTCAGCGCCACGACGGCCTTTTTCGGATCGGTAACGACGGGAGAGAGCAGATGCGGAATGCCGTCATAGATCGACAGTTCGAGCATTTTCGGGTCGATCATGATCAGCCGGCACTGTTCCGGCGACATGCGGTAAAGCAGCGACAGGATCATGGTGTTGATGGCGACCGACTTGCCCGAACCTGTGGTGCCGGCAACGAGCAGATGCGGCATCTTGGCGAGATCGGCGATGACCGGTTCGCCGCCGATGGTCTTGCCGAGAGCCATGGCGAGTTTGGCCTTGCTGTTTTCGAAATCGCGGCTGCCGATCAGTTCCCGCAGGAACACGGTTTCGCGCGTCTGGTTCGGCAGTTCGATGCCGATGGCATTGCGGCCGGGCACGACGGCGACACGGGCGGCGATCGCGCTCATGGAGCGGGCGATGTCATCGGCAAGGCCGATGACGCGCGACGATTTGATGCCGGGTGCCGGTTCCAGTTCGTAGAGCGTGACGACCGGGCCGGGGCGGACATGAATGATCTCGCCCTTGACGCCGAAATCCTCGAGAACGCCTTCCAGAAGGCGGGCATTCTGTTCCAGCACTTCCTCGCTCAGCATATTGTCGCGCACGACATTCTTCGGCTCCGCCAGAAGGTGGACGGTGGGGAGCTGGAAACCGTCTGCGGCAATGAAAGAGGCCTGCGCTTCCCTTGCCACGCGCTCACTGGGCTTCGGGCGTGCGGAAGGGGCGGTTATTCTGGGCTGCCCGCGTCCCGGCGCCTGTCGGGCCGTGAATTTCTGGTCGGACTCGTCGTCGGAGAGAATGCCGTTCGGCAGCCGGCGTCCATCCGCGTCGAAGGTTTGTTCGTCATCCATGTCCTCGTCATGATCGAGGGCGATGGAGGGAGGTGACATCTGGCGACGCGATGCGGCGCGTTCTTCGAAAGACGGCTCTGCGCGCTGGTCGAGGCGGTTGATCGCGGTCTTGAGGCGCGACGGTTCGTTCAGCGTGCCGAATTCATATTCGTTGAAGTCGTAAGGATGTTCGAATTCATCGTGCAGTGATTTCGACTTCAGGCCGAACAGGCGGCGCAGGCGCGCCTGGGTGATGTACCAGTAATGCGCCAGCGCGCCGAAGGCGAGCATATTGGCGAAGAAACCCTCGCCGTCGTCTTCATCATCCTCTTCGGCCTCACGGGCGGCGCGGGCCTTGCTGGTGGTGACGGGAGCCGCTTCTTCGCGTTCCAGCTCGTCATCCAGACCGCCAACGACACCGGCGGCAAACAGCATCAGCCATGCGGCAGGCGCCGCGAATATCACGCCCAGTACCGTGGCAATCGTGCCGGTGGGGTAAGCGCCGATAAAAAGGGCGGGAAAACGAAGGATCATGTCACCGATGACGCCGCCGATGCCGTTCGGCAGCGGCCATGTCACGGGGGCCGGAAAACAGCCGAGCGAGGCGGCGCAGACGATGGCGCCTGCGACCCAGGCCACAAGGCGAACGGGTATGCGGTGGAATTTGCGGCCGGCGATCAGCGCGATCGCCCAGGCGATGACGGGCAGGAGCGAGATGATTGCGGAAAGCCCAAGGAACTGCATCACGATATCGGCGAAAATCGCACCGCCATAACCCAGAAGATTGGTAGGCTGGTTTCCTGTCGCGTAGGAGAGGCTCGGATCCGCGACATTCCATGTCGCGAGCGCGGCGATGCCCAGTGCAATCGTGGCCAGCAGAGCGAAACCGGCGAGAGCCATGATCTGACGCACGAAAAACGCCGTCAACACGAAGCGCGTGTGACGACCATCGAATGTCGGAGAATGCATTCTGCCCATGTCCCTGAACCCGTCGTTTTATGGTTTCGGCAAGATCCGGCAGGAGACCTGATCCCGGATTGACAGGGAAAACTAACCGCTTGCTGGTTAATGTCGTGTTAACCATGCGGTTTTTTGAAGCGCTTCAGATTTACGGCAAAGAAAAAGGCCCGCCGGAGCGGGCCTTCTTTTGGGAGAGGGGATGGAGAACCCCTTTTCCCGGATATCAGGAGTGGTAGGCGGCTTCGCCGTGGGTTGCGAGGTCGAGACCTTCGCGTTCGGCTTCGACCGGAACCCGCAGACCGACGATCACGTCGACGATCTTGTAGAGGATCGCGGAGACGATGGCGCACCAGACGATGGTGATGGCGACGGCGACGAACTGCGTCCAGACCTGCGAGGCGATGGAGAAGTCTTCCTTGCCTGTGCCGCCAAGCAGCGGCGAGGTGAAGATGCCGGTGCCAAGAGCGCCGATGATGCCGCCAATGCCGTGTACGCCGAAGACGTCAGCCGTGTCGTCATAACCGAACTTGTTCTTCACCACGGAGACGAAGAAGTAGCAGATCGGCGAGACGATGAGGCCGAGAACGATGGCGCCCATCGGGCCGACGGAGCCAGCGGCGGGCGTGACGGCGACGAGACCGGCGATCATGCCCGAAGCGGCGCCCAGCATGGAGGCCTTGCCGCGGGTGAAGCTTTCAACCAGCGACCAGGAAACGATGGCGGCTGCGGTTGCGAGGAAGGTGTTCATGGTTGCGAGAACCGCACCGCCCGATGCTTCGAGGTTGGAACCGGCGTTGAAGCCGAACCAGCCGAACCACAGCATGGCTGCGCCGACGAGGGTCAGCGTCATCGAGTGGGGGGCCATCATGTCCTTGCCGAAGCCGGTACGCTTGCCGACCATGATCGCGCCGATCAGGCCTGCGATACCGGCATTGATGTGAACCACGGTGCCGCCAGCGAAGTCGAGAGCGCCCATGCCGAAGATCAGGCCGTTTGCATCCCAGACCATGTGAGCGATCGGGAAATAGACGAAGGTGGCCCACAGGATGGTGAAGAGGATGACGGCGGAGAATTTGACGCGTTCTGCGAAGGCGCCGATGATCAGCGCCGGCGTGATGGCCGCGAAGGTCATCTGGAAGGCGATGAAGGTGTATTCGTAGATCACGACGCCCTCAGAGAAGGTTGCCGAGGTGCTGTCAAGCGAAACGCCCGACAGGAACAGCTTGCCGAAACCGCCGAAATAAGGGCCGGTGCCGCCGCCAAAGGCGAAGGAGTAACCGTAGATTACCCAGACGAGCATCATGACTGCGCCGACGACCGTGCACTGCATGAGAACGGAGAGCATGTTCTTGGTGCGGACAAGACCGCCGTAAAACAGGGCGAGGCCCGGAATGATCATGAAAAGCACGAGGATCGTCGCGACATACATGAATGCGGTGTCGGCTTTTTCCGGAACGGGAGCGGCCGCGGCCACTGCCGGCGCTGCATCCTGGGCAAAGGCGATGGCCGGAGCCATCAGGGCCGCCGCTGCGGCGCCCAGCTTGCCGAGCGTTGAAAACTTGTTGAGTTGCATAGTTAGAAAACTCCCCTGTCAGCCGTGCTTCAAAGCGCTTCTGTGTTGGTTTCGCCGGTACGGATGCGCACGGCCTGTTCGATAGAGTAGACGAAGATCTTGCCGTCACCGATCTGCCCGGTCTTTGCCGCAGAAGCGATCGCTTCGACGGCCTTGTCGACGACGTCGGATGGAACTGCGATCTCGATCTTCAGCTTGGGAAGGAAGCTCACCGCATATTCCGTGCCGCGATAAATCTCGGTATGCCCCTTCTGGCGTCCGTAACCCTTTACCTCGGTCACGGTCAGGCCCTGGATGCCGACGCCGGTGAGCGCTTCGCGCACTTCATCCAGCTTGAACGGCTTGATAATGGCCATCACAATTTTCATCTGGTTTCCCATCCTTTGTTTTGTCCTCGGCACGGAGCCGACTCTCCTGCCGCTGGCAGATCAGTAACAGCGACTGCGGACATACATTCAAAGGGCGTGCCAGTTTTGAGTGTGTATCTAACGTATTGAAATATAAAACTTATATGAAGGGCGTCTGAAAAAGGGGCATTTGTCGCCAAAATTTGCGTCTATTAAATGTGCGATTTTCAGAAAAAGCACATTATTTAATCATTTGCCCTTTTGCGGATCAAACCCTCCTGCGCCACGGAGGCGACCAGTTCACCCTGTCTGGTGAAAATATTGCCACGGGTCAAACCGCGTGCGCCGGAAGCGCTGGGGCTGTCCTGTGTGTAGAGCAGCCAGTCATCCAGTCGGCAGGGGCGGTGGAACCACATGGCGTGGTCGAGGCTCGCCACCTGAATGGACGGATCGAAGATGGTCGTGCCATGGGCGTAGAGGGAGGTGTCGAGCAGGGTCATATCCGACAGATAAGCGAGAATGGCCGATTGCAGGCGCGGATCATCAGGCACATCGCCGACGGCGCGAACCCAGATATCCTGTTGCGGTTCGAGTTTTTCCCTGGAGATATAGTGGGTCAGCGATACCGGCCGTATCTCTATCGGCCGCTTGTTGCTCCAGTATTTGCGGATAGAGGCGGGCGCCTTGGCAAGAAAGGCCGCCTGCATCTGCTCTTCGCTCATCAGATTTTCAGGCGGCGTCACGTCAGGCATTTTGATCTGATGGTCGAAACCATCCTCGAAAATCTGAAACGACGCCGACATGGAAAAAATGGCCTTGCCATGCTGGATGGCGACCACCCGGCGTGTGCAGAAGCTCGCGCCGTCGCGGATGCGCTCCACCTGGTAGACGATAGGCACCAGCGGATCGCCGGGGCGCATGAAATAGGCATGCAGCGAATGCACGAAACGGTCGTTATCCACGGTTCTTTGCGCGGCGATCAGGGCCTGCGCGATGACCTGGCCGCCGAAAACCCGCTGCCAGCCGATCTGCGGGCTTTCGCCCCGGAACAGGTTCTCTTCCAGCTTCTCAAGATCGAGTGTGGCGATGAGATTGGCCATCGGGTCTGACGTTTGCGAGGGATGCGACATTTTTTCGGCCTGCTCCGGCTGTAGGAAGACGTCACATGGTCTATAGTGCGCCGATGATGCGTGCACAAGATTCGAGGAGAAGCGCGATGCTGGACGTAGTGGTGGCAGGCGGCGGATATGTCGGTCTTTCCGTTGCTGTCGCAATCAAGCAGGCGGCCCGGCATCTTGATGTGCAGGTGGTTGAGGCCTCTCCCGAGGATGTCTGGTCGAAGGACGTTCGCGCTTCCGCCATTATTGCCGCAGCCACCCGGATGCTCGATGTTTTCGGCATATGGAACGAGATCGAGCCGGAAGCGCAGCCGATACACAAGATGATCGTCACCGATTCGAAGACCGCCGATCCGGTGCGTCCCGTGTTCCTGACTTTCGACGGCGCCGTGGAAGAAGGCAGGCCGTTTGCCCATATGGTTCCGAACGTCGCTCTGGTGGGCGCATTGCGAGGCCTGTGCGAGCGCCTTGGCATAAAAATCCGTCACGGTCTCAGTGTTTCCGATTTTTCCGCGGGTCCCCAGTCGACGGCCATTTGCCTTTCTGACGGCTCGACGCTCGAAGCGCGATTGCTGATTGCCTGTGACGGCGTTCGCTCCGCGCTCAGGGACATGGCCGGTATCAAGACCGTGCACTGGGCTTACGATCAGTCCGGTATCGTGACGACCGTTGAGCATGAGCGGCCGCATGAGGGCTGCGCCGAAGAGCATTTCCTGCCATCCGGCCCCTTCGCCATCCTGCCGCTGAAGGGAAATCGCTCTTCGCTCGTCTGGACCGAACGCACGGCCGATGCCGACAGGCTGGTAGCCTCCGACGATCTGGTGTTCGAGGAGGAACTGGAGCGCCGGTTCGGTCACAAGCTGGGTCCTCTTCGTCCGGTTGGTCCCCGCCGCGCCTTCCCACTGGGTCTGACGCTGGCGCGTTCTTTCGTTGCGCCGCGTTTTGCGCTTGCGGGCGATGCGGCCCACGGCATTCACCCGATTTCCGGGCAGGGCCTCAATCTTGGCTTCAAGGACGTGGCGGCTCTCGCCGAAACCGTGGTCGAGGCCGACCGGCTCGGCCTCGATATCGGCTCACTCAACGTTCTGGAGCGTTACCAGTCGTGGCGGCGTTTCGACACGTTGCGGATGGGCGTGACGACGGATGTGCTGAACCGGCTTTTCTCCAACGATATTGGCCCTATCCGTATCATGCGTGATTTCGGTCTCGGCGTGGTGGATCGTTTGCCGGGTCTCAAATCCTATTTCATCGGTCAGGCCGCCGGCACGACGGATGCGAATGCGCCGCGTCTGCTTGCCGGCGAGGCGCTCTGATCCGACTCCTCCTGTATGTTTCTGATCGGCTTTTCCGGTATTGCCGCTTGACAGCCGATTCCGGGATTTCATGCCCGGCGGCTTTGCCGTAAAGCTGAATCCGGCCAAGGACTTATTCGGATTCATAATCTGGTACGATCTCCGCCTTGGCCAACCAGATATTGCGGAGAACAAAAGCTGAATCCCATAGAGTCAGCGATTCGTATTCGATTCGTTCGCAGACTGTTCCGCAGCCGAATCGATTTCATTTTCGCCGGATTCTTTTTATTTGTTCAAATAGCTGAATCTGAACGGAAAATTCCGTCGACTGGTCGCCCTGCGCCACTTTGCGGGTGAGGCCTATTGCCTTTGTCGGCGGGCGTTGCCATGTGTGGTGCGTGCGGCCCGCATCAGCAATGCTGGGCGCACGGCAAGCAGATGAAGTCGATTCGCGGATAGTACGTTGAATTTTCGCCCCATGATCCTGAGCGGCCGCGGTGTCACGGCCGTTCTCGGCCCCACCAATACCGGCAAGACCCATTACGCGATCGAGCGGATGGTCGCGCATGGCAGCGGTGTCATTGGCCTGCCGCTGCGTCTTCTGGCGCGGGAGGTCTATACCCGCCTCGTTGAAAAGGTGGGTGCGCCGAATGTGGCGCTGATTACCGGCGAAGAAAAAATCGCGCCTCCCAAAGCCAAATATTCCGTCTGCACGGTGGAAGCCATGCCGCGCGAGACGACGGCCGCCTTCGTTGCGATCGACGAGGTGCAGCTGGCGGGCGATCTCGAACGCGGGCACATCTTCACCGACCGGGTGCTGCATCTGCGCGGGCGGGAGGAAACGCTGCTGCTCGGCGCCGGGACGATGCGTCCTATCCTCGAGAAGCTGCTGCCGGGAATAACTGTGGTCGAGCGGCCGCGCCTGTCGCAGCTCTTTTATGCGGGCCAGAAGAAGATAACCCGCCTGCCGCAGCGCACGGCGATTGTCGCCTTTTCCGCCGATGAGGTCTATGCCATCGCCGAGCTGGTGCGCCGCCAGCGCGGCGGTGCTGCCGTGGTGCTGGGCGCGCTTTCGCCGCGCACGCGCAATGCGCAGGTGGGGCTCTACCAGTCCGGCGACGTCGAATATCTGGTGGCGACGGACGCCATCGGCATGGGTCTCAACCTCGATGTCGACCATGTCGCCTTCGCGCAGGACCGAAAATTCGACGGTTATCAGTTCCGCAATCTCAATCCCGGCGAGATCGGCCAGATCGCCGGCCGCGCCGGCCGCCATCTTCGCGATGGCACATTCGGCGTGACGGGGCGTGTCGATCCGTTCGATGACGAGCTGGTGGAGCGGATCGAAACCCATCAGTTCGATGCGGTTAAGGTTCTGCAGTGGCGCACGAAAAATTTCGATTTTTCCTCCATCGCCAATCTGCGCCTGAGCCTCGATGCCGCGCCGGCGATCCAGGGACTTTCGCGCGCCCTGCCGGCAATCGACCAGCAGGCGCTGGAATATCTGTCGCGTTATCCCGAGATCATCGATGTGACGACGAGCGATGCGCGGGTGGAAAAACTCTGGGAGGCGTGCGCTCTTCCAGACTATCGCCGCATTGCTCCTGCCCAGCATGCGGACCTGATCTCCACGCTCTATTTCGACCTCGTCAAACGCGGGGCGGTGAACGAGGATTTCATGGCCGAGCAGGTGCGTCGCGCCGACCGGACGGATGGAGAGATCGATACCTTGTCTGCGAGGATTGCGCAGATCAGAACATGGACTTATGTATCGAACCGCCCAGGATGGCTTGCCGATCCGACACACTGGCAAGAAAAGACTCGGGAAATCGAGGATCGATTGTCCGATGCGCTACATGAAAGGTTGACGAAACGCTTTGTTGATCGCAGGACATCTGTGCTCATGAGGCGCCTGAGAGAGAATGCGATGCTTGAAGCTGAAATCAGTGTAAATGGTGATGTCTTCGTAGAAGGTCATCACGTCGGCCAGTTGGCCGGGTTCCGGTTCACGCCGGTGCCGGGAATGGAAGGGCCGGATCAGAAGGCCGTGCAGGCTGCGGCGCAGAAGGCGCTTGCGCTCGAATTCGAGGCGCGTGCCGCGCGTCTGCATGCCAGTGGAAATGGCGATCTCGCTTTGAGCTCCGATGGTCTGGTTCGCTGGTTGGGCGAACCGGTTGCCCGCCTTTCGGCCGGCGACAACATCATGAAGCCGCGGGTGATCCTGCTTGCCGACGAGCAGCTGAACGGCAATGCCCGTGATCACGCGCTGGCGCGCGTCGAGCGTTTCGTCAATCATCAGATTGCGACCGTGCTGAAGCCGCTGGACGATATTTCCCGCGCCGAAGACCTTCAGGGTCTGGCGAAGGGTCTGGCGTTCCAGCTCGTGGAAAATCTAGGCGTGCTGTTCCGCCGCGACGTTGCCGAAGACGTGAAGTCTCTCGATCAGGATGCGCGCGCCTCCATGCGCCGTTACGGCGTTCGTTTCGGCGCTTATCACGTTTTCCTGCCAGCGCTTCTGAAGCCCGCTCCGGCGGAGCTTGTGACGCTGCTCTGGGCTTTGAAGAATGACGGTCTCGGCAAGCCGGGTTACGGCGATCTCATTCCGGTGCTGGCCGCAGGCCGTACCTCGGTCGTCACCGATGCCAGCTTCGAGCGCATGTTCTACAAGCTCGCCGGTTTCCGCTTCCTCGGAAAGCGCGCCGTGCGTATCGACATTCTCGAGCGTCTGGCCGATCTCATCCGCCCGCTGCTGCAGTGGAAGCCCGGTCAGCAGCCGCGTCCGGAAGGCGCCTATGACGGTCGCCGTTTCACGACAACGACCGCCATGCTTTCCATTCTCGGCGCGACGCTTGATGACATGGAAGAAATTCTGAAGGGCCTCGGTTACCGCGCCGATCAGGTGACGGCGGAAGAGGCGCAGGCCTTCCTCGCCAGCCACGCCGGTGCCTCTGCTCCGGCAGCCGCGGAAGCGGCGACGGCTGAAGAGGAAAGCGTCGAGACCGAGGAACACGAGCCGGCTTCCGAAGAACAGGTGTCCGAGACGGCGGCTGCTGTCGAAGGCGAAGCTGTCGAGGCGCCGGTTGCGGAAGCTGCCAGCGAAGAGGCTGTCGCAGCCGAGGCCGTGCCGGAAGGCGCCGAGGCCGCCGAGCCCAAGCCCGTTCTTCTGTGGCGTCCGGGTGGTCGTAACGAAAATCAGCGTGGCGAAAACCGTCGTCCCGGCAATCGCGGTCAGGGCCGTGGTGAAGGAGCGCGCGAACAGGGCGAGCGTCGTGGCGAAGGCCGTCGCGACAATCGTGACGGTGCAAACCGTGAAGCTGCCAATCGCAGTGGCGACGGCGAGCGCAAGCGCGATGGCGGCCGTCCGGACCGTGGCAACAACCGCAACAATGATCGTCACGATCGCGGGGAGCGCAAGGACCGGCCGGAACGCAATGACCGTGGCGGAAAGCCGCAGGGTCAGCAGCGCTTCGAAGCCAAGCCGCCGCGCAAGGAAAAGCCGCTCGATCCGGATTCGCCTTTCGCAAAGCTCGCTGCTCTCAAGGAGCAACTGAAGAAGTAAGCCCATGGGAAGCAGCGAACAGCCACTGGAAAGCACGCGTCAGCGTCTGGACAAGTGGCTGTTCTTTGCCCGCATGGCAAAATCCCGTTCGCTTGCCCAGAGCTACATTCAGTCTGGCCACGTCAAGGTCAACGGCATTGCCATTCGCCAGTCCAGCCATGTGGTGAAGGCGGGCGACAGGCTGGAGATCGGCTTCGAGCGGATGGACAAGGTGCTTGTCGTCAGGTCCGGCGGAACACGGCGTGGACCCTATGAAGAAGCCAGACTTCTCTATGACGACGAGACGCCGCCACGGGAACCTTCCGACAGGCTGACACCTCTCGAGCAGGCGTTGCGCCAGCCGGGCAGCGGGCGTCCCACCAAAAAAGAGCGCAGGGCGCTCGACAGGTTTCTGTCTGACAGCGACGGAAGCAAAGATTAGAATAAACCTCCGGGTCGCACCCGTTTTTCAGAATTGTTTATCCTTGCTATCTGCAAGCAAAGGCATTACGTCACTTGCGAAATTGCCCTGTCTGAATTCCGGGCGACGGCTTGTGTTCCGAAGCCCACAGACCCGGCCTGCATATTCTGGAGTTCATCATGACATATGTCGTGACCGACAATTGCATCCGCTGCAAATATACCGATTGCGTTGAGGTCTGCCCCGTCGACTGCTTTTACGAGGGTGAAAATTTCCTCGCGATCAATCCCGATGAATGCATCGATTGCGGTGTGTGCGAACCGGAATGTCCCGCCGAAGCCATCAAGCCCGATACGGAGCCGGGTCTCGACAAATGGCTGAAGCTCAATGCCGAATATGCGGCAATCTGGCCTAATATCACGATCAAGCGCGACCCGATGCCGGAAGCCAAGGAAATGGACGGTGTCGAAGGCAAGCTCGAGCTCTATTTCTCCGCCGAGCCCGGACAGGGCGACTGAGTTTTTACGGCCTGACCGCGAAACCATGATTTAAAAAGCCCTCGCAGCAGCAGCGCGAGGGCTTTTTGCTGGGCCTCATCCGCCGCGGCCGGATTGCAGCGTGGTCGACAGCAATGTCAGAAGGGCCGCGCTTTCCTCCAGGCTTTGCCGCTGACGGCTTTGCAGGATGGCGGCCTGCAGGCGGTTCATCTCGCGTGCGATCGCCGCTGGCTGCCAGGTTCGCAGGGCTCTTTCGATGATGGGTTTTCTGCGGAAATGGATGTGGCGTCCGAGTGTCTGCATGACCTGACCGGCCTGCAGTTTTTTCTCATCCATTTCGGCCCGCATCTGGTCGAGTAACTGGAATTGCTTGAGGCACCCCTGGAGCACAAGAAAGATCGGGGTCTTCGAAGAGACGATCTTCTGCGTCGCGTGGAAAAAGGCGTTTCTGTCGCCTTTCAGAATGGCGTCGACGGCATCGTCTGCGGAAACCGTGCTGGCGTCTCCGATGATCGCTAGCACATCGTCTTCCTCGACCACGTCGGCCCCACGGCAATAGAGTGCCAGCTTGCGGATTTCATTGCGCGAGGCGATACGGTCACCACCCAGGGATTCGATGAGCCTCTGTCTTGCGGCTGGTGCAATGCGCAGATTATCGGCGGAGAGTTCCTGATCGATCAATGCGTTCAATGAGCGCGCATCGTCGGCGTAACAGGGAATCGCAGCGATGGAGCGCGCCGGTTCTGCGATCTTGCGCAGTCCCGTACCCTTCTTGATGTCGCCTGCTTCGATGATGAGGAAGCTTGCTTCCGGCGGCGTCTCGGCAAGGATCTGGAGTGCATCCACCAGCGCCTTTTCGGCCGAAGCACTTTTGACCCAGACGAGTTTTTCGCCGCCGAAAAGGCCGATGGCATTCACCTCGTCGAGCAGACGGCCGGGGTCGCCCTGCAGATCGGATGCGGTCAGTTTCAGCGATGCGAAAGCGTCATCGGGATCGATACCGGTCTTTTTGGCGATGACGCCTGCGCGTTCCGATACGAGACCGCGATCCGGGCCGTAAAGCACGAAAACGCGAAAGCGCTCCGCCGGATTTTCGGCGAAGCGCTCAAATTCATGGGACTTTATCTCCGTCACGGCCGCCGCTCTCAGCGGCCGAGCGTGGCGGCGATATCGGTGCGGATGATTTCAGCCAGTTCCCGGGCCGCACGGTTCTCGGCGTCGCGGGTTGCCCTGATCTTGGCGAATTCCTGCTGCGGCAGGTCCACCTGCGCCGTCACGCTACGCCGTGCAGAGCGAAGGATTTGACCGTCGGAAACGCGTGTCAGCACATATTGACCGCTCATCACGACACGACCAGGGTATGGGCCATCGTAATTGTTGTTCGCGCGGGTCGTCAGGTCGTAATTCTGCACTTCCGTTGACGTCGCGCTCGAGCTTACGGAAACCTTGACGTTATATTGCGCCGTGGCGGGTTCGCCAGCACCGCCGGACATCAGAAAGATCAGCTGGTTGCGGACTTCCTGCCCGACTCTGCCGCCGGTCTCGGAGACGCTGACGGCCGCCAGTCTCTCCTTGGTTCCCGAAGCTTCCCCATAAAGCGGGCGCACCTGGCAGCCTGCCAGAAGACCAGCCATCGTCACGACGGAAATCGCTGCCGCGACGCGGCCCCATCTTGAAAAAACGTCAGACAACAATGTTCACAATCCTCTGCGGAACCACGATGACTTTCTTGGGCTCGCCACCGGCAAGAATGGATTTGACGGCATCCAGCGCAAGGGCGGCCGTTCGGACCGCATCTTGATCCGCATCGCGCGCGATTGTCAATTCGCCACGCTTCTTGCCGTTGACCTGCACGGGCATGACCACATCGTTTTCCTCGACAAGCGAAGCGACGAAGGCCGGCCATGGCGTCTGGGCCACGAGGCCCGTATTGCCCAGTGCGGACCAGCATTCTTCCGCCAGATGCGGCGTCATGGGGGCGATGATGCGGATGAGGATTTCGACGGCGTCGCGCGCGGCCGCCTTGACGTCCTCAGACTTGCCGCCAGAAGCAACATCGGCGAGCGGGCCGGCCAGCGCGTTGACCAGTTCGTAGATGCGGGCGATGGCCTTGTTGAAGGCGAGCTTGTCCAAGTCTTCCTGAACAGCCTTCAGCGTCTTGTGCGCCACCTTGGAGGCCGCCAAGCCTTCGCCTTCGGTCGCAGGCTTCGGCTGAACGGTTCTCAGTTCTTCCGCTGCTTCGCCGATGATGCGCCAGACGCGCTGAACGAATCGGTTTGCGCCTTCCACCCCGGCTTCGGACCAGATGACGTCACGATCGGGCGGAGAGTCCGACAGCACGAAGAAGCGTGCGGTATCGGCGCCGTAGGACGCGATGATATCGTCGGGGTCAACCACGTTCTTCTTCGACTTCGACATCTTCTCGATGGAGCCGATTTTCACCTCTTCGCCGGAAGAGAGCAGGAATGCGCGGCGCGTGCCGTCGCTTTCCTCGATCCTGAGGTCGGCCGGCGGCACCCATTCGCGTGCGGTGCCTTCGCCGCGGCTATAGGTCTCGTGCACCACCATGCCCTGCGTGAACAGTCCCTTGAAGGGTTCCTTGACGCCGACATGGCCGGTTTCGCGCATGGCGCGGGTGAAGAAGCGCGAATAGAGCAGATGCAGGATAGCGTGCTCGATGCCCCCGATATACTGATCGACCGGCAGCCAGTGGTTGGCGACCTTCGGATCGGTCGGTGCGTCTTCCCACGGCGCGGTGAAGCGCGTGTAATACCAGCTGGAATCGACGAAAGTATCCATCGTGTCGGTTTCGCGGCGTGCGTCATGGCCGCATTGCGGGCAGGAGACATGGCGCCACGTGGGGTGCCGGTCCAGCGGGTTGCCGGGCACGTCGAACGTCACATCGTCAGGCAGCTTGACCGGCAGGTCCTTCTTCGGGACCGGCACGACGCCGCAGACTTCGCAATGGATGACCGGGATCGGGCATCCCCAGTAACGCTGACGGGAAATGCCCCAGTCGCGCAGACGGAAATTGACCTTGCGCTCGGCCTGAGGCGCGTTGCCCAGCGTCTGCGCCGACAGCTTCTGCACGACCGCCTCGAAGGCATCCGTCGTTTTCATACCATTCAGGAAGCCGGAATTGATCATCACGCCGTCGTCGGTGTAGGCGGTGTCATCGACCGTGAAGCTTGCAGCATCAGGCCCTTCGGGGGCGACGACCGCCACGACCGGCAGGCCGTATTTGCGCGCAAAGTCCAGGTCGCGCTGGTCGCCGGAGGGGCAACCGAAGATCGCGCCGGTGCCATAGTCCATCAGCACGAAATTGGCGACGTAGACCGGCAGTTCCCAGTTGGGGTCCAGTGGGTGGACGACTTTGACGCCGGTATCGATACCCTTCTTTTCAGCCGTTTCGAGTGCTGCGAGCGAGGTGCCATGGCGGCGGCATTCGTCGCAGAACTCGGCAATCGCCGGGTTGTTCGCGGACAGTTCTCTCGCCAGCGGGTGGTCGGCGGCAATTGCCAGGAAGGAGGCGCCGAACAGGGTGTCCGGGCGTGTCGTATATACGGTGATGTCGGAGAAACCTTCCGGCACTGTCCCGGCGACCGTCTGCCAGCGCAGCGACAGGCCTTCGGAGCGGCCGATCCAGTTCTTCTGCATCAGGCGCACTTTTTCCGGCCATTGGTCGAGCGTATCCAGCTCGTCCAGCAGGTCTTGGCTGAAATCGGTGATGCGGAAGAACCATTGCGTCAGCTCGCGCTGTTCGACCAGCGCGCCGGAGCGCCAGCCACGGCCGTCGATCACCTGCTCGTTGGCGAGAACCGTATGGTCGACCGGGTCCCAGTTGACCTTGGACTGCTTGCGGTAGACCAGACCCTTTTCCATGAAATCGACGAACAGCGCCTGCTGGCGGTGGTAATATTCCACGTCGCAGGTCGCGAATTCGCGGGTCCAGTCCAGCGAAAGGCCCATGGATTTCAGCTGGCCGCGCATGGTGGCGATGTTCTGGTAGGTCCAGTCCTTCGGGTGAACCTTGTTCTGCATGGCGGCGTTTTCGGCAGGCATGCCGAAGGCGTCCCAGCCCATCGGGTGCAGGACGTTGAAACCGCGGGCGCGCTTGTAGCGGGCGACCACGTCGCCCATGGCATAGTTGCGGACATGGCCCATGTGGATGCGTCCCGACGGATAGGGAAACATCTCCAGAACGTAATATTTCTCGCGCGGATCGCTGTTGTCGGTCACGAAAACCTTGTCTTCGTTCCATTTCTGCTGCCAGCGCGGCTCGGCGTCGCGAGGATTGTAACGTTCGATGGCCATTGTCTAAAATTCCGGGTATCGAGGGGAAAAATTTGCGCTGACCTTCACCATGAAACGACCGGGGCGTCAAGTTTGGCGGGGCATTCGGGCGTTCAATCTTGGCCAGCGTGCCTCAAATGGTGCTAAACCCGCTTGGCATCAAGGCAATCGGCGTCTAGTTAGCGTTGCGAATGGTTCAGATGAAGGTCTTGTGATGGAAATCGAAGCACGTCTTGAGGATGTCAGGCAGCGCATTGCCGATGTTGCGGAAAAATCCGGACGCAAGGCGGCGGATGTTGCCCTCGTCGCGGTCTCGAAGACCTTCGAGGCGGAGGCGATCCAGCCGGTCATCGATGCGGGCCAGCGCGTATTCGGCGAGAACCGCGTGCAGGAGGCGCAGGGCAAGTGGCCTGCGCTTAAAGAGAAGACGGCTGATATCGAGTTGCATCTGATTGGCCCGCTACAGTCCAACAAGGCGGCGGATGCCGTGGCGCTGTTTGATGTGGTGCAGAGCGTCGACCGCGAAAAGATCGCCCGCGCGCTTGCCGAGGAATGCGGCAAACAGGGGCGAAGCCTTCGTTTTTATGTGCAGGTTAATACAGGGCTTGAGCCGCAAAAGGCGGGTATCGATCCACGTGAGACCGTGGCTTTCGTCGCCTTTTGTCGGGATGAGCTGAAATTGCGGGTTGAAGGACTGATGTGCATTCCGCCGGCGGATGAAAATCCGGGTCCGCATTTTGCGCTTCTGGCGAAGCTTGCCAAACAATGTGGACTTGAGAAGCTTTCCATGGGCATGTCGGGCGATTTCGAAACTGCCGTGGAATTCGGCGCAACGAGCGTTCGTGTAGGCTCGGCGATCTTCGGTACGCGATAAGGCTGCAAATAAAAAACCCGGCGCTGAGGCCGGGTTTTCAAACTCTAAAAGACGTCCGATCAGTAGTTATCGTCCTCGTCTTCGTCCTTCTGCGTAGACTTCAGCGAGCTGAGCTTCTTGAAGACCGCATCTGCGTCGATCTGCTCGTCTTCTTCGCGCTGGAAGTTGTAATCCAGACCTTCCGTTGCCGTCGCCGGCTGCAGTGTGTTGTCCAGCTCTTCGGCGGTCGGCAGCGGACGGCCGCGCGAGGCGCGTTCGACCTCGAGGTCGAGATCGATCTGGCTGCAGAGGCCGAGTGTGACCGGGTCCATCGGCGTCAGGTTTGCCGAGTTCCAGTGGGTGCGGTCACGAATCTGCTCAATGGTCGACTTCGTGGTGCCGACGAGACGCGAAATCTGCGCATCCTTCAGTTCCGGGTGGTTGCGAACGAGCCAGAGAATGGCGTTCGGACGGTCCTGACGCTTGGAAACCGGGGTGTAGCGCGGACCGCGGCGCTTGGATTCCGGCACGCGGACCTTCGGCTCGGAAAGCTTGAGCTTGTGGTTGGGATTGCTTTCAGCGCGGGCGATCTCGTCGCGGGAAAGCTGTCCGGTTGCAATCGGATCGAGACCCTTGATGCCCTGTGCGGCTTCACCGTCGGCAATCGCCTTGACTTCGAGCGGATGCAGTTTGCAGAACGTGGCGATCTGATCGAACGACAGCGCGGTGTTGTCAACCAGCCATACAGCCGTTGCCTTTGGCATGAGCAATTGTTGAGCCATAGATACAGTCCTTCTGTCCGTCCGCGCCGGTGTCGCGGGCGTGGTATCAACCACTGATTTCCGGGATATTGCCGCTCTATAACCGGATTGCATCAGAATTGCAATTCTTTGCGAAACAAATGACCTTTGTCTAATTGCCGTGCGGATTTGAACTGCTATGAATTCAACACATGCCTGAGGTGGGAGTCTCGGGCCACGTCAGAAGCCATATCGGTTCCAGGAGGAGTTTATGTCTGCCAAAATCTACCCGGTTCTCAAATCGGCGAAGGCCCGCACGCTCATCGACAATGAGCGTTACCAGAAATGGTATCAGGAGAGCGTCGAGGATCCGGAAAAGTTCTGGGACAAGCACGGCCGGCGGATCGACTGGTTCAAGCCCTATACCAAGGTCAAGAACACGTCCTTCAAGGGCAGGGTGCCGATCAAGTGGTTCGAGGATGGCCTGACGAACGTTTCCTATAACTGTATCGACCGGCACCTGAAGACGCATGGCGAGCGCACGGCGATCATCTGGGAAGGCGACAACCCCTATATCGACAAGAAGATCACCTATAACCAGCTCTATGACTATGTCTGCCGTCTGGCGAATGTGCTGAAGAAGCACGGTGTCAAGAAGGGCGACCGCGTCACCATCTATATGCCGATGATACCCGAGGCGGCTTACGCGATGCTCGCCTGTGCCCGCATCGGCGCCATCCATTCCGTCGTGTTCGGCGGGTTCTCGCCGGAAGCGCTGGCGGGCCGCATCGTCGATTGCCAGTCCACCTTCGTCATCACCTGCGATGAGGGCGTGCGCGGCGGCAAGCCGATCCCGCTCAAGGAAAATACCGACAAGGCGATCGATATCGCCGCCAAACAATATGTCATCGTCAACAAGGTTCTGGTGGTGCGCCGCACCGGCGGAAAGACCGGCTGGGCGCCCGGCCGCGATATCTGGTACCATCAGGAAATCGCCACCGTGAAGCCGGATTGCCCGCCGGTGAAAATGCGTGCGGAAGACCCGCTGTTCATTCTTTACACTTCAGGCTCCACCGGCAAGCCGAAGGGCGTGTTGCACACCACGGGCGGCTACCTCGTCTATACGTCGATGACGCACGAGTATGTCTTCGACTACAAGGACGGCGAGGTTTACTGGTGTACCGCCGACGTCGGCTGGGTCACCGGCCATTCCTATATCGTCTACGGTCCGCTTGCGAACTGCGCGACGACGCTGATGTTCGAAGGCGTTCCCAATTTCCCGGATCAGGGCCGCTTCTGGGAAGTCATCGACAAGCACAAGGTCAATATCTTCTACACCGCGCCGACGGCGCTCAGATCGCTGATGGGGGCGGGCGACCAGTTCGTCCAGCGCTCGTCGCGCGAGAGCCTGCGGCTTCTCGGCACGGTCGGCGAGCCGATCAATCCGGAAGCCTGGGAGTGGTATTACCATGTGGTCGGCGAGGACAAGAGCCCGATCGTCGACACCTGGTGGCAGACGGAAACCGGCGGCATTCTCATTTCGCCGCTGCCGGGCGCGACCGATCTGAAACCAGGTTCGGCCACAAGGCCGTTCTTCGGCGTGCAGCCTCAGCTTGTCGATGCCGAGGGCAATGTGCTGGAAGGACCCGCTGACGGCAATCTCTGCATCATCGATAGCTGGCCGGGCCAGTCGCGCTCCGTCTATGGCGATCATCAGCGCTTCGTCGATACGTATTTCTCGACCTACAAGGGCAAGTACTTCACCGGCGACGGTTGCCGGCGTGACGAGGACGGTTATTACTGGATTACCGGCCGCGTCGATGACGTGCTGAACGTTTCCGGTCACCGCCTTGGCACGGCCGAAGTGGAATCGGCGCTGGTGTCGCATCACCTCGTTTCGGAAGCGGCTGTGGTGGGTTACCCGCATGCCATCAAGGGCCAGGGCATTTATTGTTATGTCACGCTGATGGCGGGCCAGAATGGCGACTATGCGCTGCGCGAGGAGCTGGTGAAGCACGTGCGCAACGAGATCGGGCCGGTTGCGACACCTGACAAGATCCAGTTCGCGCCGGGCCTGCCCAAGACGCGCTCCGGCAAGATCATGCGGCGCATCCTGCGCAAGATCGCCGAGGACGACTTTGGTGCGCTGGGGGATACGTCGACGCTCGCCGATCCAGCGGTGGTCGAAGACCTCATCGCCAACCGGCAGAACCGCACCGCGTCCTGAGCTTCTGGAAAGGCTGCTTCGGCAGCCTTTTTCCATCTGCGATTTTCACAAACAAAAACACCCGGAGGCGGAACCTCCGGGTGTTTTTAATTGTATCCGGTAAGGATTACTGGCCGCGGATCTTCTTCAGGTCCGCCAGAACGGCGTCGACGACGTCTGCGCCGATCTCAGCCTTGTGCTTTTCGTAGACGACCATCGACTTTTCGCGGATACGGGTCTGCTCTTCGGCAGACAGCGTGTTCACTTCGAGGCCGGCAGCCTTGATCTTCTCCAGCGACTTCTGGTTCAGTTCGCGGATGACCTTGCGCTCTTCGTCGCGGCCGACGATTGCGCATTCACGCAGGGCGGCCTGTTCTTCGGGCGTGTAGCTGTCGAAGATCGGCTTGGAGAAGAGGAAGAGGAACGGCGTGTAGGCGTGGTTCGTCTCGGTGATGTATTTCTGCACTTCGTAGAACTTCGAGGTGTCGATCGTCACATAGGGGTTTTCCTGCGCGTCGATCGCGTTGGTTTCCAGCGCCGAGAAGACTTCGCCGAAGGCCATCGGGGTTGCATTGGCGCCGAGGTTCTGGAAGGTGTCGAGGAAGATGTTGTTCTGCATCACGCGAACCTTGAGGCCCGAGAAGTCTTCCCACTTGTTCACGGCGTGCTTGGAGTTCGACAGGTTGCGGAAGCCGTTTTCCCAGTAGGCCAGGTTTACGAGGCCCTGTTCTTCCAGCTTCTTGTTCATCATGTCGCCGAAGGCGCCGTCCATGACGGCATCGGCTTCCTTGGCGTTGGCGAAGAGGAACGGCAGGTCGAAGACGCCGAGCGACGGGATGAGACCGACGAGCGGCGACGAGGACGTCACGACCGCTTCCTGAACGCCGGAGCGCAGGGCCTGTGTTGCCTGAAGGTCACCGCCGAGAGCGCCGCCCCAGAATGCCGTCAGCTTCAGCTTGCCACCGGACTTGTCGTCAAGGCAGGCCTGCATGGCCTTGATGCCGTTGCCGACCGGATGATCCTGGTTGATGCCGTTCGAAACGCGGATGTTACGGCTGTTGAATTCGGCCATTGCCGGAGCGGCGGCGCCAACGGCGAAAGCGATGGCCGTGGTGGTCAGAAGAAGCTTTCTCATAATATCCTCCCTTGGATTGTTTGCGAGAAGCAGGTTGAATTAACGGAGATACTGCAGCGGTACGAGGACGATGTCCGGGAAAATCACCAGCAGCGCCAGGACGATGGTTTCGGCAACGAGGAACGGCCAGACGCCGACCGTGACCTTGCCGAGCGGGATGCGGCCGACGCCGCTGACGACGTTCAGCACCACGCCAACCGGAGGGGTAATCAGGCCGATGGCGTTGTTGATGATGAAGAGAACACCGAAATAGACCGGGTCGATGCCCGCCTGTTTGACGATGGGCATCAGAACAGGCGTCAGGATCAGGATGGTCGGCGTGAGGTCGAGTGCGGTTCCGACAATGAAGACAAGCACCATCATTGCGGCCATCAGAAGCATCGGGCGGTCGATCAGCGGCTCGATATAGCCTGCGACTTCGTTCGGAATGTTCGCTGCCGTGATGAGCCATGCGGAGACAAGTGCCGCGCAAACCAGGAACATGATGATGGACGTGCTTTTGGCGGCGCGCAGAAGCACGTGGAACAGATCCGCCGGTTTCAGTTCGCGGTAGATCACCATACCGACGAAAAGCGCGTAGACAGCGGCAACGACGGCAGCTTCCGTCGGCGTCATGATGCCTGCCTTGATGCCGCCGAGAATGATGACGGGCATGCCGAGCGCCCAGCCGGCGCGTGCGGTCGCTGTCAGGCGTTCCTTGGCGGAGGTCTTCGGCAGCGGCTTGACGTTATCCTTACGGACCACGATCAGCCAGGCGATGATGAGCGATGCACCCATCAGAATGCCGGGAACGATACCCGCAAGGAAAAGCTGGGTGATCGAGACGTTGGCGGCAACACCGAAGACGATGAAGGCCATGGATGGCGGAATGACCGGGGCGATGATGCCGCCTGCGGCGATGAGGCCGCCGGAGCGGGGAATATTGTAACCGGCCTTTGCCATCATCGGGATGAGGATTGCGGCGAGGGCTGCGGTATCGGCTGCGGCCGAACCGGAAATGCTGGCCATGATGATGGCTGCAACGATGGCCACGATGCCGAGACCGCCACGGATATGACCGACGAGCGCGATTGCAAAGTCGATGATGCGGCGGGACAGGCCGCCGGAATTCATCAGTTCGCCAGCCAGGATGAAAAAGGGAATGGCAAGCAGGGTGAAGGTGTCCGCGCCCGAGATCATGTTTTGGGCAATGATGGCGGTGTTGAACATGCCCATGTACCACATGAGCACGACGCCGCAGAACATCAGCGAGAACGCGACGGGAACGCCAATCGCCATGGCTCCCAGCAGAGAGCCGACAAAAACGAGAAGTGTCATGGTATCAGCGCTCCGAAAGCTGTTCGATCGTCAGATTCTCGCCCGCGAACTGGGCGATTTCGTCTTCTGTCACGCCGCCCGTCAAGTAACGGTACAGGCGTTCCAGTGCGATGATGAACATCAGGCCGCCGGTGAACATGCCGACGCCATAGACCCAGATCATCGAAAGCTTGGTGACGGGCGCATGCATGCTGGCATTGATGCCGGACTGCTTCCAGGTACCCCAGAAGAAGATGGCGGAACAGGCCAGAATGATGATGTTCGACACGATCATGCAGACGATGCGGGCGCGACGGGACAGGAACATCACGAGCGTTTCGATGCCCATGTGGCTGTTCTCACGGAAGGTCAACACGGCGCCGATGAAGGTCAGCCACACGAAGAAGTAACGCGACAGTTCTTCCGAGACGTTGATGCCGGAGTTCATCGTATAACGCATGACGACGTTGACGAAGACCATGATCGACATGCCGGCAAGCAGCAGGACGAGAATGATTTCGAGAATCCGGTAAAAGAGATTGATGGTCTTTTGCATTTTCCCCTCCCGAAGAAATATCTAGAGCAGCCCTCGTTTCGCCAGGTTGCGCATCAGGGCCGCGGTGCCGAATGTCCATTCCGGGCATTCGTCGGTCGTGGTGACCCAGTTGATCAGCTTACCGAGCTTGGGCGTGGAGATTTCAACACGGTCGCCCTTTGAATGGGTGAAACCGAGGCCTGGGCCATGACGATCCTTCACCGGCGCGAACATCGTGCCAAGGAAAAAGACGGCGCCGTCAGGATATTGATGGTTGCGGTTCAAGAGCTGCGAAGCGAGGTTTTCCGGCGTGCGGCTGATCGCCTCCATGGGGCTGACGCCCGTCATGGTGAAACCGTCTTCGCCCTCGACCAGAAGCGATATCTGTGATTTCTTCACATCTTCAATGGTGAAGTTGCCGTCGAACAGGCGGATAAAGGGACCGATCGCGCAGGAAGCGTTGTTGTCCTTCGCCTTGCTGAGCAAGAGTGCAGAGCGGCCTTCAAAGTCGCGCAGGTTGACGTCGTTGCCGAGCGTTGCGCCAACGATTCGGCCGTCGGAGGTGATGGCAAGCACCACTTCCGGCTCCGGGTTGTTCCACTGCGATTTCGGGTGAACGCCGATCAGCGCGCCGCAGCCGACGGAAGCCATGGCCTGCGCCTTGGAGAATATCTCCGCATCCGGGCCGATGCCGACTTCCAGATATTGCGACCAGAGGCCCATTTCCTGGAGCAGCTTCTTCACTTCGGCAGCTTTTTCGGAGCCGGCCTCAAGTCCCTTGAGATTGTCGCCGAGAACCGGCGCAAGCCGTCCGCGAATTTCCTGCGCACGCAGCGGATCGCCCTTGGCCTGCTCCTCGATCACGCGTTCCAGCATGCTGTCGGCGAAGGTGACGCCGGCGGCCTTGACGGCCTGAATGTCGTTGGGAGCAAGGAGTTCGCCGGCGGAACCGTCCAGAAAAGCTTCCAGTGCGCCGAGTGCGACGAAGGTGCCGGTGTCGGCGAGCCGCTCCACCAGATCGGTCTTCTCCAGAAGTTCGGACATGGTAGGGGAAATCGAAGTGAGGTCATAAAGCACACCGCCCTTCAGCAGGACGGGGCAGGGGCCGCCTTCGCTTTTCGACCAGACGCGGCCGACGAGCAGCGCGTTTTCGAAATCTTCAGGCAAAATTGCGGTAGCGTCGATGGACCTTGTACCGATCATGTAGTCCTCCCCTTCAGCATCCGACAGGCCGCCTCCTGCGGTCTTATTGTCTGGATGTCTGACAACTTAATCCCATTCTTCTTAGTATGACTTTTGCTACGAGTCTAGCGGCCTTGCCGACAAAATTATCGTGTTTCGCGTCTCAATTCCCGCAAAGCCGTAAACCTGTCCTATAGCTTTGCCGGCATCCACATTGCTGCTCAGAAGATATCCAGTTCGAGATTGACCCGGCTGGCTGCGCCGATCAGGTGCTTGCGCATGGCGTTCTTGGCGGCAGTGGCGTCGGCCTTCTCGACGGCTTCGTAGATTGCCACATGTTCGGCAATCGTCACCTCGAGAATTTCACCAAAAACCGCGCGGGAGAAAGCGATGTTGATGGCGGAGCTGATGCGTTCCGCGATGAAGCCGAGGAACATCAGGAAATATTCGTTCTCAGTCGCTTCCGCCAGAATGCGGTGGAAGTCGAGATCGGCGGCAACGCCTTCCGTCGACCAATCATCGGCGGTTTTCATCTTTTCCAAGGCTGCCGCCAGCCGCGTCAGCTGCTGCGGGCTGCGGTGCAATGCGGCAAGCCCCGCCGCCTCTATTTCCAGCGGCATGCGGAGCTGGAAAAGATCGCGGAAATTTTCCGGGTCGTTTAGCCGCGACCGCTCGATGCGGATGGACAGTCTTTGCCGGGGATCGGTGACGAATGCGCCCACGCCCTGCCGAGTTTCGACAAAGCCTTTGTTGCGCAATTGTGCAATCGCTTCGCGGATGACCGAACGGCTGACCCCGAAGGTTTTTGCCAGAACATGTTCGGTCGGCAGCCTGTCACCCGGTCCGAGCTTCGAATCATTGATTTCGCGCGCAATCTCCGCGGCGATACGGCCGGGCAGATGATCGTTGCGATGTATCTGATTGAACTCCAGCGTCATGGTTGCTCCCGTTCCACAGAAACGATTGGTTCGTTTTCCCGCGGCAGGCGACTTCCTCCTTCGCCGTCAGCGGGGTTTTCAAAGGCGGCGTTTTCAGCCGCCTTTGCCATTCCTCGATTAGCTATCCGGTTGCAGGGTTATCTGGCAACCAGGATTCATCCGCAAATCAGGGTCGAAGGTATTTTTCAGGCCGGTGATCATCCGGCGCTGCACGTCGGATAGCCGGCTTTCGAAATCGGAGCGTTTCAGGCGACCGATGCCGTGCTCGGCGCTGATGCTGCCGACGTAACGGTCGAGAACCTCGTTAACGAGTGTCTTGGACTTGTAGATGAAGGCGTCGCGCTCTTGTGGCGTCGAACCGTTCGGCGGCAGCACGTTGAGGTGGACGTTGCCGTCTCCGACATGGCCATAGGAAACCGCCAGGCATTCCGGCAGTTTTTCCGCAAGTTCCGCCTCGGCTTCAGCCACGAAGGCTGCGAGTTTCGACAAAGGTACGGAAATGTCGGTGCGCATATGCGCGCCGCGCAGCGCCTGGCCCTCGTTCATGCCTTCGCGGAACAGCCAGAGCGATTGGGCCTGTGCCCGTGAAGAAGCGATCACGCCGTCCAGCACCAGCCCGTCTTCCATCACGCCCTCAAGGAAGCGTCCCATCAGGTCAGCGGTATCGACCAACCCCGAGCCGGAAATTTCCATCAGCACATAGGCAGGATAATCGCCGGCGATGGGCATCTTGAGATCGGGAATTGCTTCAATTGCGAGTGTGAAGGCGACAGGCGGCATGAATTCGAAGGCGGACATCAGGTCGCAGCATTCGCGACGGGCGCGGCGGTAAAGCTTGATGGCATCGTCAAGCGAATTGAGGCCGAGCAGCGCCGTCTCGACATGTTCGGGATTGGGATAAAGCTTGACGGCAACCGCGGTGATGATGCCGAGCGTTCCTTCGGCGCCGATGAAGAGCTGCTTCAGATCGATGCCGCGATTGTCCTTGCGCAGCGTCGACAGCCCGTTCCAGATGGTGCCGTCCGGCAATACGACTTCGAGACCCAGCACCAGTTCGCGGGTCATGCCGTAGCGCAGGACATTGATGCCGCCGGCATTGGTGGAGACGTTGCCGCCGATGCGGCAGCTGCCCTGTGCGCCGAGCGACAGCGGGAAAAACATGCCTTTGTCCTGAACCGCATCCTTGAATTCCGACAGAATGCAGCCGGCTTCCACAACGGCGGAAAAATCGTCGCTATCGATGGTGCGGATGGCATTCATGCGCTCCAGGCTCAATACGACCTGATGCTTGGGGGCATCGGGAATGCCGCCGAGCACCAGTCCGGTATTACCGCCCTGGGGGATGATGGCAAGGCCCAGTTCCGCGCAGGCGCGAACGGTGTCGGAGACTTCCTTGGTCGAGCGGGGGCGGATGACGGCGACGGCCGAGCTGGTGACATCGCCGTGCCAGTCGCGGCAATAGCGCAGCATGTCTTCCTGCGATGTCAGCATCAAAGCCTCGCCGAGCCTGTTCTTCAACGAGAACCGCAATTCCCCGATATCGGTTTCGCTCACGATCGTCATTCCACCCTCTCCGTCCAATCCGCCCTAAATTTCCGGACAGGGCTCTCTCGCCCTTGCTTTTGCCGGTTTGTGAAAAAATACTATTTTCAATCCGATCATATAAGGTTATCAGACAACCTTACAAGCTAATTTATCGGTCGACTGGCCGATGATGTTTTTTCGGTCCCGGGAGAATGGCCGGGACAAAGAGGAGGAAAACATGCATATCGCAATCATCGGCGCCGCAGGCATGGTGGGCCGCAAGCTGACTCAGCGTCTCGTCAAGGACGGATCGCTTGGCGGCAAGCCAATCGAAAAGTTCACGCTTATCGACGTGTTCCAGCCCGAAGCGCCTGCCGGTTTTTCCGGTGCGGTCGATGCGCGTGCCGCCGATCTCTCCGCGCCGGGTGAGGCCGAAAAGCTGGTTGAAGCCCGCCCAGATGCCATTTTTCACCTCGCCGCCATCGTCTCCGGTGAAGCCGAGCTCGATTTTGACAAGGGCTACCGCATCAACCTCGACGGTACGCGTTATCTCTTCGATGCCATCCGCATCGCCAATGGCAAGGATGGTTATAAGCCGCGCGTGGTCTTCACCTCGTCCATCGCCGTTTTCGGTGCGCCGCTTCCCTATCCGATCCCGGATGAATTCCACACCACGCCGCTGACCAGCTACGGTACGCAAAAGGCGATCTGCGAATTGCTGCTGTCCGATTACAGCCGCCGCGGTTTCTTTGACGGCATCGGTATTCGCCTGCCGACCATCTGCATTCGTCCCGGCAAGCCGAATGCGGCTGCTTCCGGCTTCTTCTCCAATATCCTGCGCGAGCCGCTGGTCGGCCAGGAAGCGGTTCTGCCGGTGCCGGAAAGCATTCGCCACTGGCACGCTTCGCCGCGTTCCGCCGTCGGTTTCCTGATCCATGGGGCAACGATTGACGTCGAAAAGGTCGGTCCGCGCCGCAATCTGTCCATGCCCGGCCTCAGCGCCACCGTCGGCGAGCAGATCGAAGCGCTGCGCAAGGTCGCGGGCGAAAAGGCCGTCGCCCTCATTCGCCGCGAGCCGAACGAGATGATCATGCGCATGTGCGAAGGCTGGGCCCCCGGTTTCGAAGCCAAGCGCGCCCGCGAACTGGGCTTTACGGCTGAAAGCTCCTTCGAAGAGATCATTCAGGTTCATATCGAGGACGAACTGGGAGGTTCACTGAAATGAGTGTTGGCGGGGAGGAGAAGAAGCGGTCTGTCGCCTTTATCGGCACAGGTCTGATGGGCGGGCCGATGGCCCGGCGTCTGCTGGGGGCTGGCTTTTCGGTGACCGTCTGGAACCGCAGCGTCGATAAGGCCGAGGCTCTTGTGACCGATGGCGCGGTCGTCGCGGCATCGCCGGCGGAGGCCGCCAAAGGCGCCGATATCGTCATCACCATGCTGAGCGACGGCAAGGCTGTGGGCGAGGTGCTGTTTGCGGCCGGAGTGGCCGAAGCACTGAAAAAGGGTGCGGTCGTGATCGATAGCAGCTCGATTGCCCCGCCGATTGCGCGGGAACATTCCTCCCGGCTTCAAGCGCTCGGCATTCATCATGTCGACGCGCCGGTTTCCGGCGGTGTGCCGGGCGCGACGGCAGGTACGCTCGCCATCATGGCGGGTGGTGATGAGCCGCTGATCTCGGGTCTTGCCGATGTTTTCGCGCCGATGGGCCGGCTTACCTATGTCGGTCCCTCGGGCGCGGGCCAGCTCTGCAAACTCGCCAACCAGCAGATCGTCGCCATCACAATCGGCGCGGTTGCCGAGGCGATGATGCTGGTGGAAGCGGGTGGTGCATCGCGTGAAGGGTTCCGCAACGCCATACGCGGCGGTTTTGCCGAAAGCCGGATCCTGGAACTGCATGGCGACCGCATGGTGAAGCGCAATTTCGTACCTGGCGGTCCCTCCAAGTTCCAGCTCAAGGATCTGAACGGCGTGCTGGCGACGGCGAAGGATCTGTCTCTCAATCTGCCGCTTACGCAGCAGGTGACGCGGGAATTTGACGACTTCGTCGGTGACGGTGGTGCCGATATCGACCATAGCGGCATCCTGCTTTACCTCGAAAAACTGAATAACCGGGAACAGGGCTGAGGCAGGTTCATGAGTGACGAGAAGACACCGATGCGCCGCCTGCGGTCGCAGGACTGGTTCGACAATCCCGACCATCTCGACATGACGGCGCTCTATCTGGAGCGCTTCATGAATTACGGCGTGACGCCGGAAGAACTGCGTTCCGGCAAGCCGGTCATCGGCATCGCCCAGAGCGGCAGCGACCTGACGCCCTGTAACCGTGTCCATGTGGAACTCGTCAAGCGGGTGCGGGACGGTATCCGCGATGCGGGCGGCATTCCCATCGAGTTTCCGACCCATCCGATGTTCGAAAACTGCAAGCGCCCGACGGCGGCGCTTGACCGCAATCTAGCTTATCTCAGCCTTGTGGAAGTGCTTTACGGTTATCCGCTCGACGGCGTCGTTTTGACCACGGGCTGCGACAAGACCACGCCTTCAGCGCTGATGGCGGCAAGCACGGTCGATATTCCGGCCATCGTGCTTTCCGGCGGGCCGATGCTCGACGGCTACCATGATGGGGATCTGGTCGGTTCCGGTACTGTCATCTGGCGCATGCGCCGCAAATATGGCGCTGGCGAAATCACCCGCGAGGAATTCTTGCAGGCAGCGCTCGAATCCGCTCCTTCGGTCGGCCATTGCAACACCATGGGTACGGCGTCGACCATGAATGCCATGGCGGAGGCGCTCGGCATGTCGCTCACCGGCTGCGGTGCCATTCCCGCCGCTTACCGTGAACGCGGCCAGATGGCCTATCGCACCGGCCGCCGTGCCGTCGAGCTGGTTGTCGAGAACATCAAGCCCTCCGACATCATGACCCGAGAGGCATTTTTGAACGCGATCCGCGTCAACTCGGCAATCGGCGGTTCCACCAACGCCCAACCGCATCTGGCGGCCATGGCAAAACATGCGGGTGTGGAGCTTCGCGAGGAGGACTGGCAGGTCCACGGTTACGACATTCCGCTCATCGCCAATGTCCAGCCGGCCGGCAAATGGCTGGGTGAGAAATATCACCGCGCCGGCGGCACGCCCGCCATCATGTGGGAGCTTCTGAAGGCCGGCAAGCTCGACGGCAGCTGTCCGACCGTCACAGGCAAGACCATGGCGGAAAATCTGGAAGGCCGGGAATCCACCGACCGCGATGTGATCCTGCCTTATGACAAGCCGCTGAAGGAGCGGGCCGGTTTCCTCGTCCTCAAGGGCAACCTGTTCGATTTCGCCATCATGAAGACGAGCGTGATCTCGGCGGAATTCCGCCAGCGCTATCTGAGTGAGCCGGGCCGCGAGGGCATTTTCGAGGGCAAATGTGTGGTGTTCGATGGTTCGGAAGACTATCACGCCCGCATCAACGATCCGTCTCTCGATATCGATGAGCGCACCATTCTCGTCATTCGCGGTGCGGGGCCACTCGGCTGGCCGGGTTCGGCAGAGGTCGTCAACATGCAGCCGCCGGATGTGCTGTTGAAAAAGGGTATCACCAGCCTCCCGACGATCGGCGACGGCCGGCAGTCCGGAACGGCCGACAGCCCGTCCATTCTCAACGCCTCACCGGAAAGTGCTGCCGGTGGCGGGCTGGCATGGCTTCGCACGAGCGATGTGATCCGCATCGATTTCAATAAGGGCGAGTGCAATGCGCTGGTACCGGAGGAGGAGCTGGAAGCGCGCAAGGCTGACGGCATTCCTGCTGTTCCTGCGGATGCGACGCCCTGGCAGCGAATCTACCGCCAGTCGGTGACCCAGCTTTCGGATGGCGCGGTTCTGGAAGGGGCTGCGGATTTCCGCCGGATTGCCGAGAAGATGCCCCGGCACAATCATTGATCACATACGACAAAAAATCCCCGGCCATGTCCGGGGATTTTTCTTTTCCGGGCGGTTTCGCAATTGATTGCGACCTCTTAATGTACCCGCAAATCCGCATCACAGGGGCAGGACATGACAGATATTTCGATGATAGAAGCCGCGCGTGGGCGCATCGGCAACCATGCGGTTCGCACACCGCTTCTTTCATCGCCTTTTCTGGACGAAATTGCCGGGCGAAAGCTGTTCGTGAAGGCTGAATGCCTGCAAAGAACGGGTTCCTTCAAGTTTCGCGGCGGCTGGTCGGCCGTCTCCGGCCTTCCGGCGGAGGTGCGCGTCAAGGGCGTGATCGCCTTTTCCTCCGGCAACCATGCGCAGGGCGTGGCGCTTGCCGCCCGGCTGCACAATGTCCCTGCCGTCATCATCATGCCGTCGGATGCGCCGAAGATCAAAATCGACAATACCCGGGCCTATGGCGCGGAGGTAGTGCTCTATGACCGTGCGAACGAAGATCGCGACGCCATCGGTGATCGCATTTCGCGTGAGCGTGGGCTGACGCTGATCAGGCCCTATGACGAACCGCTGGTCATTGCCGGGCAGGGGACAGTGGGGCTGGAGATTGCCGAACAGGGCGCGGAGTTGGGCATCGGTGCGGCCGAGGTTCTGGTGCCCTGCGGTGGCGGCGGCCTCACCTCCGGCATCTCCCTGGCACTCGCAGCAAAAGCGCCGGACTACAAGGTCAGGACGTCGGAACCGGAGCGGTTCGACGATGTGGCGCGCTCCCTTGCTGCGGGTAAGATCGAGCGTAACGCCACGACCTCGGGCTCGATCTGCGACGCGATCGTCACGCCGCAGCCCGGCAACATTACTTTCCCCATCATGGCCGGGCTCTGCGGAAAAGGCATTGCCGTGACCGAGGAGGAAGCGCTGCGTGCTATGGTTCTCGCCTTTAACCGGCTGAAGATCGTTGTCGAACCCGGTGGTGCGGTGGCGCTGGCGGCGGCCCTCTTCCACGGCGATGAACTGGAAAGCGAAACGGTGATCGCGGTCGCTTCCGGCGGCAATGTCGATCTGGAGATCATGGCCGCCGCGCTGTCCCGTTTCGGCTGAGGATAAGGTCAGGCCTCGAGCCGTGCCGCGACCTCATCGGCAATCGCCAGAGAGGCGGTGAGGCCGGGGCTTTCTATGCCGAAAAGATTGACGAGGCCGGCAACGCCGTGGGTTTCCGGCCCATCGATGCGGAAGTCCATGGCCGGTTCGTCCGGGCCGGAAATCTTCGGCCGGATACCGGAATAGGCCGGGATCAGCGCGTTGTCGGGAAGGCCCGGCCAATAGCGCCGTATCGCATCGCCGAAACCCTCCATACGGCGGGGATCGACCGCATAGTCGATGGTGTCCACCCACTCCACATCCGGCCCGAAACGGGCCTGGCCGGCGAGATCGAGCGTGAGATGCACGCCGAGGCCATGGGTGTGCGGTGCTGGGTAGATCAGCCGTGAAAACGGGGACTTGCCGGCCAGCGAAAAATAGCTGCCCTTGGCGAAACGCGCCTGCGGAATAACATCCTCCGGCAATCCTTCGATTTTTCTTGCCACCATGGGTGCAACAAGCCCGGCGGAATTGACGAGCAGCCGGCATGTCAGGCTGGTGGGTTCCGTTCCGCCGACATGAACTCGGAAACCATTGCCCATCGCCTCTGCCTTTTCGAAGGGTGCGTTCAGGGCAAGGGCAGCGCCATGATCCTGCGCGTCTCCAAGCAGCGCCAGCATATAGCCGTGGCTATCGATGATACCGGTCGAGGGCGATATCAGGGCTGCGACGCAGGCGAGCGCGGGTTCGAGCAATAGCGCCTGTTGCGCATCGATCAGCTCAAGGTCGTTGCAGCCGTTAGCTTTGCCTTTTTCGCGCAGGGTGGTGAGCATGGCCGTCTCTTCATCGCTCGTAGCGACGATGAGCTTGCCGCAGCGGCGGTGTGAAACGCCGTGGCTTTGGCAGAAGGCATAGAGCCGCTCCTTGCCCTCCACGCAAAGTCGGGCCTTGAGGCTTCCGGCCGGATAATAGAGCCCGGCGTGGATGACTTCGCTGTTGCGGGAGGAGGTGGCAGAGCCGAATTCCTTCCCGCTTTCGAGGATGATGACGGTGAGGCCGCGCATCGCCAGTTCACGCGCTGTCGCGAGCCCTATCACCCCGGCTCCGATGATGATGGCGTCGATATCCGTCATGGTCTTTTCCGTGCCCGCCACCGGTTTTGAACGGAAATGCCCTCCACCGCGTTGATCCTGCGCAATGGGTAGATTGATGCTTGCCGGTGGGCAAGTCGCAATCGGTATTTTTCCCGATGCGCCAATCTTATGGAATTTTATCTCTACTGAAACAGTGGGGAATAAAGCTATTCTATAAGTGAAATAAGCAATGCCCGCTTTGAAGGGCCGAGCAGGAAGGGAGTGTACAATGTCTTATTCCAAGGCAGGAAAAGTAAAAGACTTTGTCTCGCAGCCCCAGTCGCCGCGCAACTGGAAAGACTCGGTTCATGCGGCTCTTGTCGGCGTCTGCGTGGCTTTTGTCGTCGCCGTCATCTTCGGTCTCGTTCCCTGATCCTCCCGATTTTCTCATCAGGTAATTTGAGAATGAAAGGCCGGTCGCTCCTCCGACCGGCCTTTTTTATGACCACTTATACCTTCAGGTAATCTTCCGCGAGATCGACCCAGAAAGCGGTTCCGATCGGCAGGATATCGTCGTTGAAATCGAATTTCGGATGGTGCAGCGGCGGATCGTTATCCGTGCGCGCGGTGCCGAGGAAGAAATAACAGCCAGGCCGTTTCTCCAGCATATAGGCGAAGTCTTCCGCACCCATCGATGGGCGCTGCATCTCGGCCACCTTTTCAGGTCCGGCAAAACGCCGGGCGAGATCGGCGACATAGTCCGTTTCCGCCTTGTGGTTGACGGTTGCATTGTAACCGCGCTCGTAATCGATGGTGACGCTCATGCCGTAGCTGGCCGACTGGCCTTCGGCTATCGCCCGGATGCGCTTTTCCAGCTCGTCGCGCACGCCCGGATCGAAGGAGCGGATGGTCAGCAGCATTTCCGCCGTTTCGGGAATGACATTGCTGGCAGCACCGGCATGGAACGCGCCAACGGTGACGACTGCCGATAGTTGCGGATGGATGTTGCGGGACACCACGGTTTGCAGCGCCATGATGATGCTTGCGCCGGCCACGATGGGATCGGCCGCATCCTGCGGTTCGGCGCCGTGGCCGCCATATCCGTTGACTGTGATCTTGCACTCGTCGACGGCGGCGAGGATAGGCCCGTCGCGCAGCACGAATTGCCCGAAGGGCACGCCGGGATCGTTGTGAAGGGCAAAAACCGCATCGCAGGGAAAACGTTCGAACAGCCCGTCTTCGATCATGATGCGGGCGCCGCCGAAATTCTCTTCCGCCGGCTGGAAGATCAGATGCAGGGTTCCGTTGAAATTTTTGCGCTCCGCAATGATCTTCGCCGCGCCAAGCAGCATGGCGGTGTGGCCGTCATGGCCGCAGGCATGCATCACGCCCTGGTTGGCGCTCGCATAATCCGCACCGGTTTCTTCATGGATTGGCAGGGCGTCGATATCGGCGCGGATGCCGAGCGTGCGGGTGCTGTCGCCATTGCGGAGTGTGGCGACGACACCGGTTCCGGCCAGTCCCCGCGTAACCTCATAACCCATTGCCGCCAACTGTTCGGCAATAAAATCCGACGTCTTGAACTCCGAAAGGCCGATTTCGGGGTTTCGGTGCAGGTGGCGGCGAATGGCCACCACATCCGGCATATGGTTGGCAAAGGATGCGAGATTTGCGGTCTGTCTGGTCATTTTTAAAGTCCCGGGTTCGGCCGTTTTTTCCGGCGCCTTTTGCAAATGACATAGCAGCATATGCAGCCATGCGTAAGGGGCGTAGCCTGCCCGGAAATACCCCGAAATTCAGCGCTTGCATCGTGCCGCCACAGGTGGCATGGAACTATTGACGTCCTGGGGCATTAGCTTCTTTCGGATGTAGCGCGGGCCTTTCGGTTCGTGTTGCCCTTCAGGTTGTCAACGGGGGATTATCGGACGTTGCGCGAACAGTTTTCGCCATCTGGGAGGGTGCGAAATCCGGTCGGAACGGCATTGCCGGGCCGAACGACGCGATTTTCTTTCCTTCACCAAAAAAGCCCTGTCCGCGCCGATCTCCAGCTTCGCAGATATTCCGGAATAATGATGCTGCAGCATGACGCGCCTGCGGATGTTCCGCACTTGACGATCCGTTCCGCACAGCGTCCGGTCCGGTTCACCGAAGGTTCAGGATAAGTCATAAATATAGCGTTGCCCGATTTTCGTGTGTGTTCCCGCCACGGACGAAATGCCGGTCAAGTCGAACAAGTTTCCATAAAGTTCAGAATACGAGCCCGATGTCATTTCATATTACCCCGACCGCCGCCGCCCGTGATTCCGAGACGAAGCAGATCGATCACAACGATTCGATCCGCGCGTCCTATATGACGGTGGAGGAACTGCATGATGCGGGCGCCGCGCTTTCGCGCGATGGCGCCGACAGTCTTCCCGGCTTCATGGAATTCGATTTCTTCGAGCGTCATCGCGAGAACGAGAAGGAAATCCTCAGGGTCTATCGTACCACGGCCGTCGATGCGGAAAATGGCGCGACGATAACGCCGGCGGCGGAATGGCTGCTCGACAATCACTACGTCATCGAAGAGGCGATCCAGGAAGTCCGCCGCGATTTTCCGCGCAAGTTCTATCGCCAGCTGCCGACGATGACGGTGGGCGGCGTGACGATCCCGCGGGTCATGGCGCTCGGCTGGCTTTATGTCGCCCATACCCACAGCACGGTTTCGCGCGAAAACATGACGGCGCTGGTGGATGGCTATCAGACCTCGAAGACGCTGCAGATCGGCGAATTGTGGGCTTTGCCGTCGATCATCCGTTTCGTCCTCATCGAAAATCTCCGCCGCATCTCCATTCGTGTGGAGCGTTCGCGCCGCATGCGCCAGAAGGCGAATGAGGTCGTTGATGAAATCATCCGTCTGAACGATGCCGAGGCGTCGGCCGCGCTTCTCAAGCAGGTCGATTCGCTGGTTGACGATCCGACTTTCGCGACGCAGTTCCTCTATCGTCTTCGCAATGGCTCACAGACCTCCGGTTTGGCGGTTGCGTGGCTTGAAGAGCGTCTTCATGCTGCCGGCACCGATGCCGAAAACGTCATGATGTCGGAACATAATCGCCTGGCATCCGGCAATGTGACGATGGGCAACATCGTCAAGAGCCTGCGCGAAATCGACGATACCGAATGGTCGGTGTGGTTCGAGGAAGTCAGCCATATCGACAAGGTTCTGCGCGAAGAGACCGACTACGAGGTTCTCGATTTCGGTTCGCGCAACACCTACCGCAACACGATCGAACTTCTGGCGCGCCGTTCTCCCAAGACCGAAGTCGAGGTGGCGCGCGCCGCCGTCGAAATGGCGCGTTCGGAGACGCCGGCGGGTGCGGATGAAACCCATCGCGTCAATGTCGGCTCCGTGCTTGTCGGCCAGCGCCGCTTCGAGCTTGAAAAGGCTTTGGGTTACCGGCCGCTGGTATCGCAGCGCATCGTGCGCTCGATGCGCAAGTTCAACTGGCTGGCAATCGCCGCGCCGGTCCTTCTCATCACCGCGCTCGCCATGCTTGCTGTCGGCTGGTTCCTGGCGCAGGCGGGCATGCCCTGGTATGTCGTGACCGCGTTCCTGCTGATGTTCGCATTGCCGGCATCCGAAGGCGCGACCGGCCTCTTCAACACCCTCGTCACCTTCTTCGTGAAACCGTTCCGGCTGGTCGGATACGAGTTCAAGAACGGCATTCCGCAGGATGCCCGCACATTGGTCGCCGTGCCCTGCATGTTGACCAGCCGCGACAGCGTCGACGAGATGATGCGCAATATCGAGGTGCATTATCTCGCCAATCCGCATGGCGAGATTTACTTCTCGCTGGTGAGCGACTGGCGCGATGCGCAGTATGAACAGTCCGACGATGACCTCGAGATTCTCGACTATGCCAAGCGCGAGCTTGCGGCGCTGAACAGCCGTTATGCCTTTGACGGCAAGACGCGCTTTTACCTGCTGCACCGCCGCCGCCTCTACAATCCGGCCGAAGGCTGCTGGATGGGCTGGGAGCGCAAGCGCGGCAAGCTGCATGAGCTGAACATGCTGCTGCGCGGCGACAAGGATACGACCTTCCTCGGCGGTGCGAATATCGTGCCGGAGGGCGTGAAATACGTCATGACGCTGGATGCCGATACGCGCCTGATGCGCGATGCGGTGACCAAGCTCGTCGGCAAGATGCACCACCCGATCAACCGTCCGGTGATCGATCCGGTATCCGGACGGGTTGTCGAAGGCTACGGCCTGCTGCAGCCGCGCGTAACGCCTTCGCTGACGACCGGCAAGGACGCGTCCGTCTTCCAGCGCGTCTTCTCGATCAACCGCGGTATTGACCCTTATGTCTTCACCGTTTCCGACGTCTATCAGGATCTGACCTCCGAAGGTACCTTCACCGGCAAGGGTCTCTACGATGTGGATGCCTTCGAGGCGGCGCTGAAGGGCCGTATCGAGGAAAACTCCATCCTCAGCCACGATCTGCTCGAAGGCTCCTTTGCGCGCTGCGCGCTGGTGACCGATGTGGAGCTGGTGGAGGACTTTCCGACCCGTTATGAGGTGGAAGTGTCGCGCCAGCATCGCTGGGCGCGTGGCGACTGGCAGCTTCTGCCTTTTATCCTCGATCGTGCCCGCGGCGTTACCGCCATCGGCCGCTGGAAGATGGTCGACAATCTGCGTCGCTCGCTGACGCCGATCGCCTGGTTCTTCGCCTCGATCCTCGGTTGGTATTTCATGGATCCGCTCGGTGCGTTGATCTGGCAGATCCTGCTGATCTTCTCGCTGTTCGTCGCGCCCACGCTGTCCCTGCTGTCCGGCCTCGTGCCGCGCTCCACCGATATTGTACCGCAGGCGCATTTCCATACCATCTGGTCGGAAATCCGCGCCACCAATGCGCAGGTTGCGCTGCGTATCGTCTTCATCGCTGATGCCGCCTGCATGATGACGGATGCGATTGCCCGTTCGCTTTACCGCCTGCTCGTCAGCCACAAGCTGATGCTGGAATGGCGTACCGCCGCCAGCATGCAGTCGAGCGCGCAGGGCAGCATCGTCGATTATTATCGCCAGATGTGGCATGCGCCCGTGGTGGCGATGCTTGGCCTGTTGTTTGCGGCGCTGCCGGGCGACAACGCTTTCCTGATCGGCATTCCATTCACGCTGCTCTGGGTTCTGTCCCCCGCCGTTGCCTGGTATGTCAGCCAGTCGGCTGAAACCGAAGACCGGCTGTTCGTTTCGGAACACGTCTCCTTCGAGCTTCGCAAGATCGCGCGTCGCACCTGGCGTTATTACGAGGCCTTCGTGACGCCGCAGGAAAACCACCTGCCGCCGGACAACTTCCAGGAAACGCCGGAACCGATCGTTGCTTCGCGTACCTCGCCGACCAATATCGGCGTCTATCTGCTCTCCGTCATCTCGGCGCGTCAGTTCGGCTGGATCAGCTTTGCCGATACGCTGGAGCGGATCGAGAACACGATCCAGACTGTCGAGAAGATGGAAAAATATCGTGGCCATCTCTACAACTGGTATCACACCGACACGTTGCAGACGCTTGGACCGCGCTATGTTTCGGCGGTCGATAGCGGCAACCTCGCCGGTCACCTTATTGCGGTTTCGTCTGCCTGCCGTGATTGGGCAGAAGCGCCGTCCGCGCATCTTCAGGGTAATCTGGACGGTATCGGCGATCTTGCTGGCATTCTGCGCGAAACGCTGAAGGCGCTGCCCGACGACCGCAAGAACCTGCGCCCGCTGCATCGCCGCCTCGAGGAGCGCATCATCGGCTTCTCGAACGCTCTCGCCTCCGTCAAGCGTGAGCATGAATTTGCCTCGATCCGCGTCATCAATCTCGCGGTTCTTGCGCGCGATATCCAGAAACTCGCAACCAACGTCGATCACGAGGTGAAATCCGCGCAGAGCGCGGAAGTGACGCGCTGGGCGCAATTGCTCGTCGATTGCTGCGAGGCGCATATTTCAGACAGCGCCATCGACCTCACCAATATGGAGCCGCTGCGCCAGCGTCTCGCATCGCTGCGCGACCGTAGCCGTGACCTTGCTTTCTCGATGGACTTCACCTTCCTTTACCGCAAGGATCGCCGTCTTCTGTCGATTGGCTACCGCGTCGAAAGCAAGGAGCTGGACGAGGCCTGCTACGACCTTCTGGCTTCCGAATGCCGCTTGACCAGCCTCTTCGCCATCGCCAAGGGCGATCTGCCGACCGAGCACTGGTACCGTCTCGGCCGTCAGGTCGTGCCGATTGGCGCGCAGGGCGCGCTGGTTTCCTGGTCCGGCTCGATGTTCGAATATCTGATGCCGCCGCTTGTCATGCAGGAGCGTCAGGGTGGCATCCTCAACCAGACCAATAATCTGATCGTCAAGGAACAGATGAACCACGGTCGTCGTCTCGGCACGCCATGGGGCATTTCAGAAGCGGCGTTCAACGCCCGCGATCACAACATGAACTATCAGTACACCAACTTCGGCGTGCCGACGCTTGGCCTCAAGCGTGGCCTTGGCCAGAATGCGGTGATCGCACCTTATGCATCGATCCTCGCCAGCCAGTATGATCCCGATGGTGCGCTTGAGAACCTCGACAAGCTGCGCAAGCTTGGCGCGCTTGGCCAGTACGGCTTCCATGACGCGGTGGATTTCACGCCGACACGTGTGCCGGATGGCAAGGTCTGCGCGGTGGTCTACAACTATTATGCCCACCATCACGGCATGTCGATTGCGGCCGTCGCCAACGTCGCCTTTGACGGCGTGCTGCGCGAACTCTTCCACTCCGATCCGGTGATCGAGGCGGCAGAACTGCTGCTGCAGGAAAAGGCGCCGCGCGAAGTACCTGTCATGAGCGCCAAATACGAGCCGGAAACCCCCGGCAAGGAACAGGCGGATCTGTTGCGTGCGGAAGTTCGTTCCATCACCGACCCGGCCGCGCGCGACCGCGAAGTGGTGTTCCTCTCGAACGGCCATTATTCGACGATGCTGACCTCGACGGGTGCCGGTTATTCGAAGTGGAACGGGCAGGCCATTTCCCGCTGGAAGGCCGATCCGACCGACGACCGCTGGGGCACCTTCATCTTCCTGCGCGACACCACCAATGGACAATGGTGGAGTGCGACGGCCGAGCCGCGTGTCATCGAAGGTGAAAAGACCAAGACGATCTTCACCGATGACAAGGCCGAGTTCCACAAGACCACCGGCGATCTGCAAAGCGTTGTCGAATGCATCGTCGCCACCGAGCACGATGCCGAAGGCCGCCGCGTCACTCTGCTCAATGTCGGTTCCGAGGATCGCTATATCGAAGTGACCTCCTATTTTGAGCCGGTCATTGCGTCGGAGGATGACGACAATGCCCATCCGCTGTTCTCGCGCATGTTCGTGCAGACGGAGATCGGCCGTCGCGGCGACGTCATCCGTGCGTGGCGCAACCGTCGCAGCCCGAACGAGCCGGGCACCGTCATCGCGCACCTGGCCGCTGACAATGCCGGCCCGTCGCGCCCGACGGAGTTCGAGACCGATCGCGCCAAGTTCATCGGTCGCGGACGCTCGCTGCGCGAAGCGGCGGCTTTCGATGCCGGTGCGACGCTTTCCAGCACCGACGGCTTCACGCTTGATCCGATCCTGTCGCTGCGCCGCACCGTGCGCGTGCCGGCGGGCAAGAAGGTGAGCGTGATCTTCTGGACGATTGCCGCGCCGAGCCGCGAGGAAGTCGACAAGGCAATCGACCGTTATCGTCATCCGGACGCCTTCGCGCATGAACTCGTGCACGCCTGGACGCGCACGCAGGTACAGATGCGCCATGTGGGTGTGACCTCACAGCAGGCGGCCGCTTTCCAGCATCTCGGCCGTTATCTAACCTATCCCGACATGCATCTGCGTGCGGATTCGGAAACGCTGAAAACGGGTCTCGCTTCCCAGCGCGCTTTGTGGCCGCTTGCGATTTCGGGCGATTTCCCGATCTTCAGCCTGCGCATCAACGACGATATGGACATGGATATCGCCCGTGAAGCGCTGAGCGCCCATGAATATCTGCGTTCACGCGGTGTGATCTTCGATCTCGTCATCGTCAACGAACGGGCTGCGTCCTATGCGCAGGATATGCAGCATGCACTCGATCATATTTCCGAGGCGCAGCGCCGCATCAATCCCGCCGATGGCGGACGTCCGCACGTCTTCTCCGTGCGCCGCGACCTGATGGATGAAGAGACCTGGAGCGCGCTTCTCGCCGCTTCCCGCGTCGTTCTCCACGTGCGCAACGGCAAGATCGTCGACCAGATCAACCGCGCAGTATCGCTGTTTGCGGCCCATCGCGGCCCCGACGGCACGAGCGATGCGGCACAGGCCCGTCTGCCTGTTCCGGTCTTCCCTGTGGCGGAACCGGTGGAAGATGCGGGCGACCTCGATTTCTGGAACGGTTTCGGCGGTTTTGCCAGAAGCGGTCAGGAATATGTCGTGCGCCTCAATGGCGGGCAGTCCACGCCGCATCCATGGATCAACGTCATCTCGAACGAGAATTTCGGCTTCCACATTTCGGCCGAAGGCGCCGGTTTCAGCTGGAGCCGCAATTCGCGCGACTATCAGCTGACACCCTGGAGCAACGATCCGGTCATCAACCGGCCGGGCGAGGCCTTCTATGTCGCCGATGTGGAGACAGGAAAGCTCTATACGCCCTGTGCCGCGCTGTCGCGCGATCCCGAAGCCATGTTCGAAACCCGCCACGGTCTCGGTTACTCCGTGTTGACGGGCGTGGCCGATACGCTGGAGGTGGAGCTGACGCAGACCGTGGACCGTGAAAAGCCGGTCAAACTCTCGCAGGTCATCGTTCGCAACAAGGGTTCGAAAAGCCGCCGCCTGAAGGTCTATGCCTATGTGGAATGGGTGCTCGGCAATAACGGCCAAAAATCCGCGCCGTTCATTCTGAGCAGGCACGATGCCGGCAACAATACGATCTTCGCGTCGAACCCCTACAGCATCGACTATAGCGCCCGCACGGCGTTCCTGACGCTCGACAGCGAGGCGAGCGGGTTCACCACCAGCCGCCGGGAATTCATCGGCCGCTTTGGGTCGGCGCAGGCGCCGCAGGGCATCGTGTCCGGGGCTGCACTCAGCGGCAGCACGGAGGTCGATGGCGATCCCTGTGCCGCGCTGATGCAGGAAATCCACTTGAAGCCCGGCGAAGAACGGCACATGACCTTCATTCTCGGCGATGCCGACAATGCGGAAGAGGCCGAAGCGCTGGTAAAGGACGTTCGTAAGGCGGACTTCCAGACGGTGCTGGATGAGAGCAAGGCGTTCTGGACGGGCTTTACCGGCCAGTTGCAGGTTTCCACGCCCGATTCCGGCTTCAACCACATGGTCAACAACTGGCTGCCCTATCAGGCGCTGGCGTGCCGCATTCTGGCGCGTACTGCCTTCTACCAGTCGAGCGGTGCTTTCGGCTTCCGCGACCAGTTGCAGGATACGCTGGCCTTCCTGCTCTACCAGCCGGATCTCGCCCGCAAGCAGATCCTGCGTGCGGCAGGCCGCCAGTTCCCGGAAGGCGATGTGCAGCACTGGTGGCTGCCGCTGACGGGCGCCGGTGTTCGTACCACCATTTCGGACGATGTGGTCTGGCTCGCTTATGCGATCAACCAATATGTCTCGGCCACGGGTGATGCCGCCATCCTCGATGAAAGCATCCCCTTCCTGAAGGGGGCGGCATTGATGCCCGGCCAGCATGACGCTTTCTTCCAGCCGGAAACTAGCGACAGATCCGCCACGCTTTACGAGCATGCGGCGCTGGCGCTCGATCTTGCCATTCATCGCACCGGCGAAAATGGCCTGCCGCTGATCCTCGGCGGCGACTGGAACGACGGCATGAACCGTGTCGGCGTGGGCGGCAAGGGCACCAGCGTCTGGCTCGGCTGGTTCCTGTCCGGAGCGTTGCGCGATTTCATCGAGATTGCGGAAAAGCGTGGCGATACCGACCGCGTCGGCAAATGGGCGGCGCACCGGGAAAAGCTGCGCAATGCGCTGGAAACAGCGGGTTGGGATGGCAGCTATTACCGGCGTGGTTATTTCGATGACGGCACGCCGCTCGGTTCCGCCGAAAGCGAGGAATGCCGGATCGATTCGCTCGGCCAGAGCTGGAGCGTTCTCTCCGGCGAAGGCGAAGGGGCTCGGTCGCGGCAGGCAATGGATGCCGTCATGGAGCATCTGGTCGATGAGCAGACTGGCATTATCCGGCTGTTCACGCCGCCCTTCTCGCGTGCGCCGCATGATCCGGGTTACATCAAGGGATATCCGCCGGGTGTGCGCGAAAACGGCGGACAATATACCCATGCGGCGACCTGGGTGGTTCTTGCCCTTGCGAAGCAGGGTAGGGCGCAGGAAGCATGGAACTGCTTCAAGCTGCTCAACCCCGTCAATCACGCGCTCGATGCGGCAGCATCGGAAACCTATCGGGTCGAACCCTATGTGGTGACTGCGGATGTCTACGGTGAAGGCGCTTATGCGGGCCGTGGCGGCTGGAGCTGGTACACGGGTTCCGCCGGGTGGCTCTATCGCGCCGCTGTCGAGGGTATTCTCGGCATCACCCGCACCGACGGCAAGCTGCATATTTCGCCGTCGCTGCCGGAGGACTGGAGCGGTTTCTCGGTGAAGATCACGCTCGACGGCAAGGCCAGGGATATCGTCGTAAGCCGCAAGGCCGATACGGCGGAAGTCTCCGTTTCCGTCGATGGCAAGGCCCTGTCGGCAGGTGATCGGGTGATCCCCTTCGACTGAGACGATCAGGTCTTCGTTCGCCTTTAAACTCAGGCTCCCGTGATAACGCGGGGGCCTGAATTTTTATGGGGGCTACCCTGGCCTCCGACTCAGTCTATGGGTCGGATCATGGCACGACCGGGGCTCCTTCGCAGCGTCGGCTGGAAGCTTCCGCAGCACCGAGATAGGGTCATATTGGCGAGGGTTTTGATGGCGCGGTGCCGGATCGTCCGGTGCGGACTGTCTCGTCACTCTTTTCGAGAAAAGCGACAGTCGCGAGTAATCGGTCGATCAGAAGGGAGTTATCTTGCAATTCAGCGCATCTTTCACAGAACTTGCACTGTTGGCGTTGCTCGCCATTCTTTCCCTGGCGTTGTCCTGCTGGTTGGCGCGCTACCCACGGAAAACGAGCGTCGGAGTAATGCTTGGCGTGGTGCTCGGAGTTTTCCTGACCAATCTCGCAGCAGGCATTGTCCTTTCTGGGAAATGTCCTCCCCTTCGGGCAGATCGATTTCTGGCTGGCAAGTTCCCTGACCGGAATTCTTCGATAGACGACCTGTGATCTGGCAGGGCCGTCGGGAAACGGGCAAAGAAAAAGGGCGGACAACATGCTGTCCGCCCTGCGTTCATTCCGTCAGCCAGACCCTCAGGAGGCAATGGCCTTCGGCCGGGGCTGCTGGTTTTCGTCTTCCGTCAGCAGGCCGCTGGTGCGCAGCAGCGAGGTAAAGCGTCCGCCGCGCTGGCTCAGCTCATCGAAGGTGCCCTTTTCGATGATCCGGCCCTGATCGAGGAAGAGGACGAGATCGGCATCGCGGACCGTGGAAAGGCGGTGGGCGATGATAAAGGTCGTGCGGTTCTTTCTCAGCGCGTCGACAGCGGCCTTCACTCGAGCTTCCGTTTCCACATCCAGCGCACTGGTCGCTTCGTCCAGAACCAGAATGGGAGCGTTCTTTAGTATGGCGCGGGCAATGGCGATGCGCTGGCGTTCGCCGCCGGACAGGCGGTTGCCGCGTTCACCCACCTGGGTCAGATAGCCGTTGATGCGGCTATCGATGAAATCCGTCGCCGCCGCTGCTGCCGCTGCTTCCACTACTTCCGCATCGGTGGCCGATTCACGGCCGAGGCGGATGTTTTCGCGAATGGAGCGGTTCAGCAGGCCGGCATCCTGAAACACTGTGGCGATGGAGTTGCGGAGCGAATTTTTCGTCACCGTCGAAATATCGGTCCCATCGATCAGAATCTGGCCGGAATCGGGATCGTAGACCCGCTGCAGGAGATTGATGAGCGTGGTCTTGCCGGCACCCGTCGGTCCGACGATCGCGACTGTCTCGCCGGCCTTGGCCGTGAACGAAACGTCGTGAACGCCCTGCTTGGTGTTGGCGAAACCGAAATTGATGTTGCGGAACTCCACGGTGCCGGAGACATTCGACAATTCGCGCGCATCGCCCGGCTCTTCCCGTTCCTTGACGGAATCTTCCAGCACGAAGAAATCCTCAAGCTTGGCGCGGGCTTCGAAAATCTGCGTCACGAATTGGCGCATCTGGTCCAGACGGCCGATCAGGAGATTGGCGAAACCGATGAAGGCGATGACATCACCAACGCGCAACTCGCCATTCTTCACCAGCACGGTGCCGATGACGAGGATGATCATCATCGAAACGGTGGAGGCCGTGCGGTTCAAAGCACTTGCAAAGGCCCACCAGTCGAGCACCGGATATTGCGCGCTCAGCAGCTTTTCGGTGAAAGATTTCAGCGCCTTCGTTTCGGCCTCGATGCGGTTGTAGCTGTGCAGCACCGAGACGTTGCTGATGGAATCGCTGACATGGGCAAAAACGCTGTGATAGTGTTCTTCGACCGAAGCCTGGCCGTCCTTGGTGCGGCCCATCACCCACTTGCCGATGAACCAGTAGACGATACCGAGGCCGATCAACACGAAGCTGAGGCGCAGGTCCATGGACATGGCGGTCGGGACGAGCAGCACCAGTGCGACGAAGGTGGCCAGATGCGTGCGCATGAATTCGAGCCAGAGGCCGAACAGCGTTTCGCTGGCGCGCAGCAGCGTGTGGAGGGCATTGGATGTGCCGCGCTGATGGTGCCAGGAAAGCGGCATGGAGATGATGCGCCCGAAGGCTTCCGTCAGCAGCGAAGCGCGCCGGCCATGGGCCAGCCGGTCCGCCTCGCGGGCGACAGCCACATAAGCGACAGTGTTGAAGACACCGAAACCCGCCCAAAGAATGAGAATGGGCGTGACGTTGGTGCCGGAAGAGATGGCGTCGATGATCCGGCCGAACAGCACCGGTTCGGCGATGGTGATCGCTGCAAGAATGACGTTGGCGATGACGACCACCGTCACCCGCCATTTATGTACGGTCAGATAGCGCAGAGCGCGTGTGTAAACCTGAAACAAGGTCAAATTTTCAATCCAGTCCGAGCGTCTTTTTCGAGCGGTTGTTTGTTCGGTCTCAAGGCAAGTTATTTTAGCAAGGTTGCATGAGACGGCGAAATTTGTGTAATTATCGCTCTTTCTGTCTGAATGGCGGCTTAACAGATTGACCGCGCGTGCGAACCGAAAAAAACCGAACCCGATGTTTCCCGGGGACTGCCGTCACAAGATTTCGCATCTTCGTTTCAGGGATTGCTAACGACGATATGTTCAATCTCAACCGACCGGCGCCCGAGTAACATGACGTCATCGCGGGACCACGTCCTTCGTGTCATTCCCTTCAAGCCAAGCTCCGGACCCCGTGTCTTTATGCATGATATTCTTCACTTCATCTCTGCGTGTTACCAGACGGGAAGCGCCGACCGCGTTCGTTCCGAATTTGCAACGCTCATTCGCGAATACGGTTTCGACTATTTTCTTGTCAGCAGGCGGATGACCGGGGAGCTCGCCTCCACCGGACACATCCTTGCGCAACATCTGCCCGAAGGCTGGCTGGAGGTCTACAGGGCCAAGAAATACAATCTCGTCGATCCCGTCCGCAAGGTGATCGGCATGGTGCACAAGCCGTTTCAGTGGAAGGAAGCGCTGGAGGGCCTGCCACGTGCGATGCATCGCAAAAGGGCGAGCGTCTTTTTCCACGATGCCGGCCGGTACGGTCTGCAGGGTGGTTACGCCTTTCCCGTGCATGGCCGCGCGGGCTTCATCGGTGCGGTCTTCATTGGCGGTCAGGATCGGCAATTGCCCTCTTTGCAGGTGGAACTTCTGGATGCGGCCACGCGTGCCGTATTCTGGCGCCTGCTCGATCTTTCCGGTCAGTCCCACGGCTTCAGCAATGCTCCTGACGTTTCCGCTCTCGAGCTTACGAGGCGCGAAATGGAGGTGCTGACGCTGATGGCGGACGGCATGACCTCCACCGAAATTGGACGCCAACTATCGATCTCCAACCACACGGTCGATTGGTATATCAACGGAATTCAGCGCCGTTTCAGCGCAAAGAACCGGCAGCATACAGTGGCACTTGCTTTTCGTCATGGTTTGCTGAGCTAGCGCAAACAGGACAGTTCTCGCCGGAATTGCCCTTTCCAAGACCGGGTTTTGCTGCTTAATTCCGCAGTGCAGCAGAAATTTTGTTTTGGCGTGTGGGGAGACCGTCTTGAAAATATCGAAAATACTTGTTGCCAACCGATCCGAAATTGCGATCCGCGTTTTCCGGGCAGCGAACGAGCTTGGGATTAAAACCGTTGCGATTTGGGCGGAAGAGGACAAGCTGTCTTTGCACCGCTTCAAGGCGGACGAATCCTATCAGGTCGGCAGGGGGCCGCATCTCGCCAAGGATATGGGACCGATCGAGAGCTATCTTTCGATCGAGGAGGTCATTCGCGTAGCCAAGCTCTCCGGAGCGGACGCGATCCATCCCGGTTACGGTCTTCTGTCTGAAAGCCCTGAATTCGTGGAGGCCTGCAACAAGGCCGGCATCACCTTCATCGGACCGACGGCAGATACCATGCGCCAGCTCGGCAACAAGGTGGCTGCGCGCAATCTGGCGATCTCGGTCAACGTCCCCGTTGTTCCCGCTACCGATCCGCTGCCCGACGATATGGCGGAAGTGGAGCGCATGGCCGAGGAAATCGGCTATCCGGTCATGCTGAAAGCCTCCTGGGGCGGCGGCGGACGCGGCATGCGCGCCATCCGCAGACGAGAAGATCTCGCCCGTGAGGTGACGGAAGCCAAGCGCGAGGCGAAAGCCGCCTTCGGCAAGGATGAGGTCTATCTGGAAAAGCTGGTCGAGCGTGCTCGCCACGTCGAAAGCCAGATTCTCGGCGATACGCATGGCAATGTCGTGCATCTGTTCGAGCGTGATTGTTCGATCCAGCGCCGCAATCAAAAGGTGGTCGAGCGGGCGCCCGCGCCTTATCTCACCGAAGCGCAGCGTCAGGAACTTGCTGCCTACTCCCTGAAGATCGCCGCCGCCACCAGCTATATCGGCGCCGGCACGGTCGAATATCTGATGGATGCCGATACGGGCAAATTCTATTTCATCGAGGTCAATCCGCGCATCCAGGTGGAGCATACCGTCACCGAAGTCGTTACCGGTATCGATATCGTCAAGGCGCAGATCCATATTCTCGAAGGCGCTGCCATCGGCACTGCGGAATCCGGCGTGCCGCGCCAGGAGGATATCCGTCTCAACGGCCATGCGCTGCAGTGCCGTATCACCACTGAAGACCCGGAACATAACTTCATTCCGGATTACGGCCGTATCACCGCCTACCGTTCCGCCTCTGGCTTCGGCATCCGTCTGGATGGCGGCACTTCCTATACCGGCGCTGTCATCACCCGCTATTACGATCCGCTGCTCGTCAAGGTAACGGCCTGGGCGCCGCAACCGGATGAGGCGATCAACCGCATGGACCGCGCGCTGCGCGAATTCCGTATTCGCGGCGTCGCGACCAACCTCACCTTCCTCGAAGCCATCATCGGTCACGACAGTTTCCGCAACAACACCTATACGACCCGCTTCATCGATTCGACGCCGGAACTGTTTGCGCAGGTCAAGCGTCAGGACCGCGCCACCAAGCTCCTGACCTATCTTGCCGACGTGACCGTCAACGGCCACCCGGAAACCAAGGGTCGCGCCAGGCCGTCCGAAAAAGCGGCCAAGCCCGTCGTGCCTTATATCGATGCGCCGACGCCCGATGGCACCAAGCAGTTGCTGGACAGGCTTGGCCCGAAGAGCTTTGCGGACTGGATGCGCAATGAAAAACGCGTTCTGGTTACCGATACGACCATGCGCGACGGGCACCAGTCGCTGCTGGCCACCCGCGTTCGCACCCATGATATCGCCCGAGTCGCCAGCGTTTACGCCAAGGCGCTGCCGCAGCTTCTCTCGCTGGAATGCTGGGGCGGGGCGACGTTCGACGTTTCCATGCGCTTCCTGACGGAAGACCCATGGGAGCGTCTTGCGCTGATCCGCGAAGGCGCGCCGAACCTGCTGCTGCAGATGCTTCTGCGCGGCGCGAACGGCGTCGGATACAAGAATTATCCGGACAATGTCGTCAAATATTTCGTCCGTCAGGCTGCAAAGGGCGGGGTCGATCTTTTCCGCGTCTTCGACTGCCTGAACTGGGTGGAGAATATGCGCGTCTCGATGGATGCGATTGCCGAGGAGAACAAGCTCTGCGAGGCGACCATCTGCTATACCGGCGATCTGTTGAATTCGGCGCGTCCGAAATACGATCTCAAATATTATACCAACCTTGCCGCCGAGCTTGAAAAGGCCGGGGCTCATATCATCGCCGTCAAGGACATGGCGGGCCTGTTGAAACCGGCCGCCGCCAGGGTTCTGTTCAAGGCGCTGCGTGAGGCGACCGGTTTGCCGATCCATTTCCACACCCACGATACCTCGGGCATTTCCGCCGCGACCGTTCTTGCGGCCGTGGATGCCGGTGTCGATGCCGTCGATGCCGCAATGGATGCCTTCTCCGGCAATACGTCGCAGCCATGCCTTGGCTCGATCGTGGAGGCGCTGGCGGGGTCGGAACGCGATACGGGTCTCGATACCGAATGGATCCGCCGCATTTCCTTCTACTGGGAGGCCGTGCGCAACCAGTATGCCGCCTTCGAGAGCGATCTCAAGGGACCGGCCTCGGAAGTCTATCTGCATGAAATGCCGGGCGGCCAGTTCACCAACCTCAAGGAACAGGCGCGTTCGCTGGGTCTCGAAAGCCGCTGGCACGAGGTGGCGCAGGCCTATGCAGACGCCAACCGCATGTTCGGCGATATCGTCAAGGTGACGCCGTCCTCCAAGGTCGTCGGTGATATGGCGCTGATGATGGTCAGTCAGGATCTGACGGTCGCCGACGTTGAAAACCCTGATCGTGAAGTGTCTTTCCCGGAATCGGTGGTGTCGATGCTGAAGGGCGATCTTGGACAGTCGCCCGGCGGCTGGCCGGCAGGCCTGCAGAAAAAGGCGCTGAAGGGCGAAGCGCCCTACACGGTTCGTCCGGGTTCGCTGCTGGAAGATGCCGATCTCGATGCCGAACGGAAAGTGATCGAGACGAAGCTGGAGCGCAAGGTCGACGATTTCGAGTTCGCGTCCTATCTGATGTATCCGAAGGTATTCACGGATTTCGCGCTGACAGCCGAGACCTATGGCCCGGTTTCGGTGCTGCCCACCCATGCCTATTTCTACGGCATGGAGGACGGCGAAGAACTGTTTGCCGATATCGAACGCGGCAAGACGCTGGTCATCGTCAATCAGGCCTCGTCCGGCACGGATGACAAGGGCATGGTGACGGTGTTCTTCGAGATCAACGGTCAGCCACGCCGCATCAAGGTGCCGGATCGTGCCCATGGCGCTTCCGGCTCCGCCGTGCGCCGCAAGGCCGAACCCGGCAATGCAGTTCATATCGGCGCGCCGATGCCGGGTGTGATCAGCCGCGTCTTCGTCAATCAGGGCCAGGAGGTCAAGGCCGGTGACGTGCTGCTTTCCATCGAAGCCATGAAGATGGAAACCGCGCTTCACGCCGAACGCGACGGCAAGATCGCCGAAGTTCTGGTGCGCCCCGGCGACCAGATCGATGCGAAGGATCTGTTGATCGCTTACGGAGAATAAAGCCGTATCCGATCATCGATGCAGTGTCAGACGCCCGCCTCTCCGGCGGGCGTTTTTTGTTGCGTAGCCGTGAAAACTCGAATATGCATGTTCGTGCACGTTTATTCCGGTTTATGCATGGGTTTCGATGAGCGATCATTTTGTCAGCGAGCGGCAGGCGCTCATCCTTGCGCAGTTACGGCAAAGCGGCCGGGTGCTGGCGCAGGATCTCGCGCAGAATTTCGGCGTTTCCGAAGACACCGTGCGCCGCGACCTGCGTGAGATGGCAGCCCGGGGCGAATGCCTGCGCGTTTATGGCGGAGCGTTGCTTTCCGACAGCAAAACGGTGCCGCTGAAAACGCGGATTGCCGAGGATGCGGACCGCAAGGCCCTGCTGGCGCGCGCCGCTGTCCCGCTTCTCGAACCGGGCATGGTCGTCTTCATCGATGCCGGTTCCACCAATCTCGCCATTGCAAGGGCGCTTCCGGCCGGGCTCAACCTGACGGTGGTGACGAATACGCCCGCCATTGCCGCTGAACTGACGGGGCGGGCCGATAGCGATCTGGTGCTGATCGGCGGCAAGGTCGATCCGGCCGTAGGTGCTGCGATCGACGCCATGGCGCTTCGGCAGCTCGAACTGATGCGGCCCGATCTCTGCATTCTCGGTGTCTGCGGCGTTGCGGCCGAGACGGGTCTGTCGGCGGATGTTTTCGAGGATGCGGTGTTCAAGCGGCTTGCCTGCAGCGCCAGCCAGCGGATTGTCGCCGCCATCACCACGGAAAAGCTCGGCCACAGGGCAGCTTTCCATGTGCATGATTTTTCTCCACCTCTTTCCCTCGTACTGGAACAGGATGCCGACCGTGCATTCGTCGAGGCGCTGTCGGCAAAGGGCGTACAGGTTTATTGCGGCGAAGATGACGCCGTTCAGTTTTCTCATGGTCAAGTCTGAAGGATATTGCCGATGAATGGCCCCACGACATTTTCGCCGACAGGCATACGCTCGTCCTATCTGACGCGGCACAGGCTGGGCGTTTCCCTGCTGTTCTTGATGAACGGTTTCATGATGGGGTCATGGGCGCCCAAGATTCCGGAATTTGCGGCGCGCCTGTCCCTCAGTGAGAGCGCGCTCGGCCTGATCATTCTGGTTTTCGGTATCGGTTCGCTGGTTTTCATGCCGATTGCCGGTTCGCAGATCGCCCGTTTCGGTTCGCGTACGGTCAGTCTCGTCACAGCGGCGATCTTTTTGCCGACTCTGCTTTTCATTTCCTGGGCGGGCACGGTGTGGGCCGGGGTGATTGCGGTGTTTCTGTTCGGCGGGCTGACGGGGGCGATGGATGTCGCCATGAACGCCAATGCGGTAGCGGTGGAACGGGATATGCGCCGCGCCATCATGTCATCGTGCCACGCCTTCTGGAGCCTTGGCGGCCTGATCGGCGCCGGTCTTGGCGGTTATCTCATCACGGCCATCGGTGTGCAGGGACATGCCATTGCGCTGACGGTCATCGCGCTCGTGCTGCTGGTCATCGCGTGGCCGCGCGTCCTTGCGGATCGTCCGCATCCGGAGGAAGAGCGCCCGAAAGGCGGCCTGCCGCTGACGCCGCTGCCGTGGATCATCGGCCTGATGGCGCTGTTCTCGATGATTCCTGAAGGCGCTATCCTCGACTGGGGCGCGCTTTATCTGCGCAATGAACTCGGTGCTTCGGTATCGCAGTCCGGTTTCGCTTTCGCGGCCTTCTCCCTGACCATGGCGGCCATGCGGTTTGCCGGCGATCTGGTGCGTGACCGCTTCGGCGCCGTGACGACCCTGCGCTTCTGTTCGGCCATGTCGATTATCGGTCTTCTCATTGCCGGTCTTGCGGGAAATTCCACTATTGCGATCATCGGCTTCGCGATTGCCGGCGTCGGCATTTCCAACATGGTGCCCATTGCCTTTTCCGCCGCCGGCAACATGCCGGGACTGGCGCCCGGCATTGGTCTCTCGGTGGTCACCACCATGGGCTATTCTGGTATTCTGGTGGCGCCATCGGCCATCGGCTTTATTGCCGAGCATACAGGCCTTGCCAGCGTCTTCATCGCCCTGCCGCTCTTGCATGTGGTGGTTCTGTTGCTTTCGCGGCTCGCCCGCCATGCGGATGGGGCGGGCAAGGAATAGGCGTCTCGAATTTTGCCATGATTGCGGTAAAGTAGAAGCTCTCATGCGTTGGGTGTTGACAAGCAGGCTTGCCTGTTTCACCTCAATTGCCAGACCTTGCCGCAAGCTCCAGAGACCGCCATGACGTCACATGCCGATTACGATCCCAAGCCCCGCCGCGCATCCGTCGCCGTAGACGTGGGCGGTGTCATCGTCGGTGGCGGCGCGCCCGTCGTCGTGCAGTCGATGACCAACACCGATACGGCGGATATCGACGCCACCGTGCAACAGGTGGCGGCGCTCTTCCGGGCCGGTTCGGAAATCGTGCGCATCACCGTCGACCGCGACGAGAGTGCGGCCGCCGTGCCGAAAATCCGCGAGCGGTTGCTGCGGCTTGGGCTTGATGTGCCGCTTGTCGGCGATTTCCATTATATCGGCCACAAGCTTCTGGCCGATCATCCGGCCTGCGCCGAAGCGCTGGCGAAATACCGCATCAATCCGGGCAATGTCGGCTTCAAGGAGAAGAAGGACAAGCAATTCGGCGAGATCGTCGAAATGGCGATCCGCTACGACAAGCCGGTGCGAATCGGCGTCAACTGGGGGTCGCTCGATCAGGAACTTCTGACGACGCTGATGGACAAGAACAAGGAGCAGGGTTTCCCTCTCTCCGCCCGTCAGGTCACGCGTGAGGCCATTGTTCAGTCGGCGCTGATTTCCGCCGAGCTTGCCGAAGAGATCGGCCTGCCGCGCAACCGCATCATCCTGTCGGCCAAGGTCAGCCAGGTGCAGGACCTGATCGCCGTTTATTCCATGCTGTCGGAACGCTCCGATCACGCCCTGCATCTTGGCCTCACCGAAGCGGGCATGGGCTCCAAGGGCATCGTCGCCTCGTCCGCCGCCATGGGTTACGTTCTGCAACACGGCATTGGCGATACGATCCGCGTTTCGCTGACGCCTGAGCCGAATGGTGACCGCACCCGCGAAGTGCAGGTGGCGCAGGAATTGCTGCAGGTTATGGGTTTCCGTCAGTTCATTCCGGTCGTGGCGGCATGTCCCGGCTGCGGGCGCACCACGTCCACCGTCTTTCAGGAACTTGCCCAGAACATCCAGAACGATATTCGCAAGAACATGCCGATCTGGCGTGAGAAATATCCGGGTGTCGAGGCGCTCAACGTTGCCGTCATGGGCTGTATCGTCAACGGCCCCGGTGAAAGCAAACATGCCGATATCGGCATTTCCCTGCCCGGAACCGGCGAAAGCCCGGCAGCGCCCGTCTTTATCGACGGTGAAAAAGCGCTGACCCTGCGTGGTCCCAATATCGCCGCCGATTTTGAAGCGCTTGTGATCGATTACATCGAAAAGCGTTTTGGCCGGAAAGATGCGGCGGAGTAAAGAGTACCGTGAAAAGGCCGGAATTCCACTGTCATACCTCCTGAACCTCTCGGAGCATCAAAACACATGATCAAAAAAATCGCGATCGTCGCCCTTTGCGGGACCTATCTTTCCGCCTGCACCACCACCGATCCCTATACGGGTGAGCAGAAGATGTCGAACACGGCGGGCGGCGCCGGCATCGGCGCCGTGGTCGGTGCTCTGGGCGGTCTGGCCGTCGGCGGTTCGCCGACCGGTCGCCGTAATGCCGCGCTTATCGGTGCGGGCATCGGCGCGCTCGCCGGCGGCGCCATCGGCAATTACATGGATGGCCAGGAAGCCGAGCTTCGCGCCCAGCTTCAGGGAACCGGCGTTTCGGTTACCCGCCGTGGCGACAGCATCGTTCTCAACATGCCGTCGAACATCACCTTCGCGACGGACCAGGATCAGGTCATCCCGCCATTCTATCAGACGCTCGATTCCGTCGCCATCGTGCTGAACAAGTTCAACCGCACGCTGATCGACATCAACGGCCATACCGATTCGACCGGCAGCGCCGGTTACAATCAGGGCCTTTCGGAACGTCGTGCCGCATCGGTCGCCAATTATCTCGGCGCGCGTGGCGTCGATCAGCGCCGTATTTCGACGCTCGGCTTCGGCCCGTCGCAGCCTATCGCTTCGAATGCAACGCCGGATGGCCGCGCCCAGAACCGTCGCGTCGAAGTGCTGATTTCGCCGCTTAAGGGCTGATTGGGTAATGAAAAGCTGAGTGGAAACCGCTCAGCTCTTTCGTTCAGCGATGAATCTGGCGGCCGCGATGAGAATCGCGGCCTTTTCGCCATAAGGGGCCAGCAGTTCGCTGGCTTCCGCCACTTGCTCCCGCAGCTGGTTGCGCGCCCAGTCCTCGCCGCGCAGCGCCACGAGCGTTCCCTTGCCGCGCGCGGCGTCCTTGCCGGTTGCCTTGCCCATGGTGGCGGCATCGGCCGTCAAATCCAGAAGGTCGTCGGCAAGCTGGAAGGCGAGGCCGATCTTTTCGCCGAAGAGACGCAGCCTTTGCCTTTCGGAAACATCGCTGCCGGCGATGATTGCGCCTGCCTCGCAGGCAAAACGCAGCAGTGCACCGGTTTTCATAGCCTGCAATGTAATGACACCGGCTTCATCAGGTGCTTTTTTCTCCGCAGCGAGATCGAGCGCCTGGCCGCCGGCCATACCGCCGATGCCCGCCGCGCGGGCAAGCGAAAGTACGAGCGCGGCCTTGCGCTCGGCCGAAAGCGGATTTTCGTCCGATGCGATGATATCGAAGGCAAGCGTCAGCAGGCTGTCGCCGGCGAGAATTGCGGTCGCCTCATCGAATTTGCGATGCACGGTCGGCTGGCCGCGGCGCAGGTCGTCGTCGTCCATGGCCGGCAGATCGTCATGAACAAGCGAATAACAATGGAGGCATTCCAGTGCCGCGCCAACATAAAGGGCGGCTTCGGCATTCCCGCCCGCAAGGGCGGCACTTTCGATGACGAGGAACGGCCGCAGGCGTTTACCGCCGTTCAACACGCCATGGCGCATGGCGTCGAGCAGGTTTTGCGGGCGCGTGATCTCATCCGCGCGGGCTTCGCCAGAAAGCAGGCGGCCAAGCAGGGCTTCGGTTTTGGCTGCGTTTTCGCGCAGCTTCGTTTCGAAATTTGTCATCGCAGCGTCCATGCCGCGCTCTTTGGCATGCCGCGCGAATGCAGGCAAACCTTTTCGTGATTCCAGAGGTGCAACTATTTGAGCGGACTCGCCTTGAAGGCGGCAATGGACTATGAAAGGCTTCAATTGGTGCGGGGCTTTGACGAATATTGAGCAGTACGCCTGAAAGCGACGCAGATTACGCCGTACTGGCGGAAGACCGGAGCAGTCCGAAGGTGGATTTTCGCACGTTGGCAAAGCGTATCGTCATGACCTTGCTGGCTTTGCTGATCCTGCCCTATCTGCTGATTCCGGTTTATGCGCTGCCGTTTATCCGGCCGGTCTCGACGCTGATGCTCGCCGATCTGGTGACCTTTCAGGGTTATGACCGGCGCTGGGTGCCGCTCGAGGATATTTCGCCGCGCCTTGTTCAATCCGTGATGATGTCCGAGGACGGGCAATTCTGTTTTCATGGCGGCGTGGACTGGAACCAGATGCAGTCCGTGGTCAGCAACGCGCTCGACGGGGCGTCCACCCGTGGCGCAAGCACCATTCCGATGCAGACGGCCAAGAACCTGTTTTTATGGAACGGCCGCTCCTTCCTGCGCAAAGGGCTGGAGTTGCCGCTGGCGATTGCTGCCGATTTCGTCTGGTCGAAAAAACGGATGATGGAGATTTATCTCAACGTTGCCGAATGGGGACCGGGCATTTATGGAATCGAGGCTGCCGCCCAGCACCATTTCAAGGTGCCGGCCGCAAAACTGAGCTCCCGTCAGGCGGCGCTGCTGGCGGTTTCGCTGCCTAATCCCATAGACCGCGTCGCCAGCAAGCCGGGACGCGGATTGCAACGGCTTGCCGGCCTTATCGAACGGCGCGCGCGTGCCTCCGGCGGCTATGTCGGCTGCGTGCTGGATTGACCCCGGCGCGCCGCGTCAGCTTTTCCTGAAAATATAGTCGGTTTCCTGACGCAGGGTTTCACCCGGCCGCAGGATAGCGTGCGGAAAATCCGGGTGGTTAACGGCGTCCGGCCAAATCTGCGTTTCCAGGCAGAAACCGGCAAAGGGGCCGTAGTGACGGCCATCGAGGCCGGGAACCGGAACGTCCAGTTTGAAGGCCGAATAAAACTGCACACCGGGCTCGGTGGTGTGAACCTCAAGGGCGATATCGGAGGCCGGCGAATAGGCGCGGGCGACCTTGCGTTTTGCGCGGCGCTCGGGCGACAGGCAGAAATTGTGGTCGTAGAGAACCTGCTCGCCATTATCCTTGCGCCGCATCGGTGTCGGGTGGCGCAGGTCGAAGACGGTGCCTTCGACGGAGCGGATTTCGCCCGTCGGTATCTGCTTTTCATTGGTGGGCAGGTAAAAATCAGCCGCGATGCTGATCTCATGCCCAAGCGCGGTGTCTGCGCCATCGAGATTGAAATAGGAATGCTGGCAGACATTGGCGATGGTCGGCTTGTCGGTCACCGTTTCATAGACCACCGAAAGCACGCCGCCGTCGAGGATCGTATAGGTGGCCGTGACCGTGCAATTGCCGGGATAACCAGCGCGGCCATCGGGATCGATGATCTGCAGAACCGCGTGGCTTTCGCCATGTTCCATCAGCATCCAGTTGCGCTTGCCCATGCCGTCGCTGCCGCCATGCAGGTGGGTTACGCCCTTTTCATTGAGCTCCAGCTGGTAGTCGCGCCCGTCGATGGAGAACCGCCCGTCGCCGATGCGGTTGGCGTTGCGGCCGGGCGTGGCGCCGAAATAGGAGGAATATTTGTAGTCCTCGAACTTGTCGAAGCCGAGGACGAGCGGCGGCTGGTGGCCTTCAAGGCGCAGATCCTGAATGACGGCGCCCCAGGTGATGACCTTGGCTGTCAGCCCGCCTTTCGCGATGGTGACGCGTTCGACTTTTTCGCCCGTCGCCGTGAAACCGAAATTCTCCCGAGCCGCCGCGTCGCTCATCGTCATTCTCCCTGATGTTGCGAATTGCCGGGCGGACGTTGCGTCATTTCCCGGCAATTCGCAATCCGCAATTTACGCGGCCAGTTGCCCGATGGCTTCGAGATCATAGGGTGTCGTCTGGTATATCTCGTTGATCCAGTTGCCGAAAAACAGATGGGCATGGCTGCGCCAGCGGTTGAGCGGGGCGAGCGCCGGGTCGTTGTGTGGAAAATAATCATGCGGAAGCTTGATGGGCACGCCGGCATTCGCGTCACGGAAATATTCGTCGGAAAGCGATGTCGAATCATATTCGACATGGTTGAACATATAGAGCCGGTTGCCCTCTTTCTCATGCACCAGACAAACGCCCATTTCCTCGGATTCCATCAGGATTTCGAGTTTCGGATGTTTTTCGATATCGGCGCGGCGTACCTCCGTCCAGCGCGAGACCGGGACCTGGAAATCATCCGAAAAGCCATTCAGATAGATCGATGAGGGGCAGAGATTGCGGTGACGGTAGACCCCGAAAGCCTTTTCCTTCAACTCGTGCTTCGGCACGCCGTGGAAATGATAGATGGCGGCCATCGCGCCCCAGCAGACATTCAGCGTCGAATGAACGTTGGTCTGCGTCCATTCGAAAATTTGTCGCATTTCGTTCCAGTAGGTCACGTCTTCGTAGGCAAGCGTCTCCACGGGCGCGCCGGTAATGATGAAACCGTCAAACTTGCGGTGGCGCACTTCTTCCCACGTCTCGTAGAAGGACAGGAGATGTTCTTCCGGCGTGTTCTTGGCGCGATGGCCGCCGATCCGCACCAGCGACAGCTCTACCTGCAGCGGCGATGCGCCGACAAGGCGCGCCATCTGGATTTCCGTCTTGATCTTGTTCGGCATGAGGTTGAGAAGCCCGATCTGGAGCGGGCGGATATCCTGCCGGATGGCCGCCGTTTCGGTCATGACCCGCACGCCCTCATGAACGAGGGTCTCAAAAGCGGGAAGCGTATCGGGAATCTTTATCGGCATGTCGAACTCTCTTTTCCGGATCACGTAAAGAACGTTGCGAAAACAAAAAAACCGGCAGCGAAATCGCGACCGGTCCCAGGAAATTGCCCTTTTCCTCGACCCTTTAGCGACTTCTTTAAAGTGGCTGCAAGCCGGTCGGCAAATCACCACTGAGGCGTTTCATAATCCCGAAGCCGGCGAAAATCAATATAGGCCGATTTCATCGGGTTTCCGCTTTCCATTTTTGGCCGAGGTGCGATAAGGCAGGGCATGGATAAAGAGCGCTTCACCATTCTGCTTGGCGGCGATGTCACGGTGACCGATCGTCTGAAGTCAGCGGTCGCGGATAGCCGTGTGATTGCGGCCGATGGCGGCATGCGCCATGCGGGGCCGCTTGGCCTTGCGCCGGAATTGTGGGTCGGGGATTTCGATTCCGCCAGCAAAGAGTTGCTGGAGGCCTGGCCCGATGTGGCGCGGCAGCCATACCCGGCCGCAAAGGCGGTGACGGATGGCGAGATCGCGGTATCGGAAGCTCTCTCCCGTGGCGCGCATTCGCTTGTGCTTGTCGGTGCGCTTGGCGGCGCGAGAAGCGACCATGCGCTTCAGCACCTCCTTTACGCGGTGGCGCTTGCCGAACGTGGTATCGACGTTACGCTGACGTCAGGTGAAGAAGAGGCGCGGCCGCTGCTTGCCGGTTCGCTGGATATCGATCTGCCGCCCGCCTCGCTGTTTTCGATTGCCGGATTTACCGCCCTTGAGGGGCTCGATATCGGCAATGTGCGTTATCCGCTGAAGGATTTTGCGCTTGCTTTCGGTTCGTCCCGCACTATTTCCAATGTCGCGAATGGCGGCCCCGTGCATTTCTCGCTGAAAAGCGGAAAAGCCATCGTGCTCGCCCGCCCTTATGATCTGACCGGAGCCTGACGCCTTGGCACCCCCAATTTTGAAACTCGATGACATCAAGCTGACCTTCGGCGTGACCCCGCTGCTCGACGGCGCCAATCTCCAGGTGGAACCGGGCGACCGCATCTGCCTCGTCGGGCGCAACGGTTCCGGCAAGTCCACCCTGATGAAGATCGCCGCGGGTCTGGTCGAGGCGCAGTCGGGTGAGGTTTTCCGGCATCCGGCCGCCACCATCCGTTATCTGGAGCAGGCTCCGGATTTTGCCGGTTACGACACGGTTCAGGCCTATGCCGAAGCGGGGCTCGGCCCCGGTGACGATCCCTATCGCGTCACCTATCTTCTTGAGCATCTCGGCCTCACCGGGCAGGAACATCCGGCGAGCCTTTCCGGCGGTGAAGCGCGACGTGCGGCCCTTGCCCGCGTCATGGCGCCTGAGCCCGATATACTGATGCTGGACGAACCGACCAACCATCTCGATCTGCCCACCATCGAATGGCTTGAAAGCGAGCTGCAGCAGACGCGCAGCGCGCTGGTGCTGATTTCGCATGACCGGCGTTTTCTCGAAAAGGTCTCGACCTCGACCGTCTGGCTGGATCGTGGCCAGTCCCGTCGTCTCAATCGCGGTTTTGCCCATTTCGAGGAATGGCGCGACAAGGTGCTGGAAGAGGAAGAACTGGAACAGCACAAGCTCGGCAAGGCCATCGAGCGTGAAGAACACTGGATGCGTTATGGCGTGACCGCAAGGCGCAAGCGCAACATGCGCCGCGTCGGCGAGCTTCAGGCCATGCGTGCGGAATATCGCGGCCACAAGGGGCCGCAGGGCACGGTGCAGGCGACCGTTACCGAAGGGCGTGAATCCGGCAAGCTCGTTATCGAAGCCGAGGCCATCACCAAGGCTTATGGCGAGCGCGTGATCGTCGCGCCGTTTTCGCTGCGCGTCCATCGCGGCGATTGCATCGGTTTCGTTGGCCCGAATGGCGCCGGTAAAACCACGCTTCTGAAGATGCTCACCGGCCAGCTGCAGCCCGATAGCGGCACGGTGAAGCTCGGCACCAATCTGGCGATTGCGACGCTCGACCAGAAGCGCGAGGATCTCAATCCCAACGATACGCTCGCGCATTATCTGACCGATGGCCGCGGTGAAAATCTGCTGGTCAACGGCGAACTGAAGCATGTGACGGGCTATATGAAAGACTTTCTGTTCCAGCCGGAACAGGCCCGCACGCCGATCCGCAACCTTTCCGGGGGCGAGCGCGCGCGCCTTATTCTGGCACGCATTCTGGCGCGGCCGACCAATCTTCTGATCCTCGACGAGCCGACCAACGATCTGGATATCGAAACGCTCGATCTGCTGCAGGAAATCGTTGCGGGCTTTTCCGGCACCGTTATCCTCGTCAGCCACGACCGCGATTTCCTCGACCGCACCGTCACCTCCACCATCGCGCCCGTCAATCCGGATGAACCGGACGGACGATGGATCGAATATGCCGGTGGCTATTCGGACATGATGGCGCAGCGCAAGGGCGCGGCGGAAGAAAAACGCAAGGCTGAGAAACAGGAAAAGGCGAAGGCCGCACCTTCGGCCTCTGCATCGCAGGATCCTTCAAAGGCCAAGGGCAAGCTTTCCTTCAAGCAGAAATTCGCGCTCGAAAATCTTCCGAAGGAGATGGAAAAGGCGCAAAGCGAAATCGCAAAACGCGAGCAGCGCATGGCCGATCCGGAACTTTTCACAAAGGACCCGGCGGCCTTCAACACGCTGGCGCAGGAAATGTCGAAGCTGCGCGACAAGCTGGAGGCCATGGAAGAAGAATGGCTGGAACTGGAAATGCTGCGCGAGGAACTGGAGGGCTGAAGGCAATCAGTTCCCCGTTTGACCGGTCCTCCTTCGGCCTTTGACAGAAAAGCAGAATTGCCGTTCTATGCCGGCGTTCGTTTGGAGGAGTTGTGAAAATGCGCATGATTTTCGTCAATCTGCCGGTCAAGAATATCGAGACATCAAGAAACTTCTTCACTGCTCTCGGTTTCAGCTTCAACCCGGAATATTCGGATGACCGCACGCTCTGCATGATCGTGGAAGAGAACATCTTCGTGATGCTTCTCCAGGAGGGACGTTTCCGCGATTTCATCAACGGCGATATTGCCGACGCGACGCGAACCACCGAGGTTCTGACCTGTCTTTCCGCCGGAAGCAGGGAAGAAATCGACCGGATGATCGCCACGGCGCTTGCCTCCGGCGGCAGCGGCTGGAAGCCTGTTCAGGACCATGGCTTCATGTATGCCGGCAGCTTTCAGGATCCCGACGGGCACGTCTGGGAACTGGTGCATATGACGGAACAGGGCTGATCTCGGCCATCTTGCCAATCGGGGACGGCGGGACTACACCATCATCTTGATCTAACGGGGTGTCTTTTGCGCTTGGGTGCGAAAGGCTGAGAGGCTTGCCAACCCGAAGAACCTGATCCGGTTCATACCGGCGGAGGGATTAGACGGCTTTAACGCAGGCGGCTATTTCCCTATCGTTTTTTTGAGGAGATACCCGTGCGCCGTCGTCTTTTCCTGAATACCCTCGTTGCCGCCTCGCTGTTTCTGCCCGGCCTTGCCGTTGCACAGGATAGACAGGAACTGACCGTCTACACCTATGAAAGCTTCGTTTCCGAATGGGGTCCCGGTCCCAAGGTAAAGGAGGCCTTCGAGAAGGTTTGTAATTGCACGGTCAATTTCGTCGGCGTGGCCGATGGCGTGGCGCTGCTCAATCGTCTGAAGCTTGAAGGGGCGGGGTCCAAGGCGGACGTCGTGCTTGGCCTCGACACCAATCTTGTCGCGGAAGCAAAACAGACCGGTTTGTTCGATGTCGGCGGCATCGATGCATCGGCGGCCAAGGTGCCGGGCGGCTACACGGACGATGTTTTCATTCCCTATGATTACGGTCATTTCGCTGTCATTTATGATACGCAGACGGTGAAAAGCCCGCCGACGAGCCTGAAAGACCTCGTGGAAGGCGACCCCTCCCAGAAAATCGTCATTCAGGATCCGCGCACCTCCACACCGGGGCTTGGCCTGCTGCTATGGGTGAAATCGGTTTACGGCGACAAGGCCCCGGAGGCCTGGGAAAAGCTCAGGAAGCGCATTCTCACCGTTACGCCGGGCTGGTCGGAATCCTATGGCCTCTTCACCAAGGGTGAGGTGCCGATGGTGCTCTCCTATACCACCTCGCCCGCCTATCACATGGTCGCTGAAAAAACGGATCGTTATCAGGCCGCTGCCTTTTCCGAAGGACATTACATCCAGATCGAGGTTTCCGGTCTCCTCAAAAACGCGCCGCACAAGGAACTGGCAAAGCAGTTCCTCGCTTTCACACTAACATCCGGTTTTCAGGATGCCATTCCGGAAAACAACTGGATGATGCCGGTTGCGGCGACCTCGAAGCCCTTGCCGGAGGCGTTTTCGAAACTCGTGGTGCCGCAGAAGACTTTCCTGATGGATCCGGAAGAGGTGGCGAAGAACCGCAAGGCATGGATCGATGAATGGCTTGCCGCCATGAGCATGCATTGAGGAAGAGGCACACCCGCGCATGATGCTGCGTCGCGATTACCGGCGGTCGATCATTTTCGGAACGGCGGCTTTTGCCGCCGTTTTCCTGTTCATGGCGCTCGCGGTTGCAGCTCTCCTGTCTTTTGATGCCGGCGCGTCCGCTGCCGGCATCATGGATGCCTATACGCTGCGCATCCTGCGTTTCACGCTTTATCAGGCAACGCTTTCCACCCTTCTTTCCATTGTTCTCGGCCTGCCGGTGGCGCTGGCGCTCTGCCGTCGGCGCGCGTTTGCGGGAAGGATCTGGATCATCAGGCTGATGGCGGTGCCGATGGGTCTGCCGGTGATCGTTGGCGCCTTCGGTATCATCACCATCTGGGGCAGGCAGGGCATTTTGAATTCGGCACTCGTTTTTGCCGGGGCGGATGAACCTTTCAGCATTTACGGCCTGTCCGGCATCCTCATTGCCCATGTGTTTTTCAATCTTCCGCTTTCGGTGCGGCTGATGCTGGCCGGGCTGGAGCGCATTCCGGGCGAATATTGGCGCATGGCGGCGAGCCTCGGCATGGGGCCGGTTTCGATTTTCCGTTTTATCGAATGGCCGGCGGTCGCGCGTCTCGTCCCCGGCATTGCCGGGCTTGTCTTCATGCTGTGCGCCACCAGCTTCACGCTCGTTCTTCTGTTGGGCGGCGGGCCGGCGGCAACGACGCTGGAGGTGGCGATTTATCAGGCGTTACGGTTCGATTTCGATCCGCAGCGGGCGATTGCGCTTTCGGTTTTGCAGATTGCCCTCACCGCAATCCTGCTCGGCCTTCTTGCCTTTTTGCCGTCGCCCGAAGCGGAAATTCCCTCGCTTGGTCGTTCCCTTCGCCGTTTCGAAGGAAAGGGAATCGGTGCCCGCCTCTGGGATGGCGCGGCAATCGTGTTCGCTGTTCTGCTGATCGGCCTGCCGCTTGTCGCCATCGCTGTCTCGGGTTTGAGGGCCGATCTGCCGCGTCTTCTGTCCGCGCCGATTTTCCTGCGCGCGGCGGCGACCAGTCTTGCAATCGCCGCACTCTCCGCAGCCCTTGTCGTGCTTTGCTGTATGGCGATCATCGGCGCGCGTCAGGCGATAGGCTCCAGGCGGCGAGCGGGACAACCCCTGCGCTTCCTCTCCGCCATGCTGGGGGCAGGGTCTTCGCTGGTGCTTTTGGTGCCGCCTGTCGTATTGGGAAGCGGGTGGTTCCTGTTATTGCGGGTTTTCGGCGATGTCAGCTTCTATGCGCCGGTCCTCGTGGCGCTCATCAATATGCTGATGGCTTTGCCGCTTGCCATGCGCGTGCTGGAGCCGGCCTGTACCAGTCATTTTTTGCGCACCGGCCGACTTTCCGCCAGTCTCGGGCTTCAGGGCCTGACGCGGCTGCGGTTCGCCGATCTTCCGGTTCTGTGGCGGCCGCTGGCCATGGCGTTTTCCTTCGCCATGGCCCTGTCTCTCGGCGATTTAGGCGCGGTTGCCCTGTTCGGGTCGGAAAGTTTCGTCACCCTGCCATGGCTGGTTTACAGCAATATGGGCAGCTATCGTACCAATGACGCCGCCGGTTATGCCTTCCTTCTCGGTATCATCTGCCTGCTGCTTGCCGCAGGCGGTGTCGCACGGCAATCCCAATCAGCAAGGGCGAGCATATGACAGGCGATGATTTTGCCGTTGAACTGGACAAGGTCAGGCTGCGGCTTGGAACACAGGATTTCGACCTCGATTGCACATTCCCGCAGAGCCGGATAACCGCCGTCGTCGGCGCGTCCGGTTCGGGCAAGTCGACGCTTCTCAACCTCGTCGCCGGTTTCGAGGCGCCGGATTCCGGCCGCGTGATGATCGGCGGGCATGACATGACGGCGCTCGATCCTTCGGAAAGACCGGTCTCATCGATCTTTCAGGATAATAATCTGTTTGCGCATCTCGATATCTTCACCAATGTCGCTCTCGGTGTCAGCCCCGGGCTGAAATTGCGGGTGGAAGACCGGGAACGGATTGAGATGGCGCTTGCACGTGTTGGTCTGGCGGGTTTCGACAAACGTTTGCCGGGCACGCTTTCTGGCGGAGAAAGGCAGAGAGCGGCGCTGGCGCGTGCGCTGGTCAGGAAAAAACCGGTCATGCTGCTCGACGAGCCTTTTGCGGCACTCGATCCGGGACTGCGGGCGGGTATGACCTCCCTGCTTCTCGACTTGCATGGAGAAACAAAAAACACGGTGATTATTGTCACCCACCATCCCGAAGACATAAAGAAGCTGGCGCAGCAGGTGGTTTTTCTTGATCGCGGCCGGGTTGTCTATGTCGGCTCGACCGCAGATTTCTTCGCCACACAAAATGTGAAGGCGGTGGACAGTTTTCTGAACGGGTGATCGCCTTATTTTCGACGTGTGCCGCTGGCAATCGCTTTAGATGACTTCAATGGCGCTAATTTGCACTTGCCAGTTTCAAGTTGTTGCCCGAGAAAAGATGGGAATTATTGCGTTCTTCAGGAATAATCCGGACTTGATGGATCGTTTTTACCGTTTCGGCATTCATCGCCCGTTGGGGCGAATCTGTTATTCTGGTCTGCAATTAACGGATGATCAGGAACGTTAGGGGCAGGCATAGAGAATGAGAAATAGCATGACTGCACAGTGGAGGCTCTTCTCCCGTTCAGGCCTTCGCCGTTCGGCCAGGATGGCTGCAGCCTGTTCCGTGCTGACCGCGTCTGCGCTGTTCCTGTCGTCGTGCCAGTCTCTCTTCAGCCCGGCCTACCAGTCCACCCTGCGCCCGTCGGATAATCCGCAGACCGTGGAAGAGGTGCAGAAGAATGATCCCCGCGCCCAGATGGGCGCTCGCGAGCATCCGCGCATCGTGGCGAGTTATGGCGGTGAATATCGTGACGCCAAGACGGAGCGGCTTGTCGCCCGTATCGCCGGCGCTCTGACCGCCGTTTCGGAAAATCCGCAACAGTCTTACCGCATCACTATTCTCAACTCGCCGGCCATCAACGCCTTTGCGCTACCGGGCGGATATCTTTACGTGACGCGCGGGCTTCTGGCGCTTGCCAACGATGCTTCGGAAGTGGCCGCCGTGCTTTCGCATGAGATGGGCCATGTCACCGCCAATCATGGCATCGAACGCCAGCGCCGCGAAGAGGCGGAGGTGATTGCCAGCCGCGTGGTTGCCGAAGTGCTGTCGAGCGATCTTGCCGGCAAGCAGGCGCTTGCGCGTGGCAAGCTGCGGCTTGCGGCCTTTTCGCGCCAGCAGGAATTGCAGGCGGATGTGATCGGCGTGCGGATGCTGGGCGAGGCCGGTTACGACCCCTTTGCCTCGCCACGTTTTCTGGATTCCATGGCGGCCTATGCGCGGTTCTCTTCGGCTGATCCCGAAAACGACCAGAGCCTTGACTTCCTTTCCAGCCACCCCAACACGCCGCAGCGCATCGAGCTTGCGCGCCGTCATGCCCGCGCCTTCGGCCAGGACGGCCAGGTCGGCGATCGTGGTCGCGACTGGTTTCTGGATGGCATAGACGGTCTACTTTATGGCGATAGCCCGCAGGAAGGTTATGTCCGCGGCCAGACATTCCTGCACGGAACGCTCGGCATTCGTTTCGATGTGCCGGAAGGTTTCCTTATCGACAACAAGGTCGAGGCCGTTCTGGCGACGGGACCGGGCGATATGGCCATCCGTTTCGACGGTGTCGCCGATCCGAAACAGACGAGCCTTGCCAATTACCTGACCAGCGGCTGGGTTGCCGGCCTGTTGCCGGAAACAGTCAAGGAAACCCAGATCAATGGTCTGGAGGCCGCGACAGCCCGGGCAAGTGCGGATAAATGGGACTTCGACGTGACCGTCATTCGTGTCGGCCAGCAGATATTCCGTTTCCTGACCGCCGTGCCGAAGGGCAATACGCAGCTCGATTCCATCGCCAATACATTGCGCACCAGCTTCCGCAAGATGACGCCGCAGGAAATCGCCTCGCTGAAGCCGCTCAGGGTGCGGGTGGTGACGGTGAAGCCCGGTGAAACCGTGGCGACGATGGCAGCGCGGATGATGGGAACCGACCGGAAGCTCGACATGTTCCGCATGATCAATGCCATGAGCACCACGGCCACCATTCAGCCGGGCCAGCGGGTGAAGATCATTTCGGAATAAACAAAAACCTCGGATCGCTCCGAGGTTCTGTGGTCAAGCCATCATCCGGCAATCATTGCCACTCACGTACGTCGACGAAATGACCGGCAATCGCCGCCGCCGCTGCCATGGCGGGGGAGACGAGGTGGGTGCGGCTCTTATAGCCCTGACGGCCTTCGAAATTGCGGTTCGAGGTGGAGGCGCAGCGTTCGCCGGGTTTCAGGCGGTCGTCATTCATGGCAAGGCACATGGAGCAGCCTGGCTCGCGCCATTCGAAACCGGCGTCGAGGAAAATCTTGTCCAGACCTTCCTTTTCCGCCTGTTCCTTCACGAGACCGGAGCCGGGCACGATCATGGCCGAAACGGTGGGAGCGACTTTACGGCCGTCAACGATCTTCGCCGCCGCGCGCAAATCCTCGATGCGGCCATTGGTGCACGAGCCGATGAAGACACGGTCGATGGCGATATCGGTGATGCGCGTGCCGGGTTTCAGGCCCATGTAGTCAAGCGCACGCCACTTGGAGGCGCGCTTGTTTTCTTCCTCGATATCATCGGGATTGGGAACAATGCCTTCAACGGAGGTCACGTCTTCCGGAGACGAGCCCCAGGAGACGATGGGCGGCAGGTTGGCTGCATCCAGCACCACGACCTTGTCGTAATGGGCGCCTTCGTCGGATTTCAGCGTTTTCCAGTAGGCGATGGCCTGTTCCAGCGTTTCGCCCTTCGGCGAGCGCGGCTTGTCCTTGATGTAATCGAAGGTGGTTTCGTCAGGTGCGATAAGACCTGCACGGGCGCCGCCCTCAATGGTCATGTTGCAGACCGTCATGCGGCCTTCCATGGAGAGCGAACGGATCGCCTCGCCGGCAAATTCGATCACGTGGCCGGTGCCACCGGCCGTGCCGATCTCGCCGATAATGGCGAGGATGATATCCTTGGCGGTAACGCCATCAGGAATTTTGCCGTCGACACGCACCAGCATGTTCTTGGCTTTCTTCTGGATCAGCGTCTGGGTCGCCAGAACGTGCTCCACTTCCGAGGTGCCGATGCCATGCGCCAGTGCGCCAAAGGCGCCGTGGGTCGAGGTGTGACTGTCGCCGCACACGATTGTCATGCCCGGCAGGGTGAAGCCCTGTTCAGGGCCGACGATGTGAACGATGCCCTGGCGTTTGTCGCGCTCGGAATAATATTCGACGCCGAAATCCTTGGCGTTCTGCGCAAGCGCTTCCACCTGAATGCGGCTTTCCTCGTTCTTGATGCCTTCCAGCCGGTCGGCCGTGGTCGGAACGTTATGGTCGACAACGGCCAGCGTGCGGGCAGGCGAATGCACGGGACGACCGGCCATGCGCAGGCCTTCGAAGGCCTGCGGGCTCGTCACCTCATGGACGAGGTGACGGTCGATGTAGAGAAGACAGGTTCCGTCCGGGTCACGATTGACGACGTGGTCGTCCCAGATTTTGTCATACAGGGTGCGGGGTGCGCTCATGGCTCTATGCCTTGTCATGGAAAAGGGTAATCAGGGTTCAGAAAAGTGTGGACAGCGGTGCTGTCAGGCGAGCCTAAGTCGGCTGGTGAGCGCCCCGGAAACGCGCGCAAAGAACCGTGCCGGCAGACGCTTGTGGTCCTGCAGCACATAAACATTCTGCGCGAGACATCCGAATTTAGATCCCATGGCAGCCTTCATACCAGATCGCCGGTTTTACGGCAATATCAATGCGCATAGCATGGAACCCGACGGTCCGGCATTTTCTATGTGCACTGCATCACGGCTGAAGGCCCGTAACGAGCCTGCCCTGGTGGGGTTCTCCAATGGTCATGATGCAATGCAACTTGCGTATTTTGCGACGCACATATAGATGGGTTCCCTTATCATTTGCATTTCGACGAGAAATCGAAGGGAGGGAAAGCATATGGTATCCGAAAAAGCCCTTATCTCGAAGATCACCTGGCGGCTGATGCCGTTTCTTGGCCTTCTCTATCTCATCGCCTATATTGACCGCCAGAATGTCAGCTATGCCAAGCTGCAGATGGTCGACGCGCTGAGCCTCAGCGAATATGCCTATGGCCTTGGCGCTTCGCTGTTCTTCATCGGTTACTTCATCTTCGAAGTGCCGAGCAACCTGTTCCTCAACCGTTTCGGCGCCAGCAAATGGTTTGCCCGTATTCTGGTTTCCTGGGGCGCCGTCACCATCGCGCTTGCCTATACGCAGAACGCCACGATGTTTTACATCCTGCGCTTCCTGCTTGGGCTTTGCGAAGCGGGCTTCTTCCCCGGCGTATTGTTCCTCATGACGCTCTGGTTCCCGCGCGATTATCGCGGCCGCATGATCGGCCTGTTCATGATTTTCAGCGCGCTTGCCAATGCCATCGGCGCGCCGCTCGGCGGCATGTTGCTCGATCTGGATGGTTTCCTCGGTTATGCCGGATGGGAATGGGTATTCCTCGCCACGGGTATCCCGGCCGTCATTGCCGGCATCGTCACCTTCTTTTATCTCGACGATACCCCGGAAAAGGCGAAGTTTCTGACGCAGGATGAGAAGGACTGGTTGAAGAACCGGCTGGCCGAAGAAAACAAGGGCATGGAAGAGCATGCAGAGGACGGCTTCAAGGCGCTGGTCAATCCGCGCGTTCTGTTCATGGCGCTCTGCTATGTCGGCTTTCCGCTGGCGGCCTATGGTCTCAGCTACTGGCTTCCAACCATCGTGAAGAGCTTCGGCGTTTCCAATACCGCCAATGGCTTCATCAACATCATCCCTTGGGTGATCGTGGCCGTCGCCCTGTTCGTTGTGCCCCTGGCCGCCGACAAGGCAAAGAACAAGACGCCCTATATCGTCGGTCCTGCCTTCATCGGCGCCTTTTGCCTGTTGATGTCGGCATTGCTGAGCGATCCGGTCTTGCAGTTCGCCTTCCTCTGCATCGCCGCTGCAGGCATCTTTGCCGGTCAGCCGGTGTTCTGGAGCCTGCCCGGCCGCTTCCTCAAGGGAGCAGGTGCGGCCGCCGGCATCGCCGCGATCAATTCCGTCGGCAATCTGGGTGGCTTCGTGGCGCAGAATGTGGTGCCCTGGATCAAGGATCAGACCGGCAGCACCATTGCGCCGATGTTCTTCCTTGCCTTCTGCCTGGCGCTTGCCGGGGTGCTGGTCATCATCGCAACGCGTAGAATGGGTACTCAGGTCAAGGCGGCTTGACTTTGGAAGATTGCGATAGCTGCCACGAGTGTCGGCGGTCGCATAGATAAAAAATCGTCGCCCGGATGTTTCCGGGCCACGATCATTTTAAGCGGCGAATAATGAAATTCTCTTTCAGAGAATTACGCCGTGAACCAGTCGCTACCGGTGAGGTGAACACCGGCGACAACGATCTTTTCGCCCTTGTGCTCGCCAGTGACGTTGTAGGTGAGGATGGTGTCGCTATCGATCGTTGATACCGCCCAGTTATCGATTACCGTGCCGACCAGCTTGAGCTTGTCCACGGCGGCGTTGAAGCCTTCAATGCTGTCGGTGGCAATGCTCTTGGCCATGTCGCCGAGATTAAAGACAAAGGTATCTGCGCCACCGCTTGCCTTTATGTGGTCGATGCCCTTGCCGCCGGTTACCAGCGAGGAGGCGAGGTTCACGCCGCTCAGGTCGATAGAATCGTTACCTGCGCCGGCGTCAATCTTGACGGAGGTGAAGCTGCCGTCGGTGACGCCAGCGCCACCGTTCACGACGTTGGTACCGGCAGCAACGCCGCCGTCGAACGCCGTGCCCGCCTTGACCACGATGGTGTCGTTGCCGGCGCCCGTGTCGATGTTGAAGGCGTTTACCCAGGCCTTGTCGTTCGATATGACAGAGACAGTGACCGTGTCGTTGCCTACACCGGTCGAGATGTTGCCACGCTTCGCATTGAGAACTTCCACGGTGGACGAACCGGTGCCGCCGAGATGAACGTCGACCTGAACGAAATCCTTGAAGGTAAGGTTCTCAGAAGTGTCGGACTGGGCGAGAGCGTTCTTTACCGAATTCCATGCCGACGACACGTCAAATTTGAAGCCGTTGGAGCTGGGGTCATAGCCAACATCGACCGTGCCGCCCGCGCCGGTGCCGGGAACCGATACCGCGCCGACATTGACGACGCCGGAGTCGAGCGAAGAACCGTTTTTGACCTGTGCTGTGGATTCGGTGAGGAGCTTGTAAGCTTCCTGATCGACCAGGTTGGTGAGCGAAGAAACCGAAGCAGCGCCACCATTACCAAAAGTTACTTTTAACGCCATTTTACACTCCATAAATTTTTGAGAAATCGATGAATTGAAATTAAATTTATAATAAATATTGCGGGTGATATTTAATACGTAAAAAATGATAATACAATATAAGAAATTGTTTTTTTGAATAAAGTGCGTCTTTAACGTGTTGCGGAAATTCCTTTCGTAAAATTATGGCACCGGAAACTGTTTACTCCTGTACGAAGGTCTTTTTGAGCCTGTCCTGGAACGGCTTCACAAAATAAGAAAGAACACTCCTTTCGCTGGTTTGTATGAACACTTCGGCCGGCATGCCGGGATATAATTTCCCGCCGGGCAGATGACCCATTCCGGCCTTGTCGGGTTTGATGCGCAGCGCGTAATAAGATGAGCCGGTTCGGGAATCTGTCTGCAGATCGGGGGCGACGACAGCAACTAGCGCGCTCAAATCCGGCGTCGTGCTTTGATTGAATGCCGTGAAGCGAATGGTTACCGGCTGCCCGACGTAAATCTGATCGATGTCTCGTGGAGTTATGTTGGCCTCGATGGCAAGCTCATCCTGCTCCGGCACCACCAGCATCAGCACTTCACCCGGTTGAATGACGCCGTTTATATTGTGCACCGAGAGCTGGTAGATGCGACCGGCAATCGGTGAGCGGATGTCGAGGCGATCCAGCTGGTCGCGCGTTGCCGCCAGCCGCTCTTCATATTCCGCGACGGTCGCTTCGATCGATGTCAGGTCTTTCGTGACTTCCGATTTGCGGTCTTCATCGAGCTGAAGCAATTGCAGGTCCAGTTCGCTCAGCTTGCCCACTGTCTGTGCCCGGGCGGCGATGTATTGGCCCTGCTGACCTTCGAGATTGGAAAGCTGGCGCTTGAGGAGATTGAGGCGCTGAAGTGTGACGAGCCCTTTTTTGAAGAGCTCGTCCGTCTTGGAAACATCTTCCTTTACAATGGCGAGCTCATTGTCCGTCGCCTCCACCTGCACCTCGAGGCCGCGTGCCTCGTCGGCGAGCTGGTCCTTGCGTGTTCCCAGCTGCTTTTTCATGCCGATCAAGGCGTTGCGACGGCTGTTGAAAAGGTTCTGTTCGCTGTCGATAAAGGTCTTGGCCGCCTTCGAACTCGTCAGTGCCGCCAGATCTTCCTCCACAGTGAAAGAAGGCGCCTCGGCAATTTCCGCACGCAGACGCGCCCGACGCGAGTAAAGCTGCGCAAGCGTATTTTCGACGATGGAGAGGTTCGCCTGCACGACGGTGGCGCTCAGCCGCAACAGGACCTGACCTGCCTCGACCCTGTCGCCTTCGGCGACATTGATCTCGCTGACGATGCCGCCGGAAAGATGCTGGATTTTCTTGGAGTTGCCTTCAACGACAACCCGGCCGGTGGCCACCACCGCGCCGGCAAGCTTTGCAAAAGCCGCCCAGCCGCCCAATCCGACCAGCAGGCCAAGGGCGAGAACGACCACCGCGGTCGAGTGCCTGAGAATGGACACATTCGTCATACCGGGTTTTTCCGCCTCAACCATTTTCGCTCACCCGGTTTTCAATCTTGCGCGTTTCTTCCTCCTCAGGCACCTGGCGGATGTTCTGCCGCAGGATTTGCGCGAGCACTTCCTCCTTGGTGCCAAAGCGCAGCATTCGGCCGTTGCTCATCACCATCACCAGATTGACGCTTTCGATGGCGCTGGGGCGATGGGCAATGACGACGACAATGCCGCCGCGTGCCCTGATGTCGCCAATGGCATTGCGCAAGGCCGCTTCGCCTTCGCTGTCCAGATTGGAGTTCGGCTCATCGAGAAGGACGAAGAAGGGTTCGCCAAACAGCGCGCGGGCAAGGCCGATGCGCTGTTTCTGACCGCCCGACAAGGCCTCGCCACGGTCGCCAATATAGGTATCGTAACCCTTGGGCAGGTTCAGGATCAGCTCATGCACCTGCGCGGCCTTGGCTGCGGCGACAACCGCTTCCGCTGTCGCATCGCGGTCGAAGCGTGCGATGTTCTGCGCCACGGTTCCGGGCATCAGCTCCACCTGCTGGGGCATGTAACCGATGGATTTGCCGAGAAACTCGAAATCCCACTGGTTGAGCGCGGCCCCATCGAAGCGGACGGAACCGCGTTCATAGGGCCAGATGCCGGTCATCAAGCGTGCCAGTGTGGATTTGCCCGAGGCGCTTGGGCCGATGATGCCGAGACCATCGCCGGCGTTCAGCGTGAAGGAAATATCGGCGACCGTATCGCGCGCGCCATTGGGTGGCCCACCGGTTACCCGATCAACGGCAACGGTATATTGCGGGCGGGGCAAGGAGAGCGGCGGCGAGGGTTCGGGCACCAGCTCCAGGAACTCGTTGACGCGTTTCCAGCCCTGTCTTGCGGTCATGAAGCTGCGCCAGTTTGCAATCGCATGTTCGACAGGGCCGAGCGCCTTCGCGGAGAGGATCGAGCCTGCGATGATGCTGCCCGCCGATGCATTGCCGTCGATGACGAGAACTGCGCCGATGGCCATGACGCCAGATTGCAGCAACAGGCGAAAGGTTCGCGACATGGCGCCGAGCATGCCGGCAGTATCGGATGTTGACAGGGTGATGGCGCGGTATCTGGAATGTAGCTCGTCCCACATGGATGTCACCGCCCCCATCATGCCCATGGTCTTGATGGATTCGATGTTGCGCTGGCTGCTGCCGACAAGGACGTTTCTTTGCCCTCGTGCGGTATAAGCCTGCTTTGTTGCCCGTTCGGTCAGCCAGTTCGTAAGGAGCGTCAGCACGATGAGAACTATAGCTCCGCCGAGCACAGCGAACCCGATCCACGGATGCAGGGCAAAACAGATCAGGAGATAGATGGGCAGCCAGGGAATGTCGAAAAAGGCCGCCGGGCCCGGTCCCGAGAGGAACTGGCGGATCTGATCGAGATCGCCGACGATCTGCAGCCCATCGATCTTTCCCGAGGCAAGGAGCGGCGCATTGATCGACGCCCTGAAAAGCTTCTGATTGAGCGCGTCGTCCATATTGTCCGAAATGCGCGCCAATATACGGCCTCGCAGCGCGTCGAACCCCATCAGAAACGCGTAGAGAACGATCAGGAGAACGACCAGTGCCACAAGGGATGGAATGCTCTTGCTTGGCAAAATGCGGTCGTAAACTTCCAGCATGAAAAGCGAGCCGGAAAGATTAAGAATGTTCATCAACGCGCTGGCGAGACCAACGGCGAAAAAAGCGGACTTATTTTTTGTTAAAAAAGAATTAAATAAAAACATAATAACACCTGAAACAGCAAGAAAATCGCACAATAAATGCAATTAGGCAATGCTGTTCGAGGATGGGCTAAAACACTCGAGCAAGAAATCAGGCAGGCATTTGTCGCCGGTCGAAATTTGCCGCATCTTTCCGCAAAGGAAATGATTGAAAGAGCTTCGGTATTCTCCGGCCAGCCAATGCTCGCCAAACGCGGCTTTCAAGCCGCATGCGTGCTTTGTTGCGTTATATCCACGCAACAAAAAAGGCGGCCCGAAGACCGCCTTTCAATCAATCCATCGAAATGGAAATCTTATTCCGCTGTGGCTTCCGCAGCCTTTGCTGCTTCTTCCGCTGCCTTGGCTTCTGCGGCTTCGGCTGCTGCCTTCTCGGCGGCGAGAGCCTGTGCTGCTGCTACCTTTTCGGCTTCCAGACGTGCCTTCTCGTCGGCAAGTGCCTGACGCTCGGACTCGTTCAGCTTGCGGGCGCGCGTACCGGTGTTCTCAACGATACGGGCAGCCTTGCCGCGACGGTCGCGCAGGTAGTAGAGTTTCGCGCGGCGAACCTTACCGCGGCGAACGACTTCAACGCCTTCGACCAGCGGGGAGTAGATCGGGAATACGCGCTCGACGCCTTCGCCGTAGGAAATCTTGCGAACGGTGAAGCTTTCGGAAAGACCGCCGCCGGAACGGGCGATGCAAACGCCTTCGTAAGCCTGAACGCGGGTACGGTTACCTTCGGTAACGCGCACGTTGACGCGCAGGGTGTCGCCCGGAGAAAACTCGGGCAGGGTGCGCTTTGCTTCGATCTTGGCGGCCTGTTCGGCTTCCAGCTGCTGAATGATATTGGTCATGTTAACCTCTGATTTCTTCTGAAACAGCCAGAGCGCTCAACGGTTCGTCTGTCGGTCAATGCCTCCAGACCATGCCTTTCGGCAGGAGCGGGTTCGCCATTCTTTGCTTTCGGTTGGGATATTTCCCATTTCCACGCGGGCACATACACGAGGATGCGCCGTTTGTCATCCCTTTCATGACAATATTTTATCAATTACGCGCCGCGTTCCGGCGGTTGCGAAGCGGCGCGCTGGCGGATATGGCATGGGAACCTTGGGAGGGGCCATGTCCATATTCATTATTCTCATGCTGTTCGCCACCGGTTTTCTGTCGGGTGTCGTCAATGCGATTGCCGGTGGCGGCACCTTCCTGACCTTCGGGGCGATGACGCTGGCCGGCCTGCCGCCCATCGTCGCCAACGCCACGTCAGCCATCGTGCAGTTTCCGGGCTACATCACCTCCGTGATCGCCTATGGGCCGGAAATCCGCGCCCATTGGCGCGAGGCGATCCTTTTGTCGGGCGTATCAGTCGTCGGCGGGCTGGCCGGATCGCTGCTGCTTTTGTCGCTCGACAATCCTTCCTTCCGTCTGCTCGTGCCATGGCTGCTTCTTGCGGCCACCGCCGTTTTCGCTGCCGGCCCGTGGCTGCGGCCGAAGGCGAGCGCCGAACGTTCGCCCGGAAATCTGCCGAGCCTCGTCTTTCAGGGTCTCGCTTCCGTCTATGGCGGGTTTTTCGGTGCTGGCATGGGCATCATGATGCTGGCCATCCTCGGAATAACCTCGGGCGGCAGCTATCATCATCTGAACGCGCTGAAGAACCTCTTGTCTGTCGTGATCGCCGTCATCGCAATCACGATCTTCGTCAGCGGTGGCGTCGTTTCCTGGTGGGCGGCGCTCATCATGTTCCCTGCGGCCGCGCTTGGCGGCTATGTGGGCGTGCATACGGCACGGCGGGTGCCACAATGGATCATCCGCTGGCTGGTGATCGCCGTCGGGCTGGTGCTGACCGCCTATTATTTCGTTTCAGCCTGAGCCTTTACCAGAAGGTCCGGGCGTCTTTCCTTCGTCAACGCCAGTGCCCGCTCGTGCCGCCATTTGTCGATGGCGGCGTGGTTGCCGGAGGTGAGGACGGCCGGAATATCGCGGCCTTCCCAGACCTGCGGGCGGGTATAGTGCGGATGTTCCAACAGTCCGCCCTCGAAGCTTTCATGCACGCCGGAAAGATCGTTGCCCATGACGCCCGGCAGGATGCGGACGACGGCATCAAGAAGCGTCAGCGCCGCCGGCTCACCGCCGGAGAGGATGTAATCGCCGATCGACACTTCTTCCAGCCCGCGCGCCTCGATCACCCGCTGGTCGACGCCTTCGAAACGGCCGCAGACGATGATCGCGCCTTCTCCGGCCGCCAGTTCACGCACACGGTTTTGCGACAGGGGTTTGCCACGTGGGCTCATCAGCAGCCGCGGCCGCGTATCGCCATCCGAAACATGGTCGATGGCCGCCGCCAGAACGTCGGGTTTCAGCACCATACCGGCACCACCACCTGCCGGTGTGTCATCGACGCTTCTGTGTTTGTCGGTGGCGAATTCGCGAATCTGTACGGCGTCCAGCGACCATTGCCCTCGCTCGAGCGCCTTGCCTGCCAGAGAATATCCGAGATGCCCCGGAAACATTTCCGGGTAGAGCGTCAGAACGGTAGCCTTGAAGGTCATGACTTTATTTCTTGCCGAACGGCGATGCGCCGGTTTCGTCCTTGTCGTCAGGATTGTCGATCAGGCCGGCGGCCATCGGATCGATGAGAATACGACCGGCTTCGAGGTCGATTTCCAGCACGGCCGCTTCCGAAAAGGGAATGAGGGCGGGGCGACGGCCTGCACCTTTCAGCTCCAGCAGATCACCTGCGCCGAAATCATAGACGGCGCTGACGGCGCCATAACTTTTGCCATCGGCATCGACGGCTTCCAGCCCTTCGAGATCGGCATAATAAAATTCGTCATCGTCAAGCTCGTCGTCGGGCAGATTGTCACGCTCGATGAACAGTTCCAGCCCATTCAGGCTTTCCGCCGCATTGCGGTCATTGATGCCCCTGAAACGAACGACGACGACGTTCTTGCCCTCGCGCACTTCCAGAATTTCGAAAATACGGCCATCGGCGGTAACAAGGTTGCCATAATCGCCGAGCGCCATCGGATCGGCCGTATAGGTGCTGACACGGACTTCGCCGCGCAGGCCCTGTGCGCCGCCGATCTTTGCCATGAGTACCGGGTTTTCCAGCTTTGCCATCAGGCCGTCCGTCTTCTGGTGTTGGTTGCGTCAGCTTTAAGGTTTGTTGACGCCAAAATAAACAAAAAACGGGCGGCATGGGAAACCATGCCACCCGTTCTTCAAAAGTTTCCGTGCAGATTATTCTGCAGCAGAGGCTTCCGCAGCAGCAGCGGCTGCATCTTCAGCCTTCTGCTTCTTTTCAGCGATACGCTCGAGAGCGCGCTTGCCCGGCTTTGCCTTTTCCGGGTTGCTGCGAGCGGCGCGCTCGGCAAGACCGGCTTCGGCGAGGAAGCGCAGAACGCGGTCGGTCGGCTGTGCGCCCTTGGCGATCCATTCCTTGATGAGGTCAGCCTTCAGCTCAACGCGCTGCGGGTTGTCCTTGCCGAGCATCGGGTTCCAGGAACCGACCTTCTCGAGGAAACGGCCGTCGCGGGGCGAACGGGCGTCAGCAACGACGATCTGGTAATACGGGCGCTTCTTGGAACCACCGCGTGCGAGACGAATTTTAAGTGCCATGTGATATACTCCTTAGGATGGCTTGTCCGCCTTTCAGGCGGTCTTTTCGTTACCGCCATGTTCGGCGGCGATTGCTTCATGATGCCGGATGACTTCCTTGATGACGAAGTTCAGGAACTTCTCGGCGAAATCCGGGTCCAGATTGGCGTCCTTCGCCAGACGGCGAAGGCGTTCGATCTGGTATTCCTCGCGCGCCGGGTCGGCCGGCGGCAAATTGTACTTTGCCTTCAGCACGCCCACCGCCTTGGTACAGCGGAAACGTTCGGCAAGAATGTGAACCAGTGCGGCATCGATATTGTCGATCGACTGACGGTATTCGGAAAGCTGGGCTTTCACCTCTGCATTGTTCATTGGCGCGCCCTCACTTCTTTTTCGGGAAACCGGGAAGCCCCGGCATGCCACCAAGACCCGGCAGCTTTGCGCCACCGAGACCAGGTAATCCGCCCGGCAGACCGCCAAGGCCGGGCATTCCACCCGGCTTGCCGAGACCGGCGGCTTCCGCCTGCTTCTGGAGCGCCTCGAGCTGCTTCGGATCGATGTTCGACAGGTCAGGCATGCCGCCGCCAAGGCCACCGAGACCCATCTTGCCGGCAAGGCCGCCCATCATCTGCTTCATGATGCCGCCTTTGCCCTTGCCGCCCATGGCCTTCATCATGTCGGCCATGCCGCGATGCATCTTCAGAAGCTTGTTGATTTCGGCGGCATCCGTGCCGGAACCGGCGGCGATGCGCTTCTTGCGGCTGTGTTTCAGAATATCCGGATTGGCGCGCTCGGCCTTGGTCATGGACGAGATGATGGCGATCTGGCGGTCGAACATCTTGTCGTTCATACCGGCCGAAGCCATCTTGTCCTTCATGCCGGCCATGCCGGGCATCAGCCCCATGATGCCACCCATGCCGCCCATCTTCTTCATCTGGGCGAGCTGGTCGGCCAGATCGTTGAGGTCGAACTTGCCCTTGGCCATCTTCTCGGCCATGGCGCGGGCTTTTTCCGCATCGATGTTTTCGGCGGCCTTTTCGACCAGCGAGACGATGTCGCCCATGCCGAGAATACGGTCGGCGATACGGCGCGGATGGAACTCGTCGAGTTCGTTCATCCGCTCGCCGATACCGATCAGCTTGATCGGCTTGCCGGTGACGGCGCGCATGGAGAGAGCCGCACCGCCGCGTCCGTCGCCATCCATACGGGTCAGCACGAGGCCGGTGATGCCGACGCGCTCATCGAAGTTGCGCGCCAGGTTGACGGCGTCCTGACCGGTCAGCGAATCCGCGACCAGCAGGATTTCATGCGGGTTGGACTTCTTCTTGATGTCGGCCATTTCCAGCATCAAGGGTTCGTCGATATGGGTACGGCCGGCGGTGTCGAGAATGACGACGTCGTGGCCGCCGAGTTTGGCGGCCTGCACTGCGCGCGCGGCGATATCGGTCGGCGACTGGCCGGCAATGATCGGCAGCGTGTCGATGCTCGTCTGGACACCAAGCTGGCGAAGCTGTTCCTGGGCGGCCGGACGACGCGTGTCGAGAGATGCCATCAGCACCTTCTTCTTATCGCGGTCGGTCAGGCGTTTGGCGATCTTGCCGGTGGTGGTGGTCTTGCCCGAGCCCTGCAGACCCACCATCATGATGACGACGGGGGCGGGGGCGTTGAGATCGATGGAGACGCCTTCGGTGCCGAGCATCTCGACAAGCTCGTCATGCACGATCTTGACGACCATCTGGCCGGGTTTGATCGACTTCAGGACGGCTGCACCAACGGCCTTTTCACGCACCCTGTCGGTGAAGGAACGCACGACTTCCAGTGCAACGTCCGCTTCCAAAAGCGCACGGCGAACCTCGCGCAGGGCGGCGGCAACATCGGCTTCCGTCAGCGCGCCACGGCCGGTCAGTCCATTCAGAATGGAACCAAGGCGGTCCTGGAGGTTTTCAAACATCGTTTCTTCCTTCTTCGTTCCGGGGTTTCCGAAACGTCGGTGCTTTCGCTGCCAAAAACAAGACGCAAAGCCAAAAAGCACCCGAGGGCGCATCGCGCTGTCGGGTGTTGACCTCCGGGATCTCTTTATACCTTTGCGGGTCCCGGTCGGCGGCTTGGAGTCATGAAACTGCCAGCTGATGGGCGGGATAAACAGGAAAGTGCAGGAAAAGTCAAGGCGCCGCGGGTTTGCGGCCGAAAAGGCCCGCATTTCATCTTTGCGTGATTGGCCGCAGGCGGCCATTGGCGGCGCTTGAACGGGCCCCTTTCGCTCCTTATACCTTTGTCATGAAACGTCGAAACTTCTTTCGTTTTTCCGCTCTTGGTCTGCTCGCTCTGGCGGGTGGGGGCCTCTATGCCCGCCGTTCGAACGCGAGCGCCTATTATAGCGGCCCGATCTCCGATCATTTCGACGGGGTGCGCTTCTTCAATCCCGGCGGTTCGCCGCCCGGCAATTTCATGGGCCTTATGAAATGGCGCTTCAATGGCGAGCGCGCCACATGGCCGGAAAGCTATCCGAGCCCTTTTCCCTTCGCAAAACCGGAAGCCCGGATCGAAGGCAGGGACATGCGCGTCACCTTCGTCGGCCATGCCTCGTTTCTCATCCAGACGGCGGGGCTGAATATTCTCATCGATCCGGTGTGGTCGCAGCGCACCAGCCCGTTCAGCTTCGCCGGTCCCAAACGGGTCAATGCGCCCGGCATCCGTTTCGAGGACCTGCCGCCCATCGATCTGGTGCTGGTGACGCATAATCACTACGACCATCTGGATATGGAAACGCTGAAGCGCCTGCATGTCGCGCACAAGCCGCTCTTCATCACGCCGCTCGGCAATGACGCCGTCATCCGTACCGGGGTCGAGGCGGCGCGTATCAAGGTCGGCGACTGGGGCGATGTGGTGGAGACAGGGCCGGTTAAAATCCACTTCGAGCCGTGCCATCACTGGTCTGCCCGTGGCCTGAACGACAGGCGCATGGCGCTATGGGCTGCCTTCGTCATCGAAACGCCCGGCGGTAAAATCTACCATATCGGTGACACCGGCTTCCATGAAGGTCTCAATTATCACGCGGCGCGCAAGAAGCACGGCGATTTCCGCCTCGCAAACCTGCCCTTCGGCGCTTACGAACCGCGATGGTTCATGAAGGGCCAGCACCAGAACCCGGCGGAAGCCGTGGAAGGCATGAAGCTTTGCGGTGCGGCGCATGTCTGCGGGCACCATTGGGGTACAGTGCAGTTGACGGATGAGGCCGTGGATGCGCCGCTTGCGGCCCTGAAGGTCGCATTAACAGAGCAGGGGGTGGAGGAGAGCCGTTTTCGGCCGATGCGCCCCGGTGAGGTCTTCGACGTGCCTTCCGCCTGATCGCTGCCGCGTTTGCGCCGTAACAGTCTGGTAATTTGCTGCCCTTTCCGCCATATAGGGCGAAAGCGCGGGGAATCCCCTATGCAATCCGATTTTCAGACGGCTTTCAGGTTTAGGGCAATGGTGGATACGGTCGAATTTGCGAAGATGAACGGGCTTGGCAACAAGATCCTCGTTGTCGACATGCGCGGCCGTAAAGATATGGTCACGCCGGAGGCGGCGATTGCGCTGAACGCCGATGCTGCCACACAGTTCGACCAGATCATGGCCATCCACGATCCGCGTGTCAGTGGCACGGATGCATTTATCGACATCCTCAATTGCGATGGCACGAAGGCGCAGGCTTGTGGCAATGGCACGCGCTGCGTGGTGCAGGCGCTGTCGTCCGAAACGGGCAAGACCAGTTTCACTTTCCAGACGGTGGCTGGCATCCTCAACGCCGTCGAACATGAAGACGGCATGATTTCCGTCGATATGGGCCTGCCGCGTTTCCGCTGGAGCGATATTCCTCTTTCGGAAGAGTTCCACGATACCAGCCGTATCGAATTGCAGATCGGGCCGATCGATGCGCCGATCCTGCATTCGCCGGCCGTGATGTCCATGGGCAATCCGCATGCGATTTTCTGGGTGGATCGCGATCCGATGGAGTTCGATCTCGAACGTTTCGGGCCGCTGCTCGAAAATCACCCGATGTTCCCGGAAAAGGCCAATATCACGCTGGCGCAGGTGATTTCCGACAGCGCGCTGCGCACCCGCACCTGGGAGCGCGGCGCTGGATTGACACTCGCCTGCGGTTCGGCCGCCTGCGCCTCAGCCGTTTCCGCTGCCCGCACCGGTCGCACCGGCCGGGAGGTCACCATCGATGTCGCCTCCAGCCCCATCCGTGTGCCGCTGACCATCGAATGGCGCGAGGATAATCATGTCATCATGACCGGCCCGGCCGAATGGGAATGGTCGGGTTCCGTCGATCCCGTCACCGGCGCCTGGGCGCGCGATGCGGTTGAGCGGGGGGCTGTATGAGCGGCGTCGAGGTCATAACCTTCGGCTGTCGTCTCAACACCTATGAATCGGAAGTGATGCGGGCGGAGGCCGAAAAGGCCGGGCTTAACAATGCCGTGCTGGTCAATACCTGCGCGGTGACCGGGGAAGCGGTGCGTCAGGCCCGCCAGGCCATCCGCCGGGCAAGGCGGGACAATCCGCATGCCCGTATCATCGTTACCGGCTGCGCCGCCCAGACCGAGAAGCAGACCTTTGCCGAGATGCCCGAGGTGGATGCGGTGCTGGGCAATGAGGAGAAGCTGAAAAGCGCCTCCTATCGTGCGCTGCCGGATTTCGGCGTTTCGGCGGAAGAAAAGCTGCGCGTCAACGATATCATGAGCATCAAGGCGACCGCGCCGCAGATGGTGAAGCACATAGATGGGCATGTGCGCGCCTTCATTCAGGTGCAGAACGGCTGCGATCATCGCTGCACCTTCTGCATCATTCCCTATGGGCGCGGCAATTCCCGCTCCGTGCCGATGGGGGCTGTGGTGGATCAGGCGCGCAGGCTGACGGAAAGCGGCTATTGCGAGATCGTGCTGACCGGGGTGGACGCCACGAGCTATGGCGCGGACCTGCCGGGCGAGCCTTCCCTCGGTTATCTCGCCAAGACATTGCTGAAGCAGGTGCCGGATATTCTGCGTCTGCGCCTTTCCTCCATCGACAGTATTGAGGCCGACCATCATCTGATGGATCTGATTGCCGATGAGCCGCGTTTCATGCCGCATCTGCACCTGTCCCTCCAGCATGGCGATGACATGATCCTGAAACGCATGAAACGCCGCCATTTGCGGGCTGATGCCATTCGCTTCTGCAACGAGGTGCGATTGCTGAGGCCCGATATCGCCTTCGGGGCGGATATGATCGCCGGTTTTCCGACCGAGACGGAAGAGATGTTCGAAAACGCCGCGACGCTTGCGGAAGAATGCGGCATTTCCAGCCTGCATGTCTTTCCCTACAGCCCGCGTGCGGGGACGCCCGCGGCACGCGTGCCGCAGCTTGACCGGGCTTTGGTGAAGGAGCGGGCGGCGAGGCTTCGGGAGCGCGGCGAGGCGCTGAAGCTTGCGCATCTGCAAAATATGGTGGGGTCGACGCAGACGATCCTCGTTGAAAACAACGGTTTTGCCCATACCGACAATTTCACGCTGGTGGAGGCACCGCATCTTGCCCCGCGCACTCTTGCGCAGGTTGCGATTACCGGCCACAACGGCAAACATCTGAACATGAAGCTTCTGGCGGCGGATGCGGCCTGAGGCGGCACAAGAGAAAACACACGGGAACGACCATGGCCCTCGGCTTCATCAAAAAAGTCTTTTCGTTCGGCAAGGACAAGGCCGAAACGAATGACCGGCCGCAAGAGGACACCGCGCCTGAGCGCGGCAATGAAAACGCTTCCTTCGAAGCGGCGCTAAGTGACGCCGAAGCGCATGGCCCTGTCGATAAGGACCCGGTTTCCGAACTGGAGATGGAGACGGCCGGCGGACCAGCCCCGGACGAGGCGACGGACGTGGTCCTTCCCGACGATGACGAGGAAGAGGACGCACCGCTTCTGCCCGGTGCCGAGCTTTCCGGCGATATGGGCGTGGTGCCGCTGTCGTTGCTACAGGCGGAAGCAGCCGCCGAAGAGCAGGTCGAATCTGCCCCCCAAGCAACGGATGTTGTGCTGGATGCGGACGCGATGGATGCGCTGCTTGACGAGGCCGAAGCCGCGACTGCCGCCGAGCCCTCCGCTATACCGCCAGCTCTACCAAAGGGTTTTTCGTCCGCCAGTGAGCGGCAGGAGCCTGCCCCTGCCGCACCGCAGGTAAAACTGACATGGTTTCAGCGCCTGCGGGCAGGGCTTGCCCGCACATCGTCGCAGCTGACCACACAGATTTCGGCGCTTTTCACCAAGCGCAAGCTGGATGAGGATACGCTCGATGAGCTGGAGGATCTTCTCATCCAGTCGGATCTCGGCGTCGAGACTGCCATGCGCATCACCGGCGCCCTGTCTTCCGAGCGTTACGGCAAGGATGTAAGCGGCGAAGATGTGGCGCGCATCATGGCGGGCGAGATCACCAAGGTCCTGAAGCCTGTGGCCAAGCCGCTGGAACTCGATCTTTCACACAAGCCGCATGTCATTCTCGTTGTCGGCGTGAACGGTACGGGCAAGACTACGACCATCGGCAAGCTTGCCGCCAAGCTTTCCGGCTCGGGCCTCAAGGTCATGCTGGCGGCGGGCGATACGTTCCGCGCGGCGGCCATCGAGCAGCTCAAGATCTGGGCGGACCGCACCGGTTCGCAATTCATCGGCACCAAGCTTGGCGCGGATGCAGCGGGGCTTGCCTATGATGCCTATGAGCAGGCGCGGGCGCAGAAAAGCGACGTTCTCATCATCGATACGGCCGGTCGCCTGCAGAACAAGACGGAGCTGATGGCGGAGCTGGAAAAGATCGTGCGCGTGCTCGGCAAGCTCGATCCGGATGCGCCGCACACCGTGCTGCAGACGCTGGATGCGACGACCGGCCAGAACGCCATGAACCAGGTAGAAATATTCCGCAATGTCGCGGGTGTTTCGGGCCTGATTATGACAAAATTGGATGGCACGGCGCGGGGCGGTATCCTCGTTGCCATCGCTGCCAAACACAAGCTGCCGGTTTATTTCATCGGTGTGGGTGAAGGTGTTGATGATCTGGAGCCCTTCGAGGCGGAAGATTTCGCCAAGGCCATTGCGGGAGTTTGAGTATGGATATTGAAAGCAATTCCAAGGAAAGCGAAAAGATGGTGGCGGAAATCAGCCCGCTCCTGAAATTCGTGCTCGAGCTTGGCCCGCTCATGGTGTTCTTCTTCGCCAATTCCCGCGGCGAATGGCTGGCCTCCACCTTCCCCGTGCTTACGGAATTCGGCGGACCGATCTTCATCGCCACCGGCCTGTTCATGATCGCAACGGCGCTGGCGCTTTCCGTCTCATGGGTGCTGACGCGCAAGTTGCCGATCATGCCGCTGATATCGGGCATCGTGGTCTTCGTGTTCGGCGCGCTGACGCTTTGGCTGCAGAACGATACCTTCATCAAGATGAAGCCGACCATCGTCAACACGCTGTTCGGTGTCATTCTGCTCGGCGGCCTGTTCTTCGGGCAATCGCTGCTCGGTTATGTGTTCAATTCGGCCTTCAGGCTGACGGATGAGGGCTGGCGCAAGCTGACGCTGCGCTGGGGCATATTCTTCCTCTTTCTTGCGGTGCTGAATGAGGTGGTGTGGCGCATGTTCACCACCGACACCTGGGTTGCCTTCAAGGTGTGGGGCACGATGCCGATCACCATCATCTTCACCATGGCGCAGATGCCGCTCGTCATGCGCCATTCGCTGGAACCGCTTAACAAGGACGAAAAATGACAGTTGCAGAGATGTCGGCGTCCCGTTCGCGCTCGCTCAAATGGTTCGGCGTGGCCGCCGGGCTGCTTCTCCTGCAGATTGTCATACTTTACGCCATGGGCCGCATTCCGATCTGCGAATGCGGTTATGTGAAGCTGTTCGAGCCGGGCGTGAACACGCCGGGCAATTCCCAGCATCTGGCCGACTGGTATACGCCCTCGCATATCATTCACGGTTTCCTGTTCTACTGGTTCGCCTGGCTGCTGTTCCGCAACAGGTCGCTTTCCATGCGGCTTTCGCTTGCGGTTCTGGTGGAAGCGGCATGGGAAATTCTTGAAAACTCGCCTCTCATCATCGATCGTTATCGGACTGCGACGATGGCGCTGGGTTATACCGGCGACAGCATCCTGAACTCGGCGATGGATACCGTCTTCATGGTGCTGGGTTTCCTGTTCGCCGCCCGTGTGCCGGTGTGGCTGACGGTGGCGATCGCCATCTTCTTCGAAATCTTCACCGGCTGGCTGATCCGTGACAACCTGACGCTGAACGTGGTCATGCTGCTTTGGCCCGTGGACGCGATCAAGGAATGGCAGAACGCGCTCCCGCAAATGTGAACGGGTTTTCCGGGGCCGCGGGCCGAAAGGCACGGAAGCCGTGCAATATATGCAGGTTTTCTTAATGGCATTGCCGTAGTGTCAGGCAAAGGCTCGTATCTCCCTCCGGCAGAACCCATTGCAAGACAACTTCGCCTATCTTCTCCCCTTCATCATGCTGACATTCGGCGTGGTGTTCCTGTTCCTGCAAAGGATCGGCCACGCTTCCGCCCGCTATTGGGGTATAGGATATCTTTCGGCGGCCTTCGGTTTTGCGACACCTCTGGTGCTTGGCGGCCTGCCGTTCGAAATACAGGCGATTGTTTCGAACCTGTTGTTCTTCTCCGCCTTCTTCCTCTATGGCCACGCTCTGCTCGTCCATTTCGGGCGGCCGCTTTATATCACGGCCAGGCTGTCGATCGTGGTTGCCGCGGTTTTGCTGGTCTCTTTCCATGTTTTCGTCACACCGGATCTGAAACGCGAGCTCGTCATCGGTGATCTCGTCTGTGCCCTTTTGCTCGCGATTCCGGTCTGGCTCGTGCGAAAGCGCCCCGTCGCGCTTGCGGACAGGCTGATGGTGGGAATTGCCTGTCTTGTGGTGCTGGAGACGCTGGTGCGCATCGGCATGCTGCTGGTGATGACGCCGAGCGGCTCGATGATCGAGCTCAGCGAATTCTTCGAATCCGACTATGCTTTCTACATGCAGCTTGCCGCCAGCATCTTCGGCTTCCTGCTGGCGCTCTCCGTGCTCGCGAGTCAGATTTCCGTCACCGTCGACCGGCATCTGCATGCGGCAGAGCATGATCCGCTGACGGACGTGCTGAACCGGCGCGGCTTCGACCGCCGAGTTCCCGATTTTCGTAACGATATCCCTGAGGGTGTGGTCATCGCCTGCGACATCGACCACTTCAAGCGTATCAACGATGTTTACGGTCATGCGGCTGGAGATATCGTTCTTATCGGTCTTTCCGATCTGCTCAGGCGCAATGCGCCCGAGGATGCGCTGGTGGCGCGCTTTGGCGGTGAGGAGTTTGTGGTCTTCCTGCCCGGCCAGACAGCTGCCGCAGCCGGCCAGCTGGCCAATGCCATGCGGACAGGTCTTTCGTCGCTCGATTGGCGCAACCGGGGTGTAACCAGCCAGATCACCGCGAGCTTCGGTGTCTCGGCCGTCGCGAGGGGAGATCATTCCATTCATGACGCCATCAAGCGGGCCGATGACGGTCTCTATGCCGCAAAACGCGGCGGTCGCGATCAGGTGGTGCTGGAAGGCATACGTCTGCCGGCTGAAGGCCCTTCGCTGAGGGTCGTTACCAAGGGGTGATGCCCTACCGAGCGCGTTATTTCCCGGCTGCGGCCGCAATGGCTGGCAGCAGATCGCGCTCGACGCTGCGGGCATCGAAGGGGCCGACCTTTTTATAAAGGATCGTGCCATCCGCGCCGACCAGGTAACTTTCGGGAATGCCGTAGACGCCCCAGTCTATCGCGGCCTTGCCGTTTGGATCGACGCCTATCGCAGCAAAGGGATTGCCGAGCTCGCCGAGGAAGCGCAGCGCATTATCCTGCTTGTCCTTGTAATTGATGCCGACGACGGTGATTCGGCTGTCTTTCGCCAATTCCTGAAGCAGCGGATGCTCCTGCCGGCAGGGAATGCACCAGGAGGCGAAGACGTTCACCAAAGTCAGCTTGCCCTTGATGGCGGCATCGGTCAGCGCCGGCAGGTTGGAGCCTTCCAGCGGCGGTAGCGACAGGGTGGGCGCCCTGGTGCCGATCAGCGCCGAGGGAATGGCGCTGATATCCAGCCCGTTCACGTCCTGGTCGTAAAGCATCTTGCCGGCGACGAGGGCGAAACCGCCGAACAGCAGCAACGGCAGCAGCGCAAGCGCATAGCGTGCACGGCCTGTCGTTTTGGCCTTGGTGTCCCGGTCAGCTTGCGTCATTGCGCGTCACCTGCGGAACCGGCTCTCGCCCTGCGGCGCACGCCGGATGCCTCGAGTTCTTTCAATTCCCGTTTGCGTGCCTGACCGTCCACGACGACCCAGGCGATGAGACAGAGAACGACAAGGCCGGTCGCCGCATAGGACATGCCGATATAAAAGGCGTGCGTCATCACCTCAGCCCTCCCGGTTCGCCATGCGCGCCGCGAGACGCCGTTGCGCGGCCACGCGCCGACGCCAGATTTCGTTGCGCATTGCGGCGATGTGCAGGGTGAAGAACAGCAGCGTGAAGCCGACGGCCATGGTCAGCAGCGGCCAGAGGAATTCCGCATCGATGGCGGAGCCGCCCATGCGGATGACGCTTGCAGGCTGGTGCAGCGTGTTCCACCACTCGACCGAAAATTTGATGATGGGGATATTCACGAAACCGACGAGGATCAGCACGGCGCTGACACGGGCGGCTCTGGAAGGATCGTCCATGGCGCGGTTGAGCGCGATCAGGCCCAGATACATCAGGAAAAGCACGAAGACGGAGGTCAACCGCGCATCCCACACCCACCAGGTTCCCCACATGGGCTTGCCCCAGAGCGAGCCGGTGACGAGTGCAATCAGCGTGAAGGCCGCGCCGATGGGGGCCGCGGCCTTGTGGCTGACATCCGCCAGCGGGTGACGCCAGACGAGGGTGCCGATGGCGGAGACCGCCATGACCGAATAACACATCATGGCGAGCCACGCGGACGGTACGTGCACATACATGATGCGTACCGTGTAACCCTGCTGGTAATCGCCTTCCGTCGTGAACGACAGATAGAGGCCGACGGCCAGCACCAGCGCCGTCAAAGCAGCGAGCCAGGGCAGAATGCGCGCCGCCAGCGCCAGAAACCGGGTGGGATTGGCGAGATCACTAAATTTGGTGATGGTGAAGGTCTGCTCGTTCATGCCGTTTGTGTAACCCGAGAATGGCCGCCCCGCAATTGATCCCTGTCAATCGGGGATCGTCTGGCGTGGTTTCCTCAATCCATAACATTGCGCAGCGCCAAAGCGGCGAAGAAAGGTCCGGTCACGGCTGAAAATAACGTGATCGCACACAGAATGAGAAATGGCGGCATGAAGGGCGCCGGGTCCTGCACCGCCGCATAGGAGGCGCTGACGCCGAAGATCAGCACGGGAATGGCGAGCGGCAAGACGAGGATGGACACCAGAAGCCCTCCGCGCGGCAGGGCAACGGCAACCGCCGCGCCCACTGCGCCGATGAAGGTGATGGCGGGCGAGCCGACGAGAAGGGTCAGCATCACGGCGCCGATCGCCACTTCGTCCATGTTCATGAAGAGGCCAAGCAGAGGGGAGGCAAGCACCAGCGGCAAGCCGGTCGTGACCCAGTGTGCCAGGCATTTCACGAACACGGTCAGGACCAGCGGGGTTTCCTGCATCAGGATCAGATCAAGGGAGCCGTCATCCCGCTCGGCCTGAAACAGCCGGTCGAGGCCGAGAAGGGCGGAGAGCAGCGCGCCGATCCAGACGATAGCCGGGCCGATGCGGGCGAGCAGGTTGAGATCGGGGCCGACGCCGAAGGGGATGACGGCAACCACCGTCATGAAAAACAGCACGCCGATGAGCGCGCCGCCGCCGGCGCGGATGGAGAGTTTGATGTCGCGGAGGAGGAGGGCGGTCATTGGGTAGGCCTCTGCGGGTGTGGTTTACCCCCCTCTGCCCTGCCGGGCATCTCCCCCTCAAGGGGGGAGATCGGCAAGAGGCTTTTCCGCTGCTTTATTCTCAGGCGTAGAGATGGGCGAGACCTAGCCGCAGGTCGATCTCCCCCCTTGAGGGGGAGATGCCCCGCAGGGCAGAGGGGGGTATGCCCCACGCACATCGCCCTCATGCCCAAGCCTCCACACCCGCAAACCCCGTCATCCGCAATTCCCGCGCGCTCTCCAGCCCCAAAGGCTGATGGGTTGCGGCCAGAACGATGCCGCCTTTCCCAAGATGGTTTTTCACGAGATCGGTAAACATCCCGTCCGCAGCCTTGTCGAGCGCCGCCGTCGGCTCATCGAGAATCCACACCGGTCGCCATGCAATCAAAAGTTTCGCCATGGCAAAACGCCGCTGCTGGCCGGCGGAGAGATAACCGAAGGGCAGGTGGGTAATGCCGGCGAGGCCGACGATCTCCGCCGCCTCATCGATTGCCATGCCCGCGCCGCCGGAAAAATCGCTGAGGAAGTCTTTCCAGAACCGGAGATTCTCCGAAACGGTCAGTTCGGTTTTCATCGCATTGCGATGGCCAAGATAATGGCAGGCCTCAGACGGGCGCATGTCAGCGTCTATTTCTTTGCCGGCTATCTTTATTCGTCCCTGTTCGGGCCGCAGCAGGCCGGCCACCGTGCGCAGCAGGGTGGATTTTCCTGAACCGTTGCGACCGGTCAGCACAAGAGCCTCACCGTCGCTTAACTTGAAGGAAATATTCATGAATATGAAATCTTCGCCGCGTCGCACGCCAAGATTTTCCGCCGTCAAATCCATGCTGCGGTTCCGATTACGATTTCGTCGTCTCGATCATAAAAAAATCGATTAGGTTCGTTGAATGGTCTGGCACGTTTTAGAGAAATTATCTATATGGGTGTCAACACGCCAGCGGCCGGCGTGAACATCATCTTGCGCCGGACTTGACGATTGCGAGGAGCAATTTTCACGTGCGGACAGCGGAAATGGTCGTACCCGCATCCTGATGTGCATGAGTGCATAGGTGTCCGCACGCACGTGTTGGCTATCAGAGTAAGCGGGGTTTTTATCCATGCCCAAATCACTCGACAGTTTCCAATGTCGTTCCGTCCTTACCGTTGACGGTAAGGAATACATCTATTTCAGCCTTCCCAAGGCTGAAGCCAATGGCCTGAAAGGCGTTTCCAAGCTGCCCTATTCCATGAAGGTTCTCTTGGAAAACCTGCTGCGTTTCGAGGACGGCCAGTCCGTCACCAAGGAACACATTCTGGCGGTTTCCGAATGGCTGAACAACAAGGGCCTGACCGAAACCGAAATCGCCTATCGCCCCGCCCGCGTTCTGATGCAGGACTTTACCGGCGTTCCCGCCGTTGTCGACCTTGCCGCCATGCGTGACGGCATCAAGGCCCTTGGCGGCGATCCGGAAAAGATCAACCCGCTGGTTCCCGTCGATCTCGTCATCGACCACTCGGTCATCGTCGACGAATTCGGCACGCCGAGCGCCTTTGCCCGCAACGTCGAGCTGGAGTATGAGCGCAACGGCGAGCGTTACCGCTTCCTGAAGTGGGGCCAGCAGGCGTTCAAGAATTTCCGTGTGGTTCCGCCCGGCACCGGCATCTGTCACCAGGTCAACCTCGAATATCTCGGCCAGACCGTCTGGACGAAGGAAGAGGATGGCGAGACGATTGCTTATCCGGATACCTGCGTCGGCACCGATTCGCACACGACCATGATCAATGGTCTCGGCGTTCTCGGCTGGGGCGTTGGCGGTATCGAGGCTGAGGCGGCCATGCTAGGCCAGCCGGTCTCCATGCTTCTGCCCGAGGTTATCGGCTTCAAGCTGACCGGCAAGGTGAAGGAAGGTGTGACCGCGACCGACCTCGTGCTGACCGTGGTTCAGATGCTGCGCAAAAAGGGCGTTGTCTCCAAATTCGTCGAATTCTTCGGCCCCGGCCTCGATTCGATGTCTCTGGCCGACCGCGCCACCATCGGCAATATGGGCCCGGAATATGGCGCGACCTGCGGCTTTTTCCCGGTTGACAGCGAGACTATCAATTACCTGACCATGTCCGGTCGTGCCAAGGATCGCATCGCGCTCGTCGAAGCCTATTCGAAGGCGCAGGACATGTGGCGCACGGGCGACGGTTCCGACCTTGTCTTCACCGATACGCTGGAACTCGACCTCGGCGACGTCGTGCCCTCCATGGCTGGCCCCAAGCGTCCGGAAGGCCGCCTGCCGCTTGAAACCATCGCGCCGAATTTCGCGACGGCTCTTGAAAACGACTATAAGAAGCCCGGGCAGCTTTCGAGCCGTTATGCGGTCGAAGGTGAGGCTTTCGATCTCGGTCATGGCGATGTGGCGATTGCCGCCATCACCTCCTGCACAAACACTTCCAACCCCTCGGTTCTTATCGCTGCCGGCCTCCTCGCCCGCAACGCCGTCGCCAAGGGTCTGAAGTCCAAGCCGTGGGTGAAGACGTCGCTCGCACCCGGATCGCAGGTGGTTGCCGAATATCTCGACAAGTCCGGTCTGCAGAAGGACCTCGACGCGATCGGCTTCAACCTCGTCGGCTTCGGCTGCACGACCTGCATCGGTAACTCCGGCCCGCTGCCGCCGGCGATCTCCAAGACGATCAACGACAAGGGCCTGATCACCGCCGGTGTTCTCTCGGGCAACCGCAACTTCGAGGGTCGTATTTCGCCGGATGTTCAGGCGAACTATCTGGCCTCGCCGCCGCTCGTCGTGGCCTATGCCCTTGCCGGCACGGTCCAGAAGGATCTGACGAAGGAGCCGATTGGCGACGACCAGAACGGCAATCCGGTCTATCTCAAGGATATCTGGCCGACCTCCAAGGAAATCCAGGAATTCATCCTGAAATACGTCACCCGCGAGCTTTACGAAACGAAGTATGCCGACGTTTTCAAGGGCGATGCGAACTGGCAGGCGGTTCAGGTTCCTCCGGGCCAGACCTATGCCTGGGACGACCAGTCGACCTATGTTCAGAACCCGCCCTATTTTGTCGGCATGGGCAAAAAGGGGTCGGGCCTCAAGAACATCAAGGGCGCGCGCGTCCTCGGTCTCTTCGGCGACAAGATCACCACCGACCATATTTCTCCGGCCGGTTCGATCAAGGCCGCTTCGCCTGCCGGCGCCTATCTGACGGAGCACGGCGTCGCCGTTGCCGACTTCAACCAGTACGGCACGCGTCGCGGCAACCATGAAGTGATGATGCGCGGCACCTTCGCCAATATCCGCATCCGCAACCACATGCTCGGCCCGAACGGCAAGGAAGGTGGCTACACCATCCACTATCCGTCCAAGGAAGAGATGTCGATCTATGACGCGGCCATGAAATACAAGGCGGAAGGCGTCCCGCTCGTCATCTTCGCCGGTGTCGAATATGGCAACGGCTCGTCCCGCGACTGGGCGGCGAAGGGCACCAACCTGCTTGGCGTCAAGGCTGTCATTGCGCAGTCTTTCGAACGTATCCACCGTTCGAACCTCGTCGGCATGGGCGTCGTTCCCTTTGTCTTCGAAGAAGGCACGACCTGGGCGAGCCTCGACCTCAAGGGGGACGAAACCGTCGAGATCGACGGGCTCGAAGGTGAAATCAGGCCGCGTGAAAAGAAGATCGCCAAGATCACCTATAGCGACGGTTCGGTGAAGGAAGTTCCGCTTCTTTGCCGCATCGATACGCTGGACGAAGTGATCTACATGAACAACGGCGGCATTTTGCAGACCGTTCTTCGCGATCTGGCCGCATAAAGCTTCAATAATCGAAGACGCCGGGAGAAATCCCGGCGTCTTTGCGTTTCATGGTCTCTTTTTTTGTGATTGTCGCTCACCCCTTCGTGACTTTCTATTGAAGGGCAATAGACGTTATTTTCCGGTTTGCATCCCGGCAGGATTGATCGCATCAATTCGTCTGGATCTCTTCCGGACAAAGGTTTTTGTAATGCCGCTGAAATTCCCCCTGTCGATATGTCTTCTCGGCACGTTCCTCGTCACCTCCGCGCAGGCGCAGGAGGCCGTGAAGGGCGTCGTCGAATTGTTCACGTCGCAGGGATGCTCATCCTGCCCGCCGGCCGATGAAGCCCTGCGCAAGATGATCCAGAAGGGCGACGTCGTCGGTCTTTCCTACCATGTCGATTACTGGAACTACCTCGGCTGGACGGATTCGCTGGCGTCTAAGGAAAATACCGACCGGCAATATGGTTATATGCGCGCGCTCGGCCGCAACGGGGTCTATACGCCGCAGGCCATTCTGAACGGCCGCGACCACGTCAAGGGTGCCGATGTCCGTGGCATCTATGACAGGCTGGATGCGTTCAAGCGCGAGGGCAAGGGACTGAACGTGCCGGTCTCGTCGAAATTTGCCGGTGATGAGGTGGAGATCGATATTGGCGCCGGCAGCGGTAAGGCCGATGTCGTCGTCGCCTATTTCACGCGAGAGCAGACCGTGGATGTGCAAAAGGGCGAAAACCAGGGGAAAAAAATGTCCTACTGGCACAGCGTCTATGATGTGCAGACGGTCGGCATGTGGGATGGTTCGCCGATGACGGTGAAGCTTCCGGCGAGCGTGGTGGCCAAGGTGAAAAAGGGCGGCTGCGCCGTGCTGTTGCAGACGGCCAATGCCGGCGGCGATCCCGCGGCAATCGTCGGCGCAAGTATCCTGCTTGGAAATGAAAACCCCTGATCGCCTGTCGGGCGATGGAAGATCCGGTCCGGGCATTGGGGGCTGGGGGTAAAGGGTCAATGCGCCGGACCGGGTCATCTTGGTGCCTAGGCATCAATTGACAATAGGACTATTCCACCCAATTCGGGCCATGGTTTGACCGAAATACGGCAGCCCATGCGAAAATGGCCGCCTAAATGGTTACCATTTTTAACCCCTGCTTTTGCCGTTGGCAGCGCTCGTCGGAGAATCGGCGGGCGCAATTCTGCTCTGCCGTCTTCCGGTTACTCTGCGCACCGAAGGCTTGTCGAAACTTTGCCGGAATTCCCTGTCCTATCCGCCATGCCGGTGCAAAGACTTGCAATTTCGCCCTCTCGGGCTCACACTGCACGGATGATTTGGGTGGAATCGGAGGTATTGGATGACCGATCAACCGGATGTGCAGCAGGTGCAGACCGCTTCACGTGACAATTCCACCGTTATCGATCTCCGCGAATATAAAAAGAACAAGGACCCTTTGCCGGTCACCTTTCACCGCCGCGAGCTGGATGCGATCCTGCGCATCTATGGCCGCATGGTGGGAGAGGGTGAATGGCGTGACTACGCCATCGATCACCTCAAGGAAAAGGCGGTATTTTCCGTCTTCAAGCGTTCAGGTGAAATGCCGCTTTTCAGGATCGAGAAAAACCCCAAGCTGGCTGCGAAACAGGGCGCCTACTGCGTGGTGAACACGGATGGCCGCATTCTCAAGCGAGGGCATGAGTTGCCGCAGGTTCTGAAGGTCTTCGACAAGGTTTTGAAGCTCATCGAGTGAGCTTTCGCAAAAGCGGACTGCCCGCCTCTGGCGGATAGGGGTGAAGAATCCTCCCAAATAAAAAGGCGGCCGAAGGGCCGCCTTTCGTATGTCTGGCAATCGAACTCTTAACCTTAGTCGTCGCGGTTTCCGAGGAACTGCAGGAGGAAGGTGAAGAGGTTGATGAAGTCGAGGTAGAGCGTCAGTGCGCCCATGATGGCCTTACGGCCAGCGACGGCAACATCGTCAGCATCGAAATACATTTCCTTGATCTTCTGGGTGTCGTAGGCGGTCAGGCCTGCGAAGATCAGCACGCCAATCGCGGAAATCGCGAACTGCAGCGCGGAGGATGCAAGGAAGATGTTGACGATCGAAGCGATGATCAGACCGAACAGGCCCATGATCAAGAACGAACCCATGCCAGACAGGTCTTTCTTGGTCGTGTAACCGTAAAGCGAGAGCGCACCGAACGAGGCCGCGGTCACGAAGAAGGTCTGCACGATGCTCTGGCCGGTGTAGACCAGGAAGATCGAGGAGAGCGAAACACCCATCAGCGCGGCGTAAACCCAGAACGTCGTCTGCGCAGCAGAAACGCTCATGTTCTGGATGCGGAAGCTAAGGAAGAAGACCAGTGCCAGCGGAGCGAGCATCACGACCCAGCGCAGCGGCGACGCGAAAAGCAGCTGGGCGAAAGCCGGGTTGGAAGCGGCAAGCGTATAGGTGCCGAACGCTGCAACGCCGGTGATGACCAGAGCCAGCGCCATCAGGTTATAAACCTTGAGCATATAGGCGCGAAGACCTTCATCGATCATCGCACCAGACTGTGCACGCGTCTGCGCCATGCGATTCTGGTAGTTATTGAAGTCAGCCATTGTTTCCTCTTTTGAGCTCCGTGATTGCTACGGTGTCGGGATACCTCCCGGGCGCCGCTGCGGAGCTTCAGCAAGCCTGATCAAGAATATGATGGCAGAACGTGTTCTATACAAGGCCTTTTCCCGTCGAAAAGACACCATATGCGCGAAAAGCGCTCACGTTTTGGCGATCATTACAAAGAATTAATCGTTAAAGTTAAGCGGTGCACAACCGACGATCATTCACCTGCCTGCCGGAGAACCGGAGCTGCCTTCTGCCCGAGAATCCGCCATGTGCCGATGAGGCCGATGCCCACCGTCATGACGAGGGCGACGACGAGCGTTCCGATCGCCACATCCGGCAGGAAGCTGGAGGGCAGCTTCATGATGCGGGCGATCACGAACCATGCGGAGACGCCGCCGGCGAAAAGTGCGAAGACGGCGGTGGCGAGGCCGAGCATCATATATTCGTAGGAGAAGGCGCGGATGAGCAGGTTTCGTGTGCCGCCCAGCGTTTTCAGGATGACCGCGTCATGGGTGCGGGCGCGGTTTCCGGCGGCAAGAGCGCCGGCGAGAACCAGGACGGAGGCGATGAGGGCGACGGCTGCGGCGGCGCGAATGGCGGTGGCAAGCTGGCCGACAAGCCGGTTGACGACGTCGAGCGCATCCTTCACGCGCACGCTGGTGATCGTCGGAAAGGCGTTGGTTACAGCGCGCAATATGCGGCCTTCGTCGGCGGCGGTTGCGGAGGGGTCGGCGAGTGTCGCCAGCCACGCATGCGGCGCGCCGCGGAAGGTGTTTGGCGAAAACACCATGACGAAATTGATTGAGAGGGATTCCCATTCGACATTGCGCAGATTGGCGATCCTTGCCGTTATGCTGCGGCCGAGCACGTTGACGGTCACCGTGTCGCCAATCTTGAGACCCAGTTCCCCGGCTTCCTCGGCCGCGAAGGAGACCAGCGGCTCGCCGCTATAGTCCGGTCCCCACCAGCTTCCTTCTGTGAGAGTCGCGTTTTCGGGAATATCCTGCGAATAGGTGATACCCCGGTCGCCGCGCAGCACCCAGCGTCCGGCTGGAGGCACCTCCATTTTCGTGACGTCCTCGCCGTTGAGCGCCAGGATGCGGCCGCGCAGCATCGGCACTTCGGTCAGCGCGCCTTCCGGCGCTTCCCGCTTCAGAAGATCGCGGAAGCCCTGAAGTTCGCTGCCCTGAATATCCACGAAGAAGAAATTCGGTGCGCGGTCCGGCAGGCTGTCCGTCAGTTCGCGGCGCAGATTGCCGTCTATCAGCGTGAGCGTCACGAGCAGGGTCAGGCCGAGGCCGAGCGAAAGGACGACAGACGGGGTGAGCGCACCCGGCCGGTGAATATTGCCGATCGCCAGCCTGAGCGCTGCCGAATGAACGCGCGGGCTACGCTTGGCGATAGCCTTCACGCCGGAGGCAACGAGCCTCAGCACCACGAAGGCAAAAGCGATGGCGGCAAGGAAGACCGAGGCGATGAAGCGGTCTTCCGCCGAAAGGATGGCCAGCGCGGCGAGCGCTGCCAGCAGCAGGCCGGTGGCGGCCAGATAGGGCCAGGATGGCCAGCTTCCCTCCTCGAAACCCTGTTCGCGGAAAAGCGCCGTTGCCGGCACTTCTCGCGCCTGGCCAAGCGGCACGATGGCGAAAGCGAGCGTCGTCAGGAGGCCGAACAGGGCGGCGAGACCGAGTGCGCGGGGATAGAAGGCAAGCTCCTCCGGCACGGGCAACACGCCCTCCAGAAACCGCATGGCGATGAGAGGCGCGATGGCGCCGACCACGAGGCCGATGACAATGCCGACAGCGGCAATGAAGGCGATCTGGAAGAGATAGGTCATGGTGACCACCGAGGCCGGTGCGCCTAAGCATTTCAACGAGGCGATGGTGGTGCGCTTGGAATCCAGAAACGCGCGAACGGCATTGGCAACGCCGACACCGCCGACGATGAGAGCGGTGAGGCCCACCAGCGTTAGGAATTGCGAGAAGCGATTGACGTTTTCGGTGAGCGATGGGGCCGCCCGGTCACTGGTGCGGATGGACCAGCCGGCATCGGGAAAGGCCTTGTTGGCCGAATCGGTCATTGTTGACCGTGCCGAAGGATCGTTCAGTCTGATCTTGTAGGCATGCTCGACCAGACTGCCGTTCTGAACGAGACCCGAGGCGAAAAGGGCGTCGCGGCTGACCATCAGTCGTGGAGCAAAACCGAAACCGTCGGAGAGAGCATCCGGCTCGTCGACCACCGTGCCGGTCAGTTTCAGCTTGACATTGCCGAGCAGGATTTCATCGCCGACCTTGGTGCCGAGCCGTTCCAGCAGAAGCGGCGCGGCAATGGCGCCGTAGGTGTCGACGTTCCCGGCCAGAAGCTCATTCAGCGGTCGGTTCGGCTCGGCAACGAAGGTGCCATAGAGCGGGTAAGCGCCATCGATAGCCTTCACTTCCGTCAGGGTCTGTTCGGACCCGTCGGCGAGGCGCGCCATGGAGCGCAGCCCGGTGGAAACCGCGACGGTTCCGAGGCTGTCGAGATAGGCCCGCTCTTCCTGTGTCGCTTCCCTGTTGCGCAGTTCGAAACGCACATCGCCCGCCAATATGGACTGACCTTCCGTGGCGATGGCGCTGGTCACCGCGCGCGAGACGGAATTGACGGCGGCGATGGCGCCGGTTCCAAGCGCAATGCAGGCGAGGAAAATGTAAAAGCCGCGTAACCCGCCGCGAATTTCGCGCCGGGCGAGCCTTGTGGCGTTTCTGATATTGGCAAGAGACGGGATAATGGATCCGGTCATGCCGACACCGCCCGCGCCATATGGGAGGTGGCGCTGTCGCCCTCTATCTCGCCGGAGCGGACCTTGATCTGGCGCGAGCACCGGGCGGCAAGCGACGGATCGTGGGTGACGAGGATCATCGTCATGCCGCGTTCGGCCTGTTTGGCAAACAGGAGATCGGCGATCTGTTTCCCCGTATCGGTATCGAGATTGCCTGTCGGTTCGTCGGCGATCAGCACGGCCGGTGAGGGGGCAAGCGCGCGGGCGATGGCGACACGCTGCTGTTCGCCGCCGGAGAGCTGGCCGGGATAATGATTGAGACGTTCGCCGAGACCGACGGCGACGAGCTCGCGTCTGGCGATCTCGAAGGGGTTGGGTGTGTTTGCCAGTTCGAGTGGAACCGCAACGTTTTCCAGGGCCGTCATATTGGCGATGAGATGGAAGGACTGGAAAACAATGCCGATGTTGCGGCCACGAAAATCCGCCAGCGCGTCCTCGCCAAGCTTGTGCAGTTCCGTATCCGCGATGATGATTTCGCCGCTATCGAGCCTCTCGAGACCGGCAAGCACCATCAGAAGCGTCGATTTTCCCGATCCGGAGGGGCCAACGATACCAACCGCCTCGCTCTCTCCGATTGAAAGATCGATGTTCTTGAGAACGTGAACGGAGGCGGCGGCATTGCCGAGCGTGAGGTCGGCTTTCTTCAGCTCTATGATGCTTTTCGTCACAATTCTCGTTCCTATATAGGGTGATGAAAACGGTCTGGCGGTCGATGCGGTCGGTATTTCAGACAATGGGAACCAAGTTAGGAAAGCCGTGATGAGATTTAAAGCTGCCCTGTTTCACTTCATCGTCATTTTTGCCGCCGCCTTTTCCGCAACTGTTGTCATGGCCCAGGAGCGGACATTGCAGTTGGTCGGACTGGGCGACAGCCTGATGGCCGGCTATCAGCTTCCCCCCACCGACAGCTACACCGCACAGCTTGAGGCTGCATTAAAGGGCAAGGGCGTCAACGTCGCCATCGCCAATGCCGGTGTGTCCGGCGATACCTCTTCCGGCGGTCTGGCGCGGGCGGACTGGTCGGTTCCCGACGGTACGGACGGGGTCATCCTGGAACTCGGCGCCAATGACGCTCTGCGCGGAATCCCCCCCGAACAGACCGAAAAGAACCTCGACACCATCATTTCCGGTTTTCAGAAGCGCAACATAGCCGTGTTGCTGGTCGGCATTATGGCGCCGCCGAATATGGGCGATGATTATGCCAGGCGCTTTAATCCGATCTTTCCGAAGCTCGCCGAAAAATACAACCTGCCGCTTTATCCCTTCTTTCTGGACGGCGTGGTGACGGATGATGCGCTGAAGCTGGACGACAAGATGCACCCCAATACGAAGGGTGTGGCGATGATGGTCGAAAAATCTTTGCCGGCTGTTGAAAGCTTCATCACGACAATCGGTGCGCAAAAAAAATAAGCACTTGCGCCCGCCTGCATTGCGTGATTCGCTATGCTTGTTCTGCCAAGAGATTCGGGGAGCTCGCCATGCCGAGACTGTTTACCGCCCTCGAAATTCCGCGCAATGCGGCTATGAGCCTTTCATTGTTGCGCGGTGGTCTGCCGGGAGCCCGGTGGATCGATGTGGAGAATTATCACATAACCCTGCGTTTTATCGGTGACATCGACGGGCGGACCGCCGATGAGGTCGTTGACAGGCTGGACCGGATCGAAAGGCCGGAATTCCAGCTCAGTCTCACCGGTATGGGGTCCTTCGGTTCCAAGAAACCGCATTCCATCTGGGCCGGGGTTTCTCCCTCGCCGGAAATGCATGCGCTTCAGGCGGAAATCGAGCGGATCTGCCAGAGGATCGGTCTCCCGCCCGATCCGCGCAAGTTCATGCCGCATGTCACGCTGGCGCGGTTGCGCTCCTCCCGCGTGGACGATGTGGTGCAGTATCTTTCCGGACGCGGCAACTTCCGCACCTCGCCCTTCACGGTCGGCCGTTTCGTGCTGATGTCGTCGAAGGAATCGGTGGGCGGTGGACCCTATATCGTTGAAGAGGCGTTTCCGCTTCACGAGGCGCGGTCCAGCTCCATTTTTTCGAGCAACGATCTGCATCCTGCCAAGAGCATGTTGTAGACCTTGAGGAACCCGTCCTCGGCCCCGTAATAGGGATCGGGGACGTTCTCGCGGCGGCCAGTGGCGTAGTCCATGAAGAGATGGATCTTGTGCCGCTGCCTTCCCGGGCTCGATTGCAGCAGGTTCGCCAGATTGTTTTCGTCCATGGCGAGTATCAGGTCGAAGGTCTCGAAATCCGCAGGGGTGACCTGTCTCGCCCGCTGCCTGGAAATATCGACGCCATGCTGTCGCGCCATGGCGATCGATCGCGGATCGGGTGCGTCACCTGCGTGCCAGCCGCCGGTGTCGGCGGAATCGATGGTAAGCTGATCAGACATGGCCGCGCCGTCGGCAAGGTGTCTCAAAACCCCTTCGGCCAGCGGTGAACGGCAGATATTGCCCATGCAGACAAAAAGAATAGCTGTATGTTTCATGGAATATGCGTCGATCCGGTCGTTGAAGCGTTAATGGGTCTCAAGCGGAGGCAAGTTCATGAAATATCCCAGACTCGAGCCGGACGCCATCCGGCAGGCCCTGTCGAAACTCGAGGGCTGGTCCCTGCGCGAGGACGGGGCGGCGATCGTCCGTTCTTTCAAGTTCTCCAGCTTTGCGGAAGCCTTCGGTTTCATGGCCGAATCCGCACTTGTCGCGGAAAGGCTCAATCACCATCCCGAATGGTCCAATGTCTATTCGCGGGTCAAGGTCTGCCTTACCACCCATGATTCGCAGGGTGTGACGGAGCGGGATTTTCTTCTGGCCGAGGCCATGCAAAAGGCGGCTGCGGGCCGAAGCAATTGAACGGCGGACCTTAAATCCCATATAATAGCCGTGACCGGAGGACCGTCGATCATGGATGATGTGAAAATCGGTGAAATTCTTCTGCCGGGTGAAACCGACAGGCAGCAGGAGCGCGAGACTGTGGTGCGGGCGAAATTCTGGCCCAAGCTGAAGCGCGTGATGTCGAAGGTGCCTTTCGCACGCGATGTGGCGGCTGCCTATTATTGCGCGATCGACCGCGATACGCCGCTGCGCGCCAAGGGCATCATTCTGGCGGCGCTCGCCTATTTCATCATGCCGATGGATGCCGTGCCGGATGTGCTGGCCGTTATCGGATTCACCGACGATATTGCCGTCATCACGGCGGCGCTCGCCATGATCCGCGCCCATATCAAGATGGAGCATTACGAGGCGGCTGACGCCATGCTGAAACGGCAACAGGAAGCCGGGTAACGCCTCTGTGATCTGCCTGTTCGGGTGAGCCCGACGGGCGACAAATTCTTGCCTGAATTTATGTGTCATACACACGGAGGAAGGGTGTTTCGCGCCCTTCTCCTCAGGGCGTCGGGAGTCGCCAATCTGTAACACCGCAAGACGTTTCCGGCATTTTATGCGTGTTGTTGACGGTTTGGTAACCGCTTCCCGACCACAATGAGAAAAGACGATCCGCACCTGAACGTGGCCGATCCAGAAACTGGGCTCGCCGATGCTTCGGGCCAATGGAAGACAATAACCCGGCAGGAAATTCTATGTTTGTAAGAAGTGTAGCAACCGCAGCGGCCATTTTGCTGACCAGCGTCGGCGTAGCATCTGCACAGTCGCCCACGCGCATCCAGCAGTTCAATGCATGGGGTGCCTATTCGTACAAATCGGGCAACAGCACCGTCTGCTACGTTCTTTCCATTCCGACCGCCAAGGAACCGGCAAGCGTCGATCACGGCGATATCTTCTTCATCGTCTCGCAGCGTCCGGGCCAGAACATTTCCTATGAGCCGCAGGCCATGGTGGGTTATCCGCTGAAGCAGGGCTCCAAGGTCAATGTGACGATCGACAACAAGAACTTCGTCATGTTCACCAAGGACAAGGCCGCCTGGGTTGAAAACGCCGCTGAAGAACCGGCACTCGTTGCCGCCATGAAGGGCGGCAAGTCGATGACCGTCAAGGCAGTTTCCGGCCGTGGCACCGCGACCTCCTATTCCTATTCGCTGTCGGGTATTTCGGCGGCTCTCAAGCAGATCGAGAGCTGCAAGTAACGCTGACGCTTTATCGCATTCAACGATGGCCGGTCATTGACCGGCCATTTGCGTTTTTACTTGTTTGATGCTAAAGGCGCGGCAACATTGACAGGCGGATGCGCGAAAAGTGCTCCGCCTTTGATTTTCTCGACATGCAGACGATTTTCCGCCTATCCGAAAGGCTGGTCGTGCGATGCATGGAATGATGGGATAGCGTGATGTCCGTAATGCAAGCCCCTGCCGGCCTGGCAGTCAAAACCCCGCTGATCGCCAATAGCGATCTGATGTCCGGCAAGCCGTCGCTGATCGGCCTGACGCGTGAGGACATGGGCGAGGCGCTGGCCGAAATCGGTGTGCCGCAGAAGCAGGTGAAGATGCGCGTCAGCCAGTTGTGGAACTGGCTTTATGTGCGCGGCGTCTCCGATTTCGACAATATGACCAATGTCGCCAAGGAGCTTCGTGAGAAGCTGAAGGCGGCCTTCACCATCGCCCGCCCGGAAATCGTCGAAGAGCAGATCTCCAATGACGGTACCCGCAAATGGCTGATGCGGTTCCCGCCGCGCGGTGCGGGACGTCCGGTCGAAATCGAGACGGTCTATATTCCCGAAGAGGGTCGCGGCACGCTGTGCATTTCGAGCCAGGTGGGCTGTTCGCTGACCTGTTCCTTCTGTCACACCGGCACCCAGCGCCTCGTGCGCAACCTGACGGCTGAGGAAATTCTCTCCCAGCTTCTGCTGGCCCGTGATCGGCTCGGTGATTTTCCCGATGGTTCGACGCCGGTTGGCGCTTATGTGCCGAGCGAAGGCCGCAAGGTTTCCAACATCGTGATGATGGGCATGGGCGAGCCGCTCTATAATTTCGAGCATGTGAAGACCGCACTTCTGATTGCCACCGATGGCGACGGTCTGTCGCTCTCCAAGCGTCGCGTCACGCTCTCCACCTCGGGCGTTGTGCCGGAAATCTTCCGCACCGGCGATGAGATCGGCGTCATGCTGGCGATTTCGCTGCATGCGGTGCGCGACGAGCTGCGCGACATGCTGGTGCCGATCAACAAGAAATATCCGCTGAAGGAACTGATCGAGGCCTGCCGCAAATATCCGGGCCTTTCCAATGCCCGCCGCATCACCTTCGAATATGTGATGCTGAAGGATGTGAATGACAGTCTGGAAGACGCCAAGATGCTGGTGCAGCTTCTGAAGGGTGTTCCGGCCAAGATCAACCTCATTCCGTTCAACCCATGGCCGGGCACGAACTATCAGTGCTCGGACTGGGCGCAGATCGAGAAGTTCGCCGATTTCATCAATCAGGCGGGTTATGCTTCGCCGATCCGCACGCCGCGCGGTCGCGATATTCTCGCTGCCTGCGGCCAGCTGAAGTCGGAATCGGAGCGCATGCGCAAGACCGAAAGGTTGGCTTTCGAGGCGATGATGATCGCCAACCATGGCGCGGATGACTGAATAAGCCGCAATTGCCGCCTGAAAGCTTGTTTTGCAGCGGTTCTCCGATTGATTTCGGGCTGTCTTGTTCCTAAGAAGACGAAAACAGGGAACCAACAGGAGGATATCCATGCGCGCATTCATTCTGGCTCTCGCTGCCGCGAGCGCCCTCGTTCTGCCGGCCAAGGCTGAAAACGTCACCGTTGCCGTCACCGCCATCGTCGAACATCCGGCGCTTGATGCCGCCCGTGATGGCGTCAAGGCCGCGCTTGCCGAGGCTGGTTACAAGGAAGGCGAGAACCTCAAGTTCCTTTATGAGTCCGCGCAGGGCAATCCCGGCACCGCGGCGCAGATCGCCCGCCAGTTCGTGGGCGATGCGCCGAACGTCATCGTGCCGATTTCCACGCCGTCCGCTCAGGCCGTCGTCGCCGCCACGCGCGACATTCCGGTCGTCTTCACGGCGGTTTCCGATCCGGTCGGCGCACAGCTCGTCAAGGACATGCAAAAGCCCGGCCGCAACGTGACCGGCCTTTCCGACATGCTGCCGGTTGGCGAACATCTGGCGCTCATCAAGGAAATCTCCCCGAACGCCAAGTCGATCGGTTTCATCTACAACTCGGCCGAGGCCAACTCCGTTTCGACGCTGGCCCTCTTAAAGGCCGAAGCCGAGAAGGCGGGTCTCAAGGTTGTTGAATCCGTCGCCACCAAGTCCGCAGAAGTGCAGGGCGCAACCCGCGCACTAGTCGGCAAGGCCGATGTGATCTACGTTCCGACCGACAACACCATCGTTTCCGCTTTCGAAGCGGCTGCCGGCGTTGCATCCGAAGCCAAGATCCCGCTTTACGCCGCCGATACGGATTCCGTCGCCCGCGGTGCGGTTGCCGCCCTCGGCTTCAACTATTTCGACGTTGGCAAGCAGACCGGTGCCGTCGTCGTCCGCATCCTCAAGGGTGAAAAGCCGGGAGATATTCCGGCAACCGTTGCTGTCGGCACTGATCTGGTGATCAACAAGAAGGCCGCCGAAAAAGCTGGCGTTACCTTCCCGGAAAGCATCACCAAGCGCGCCACCAAGGTCATCGACTGAACCGAAACCAGACTGAATAACGGGCGGCGGCAAATTCGCCGCCCGTTTTACGTGGCACGAGACGGTGCCCGTCTCCGCCTGATGGCGGCAATAACAAGGACATTACCGTGAGCCAAATCGCCTTCTGGGGTGCCGTGGAGCTGGGACTGGTCTTCGCTTTCGTGGCGATCGGCGTTTATCTCGCTTTCCGGGTGCTTGATTTTCCTGACCTGACCGTGGACGGTTCGTTTCCGCTCGGCGCCGCCGTGGCTGCCGTGCTGATCATCGCCGGTCTAAATGCCTGGGTTGCGACGGCGATTGCGATGGTGGCCGGTGCCGCCGCCGGCATCGTGACCGCGACGCTCAACGTTCGTTTCAAGATCCTCAACCTGCTTGCCTCGATCCTGACGATGATCGCGCTGTTTTCCGTCAATCTGCGCGTGATGGGAAAGCCGAATGTCGCGCTGCTCAATCAGGACACGATGATCTCGCCGTTTTACGGCCTCGGCCTGTCGGAATATCTGGTGCGGCCGCTGTTCGTCGGCGCACTGGTGCTGATCGCGGTCATCCTCGTCTGGCGTTTCCTTGAAAGCGATGCGGGCCTTGCCATGCGCGCGACGGGCGCTAATGCCCGGATGGCGCGGGCGCAGGGCGTGAAGACCGGCAACCAGATCTATCTCGGTATGGCGCTTTCGAATGCGCTGGTCGCTCTCGGTGGCGCGCTGTTTGCGCAGACCAACGGCTTTGCGGATGTGACCTCCGGTGTCGGCACCATTGTCGTCGGCCTTGCCGCTGTCATCATCGGCGAAACGCTGTTCGGCGCGCGCGGCATTCTGATTGCGCTGATCGGCTGCGTTTTCGGCTCCATCGCCTATCGTCTCGCCATCCAGCTTGCCCTGTCGAGCGATGTGCTGGGCCTCAAGGCGTCCGATCTCAATTTCGTAACGGCGGTATTGGTGGCAATCGCATTGATCCTGCCCCGACTGCGCCGCGGGGGAGCAACATCGTGATTTCCCTTTCCGATATCCAGGTTGTCTTCGGACGCGGCACGCCGCTGCAGAAGCAGGCGCTCTCCAAGATCGATCTCACCATCGAGGATGGCTCCTTCGTCACCGTCATCGGCTCCAATGGTGCTGGCAAATCGACGCTGCTCGGCGTTCTGGCGGGCGACGTCCTGCCGACGGCGGGCAAGGTGATGATCGGCGGCGCCGATGTTACCCGCAAACCGACCGCCAGCCGGGCTGGGCGAGTGGCGCGCGTGTTTCAGGACCCGCTGGCGGGCAGCTGCGGCGCGCTCACCATTGAGGAAAATCTGGCGCTCGCAGCGTCGCGGGGCGAGCGTCGCGGCCTTCTGCCGGCGCTTGGGCGCGGCCGCCGGGATTTCTTCAAGGAGCGCATTGCCTCGCTCAATCTCGGGCTGGAAAATCGCTTGAAGGACCGCATGGACCTTCTGTCCGGCGGCCAGAGGCAGGCGGTCTCGCTCGTCATGGCGACACTGTCCGGCTCGGATGTGCTGCTGCTCGATGAACATACGGCTGCTCTCGATCCCGGCATGGCCGAATTCGTGATGGAGTTGACCCGCAAGGTCGTGGCTGAGCGCAAGCTGACGACGCTGATGGTCACCCATTCCATGCGTCAGGCGCTGGATTATGGCACGCGTACAATCATGCTGCATGCCGGTGAGATCGTGCTCGACGTCTCCGGTGACAGCCGCAAGGATCTCGAGGTCGAGGACCTGATCGACATGTTCCGCAAGATACGCGGCCAGAAGCTCGACGATGATGAGCTGCTGATCGGTTGATTGTAAAAAGGCGCCGTAAGGCGCCTTTTTTAATTTGCCGTCAGCGCGCCTGCGTGAAGAAAATCTTGACGGCAAAAAGCGAAAAGACGCCGGCGATCGTATAATCCAGTCCGCGCAGAATTTTCCGGTTGCGTTGCAGCCAGGCTGAAAGAACATCTGCGGCGATCACGATGCCGATGCCGATCGGCAGCGCGACGATGATCGACCAGATGCCGAGGAAGATCAGCTTGCCGGTTACATGCGGGTCGGATGCACTGACGAATTGCGGCAGGAAGGTCATGAAAAAGATGATGATCTTCGGGTTCAGCAGGTTCACCCAGATGCCGTTCAACAGCGCTGATTTCAGCGAGGACTGCGCTTTTTCGCCGGTGCTTTTCACCATCACGAAATCCGAGCCCTTGCGGATCGCCTGAATGGCGAGCCAGACGAGATACGCGGCCCCGCCGGTCTTCAGGATCATGAAAGCGGTCGGCGAAGCGACGATGAGGGCGGCGACGCCGAAGGCGACGAGCATCGTGTGCACGGTAATGCCGATATTGGTTCCCAGAAGCGTCATGAAACCCGCCGTCCGGCCCTCGCGCAGCGAGCGGCTGATCCACAGCGTCATGTCAGGCCCCGGCGTCACCGCCAGAAGCAGAATGGCGATGGTGAAGGCGATCAATGTTGGCAGGCCTGGAACGAAATCCATCGCGGCACCCGTAAAATCTGGAGGTTGCCGTGCTTAACGCGATTTCGCGCTTCTGCCAATGTTTTTGAGCGCCAATGCATCGGCGCGAAAAGCCGCCGCAACGGTCACATCGCGGCGGCCCGGAACATTCAGTTTTTCAGGAAGCTGGTGAAGGCGGCGGAGTATTCCGTGTGCCAGCGCGACAGCGGCGGGCGGTTCTGGACGATGTCATAGGCCGCCCAGAGAATGCGTTTTTCATCCGTCGGGCGGTCCACCTCGCCATCCGGGCAGAGAATGTAGAAATCACCGCGGCCGATGCTTTCGACCATGAAGTCGACGGTCTGTTCGCCGGTCCATGCGCCCTCCGGCTTTTCCGTTCTGCCATGGGCGGTGAGGCCGGTGAAAACGTAACCGGGGATCAGCAGATGGGCGGAAACCGAGCCGTTCGGAATATTGCGCAATTCGTGCTGAAGCGCTTCCGTGAAGGTTTTGACGCCGGATTTCGAGACGTTGTAGGCGGGATCGCCGGGAGGTGTGGTGATGCCCTGTTTCGAGCCGGTATTGATGATGAGTGCCGGCTCGCCATGGGCGATCATGCCCTGGCCGAAAACGCGGCTGCCGTTCACGACGCCCATCAGATTGACGTTGATGATTTTTTCCCAATTGGCCTGCGGCCCGAAGATGGCGCTGCCGGGCTGGATGCCGGCATTGTTCATGAGGACGTGCACGCGGCCGAAACGCTGGATGACGGCGCGTTCCAGCGCCTCAAGCTCATCGAGTTTCGAGACGTCGGTCGGGATGGCGACGATCTGCGCTTCGCCGTCCTTGGCGACGGTCAGAATATCCGCATGGGCAGCGGCGAGCTTTTCGCCATCGAGATCGACGAGCACGACGCTCATGCCGAAACCGGCGAATTTGCGGGCGGCGGCAAGTCCGATGCCGGATGCCGCACCGGTGATGACAGCGACATTATCTTCCTTGAATGCGGGGTGGATGGTCGTCATAGGTTTCTCCTTCGCGTCGTTTCGGCTGTTTCCAGCGGTTTGCAACGTTGCCTGAACCTGAGTGGCTTCATTCACGGTCTTCAAGTCGATCGCGCCGCTTATGATAAAGCGCGAATTTTCATAATGCATGTGACAATTGCTTCGTTCCCATCGATGCGCCCGGTGATCGCCCACTGTCGTACCCGCCCATCAATTGTTTTGTCGCTTATCTCACGGAAAAGCGCTTCACACATTTCGGGTTGCACTGTAAAAGTGCCGAAATCCCAAGGAAATGGCGGTGTCCCAATGCCGTCATCATGCAGATGGACATCACTATGGCACTTCCGAAAGACGTTAAGAAAGTCGTTCTCGCCTATTCCGGCGGTCTCGACACCTCGATCATCCTGAAATGGCTTCAGACGGAACTCGGCGCGGAGGTCGTGACCTTCACCGCCGATCTCGGCCAGGGGGAAGAACTTGAGCCGGCGCGCAAGAAGGCCGAGATGCTGGGCATCAAGGAAATCTTCATCGAGGACGTCCGCGAAGAGTTCGTGCGTGATTTCGTGTTCCCGATGTTCCGCGCCAACGCCGTTTATGAAGGCGTCTATCTGCTCGGCACCTCCATTGCCCGCCCGCTGATTTCTAAGCACCTGATCGAAATCGCCAAGAAGACCGGCGCGGACGCCATTGCCCATGGCGCCACCGGCAAGGGCAACGACCAGGTCCGTTTCGAGCTTTCGGCCTATGCGCTGAACCCGGACATCAAGATCATCGCTCCCTGGCGCGACTGGACGTTCAAGAGCCGTACCGACCTCTTGAACTTCGCCGAACAGCACCAGATTCCGGTTGCCAAGGACAAGAAGGGCGAGGCGCCTTTCTCGGTCGACGCCAACCTGCTGCACTCCTCTTCCGAGGGCAAGGTTCTGGAAGACCCGGCACAGGAAGCGCCGGAATATGTGCATATGCGCACCATTTCCCCGGAAGCCGCGCCCGACAAGGCAACCGTCATCAAGGTCGGTTTCCGCAAGGGCGATGCCTGCTCCATCAACGGCGTTGAAATGTCGCCGGCGACGCTTCTTGCGACGCTGAACAACTATGGCCGCGAAAACGGCATCGGCCGTCTCGATCTCGTCGAGAACCGCTTCGTCGGCATGAAGTCGCGCGGCGTTTACGAGACGCCCGGCGGCACCATCCTGCTTGCCGCGCATCGCGCCATCGAATCCATCACGCTTGACCGGGGTGCAGCCCACCTCAAGGACGAGCTGATGCCGCGTTACGCCGAGCTCATCTATTACGGCTTCTGGTTCTCGCCAGAGCGCGAAATGCTGCAGGCCCTGATCGACAAGAGCCAGGAACATGTGGAAGGCGAAGTGACGCTGAAGCTCTACAAGGGCAATGTCATGGTAACCGGCCGCGAGAGCGCCAAGTCGCTCTATTCCGACGCGCTGGTGACCTTCGAGGACGACCACGGCGCTTATGACCAGAAGGATGCGGCAGGCTTCATCAAGCTCAACGCGCTGCGTCTTCGCACGCTCGCAAAGCGCAATATCAGCAAGTAATTCTGCTGGAATGGAAATAATGGAACCCGCTGGCGGCGACGCCGGCGGGTTTTTTCATGTCTCTCGTCTGGAGACGATGCGGAAGCCGATGTAGCTGGCGATTGCGGTGAATTCCATCACGGGGATGATGATGCCGAAGCCGGTCAACGGCGAACCGATAAACGAGGCTGCGGCACCGCCTGCAAAACCCGACCCCATCTGAATGAACCCCATCATCGCCGATGCCGAGCCGGCAATATGTGGAAAAGGGGCTAGGGCCGCCGTCACCATGGATGGCGTCAATAAGGCGATGCCGACCGTTGCGACCGCCACGGGTCCCATGATCGAAAGAAAGGATGGCGGTATCAGGAACACCGACAGCAGGATAAGGAGACCGCCTGTTCCCGAAAAACAGAGGCCGAGGACGACCGAACGGCGGTCGCCCAGCCGCGGTGCGATATAACGCAGGGCGATGGAGCCGAAGAAATAAGCGGCGGTCTGCATCAGCATGCCGATGCCGAAGGCGGTGGGTGTCATACCGACCTTGTTGATGAGGATGAAGGTCAGCATGGTCGCCTGCGCATAAAGCGCGCCGATGGAACCGCCGAGCACCAGTGCGGCGAGAAGAAAACGCGGCTCGGTGAGCAATGTCCCATAGGCCGACAGGAGGCGGCGCGGGCGGATCAGGTTCTTGTCCGGGCTCGTCGTCTCGCGCAGGAAGACCACGACGGAGAAGATGGTGAGGGCCCCGAGGCCGGCCATGAGGAAAAATACCGATTGCCACCCGAAAGCCGCAAGCGAAAGCCCGCCGATGGTCGGGCCCATGGCGGGGCCAACGGCCAGCATGATGCCAATGAGGTTCATGATGCTGGAGGCTTCTGCGCCCGTGAATTGATCGCGCACGATGGCGCGCGCCACCGTCATGCCGACGGAGGCGCCAATGCCCTGAACAAGCCGGGCGAAGAGCAGCACTTCAATTGTTGGGGCAAAGATCGCCAGCAGTCCACCGCCCAGAAAGATGGAGAGGAAGACGAGACTCGCCTTTCGCCGACCGAAGGCATCGGATGCCGGGCCGGCGAGCAGCTGGGCGATGGCGAAACCGGCGAAATAAAGCGAGAGGCTGAGTTTGACGGCGGATTCCGTGGTGGAGAAAACCCGCGTCAGTTCCGGCATGGCCGGTGTGTAGATCGCCATGGAAATCGGCGCCAGCGCCGTCAGCAACGCACCGAGTATGGCCGTGCGCTTTCTGGACATGATCGTTTCTGGCGACATTGCGATCAGCAGCTCTGGCCCGGCTGTTCCGGCTGGAGATTGTTGCGAAGGGTCTGCAGGAAGCTGCGGAAAAGCGCGACTTCTTCTTCGTTCAGGCCCTGCGTGGCGTGACGGACGAGTTCATCGATTTCCTGGCGCACGGCTTCCAGCATGTCGGTGGAGTTTTTTGTCAGCACGATGCGCTTGGAGCGCCTGTCCTGCGGGTCCTGCTGGCGTTCGATGAGATCGAGAGATTGCAGCTTGTCGAGATAGGCGCAAATCGTCATCGGCTCGATGCCGAGCCGGGCGGCGATATCCGACTGCTTGCTGCCATCAACGACGGCAACCGTCAGCAATGCGCGCGCTTCGCCGGGCGTCAGGCCCAGTCCGGCTTCAGAAATTCGGCGCTCAAACGCACTGTTCAGCAGGCGTGCGCCGCTGTTCAGTAAAAATGCCAATGAGTCTTTTTCGCGTTTAGTGCCCATGCTTCGCCTTTTCGTAAGTCAGCCTTACTAAAATCCCGGCGATAATCAATGGCGCATAAATCATATTGTTGAAAATCGAGTAAAGTATGTGTCAGTTCGATTGCGTTACGGTCGGCGCCATAATCGAAGATTGTTACGCCAAAGCAAAGGAGATCGGGCATCCGGCATTTTATTTCATCTGCCATGCCGGTCCATATCGTCGGTCAAGTCCCTTACACAGGTCACCCGCCATCGGTATCCGGCGTCTGTGCCGGCAGTTGGGGCAAAAGCAAAAATCAGGTCGCAGCCAATCTTCCTTACACCAAAGTCCGGCATTGAATTGCCGGTGGAGGCGTGCCCATATGGGCTTAAACCGGAATCGTTCAAGGAAGATGAAATGCCATCCAAGACCGCGCTTTATCCCGCACTCGTTGACTGGAACGGCCACAATGGTCTGCCGAAATTCGATGCGGTCAGGGATGAGGATTTCGCTCCGGCCTTCGATGCCGCCCTTCTGTCTCACGAACAGGAAATCGATGCGATTGCCGGCAATGCTGAGGCCCCGAGCTTCGAAAACACCGTGACCGCGCTCGAAATCGCCGGAGACGATCTTTCGCGCATTTCGGCGCTGTTCTGGAACAGGGCAGGCGCCAATACCAATGGTGTGATCCAGGCGCTGGAGCGCGAGATCGCACCGAAACTGTCGCGGCACTATTCGAAGATCGGCATGAACGAAGCGCTGTTCAAGCGCATCGATACATTGTGGGAAAAGCGCGGAACGCTTGGGCTGACGGGTGAGGAAAGCCGCGTCCTTGACCGGCACTGGAAGGGTTTCGTGCGCTCCGGCGCCAAGCTGCCGAAGGACCGGCAGGAACGCTTGGCGGCGATCAATGAGGAGCTTGCGGGTCTCGGTGCGAAATTCGGGCAGAATGTGCTGGCGGATGAAAAGAACTGGAAGCTTCTGCTTTCCACGGAAGAGGAACTCGCCGGTATTCCCGGTTTCCTGCGCGACGCGATGGCGGGTGCGGCCCGTGAGCATGGCGAGGACGGCAAATTTGCCGTCACCCTTTCCCGTTCCATCATCGAACCTTTCCTGACCTTTTCCGAACGCCGCGATCTGCGCGAGCAGGCCTTCAGGGCCTGGGTGGCGCGCGGCGAGAATGGCGGCGAGACCGACAATCGCGAGATCGTCCACCGCACGCTCGAACTGCGCGAGGAAAAGTCAAAGCTTCTCGGTTACGCGAATTTCGCCGCCTACAAGCTTGATGACACGATGGCGAAGACGCCGGATGCCGTGAACGGCCTTTTAGGGCAGGTCTGGGAAAAGGCCGTGCGCCGTGCGGGCGAGGAAGAGGCCGAACTGGCCGCAATCATCGCCGAGGAGGGCAGGAATCACGAAGTGCTGCCTTGGGACTGGCGGCATTATGCCGAAAAGTTGCGGGCACGGAAATTCAGCTTCTCCGAGGCGGAGTTGAAGCCTTATCTCCAGCTCGAAAAGATCATCGAGGCCTGCTTCGATGTGGCCGGGCGGCTGTTCGGGATTCGGGCGGTCGAAGTCAAAGGCGTCGCCGCCTATCACCCGGATGTGCGGGTTTTCGAAATCCGCGACGAAAAGGGCGGTCTGAAGGCCATGTTCCTCGGCGATTATTTCGCCCGCCCCTCCAAGCGCTCCGGCGCGTGGATGAGCTCCTTCCAGTCGCAGCACAAGCTGCCCTTGAAGAACGGCACGGTCGGAGAAATTCCGATCATCTACAATGTCTGCAATTTCGCCAAACCAGCCGAAGGCAAACCGGCGCTGCTTTCGCTCGACGATGCCCGCACGCTTTTTCACGAATTCGGCCACGCGCTGCATGGCATGTTGTCAAATGTCACTTACCCCTCCGTTTCCGGAACGGGCGTCTCGCGCGATTTCGTCGAATTGCCGTCGCAGCTTTACGAACATTGGCTGACGGTGCCGGAAATTCTGGAAAAATACGCCCTGCATTATGACACAGGCGCGCCGATGCCGAAGGCGCTGCTGGATAAGGTTCTGGCCGCGCAGACCTTCAATGCCGGTTTCAGCACGGTGGAATTCACCTCGTCGGCGATTGTCGACATGGCGTTCCACACGCGGGAAAACGTGAGCGATCCGATGGTTGTGCAGGGTGAGGTGCTCTCCACCCTGAACATGCCGAAGTCTATCGTCATGCGGCATGCGACCCCGCATTTCCAGCACGTTTTTTCCGGCGACGGATATTCGGCCGGCTATTATTCCTACATGTGGTCGGAAGTGCTGGACGCCGATGCCTTTTCGGCCTTCGAGGAAGCGGGCAACCCCTTCGATGGCGAGATGGCGCGCAAGTTGAAAGACAATATCTATTCCGTCGGCGGTTCCATCGATCCGGAAGAGGCCTATCTTGCTTTTCGCGGCAAGATGCCAAGCCCGGACGCCATGCTTTTGAAGCGTGGTCTGGCATAAGGGTCCGGTATAAAAGACTGTCATATTTCTGAGCTAGAACCTGAGTGCAGGGGGCTTATGACAAGGCCCCCCCTTTCGCATTTGCAAAAAAAAGGTTATGAGCGCGCCAAACTAAATTGGCGTTTCTCATCAATATAGCGCCCAACCTCAGAGATTTTGAACAATGGCACTTCGCAACATCGCGATCATCGCGCACGTTGACCATGGAAAAACGACGCTCGTGGACGAGCTTCTGAAGCAGTCCGGCTCGTTCCGCGACAACCAGCGTGTCGCCGAGCGCGTGATGGATAGCAACGATCTCGAAAAGGAACGCGGCATCACCATTCTCGCCAAGGCGACCTCGGTGGAGTGGAAAGGTGTCCGCATCAACATCGTCGACACCCCCGGCCACGCCGATTTCGGCGGTGAAGTCGAGCGTATCCTGTCGATGGTGGACGGTGCTATCGTTCTGGTCGATAGCTCGGAAGGCCCGATGCCGCAGACCAAGTTCGTGGTCAGCAAGGCGCTGAAGGTCGGTCTTCGCCCGATCGTCGCGATCAACAAGATCGACCGTCCGGATGGCCGCCACGAAGAAGTCATCAACGAAGTCTTCGACCTCTTCGCCAACCTCGACGCCACCGACGAGCAGCTCGACTTCCCGATCCTCTACGGTTCTGGCCGCGATGGCTGGATGAACGTCAACCCGGAAGGTCCGAAGGATCAGGGTCTTGCACCGCTGCTCGATCTGGTTCTTGAGCACGTTCCGGAGCCCAAGGTTGAAGAGGGCCCGTTCCGCATGATCGGCACGATCCTTGAAGCCAACAACTTCCTCGGCCGCATCATCACCGGCCGCATCGCGTCCGGTTCGATCAAGCCGAACCAGGCTGTGAAGGTGCTTGGCCAGGACGGCAAGACAATTGAAACAGGCCGCATTTCCAAGATCCTCGCCTTCCGCGGTATCGAGCGCACGGCAATTGAGGAGGCCCATGCGGGTGACATCGTCGCCATCGCCGGTCTTTCCAAAGGCACCGTCGCCGACACCTTCTGTGATCCGTCGGTTACCGAGGCGATGCAGGCACAGCCGATTGACCCGCCGACCGTTACCATGTCGTTTATCGTCAACGACAGCCCGCTGGCTGGCACCGAAGGCGACAAGGTTACGAGCCGCGTTATCCGTGACCGCCTGTTCAAGGAAGCCGAAGGCAACGTTGCGCTGAAGATCGAAGAAGCCGAAGGCAAGGATTCGTTCTTCGTTTCCGGTCGTGGCGAATTGCAGCTGGCGGTTCTGATCGAAACCATGCGTCGCGAAGGCTTCGAGCTTGCCGTTTCGCGTCCGCGCGTCGTGATGCACAAGGATGAGAACGGCACCCTCTTGGAGCCGATCGAAGAAGTCGTGATCGACGTTGATGAAGAACATTCCGGCGTCGTCGTCCAGAAGATGTCCGAGCGCAAGGCTGAAATGGCCGAGCTTCGTCCTTCCGGCGGCAATCGCGTTCGTCTGAAGTTCTATGCGCCGACCCGTGGCCTGATCGGCTACCAGTCGGAGCTTTTGACCGACACGCGCGGTACGGCGATCATGAACCGTCTGTTCCACGACTATCAGCCCTTCAAGGGCCAGATTGCCGGTCGCGTGAACGGCGTTCTCTTGTCGAACGGTTCGGGTGAAGCTGTTGCTTATGCCATGTTCAACCTGGAAGATCGCGGCCCGATGATCATCGAGCCGGGTGAGAAGGTCTATGCCGGTATGATTATCGGTATTCACTCTCGCGATAACGATCTCGAAGTGAACGTGCTGAAGGGCAAGCAGCTGACCAACATCCGCGCTGCCGGCAAGGATGAAGCCGTGAAGCTGACGCCGCCGATCCGCATGACGCTCGATCGCGCGCTTTCCTGGATTCAGGACGATGAGCTGATGGAAGTGACGCCGAAGTCCATCCGTCTGCGCAAGATGTTCCTGGACGCCAACGATCGCAAGCGTTTTGAAAAGGCCAAGCTCGCTGTCTGAATGCGGCTTGTCGTTATGAATTTGAAAGAACCCGGCCTTGAGCCGGGTTTTTTTATGCGTTCGTTTTTATGTGTGCATGAGTCGAAAGGTGCTTGTGCCAAAGGTTAAGGATGCGTTAATTTTTATGGGTCGTCCACATGAATAGGCTGTGGGTAAGCTTGCCGGCGTTAACCTTTATGACTGGTAAGTTTCCGTGGCCGGGGCCAGAATCGCGTTATGAAAACGTTATCCATCGATGTTCGCCGTGCTGAACCGTATGATGCGCGCGCCATTTCCGAGGCGCACCGTCTGTCGTGGCAACAGGCCTATGCCGGGCTTATCCCGCATCGGCCGTTGACGCAGATGCTCGAGCGTCGTGGAGAAGTCTGGTGGAAAAAGGCAACCAAAGGCTCCGCAACCATGCTGGTGGTGGAGGTGGCCGGTGTGGTCGCCGGATATGCGACGCTGGGCCTCAGCCGGGCACGCGGGCTGCCGCAGGACGGCGAGATATACGAACTTTATCTCCGGCCGGAATATCAGGGCATCGGGCTTGGCTCGCTGCTGTTTACGGAAGCGCGCAGACTGCTGACCTCGCTTGGCTGCAACGGCATCGTTGTCTGGTGCCTTGAAGACAGCGATGTGGCCAACCGCTTTTTCCGCTCTCACGGTGGCCGCGATATCGCCGAAGGCATGGAAGATTTCGACGGCAAGTCGCTTCGCAAGGTCGGTTTCGTCTGGAACTGACAAACAATGCCAGGTGATTTGGCCCCGGGGTTCGTTCTCGCGGCCGGCCATGCGCAATTGCGATAGCCTCAAATCCCGCATTCTGCCTTATCCGCCCAAAGCCATGTTGCAATGCGGCGACTTTCCCAGTATCGAAAAACCAAATCCAACCCGTCGAATGAGGGAAGCGAATGCGTATCGATGCAATTTCCGTAGGCAAGAATCCGCCGGATGACGTGAATGTCATCGTTGAAGTGCCGGTCGGTGGACACCCGATCAAGTACGAGATGGACAAGGATGCCGGTGCGCTGATCGTCGATCGCTTCCTCTACACGCCTATGACCTATCCGGGTAACTATGGTTTCGTGCCGCACACCCTGTCTGACGATGGCGACCCGATCGACGTTCTCATCTGCAACACCCGTCCGCTGGTTCCGGGCTGCGTCATCAATGTCCGCCCCATCGGCGTGATGATCATGGAAGATGACGGCGGCAAGGACGAGAAGATCCTCGCCGTGCCGGTTCCGAAGCTGACGCGCCGTTACGACAAGGTCCACAATTACACCGACCTGCCGGAAATCACGCTGAAGCAGATCGAGCACTTCTTCGAGCACTACAAGGATCTGGAGCCCGGCAAGTGGGTGAAGATGGGCGGCTGGCAGGATGTCGACGTCGCCAAGAAGCTGATCGTTGAAGCCATCGAGCGCTACAAGGCGCAGGGCTGATCTAAAGCATGTCTCCCAAAAGTGTGCAGCGGTTTTGAGACCAAGACATGCTTAAAAACAAAGATCTAAAGCGCGTCGCATGAATCAGATTAGACGCGATGCGCTTTAGTTTTCGAGCTTTTTGAATAGCTCTTCGAAATCCTCCGGGTCGGTGTCGATCCGGAGGATTTTTTTACGCGCCGTTTCGCCTGAAACGAAGCTGATGGAGGATTTCGGCAGGCCGAGTTTTTTCGCCAGCAAAACAATCAGGGCCCTGTTGGCCTTGCCGCCTTCCGGCACGGCGCTGACGCGGGCCTTCAGATGCGCGTTTCCCTCCGCATCCTTTTCCACGCCGTCGACGGCGTTCCGCCCGCCATTCGGTGTGAGGCGGACGGTCAGGCGGACATGGTCGCTATGCTTCTGCCAGCAGGCGCTCAAGCGACCATCGGGTAAAGCGTGTTCCACATGAAGGAGCGGATGAAGAAGATGATCAGGAGAACGATGATCGGCGAAATGTCGATGCCGCCGAGATTGGGCAGAATGCGGCGGATGGGGCGCAGAACCGGTTCCGTGACATTGAACAGAAAGCTGCCGATGGCGTTCACGAACTGGTTGCGGGAATTGATGACGTTGAAGGCGTAAAGCCAGGAAAAAATAGCGCTGGCGATCAGCACCCACGTATAGAGGTTCAAGGCCAGATCGATGGTCTGAAACAGGGCAAGCATCAATATCTCCGTATCTTGGTTGCAAGACATTTAGACATTGAACCGTGAACCGGCAAGTGTTGCGCCAGATCGTAATGATCTTTGGTCTGAGCGACCGGCGATCATCACAATCTGGCTCGTGCCTTTGCAGCGGGATTTCAGACGAAAACCGCTCACACTTTTCGTCATCCCGTCAGTGAGGGCTGGCGATTCCTGTGATATCGCTCTATTGCAAAGCTCTCATATTGTCTCGCGAGCACCCAGCCGATGTCCCTCCCTTCCGCCGAAAACCGTTTCGGTGCATTCCGGCACAGTTCCTATCGCCGCTTTTTCAGCGCCCGGTTTTTTTCGGCCTTCGCCATCCAGATCGTCAGCGTCTCGGTCGGCTGGCAGATGTATGAGGTGACCGGCAACGCCTTTTATCTCGGCCTGATCGGTCTTTTCCAGTTTCTGCCGTCGCTGCTTCTGATCCTCGTCACCGGAACGGTCGCCGACCGGCACAATCGTCGGCGCATCATGTCCATATGCCTGCTGATTGCGGCGCTGTGCGCTGCCGCTCTTCTGGGTCTTACGCTGACGCACAGCTTTTCCCCCTGGCCGGTCTTCGCCATTCTTGTCGTCTTCGGCATAGAGCGCGCCTTCATGGGGCCGGCGGTTCAGTCGCTGGCGCCCAATCTCGTGCCGGTAGAGGATTTGCCGAACGCCATCGCCTGGAATTCCTCTTCGTGGCAGATGGCGTCCATTCTCGGTCCCGTCGCTGGCGGCCTGCTTTATGGCCTCGGTGCTTCCGTCGCCTATAGTGTGGCATTCGTGCTCTTCATCGTATCGGCGGCGCTTGCGGTGACGATCCGCAAGCCGGAACAACGCGGCCCGGCAAAAGCCATCAGTCTCGAAACCATGCTCGCCGGGTTCAAATTCATCGCGCAGGAAAAAATCGTTCTCGGTGCGATCTCGCTCGATCTTTTCGCGGTGCTGCTGGGCGGCGCGGTGGCGCTGATGCCGATTTTTGCCAAGGAAGTGCTGACGCTCGGGCCATGGGGCCTCGGGCTTCTGCGGGCAGCACCCGGCATCGGGGCCATCACCGTTGCGGTCATTCTGGCCTTCAAGCCCATTCGTCACCACGCCGGTCTGCTGATGTTTACCGGCGTCGGCCTCTTCGGCATCTCCACCGTGGTCTTCGGGCTTTCGCAAACCGCGTGGCTGTCCATCGCCGCGCTGGTGGTCATGGGCGCATCCGACATGGTATCGGTTTATGTTCGCGAGACCCTGATCGCGCTGTGGACGCCGGATGAGGTGCGCGGGCGTGTGAATGCCGTGAACATGGTGTTCGTCGGCGCATCGAACGAGCTGGGCGAATTCCGCGCCGGCACCATGGCGCATGTCGTCGGGGCCGTACCGGCCGTTGTCATCGGCGGGGCGGGCACGCTTGCTGTGGCGGTTATCTGGGCGCTCGGTTTCTCCAGGCTGCGCAAGATCGACAATCTGGATGCGCCGCACTGACGGCCACGGGCCTCAGCGCTGCGCCTTCCCCTCAAAAACGAGATCGAGGAAATTGCCGAGCCAGGCCCTGAGCGGCGTGTCGAACAGCATGCGGCCTTCCAGATGCTGGCTGCCCACCTGCGCATTGGGCATGCCGAAGCGCTGCGCGCCGCGCACCACCCAGCTATGCATCATGGCGCGGGTCAGCTCGGCGTGAAACTGCAGGCCCCAGGCATTTTTTCCATAGCGGTAGGCCTGATTGGGATAGGTCTCGCCGGAGGCCAGAAGTTCGGCTCCGCGCGGCAGCTCGAACCCTTCCTTGTGGAAATGATAGACCATCTTCGGCCAATGCGGCATCAGAAGCCGCCCATGTTCGGTGGCATGAAGCGGATACCAGCCGATCTCCACCTTGCCCTCCCTGTCGGGCTCCACCTTGCCGCCGAGATGTTTGGACAACATCTGCGCGCCGAGACAGATCCCGAGAAAGGGCTTGTTTTCCTTCAGCGGCACCTTCAGCCAGTCGATTTCGGCTTTGACGTAGTCATGAGAATCGTTAGCGCTCATCGGGCCGCCGAAGATGATGGCGCCCGCGTGTTTCTCCAGTGTCTGCGGCAGGTCATCGCCGAGTGCAGGGCGTCTTATATCCAGACGATAGCCTTTTTCCACAAGCATTTGGCCGACGCGGCCGGGCGTGGAACGTTCCTGATGCAGGACGATGAGCAGCGATGGTTGTTTTCTCTGTTGCCTGGAAGGGTCAAACAGCATCGTCGTCGTTTTCGCTTTCTTCAGCGGGCCCGGACCTCGTGGCGGCCTGCTGACGTTGCAGAACCCTGTCGCGCACGGATACACCAAGCAGGTCGGCGACTCGCCAGATCACATGGTCTTCCATTTCGCTTCGTTCGCCGTCAGCGTAAACAATATCCCATAATATGCCAATAAGCTCCACACGCTGCTCTTCATCGAGATGGCGGCGTATATCGGTGGTGAAGCGGTAATAATCGACGGCTTCCTTGCCGGCCTCCTGGCCAGCGGCGAGAAGCGCATCCAGCTTTCCGGCATCGAGATGGTAATAATCCTGTAGGATTTCGCGCAGGCGGTCGCGCTCGCTTTTCGAGACGGTGCCATCCGCTTCCATGACCTGGAAACAGAGGGCGGCCACCGCCACCCTCAGATCGTCCGGGCTGAAATCATCCCCATGCGGGCCGACGAGGTTCTGAATAAACGACTGTATTTGCTGGAACATCGATATCCTGTTCGTCAGAAGAGTTTGAGCCGGGTCTTGGGTTCGGCTTCCGCACCGGGTTTCTTGACGCCCGGATCATCCGGCGCGCCGCCGAAAAACGGCACGGCTTCCGCCTTTTCATCCGCGGCACCGGTTTCCACTGGCGCTTCGATTGTGACCGGCTTTTTCTCCTGCGGGACCGAAACGGCCGGCTTGACCTTGATCGGTGCGGCCGGGGCGGGTTTCGGGTCGGCGCGCGTCTCCGGCGCGGCTTCGACAATGATCGTCTTCGCGGCCGGTTCGGCCCGTGCGGGCGCTGCGGCAATCGCGTTTTCGATCGTCAGGTCTTCAACGGGCGCTTCGAGCTGGCCGAAAGGCGCTTTCCATTCGAAAGCATCGAGACGGCCGGTGACCGGCGAGACCGGCAGCCATTTTTCCGAAACGACGCCGTCGGCCACCCAGGCGGGGTCGCGCGGCGCGCGCAGCGCCTGCGCCATCCAGTAGCGCACACGGCCCTGATCGCCGCTTTCGGCCTCCTCGATATCGGCCATCAGCAAGAAGATGCTCTCGCGCGGTTCGATCCGGGCGGCGGCCTCGGCCTTCGCTCGCGCCTTGGCAAATTCCTTGGCGTCGAGCGCTGCCTGCGCCACGGCGAACAGGGATTCGATGTTGTTGGGCTTCAGGCCCTCAAGCCGCTCAGCCCGTTTCAACCGGTCGATGGCAGTATCGCCGCTGCGTGCGCGGACATAAAGTTCGGCGATCTGCGGGTGCGGATCGTTTTTCCAGACGGGTTCCAGAACCGTGGCTGCCTTGCGCAGATTGTCTTCCCGGAGATAGGATTTCGCCGCGATCAGCGCTGCCGGAACCAGGCTCCTGGCAAGCTTGAGAGCGTGCTTGGCATCCTCGCGCGCGCCAACCGGATCGCTTTCCAGCTTTTCACCGGCCTTGGCAGTAAGAAGCACGGCTTTCAGACGTTCCGCCTCACCGCGTTCGATGACGCCGGCTGCCTGCTGCTGGTCGAGCAGGCGGATGGCATCGTCCCACTGTCCGTTGCGGCAGCGGTTTTCCAGCGTCGCCTGCGCGGCCCAGGGCAGATAGGGAGCCTTTTCCGCTGCATCCTCGGCATATTGCTGGGCGGCTTCATAGGCGCCCTGACGGCGGGCCTCGATATAAAGGCCGCGAAGGCCAAGTTCGCGAGTCTCGGGATCGCGGGCCATGGCTTCGAATTTGCGCCGCGCCTCGTCATATTTGCCTTCGATGAGATCGGCCTGCGCATCGAGCAGATGGATCAGCGGCTCCTGATCGGCGCTGAGCAACCCTTGAGTACGGGCCGTCATCTTGCGGGCGAGGATGGCATTGCCGGCCCCGGCAGCGATGAGCCCTGTGGAGAGCGCCTGATAACCCCGGTCGCGCTTGCGGGCGCGGAAATAACGACGGGCGGCATTGGGTGAGGTCCAGATGGCATTGACGATCCACCAGACCAGCATGACGGCGGCGACCAGCGCCGCGATGATGGAGGCGGCGACCATCAGGCTCATTTCGATCAGCTGGCCCTGCCAGACGATGGAGAGCACACCCGGCCTGTCGGCCAGCCAGGAGAAACCGAAGCCGAGAGCCAGAACGATAAGGGCGAAAGTCAGAATTCTGGTCATGCCCTTACCCCTGCCTGCCGGTGCTGGTGATGGCGCGGTTCAATGTGCCGCCCACCAGATTCTCGACCTCGATGCGCGCATCCAGCGATTTCTTGTAATCGGCGGATGCCGTCTTGGCGGCATCGGGAAGCCCGTTCCATTCAAGTGCTGCGCCCTGCAGATCGCCGTTGCGCAGCTTGTTTTCCATGCGCGCGATCTTGGCCTCAGAGGTTTCGCCCTCGATATTTCCGACCGGACGCACCTTTACCAGCGAAAAAGCGCTTTCGGTCAGGCGTTCCATGATGCCCTGATTGGGGTCAGGCTGGTTGATCGCGGAAAGCATCGCATTGGCGACGTCAGGGAATTTCTGCATCAGTTCCGAACGTGACGGCACACCGGTTGCGGCGAAGGATTGCAGCGATGCGATGGCCGGATCGTCGGGCGTTACCTTGGACAGTGTGTCGAGTTCCGTCAGGAACGGCCCACCGCGATCGATCGCGGCCTTCAGCGCGGCGGAAGCGATGGCGCGGGCGACTTCGATATCGTCGCGCGGCTCGTTGATCTTGGCTTCCGCATCCGCAAGACGGCGTGTCAGTTCCGCCGTCGCCGATGCCTGCGCGGATCGCTCCGACTGGAGGGTGGATTCCAGCGCGGCGATTTTTTCCGACAGCCCATCCACCTGCGGGGTCTCACCCTTTGCGCTTTCGAGGGTTGCGATGCGCTGTTCCAGCGCTGAGGTGTCGGCGGCTGGCGCATTGGCAAGCTGCTGCCGCAAGCTGCCGAGATCGGTTTTCAGTGCGGCGATTTCCTCGCTTCCCGCCTTGCCTGCATTGAAGGAGGGCAGGATGCCGGCATATTGCATGCTGCCGGCGGCGGCGAGCGCGACAAGGCCGCCGACGATACCTGCCGCGATCAGGCCGGAGGTCGCGGCCTGTTTGCGCTCCTCCTGCTGCGGTGTGGAGGGCTTTGCCGGCCCCGAGGAGGAGGAGGTCGCCGTCGTTGGTTTTGCAGCGGTGGCGCTGCTGGATGCTGTGGAGCCGAAGGCCGGCTTCGCAGCAGCTGCTGCGGCCGCCGCCGCGCTCGTGTCGGTGGTGCCCGTCGACGGTTTTGTATCGGCTTTAGGCGAAACGGGGGCCGGCGAGACGGGGTCTTTCTGCCTGTCTGCGGCGCTCTCAGCCTTCGGTGCCGTGGCTACGGATTCCGCTTTGCCGACATTGGGTTCGGGCTCGATAGGGGTTTTCTTGGGCTGGTCCCAGATGGGGGCGGCGTTTCCCGTTGCGGCTGCTTCGGGCTTTGTCTCCGAAACACCCGGCTCTGCGGTGGCCTCAGGTGTTTTGTCACCGGGCTTTTCGTCCGTCTTGGCAGCGTCCACGTCGGCGGAAATTGCTTTCACGTCTTTGGCGTCCAGGTCGATGGTGACCGGTTCGGCTTTGGACTTGGAGTGGCGTGGCGGCTTTCCCGATACCATGACAACCTCATTTCTGCCTGCAGTAATCTAAACCTAGTCAGTGACGGCGGCAAAGGAAAGAGGCGAGCTCGAATTAGGTTCCAGAGTTGTGGCGTAGAAGTTCAAACATCGCGGCTTCGCTCGGTTCTTCGGCGGCCTTGGCATTTGCGCGGAAGATTTCCGGAACGAGAGAAAACACGTTGCGGCTGATGCAGATGAATTGTGTCGTTGCCAGCGCCGCCACGTATTTTTCCGTCAATACATGATGAAAAAACGCCCGCGCCGCTTCCGATGAATAGAGCAGGACCACATCGGCAGCGCTTTCGACAAGCGCCGTCTCTAGCATCGTCTCCGAAATGTCGGAGGGCAGCATCTCGTAACAATCGACCGTTCTGATCGGAATGCCGGCGGCGGTAAGGCCTTCCTCGAAGACGGCGCCACGGGGCCTGCCGGCGAGATAAAGCAGGGGCTCTTCTTCGGAAAATAGAGTCCGGTGCTCAGCCACCAGCGCGGTCAGACTCACGGCGTCGCCGGAAGCGGTGAAAATCCGTTCGAAGCCGGTTTTTGCCGCCGCTTCCGCCGTTGCTCCGCCGACGGCAAAAAGCGGTTTTGACAGATAGGGAGCCAGCCCGTCCCGTAATGTTTCCAGCGCCCGCAGCGCCTCGGCGCTGGTCACAGCGATGGCCGCCAGCGGGCTGGATAGTGCCGAGACGGCGCGTTCCCCATGATGGGCGGGATAAAACAGCGGAAGAAGCACCGGCGCATGGCCAAGCGCTTCAAGCTTTGCGGCCGTCCTTTCGCCCGAACGCTGCGGCCGGGTGACGACGATCCGCATCGGCTCAGCTCCAGCCTTTGAAGAAATTGCTGCCCGCCTTGGCGCGCACGTCTTCGCCGGCTTGCCGGCCGAGCTTTGCCGCATCGCGGCGGTTGCCGGAGGCTTCGATGCCGTGGCTCGTCTGGCCATCGGGAGTGAGGATCAGGCCGGAAAAGTGCAATTCCTCACTATGGCAGGTGGCATAGCCGGCAATCGGCGTGCGACAGGAACCATCGAGTGCTGCCAGAAAGGCGCGCTCGCAGGTCACGGCATCATAAGTGGGCCTGTCGTTTATCGGTGCGAGCAGTTCGTCCATGCGCGTATCGCCGATGCGGCTTTCCACGCCGATTGCGCCCTGGGCCGGAGCAGGAGGGAATTCTTTCGGGTCGAGAATTTCCGTCGGCACATTGTCCTTACCAAGTCTCTTCAGGCCAGCAAAGGCGAGAAGCGTCGCATCCGCCTGGCCTTCCTCCAGCTTGCGCAGGCGGGTATCGACCTGACCGCGGAAGATGATAACGTTCAGATCCGGCCGCAGGCGGCGGATCAGCGCTTGGCGGCGCAGGGATGCGGAGCCGACCACGGCGCCCTGCGGCAGCTCCAGCAGCTTCGGTGCGGTGCGGCCGATGAAGGCGTCGCGTATGTCTTCGCGCGGCAGGAAAGCGGACAGATAGAGCCCTTCGGGCAGAAGGGTCGGCATGTCCTTGGAGGAATGCACGGCCATATCGAGTTCGCCGGATAGAAGCTGGCTTTCCAGCTCTTCGGTAAACAGGCCCTTGCCGCCGATCTCCGATAAAGCACGGTCGGTTATCCGGTCGCCCTTGGTGGACAGCACGACGATTTCGAACATTTCTTCCGGCAGGCCATGCGCCGCCATCAGCCGGTTGCGCGTCTCGTAAGCCTGCGCGAGCGCCAGCGGGCTGCCGCGCGTGCCGATTCGGAAAGGTTTTGTTTGCATCCGCGTCTATCCATTGTTACCGGAGTTGTCTTAGACCAACTCAGCGCATGATCGCAATGAACGAACAGATTTGATGACCCCCTTTCTTCGTATCCTCGGCATAGAGACAAGCTGTGACGAAACCGCTGCATCCATTGTGGTTCGGCATGCGGACGGCCATGGCGAGATCGTCTCCGACGTCGTTTTGTCGCAGCTTGAGGAACACAGCGCCTATGGCGGCGTGGTGCCGGAAATTGCCGCGCGCGCCCATGTCGAGGCGCTGGATACGCTGGTGGAAGAAGCGCTGGAGCAGGCGGGCGTGACCCTTGCCGATGTCGACGCCATCGCCGCCACCTCCGGCCCCGGCCTCATAGGCGGCCTGCTGGTGGGCTTGATGACGGGCAAGGCCATCGCCAAGGCGGCCGGCAAGCCGCTTTACGCCATCAACCATCTGGAAGGCCACGCGCTGACGGCGCGCCTCACCGACGGTCTGTCTTTTCCCTATCTGATGTTGCTCGTCTCCGGCGGCCATACCCAGCTGGTGCTGGTGCGTGGCGTGGGCGATTATGAGCGTTGGGGCACCACCATCGATGACGCGCTGGGGGAGGCCTTCGACAAGACCGCGAAACTTCTGGGCCTGCCCTATCCGGGTGGGCCTGCGGTCGAGAAGGCGGCGGCGAAGGGTGATCCGAACCGCTTTCCGCTTCCGCGTCCCATGGTCGGCGAAGCACGGCTCGATTTTTCCTTTTCCGGCCTGAAGACGGCGGTGCGGCAGGCGGCGACCGCCATCGCGCCGCTTTCCGAGCAGGATATTGCCGATATCTGCGCCTCGTTCCAGAAAGCGGTGTCGCGCACGCTCAAGGATCGGATCGGCCGCGGCCTTGCCCGTTTCAGCCAGGAATTTCCGCATAAAGAAAGAGAGCCTGCTCTGGTCGTCGCCGGCGGTGTTGCCGCCAATCAGGAAATCCGCCAGACGCTGCAATCGCTTTGCGATACCCATGGCTTCCGCTTCGTCGCGCCGCCGCACCGGCTCTGCACCGATAATGCCGCGATGATCGCCTGGGCGGGGCTGGAGCGCATGGCGGACGGCCGGGACCCCGATCCGCTCGAAATCCCGCCGCGCTCGCGCTGGCCGCTGGATGGCAGCGCGGAGACATTGATAGGTTTCGGTAAAAGGGGAGCCAAGGCCTGATGCAGCGGGAGAAAATCGTCGTCATCGGCGCCGGCGCCTTCGGAACAGCGCTTGCTGTGGTCATCGCGCTGGAAAACCGGCATGACGTGACCCTGCTCGGCCGCGACCCATCGCTGATGGCCGACCTCAGGAGCGAGCGCGTGCACGAGGCGGCCCTGCCGGGCGTCGATCTGCCGGATGCGCTTGAATTTTCCGCCGAGCCAGATGTGCTGGCCGGCGCCGGCATCGTCCTCTTCGCCATGCCCTCGCAGGCTCATGCCGATGCGGCCCGTCACTACGGTCCTTATCTGGCTAATGACTCTATCATTGTCACCTGCGCCAAGGGTATCGACCGCAGCTCCGGCCGGCTGCTGACAGAACTTCTGGAAGCGGAACTGCCGCATCATCCGATTGCGGTTCTGTCCGGTCCGGGCTTTGCGGCCGACATAGCACGGGGCCTGCCGACGGCCATGGCGATTGCGGCGGAAGATGCGGTGATAGCCGAGCGGCTTGCGACCACGATTTCCGGCAAGACCTTCCGGCTTTATGCCTCGACCGACCGCATCGGGGTGCAGCTTGGCGGGGCGCTGAAGAATGTTCTTGCTATTGCCGCCGGCATCGTCGAAGGCGCGGGCCTTGGCGATTCCGCCCGGGCGGCGTTGATTTCGCGCGGCCTTGCCGAAATGTCGCGTCTCATCGTTGCGATGGGCGGGAAGGCGGACACGGTGCGCGGCCTCTCGGGCCTTGGCGATCTGGTGCTGACCGCCACCAGCCACCAGTCGCGAAACCTGCGTTTCGGTATCGCGCTCGGTCGGGGTGAGGGCAAGGACATGTCCGGCGGGCTGGTGGAGGGCGCTTTTGCGGCAGCCGTCGCCGCCCGGCTCGGGGAAAGTCACGCTGTCGACATGCCGGTTACCGAAGCGGTGGCCGCTATTATTGACGGCAATCTGGATGTGGCGAGCGCCATGCAACAATTGATGACACGGCCCATCACCACCGAATGAGGGCGGGTCTTCGCTCCAAACCGCTGACGCGTTTGGAAGACATGTTTTAACGAGGAGACGAAAATGCTGTTTGCCTTTATCTGCAAGGACAAGCCCGGCCATCTGAATGTGCGCATGGAAACGCGCCCGGCGCATCTGGAGCACCTGAACAAGCTGAATGCCGAGGGCACGCTGAAGATCGCCGGTCCGTTTCTGGATGCCGAAGGCAAGCCGAATGGCAGCCTCGTGATCGTTGACGCCGCCGATATCGATGCCGCGAAGGCTCTCGCCGATGCCGATCCCTACGCCAAGGCCGGCCTGTTCGAAAGCGTTGACGTGAAGCCCTATAATTGGGTCTTCAACAATCCGGGAGCATGACCGGACATGGCGAATTACTGGCTTTACAAGTCCGAGCCGTTCAAATGGTCCTGGGAAATGCAGAAGGCCAAGGGCGAGGCGGGCGAAGAATGGACCGGCGTGCGTAACTATCAGGCGCGCAACAACATGCGCGCCATGAAGATCGGCGACAAGGGTTTCTTCTATCACTCCAATGAGGGGCTGGATGTCGTCGGCATCGTCGAAGTCTGCGCATTGTCGCATCCGGACTCGACCGCCGAAGGCGATCTGAAATGGGATTGCGTGGATATCCGCGCCGTCTGCGACATGCCGCAGCCCGTTTCGCTGAAGGATGTGAAAGCCAATCCGAAGCTGGCGAAGATGTCGCTTGTCACTTCCATGCGGCTTTCCGTGCAGCCGGTGACGGAAGAGGAATATCTCGAGGTCTGCCGCATGGGCGGTCTCGCCAATCCACCGAAGTCACCGGACTGATGCTTCGGTGAGGACCGATCCCGAACGCTTCATTCTCGACAATACCGCCATCATGCATCCGCCGCATGTGCCGGAGTTGCGTCTTCATCTCGCCACCGAAGCCCATGAGCTGTGGCTGAAGACGGAGGAGGAGCTGGAAGCGATCGGTCTGCCGCCGCCCTTCTGGGCCTTCGCCTGGGCCGGCGGGCAGGGGCTTGCCCGCTACGTTCTCGATCATCCCGACAGCGTTTCCGGCAGGCGCGTGCTGGATTTCGCCAGCGGCTCCGGTCTGGTCGCCATCGCTGCGGCAAAGGCGGGCGCCGGTGCGGTTCTGGCGGCCGATATCGATCCCTGGACAGAGGCGGCCATTCGGCTGAATGCGGCTCTCAATGGCGTGGACGTTGCTTTCACCGGGCTCGATCTGGTTGGGAAAGCGGTTGAAGCGGATGTTCTGCTGGCCGGCGACGTATTTTACGACCGTGCCTTTGCCGAACTTCTCGTACCGTGGTTTCTGGAACTGACGGAAAAGGGCGTGACCATCCTAGTCGGCGATCCCGGACGCGCTTATTTGCCCAAAGAGCGGCTCCGCGCGGAGGCGACCTATCAGGTGCCGGTGACGCGGGCGCTGGAAGACAGCGAAGTGAAGAAGACCACAGTGTGGCGTTTCATCTGATCAGCGCATCACGCATTTGCAGTAAAACCGCTTCATGCTTTTACCGGAAATACTCTATGGCCGGATAATGCAGACGCCATGTTCATAGGCGCAGGCGTCGCCAGCGGTTTCAGCGCGGACATTGATGATTTTCGCCTTTGGCGCAAGCTGCGTGCCCGTCGCAACCGCTGCGCCTTTCCGTGAAAGCCCGCCGCCGATTGCGAAATAATTGCCGTTGCCGCGAACGCGTAGCGCCGATATCGCACCCACGTAAGTACCGCCGGAGAGGGTGGATGGCAGCCCGTCCGTTGAGAAGCTCACCTGCGATTGACGATGCTGATAGTTGTGCTGATAATCACGGCGGCCATAAGAATTCTCTGCCGCCGCCGGAGGCACCACAGTGAAAATGACGCCTGCGACCATCATGGTCAAAGCGGCGATTCGGCGCTGTAACATGAGCCTCATTCTCCGGATTTTCTTGGTTAACCAAAGGTAAATTACACGATTCATAAATTACGTAAAGGTAAATATTTTAGGGGCGTAAATCTTGGAAACGCTCGATTTTTTATTTTGACGCAAAAAAATTCCAAAAAAAATTCGCGAACCAATCGATTAAATTGGAATCGGCCATGAAATGTGCTTGTCGTGATGCTCCCATGTGATTAAACGTCGCGGTTGGTGCAATGCACATTCTTTCGTCATGTGCTGTTGCTTGGGGGCGTCCTGTCTGATGGGCGCACGGGAAAACGCCGCGAGGTTCTGATGGCGAATGCGACTAACAACCGGCCTCTGTCGCCGCATCTTCAAGTTTACAAGCTGATTCCGACGATGGTTGCATCCATCGTGCACCGCATCACGGGCGGCGCGCTTTATTTCGGAACGCTTCTGGTTGCCTGGTGGCTGATCGCTATCGCCTCGGGTCCTGCCTATTACGACTGGGTCAACTGGGCGATGGGTACGATCATCGGCAGGCTCATCCTGATCGGATACACCTGGGCTCTGGTTCATCACATGCTTGGCGGCCTTCGCCATTTCATGTGGGATCTGGGCTACGGCTTCGAAAAGCACTTTACCACCAAGCTGGCGAAGGCCTCGTGGGTGGTGTCGATCTGTCTGACCGCGCTGATCTGGGTCATTGCCCTGATCGTGCGCTGAGGAGATTTTTCATGGATATGCGTACACCTCTCGGAAAGGTTCGCGGCCTCGGCTCCGCCAAGGAAGGCACCGACCATTTCTGGCGTCAGCGCGTGACTGCGGTCGCCAACGTTCCGCTGCTCACCTTCTTTGTCGTCTTCCTCATCAGATATGCCGGTGCGCCCTATCCGGAAGTCGTTTCGGCGCTGTCGAACCCGCTCGTTGCGGTCATCATGGCTCTGGTTTTGGTTTCCGGCCTCATCCACATGAAGCTCGGCATGCAGGTCATCATTGAAGACTACATTCACGCCGAGGTTTTGAAGCTCGTTCTTCTGATGCTCAATATGTTTTTCGCGATTCTCATTGGCGGTCTTTGCATCTTCGCCATTCTGAAAATCGCATTCGCAGGATAATCCCGCCATGGCATCGATCAGTTCACCATCCCAGAATGGCAAGGCCTACACCTATGTCGATCACTCCTACGACGTGATCGTGGTGGGCGCCGGCGGCGCGGGTCTGCGCGCAACGCTCGGCATGGCGGAACAGGGTTTCCGCACAGCCTGTATCACCAAGGTTTTCCCGACGCGCTCGCACACGGTCGCGGCGCAGGGCGGCATTGCCGCATCGCTCACCAACATGACGCCCGACTGTTGGCAGTGGCACCTTTACGACACCGTAAAGGGTTCCGACTGGTTGGGTGACGTCGACGCGATGCAATATCTCGCCATGGAAGCGCCGAAGGCGGTCTATGAGCTGGAACATTACGGCGTGCCTTTCTCGCGCAACGAAGAAGGCAAGATCTACCAGCGCCCGTTCGGTGGTCACATGCAGAATTACGGCGAAGGCCCGCCGGTGCAGCGCACCTGCGCCGCCGCCGACCGTACCGGCCACGCCATTCTGCACACGCTTTATGGCCAGTCGCTGCGCAACAATGCCGAATTCTTCATCGAATATTTCGCGCTCGACCTCATCATGTCTCCGGACGGCCGCTGCACCGGCGTCGTCGCCTGGAACCTCGATGACGGCACGATCCATCGCTTCTCCGCCAAGATGGTGGTGCTGGCGACCGGCGGTTACGGCCGCGCCTATTTCTCCGCCACCTCGGCCCATACCTGCACCGGCGACGGCGGCGGCATGATCGCCCGCGCCGGCCTGCCGCTTCAGGACATGGAATTCGTACAGTTCCACCCGACCGGCATTTATGGCGCAGGCTGCCTGATTACCGAGGGTGCACGCGGCGAAGGCGGTTATCTCGTCAACTCCGAAGGCGAACGCTTCATGGAGCGTTATGCGCCTTCTGCGAAGGATCTCGCCTCGCGTGACGTTGTCTCGCGCTGCATGACGATGGAAATCCGTGAAGGCCGCGGCGTCGGCAAGAACAAGGACCACATCTTCCTTCACCTCGATCACCTCGATCCGGCAATCCTGCATGAGCGTCTTCCGGGCATTTCCGAAAGCGCGAAGATTTTCGCCGGCGTTGACGTCACCCGCGAGCCGATCCCGGTCCTGCCGACGGTTCACTACAATATGGGCGGCATTCCGACCAACTATTGGGGTGAAGTGCTGAATGCCGATGCCAACAACCCGGAACGCATCGCGCCCGGCCTGATGGCTGTTGGCGAAGCCGGTTGCGCCTCGGTTCATGGTGCGAACCGCCTCGGTTCCAACTCGCTGATCGACCTGGTGGTCTTCGGCCGTGCAGCGGCGATCCGTGCCGCTCAGGTCATCAATCGTGATGAGGCTGTTCCCGCTCTCGATACGGCTGCCTGCGACAAGATCATGGAGCGTTTCGACAGCCTGCGTTACGCCAACGGCTCGACGCCGACGGCGGTGCTGCGCGACAAGATGCAGCGCGCCATGCAGGACGATGCGGCCGTGTTCCGCACGCAGGAATCGCTGGAAAGCGGCTGCCAGCGTCTTTCCGCCATCTGGAAGGAACTGCCTGACGTCAAGGTCACCGACCGTTCGATGGTCTGGAACTCCGATCTGGTCGAGACGCTCGAGCTGCACAACCTCATGGCCAATGCGATCACCACGGTCTATGGCGCGGAAGCGCGCAAGGAAAGCCGCGGTTCGCACGCCCGCGAGGATTTCGTCGACGGTCCGTTCGCCGGTCGCGACGACGTGAACTGGCGCAAGCACACGCTTGCCTGGGTCAGCCCGGAAGGCGACGTGAAACTCGACTATCGCCCTGTTCACACTGACCTGATCGCCGACGGCATCGATCCTAAAAAGATCGAGCCGAAGGCGCGCGTCTACTGATTTGAGGAACTGGATATGGTTGAACTCGCTCTCCCCAAGAATTCCCAGATCAGCGAAGGCAAGGTCTGGCCGAAGCCGGACGGCGCCAAGAATGTGCGCGAATACCGCATCTATCGCTGGAACCCGGATGACGGCCAGAACCCGCGCATCGATACCTATTATATCGATGTCGACGATTGCGGGCCGATGGTTCTCGACGCGCTTCTTTACATCAAAAACAACATCGACCCGACGCTGACGCTGCGCCGCTCCTGCCGCGAAGGCATCTGCGGCTCCTGCGCCATGAACATCGACGGCACCAATACGCTCGCCTGCACCAAGGGCATGGAAGAGATCAACGGCACGGTGAAGGTTTATCCGCTGCCGCATATGCCTGTCGTGAAGGACCTCGTTCCCGATCTGTCGAACTTCTACGCCCAGCATCGTTCCATCGAGCCCTGGCTGAAGACGGTTTCGCCGACGCCGGCCAAGGAATGGAAGCAGAGCCATGAAGACCGCCTGAAGCTGGATGGTCTTTATGAGTGCATTCTCTGCGCCTGCTGCTCCACCTCCTGTCCCAGCTACTGGTGGAATGGCGACCGTTATCTCGGTCCGGCCGTTCTGCTGCAGGCCTATCGCTGGCTGATCGACAGCCGCGATGAGGCAACCGGCGAGCGTCTCGATAATCTCGAGGACCCGTTCCGCCTTTACCGCTGCCACACCATCATGAACTGCGCGCAGGCTTGCCCGAAGGGTCTGAACCCGGCCAAGGCCATCGCGGAAATAAAGAAGATGATGGTCGAGCGCCGAGTTTAAAGGCGATTCGCTGACGACAGAAAATCTAGCGGGCCGCGGTCTCGACCGCGGCCCTTTTTACAACCCGGCGTGGGAAAATTCGGTAAAAATCGACCGAAATGGTAATTATCCCGGCCATCGCTTGCGCAAGATAAGGCTTTGGTAATAATTCAGCCTTCTTGTTTGATCATGATCTTTCCGGAAGCGAGAGAATCGGGAGCTTGATATGCAATTCAGATATGTGGTGACGGGCCTTGCGGTTGTGATGACTCTCGCCGGTTGCCAACGTACCTCCTACGATTACAACAACAACGGCAGCAACAATCCCGGTTATACGCCGCCTTTGCAGGCGCAGCCGGTGCCCTCCGTCCAGTCCGGCGCCCTGCCGCCGCCCGGTGGCGCCACGGGCAGCCAGTTCCCGTCGGCACCTGCCTCGGCCGCCCCTGGCGGAACCAACGTCGCTTCTGCCGCTCCGCCGGCGGCCGCACTTGACGTTACCAAGGAATCCATGGTCGGCAACTGGCGCGTTTCCAATGGCGGCGCCAATTGCGACATGTTCCTGACACTCACCAACCTCGGCAGCGGCTCGCGTGGCGGCACGCGCGGTTGTGCGGGCGAGCTGACGGCGATGGGGTCCTGGGAAGTGTCCGGCAAGATGGTTCTCTTCAAGAACCGTTCGGGTGACACGATCGGCCGCGTCTACAAAAGTGCCGATGCGCGCTTTGATGGCACCACCAATAGCGGCCAGCCGCTCAGCCTCAGCCGATGAGTCTTTCCGGTGCAGCCGGAACGCTCTTTTCGCTCTAAGCCTGTCCATTCGTCGCGGGTGCCTTTGTGCGCCCGCGTCCGAGGCGTTTATCCATGAAGCCCTTGCCCGATTACAATCATAGTGTCGTTGAACAGCTCAACGCATTGACGGCAGCTGGCACCTTGCAGGCCGATGCCGCCCAGCTTGGCGTGGCGGCGCATCTGGACCGTATCCTTGCCGATCTGAAGGCGCGCAAGCCCGCCAAGAAGAAGAGCGCGCTCGGCTGGATGTTTGCGCGCAAGTCCGGACCTGCCGCCGCCGTCAAGGGACTATATGTCTATGGCAGCGTTGGCCGCGGCAAGACGATGCTGATGGACATGTTCTACGAGATGGCGCCCGTTTCCTCCAAACGGCGCTGCCATTTTCACGAATTCATGGCGGATGTGCACAATCGCGTGCATGCACATCGGCAGAAGCTGAAGAATGGCGAAACCAAACAGGCCGATCCGATTCCGCCCGTCGCCGCCCAGCTCCTGGCGGAAGCGGAGCTTTTATGCTTCGACGAATTTACGGTCACTGATATTGCCGATGCGATGATCCTTGCGCGGCTGTTCAGCGAGCTGTTCGCCAATGGCTGCACATTGGTGACGACCTCCAACGTCGTGCCGGACAATCTCTACAAGGATGGTCTCAATCGCGGCCTGTTCCTGCCTTTCGTCGATCTCTTGAAAAAACATGTTGAGGTGGTGACGCTGGATAGCCCCACCGACTACCGGATGGAGAAGCTGGAAAGCCTTCCCGTCTACGTCACGCCGCTCGACGGTTCGGCGGATCAGGCGATGGACATGGCCTGGCGGCACATGATTGCCGGTCACCTCGTTGCACCGACCGAGATACCGATGAAGGGCCGTTCCATTCTGGTGCCGCGTGCCAGCGGCCGGGTGGCTCGCTTTTCCTTTTCCGATCTTTGCGAAAAGCCGCTTGGGGCTTCCGACTTCCTTGCCATCGCCAATCGTTTCGATACGGTCTTCATCGATCACATTCCGTTTTTGAACGCGGACAAGCGCAACGAGACCAAGCGTTTCATCATCCTCATCGATGCGCTTTACGACCACAGCGTTCGGCTTTTTGCCTCCGCTGCCGCCATGCCGGAAGACCTTCTCGGCAAGCGCAAGGGAACAGAAGGTTTCGAGTTCGATCGCACCGCCTCGCGCCTGTTCGAAATGCGTAGTGCGGATTATCTGGCGCTGCATCACGAAAAACGCCAGAAAGTTTGACACTTTCGTGACGTATTTTCTTACGTTTACGTAAGAAAATAATGATCTAAACGATTGAAAATATTCACCGGAAAAGAATCTGTTGCCAATTTTAGCCAATGGGGCTAATCGGAGTGCGACAATTTGGCTGCCGGTTTGGCGCGGTGAAATTGAATTGAAGCTCAAGAGGAAGCATTCGATGGCTCGCAAAAAAATTGCACTTATTGGTTCTGGCATGATCGGCGGCACGCTGGCGCATCTCGCCAGCCTGAAGGAACTGGGCGATATCGTCCTCTTCGATATTGCCGACGGCATCCCGCAGGGCAAGGGTCTGGATATTGCCCAGTCCGGCCCGGTTGAAGGCTTCAATGCAAAGCTCACCGGCGCTTCCGATTACGCCGCCATCGAAGGTGCTGACGTCTGCATCGTCACCGCTGGCGTTGCCCGCAAGCCTGGCATGAGCCGTGACGATCTTCTCGGCATCAACCTCAAGGTCATGGAGCAGGTCGGCGCCGGCATCAAGAAATATGCCCCGAACGCTTTCGTCATCTGCATCACCAACCCGCTCGACGCGATGGTCTGGGCACTGCAGAAGTTCTCCGGCCTGCCGAAGAACAAGGTCGTCGGCATGGCCGGCGTTCTCGACAGCGCCCGTTTCCGCCTGTTCCTCGCCGAAGAGTTCAACGTTTCGGTTGAAGATGTCACCGCTTTCGTTCTCGGCGGTCATGGCGACACCATGGTTCCGCTCGCCCGCTACTCCACCGTTGCCGGCGTTCCGCTGACCGATCTCGTCAAGATGGGCTGGCTGACCGCCGAGCGCCTCGAGCAGATCATCCAGCGCACCCGTGACGGCGGCGCGGAAATCGTCGGCCTCTTGAAGACCGGTTCGGCCTATTATGCGCCGGCTGCTTCGGCAATCGAAATGGCTGAATCCTACCTCAAGGACAAGAAGCGCGTTCTGCCCGCCGCTGCCCATCTCTCGGGCCAGTATGGCGTTGACGACATGTATGTCGGCGTGCCGACCATCATCGGCGCCGGCGGTATTGAGCGCATCATCGAGATCGAACTCAACAAGGAAGAAGAAGCCGCCTTCCAGAAATCCGTCGGCGCTGTCGCGGGTCTTTGCGAAGCCTGCGTCAACATCGCTCCGTCGCTGAAGTAATAGCCTAGCGGCTCCAAACAGGGATTATTCCATGAATATTCACGAATATCAGGCCAAGGCTCTTCTGAAGGGCTACGGCGCGCCGGTTGCTGAAGGCGTCGCCATTCTCAAGGTCGAAGAAGCCGAAGCTGCTGCAAAGCAGCTTCCCGGCCCGCTCTACGTCGTCAAGAGCCAGATCCATGCTGGTGGCCGCGGTAAGGGCAAGTTCAAGGAACTCGGCCCCGACGCCAAGGGCGGCGTTCGTCTGGCGAAGTCCATCGACGAAGTCGTTTCCCACGCCAAGGACATGCTCGGTAACACGCTGGTCACGGCGCAGACCGGTGAAGCCGGCAAGCAGGTCAACCGTCTCTACATCGAAGACGGCGCTGATATTGCCCGCGAACTCTATTGCTCGCTGCTGGTGGACCGTTCGGTCGGTCAGGTTGCTTTCGTGGTTTCCACTGAAGGCGGCATGGATATCGAAGCTGTCGCCCACGACACGCCCGAAAAGATCCATACCATCGCCATCAACCCGGAAAAGGGTGTGAGCGACGCTGACGTTGCCGCGATCTCCAAGGCTCTCGAGCTTGACGGCGTTGCAGCCGAAGACGCCAAGGCGCTGTTCCCGATCCTCTACAAGGCCTTCAACGAGAAGGACATGGCTCTCCTCGAGGTTAACCCGCTGATCGTCATGGAAAATGGCCATCTGCGCGTTCTCGACGCCAAGATGTCCTTCGACGGCAACGCGCTGTTCCGCCATGACGACGTCAAGGCGCTGCGCGACGAGACCGAAGAAGACGCCAAGGAAATCGAAGCCTCCAAGTGGGACCTCGCTTACGTAGCGCTCGACGGCAACATCGGTTGCATGGTCAACGGCGCTGGCCTTGCCATGGCGACCATGGACATCATCAAGCTTTACGGCAAAGAGCCGGCTAACTTCTGCGACGTCGGCGGCGGCGCCGGCAAGGAGAAGGTTGCGGCAGCTTTCAAGATCATCACTGCCGACCCGAAGGTCGAGGGTATCCTCGTCAACATCTTCGGCGGCATCATGAAGTGCGACGTTATCGCCGAGGGCGTCATCGCCGCGGTGAAGGAAGTCGGTTTGCAGGTTCCGCTCGTCGTTCGCCTTGAAGGCACCAACGTCGAACTTGGCAAGAAGCTTCTCAACGAATCTGGCCTTGCGATTACGGCTGCTGACGATCTGGACGACGCAGCCAAGAAGATCGTCGCGGCGATCAACGGCTAATTGAGGGACCGGAAATAATGTCTATTCTTGTTAATAAAGACACGAAGATCCTCGTTCAGGGTCTGACCGGCAAGACCGGCACCTTCCACACCGAACAGGCGCTTGCCTATTACGGTACGCAGATGGTTGGTGGTATTCACCCGAAGAAGGGTGGCGAAACCTGGACCGGCTCCAAGGGTGAGAGCCTGCCGATCTTCGCAACGGTTGCCGAAGCCAAGGAAAAGACCGGTGCAGACGCATCCGTGATCTACGTTCCGCCGGCAGGTGCAGCAGATGCCATCATCGAAGCCATCGATGCGGAAATTCCGTTCATCACCTGCATCACCGAAGGTATCCCGGTCATGGACATGGTTCGCGTCAAGGCTCGCCTCGACCGCTCCAAGTCGCGCCTGCTCGGCCCGAACTGCCCGGGTATCCTGACGCCGGAAGAATGCAAGATCGGCATCATGCCGGGCTCCATCTTCCGCAAGGGTTCGGTCGGTATCGTTTCGCGTTCGGGCACGCTCACCTATGAAGCCGTGTTCCAGACCTCCAACGAAGGCCTCGGCCAGACCACTGCTGTCGGCATCGGCGGCGACCCGGTCAAGGGCACCGAGTTCATCGACGTGCTTGAAATGTTCCTCGCTGACGACGCCACGCAGTCGATCATCATGATCGGCGAAATCGGCGGCTCGGCTGAAGAAGATGCGGCACAGTTCCTGATCGACGAAGCCAAGAAGGGCCGCAAGAAGCCGATGGCCGGCTTCATCGCAGGCCGTACGGCTCCGAAGGGTCGCACCATGGGCCACGCCGGCGCTGTCGTTTCCGGCGGCAAGGGTGACGCAGAGTCCAAGATTGCTGCCATGGAAGCAGCGGGCATCAAGGTATCGCCTTCCCCGGCGCGCCTCGGCAAGACGCTGGTTGAAGTCCTCAAGGGCTGAGACCACATGACATCGGTAACGGGCGGCGCGGCTTCAATGCCACGCTGCCCGATGCCGCAAGGAACGACAGACAGAACGGCATACCGCCCCGGCGGCAGACAGCAATAATCAAAGCGGCAGGCCGGCGAACGGCCCTAACGGCATCGAGGAGGCGGACGGATAAGTCCGCAAGAACACAATGGCAAGGCAAGAAGCGAACGAGCAGTTTCAGATCACGTCGTTTCTGGACGGCGCGAATGCAGCCTATATCGAGCAGCTCTATGCCCGGTACGAAGAGGACCCCTCTTCCGTGTCGCCGGAGTGGCAGAGCTTCTTCAAGGCGTTGTCCGATAATCCGGAAGACGTGAAGAAGGCGGCCAAGGGCGCCTCCTGGAAGCGCGCCAACTGGCCGATCCCGGCGAATGGCGAACTGGTATCCGCACTCGACGGCAACTGGGCCACGGTCGAAAAGGCCATCGAGAAGAAGGTTCAGGCGAAAGCTGAGGCCAAGAGCGCTGACACCGGCAAGCCGGTCAGCCAGGCGGAAGTTCTGCAGGCGACCCGTGACAGCGTTCGCGCCATCATGATGATCCGCGCCTACCGCATGCGCGGCCACCTGCATGCCAAGCTCGATCCGCTCGGCATCGCGGTCGCGGTTGAGGATTACAACGAGCTGTCGCCGAAGTCCTACGGCTTCGAGGAAAGCGACTACGACCGCAAGATTTTCATCGATAACGTGCTCGGCCTCGAATATGCGACCGTGCGCGAGATGATCGATATTCTGGAGCGCACCTACTGCTCTACCATCGGCGTCGAATTCATGCACATGTCCAGTCCGGAAGAAAAAGGCTGGATTCAGGAGCGCATCGAAGGTCCGGACAAGGGCGTTGCCTTCACGGCTGAAGGCAAGAAGGCCATTCTGTCCAAGCTGGTCGAAGCCGAAGGTTACGAGCAGTTCCTCGACGTGCGTTTCAAGGGCACCAAGCGTTTCGGCCTCGATGGCGGTGAATCGCTGATCCCGGCGCTGGAGCAGATCATCAAGCGTGGCGGCCAGGAAGGTCTGGAAGAAGTCGTTCTCGGCATGGCTCACCGCGGTCGCCTGAACGTTCTGACCAACGTGATGGGCAAGCCGCATCGCGCCGTGTTCCACGAGTTCAAGGGCGGTTCGTTCAAGCCTGACGATGTCGAAGGTTCGGGCGACGTGAAGTACCACCTCGGTGCCTCCTCCGACCGCGAATTCGACGGCAACAAGGTTCACCTGTCGCTGACGGCCAACCCGTCGCACCTTGAAATCGTCAACCCTGTCGTCATGGGCAAGGCCCGCGCCAAGCAGGACCAGCTGGCCAAGCAGTGGGACGGCGATATCATTCCGCTTTCCGAGCGCGCCAAGGTTCTGCCGCTGCTTCTGCATGGCGATGCCGCTTTTGCCGGTCAGGGCGTGGTTGCTGAAATTCTCGGTCTTTCCGGTCTGCGCGGTCACCGCGTTGCGGGCACCATGCACTTCATCATCAACAACCAGATCGGCTTCACGACGAACCCGGCCTTCTCGCGTTCGTCGCCCTATCCGTCCGACGTTGCCAAGATGATCGAAGCGCCGATCTTCCATGTCAACGGTGACGATCCGGAAGCTGTGACCTATGCGGCCAAGGTTGCGACCGAATACCGTATGAAGTTCCACAAGCCCGTCGTCGTGGACATGTTCTGCTACCGCCGCTTCGGCCACAACGAAGGCGACGAGCCGGCGTTCACGCAGCCGAAGATGTACAAGGTCATCCGCGGCCACAAGACCGTGGCGCGCATCTACGCTGACCGTTTGATCGCCGAAGGCCTGATCAACGAAGGCGAATTCGAGAAGATGAAGGCCGACTGGCGCGCTCATCTGGAACAGGAATTCGAGGCGGGCCAGTCCTACAAGCCGAACAAGGCCGACTGGCTGGACGGCCAGTGGTCGGGTCTGCGCGCTGCCGACAATGCCGATGAGCAGCGTCGCGGCAAGACTGGTGTGCCGATGAAGCAGCTGAAGGAGATCGGCAAGAAGCTGTCGACCATCCCGGAAGGCTTCAGCGCTCACCGCACGATCCAGCGCTTCATGGAAAACCGCTCGCAGATGGTCGAGACGGGTGAAGGCATCGACTGGGCAATGGCGGAAGCGCTCGCTTTCGGTTCGCTCGTCGTTGACGGCCACAAGATCCGCCTTTCTGGTCAGGATTGCGAACGCGGCACCTTCTCGCAGCGTCACTCGGTTCTCTATGATCAGGAAACCGAAGAACGCTACATCCCGCTGGCAAACCTTGCGCCGACGCAGGCTCGTTACGAAGTCATCAACTCGATGCTTTCGGAAGAGGCCGTTCTCGGTTTCGAATACGGTTACTCGCTCGCCCGTCCGAATGCGTTGACGCTCTGGGAAGCCCAGTTCGGCGACTTCGCGAACGGTGCTCAGGTCGTGTTCGACCAGTTCATCTCGTCGGGTGAACGCAAGTGGCTGCGCATGTCCGGTCTCGTCTGCCTTCTGCCGCATGGTTATGAAGGTCAGGGCCCGGAACACTCGTCCGCCCGTCTGGAGCGCTGGCTGCAGATGTGCGCCGAAGACAACATGCAGGTTGCCAACTGCACGACCCCGGCCAACTACTTCCACATCCTGCGCCGCCAGGTGAAGCGCGACTTCCGCAAGCCGCTGATCCTGATGACGCCGAAGTCGCTGCTGCGTCACAAGCGCGCCACCTCTTCGCTGGCCGAGCTTGCAGGCGAGTCCTCCTTCCACCGTCTCCTGTGGGACGATGCCGAGGTCATCAAGGACGGCCCGATCAAGCTGCAGAAGGATTCGAAGATCCGCCGCGTCGTCATGTGCACGGGCAAGGTCTATTACGATCTGCTCGAGGAACGCGAAAAGCGCGGTATCGACGATATCTACCTGCTGCGTATCGAACAGCTCTATCCGTTCCCGGCCAAGGCGCTCATCAACGAGCTGTCGCGCTTCCGCAATGCGGAAATGGTCTGGTGCCAGGAAGAGCCGAAGAACATGGGTGCGTGGTCGTTCATCGATCCTTACCTGGAATGGGTTCTGGCGCATATCGACGCCAAGTACCAGAAGGTCCGTTACACGGGCCGTCCGGCTGCCGCCTCTCCGGCGACCGGCCTGATGTCCAAGCACCTGGCGCAGCTTGCTGCGTTCCTGGAAGACGCGCTGGGAGAGTGAAAACTCTCCCGCACCGCCCCGCAAAAAAGACACCTGAATAACGGAACTAGATCATGGCCACTGAAATCCGCGTACCAACCCTCGGCGAATCCGTCAGCGAAGCGACCGTCGGCACCTGGTTCAAGAAGGTCGGCGACACCGTCAAGGCCGACGAACCTCTCGTTGAACTGGAAACCGACAAGGTTACCGTCGAAGTCCCGGCGCCTGCGTCCGGCGTTCTCACCGAAATCGTTGCGCAGAACGGCGAAACCGTCGGTCTCGACGCGCTTCTCGGCCAGATCGCCGAAGGTGCTGCCGGCGCTGCGACCTCCGCACCTGCCGCAGAACCGGCAAAGCCTGCTGCGGCTGCCGCACCGGCACCTGCCGCCGTTGCCGCACCGGCAACCGGCTCCATGCCGCCTGCACCTGCCGCCGGCAAGCTGCTTGCTGAAAACAACCTGTCCGCCGATCAGGTCGACGGTTCGGGCAAGCGCGGTCAGGTTCTGAAGGGTGATGTTCTTGCCGCTGTCGCCAAGGGCGTTTCGGCACAGGTTGCCGCTCCCGCTCCGGCCGCTGCACCCCGTCCGGTTTCCGCCGAGCAGGATGCCGTTCGCGAAGAGCGCGTGAAGATGACCCGCCTTCGTCAGACGATCGCCCGTCGTCTGAAGGACGCGCAAAACACCGCCGCCATGCTGACCACCTATAACGAGGTGGACATGAGCGCGGTCATGGACCTGCGCAACCGTTACAAGGATGTGTTCGAGAAGAAGCATGGCGTCAAGCTCGGCTTCATGGGCTTCTTCACCAAGGCTGTTACCCACGCGCTGAAGGAACTGCCCGCCGTCAACGCGGAAATCGACGGAACGGACATCATCTACAAGAACTATTGTCACGTCGGCATGGCTGTCGGCACCGACAAGGGCCTCGTCGTTCCGGTTATCCGCGATGCCGACCAGCTCTCCATCGCCGGTGTCGAAAAGGAACTCGGCCGCCTCGCCAAGGCGGCGCGTGACGGTTCGCTCGGCATGGCCGACATGCAGGGCGGCACCTTCACCATCACCAATGGCGGCGTCTACGGTTCGCTGATGTCCTCGCCGATCCTCAATGCACCGCAGTCGGGCATTCTCGGCATGCACAAGATCCAGGAGCGTCCGGTCGCCATCGGCGGTCAGGTCGTCATCCGTCCGATGATGTATCTTGCGCTCTCCTACGATCACCGTATCGTTGACGGCAAGGAAGCCGTGACTTTCCTCGTTCGCGTCAAGGAAAGCCTGGAAGATCCGGAACGTCTGGTTCTCGATCTTTAATCGGTTTTGCTTTTCGTTTCAGCGGGGTTTCAAGTGAAGCCCCGCTGAAAGACCACCCGGGAGAGCAGACGTGCAGCCGACATTTCTTGCCGCTTCACCTTTTTTACCGCTTATCGGTCTAAGCGTTCTTCTTCTCGTCGTGCATGTCCTGTTACAGGGGATGATGGCGACCAGAGAGTTGGGTCGTGAATGGAATGCGGGTCCTAGGGACGGTGAGCAGAAGCCACAGGGCAAGCTCTCCGGTCGCGCTTCGCGCGCATCGGCGAATTTCCGGGAGACCTATCCGGCTTTTGTGGCACTCGCCTTCGGCGTTATCATGGCGGGTGACCCATCCGGGCTAGCGCTTATTGGTGCCTGGCTCTGGCTGATCTGCCGTGTTGTCTATATCCCGCTTTATCTTACGGGCGTTCCTTATATCCGCTCGTTCGTCTGGCTGGGCTCAATGCTTGGTCTGGCACTCATGTTTATCGTGCTGATGTTTTGAAGGCGGCTCGTGATGCATCAATATCTCATCGAACTTGCATCCCTGATGGCGATCTTTTCCTTTGCGATCGTCTCGCCCGGCGCTGATCTCGCTATGGTGATGCGCCAGGCAATGGTGCATGGTCGCAAGCAGGCCATCATCACCAGCTTCGGGGTTGGGACGTCTCTGATGTTCCACGTCACCTATACGATCCTCGGACTTGGCCTCATCATTTCTCAGTCGATCTATATCTTCAACATCGTCAAATGGCTGGGTGTCGCCTATCTGATCTATATCGGCATCAAGGCGCTGCGCGCCGGCAAGACCGAATTGCCCGCCGCTGAAGGTGAAGGCGTTCAGGCGAAAAGCAGCCAGACCGCGCTTAAGGCCTTTACGCTCGGTTTTGCCGCCAATGCACTCAATCCCAAGCCGGTGTTTTTCTTCCTGTCGATCTTTTCGACGGTGGTTCACGCTCACACGCCGGTCGCCATCAAGTTCGGATACGGGCTCGTCATGGCGAGCTGCCTTATCCTGTGGTTCGTCGGTGTCAGCCTGTTCATGACGACGCCGCGCATGCGCGCCGCATTTCAGCGCGCCAGCCAATGGATCGACCGCACCAGCGGTGTGGTCTTCATCGCTCTCGGTATAAAACTCGCAACGGAAAAAGCGGCCTGAGTTTCAGGTCAAACGGAAGCTGGGCATTGATCCGATATTTTGCCCCTATAAAGCAGGAACCAGAATATGGCATATGATGTAGTTGTAATCGGCACCGGCCCCGGCGGTTATGTTTGCGCGGTCAAGGCGGCACAGCTCGGCCTGAAGGTCGCTGTCATCGAAAAGCGCGCGACCTATGGAGGTACCTGCCTCAATGTCGGCTGCATCCCCTCCAAGGCGCTGCTGCACGCGTCCGAAACCTTCGCGCATGTCGCCCATGGCGTCGATTCGCTCGGTATCGAAGTCGCCGCGCCCAAGCTTAATCTTGAAAAGATGATGGGCCACAAGGACGGCGTGGTGAAGGCCAATGTCGACGGCGTTTCCTTCCTGTTCAAGAAGAACAAGATCGATGCCTTCCAGGGCACCGGCAAGGTGGTCTCCGCCGGCAAGGTTTCCGTCACCAACGACAAGGGTGAGACGCAGGAGATCGAAGCGAAGAACATCGTCATCGCCACGGGTTCGGATGTTGCCGGCATTCCGGGCGTTCAGGTCGATATCGATGAAAGCGTCATCGTCTCCTCCACCGGTGCGATCGCTCTTTCCAAGGTTCCGGAAAAGCTCATCGTTGTCGGCGGCGGCGTCATCGGCCTCGAGCTCGGTTCGGTCTGGTCGCGTCTCGGCGCCAAGGTTACCGTCGTCGAATATCTCGACAATATTCTCGGCGGCATGGATGGTGAAGTTTCCAAGCAGGCCCAGCGTCTGCTGGCTAAACAGGGTCTCGATTTCAAGCTCGGCGCCAAGGTGACGGCTGTTGAAAAGACCGCCGCCGGTGCAAAGGTCGTGTTCGAGCCGGTCAAGGGCGGCGCTGCCGAAACGCTGGAAGCAAACGTTGTTCTCATCTCCACCGGCCGCAAGCCCTACACCGAAGGCCTCGGCCTCGCGGAAGCCGGCGTTGTGCTGGACAGCCGCGGCCGCGTTGAAATCGACGGTCACTACAAGACCAATGTCGACGGCATCTATGCGATAGGCGACGTGGTGAAGGGCCCGATGCTGGCGCACAAGGCGGAAGACGAGGGTGTTGCTCTCGCGGAAATCCTCGCCGGCCAGCATGGCCATGTGAATTACGACGTCATTCCGGCTGTGGTCTATACGCAGCCGGAAATCGCGTCCGTCGGCAAGACCGAGGAAGAACTGAAGGCTGCTGGCGTCGCCTACAAGGTCGGCAAGTTCCCCTTCACCGCCAATGGCCGCGCCCGCGCCATGCAGGTGACGGATGGTTTCGTGAAGATCCTTGCCGACAAGGAAACCGACCGGGTTCTCGGCGGCCACATCGTCGGCTTCGGCGCTGGCGAAATGATCCACGAAATCACCGTGCTGATGGAATTCGGCGGTTCTTCGGAAGATCTCGGCCGCACCTGCCATGCACATCCGACCATGTCGGAAGCCGTGAAGGAAGCTGCGCTCGCGACCTTCTTCAAGCCGATCCACATGTGATCGGTTGTGGAGCCCGCTGCTCCAACATTAAATTTCAGTCATCTGCCAAACCCCGGCTTGCCATGCAGGCCGGGGTTTTCCATACTCGCGCCATAGCCTGTCTAACCTTTTGATAAAAGGCAATAAAATGGCGTTTCCAAGTCAAGTTTCCTTCACCGTTCCGCAGCGCATCATTCATTGGGCGATGGCGCTTCTGATCTTCTTCAACCTCTTGTTTCCCGATGGGATGGAACATGCCTACCGGCTGATGCGGCGGGGCGAAACACTGACGCCGGAACAGGTATCTTCGGCCAATATTCACGCCTATGTCGGCTTCACCATTCTGTTGCTTGCGGTGCTGCGCCTCTGTCTGTGCTTCTTCCAGGGCGTGCCGCCGCATCCCAACGAAGAACCGCGGCCGTTTCAGATTGCGGCGAAGGTGGCGCATTTCACCTTTTATGCCCTGTTCCTCGTCCTGCCCCTGTCCGGTATTGCCGCTTATTACTTCGGCGCTCAGCCGGCCGGGCAGCTGCATTCCGGACCCTTCAAGGCGCTGATGTGGGTGTTGATCGCCGGTCACGTCGTCGCCGTTCTGGTTCACCAGTTCTACTGGCGCACCAATGTCCTGAAGCGCATGACGCACGGCTAAGCGGCGGTTTGTCGCGTTTCCGGTTTCTCGGAAAAAGAGGAAGGTGGCCCCTGCCGCATGGCGCGGCCGGGGTTCAGGAATGCAGGATATCGAAGACATATTACCGGGCGCAGACTGGCAGGATCGCTATCAGGGAGAGATGGTGACGCCGGAGCCGTCCGCACTCGATGTGAGCAGGCTCCTTCTCCATCATCCTCCTGCATGGATCCGCAGCCTTATGGCACTTCGAAACCGCGTGGTGGCGCTTTTCGGTTTAAGAACGGTCGAAATGGTGGCTGGGACGTCGGCGGGTGGTTTTCCAGTCCTGTCCTCCACGCCACAGCGGACTGTGCTCGGTTTCGACGACCGCCATCTCGATTTCCGGATCGTCGTCGATCTCGAAGAGAAGGAAAACAGCCAGCTGGTGAGTGTCACCACCATTGTCAGGCGCAAGAACCTGTTTGGGCGGATCTATCTTCTTGTCGTCGGACCGTTTCACCGCCGCATCGTGCCGGCGACGATGCGGCCGTTCTGCGCCAATGTCCGTCCCGTCAGCATCGGGAGTGAGCCGGTCAATCGACCCGCGTGAGGGTGAAGCCTTCCGCGCGCAGCAATTCGACAAGGCCTTCCTCGCCCGGTAAATGCAGTGCACCGACGGCCATGAAGACATTGCCCCTGGCAAGCTCGGGGGCCGCCCGTTCCGCCATGACGTGGTTGCGGTCGGTGATGATACGCTGCTCGAACGCGGCGTAGCCCTGTTCGCTTTCCGCTGCGGCCTTCTTGGGGTCCATGCTTTTCAGCATGGGCATGGTCATGCCGATATCGCCAGCGACGTAGAGATCGGTCATGGTTGTCATGATGTCATCCATGCGGTCGCCCAGTTCGAGCGTTTCGATCAGCGCCTGAAGATGAAATTCCATCGGCAGCTCCGACATCGCCGTCAGCTGTTCCACCATTGTCTCCAGCCCGACAAGGTGCTTTCCGTCAGCAATGGCATCTTCGGCCAGCTTCTTGTCCAGAAAGGAGAGGCCTGTTGACTTGCGCGCGAACTCGCAGGCGGGAAGGGCGACGAAGCTCGAAAGCATCCATGGCTTCATGCGCGATACGGCGTTCAGCGGAATGCCGCGCTCCTTGAGGCCCTTTTCCAGACGCGCGACATTTTCCGGCGACAGGATGTCGGTGATCGATTTGCCATCCAGAAACATGGTGAGTTCGGGCTTGCTCAGCAGCGACGCCGCGACCTTCTTGTCATCGACGATTTCATCCGATTCCACGATCACCGTCGCGGCTTTTTCGAAGGCGGGGCTGGCGGCGGCAGGCATTTCCAGAACACGCGGATCGGTGACATGCATGGTGCCGAGAAGATAGGACGTCGGCGTTCCCGCCTTTTCGATGCGCCAGAAATTGCCCTTGCCGTTCGGGATCGCGGCGGCTTCCTGCTCGATCTTTGCGAAAGTCTGCGGATCGGTCTTGCGCATCTCCACGAGAATGTCGCTGCCGGTGCAGGTGATCTGCTGCTGTGCGGCTTCCGCTTGCCCCAGCGAAAGCAAGGTCATCAGAAGGATTGCGACGGCGGTGACATGCAGGGCGGCAAGCAGCCACAGCAGGGCGTCGCCGGTCTTGCCCATCAGGGTGGCGGTGAGATTTTGCGGTTTTATCAGGCTGTGCATCGGTCCAATCCGGTTGTAGTTCGCTTATAGAACGGCGGCTTGGATGTCTGGTTAATGATTATGGTTAACCATTTCCTGCCTCATGCGCGCGGATGGGCGTTGTCGTAGATTTCCAGCAGTCTCGCGGTGTCGACGCCGGTATAGATCTGTGTGGTGGAGAGGCTCGCATGGCCGAGCAGTTCCTGAATCGTGCGCAGGTCGCCGCCGCCGGCGAGAAGGTGCGTGGCGAAGGAGTGGCGCAGCGCATGCGGCGTGGCGTTTTCCGGCAGGCCGAAAGCGCCGCGCAGTTTCTGCATTTCTCTCTGGATGATGGCGGGCTGCAGCTTGCCGCCGCGTGCGCCGAGGAACATGGGCTCATCCGCCGAAAGGGTATAGGGGCAAAGCTTCCTGTAGGTATCGACGGCTTCCGTCACCACCGCCAGCAGGGGCACAATCCGCGTCTTGTTGCCTTTGCCGGTAATGCGCAGGCTGCGGGCGCCGGGCGGGAAGTTGGCCGGGGTAAGACCGAGCGCCTCGGAAATGCGAAGGCCGCAGCCATAAAGCAGTGAAAGAACCGCGGCATTGCGGGCTGCGATCCATGGTTCGTCGTTCAATTGCGCTTCACTCGTGGTGATTTTCAGCGCCTGCCGGTCGGTCAGCGGTTTCGGTAGCGATTTCGGCTGTTTGGGCGCGCGCATGGCGGTGGCGCCTGCGGCATTCACCAGACCTTTTTTCTGCAGGTGATGGAGCAGGGAGCGCAGGCCTGCCAGATGCCTGCCCAGCGAACGTGCGCCGGCGCCTTCCTTGCGCCGATTGGCCAGAAAGGCGCGAAGATCGACCGGACGCAGATCGGCAATATCGGTGATGGAGGCCGGTTTGCCGATGTAACCGGTCAGGAATGTCAGAAATTGCCGGGTATCGCGCTCATAGGCCTCGACGGTATTGTCCGAAAGCCGGCGTTCGCCTGCGAGGGCGGCGAGCCAGGACTGGCGCTCGTCGAGAAGATCGGCTTGGGCAAATGTCAGGATTTCGGTCACGGGGCGCTCCATTCCATGCTTCGAAACTATGCGCTTATGGTCAGCATTTGGTTAAGAGGTAGACTTTGCAAGGCACGCCCACTACATCCGGGCGGTTTCCTTTTTCCTGTCGTCGAGGCATGGTCGCCACATCATGGCAAAAGATTCGTCCGATCTGTTTGGGGCTCTGTTCGACCCGCCGTCGCCCACGCGCACGGTGCCCGTTCTCGTGCCCATGCCCGCGCCCGGGCCCTACAGCTATTCGGTGCCCGAGGATATGGTGGTGGAGACCGGTTCCGTCGTGCAGGTACCGCTCGGCCCACGACAAGTCTTCGGCGTGGTGTGGGACGATGCGGGCGAGAAGGGCGTCGACCCGAAGAAGCTGCGGCCCATCACCAAAAGTTTCGAGTGCCCGCCGCTGAAGGCGGAAATGCGCCGCTTCGTGGACTGGGTCGCCGCCTATACGCTTTCTCCGCCCGGTCTTGTGGCCCGCATGGCGCTCAGAGCGCCCGCGGCCTTCGATCCCGAACCGATGATCGAGGGGCTGCGGCTGACCGAAGGCCGGCCGGAGCGCCTGACCCCCGCCCGCGAGCGGGTTATGGGACTGGCGGCTGAAGGGCATGGCTGGACGAAGAGCGGGCTTGCCCATGCCGCCGGCGTTTCGACCAGCGTAATCGATGGTCTCGTCAAGCAGGGCGTGTTCGAGACGGTGTTTCTGCCGGCGCCGCCTGTCGTGGCCGAACCCGATCCTGATTATGTCGAGCCGCGTCTGGAAGGCCCGCAGAAACAGGCCGCTTCGGAAATACTCGAGGATGTGCGCAAGGGCGGCTTTCATGTTTCGCTGATCGACGGCGTCACAGGTTCTGGGAAAACCGAGGTCTATTTCGAGGCGGTGGCGGAGACACTCCGGCAGGGCAAGCAGGTTCTCATCCTGCTGCCCGAAATTGCGCTGACGGCGGCCTTTCTTGAGCGTTTTCAGGATCGTTTCGGTGCGAAACCGGCGGAATGGCATTCGGACCTGTCACCGCGCATGCGCGAAAAAGTCTGGCGGCAGGCGGTGACGGGCGAAGTGAAGGTGGTGGCCGGCGCGCGCTCGGCACTTTTCCTGCCCTTCGACAATCTCGGTCTCATCATCGTCGATGAAGAGCACGACCCCGCCTACAAGCAGGAAGACCGTGTCTTTTATAATGCCCGCGACATGGCTGTCGTCAGGGCGCGGATTGCAGAATTTCCTGTCGTGTTGGTGTCTGCCACACCGTCGGTGGAAAGCCAGGTCAATGGCAGTTCGGGGCGTTATAATACCATCCACCTGCACACGCGCTTCGGCGATGCGGCTATGCCCGATCTGCATCTTGTCGATATGCGGCGTCATCCGCCGGAGAGGGGAGGGTTTCTGTCACCCGTCCTGCTGCGCGGCATCGGCAAGACCATCGAAAAGGGTGAGCAGGCGCTGCTGTTCCTCAATCGTCGCGGTTATGCGCCGTTGACGCTCTGCCGGGTCTGCGGTCACCGTTTCCAATGCCCGCAATGTTCCAGCTGGCTGGTGGAGCACCGGTTCCGCAATCAATTGCAGTGCCACCAGTGCGGCCACAACGAGCCGACGCCCGATCATTGCCCGGAATGCGGAACCTTCGATCATCTGGTGGCCTGCGGGCCGGGTGTGGAGCGCATTGCCGAGGAGGTGGAGAAACATTTCCCTGAGGCCCGCACCATCGTGCTCTCTTCAGATCTCATGGGCGTCAAACGCCTGCGGCTGGAACTGGAGGCGATCGTCAAGGGCGAGGCCGATATCGTGATTGGCACGCAGCTCGTCGCCAAGGGACATAATTTTCCGCTGATGACACTTGTGGGCATCGTCGATGCCGATCTGGGCCTTGCCAACGGCGATCCGCGTGCAGCGGAGCGAACGTTCCAGCTGCTGTCGCAGGTGACCGGACGCGCCGGGCGAACGGGGTTGAAGAGCCATGGCCTGTTGCAGACCTATCAGCCGCAGCATCCCGTCATGCAGGCCATCGTTTCGGGCGATGCATCGGCCTTCTACGAACGGGAAATCGTGGAGCGGGAAAAAGCCGTTCTGCCTCCCTTCGGACGGCTTGCCTCGATCATCGTTTCCGCCGATACGCGCGCGGAAGCGGAAACCCATGCCCGGGGTTTAAGGGCCGCAGCCCCGCAAGTTGCTGGCATCATGCTGCTCGGCCCGGCGGAAGCGCCGCTCGCGCTGATCCGTGGCCGTCACCGTTTCCGCCTGCTGGTGCACGGGCGGCGCAATTCCGACATGCAGTCTTTTCTCCGCACGCTTCTGGCCAATGGCCCGAAAGAGCGCGGCAGCGTGCATGTGCAGCTCGATATCGACCCGCAAAGTTTCCTTTGAACTTTGCCGTCGGGGCGTTTTCCCGCTGTCATGACCGTGTCATAACGCAGCAGGCAGTCAAAATGATTTGGGGAACGACATGGAGTTTTATTTTCCCGCCGAGTTCGGCGAGCAGCTGGCCTTCGGAGCGGCGGTGGTTTCGGCCGTGATGGGCCTTTTTTTCATGTTTGCGCCGGGTATTACGCTGCGCGCCTTCGGTCTCCAGCCGGCGGGTGAGCGCAGGGACGGTTATGCACTCGTGCGCTCGTCGCTTGCCGGGTTCTATCTCGGTCTCGGCGCCGCCGCCCTGCTTCTCGCACAGCCCATGGTCTATCTCGCCTTTGGGGCGGCTTTCGGCCTCAGTGTCTTTGGCGGCATTCTCTCCATACTCGCCGATGGTGGCGCAACCATGCGGAATTTATTACTTCTGGTTGTACACTTTCTGCTCGCTGCCCTGTCGTTGAGCTACGTGTTCGGGCTGGTCTGAAGCGGGCTTTTTGCCTTTTGTGACGCACAGATGCCGCATCCTGGGCGAAATCGGAAAATTTAAACGCATTCCCCCTTGCCCAAACGGCGCTTTCCGCTATTACGCGTGTTGCGAGTCCCGGCGTCCTATGCTAGACGGACCGCGAAATTGGGAAAAGGCAGGGGGGAATTCCGGTCTTTTTCGGGGAAATTGAAACGATTTCAAGAATTTGATGCGGTGGAGCCCCATCGCTGATGGTCTTGGACGATTAGCAGGGAAAAAGTGCCCGTGGCAGACACCTCCCATGGAACATCCGGTGTAGCGGAAAGGTATGCGTCGTCGCTTTTCGAGCTTGCTTTGGAAGCGGGTACGGTCGAAGCGGTTCAGGCCGAACTGGACAAGTTTGGCGCACTTCTCGACGAAAGCGACGATTTGAAGCGTCTGGTTGCGAGCCCGGTGTTTTCCGCCGAGGATCAGTTCAAGGCAATCACCGCGATCTGCGAAAAGGCCGGCATTGCCGGTCTCGCGCTCAATTTCCTCAAGGTCGTTGCGAATAACCGCCGTCTCTTTGCCGTTCCCGGCATGATCCGCGCCTACCGCACCATTGCCGCTGCCCACCGCGGCGAAATCACCGCCGAGGTTACCTCGGCACATGCGCTCGACGAGGCGCAGGAAACTGAACTGAAGGCGGCGCTGAAGAGCGTTACCGGCAAGGATGTGGCGGTTTCCGTTACCGTCGATCCGTCGATCCTCGGCGGCCTGATCGTCAAGGTCGGCTCTCGCCAGATCGATACGTCTCTTCGCACCAAACTTTCCACCCTTAAGCTTGCACTGAAAGAGGTTGGCTGATGGATATCCGCGCCGCGGAAATTTCCGCAATTCTGAAAGATCAAATCAAAAATTTCGGCAACGAGGCGGAAGTCTCGGAAGTCGGCCAGGTGCTTTCCGTCGGTGACGGTATTGCTCGCGTTTACGGTCTCGACAATGTTCAGGCCGGCGAAATGGTCGAGTTTCCCGGCGGCATTCGCGGCATGGCGCTCAACCTCGAAGCCGACAACGTCGGTGTGGTTATCTTCGGTTCGGACCGCGACATCAAGGAAGGCGACACCGTAAAGCGGACTGGCGCTATCGTTGACGTACCGGTCGGTCCGGAACTGCTCGGCCGCGTCGTTGACGCGCTCGGCAACCCGATCGACGGCAAGGGCCCGATCAATGCCGCCAAGCGTTCGCGCGTTGACGTCAAGGCTCCCGGCATCATTCCGCGCAAGTCGGTTCATGAGCCGATGTCGACCGGCCTCAAGGCCATCGACGCGCTCATCCCGGTTGGCCGCGGCCAGCGCGAGCTCGTCATCGGCGACCGCCAGACCGGCAAGACCGCCATCATCCTCGATACGATCCTGAACCAGAAGGCCATTCACGACAATGGCCCGGATGGCGACAAGCTTTATTGCGTCTACGTCGCTATCGGTCAGAAGCGTTCGACCGTCGCCCAGTTCGTTAAGGTTCTGGAAGAGCGCGGCGCGCTGCAGTATTCGATCATCGTTGCTGCTACCGCTTCCGACCCGGCTCCGATGCAGTACCTCGCTCCGTTTGCCGGTTGCGCCATGGGCGAGTACTTCCGTGACAACGGCAAGCACGCTCTCATCGGCTACGACGACCTTTCCAAGCAGGCCGTTGCCTATCGTCAGATGTCGCTTCTGCTGCGCCGTCCTCCGGGCCGCGAAGCTTATCCGGGCGACGTTTTCTACCTCCACTCCCGTCTTCTCGAGCGCGCTGCAAAGCTCTCCGACGAAATGGGCGCCGGTTCGCTGACGGCTCTGCCGGTCATCGAAACCCAGGGTAACGACGTTTCGGCCTTTATTCCGACCAACGTGATCTCGATCACCGACGGCCAGATCTTCCTTGAAACCGACCTGTTCTACCAGGGCATTCGTCCGGCCGTTAACGTCGGTCTGTCGGTTTCGCGCGTTGGCTCCGCCGCCCAGATCAAGGCGATGAAGCAGGTTGCCGGCTCGATCAAGGGTGAACTCGCCCAGTATCGCGAAATGGCCGCCTTCGCCCAGTTCGGTTCGGACCTCGACGCTTCCACGCAGCGCCTGCTCAACCGCGGCGCCCGCCTGACCGAGCTTCTGAAGCAGCCGCAGTTCTCTCCGCTCAAGACGGAAGAGCAGGTTGCGGTGATCTTCGCCGGTGTCAACGGCTACCTCGACAAGGTTCCGGTCGCACAGGTCGGCAAGTTCGAGCAGGGTCTGCTTTCCTACCTCCGCTCGGAAGGCAAGGCGATCCTCGACACCATCCGCACGGAAAAGGCTATCAGCGACGATACCAAGGGCAAGCTCAAGGGCGCTCTTGATAGCTTCGCAAAGTCTTTCTCGTAATCAGGGCTCTTTTACTCGGACGGATAACGGATGCCTTCACTAAAGGATCTGAAAAACCGCATTGCCTCCGTAAAGGCGACGCAGAAGATTACCAAGGCGATGAAAATGGTCGCCGCGGCGAAGCTTCGGCGCGCCCAGGAAGCTGCGGAGGCCGCCCGGCCTTATTCTCAGCGCATGAGCGCCGTTCTCGCCAACATCGCCAAGGCGGTCGAGGCGGACGTTGCTCCGGCGCTGATGACCGGCACCGGCAAGGACGACGTGCACCTGCTCGTCGTCTGCACGGCTGAACGTGGCCTTTGCGGCGGTTTCAACTCGCAGATTTCCCGTTTTGCCCGCGATCACGCCCGCAAGCTGATTTCGGAAGGCAAGACGGTCAAGATCATCACGGTTGGCAAGAAGGGTTACGACAGCCTTCGCCGCGAATTTGCAGCCAACATCATCGAGCGCATCGAACTGCGCGACGTGAAGAAGGTCGGTTTTGAAAATGCCGACCAGATTGCCAAGAAGGTGATCTCGCTCTTCAACGCCGGTGAGTTCGATGTCTGCACGCTGATCTACTCGGAATTCAAGTCCGTCATCAGCCAGATCCCGACCGGCCTGCAGCTCATTCCGGCCGCAACGCCTGTTGTGGAAGAGGATGCCGCAACGCAGAACGCCGTCTACGAATATGAGCCGGATGCGGCTTCTATTCTGGAAGACCTTATTCCGCGCAACATTTCGGTTCAGGTTTTCCGGGCTCTGCTCGAAAACGTTGCCGGTGAAATGGGCGCCAAGATGAGCGCGATGGACAATGCAACGCGCAATGCCGGTGAGATGATCAACAAGCTGACGCTTTCCTACAACCGTCAGCGTCAGGCTCAGATCACCAAGGAACTCATTGAAATCATTTCGGGCGCGGAAGCGCTCTGAGGTAAGGAAAGAGGGTAAGGATAATGGCTAAGGCAGCTACCCCCAAGAAAACCGCAGCGGTGAACGGCGCGGGCAAGGTTACCCAGGTTATCGGCGCTGTTGTCGACGTGGCGTTCGAAGGCGAACTGCCTCCGATCCTGAACGCGCTCGAAACCGAGAACAATGGCAACCGCCTCGTTCTGGAAGTCGCGCAGCATCTCGGCGAAAACGTCGTTCGCACCATCGCCATGGACTCGACCGAAGGTCTGGTTCGCGGTCAGGGCGTCGTCAACACGGGTGCACCGATCTCCGTTCCGGTTGGTCCGGAAACGCTCGGCCGTATCATGAACGTCATCGGCGAGCCGGTTGACGAAGCCGGTCCGATCGTTACCGCTTCCAAGCGCGCCATCCACCAGGACGCGCCGGCCTATGTCGAGCAGTCGACGGAAGCACAGATCCTCGTCACCGGCATCAAGGTCGTCGACCTTCTGGCTCCTTACGCCAAGGGCGGCAAGATCGGCCTGTTCGGCGGCGCCGGCGTTGGCAAGACGGTTCTCATCATGGAACTGATCAACAACGTCGCCAAGGCGCACGGCGGTTACTCGGTATTCGCCGGTGTTGGTGAGCGTACCCGTGAAGGTAACGACCTCTATCACGAAATGATCGAGTCGAACGTCAACAAGCTCGGCGGCGGCGAAGGCTCTAAGGCAGCACTCGTTTACGGCCAGATGAACGAACCGCCGGGCGCCCGCGCCCGTGTCGCTCTGACCGGTCTGACGATCGCTGAAAACTTCCGTGACGAAGGTCAGGACGTTCTGTTCTTCGTGGACAATATCTTCCGCTTCACGCAGGCTGGTTCGGAAGTGTCGGCTCTGCTCGGCCGTATTCCTTCGGCCGTGGGCTACCAGCCGACGCTCGCAACCGACATGGGCCAGATGCAGGAACGCATCACCACCACGACCAAGGGTTCGATCACCTCGGTTCAGGCCATTTACGTTCCCGCCGACGACTTGACCGACCCGGCACCTGCCACCTCGTTCGCCCACCTTGACGCAACGACGGTTCTGTCGCGTTCGATCGCTGAAAAGGGTATCTACCCGGCTGTTGACCCGCTCGACTCCACCTCGCGTATGCTTGACCCGATGATCGTCGGCGAAGAGCACTATGAAGTGGCTCGTAAGGTTCAGTCGACCCTGCAGCGCTACAAGGCTCTGCAGGACATCATCGCCATCCTCGGCATGGACGAACTGTCGGAAGAAGACAAGCTGACGGTTGCCCGCGCCCGCAAGATCGAGCGTTTCCTGTCGCAGCCGTTCTTCGTTGCTGAAGTCTTCACCGGTTCGCCGGGCAAGCTGGTCGCTCTCGAAGACACGATCAAGGGCTTCAAGGGCCTGGTCAACGGCGAGTATGACAACCTGCCGGAAGCTGCTTTCTACATGGTCGGTTCGATGGAAGAAGCCATCGAAAAGGCAAAGAAGCTGGCTGCCGAGGCTGCCTGATCATGAATTGGCGGGCGCGTGGCTTTAGCCGCGCGCCCTGCCGACAATGGTGGCGAAACCGGACGGCTTTCGCCTGCGTTGTAAAAGACAAGTCCGTGACGCCCGCGTAATTGAAAAGAAGTGAATAGCCATGGCTGACAGTTTCAAATTCGATCTCGTTTCCCCGGAGCGTCTGCTCGTTTCCGAAACGGTTACGGAAGTCGTCATCCCGGCTACGCTGGGTGAAATGACCGTTTTGGCCAATCATGCGCCGACGATGACCACGATCAAGCCGGGCCTGGTAACGGTGAAGTTCGCTTCCGGCGAGACGCATAAATATGTCGTCTTCGGTGGTTTTGCCGATATTCTGCCGACCGGCTGCACGCTTCTCGCCGAATCCGCCGTTTCGGCCGATGACATGTCCCCCGACACGCTGCAGAAGCGTATCGATGCGGCCAAGGCCGAAATCGAAGAGGGCAATCATCACCACGAACATCTGACCAAGCTTGAAAAGCATCTTTATGAACTGACGAACCTGCATGAGGTTCTTGTCGCTGCTTGAAAGCACCGGGCGGGTTCGAAAGAATGACTGCCCACAAAAAACCTAAAGCAGAAAGCGGCCGTTTCGGTCGCTTTTTTGTTTTGGGCTGTTGCCTCACCATATCCAGGCGAAGCATGGCTGCTTTCGCACAGAAGCCCGTCACCTGGCCCGGTCTGAGCTTCCGAATGGCGTTGGCGGGATTGCATCAGTGATGGACATGCGGGAAATGGGTGAGGCAGGGAGCGCCTTCAACGGGCGCAGCCGGGAAACCGATTCCGATTTTCAGGGCTTTCGGTTAGATGTGATACCGGGAAGAAATGCTGCTTTGAGATCGTGAGAGAGACGAAGCGAATTTTCGTCATGGAGGAGTGATCGGGTGTCGGCAAAGGCAAGTTACCGGAGGGTCGCAAGAACCGCTTTGCGCGAAGGGGTCATAGTGGAGGGCGAGAGGGCGGTGCCGGAGGAGGTGCCGGTTGCCTTTTCCTATGGCGGCAGCACCCATGCCGTGATGATGGCCAGCCCCGCTGATCTTGTCGATTTCGCGGTCGGTTTCAGTCTTACGGAAGGCATCATATCCACAAGGGCAGAAATCCGTTCCATCGAGGTGATCGAGGCCGGGCAGGGCTTCGATGTTCAGGTGGATTTGCAGGATGCCAATGCGGATGCGCTGAGGGCAAGACGGCGGCATATGGCAGGCCCCGTCGGCTGCGGTCTTTGTGGCATTGAATCCATAGAACAGGCGGTCCGCGTGGTACCGGAGTTGAGCGGCGTGGAAGTCTCCATTGACGGAGATGACATCGTTGCTGCGGTGAAAGCGCTGAATGAAGCGCAAAGCCTCAATCGCGAAACAAGGGCAGTTCACGGCGCGGGTTTCTACAATCCTCAAAAAGGGCTGCTTGCTGTCCGCGAAGATGTCGGCCGGCACAATGCGCTCGACAAGCTCGCAGGTGCGGTCGTCAATGCGGACCTATCGCCCGATACGGGCATTGTGGTGGTCACCAGCCGACTGTCGGTGGAAATGGTCCAGAAGACCGCCATTCTTGGCAGCCCCATTCTGGCGGCGATCTCCGCGCCCACGGCGCTTGCCATCGAAACGGCCGAGAGTTCGGGTGTCACACTTGTGGCGCTGGTGCGGGGTGAGGATTTTGAAATCTTCACCCGGGCGGATCGTATCCTTCTATAACATTAAGGCCGCCGTTTCCCGGCGGCCCTTGGCTTCAGAGCGGGCCTAGAACTCCGCCCATTCGGCTGCTGCGTTTCCGTGAGATCTTGGCGCGGCGGCATATCGCGGTTGCGGCGTCGGGAGACGGGTGACAACGGCTGGCTTTTTGTCGGCCGGGCGGGCGGGCGATGCCTCGTGCGATATTCTGAACTGCCGCAGCAATTCGTGCAGATTTTCCGCTTCCGTGGCGAGGCCGTGGCTGGCGGCGGTGGTTTCCTCCACCATGGCGGCGTTTTTCTGGGTGGCCTGATCCATGACGTTGACGGCCTGATTGATTTCGCTGAGACCATTCGCCTGCTCGCGCGAGGCTTCAACGATCGCCGAGACATTGGTGTCGATCTCGCTCATCTGCGACTGGATATCCCGGAGCGCGCCGCCGGTTCTGCCCACCAGATCCACACCGTTGGCGACCTGCTCGCGGGAGGTGTTGATGAGGGATTTGATTTCCTTGGCCGCAACGGCGGACCGTTGTGCGAGTTCGCGGACCTCCTGCGCCACAACGGCGAAACCCTTGCCCGCTTCGCCGGCCCGGGCGGCTTCGACACCCGCATTGAGGGCCAGAAGATTGGTCTGGAAGGCGATGTCGTCAATGACGCCGATGATATTGGTGATTTCACCCGAGGACCGCGAGATCGCATCCATGGCGGAAATTGCCTGCTGGACGATATCGCCGGAATGTTCGGCATGTTCTCTCGTTCGCAGCACCAGCTTTCCGGCCTCGCCGGCGCGCCGGCTGGCATCGGTAACGGTGGTGGTGATTTCCTCCAGCGCGGCTGCTGTCTCTTCCAGCGAGGCGGCCTGCTGTTCGGTACGCTGCGAAAGCTGATCGGCAGCGATGCGGATTTCGCCGGAGCCCGAAGCGATTGTCGAGGCATTGTGGGCGATAGTCTGCATGGTGGCCTGCAGCTTGGCGACGACTTCGTTGAAGTCCGCGCGCAGCTTTTCCATGCTGGGCACGAAGCTGTTGTCGAGGCGCTGCACAAGATCACCTTCGGCAAGCGCCCGCAGGGCATCGGCAAGCACACTGATGGCGCTCATGCGCGGCGTGACATCCGTGGCGAATTTCACCACTTTGACAACCTTGCCCGCTTCGTCCAGCACCGGATTATAGGCAGCCTGGATCCATATTTCCTTGCCGTTCTTTCCATAGCGGACAAATTCATCCGAGATGAATTCCCCTGCCGCCAGTCGCGGCCAGAAATTGCCATAGGCGGGCGAGGCGGCATAGGCCGGATCGCAGAAGATGCGGTGATGCCTGCCCTCGATTTCCTTGAGGTCGTAATTCACCGTGGCGCAGAAATTCGGGTTGGCGGTAATGATGGTGCCATCCGGGAAAAACTCGATGGTGGCCTGCGAACGGGAGAGCGCCTCCAGCTTGCCCGCATCGTCCACGGCCCTGATTTTCTTGGCGGTGATGTCGGTGGCGATCTTCACGACCTTATAGGGTTTGCCGGAACGGAAAACCGGGTTGTAAGAGGCCTCGATCCAGATGACCGAGCCGTCCTTGCGGATACGGCGATATTCCCTGGCCTGGAACTCGCCACGGGCGAGAGACTCCCAGAATTCCTGATAGGCCCGCGACCCGGCAAGCTCGCTGTCGCAGAAGATGCGATGGTGCTTGCCGACGATCTCGGTGAGATCATAACCCAGCGCTGTGCAGAAATTTTTATTCGCGGTGAGGATATTACCCTTGAGATCGAATTCTATGACCGCCTGCGATCTCGATATGGCATCGAGTATATTTCTGTTATCTGCGCTTTTCCCTAACCCCAGCATTATACGTCCCCCAAAAACGGCCCACGGCGCGGTGAGCCGCACAGGATATGCGGTCCACGTCGTATCATGTTGAACAACGAACAGGTTTGCCGCCGAAGGCAGCAATGCAGGCACTTCCGTCTCTCCGCCTCGGTCAGGTATTGGGCCAGCGTGAAATTCCTGCCGGCGTGATACTGTTCCAGGGCTTTTAATATTAGATATCCATAATATTAAAATGTTCTTATTTAGTAAGGCGAGGTAAAGAGTAAAAACAAAACCGCCGGGCAGGAAGCGCCGGCGGTCTGGACTGATCGATAGTCTTCGTGTTGCGTGGCCAGCCGAAAAGGCCTGATTAGGCCGCGAGATCTTCCGCTTCGGTTCCCTTGAACATTTTCGCAAGGTTCAGGAAGCAGATCATGCCGTGTTCGTTGGCGATGATGCCTTCCGAATAGGACTTGTCGAAGGAAGCCGAGATTTCCGGAACCGGCTGCACCTGGTTTGCCGGGATCGTCAGAATGTCGGAAACACGGTCGACGAGCATGCCGATGACCATGTTGTGCACTTCCGCCACCACGATGGCGCTTCTCTCATTGGCGACAGTGCTCTTCATGCCGAGCTTGTGAGCCAGATCGATGATCGGAATAACAGAGCCGCGCAGGTTCATGACGCCGATGACGTCTTTCGGCGCGTGGGGAATGGGCGTAGAAGGCGCCCAGCCGCGAATTTCGCGGATGGTCGTCGTCTTCACGCAGAATTCCTGATCATGCAGGCGGAACGCGATGATTTCGAGCGTCTCACCGCCAAAATTGGTAGAGTTAATCATTGCCATCAGAATTCTTCCCAATGCTCGCTGTGGAGGCCGGCGCAAGTGCACCGACACTTGCATATGCGGATTTGGCGTTCTGCCTGGTGCCTGAACAGCCGGAAACAATATTTCCGTCTTCAATGGATGATTTGTATCATCAGATGGTTTCGCAAACCTAAATGCGAAGTGGCCCTAGAGTATTTTACGCATTGTCCGGATGTAAAAACCGCCACGCGCTTTTACTGGAAATGCTAATATTCCTTCTCGTAAAATATGCCGGCTGCGCCTTCGCCATCGCCACCCGCTTCCCCGCGTAGCTTCACACCCCGCCCGACATCGAGGTTGATGATGGCTTTTGCGCCGGATTCGCCACTTTGCTGTAGCTCGAGATAGGTTCTTTCGTTCAGATATTTACCGGCGGAAACACGGGCCTGTCCTTCGGAATCGGTCGAAATATCGAGATCGTCGACGCCGAGATTGCTTCTGAGCTTGTCGAACAGCGAGGTGGAACGCCCGCCGGCCAACTGGGCGGCGGCATCGGCCAGCCTTGCGATTTGCAGAGCCGAGAGTTTCGACATGGACTGGCCGAAGATCAGCTGCGCCATCACCTCATCCTGTGGCAGGGCGGGTGCCGAGGAGAAGGCAAAGGTCGGATCGTTGGCGTTGCCGGAAACGGCCACCGTGATGGTCGTCGAGCCGACCGTCGAGTCCGCCTTCATATCGAGGACCGGAACGAGGCCGCCGCCGAAACTGATATTGCCGGTGGTGAAATCGAGGCGGCGAGTGAGGATTTCGAGCCGGCCACGGCGCATTTCGAAGCCGCCGGAAATGACGGGAACGGCTGCCGTGCCACGGATCGTCAGATTGCCCGTGAGTTCCGCATCGATGCCGCGTCCGCGTACGAAGATGCCGCTCGGTGCGTTCACCTGCAGATCGAGATTGATGGTGGACGAGCTGCCGCTGCCGCCCTGATCAGCCCCGAGCGCCTTGGCCTGCGCGCGCACCTTTGGGGGGGCGTTCTTGTGCTTGACATCGATTTCCGTCAGCGAGGCCGGAAGCTTTTCCGGAATTGTGATGGCGCTTCTGTCCAGCGTCAGGTTGCCGCCCAGCACGGGGGAATTCAGCAGCGGGCCTTTCAGCGTCAGCGTGCCGCTTACCACCGTCGTCACCAGCGTGCCGTCATTATAACCGGCGCGATTGAGCGTGATCGATATATCGGCGGGGAAACCAGAACCACCGGCTATGCCGACGCTGCCCTTTCCCGAGATCGTTCCGCCGCCCGCCAGCTTGCCCGTCAGTCGCGAAATGACGGCACGGTCACGGTCGAAGGTGATGGTGGCGCCCAGGTCGTTGATGGTCAGGTTCCGGCGCACATCGGTCAGGCGCGTACCATCGGTGGTGATGCTGCCGGTAACGACAGGTGCGGAAGCGCTGCCGGAAATCTTCACATCGATGGCGGCGGTGCCGTCCACATCGAGGCCCTGCGATGCGGTTTGCGCCGCGACGGCGGAGAAGGGCAGTCTGCCGGAAAACGCCATGGAAAGCGGACGATTGCCGGCGATGCCGAGCGAGCCGCCGCCGGACAGCGACATGCCGCCCTGGCCGGATACATTGGTGTCGATCTGCAAGGTGCCGCCCGCAAAGCGGCCGTTCGCCTTGATGCCGAGCGCGGCGAGGCCTGCCGCGCGTGTCTGCGCGACCTCGGCATTGGTCCAGTTTAGATTGTAATCGACCGCGGGGTTCGATGCCGCACCCTTGGCGCTCACCGTGCCGGAGATGCTGCCTGCCGCATCCAGTCCGGTGGCGAAGGCATTTGCGAGACTGGCGGGCAGCGAACGGATATCGGCATTGATGTCGAGCGTCGATCCGGCGCTGCCGTTGACCTCAACGCGCCCTTCACCTGTGACGATGGTCAGATCTGAGATACGGGCCGTGCCGTTCTGGATGGCGATGGTGCTCGGTTTTTCAAGGCGAACCGCAATGCCCTTGGGGGCGGCGGAAAAGGCGTCGACGCGCACCGTCATGGGTGATCCGCCGGTCTCAGCGCTGCCCTTTACCACGAGCGGCGCATTGTCGTAACGGCCGTTGACGTCGAACTGCGTCGTCGTGCCGGAATGACCGATGGTGGCATTCAGGCCCGATATCGCGGCGGCGCCGGCATTGACGCTGTCGGCGCTGACCTTGCCATTGATGGCGAGAGCCTGAAGATCGTCGATGGAAATATCGGCGGCGAGTTTGGAGATCGTTGTTGTGCCCTGGCGGATGCTGTTGCCATTGGCCTTGATCGTCGCGGCAATCCGGCCATTGGTGTTGCTCAGGGCGATGTCGCCGGCAATATCGCCATCCGCCTGCTGCGCGGCGAGGGCCGCGAGCAGGGCAAGGTCGGGGAAATTGAAGGAGAGATTGCCCGACGGCAGGAATTGCTGCGAGAATTGCAGCTGCCCGTTCAGGATGTTCCGGCCTACGGCCACATGCAGCTCGGGGATGGCCGTGCCGTTTTCGGTCTGCACCACATCGGCATGGGCGTCGATCTTCTGTCGGTCGAGGCTGCCGCTGGCGGTGAGCTTTGCCTGAGGCGCGGCGGGATCGGCCTTGCCGGTTGCATTGACCTTCAGCGATTCAAGTGTTCGCCCGGCAAGGATTGCGCTTTCGGAACTCAGGGTGACGTTGAAATCCGGTGCTGCCAGCGCGCCGCTGGCCTCGATTGCAAAATCGGCGACGCCCTTCGCCTGTGGCGTCAGTTTTTCAAGAGCGGGAAATTTACCCGTCAGGCTGGCGCTCAATGCATCGTTTTCGAGGCCGACATTGCCGGTTGCTTCGATGGTTCCCGACTTGACGACGAGGTTTTCAAGGCTGGTGCGTCCGCCGATGGTCACGTCGATATCGCCCTGGAGGGCGATGGTGGTGTCGAACTTTTCCGCAAGGGCCGGTGGAAGGGTGGCGGGCAGCGCGAAGAGCTGCACGCTGGAGGTCAGGCGATTGCCGGCGAGATCGAAACTGCCATTCAACGTCCCACCGACACTGGCGCTTTCCAGCGTCGCGCCGTCGAAGCCGATAGCTGACGAAGTGAGGCTGAGCGGCGCCTTGATGGTGAGGGGCGCCCGCACCAGCCGGTCGACATCGGGGCTGACGAAGGAGGATTGCGCCACGGACAGGACCGTCGCGATCGTGCCGCTGCGGTTGGCGATGTTGAGATCGGCGCTCTCGGCCGTCAGCTTAACGTCATCGAGCCTGCCTTGCGGCAGGGAAAGGCTGCGCAACGATACCGTCGTGTTGAGATGCGCGGCGTCTGCACCGCCCTTGAGGGAAAGATCGAGGCCGTTGATGAGGGCATGAAACTCGCCATTCTCCAGCGGCCAGCGAAAATCCACCGGGCCGGCGGTGCCGATGAGATTGGCGGCGAGATCGTTCTGACCGTTCGGATCGACCGTGCCTGACGCCGTCAACAGCAGGGTGCCGGTCTCCAGCGTGCTGCTGCCGATTTCGATGCGACCCTGCGGCGAAAGGGTTGCATTTGCGTCGAGCTTTGTCTCGCCAGCAAAAAGCTGACGGAAGGCGGGGGGCAGAAGCAGGTCCGGCTGGCCGCCGCCTGCAATTTCGATACGGCGGGTGCCATCATCTGCAAGAAGGTGGCGGCCGGTGAGGTTGACGACAGGGTTGCCGGCGACATTGCCGCGCAGCGTGCCTGTCCAGTTGGAAAGCGGGCCTTCGCCGTTGAGGTCTATCGCCACCGCAGGCGTTCCCGGAAGCGAAAGCAGCGTGGCGAGAAGACCGCCTTCGGGCTCCTTCATCTCCGCTTTCAGCTTCAGGACATTCTCATTCGGAAGGAAGGCGATGTCGGCATTAACCTCCGCATCCGGCGCATTGAGCCGATGGGCGGTGAGCGACAGCCGCAAATCGTCCTGGGCAGCCGTCAGGTTGCCTTCCGCGTTGAGGTCGAATGGACGGCCGAGAAGCGATTGGCCAAGGCTGATATCTGGAAAGCTGAACTTGTCGACGGCGATTTCGATCGGCAGTGAGGAATTGCCGGAGCTCTTGGTCGATGTCTGCTCCGGGGCAAGCGGTTTGCGCTCGACATCGATCGATCCGGCCGAGACCCGGTCGGCATGGAAGGTGCCGGCAAGCAGCGAGAGCGGCGACCAGTCGACGGCGATCTGGTTCACGCGGGCATAGGGTCCCTGCCGGTCTGAAAGCGTGACATTGTCGAGCCGCAGGCGGCCGGTCAAAAGGCCGCTCGGGGGCGAAATTTCGATTACCTGATCGGGCGTGGAAACGATCGATGAAATCTGCTTTGCGGCAATTCTTGCGCCCATCGGGGTAAAACCGACGAACAGAACCGCAAGCAACACCAGCACCACGCCGCACAATGCAGCGTAGCCCAGCCATTTCAGCAATCGAATCAACGTTTTCATAAAGGGTAATCTACACTCTGTTGCAAGGGTGTTCGACTGCGGCGTTTAAAAAGACTGACCGATGCCAGCATAAATGCCGAAACTGTTGCCACCATCGTATTTGTCGAGCGGCATGGCGACATCGAGACGCAGAGGCCCGAAGGGCGTCGCGTAACGCAGACCGATACCGGCGCCAGCCCGGATATCGGAAAAATCGGGTGCCACGTCTTCCGAAACCACACCCGCATCGATGAAGGGGACGATGCCGATCGTGTCGGTGACCTTGATGCGGGCCTCGATGGAGCCGACGACATAGGAGCGGCCGCCCGTCGCATCGCCGGCGGCATTATAGGGCGATATTTCCTGATAGCTGTAGCCGCGCACCGATCCGCCGCCGCCGGCATAAAAGCGCCTGGTGGTGGGTATGTCCTGCAGATCGCTACCGCCGACCAGCACGCCGCCGGAAAGCTTTCCGGCCATGATCAGCCTGTCCTCGGCGCCAAGTCCCTTGTAGCCCGAAATGGAGCCTTCGAAAGAGGAAAAGAAGGTGCCGTTCAGTGCTTCATAGCTCGGCTTGGCGGCCACAGAGGCGCGAAAGCCTTCGGTCGGGTTGAGCTTGTCGTCGCGTGTATCACGAACGAATTCCAGCGGGATGGAGGTGGTGAGATATTCGTTCTTGCCGAATGCGTCTTCCGTGTCGGCCCATTGCACCTCAAGGCCGGCTGCAGCTGTATCGGTATCGTTCAGCTCGTAGGCGAAACCGGCCGTACCAGTCACGGTCTTGGCATCGTATGTATCGGGATGTTCGGTCTTGGCAATCAGGCTGGTCTTGAAGGTGGTGCGTGGATTGAACATGCCGGGCTTGGTGAAAGTGATACCCGCCGAATAATCCATGCCTTCGACGCTCGATGCCTCTGCGATGCGCGAAACCGAACCTTCGATACGCAGCGATTCCGCCTGCCCGAACAGGTTCCGGTGACCCCAATAACCCTGGAGGCCGATGCCTTCCGTGGTGGAATATTGCGCGCCGACGCCGAAATAGCGGTGCTTGCCTTCCGAAACCTCGATGGTAAGCGGAATGGTGCCGTCGCGCGCCAGCGTTCCCGCTTCCTTGATGGTCAGGCTGGAAAAGACGCCGAGCTGTCGCAGCCGGTCGGCGGCCTTGCGCAGTTTTTCCGGCGAATAGGGCTCGCCGCCATTGAGGCGCGAATAACGGCGGATAAAATCGCCATCGACGGTTTTTTCACCCGTAACGGTCACCGTACCGAGGGGCGCCACGGGACCGCCTTCGGCCGCCATGGTAATGTCCACCGTGTTTGTCGCGTGGTTGGCGACGGCCTCGCGTTTCGTCAGCTTCGCAAGCGGACGGCCTTCGGCCTTCAGATCATCGATCAACTTGTTGCCGGCGCGGATGATGGCGAGAGAACCCGCGTCGCCGCCGGTCGTCAGGCCATATTCCTCAAGGTTGCGGCCGGTGACATCGCCTTCAAGCCTGACATTGCCGAGTTTGAAGACCGGGCCGGGCGTAACCGTAATGACCACGGGTACCGGAGCGGAATGATCGAACACCGGATTGGGCGGCAGGCTATCCACATCCTTGCCGGCAACGGTGACCTTGACGATGCCGCCATAACGGGCGTTTTCATAAAGCGCCGCGATCAGCCTGTCCCGGTCGTCTCTTGCCTTTATCAGAAGGCCAAGATCGCCGGAGGCCGGCTTGTCCTTGTCGGCAAGAAGCAGCGAACTGTTTTCCAGGCTGTCTTTCAGGGAACTATCGGCGTCCGTGGCATCGAGCGTGACGGCGTATTTGACGGGGTTGATAACCTCGACCTCGGGTTCTTCCGAACCCCAGAGGCGCATGCCGAACAGTTTGAAGGCAAAGGCATCACGGGTAAACGCCGGATACAGGGCGAACGTCACAGCAACCGCAAGCGCGGTGCCAGCTTTCCGATACGCAATACCTGTCTTCGGGTTAGTTCGTGTTCTTCGCATAAGCTGCTTTATGGTTGAGCCTTTATTGTCGCCCTAACCCGTTTCCTGTCCGTTAACATTGCAATTTAATCATAAATAAACGGCTTTGAGGACCCTTGCGCTTGTGTTTTGCCGCCCAAAACGCAAAAAGCCCCGGTTGACCGGGGCTTCTGTGCAACGGTATTTAGCGAAGCGATTAGCGGCAACGCGCCGTGTAACGCTGACCGTACTGGTCGCGATAATAGCAATAGCCCGGTTCGGAAGCATTGCCGATGAGGGCACCGCCCACGCCGCCGATTGCCGCACCCACTGCCGCGCCACGAACGTTGCCCGTGATAGCGCCGCCAAGGACAGCACCGGAAACGGCGCCGATCGAAGCTCCCTTTTCGGTCTGCGTGCAGCTTGCGAGCGACAGGCCGACCAGCGCAAATATGATTGCCTTTTTCATGAAACTCTCTCCAACGTTACAATGAGCTCTTGTGGCTCGGTAGGCGTCCCATATTTATCTGCGGCGACTGCTACCTCCGACCGCCACAGATAACTAACAATTCGATGTCGTTTAGGGAAGCCTCCACTTTCGGCATTCCTCCGAGCGTAATCGATTGCGTCCCAAACAACGGCGCGGCGCAAAAAAGGTTCCAAAAATCCGGGTTTTTTGATGTGAATCAATTTTGTACTTTTCATCGGGTTCTATAAACGGTTTATTGGAATGGTTCAAAACAACGGCGAATTGACGCAGACGCGGTTAATGTGGCCCGCAAGGGTTGACGGTCCCGGTGTCGAGGCACAAAACGATCTGGTCAATTCTGGAGCATGGCATGGACTTCGAGGCATTTTTCACGACGGAACTGCAAAGCCTGCATTCTGAGGGACGTTATCGCGTTTTTGCGGATATCGAGCGCCAGCAGGGCAATTTCCCACGTGCGACACGGTATAACGCCAATGGCGAGCGCAAGGATGTGACCGTCTGGTGCTCCAACGACTATCTCGGCATGGGCCAGAACCCGAAAGTCATCGAAGCCATGAAGGCCGCCATCGATCACTGTGGCGCGGGTGCGGGAGGCACCCGGAATATTTCTGGCACCAACCACTACCACGTCCTGCTCGAGCGCGAACTTGCCGATCTCCACGGCAAGGAATCGGCGCTGATTTTCACCTCGGGTTATGTCTCCAACTGGGCGACCCTCGGCACGCTCGGTCAGAAAATTCCGGGTCTGATCATTTTCTCGGATGCGCTCAACCATGCATCGATGATCGAAGGCATCCGTTATGGCCGCTGCGAGCGGGTGATCTGGAAGCACAACGATCTCGAAGACCTCGAAGCCAAGCTCAAGGCGGCGGATCCGAATGCGCCGAAGCTGATCGCCTTCGAATCCGTCTATTCGATGGATGGCGATATCGCGCCGATCAAGGAAATCTGCGATCTGGCCGACCGTTATGGCGCCATGACCTATCTCGACGAAGTTCATGCCGTTGGCATGTACGGACCGCGCGGCGGCGGCATCGCCGAGCGCGAAGGCCTGATGGATCGCCTGACGATCATCGAGGGAACGCTCGGCAAGGCCTTCGGCGTCATGGGCGGCTATATTACCGGCTCCACGGCAGTTTGCGACTTCATCCGCTCCTTCGCTTCCGGCTTCATCTTCACGACGGCCCTGCCGCCGTCGCTTGCCGCCGGTGCGATTGCGTCGATCCAGCATCTGAAGGCAAGCCCCTTCGAGCGCGCCCGCCATCAGGACCGGGTGCGCAAGCTTCGCGGCCTTCTCGATGCGCGCGGTATTCCGCACATGGACAACCCAAGCCACATTGTGCCTGTCATGGTGGGCGATGCCGCCAAGTGCAAATGGATTTCGGATATCCTGCTCGACAGTCACGGTGTCTATGTGCAGCCGATCAACTATCCGACCGTGCCGCGCAAGACCGAGCGCCTGCGCATTACGCCGACACCACTGCACAGCGATGCCGATATCGAGCATCTGGTCGGCGCGCTGCACCAGCTCTGGTCGCATTGTGCGCTGGCGCGGGCGGTGGCGTGAGGCCGCAGTTTAGATAAGAGAAGACCGGGCCGCGTTTACGCGGCCTTTTCTTTGGTGGCGATCAATTCGCGGGCGTGACGACGGGCCTCATCATCCGCTGCGAAGACATCTTCGATCGTGGCGGCGGAGCGGCCGTCATGCATGCGGTCCATGACCGTTTCGACGATCTCGGCCATATCGAGAAAACCGATATTGCCTGCAACGAAAGCGTGAAAGGCGGTCTCTTCGGCGGCGTTCAGGGCAGCGCCCTGTAGACCGCCGCGCTCCAGCGCGGTGCGAGCCAGACGGATCGCCGGGAAACGGGCCTCATCCGGCGCTTCGAAATCGAGCCGCGCAAGTTTTGCAAAATCCAGCCGCTCGACACTTAGATTGCCGCGTTGCGGATAGGTGAGGGCATAAGAAATCGCAGTGCGCATGTCGGGAGAGCCGAGCTGGGCGATATAGGAGCCGTCGGTGTAACCCACCATCGAATGGATGATCGACTGCGGGTGGACGATCACCTCCACCTGATCGGGCCTGAGATCGAAGAGATATTTCGCCTCGATCATTTCCAGCCCCTTGTTGAACATGGAGGCGCTGCCGATGGAAACCTTCAGCCCCATCGACCAGTTGGGATGGGCGCGGGCGATATCCGCCGTGACATTGGCCATCTCCTCGCGCGACCAGGTGCGGAATGGGCCGCCAGATGCGGTCAGCACGATGCGTTCCACGCCCTGTTTATGTTCGCCCGTCAGGCATTGGAAGATTGCGCTGTGCTCGCTGTCGACCGGGATCAGCCTGCCGCCGCCCTGTTTGACCGTGCGCAGAAAAACATCGCCAGCCGAAACCAGGCATTCCTTGTTGGCGAGCGCTATGTCTGCGCCACGCCGTGCGGCTGTAAGAGTAGGCGCAAGGCCGGGTGTTCCGGCAATCGCCGCCATCACCCAGCCGGCATCCGTCGACGCGGCCTCTTCGAGGCCGGATCTGCCTGCCGCAACCGCGATGCCGGTGCCGGCAAGGGCCGATTTCAGCGCTTCGTATTTGTCGTCCTCGGCGGTAACCGCCAGCCGCGCGCCGAATTCCCGCGCCTGCTCCGCCAGAAGCGCGATATTGCCCGCGCCGGTCAAAGCCGTGATCTCGAACGCGTCGCGGCCACCCAGTTGGCGGACGACATCCAGCGTATTGGTGCCGATCGAACCGGTCGAACCCAATATTGTCAGCTTGCGTGGCATTTCACTGGCATTCGTCATTTTCAGTCCGTCGGTCGTTTCCGGTTCGCACCTCTCGGTGCACGTCGTTTTCCCGAAAACGCCATGCACTTTCGAGCAACATTCCTTAGCCTCTACCTGCGAAAACCAGCCATAACAAGGACAAAGCCGGGGCTATTGTTTTTGCGGAAGGCAAAGCCATATGCAAGAAAAACAATGAGAGGATATCGATGCGACGTTTTCTGGTTTCCAGCGGGTGGATTTTTGCGGCAAGTCTTGCGCTGGTCCTTGTCTTCATTCCTTTTGATCCGCGTCTTTCCGAAAGTGCGCAGGCGCTGCCTGGCGGCGTAGTCTCCTTCAATCGGGCGATTACCGATTTCGGAACCTTCCGCTGGATGCTCTATTCCACTGGCCTTCTGGCGATATTGGCCTATGTCGCCGCACGGGTTTTAAAGGCGGAGACCTATAATGGACGGCTGAGGACGGCATGGCGGCTTCTTACCTATTTCTTCCTGACGATCGGAACGGCGAGCATTCTCGTCCACACGTTGAAATTCCTGATAGGACGGGCACGGCCGGAGCTTCTGCTGGAAATGGGCGCCTATAGCCTCACCCCATTTACCGGCGACAATCTCTATGAAAGTTTCCCCTCAGGCCATTCGACCGCCGCCGGGGCGTTTTTCGGCGCTTTCGCCATGTTGATGCCGCGCTTCCGCTGGGCGTTTCTCCTGCTTGCCCTTGTCATCGGTGTTTCGCGTGTCATCGTCGGCGCACATTATCCAAGCGATGTTGCCGCCGGGCTGTTGCTCGGCATGTGGACGGCCATGGCCTTCGCCTTTATCTTTGCCCGGTCCGAAATGCTGTTCCGGTTCGATGCGCAGGGCTGGCCGCAGCCGAAGAATGTAAACCTCCCGGCGGCGGATACACGATAAGGACCTCAAGCGGGATGTAAGGGGGAAGGTGATGGAAGAAGCGACAATCGCTCCGGGAAATGACGGCGGGGCCGTTCAGCACATCCGCACGTCCGTCGCCGTGGCCGGTGGCGGGCCGGCGGGCATGATGCTTGGCCTGCTGCTTGCGCGCAGCGGTATCGATGTCGTGGTCGTAGAGAAACACGGGGATTTTCTCCGCGATTTTCGCGGCGACACCATCCACCCTTCAACGCTTGAATTGATGGAGCAACTCGGTTTCATCGATGAGTTCCTGAGCCTGCCGCACACACGTGCACCAAGGCTGAATGCGGTTATCGGCGGCGAGCGTATCACGATAGCGGATTTTTCCCGTCTGCCGGTCCGCCACCGCTTCATCGCCTTTATGCCGCAATGGGATTTTCTCAATTTCATTGTCGGCAAGGCGGGACAATACGAAAATTTCCGATTGCTGATGAATGCGCCGGTGACCGGACTGATCGAGCGCGGTGGCCATGTGGGCGGTCTCACGGTCAGCACGCCGGAAGGCATTATCGAGATAGAGGCCGATCTGGTGGTGGGGGCGGATGGGCGCAACTCCACCGTCCGCGAGGCGGCGGGGCTGGAAGTGCAGCGCTTCGGCATTCCGACGGAGGTGCTGTGGATGCGTCTTTCGAAACAGCCCGACGATCCGACGGAAACCATGGGGCATGCCGGCTCGCGGCAGGGTTTCGTCATGATCAACCGGGGCGATTACTGGCAATGCGGTTATGTGGTGCGAAAGGGGTTTTTCGCCGACATAAAGCTACAGGGAATTGAAGCCTTCAGGGACAGGGTTGCGGAAATCTGCCCTTTCCCACGCGAAAGGCTCGATGAGCTCAAGAGTTGGGACGATGTGCATCTCCTGACCGTCCGTATCGACCGGCTGAAGCGCTGGTGGAAACCCGGCCTGATCTGCATCGGTGATGCGGCCCACGCCATGTCCCCCGTCGGCGGTGTCGGCATTAATCTGGCCATTCAGGATGCGGTTGCGGTGGCCAATATATTGGTGCCGGTGCTCGTCTCCGGCCGGGCCATTGCCGATGATGATCTCGCCGCAATTGAAAAGCGGCGATCCTTCCCGACCAAGGCCACGCAATTTCTGCAGCGGATGATGCGTATCGGCGGCAAAAAAGGACGGGCAGATGCGGAAAAACCGAAGGGACCGCCAGCCTTTGTGCTGGCCATCATGCGGTTTCCGCTTCTTTCCCATTTGACCGGCCGGCTGGTGGGGCTGGGTTTCCGCCGGGAAAAGATCGAGACGATGTGATGCCGCTCAGGCAGTGCCGGCGGCTTCTTTCTCATATTTCAGCCCGATAACGGCGGATCCGATCAACCCCGGCTCGATGCGGCAGATGGCGGGCACGACTAAGGGGCGGTCGAAGCGCCTCAGAATGCGGCTCCTTACCACCTCGTCCAAAGCGGCGAGAAGCGCCTTCGAATTCGAAAGTCCGCCGCCGACCGGCACGATGGTTGCGCCGGTGACGTTGATCACCATTGCCAGAGGCGAGGCGAGAATATCGATAAGGACATCGATGGTTCTTGCGGCCTTCGGATCGCCCGCCTGCCAGGCTGCAATAATATCCTCGCTGGTCATTGCCTGCTGGTGAAGATGCGAATGTAGTTTTTCCATGCCACGGGCGCTGCCGATTGCATCGACGCAGCCGGTAAGCCCGCAACCGCATTCGAAACGCGGCAGCGAAACCGGCGGATTTCCGGCCAATGTCGCGGCCACCGGTCCGTGTCCCCATTCGCCGGCGAAACCGCCGTCGCTGTTGATGAGCTTGCCGTCGATCACCAGCCCGCCGCCTACACCCGTTCCGAGGATGACTCCGAAGACCACGCGATGACCCCGTCCGGAACCGATTTCCGATTCGGCGATCACGAAGCAATCCGCGTCGTTCGATACGATGACGGGAAGGTTCAGCGCCTTTTCCAGCTCGTCCTTCAAGACCCTGCCATGGATGCTCTGAATATTGGCGACAGTGGCTTTGCCGGTGTCGGGATCGATGACGCCCGCAATCGACAGCGACACGCAGGCGGGTGTGCCGCCGCTATTGTCGATGACGGATTTCAGGCCGGCGGCGAAGTCTTCGAAACTGGTCTTGGGCGTCGGGATGCGCGGCACGGGCCGAATATCGTCGGGAGCGTAGGCAATAGCGCCCTTGATGGTCGTTCCGCCTATATCGAAACAAACGATCATGATTCAGGCTCCGGAACGGGTGGCATCGTGGATTTTTTCTGCACCGATCCATGTCGAATGCATCTGAAGGTCGGGCGTCAGCATGACGAAATCCGCATCGAAGCCGGGCAGGAGCTTACCCTTGCCGGAAGCGCCGATTGCCTCGGCGGGATAGGCGGACGCCATTCTCAAGGCTTCTTCCAGCGGTGTGTCCAGCTTTTCATGCATGAAGCGTATGCAGGAGAGCATATCGATATCCGCTCCCGCCAGCGTGCCGTCGGCCAGCGTCAGCCTGCCGCCGTTGCGATAGACGCGCCTGCCGTTCAGTTCGAAACCGTCATCATCCGTGCCGATGGTGGACATGGCGTCGGTGACGAGGAAAATGCGCCCGGGATTATTCTTGGCGCGAAGCGCAATGCCGATCGCTGCAGGATCGACATGGAAGCCGTCAGCGATCAGCCCGCAATCCAGCTTGCCGTTCGAAAGTGCCGCCCCCACCAGTCCCGGCTCGCGATGGCCGAGCGGGCTCATAGCGTTGAAGAGATGTGTCACCATGGATGCGCCTGCCTCGGCATAGGCCGTCGCGACGCCAAGGCCCACATCGGTATGGCCGAGGCTGACGACGATGCCGGCTTTGTGCAGCGCTGTGACCTGCGCTTCGGTTACGTTTTCCGGGGCGATGGTTGTCAGCACGAAGGGAAGCTTCGCCTTGCAGCCCATCAGAACCGCAAGATCGGCCGTTTCCATCTTTCGGATCAGCGCCGGATCATGGGTGCCCTTGCGTGCGACGGAAAGATGCGGCCCTTCGAAGTGCAGGCCGAGAAAGCCGGGCACCCCTGCCTTGTGGGCGGCGATGCCGGCTTCGGCGGCTTTGGTTGTGATATCCGGCCGGTCGGTGATGAGTGTGACCATCAGCGCTGTGGTACCGAATTGCGCATGGGCCGAGCAGATGCGGGCGATGCCTTCCACATCCGGCTCGTTATTGAACATCACGCCGCCGCCGCCATTGACCTGAAGGTCGATGAAGCCTGGCGCAATGAACAGTCCTTCCGCGTCGATGATTTCGGCGTCTGCTGGCACGGATACGCGGTCAACAATGTCGGCAATGTGGCCATCACCGGTCACGAGCGCTTTGCCATCGTGCCACGCGGCGCCATCGAAAATGCGGGCGCCGACAAATGCCTTGCTGCTGCTCATTGGGTTTCCGTCACCTTCTTCAATGCCACGGGCGCATCCGGGTTGAAGCCGCGGGCGCGCGACAATTGCTCGATGAAGCCGTAAAACGGCGCGATCAGCAACAGGGCATCGGTCAGCGGGTGATTGGTTTCCACAAACGGCAGGGGCTTGGCCGGGCTGCCTTTTGCGGAGGTGACGAAAACACTTGCGCCCTTACCGGCGAGACCGGCCGCGATATCCGTCACGGAGGTTTCGGCGCGGTCACGCGCGGCAAAAGCGATGACGGGAAATTTCGGTGCGACCAGCGAAACGGGGCCGTGCATCACTTCCGCCGACGAATAGGCCTCCGCGTGGAGTTCGCAGGTTTCCTTGCATTTCAGCGCGGCTTCCGCGGCAATGGCCAGCGCCGGACCGCGGCCCAGCATATAGAGCGATTCCTCGCCCTTGACCGCTTCGCCGATCTGGCTCCAGTCGAGTCCGATGGCCTTGGCAAAATTCTGCGGCAAGGCGCTGACGGCTTTGGCGAGCAGGCTGTCTTCCGTCCATTCGGCCAGGATTGCGAGGCCGGCGACGATGGAGTTGACGAAAGATTTGGTTGCGGCCACCGCCTTTTCAGGGCCCGCCTGGATATTGATGGCGTGATTGGCCGCATCGCCGAGCGGGGAGGGCAGGGTGTTGACAAGCGAGAAGGTGAGCGCGCCGCCCTTGCGGGCGCTTTCCGCCAGAGCGACGATGTCAGGGCTTTTGCCGGATTGCGAGACGGCGAAGGCCGCCGCCCGGTCCAGCCGCAGCTTCGTCTGGTAGATCGAGGCGAGCGAGGGGCCGAGCGAAGCGACCGGAAGCCCGGTCTGCAATTCGATCGCATATTTCAGAAAATGCGCAGCGTGGTCGGAGGAGCCGCGTGCAATGGTCACGATAACGGCCGGGTCACGGGCCTTCAGCCTGTCTCCGGCTTCGTGGAAGTCGGCATTGGCATTGTCCAGCAGGCGGGCGACTGCATCGGGAATCTCATCGATTTCCTGGCGCATCAGGGTTGTCATCGTTTCATGTCCTTGATCAAGAGATTTGTCACTCGGGCCCCATCGTCAGTTCGGCGACGAGGTCATAGGCGTCGCTGCGGTACAGCGCGCGGGATATTTCCATGAGGCGCCCGCTTTCCAGATAAGCCATTCGCTGAACGGAAAGCGCTGCCGAGCCCGGCGGAACCCCGAGCAGCAATGTTTCCTCATCGGTGAGGTTACGGGCGGAGATGCGCTGAATGGCGCGCACCGGGCGAATGCCGTTTTTCTCAAGCTCCAGATAAAGCGAGTTTTCCACCAGTTGCGGGTCAGGCAGGATATCGCCCGGCAGGCTGGTGACTTCGAGTGCGATTGGCTGGTCATTGGCAAGACGCAGACGCGTGAGCCGCGCCACCATGGCGGATTGGGAAAGGCCGAGCGCCATCATCTCGTCGCCGGTCGGGTGGAACAGGCCTCTGTCCAGCCAGCGGGTGCTCGCCGTCATTCCACGCCGGCGCATGTCCTCGGTAAACGAGGTGAGTTTGGTCAGGGGCTGCTGCATGCGGGTGATGGGCTTGACGACGAAAGTACCCGAACCGTGCCGGCGAACGAGAAGACCGTCGCGGACGAGATCGTCCACCGCCTTGCGCACCGTGACGCGGCTGACGCAGGCGCTTTCGGCGATATCCCGCTCCGGCGGCAAGGCGTCGCCGTGCTTCAGGCGGCCGCCGTTGATGGCGTCTTCAATCGTCTGGCGCAGTTTCAGGTAAAGCGGGCCGCCGCCTGATTGCAGGTCGTCCAGATTAAGCGCTGCCCCGTTCATCCATAACCTCTGTCACGATCCATGTGGTCGGCGAAATGGCCGGCTCTGGCTATATCATATGCGGCGCAATCGGCAATACCAAAATAGAACCATTGCTAGATTTGTACGATTAATCGGTGGTTTTTTCGATATTTTGCCGAATAATAAGGCTGCATGCTTGATATTTTCGCATTAACCAAAAAAATTTTCTCGATAACGGAATTGCTCTGGACGATTGGCATTTTTTTGGTATTGTTTTTTGCGTCGGTGGTCGGCGGCGATCCGTTTCGCATCCGTCGCGCCGGGAAAATCGGTTTTCGACTCGCGGCAGCGTTTGCGAAATCGAATTTAGCTTGACCGTTGTGAAAATTAATTTCATCGTGGCAGGAAATTATCGCAGATAACTGGATGACCAGCACAGAAATGGTCGCTTCTGCGAAAATGAATTACGAATGAACAGGGAACAAAGTTCATGAAGGTGGGAATTATCGGACTCGGATTCCGTCTCGGTTATCTGGGCTACGTTTTTCATGAGATCGACAAGGATTTCGAGGTCGTCGGTTACGCCGATCCCGCGCCGGCGGGCCTGCCGGGCCTGCAGGAAAAGGGCATTTCGGCCGGCAAGGCTTACGATAGTCCCGAGGCGCTGATCGCAAACGAAAAATTCGATCTCTTGATGATCGGCTCACCGAACCACATGCATCTGGAGCATATCCGTATCGGGCTTGAGGCCGGCTGCACCATCTTCTCGGAAAAACCCATCGTCGTCAGCATCGAGGAAAGTCTTGAGCTCGCCCGGCTGCTCAACAAGCACGGGCATGAGCGGCTGCTCGTCGGTCTGGTTTTGCGTTATTCCCCGCTCTACCGCGATCTGCGCGCCGCACAGGCGGAAGGCAAGCTGGGCGATGTCGTTTCCATCGAGGCCTCGGAGCATATCCCGCCCTATCACGGCGCATTCTTCATGCGCGACTGGCGGCGTTACAAGAATTATTCCGGCTCCTTCATGCTGGAAAAATGCTGCCACGACCTCGATCTCTATAATGGCGTGGTCGGTGCGCGGCCGCGTTTCGTCTCGAGCTTCGGCGGGCGCAAGAGCTTCACGCCGGCAAACGCGCCGCAGCATGACGGCATCAACGACATGGAGGTGTACCATCGCAAGCCGAGCGGCTGGATGGGTTCCGACAAGGTCTTCGACAGCGACGGCGACATCATCGATTACCAGACGGCGATCGTGGAATATGAGAACGGCGCATCGCTCGCTTTCCATACCAATCTCAACGTTCCCGACGATTTCCGCCGTTTCTGCGTCATCGGCGCCAAGGGCATGGCCGAGGGCGATTTTGTGCGCGGCTTCCTGAACGTGCACAATGCCCGGACAAATGAAAAGACCGTGGCCAAGACCTATTCGGCGGCAACCGCGCTCTCGCAGCATTATGGCGCGGACGAGCAGATGGCCGAGGACGTTATCGCCCATATCGTCAAGGGTGCGGCCCTTCCGGTTTCCGCGCTCGATGCGATCGAGGCCGGTATTCTGGCGCTTGCCATGGATGAAGCGCGCCATGGCCGTAAAGTGATCGATCTCAAGCCGGTGTGGGAGGAATACGATCTGGCGCTGCACGGGCAGCCGAAATCCCCCGCTGTGAAATCGGCTTGAGGGGGGTGGGCAATGGATGCAAAACGTAGTGCAGTCGTCTTCGCCTGGTTTCTTCTTCTGCCGGCGCTTTTATATATCACGCTAATCGTTGCCTACCCGCTCGTGGATACGTTTATCCTGTCGTTCACCGATGCATCGCTTAAAAAAGTGACGAATTGGGTCGGCTTCATCAACTACGAGAAGATTTTCAACGCGACGTTTGCCGATGTCATCACGCGGACCTTTATCTGGACGTTCTTTTCCGTCTCGATAAAGATGATCATCGGCACATTCGGTGCGGTCTTGCTGAATTCGGCCGTGCCCGGCCGGGCGCTGTTCCGTATCCTGACCATGCCGCCATGGATCGTGCCGATGGCTATCGGCATCTTCATGTGGGGCTGGATGTATAACGGCCAGTTCGGCATGATTTCCGGGGTGCTCCAGAACCTCGGCCTGGTGGATGGCCCGGTTGCGTTCCTTGCCTATGGCAACACGGCCTTCTGGGCGACGGTCGTCACCGATGTCTGGATTGGTGTGCCGATGGTGACGCTCTATTTGCTGGCCGCCATCCAGTCCATTCCGCAGGACCTCTACGAGGCGGCGTGGACCGATGGCGCCAGCCGCGCCTACCGCTTTCGCCGTATCACCCTGCCTCTGATGCTGCCCGCCATGATCACCATGTCGGTCCTGTCACTGATTTCGACCTTCAATTCTTTCGATATCATCTGGATTCTTACGCGTGGTGGTCCAAACGGCGAAACCACGACAATGATCATCGATACCTACAAGACGGCGATAGGAGCTTACAAATATGGTGAAGGTGCCGCGCGCGCCGTGCTGATCTGCATCTTCCTGTCGATCTTCACCTTCTTTTATTTCCGCATCACCAGCCGTATCTCGCAGGAGGCCAGCCGATGACCGACAAAAATGCGATGATCAACCGCTACAGGTGGTATGAGGTTGTCGGGATTTATTGCGGCGTCGCCGTGTTCCTAACCTTCGTGCTGGCGCCCTTTGTGGAAGGCTTTCTGGTTTCGCTGAAACCGCTCAGCCTGCTGTTTTCGTCCCCTTATAAGTTTTGGCCCGAGAACGGCTCCTTCGAGGCCTACCGGACGATGTGGGTCAGCGTGCCTGGCTTTGCGCTTTATATTTTCAACTCCTTTTTCATCGCGGGGAGCATTACGCTCATCGTTCTTGCACTCGTGATACCCGCTTCATACGCGTTTGCCCGCTTTAACTTCAAAGGCGCGGGTTTGCTATTGGGAATATTTCTTGCTGTTAAGATGTTCTCGGGAGCCGTGCTGCTTATTCCATTGTTTCGCCTCATGCGATCCATTGGCGTATTGAATACCTATTTCGCGATGATCATTCCCGGAGTCGCTTTTATAATTCCAACTGGCATCCTGCTCCTCGTGACCTATATGCGCCGCATACCCCGAGAGCTGGAGGAGGCGGCTTATGTCGATGGTGCAAGCAGGCTTTACACCCTGCGTCGGGTTGTCCTGCCCATAGCAACGCCCGGCATAGCGGTCGTCGCAATCTCATCGTTTATCGAGGCCTATGCGCAGCAATTCATCTACGCGCTGACGTTCAATTCCAAGACCGAATATATGCCGCTGCCCGTGGGCCTGTTTGCCTATTTCGGCCGGCAAGAAGTCGTCTGGAACGAACTTATGGCAGCGAGCTTCGTCGGTATCGCGCCAGCGATGATCGCGATTTTCCTGATGCAACGATATCTCGTCGGCGGGCTAACCGCAGGCGCGGTGAAATAATCAATAACCGGAACGACCACCAAAACGGGAGACTACCTATGGCACTGAAACATTACGGATTGGCGCTATGCGCTTTCGCATTTGCCGGTTCCACCGCCCTTACGACGGTGACGGCGCATGCCGCCGACAAGGAGATCAGCTGGATCTATTGCGGCGACAAGATGGATCCCATCCATGAAAAATACATCAAGGAATGGGAAGGCAAGAACGCAGGCTTCAAGGTCGTGCCTGAGGTCGTCGGCTGGGAGCAGTGCCAGGACAAGGCTACAACGCTCGCTGCCGCCGGCACCCCGGTCGCCATGGCCTATGTCGGTTCGCGCACGCTGAAGCAATTCGCGCAGAACGATCTCATCGTTCCGGTGCCGATGACTGAAGACGAAAAGAAGAGCTACTACCCCAACATCGTTGACACCGTGACCTTCGAGGACACGCAGTGGGGCGTGCCGGTCGCCTTCTCGACCAAGGCGCTTTACTGGAACAAGGACCTTTTCAAGCAGGCGGGTCTCGATCCGGAAACGCCGCCGAAGACCTGGGCCGAAGAGATCGCGTTTGCCAAGCAGATCAAGGAAAAGACGGGCATCGCCGGTTACGGCCTGCCGGCCAAGACCTTCGACAATACCATGCACCAGTTCATGCACTGGGTTTACACCAACAACGGCAAGGTGATCGACGGCGACAAGATCACCGTCGACAGCCCGCAGGTTGTTGCAGCGCTGAAGGCCTATAAGGACATCACGCCCTATTCCGTCGAAGGCCCGACGGCCTATGAGCAGAACGAAATCCGCGCCATCTTCCTCGATGGCAAGGTCGGCATGATCCAGGCCGGTTCGGGCGCCGCCACGCGCCTGCAGGAAACCAAAATCAACTGGGGCATCGCCACGCTGCCGCTCGGCCCGGAAGCAAAGGGCCCCGGCACGCTGCTCATCACCGACAGCCTTGCGATCTTCAAGGGAACCGGCGTGGAAGAAAAGGCGACCGAATTCGCCAAATTCATCACCTCCCCCGGCCCGCAGGGCGAATACGAACTGCAGGGCGGCGCGGGCCTCACCCCGCTGCGTCCGTCGCCGAAGGTCGATGAATTCATCGCCAAGGATCCCTTCTGGAAGCCGCTGATCGACGGTATCGCCTATGGCGGTCCCGAGCCGCTCTTCACGGACTACAAGGGCTTCCAGGACACGATGATCGAAATGGTGCAGTCTGTCGTCACTGGCAAGGCAACACCGGAAGATGCCGCGAAGAAAGCGGCTTCGGCTCTCGAGCAGTATAAATAATCTTTCATGAGCACGGATGCGGGCGCTGGCCGTCCGCATCCGGCAAGTTTCGCCGTGGGAATGCCTTGCGTCTTCCGGGATGCTCTTTCCCCCTGTTTTCAACGGTTCCGATTCCGTGTGGCTTTGCCCCTGTTTCGGAACATCTCTGAACGTGGCCAGATGTCGGCCGCTGACGGGAGAGGCAAGTCTTGGGTCAGCTTTATCTCAACAACGTCCGCAAGAACTATGGACATTTCGAAGTCATCAAGGGCGTTCAGCTCGACATCAGGGATGGCGAGTTCGTCGTTTTTGTCGGCCCCTCGGGATGCGGCAAATCCACATTGCTGCGCATGATCGCCGGCCTTGAGGATATTTCCGCTGGCGACGTCGTCATTAACGGCGTGAAGGTCAATGACTTGCCGCCGGTCAAACGCGGCATCGCCATGGTTTTCCAGTCCTATGCGCTCTACCCGCACATGACGGTTTTTGAAAACATCGCTTTTCCGCTGCGCGTCGAGAAGATGGAGGGGGACAAGATCAAGCAGAAGGTCGAGGGCGTCGCCAAGATTCTCCAGCTCGATCAGCGTCTGCAGCAGCGCCCGGGCATGTTGTCCGGCGGTCAGCGCCAGCGCGTGGCGATCGGCCGCGCCATCGTTCGCGAGCCGAAAATATTCCTGTTCGACGAGCCGCTTTCCAACCTCGATGCAGCACTTCGCGCCGATATGCGCATCGAACTCACCAATCTTCACCGGACGCTGAAGGCGACGATGATCTATGTCACCCACGATCAGGTGGAAGCCATGACCATGGCCGACCGTATCGTGGTGTTGAATGCCGGCGAAATCGCCCAGGTCGGTGCGCCGCTCGAGCTTTATCACAAGCCGGCTAACCTCTTCGTGGCAGGTTTCATCGGCAACCCGAAAATGAATTTCCTGAAGGTCACGTGCAAATCCGTCAGCGCCGAGGGTGTGACGGTGGAATATGAGGGCCAGACGATCACCGTGCCGGTGGAGCCCCGCGCCGGTCTTGAAGGCAAGCAGCTGACGCTCGGCATCCGCCCGGAACATACCGGCCTCGAAACGGCCGACCTCAATGTCACGGTCGCGCCCAGCGTGATCGAGCGGCTCGGGGTCAATACCATCGCCTATGGCGTCGCGCCGACGGGTGAGAATTATTGCGCGCTGCTTTCCGGCTCCGCACCTGTGGTCGTGGACGAGCCCATCGTCACCGGTATCAAGGCATCGGATTGCCATCTGTTTGACGAAAGCGGCATTGCGCTCGAGCGGCGCGTCGATCTTTCAGTCCTCAAGCTGATCCAATAAGGCGCAGGAGCCGGGCCATGTTATCTGTTTTTCCATGCCCGGCTGTTCCTGACGCGATCCGTCTCCGGCATTTTTCCGCCCCTTCCAGACGAAAAAACAACGCCGGGCTTTCGGCCCGGCGTGCGAAGCTTTTCCAGATGTCCGCTGGATCACGGCATGGGGTTGGGCATGTAGCCGGTGAAACCGCTGATCTTCCAGCGTCCCTGATGCAGCCGGCAATAATAGAGCGTCTGCCATTTCATGACGTCGAAGCTGCCATCGGCCTTGCGAAGCCCACCGTCGAACTTCTTGCGCACCAGCGCGGTCTCACCTTCCACTTCGATTTCTTCCAGCGTGGTGGTCGCAAAGATCGCATCGCGCGGGTTATCTGCGAATTGCTGGGTTTGAAAATCCTGCGCCTGCCGCAGCCACTCGTCGCGATAGGCGCTGAGCGAAGGGAACGACAGGCGCCAATTGTCCGGGTTCGCATCCCGGTTGGCGTTGATGCCGAGAAAGCCGTCCTCGACGAAATCGTCCGCGACCTTCGACCAGTCGGCGGCAAGGAAAGCGTCGATGTCCCGCGTTACCAGCATCTCCCAGATGGAATGGCGGGCGATGTCTGTTTCGGGAAAGGGGTTTTTGAAGGGATCACGCATGGTTTCGGTCCATTATTGAAATTATTTTCAAGATTTGGAGATTTCTCTGGTGTTGATTGTTGGCATATGCTCATCTCTCAATCAACAGAGAAAATAATTTTCAAATCAAAGGTGCGCGCGGTGTCGTCAGCAAGACGAAACATCCTCGATTCATGGATCTATGCGGTTGACGGGCGCGCTTTCTTAGGGTGCATCGGAAACGGGGCCAAGCCTTAAGTTTTGGCGGAACGGAGACCCGGTGAACATGGATATTTTCGCAAAAATACAGGAAGACAGGGGACAATTCTCGCAGTCGGAGCGGCGGATTGCCGATATTCTGGTTTCGGACTTCGAATTCGCCGTCAATGCCTCGATCATCGAGCTGGCGGCCCGCGCCGAAGTGTCGCCGCCGACCGTGACGCGGTTCTGCCGTCGGCTGGGGTGCCAGAGCTTTTCGGATTTCAAGGTCAGCCTCGCCAAGACGGCCTATGTGGGTATTCGATACCTCACCTCCGAACCCTCCAGCACCGGTCCCTCGGATGTGGCGGAAGAGGTGCTCGCCAAGGCACAGGAAGCGCTTTTCCTGTTGCACAGGACGCTCGATCCCGCCCTTGCCGATGAAGCGGCGATCAGGATCGCCAATAGCGGCATGATCTATGCCTTCGGCGCAGGCGGCAATTCCTCGATGATCGCTTCGGAAATCCAGAACCGGCTGTTCCGCCTGGGCCTGCGTGTTTCGACCAGTGCCGATCACAGCATGCAGCTGATGATGACGGCTGCGGCGCGCAAGGAAGATGTCATCATCGGTTCGTCCTTTTCCGGCCGCAACATGGAACTGGTGAAATGTTTCAGGCTGGCGCGGGAAATGGGGGTCACCACCATTGCGCTCACCCAGAGCGACACGCCTGTTGCCGCGGCCGCCGACATGGTGGTGGCGGTCAATGTGCCCGAGGGAAACAATATCTTCCGCCCCACCTCATCGCGCTACGCCTATCTGGCCGCCGTCGATGTTCTGGCGACGCTTGCTGCCTATCATCAACGGCAACGATCGATGGTGACGTTGCGTCATATCAAGCAGCAGCTCGTGGAACATCGTGACCCGGATGACAAGCAATTGCTCGGTGACTGAGGCGGGCTGACGAAAAACACAGGCTGCTTTGCCTGAGACCCGCTTTGTGGCGGGTCGGAAAGCTTCAAGGGAGTTGTAGGAGATGAAGGACAGGAAAGACCAGCTCGCCGTCGTTACCGGCGCGGCAGGTGATATTGGCCGGGCAATTGCCACGGCGCTCGCTGAAAGCCATGCAAAGGTCGTGTTGGTCGATATCGATCCCGACGCCCTTTCGAGCGCGCTATCCCTGCTTTCCAGTCCCCGCTTCGTTGCGAAAACCTGCGATGTCACGGATCCACAGGACCTTGCGAGGCTGGCCGCCGAGGTCGCGGAGCTGGGGGATGTTGTTACCCTCGTCAACAATGCGGGCGCGGCAAGAGCGGTCAGCCTGCACGACACGACCGCCGATATATGGCGCAGGGACAATGCCCTCAATCTGGAAGCCCCGTTTCTCTGCTTCAGGGCTTTCGAAGAGGCGCTGAAGCGGACCCAGGGGTCGGTGGTCAATATCACGTCCGTCAACGGCATGGCGGTCTTCGGTCATCCGGCCTATAGCGCCGCAAAGGCCGGCTTGATCCATCTGACCAAGCTGATCGCCGTGGAATACGGCAAATTCGGCATCCGTTCCAATGCCGTTGCGCCGGGCACCGTGCGCACCCAGGCATGGGAGGCGCGGGCCGCCGCCAATCCTCAGGTCTTCGAAGAGGCGAAGCACTGGTATCCGCTGCAACGCATCGTGAGGCCCCAAGATGTGGCCAACGCCGTCGCCTTTCTGGCCGGCCCGCAGGCGGAGGCGATCAGCGGCGTGTGCCTGCCGGTCGATTGCGGACTGACGGCGGGGCAGGCGCCGCTGGCCCGGACCTTCTCGCAATCCGAACATTACTGACCGAAGCCCTTCTGAGGGCTCAATGCGCAATAAAGGGGAGCATCATGGCGCTCGCACATTATCGTCTCGAAAATTCCTGGCATCCGCTCAAAGATTCCGCCTCCGGCGGTTTTACCTTTACCCTGGTCAATCTTTCCCGCGAGCCGCTGAAGGATTTTCGCATCGTCTACACGTCGTTGACGCGGACGGTAGACAAGCCCGCTTGCGACAATGCCGTTTACCTGCGCCGCAACGCCAATTTCCATGAGTTTGCACCGCCGCCGGGCTTCGTGCTCGAGCCGGGGAAATCCTGGCGCTTCACCGTCGATGGCCTGCTGCGGCCGGCTCGACATCGCACGGATGGCGCGAAATCCGCCTATGTCAGCCTTGCCGATGGAACGCATCGCGCCGTCGATGTCGGTGACCTGATGTTGGATGGGCGTCACAGCGAGCCGGCGCCGGTTCTGCTTCCGGAAGGCAAGCTCGATCTGCCCTTTTCCATCCAGCCCTGGCCCGCTGAAATCGACGCCGAACCGGGCGACGGTTTTCCCGTCGCGCTCTTCCCCGCGGAAGATGCGGGTGCAGAAGAAGTGCTTGCGGTGGAAACCGTGCTTTCGCTGTTCCGCCGGCTCTTTGCCGTCGGGCACGTGCCCTTTAGCCTTGCGCCGGTTCATGAGGGAAAACCGCTTCGTTTCAAGCGCCACAGCGGGCTGGAAGCGGAAGGTTATCGCCTCACTTTTTCAAAAGAAGCGGTGGTTGTGGAATATTCGGCCGCTGCCGGTCTGCAATATGGCCTGACGGTTCTGGCGCAGCTGCTGCATGGCGCGCGCATCGATCCTCAATTCCGCTTCCCGGCCTCCGGCGCCATCAGCGATGCGCCCCGTTATAGCTGGCGTGGCTGCCATCTCGATGTCTCACGGCAATTCTATCCGACAGGCGATGTCCTGCGGCTCATCGATATTCTCGCATGGCTGCGCATGAACCGCTTCCATTGGCACCTGACGGATGACGAGGCATGGCGGCTCGAAATCAAGGCCTATCCGCTGCTGACCACCGTTGGCGCCACGCGCGGCCCGGATGCGCCGCTTCTGCCGCAGCTCGGTAACGGGGCTGAGCCGGTGTCGGGCTATTACACACAGGATGAGGTGCGCATGGTCGTCGCGCATGCGGCGGCATTGAACGTCGAAATCGTGCCGGAAGTCGATATTCCCGGCCACAGCACGGCGGCTCTCGTGGCCTATCCGGAGCTGACGGACGGGCAGGAGGCGCCGGACAGCTACCGCTCTGTGCAGGGATACCCGAACAATGCGCTTAACCCGGCCATCGAGCCGACCTATGAATTCCTCGGCAAGATATTCGACGAGATGGTGGAGCTGTTCCCGTCGCGGCTGATCCATATTGGCGGCGATGAGGTTGCGGATGGGTCGTGGCTGGCCTCGCCGCTTGCCAAGGCGCTGATGGAAAAGGAGGGGCTCGATGGCACCTTCGGCATCCAGTCCTATTTCATGAAGCGCATTCAGGGAATGCTGCATGAGCGCGGCCGCCAGCTTGCTGGCTGGGATGAGGTTTCCCACGGCGGCGGTGTCGATCCGGCCGGAACGTTGCTGATGGCGTGGCAGAAGCCGGAAGTCGGGCTTGAGCTTGCACGCCAAGGCTATGACGTGGTGATGACACCGGGTCAGGCCTATTATCTCGACATGGTGCAGGATGAAGCCTGGCAGGAGCCGGGCGCAAGCTGGGCCGGCACGGTTCCGCCGTCGCATACTTATGCCTATGAGGCAGTCGGCGAATTTCCCGAGGAGTTGAAGGAGCGGATGAAGGGCGTTCAGGCCTGCATCTGGTCTGAACATTTCCTCAATCGCGCCTATTTCAACCATCTGGTTTTCCCCCGTCTGCCGGCGATTGCCGAGGCGGCGTGGACGCCAAAGGCGCAAAAGGACTGGCTGCGTTTTGCGGCCATCGTCCCCTTGAGCCCGGTTTATTGAGGGGAAACCGACATGCGTATTGCCGTGGGTGGAATTCATACCGAATGCAGCACCTATTCACCGGTGCTGATGGGCGAGCAGGATTTTCGTGTCTTTCGCGGCGCGGAACTGCTGGAGACCGAGTATTTCAATTTCCTCGGTGAAGGCGGGGCGGACGTGTTGCCGCTTCTGCATGCGCGGGCAGTGCCGGGCGGACCGGTTTCGCGCGTGGCCTATGAGGCGTTCAAGGCGGAGTTTCTCGAACGCCTGAAGGCCTGCCTGCCGCTGGACGGGCTTTATCTCGCCATGCACGGCGCGATGAATGTCGAAGGCATGGACGATGCGGAAGGTGACTGGATTTCCAGCGCCCGCGCCGTCGTCGGGCCGGATGTCGTGGTCTCTGCGAGCTATGACTTGCACGGCAATGTCAGCCAGACGATCATCGATCAGCTCGACATATTTGCCGGCTACCGAACTGCGCCGCATATCGATGTGCGGGAGACGATGGTGCGGGCGTGGACGATGCTGCTGAAGACCCTGAAGACGGGCGAAAAGCCCGGCGTCGCCTGGGCGAAAATTCCGGTTCTGCTGCCGGGTGAGAAGACCTCCACGGAAGACGAACCCACTAAAAGCCTTTATGCCGTTCTACCGGATCACGATGCGCGGCCCGGCATTTGGGATGCGAATTTCATGATCGGCTACGTCTGGGCGGACGAACCCCGGGCGACGGCCTGCGCGGTGGTGACGGGAACGGACAAAGCGGCCGCACAGGCGGTCGCGACTGAGATCGCGCAATCCTACTGGAATGCCCGGCAGGATTTTCGGTTCGGCCCCGTGACAGAGCCGCTCGAGGCCATTCTGGATATCGCCGAAAACACGGCAACGCGGCCAATCATCTTGGCCGACTCCGGCGATAACCCGACCGGCGGTGGGGTTGGCGATCGCGCCGATGTTCTGGCTGCGCTGATTGCGCGCAACTGGCAGGGCGCGTTGCTGGGCGGCATCACCGACAGGCCGGCGGTCGAAGCCTGTTTTGCGGCCGGCGAAGGTGCTGCGCTTTCCCTGAAAATCGGCGGCAGTCTCGATCCGCAGAGCCCGTCCGTGACCGTCGAGGCCCGTGTTGTGAAACTGGATGATCCAGGTGCTGCTGACCAGCGGCAGGCAGTGGTCGCCATCGGCGGCATCACGGTCATTCTGGCGGCGCGGCGCAGGCCTTATCACATGATTTCCGATTTCACCCGTCTCGGCTTCAATCCAAAGGAAGTGCGGCTACTGGTCGTCAAGTCCGGTTATCTTTCACCGGAGCTTGCGCCTATCGCCAATCCCAACCTCATGGCGCTGACGGAAGGGGTCATCAATCAGGATATCGAAAATCTTCCCAATCGCCGCCGGGACGGCGATTTTTACCCATGGAAGCCGCATTTCGATTATACCCCTCAGCCCATCCTTTCGGCCCGCTGGCGATGACAGCGGTTCGGTAGCTTTTACCCAGCGATCCGGCGGTGCCGGATCATCTCAGGCGAATATCCATGCCGTCGGCTCTTTCCATCGTCATCAACAATCCGTCGATCCGCATCGGGGCGCTCGCCATCCTATTCTTCGGGTTTTCGAACGCGGCGACCGCCCCCTATCAGGCGGTCATCGGCATTCGCGAAATCGGGCTGAGCAACAGCGTCTATTCGCTGCTGATGCTGTTTGCCGCCGTCATCAATGTCAGCGCCAGCGTGTTGATGGGCATCGTCGCAGACAGGCTGGGTGAATATCGCAAGCCAATGCTCTATATCGCGCTCTTCGGCGTCAGCGGTTATCTGCTGGTCTATCTGGCAGGCAACGCCACCGCGTTTGTCGCTGCAAAGCTGGTGCTTCTGCCGATTTTCGGAGCGATGAATTCGTTGATCTTCGCCCATGTGCGCGCCGATGCGCGCAACCTTTCGACGGGTGAGATGATCGCGGTGAATTCGATCATGCGGGCAACCATCTCTCTTTCCTGGGTGCTGGTGCCGGGCATTGTCGGTGTTTTTCTGGTGAATTCCGGCAATATGCTGATGGCTTTCCTGTTTTCGGGCATCTGCGCGCTTGTCTGCTTTCTGCTCGTCGCCTTCTGTCTGCCACGCGCCGCCACGCCGGCATCGGCAAATACCGAAGCGCGGTTTGGCCTGCGCGCCTCGCTTGCGGAAATCGGATCACGGCGGGTGCTGCTCCGGATCATCGCCATTGCGCTCATCTGCTCGATGCTGCATCTCAACGATTCGGTGCGCTCGCTCATCATAACCGGACAGGCCAGGGGCACGGTGGCGGATATCGGCATTGTTGCGGGTATCGTCGCTGCGCTGGAAATCGTCTTCATTCTCCTGTGGGGCTGGATCGAGAAGAAGGTTCCGCAGACGCTGACACTTGCGGCGGGAGCGGGGCTTTACGCCATCTATCTCATTCTGCAGGGGCTTGCTTCAGCGCCGTGGCATATCTACGCCCAAACGGTCATCAGTGCGCTGGGCGCCGCCGCGATCATCAGCATTCCAATTACCTACTTGCAGGAACTGATCGCGGACCGGCCGGGACTCGGAAGCTCGCTGATTGCGGTCAATATCTTTCTCGGCGCTGGTCTGGGTGCGTTGATTTTTGCCGTTGGAACCCTGGTTTCCAGCTATTCGGGAACCTCCATATTGGGGGCGATCGTGGGGCTTGGCGGCGTTTATATGCTTTACGCGCTTGATGGAAAGGGCCGCCGCAGGTAACGGCCACTCAAATGAAAGAGGTTACGATGATTCTCGAAATTTGCGTGGACGATGTCGCCGGTCTGGAAGCGGCGGTCAGCGGCGGGGCCGATCGGATCGAGCTCTGTGCGGCGCTTTCGGGCGGCGGTGTGACGCCATCGGCGGGTTTCATGCAGCGCGCGGCGTCCTGCGGGTTGCCGGTGAGCGTCATGATCAGGCCGCGCGCCGGTGATTTCGTCTTCACGCGCGACGAAGCGGATGTGATGAAACGCGATATCGACGCGGCGCGTGCCGCCGGTCTTTCCGGCGTGGTGCTCGGCGCATCGCGCGGCGATGGTTCGCTCGACATTGTCCTGCTCGAGGATTTGCGCCGCCATGCCGACGGGCTGGATGTGACGCTGCACCGGGCCTTTGATGTCGTGCCTGATATGGACGAGGCGCTGGAAGCCGCCATCGCATTGGGGTTCCCAAGAATTCTCACCTCAGGCGGCGCGCGTTCGGCGCTTGAAGGGATCGAGGCTTTGGCCCACCTGTCTGAGATGGCGGCAGGGCGGATCGTCATCATGCCCGGTGCCGGCGTGCGTCCCCAGAGCGTTCAGACCTTGCTGGATCGCTTTCCGATCACGGAGATTCACGCATCCTGTTCCGCCGTTCCATCCTATGATCCGGAAAGCAGGGTGGCGAAGCTCGGTTTCACCGGCGCAGGGCGCAAGGTTACCGATGAGGCGGCGGTTCGCGAGTTGAAGACGATCCTCACCGCTCATCATAAAGATGGCGCAGCGCTCTAGCCGTTCCGGCCGCGCCATCGAGATCGAGCGTGATCGTGCCGGGCGCCGGCAGGGACAATGCGGCCTTTATGGCATCGGCCATCGCTTGCGCAGAAATATCCTTCTCCTCCAGCACATGCGCCAGCCCCAGCCGCGCCAGCCGTTCGGCGCGGGCGCTCTGTTCGGTTTCGCCCCCGGCTGCGAAGGGGATCAGAAGCGAGCGGCATTTTGCCTGAAGAATATCGCAGACGGTGTTGTAACCGGCCTGTGAAATCGAAAGCCGTGCGCCGGCGAGCAAACTTGCGAAATCCTTGCGGAAACGGAAGACGGACACATTGCCCGCCGCCCGCGCGGATATCGCATCGAAATCCGCCTGCGGCATGTTTGGACCGGTCACGAGGCACCAGCTCTTGATGCCATCCAAGAGGGGGGCAGCCTCGAGAGCAGCCCGTATGAGTGCGGCCCCAACGGCGCCACCGCCTGCGGAAACCACGATATCGAATTTTTCCGCTGGTTCCGCCGGCGGAAGAGGGGCGACGAGGCCGGTATAGACGATGCGCTGGCTGATCTCGCCTGCGAGGGGAAACGTGTCTTCCAACCGGGCGAAATCCGGATCGCCATGGACGAGCACCGCATCGAAATGTTTCTTCACCAGTGACACGGTCTCTTCGTCCCGGCCTGGTTTGGTCTTTTCCTGCAAGATGTCGCGCAGTGACGCCATGACGAGCGGGCGCGGTTCGCTGTCTTCTATCTCATCGAGAAGCGGCAACAATTCGAAACGCACCTGCCTGCGACCGAACGGGAACGCCTCGATGATAACGATATCGGGTTTGGCACCGTGATAGGCGCCGATCAGCATATCGGTTCTCAGCCTCTTGAAGTCGTCATCCACCGGTTTGCCGGAACTGTCGACCAGGCCGGCAAAGCTGCCGTCGCTGACGGCGATGGGCGGCAATTCGACATGGCGGATGCCCTCGCCCGGAAAGCCCGGAACCCGCGTGCCGCCCGTGACCAGCACGACATCGAAACCGTTCGCCTGAAGGGCATTGGCAATGCGGCTGGCGCGGGCGATATGGCCGATGCCGAGAAGGTGCTGAACGTAGAAGAAGACGCAGGGGCGTTTTTCCGTATCGGTCATGGCGTTTTTTCCCACTCGGTCTCGAACAGGGCCTTCAGCTCGACAATGCTGGTGCGATGGTCGAAGGCGGTGCGCACACGGTTTTCGGCGGCACTGCCAAGACGCTGGCGCAATCGCGGATCGGTGATGGCCGTGCGCAGGGCCTCTGCGAAGGCGGCCGGATTTTCCGGTTCCGTCAGCAGGCCGTTTTCACCACTGACGAAGAACTCCGGAATGCCGGAAATATTGGTGGAGATGCAGGTCAGCGCCTGGCTTGCGGCCTCGACCAGCACATTTGGCAGGCCGTCGCGGTCGCCATCGCTGGTGATGCGGCAGGCAAGGGCGAAGAGGTCCGCTTCCCGGTAGTTCTCCAGCACCTGCTTCTGGTCCATGGCGCCGGTCCAGACGATCCTGTCGGCAACGCCGAGTTCGTCTGCAAGTTTCTTCAGGGAGGCCAGTTCATCGCCGCCGCCGATATGGGTGAAACGCCAGTGGATATCCTGCGGCAGCGAGGCGAGCGCACGCAGGAGAATATCGATGCCCTTTTTCTTGACCGCCCGGCCGACGCTCAAAATCCTGACCGGATCATCGGCATCTGAACCGTCTCTTGCCGGTCGTGGCGTTTCGAAATGCGGGAAACGGGTGAGATCGAGGCCGTGATAGCTCAGATGCACATTCTGCCTTGACCCGGAAAGGGTCTGCAGATGCTGGAAGCCGCCGGCAGTGCAGGTCACGGCCCACCGGGCGCTTTGCAGCTTGGCGGCAAGGTCGCGGTCGCTGGAGGTCCAGATGTCCTTGGCGTGGGCCGAAATCGTCCAGGGCGTGCCGGTGATGAGGTGGGTATAGGCGGCGACCGAGGCGGGTGTGTGGATGAAATGGACATGCAGCCATTCGGCATCCGCCGGCCATTCATTCGCGAGCACCGCAGCCTGCCCGAAACGGCGGAAGCGATTGCGGCTGAGATCATGCGGCAGGTCGTTGAAAAACCGGCGAAGCGCCTTGGTGAAACCCGGCTTTTTTCGGCACGCCCACAATGCCTTCAAAACCCGCAGCGGTTCCTCGTGCAGATATTCCGGAAGATATGTGACGGGCGCGCGGATTTCATCGTGAACGGGGTGGCGCTTCTTGTCCGTGGGCCGGCGCATCGACATGAGTTCGAGTTTCAGCCCTGCCTTTTCCAGCCCCAGAAGTTCCTGGGCGATGAAAGTCTCGGACAGGCGTGGATAGCCCTTGAGGAGCACCACGATTTTTTTTGTATCGGTCACGTTGCGCGTGTCTCTTTTGAAGCGGTGTTTGTCGGGGAACCGGTCACGCGGTCAGCGTGATCGGCGCCTTGTCGCCCTCTGACGGCAGCCATTCGGCTATCCGGCGCGATATGTTTTCCAGACCGTCCAGCTTCAACTCGCGCGCATTGACGGAAGGCGGCGCGCGGTTCGGCAACGCTTTGAGAGCAGCCGCCATTTTTGCCGGGTTCTCGGCATCTTCCGGCAGAAGCATGTCGAAAAGGCCAAGCTCCGAGGCACGGCTGGCGCGGATAAGCTGCTCTTCGCGCGGCACCGTACGCGGCACGACGAGGGCGGGTTTGTCGAAGGACAATATCTCGCAGACGGTGTTGTAACCGCCCATGGAGACGACGGCCTGCGCGCCAGCGACGAGGTCTTCCATGCGGTTGTCGAATTCGATGATTTCGATATGCGGAATATCGGCAACACTGCTCGTGAAGCGCTGGCGTTGATCCGCCGGCATATAGGGGCCGAGCACCACCAGCGCCTTGTGCGTCAGTTCGCTGTCATGGCGATAGGCGTTGATGACGTCGTCGATCAATTCGCTGCCATCGCCGCCGCCGCCGGTGGTGACGAGAAGGTAATCGCCTTCCGGCCGATGCGCTACGGTTTCGGCCTGCGTCTTCGATCTTTGCAGGAAACCGACGAAATCCATCTTGTCGCGAACGGTGTGCGGAACGTCGAGCCCCGTCAGCGGATCGTGGAAATCGGGTGGGCCATAAATCCAGACGTGGTCATAGAACTGGCCGATCTTGGTCATGACATTGTTGCGCTTCCACTCCGCTTCGAGCAGCTGCGGTGCATCCATGACATCGCGCAGGCCGATGACGAGCTTGGTGCCCTGTCCCTTGAGATAGGCGAGCGTTTCCTCCACCTCGCCGCGCAGGCCCATGGGCTCCTTGTCGACGATGAAGATATCCGGCTGGAAGCTTTCGGCGGTGTGGTAGATGATGGAGCGGCGCATCTTCAGCGTTTCCTGAAGATCGATATGCCTGTCCATGGACGTATATTCGCCGTTGCGCAGCTTGATGACGCTCGGGATTTTCACGAAATCGACGCGGGCGCGATAATCGAAAGCGCCGGCAATCGTCGCGCCTGAAATGATGAGTACGTTGAGGCCGCGATAATCCTCCACCAGAGCATGCGCGATGGTGCGACACCGCCGCAGATGCCCGAGCCCAAAGGAATCGTGGCTGTACATGAGGATACGCGCGTCGTTCAAACGGGAGGTCATGGGCCACACCTCTTTTTGCCTTTCACAAAAAAGGCGATGGCGAAAGGGCAGTTTATCAAAGGGTGTTCCATTTTATCTGAAGGGATCCGCAGCATCACGTAGTCCGTCGCCGAAGAAATTAAAGGCCAGAATGACGAGAACGACAGGGATCGTCGGGATGAGAAGCCATGGATATAGCGCAATGACGCTGACGCTGCGCGCCTCCGTGAGCAGAATTCCCCAACTTGTGATCGGTGGTCTGAGACCGAGGCCGAGGAAGCTCAGCGCGGTTTCGCCGAGAATCATGCCCGGTATCGTCAGGGTGGCGGATGCGATCAAGTGTGACATGAAGCCGGGAATAAGGTGTCTGCCGATGATGCGCGGCGTTCCGGCACCCATTAATTGTGCAGACAAAACATAGTCTTCTTCACGAAGCGCCAGAAGTTTTGAGCGCACGGCGCGCGCAAGGCCCGTCCAGTCCAGCATGCCGAGAATGATGGTGATGCCGAGATAGACGAGGATGGGGCTCCAGGTCACCGGCATGATCGCCGCAAGCGCCAGCCAGAGCGGAATGCTCGGGATGGATTGCAGCACCTCGATAATGCGCTGAACGATCAGATCGAAGGTGCCGCCGCGGTAACCGGCCAGACCGCCGATCACAATGCCGAGAACGAAGCTCATGGCGACGCCGAGGAGACCGATGGTCAGCGAAATGCGCGCGCCATAGATGATGCGGGACAGCACGTCACGGCCGAGACGATCCGTGCCGAGCAGGAACAATTCACCGCCCTCCGCCGGGCAGACGAGATGGGTTCTGCCCTCGAACATGCCCCAGAAGCGATAGGTATCGCCCTTGCAGAAGAAACGCAGCGGCTGGATATCCGTCGGCACATCCCGGTAGACCCGTCTCAGATTGTCCATGTCGAGCGTCATTTCCCGGCCATAAACGAAGGGGCCGACAAATTTTCCGTCGTTGAAGAGGTGAATGGCCTGCGGCGGGGCGTAGATATGTTCGATATTGCGGGTGTGGAGATTATAGGGGGCGAGGAATTCGCTGATCAGGATCGAAAGATAAAGCACCACCAGAAAGGCGCCGGACCACACCGCGATCTTATGCTGACGGAACTGCCACCACATGAGACGCAGCTGCGAGGCCTTGCTGAAGGCCGCCATTCCTGACGTGTTGGGTTCGATCAGCGACGGGTCGAAGGGCGCGGTCGAGACATAATGGGGCAGCGCTTCGCCGGGTTTCGGAATGGATGAAGTCATTTGACGTTACCACCTCCGAAGCGGATTCGCGGGTCGAGTATGGCAAGGGCGATATCCGATACCAGAACGCCGATCACCGTCAGGAATGCGAGGAACATCAGGAATGAGCCGGCCAGATACATATCCTGGCTCTGCAACGCCCTGATGAGCATGGGACCGGTGGTTTCGAGCGACAGCACGACGGCGGTGATTTCCGCGCCGGAAATGATGGCCGGCAGGATCGAGCCAATGTCCGAGATGAAGAAATTCAGCGCCATGCGCAGCGGATATTTGGTGAGCACCTTGAAGGGGTGTAGCCCCTTGGCGCGGGCCGTGACCACATATTGTTTCTGCAATTCATCGAGCAGATTGGCGCGCAGGCGGCGGATCATGCCGGCGGTGCCCGCCGTTCCGATGATGAGGACAGGGATCCAGATATGTTCGAGGATCGACTTGAACTTCGCCCAGCTCATCGCCTGGTTCAGATATTCCCGGTCCATCAGATGGCCGATGGAAATGCCGAACCAGATATTTGCGAAATACATCAGGATCAGCGCCAGCATGAAGTTGGGAATGGCGATGCCGAGCAGGCCGAGGAAGGTGAGGCCGTAATCGCCCCAGCTGTATTTATGCGTGGCGGAGTAGATGCCGATCGGGAAGGCAATGAGCCATGTTACGATGATTGTAAGGAACGACACCAGCACCGTCAGCCACAGGCGGTCTCCCACCACATCGCTGACCGGCAGCTGATATTCGAAGGAATAACCGAAATCGCCGACCAGCATACCTGTCGCCCAGCGGAAATAGCGGATCGGGGCTGGCTGGTCGAAACCGTAGCGGACACGCAGCTCCTCGATTTCGGCAAGGTTCGCCGTCTCGCCCATGGCGCGCAGCTCGGCGACATAGCTTTCGAAATAATCGCCCGGCGGCAGTTCGATGATGGTGAAGACCAGCATCGAGATCAGGATCAGCGTGGGGATCATGACGAGGATGCGCTTGATTATATACCGCAGCATATCAGGCGTCTCCGTCATACCAGAAGGCATCCGGCATATAGACGCCGAGATAGGATGTGGGCTCGTAACCGAAAAGCGCCTTGTCCGGCACGTTTCGCATGCGTTTGACATGAACGACGGGTTGCAGCGCGCCGTTGACGATGCCGATGGAAAACACCTGCTGCGTATAAATACCCAGCATTTCCAGCCAGATGGCTTCGCGCTCCTGTTCGGTGACGCTTCTGCGCCATTTTTTCAGGAGATCGAGCAGATGCGCCGCCTCCGGCAGATCGGGCTCCTTGCCCTCGCGGCCGCCGGAAAGATAATGCACACCCCAGACCGGCCATTGCAGCTGGTCGTCACCGGTGGGCGCGAGGCCGGAAGGCAGCATGTCGGGCGTCGGCACACCGTTGTCCATGCCCATCCATACCGACATCAGCACCTCGCCGCCCATGGCGCGCTTGCGGAAGACATCGCGCTGGGTGGGGCGGACGGAAACGGCAATGCCGATATGCCGCCAGTGATCCGTCACCAGTTCCATCACGTCGGTTTCAAGCGTGCTTTCGCCTGTCGTTTCGACGATGATATAGGCCGGGCGACCATCCGGCAGGAGCCGAAGGCCGGCATTGTCGCGCTTGTCGAGACCGGCTTCATCGAGCAGCCTGTTGGCCGCCGCACGGTCGAAAGCGCTCCAGGCGTCCGCAAATTCCTGCCGGTAAAGCGTGCTTTCCGGCAGAACGGTGTCGGCGCTTTCCTTTGCCAGCCCGTAAAAGCAGACCATGTTGATTTCGTGCCGGTTTATCGCGAGCGACAGCGCCCGGCGCACGCGCACGTCCTGAAAAGCGCTGCGCCAGACTGCGTCGGCACAATTGAGGTTGGGCAGCAGCGCGATGCGCGAACCCTGAGAGCGCTTGTAGAGGTTCACCTTCAGGGGAAAGCGCTTTTCGGCATCTTTGAGAAAGGTGTAATCGGCGAAATCGAGGCCGAAATATTGCAGATCGCTATCGCCGGACGCCGTCTTGGCCGAGATGATGTCGGACGAAGTGACGTTGAGCAGGAAACGATCGAGATAGGGCAGTTGCAGGCCGTTTTCGTCGACCCGGTGATAATAGGGGTTACGCTCGAAGACGAATTGTTCGGCTGGCGGCGCGGTGGTGTTGCGCCAGGCATCCAGCGTCGGCAGATCGGGATTTTCTGGACGAACCTGCCGCGACATCTTGATATGCAGCCCGCTCCAGTCATCCGCCTTGTTTTTCTTGATCAGCTTGGCGAGTTTTTCCGCCGTCTGATATTTGACGTGGAACTGTTTCATATAGGCGGCGGGCAGGAACAGCCGCGCCGGTGAGGCCGCTGCGAGCTTCGCCAGAAAATCCGGGTTCGGACCATCCCAGGTATAGCGCACCGTCAACCGGTCGATGACTTCGATAAGCGGCGGCTTGCTGTTGACCAGAAGCTCTATCGGCGGGCCGCCCTTGTGGATTTCCCTGTTGAGGGCAACGTCCTCCCAGAAATAACGGAAATCCTCGGAGGTGAAATCGCTGCCGTCGGACCATTTGTGGCCTTCGCGCAGCTTGAAGGTGAAGATGCGTTCTTCCTGAAGGTCGTAGCTTTCGAGAATATCCGGATGAAGCTCGAATTTCTCGTCATAACCGACAAGGCGGGCATAGCTGCTGATCGGCATCAGGCGAATGTCGCGCTGGCCGCCAATGAGCATACGCACCGAGCCACCATGTTTTCCCGGCTCGCGGCCAAGCGCTTTCATGTCGATGACGCGCGGGTTTTTCGGCAGGCGTTCGGCCACCTCGGGCAATTCGCCCTTTTCCCGTTTTTCTTTGAAATAGGCGGGGTCGGTATAAGCGGCCCGGGCATGGGCCGGCAGGAAGACGGAGGCCAAGAGGGCAAGGGTGGTGCGACGCGTGATCAAGGGCGAAGCTCCCGGATATCGGCATTGCCGTTTGCAAGCACGAAATGGCCTTCGCCGAGATCGGCGGAGATCATGTCGCCATCACCCTCGTCGCGGAACTGTTTGCCCCAGTCGAATTTGCCCGTCGCGCTGATCTTGCCGATGGTGCGGAAATCGAGCGGGCGGTCGAGATCGGGGAAAGGCACGGCGGCCAGCAGGGATTTCGTATAGGGATGAACCGGAGAGCGCATCAGGATTTCGCGCGGCGCCAGCTCCACGATACGGCCCTCGCACATCACCGCCACGCGGTCGGCCATATAGTCCACCACCGCCAGATTATGCGAAATGAAGAGATAGGTCAGCCCGAGATCCTGCTGCAAATCCTTCAGCAGATTGAGAATTTGCGCCTGCACCGAGACATCGAGGGCGGAGACCGGCTCATCGCAGATCAACAATTCGGGGCCGAGTGCCAAGGCGCGGGCAATGCCGATGCGTTGCCTCTGGCCGCCGGAGAAACTATGGGGATAGCGGTTCAGCGCGCTTTCGCCCAGGCCGATGGCCCTGACGAGACCCCGGACTTTCTCCGCGCGGTATTTCGCATCCCCCCGTCCGTGGATTTCCAGCGGCTCGCTCAGGATGTTGCCCACGGTCATGCGTGGCGACAGAGACGATATCGGGTCCTGGAAGACCATCTGTATCTTCGACCGCAGCTCTTTCAGGTCTCCGTCCCTGGCATTGAGGACGTCGATGTCGCCCTCAGGCCGGTGAAAGGTCACCGAGCCTTCATCCGGGCGAACGGCGCGCATGAGGATTTTGCTGACGGTGGTTTTGCCGCTGCCGCTTTCACCCACCAGCCCGAGGCATTCTCCGCGGCGAATTTCAAAACTGACGCTATTGACCGCCTTGGTGGCGTTGGCATCGCCTTTGCGGAACCAGCTGGACTTCCGGGTCGTGAAGGTCTTGCTGATATTGTTCACGGTCAGAAGCGGGCCGGGGGTCTTGTTCACCGCGGCGTTTTTTTTGCCGACGAGGCTTTCGTGGTCAATGTTGATTTCGCGAAGCGCCTTCAGCCTTTCGCCGGGCTTCATGTCGAAATGCGGCACGGCGGCCATCAGGCCCTTGAGGTAGGGGTGGCTCGGCGACTTGAAAATGTCGTCGACCGTACCGGCCTCCATGATCTCGCCCTGATAGATCACGGCAACCTCATCGGCGATATTGGCCACCACGCCGAGATCGTGGGTGATGAGCAGCATGCTCATGTTCAGGCGGCTCTGCAGATCGCGCAGCAGCTTGAGGATTTGCGCCTGTATGGTCACATCCAGCGCCGTCGTCGGCTCGTCGGCGATCAGAAGTGCGGGGCGACAGATCAGCGCCATGGCGATCATGGCGCGCTGGCGCATGCCGCCCGACAGCTCGAAGGGATACATGTTCACGACCTTCTTGGGTTTGGAAAACCCCACGAGGTCGAGCGTTTCATGCATTTTTTCCGCACGTTCGGCCGGTGACAGGATGCTGTGAATCCTGAGCGCCTCGTCGATCTGGTTGCCGATGGTGTGCAGCGGCGAAAAGGAGGTCATGGGCTCCTGAAAAATCAGGCCGATGCGATTTCCGCGTATCGAACGGATTTCCCGGCCGTCCTTCGGCAATTGCAGCAGATCGACAGGGCCGGCCGCGGCATTTTCCGGATCGGTGAACAGCACGCGGCCATTCACGCGCGCCGTCTTGGGATGGATGCCCATGATGGTCTGGCCGATGACGGATTTTCCCGAGCCGGACTCGCCGACGAGAGCCGTGACTTTTCCCGGAAGAATGCGAAGGCTCGCGCCCCTGACGGCATCTATGGTGCCGCCCATGAGAGAAAACGAGACCCGCAGATTTTCAATACGAAGCAAATCTGCGCCTGCGCTCATGCCAAAGGGTTCCTTGCCGTCTCTTTATCGTTGCCTTGTGACAATTTGCTCAGGAGGGCTTAAATCCACGTTATCGCAGGGTGTGTTGTCTGTCTATGCCTCTGAAACATCGAATTGTTTAGCGAATTCAAAGCCGGCTTCCGAAACACGACGGCTTGCCTGACGCCTTTTGTTTGGCGATATGTTAACGAGCGTTTCTGGATGAGGATCCATGTCCGACAAGAAATATTACGATGCCCAGCTGGATAAGGCCCGGCAGTTGCAAAATGGCGGTCAGTATGCGGAAGCCAATGCGCTTCTCTTATCGCTGGTTGCAGCAAAGGACGGCCACCTGATGGGTGAGCAAACGGTGCTCGGCCTGCCGCGCCGGCTGCACGCGGCACGGCTGCGCCTCGCCAAGGCCGAGGGCGATATGGTCGCGAAGATCGGTTATCAATATACGCTTGTTCCACCCCCACAGGTGCTGGAGAAATATGCGCGGTTTTCCACGGAAGAACGTCGCACGATCAGCGTCAAAAGCCGTGAAGATGTGCCAAGGCTCATCCATCAGATATGGATCGGGGAAAAAGCCCCGCCGGTATCGGTTGAGGCATGGGCCGCCCACGCTTCGAACCATGGTTACGACTATCGGCTCTGGCGGGAGGCCGATCTTGAGCGGGAGGGCGTGTTTTCGAACGGCGTCTTCAAAACCATGCTGGACAAGGGCGATTATCCGGGCGCGGTGGACGTGGCCCGTTATATTCTGCTGGAGCGGTTTGGCGGTATCTATCTCGATTGCGACTGGTATCCGGCGCGGGACGATGTGAGTTTCGATACATTCCTGCCTCTGGCGGGGCTGACGGTGTTTGACGAAAAAAACGCCGCGGGACACGGGGCAGGGCAGCATGCTGCTTGCCAATTCCTTCATCGCTGCGCCTGCCGGACATCCGGTTTTCAGCAGGATGCTGGAAGCCTTTCCCGGGATTATCGAAGACATGCCGCGCGCGCCTGCCTGGTGGTCGACCGGCCCCTTGATCTTCACCATCGTCGCCCGCGCGGGAAGTATCAGCCTTGCGCCGGCGGGGTTCGTTGCCGCGTCCCTTCCCGACCGCGCCCCCTTTGAGACGGTGGAAGCGGTCAGGCGGGAACTTTCCACCAAGGCGAGCGGGTTGCTGATCGCCTGGAAATCATGGTGAGATGTCGTCGACGAGGTCTTTCGAAGAACGCCAGCGGGCGGCGGTATGTTCGGCGGTCACCTCGAAAAGCCGTCTCAGAAAGCGCCAGACATTGTCGTCATGGACGAGATGGTGGGTGAGGATGCCGGTGGTGCCGCCGTTTTCGGCGGTCGTCAGGATGCGGGCGGCGGTCTCGGCGAAGAGCACGTCGTCGTTACGGCCACCGCGACTGCCGTGCCAGTCGATTACATCGACATGGGTGTTCAGGCAGGGCGGCAGGGTGCTTTTCTCCGGGCCGAAAACGGATAGGGCGCGATATCCGAGGCCCGCCAGTGCCTTCACGATATCGGCATCTATGCGGTTCCACGGCGGCACGAGCATCGGCACCAAACGCCCGCCATGCAGGTCGTGGAGTTTATCCAGTCCGGATTGCAATTCATCGAGAACGACAGCGGGATCGCGATGCGATCCGAGTTCCTGTTTCTTTTCCTTCTCGCCGGCATAATTCGTATGGGACCAGCCATGCACGGCGACCTGGGCAATGTCCGACACATCCAGATGCCGTGCGAGCTTATCGGTCGTCATCTCGGGGATGACCGCGAGCGTGACCGGAGCGGAGAAGCCGCCGCAAAGATCGAGCAACGTGTCGAGCGCGGGCGTCGGCTCCACCGCATCGTCGTCCCGAAGCCAGAGATCGGCGGATATGCCGCGCCGCCCGCATTCGTCCAGTGCCGCAACGAGTTTTTCCAGACTCATGATCTTCGCGCCTTTGCTTGCAGCAGGATATGGTTCAGTTCTTTTGCGGCATTTTCCAGAGACCGTTCGTTCCTCACGAATTGCCGGGCCGCCCGTGCCAGTTCTTCGCGCTGTCTGTCGTCGCCGAGCAGGGTTTTAATCGCGTCGGCATAGGCGGCTCTATCATTTTCTGGTGTCAGTAATCCTGTGACGCCGGATTTTACCACCTCGGGGACGCCAGCCACTTTTTCGGCCACAACGGGCAGGCCGGCAGCCTGCGCTTCGAGATAGGCAAGCCCATAGGCCTCGCCATGGCCCGGCCAGACATAGAGAGAGGCTTTTGAAAGGAGCATTGCGATCTCGGCTGCGGTTTTTTCCCCGTGCCAGACGAGACGGTGGTTGGGAAACGTGCTGAACATGGCTTCCACGGCCGTGCGTTCCGGTCCGTCGCCGACGATATCCAGCGTCCAGTCGAGATCCTGCGGCAACAGGGCGAGCGCTTCGGAAAGGGCGCGATAGCTGTCGAGTTTGTCACCCGCCCGCATCATGGCGACGGTGATGAGCCTCGCGGGTGTCGGCTGGGGCGTGTTCTTGAGAAAAGCCCCAGTATCGATGAAAGGCGGCAGCATGGCCCAGCGAAGGGTGGGCGAGGCCCGCACAAGCCCTTCACGATCCCGCGCGGTGAAGCAGATATTGATGGCGGCGGCGTTCAACGCGGCCAGCAACCCATCCTGAACCGCCTGCCATCCCATGCCATTCCGTTTCGGCGAATAGGACGCTTCAGCGCTGACAAAGGGGATGTCGAAACGTTTGCTTAGTTCCGGCCCGAGCAAGTCCGGCGCCTTGTAATAGGGGTGGTAACAAAACCAGAGATCCGGCACGCCATCCCGTCGCCAGCGCCGTGTGACGATCTCGATTTCGCGCTCGGCCTCATCGGCGACCAACGCCCTTGCCGGGTCATCGGGCTGTTTCAGGAAGCTGCGCAGTTCCGAAGCGACGGAAACATCGTGACCGCCCATCGTGATCGCCGTCATCAGCAAACGGGCCATCAGCCGGTCACCGGAGGGAACGGGATGGTTGGGAAATTTGAGCGGCGCATAAAAGGCGATCTTCATGGCGACGGTTGTGCGTTGGCGGTGGCTAGGGCGTCAACCGGAATTTGAAAGGGCCGAGCCTTGACAGGTCCGTCATTCTTGCCCAACTGAAAGGCATCTTTTGCACATGCGCGGAGCGTGACACGCTTTGACTTCCCCAGACATTTCCCGGAACCTGCTTTCCAGCATTGAAAACAAAAGCGCCAAAGCGGGGGTGATAGGCCTCGGCTATGTCGGTCTGCCGCTTGCCATGACGATCGCCAGGGGCGGTTTTAAGGTTGTCGGTTTCGATATCGATCCCGGTAAAATTACCGCGATCGAGACTGGGCGCAGTTATATCGAGGCCGTTTCCGACGAGGTGCTGGCGAGTGTGAGGCAGGATGACGGCTTTGTCGCCACCTCGGATTTCTCCAGGCTGGCCGAATGCGATGTCATTGCCATCTGCGTGCCCACACCCCTCACGAAATATCGCGAGCCGGACCTTTCCTATGTCGAAAAGACCTGTCGCGATATTGCGGCATATCTGCGCAAGGGCCAGCTCGTGGTTCTGGAATCGACCACTTATCCCGGCACGACTGACGGGGTGGTGAAGACCATTCTGGAAAGCACGGGGCTTGTCTCCGGCGTTGATTTCTTCATCGGCTTTTCACCCGAACGGGAAGATCCCGGCAATCGCGATTTCGAGACCTCGACCATTCCGAAGGTTGTCGCTGGCGATGGCGAGGCGGCCGGAAAGCTGATGGCGGCATTTTACGGTTCGGTGGTCAAAAAGATCGTCCCCGTCTCGACAAATGCCACCGCCGAGGCGGTGAAAATCACCGAAAACGTCTTCCGTGCCGTCAATATTGCGCTCGTCAACGAACTCAAGGTCGTTTACGAGGCGATGGGTATCGACATCTGGGAAGTGATCGATGCGGCGAAGACCAAGCCGTTCGGTTTCATGCCGTTTTATCCCGGCCCGGGCCTTGGCGGCCATTGTATACCGATCGATCCTTTTTACCTCACCTGGAAATCGCGCGAATATGAATTGCCGACGCGGTTCATCGAACTGGCCGGCGAGATCAATACCGGCATGCCGCGTCACGTCATCGGACGGGTCGCGGAGGCGCTCGATATTCATTCCGGCAAGGCGCTCAGCCGCTCGAAGGTGCTGGTCGTCGGCCTCGCCTATAAAAAGAATGTGCCGGATATTCGCGAAAGCCCCTCTCTGAAGCTCATCGAGCTTATTCAGGAGCGTGGCGGCGAAGCGGCCTATTTCGATCCTCACGTAGCCGAAATCCCGAAAACCCGGGAATATAGCCACCTGATGGGCATGAAATCCGTGCCGTGGGACAGGCAGGCGATCGGCGCTTTCGACGCCGTTCTCGTTGCGACCGATCATGACAATGTGGATTATGCCGCTCTAAGCGAATGGGCGCCGCTTATCATCGACACGCGCAATGTTTTCGCGCGTCGGGATATAGCCGCAAAACACATCATCAAGGCCTGATAACATGAGCAGACTCGATAGTTTCATTCGCCGACTGACCGCGCAGCGCGATATCCTCAACCATGTCGCAGCCGATCTCGATCTGCCGGATGAAGGCGCGCTCATGGAAATCGGCCTTGGCAACGGGCGCACCTTCAATCACCTGCGGGAACTGTTCCCCAACCGCCGCATCATCGCTTTCGACAGGGCCATGGGTGCGCATGCTTCCTCCGTTCCGGCACAGGAAGATCTGGTGATCGGTGAAATATCGCAAACCGCTCCGGCTTTCGTCGGCACGGAAGCGGCGTTCGTGCATGCCGATATCGGCACGGGCTATCCGGAAAAGGATGCGGTTACCCTCACATGGTTGCCCGATCTTGCGGCGGGCATGCTGGCGAAAGGCGGTCTCGCGGTCAGCGGTCTGCCTCTGGATCATCCCATGTTGAAGCCGCTGCCGGTGCCGGCAAGCGTGCCGACGGACCGCTATTTTCTCTATCGCAAGATTTGAGATCGGACACCCCGACAGATGTGTCGGGGCTATCTCATAAATAGCGCTCACTCTCTTCTTTCGAGAGCAGGAAGACCTTCATTTGCGAGTTGCGGCCGCGAATGGCGATTTCTTCGCTTCTGAGATCGGCAATCTCCTGTCCCGCCTGAATGATGGCCGGTTCGGAAACAACGATGGCTGCACCGAATTCCTTGGCCTTGGATTCGAGCCTGCTTGCCACGTTGACGGTATCGCCGATGGCCGTCAGGGTTTTGGCCGCGCCATATCCCATGACGCCGACGATGCTCGGACCGGAATGAATGCCGACGACGACTTCCAGACGGACGGCGAATTGTTTCTCCAGCCCCTCGTTCAGGATTGCTATATCCCGCAATATGGTCGCGGCCGCCTTCATGGCGTTGCGGCAGGCATGTTCCGCGTCCTCACCAAGTCCGAAAAGCGCCATGGCGCCATCGCCGATGAATTTGTCGAGATGGCCTCCCGCCTGTTCGACGGCCTGGCCGACGATGGTGAAATAGCGGTTCAGAAGGAAGACGACATCATAGGGCAGCTTCGCTTCGGAAAGCGTGGTGAAGTTGCGCAGATCGCAAAAGAGGATGGCGATTTCTTCTTCCCGGCCGGGGCGGGCCGGTTGTGCATCGGCCGGCAGGTCGCTTTGCTGGGGCGGCGAAACGAGAAGGGCGATATCAATATCGCTGGTGGGGCGTAGCTGACAGCCGAGCCGGACATCCGAATCGGCATGGATGCGCCTCAATGTGGTTTGCTCGATGTCTCCCGGTGGCGGTAACGGGCCTTTGCTGTTCAGAACCTTGACCCGACAGGTTGAGCAGCGTCCCTTGCCGCCGCAGACGGAGTAATGCGGAATTCCCGCAAGGCGGCTGGCTTCCAGAATGCTGAGCCCGGCAGGTACATGTGCCTGCGCGCCATGTTCATAGCGGATTTCGATTGCCGTCAATCGTTGCCGAAAGCTGCGTAGGCCACGCATGGCGAAAACCAGCATTACCGCGCCGACGAACAACGTCTCCGCCGTGCCGGTGATGAAACGGATCCGTGTTTCCATTTCCCGCTGCAGTGGCAGCTCGTCCTTTTGAATCGTATTGTCGGCAAGTCCAGGCGGCAGCGCGTATTTTTCATCGATTTCCGCCAGCCAGCGGCCGGCATCGCTGAAGCCCAGCAGCGCCAGGAGCGGCAGCATCACGGCCACCGTCATGAACAGCCCGGCTATCCGCGGATACCAGTCCCGGTAGCGCAGCCAGAAATAGAGGCCAATGCATCCGTGGACCCAGATCACGATCAAGGCGAGGCTTTGCCAGGCGCCCTGTATCGGGTTGTTGATCCACAGCCTGCGGATGACCGAATAATAGCCGACATCGATGCCATAAAGCATGTGCGACACGCGGATATTGACGGCGTGGCCGATGATCAGGAACGGGATGGACAGGCCGAAGATAACCTGAAGCGCTTCGCGGAGCGGCATGCGCAGCGTTCTGCGCAGATAAAGCGAGCGCAGAACAAGACAGACATGCACCAGAACCGAACCATAAAAAAGCAGGCTGCTGACGGGGTTAAGCCAGATCAGGCTGAACCATTTTCGCGCCCGTTCGGCGGTATCGATGGAGATGAGTGCGAGGGAGTGATTGAAAAGATGGGAAAATACGAAAGCAAATATGATGAGGCCGGATAAAATCCGGGCGCGTCTCAAATTGGTCTCCGAAAAGAAACGGATCATGCAAATCCCATCATGTGGTCATTCAGCGCAGAATCATCATGTAGTATGCGGTGGCACCCTTATTGCAGGCTGTCTCGTGGCAATATCGTGGAGCAATCGATCGGAAACGGTCAATTGTGCGTGTTCGAACGCCCGCATGGCAAGAGTTGTCGAAATCAGGGTTTCAAAAAAGCGGTCGGACAGGTCGACCTCGCCGGAGCCAGATTGCGTCAGAGCTCGATGATCTGGCCGTCCATGGCCGCGAAGGCGCCACTGAACTGGGCTTTCGCCTGTTTTTCGATAGTGTCCAGTTCTTCGTCGCTGCGGCTTGGGGCGTGGTGGATGAAGCCGACATTTTTGGCGCCGGCGTGTTTGGCGAGGCGGATCGCCTGTTGCCAGGACGAATGGCCATAGCCGCGATAAAGGCTCATTTCCTCATCGGTGAACATGGCGTCATAGAGGAAAAGGTCGACATCCCTGATCAGGTCGAGCACGGTTTCGTCCATATCGCCCGGCTCATGTTCGGTGTCGGTGATGATGGCGAGGGACTTTCCTTCCCAGTCCAGCCGATATCCGATGGCGTTGCCGGGATGGTTGAGCATTCCTGTTCTGATCGAAAGGCCGGGATGCACATCGAGCGTATCGCCCGGCATGAAGTCCCGCGTGTCGATTTTTGCGCAGCAGATTTCCAGCGGCACGGGAAACCACGGCGGGCTCATGAAGTCCTTGAGCATTTCCCGGGTGGTCATCGTGCCGGCGAGGTGGCCCGACCAGATGGCGACATCGTTGGAGCTGTTATAAAAGGGCTTGAAATAGGGGAAGCCGACAATGTGGTCGTAATGACAATGCGAGAAGAACAGGTTGACGTCGGTAATGCCTTCCGCCCGCAGCGCAAGGCCAGCGGGATGCAAGCCCGAACCCGCATCGAACAAAAGAACGCGATCGCCGCATCTCACCTCGATGCAGATGGTATTTCCGCCGTATTTTCGGAAGTTTTCACCTGAAACAGGAAGCGTTCCCCGCGCACCCCAGATCTTTACCCGAAAATTTCTATTACTTTCCCGACTTGCTGTGTCGGAATCGAACGCCATGACACACCCCAATAACAACGGAATCTTGCACGCTTTCCTCCCATGAAGCCCGTTGTCTCTATAGATTCTTATATCCGCTCGTTTCTGGCGGACGCCTTTACCCCTTATTCAGTCAGCATTTCATTTATATTGCAATAGTACGACATTTATTTTTCCAATATCGCCATTCAAGGTAGCAAGGAATCGTCGTTTATGTCCGGGCACCTGCCCGCGCTTTGCTCAGTTCCGCCGTCGTCTGGGTAAGGCGTTCGGCCAGAACGCGCATGACCTTGATCGTGATGTCGGGGAAATCGGACATGAGCTTGAAGAACTGTTCCTTGCCAATGCGCAGGGCTTCCACATTGGTGGAGGCGCGAACGGTTGCGGTTCTGACGCTATCGCAGAGGATAGCGATTTCGCCGACAATGGCATTGCCGGTCATTTCGGCCACTTTCAGCGTGCCCGAAGGGGAATCGACCAGAACATCGACTTTTCCGGTCAAGACGACATAGGCCGCATCGCCGACATCTCCCTGACGAAACAGCACGTCGCCAGCATGATAGGACACCCGGTCGGATGCGAATGCCAGTAGTTTGAGCTTTGACGGTTCCATTTCCGAAAAAAACGGCACCCTTTTCAGCATCTGAATTTCGTCTTTAAACAGCATTGACTTACCCTGTTCTTGTTCCACCTCGGTCACCTTCTTGGATTTATGTTGCGACCATGTCCTTGAATGTACCGTTTTCCTCGGCGAGAGTCTCGTAACTTCCGTCGGCGGTGATCAGGCCCTGGTGAACAACGATCACCCGCTCGAACATGCGGGAGAGCGTCGCGTTCGACAGAACCCATATGATCGACGGGTTATTGTTGTTCTGTTTCAGGAGTGTGATGACCCGCTCGACAATTTCCTCCTGTTGTCGGGGATCGAGGCCGGGAAGAGGGCGGTTGAAGACGTAATAATCGGATTTGCGGATCAGCGCCCGTGCGAGATTGAGCTTCTGGCGCTGGAGCGGGCCAAGCCGCTTGCCGCCCGCGCCGAGGTTAAAGTCCAGGCCCACCGCCAGCACGCGTTCATAGACACCCTGCTTGCGCATGACATCGGCGACGATGCGGGTGATGCGCCGCGAGGCGTCGGTGTAGCGATGGCTGACCTTGCCGAACAGGATATTGTCCAGCAGGCTGGTAGCGCTCATATATTTGGTCGGATCGTAGATTTCGATCACGTTTTTCAGGCTGTCGGGCAGGTTCTCATGGAACATGTGCCGGACTTCGACGATCCGCTTCATGATCTCCGGCGACAGCAGGCCGAAACGCTGGCGAGGCTCGATGTAGAAAAAGCTGAGCCGCAGCATTGCGCGCTTTTCGCTTTCATTGGCCTCGTCGAAACTCCGGCTCTGAAGACGTTGCAGCATCTGCTGATAGACCGGAATGTCGTCGGGCGTCATGAAGGTGAGCTGCTGGAAGAAGGGGTGGTCTCCCGGCAGGTCAGCGAAGATTTCCACGATGTTTTCGGCAATCGTGTAACCCATCTCGAACAGGGTTTTTACGAGGCCGGTTTCGCGCATCAGGGAGCGGAAATAGTCGCTTTCGATGACGGTTCGGATTGTCTGGGAAGAATCCCGCATGGTGCCGAACAACAGGTTTTCGCCGACCGTCGCCTCGCTGTTATAGCTCTCCAGTTCAAAGGGTGCGATGAGGCCGCTCAGATTTTCCTTTTCGAGCTCCGCACGCAGCACATGCCGCAGCTCAACGATGCGCGCGGCAAGATGCAGGTCGGTCAAAGGGTCGATCGAGGACCGCAGCGCAAACTCCAGAATATCCTGCGACAGTTCCACGCTGTCGAGGACAGCCAGAATGGCCTGGATGAGATTTTCCGGCCTGCCGTCGCCGGCCGGGCTCGAAGCGTAGTCAATCCATTCGCTGTTGATATCGATCAGCGGATTGCCCGCCATCTTTGCTTCGCGGATTTCCCACTTGCGATGTTCCAGCGCTGCCCCCTCATAGTTCCTGTCCGCGAGCGGGGCGTGTTTGAGGCCGTAAAGCAGGTTGTCCTTCAGGCTGGCGTGGAAGAAATAGCTGTCCGAGGACACATAGGAAATGCGCCGCCCGGTCAGCGATTCCGGCAGTTCCAATATGTCGACGTCGTTGATGCTGATCTTGCCCGAGGTTGGCCAGAGCGTGCGGCCGATTGCATCCGCCAGCGCCTCGGCCCCCGAGCCGCCGACGATGGCGATCACCTCGCCCGGCTCGACCTTCAGCGATGCCTGTTCCAGAAGCCGGCTGCCGCTGTCGTCCTCCAGCGTCAGATTGGCGACGACGATCGGGGCGCTGATCGCCGCGACTGCGCCTGGAGACAGTTTCTGCACCTTCTCGTCGATCATGTTCGGGGCATCGAACTGCTCGAAGACCTGCTCGTATTTCACCTGCACGTCCTGACGCGCCTGATCCCAGTCGATCAGTTCCTTCAGCGGTCCGGGCAGTTCCTTATAGGCATTGATGACGGCGACCAGCTGCCCGACATCGAGGCTGCCCTTCAGTGTGAGATAACCGCCGAGCGCATAAAAGAAGAAGGGAGTGAGCTGTGCGAGGAAGTTATTGATGAACTTGACCAGAAACTTCCACTGGTAGAGATCGTAGCGGATCTTGAAGATGTCGCCGAGACGGTGTGAGGCATCCGCCCGCTCGTAATTCGACGTGTCATAGGCATGGATGGTGCCGATACCGTCAACCATTTCGCCGATGCGTCCGGCAAGCTGGCGGGCGCTCAGCTGCCGCTGGCGGCCAAGCTCGATGAGGCGGCGGCGCATTTTGGGAATGATGCCCACCTGAATGGCAGCCATGAAAGCCGCGATCAGGCCCAGCCAGAAATTCTGAACGAGAATGAAGAAGAGCGCGGAGAGCGCCTGGCCGCCGAGAAGGGCCGGCTGCACGAAGGCGTCGCCGGTAAATCCGCCGAGCGGCTCCACCTCGTCCTTCACCATGCTGGAGATTTCCGCGCCTTTGACCCGCTTGAAATGGGAGGGTGGGAACCGCAGAATCTTGTCGATGAGTTCGAAGCGGATGCGCCGCAGAAGCCGCTCGCCAAGGCGGCCCTTATAGGTATTGATGTAATATTTGAAGAGCCCGTTTATGATGACAAGCGCAAGGAACGTCAGGCTGAGCGCCATCAGCATCGACATGCGGTTGAGCTCGAGCCCGGGGAATAATGTCACGGTGCCCCAGTAGGGAATATCGACCGTGAGATGCATGAAAAGCTGCGTCGCATTCGCCCCTTCGAAACCGTCCCCCTGAATTGGGCCGTTGACGATCTGCTTGGGCAGATCGAAGGCGAGGAAATAGGGGATCATCGACAGGGCCACGATCAGCAGAATGAAAAGCTGCTGCCGCCTCGTGTGCGACCAGATATAACGCGTAAGGCTTTGTTCCATATAAAACTTCTATGACCTGTCGGGCGTGGCCCGGCGTGTTGGTTTGCGCGGTGTCTAGACGATCCGGTGGCCGGGTGGCGCAACCTCCTCCTGCAAATAGGTATGGGACTCGCTATTTATCAGTATATTCAAGCGGTTTCGAGTAAAATAGCGGCCCCGCCTGGACTTGCCCGCCATCTCGGCGTTCGTTTTTGCAACGTGCGGGCGGCAATGGATATAAATGCGACTATATTTTTAGACTTCTCTAATGTTGTTGTTTTTATTGTAGATCAGGCGGTAAAACGCTTCGATACAATGATCCCGTAATGGTTGAGCCAGGCACTGGCGCAATGATGGCAAGGCGGATGGCGATAGATATTTCAGAGCGTACAGGCAGCGATCCGTCTCTTGATGCATTGTCGCTTTCCGGCATTGCCTCGAATGGGACGGTTGCGCATCCGGTCTCTTTTGATGGACTCACCGGGATTTTCCATCCGGCGCGCAAGGACGTCAGACAGCGCCACGCCGTTCTTTTCGTCAGCCCATGGGGCATGGAGGAGCTGTGCAGCCGCAAGTTTCAACGGGTACTGGCCGAGCGGCTGGCCGCTTGCGGTGTCGCCAGCCTGCGATTCGACTATCTGGGCGCGGGTGACGCCTTCGACCCTGACGATGCGGGCCGTGCAGCGGACTGGATTTCCGACGCGCGCTCGGCGCTCAACTGTCTGAAGCGTCTTTCCGGCTGCGCCGAAGTGGTCGTTGTCGCTCAGGGCCTTGGCTGCCTGATTGCTGCAAAGGCGTTTGCCGATGTGGCTGAAGTGGGTTCCATGGCGCTTCTGGCGCCTGTGGTTTCCGGCCGCGCCTATCTGCGTGAGCTGGCGATGTGGTCCTCCATGATCGACGATGGCCTCGGTCTCCGGCCCGCGCAACGGATGACGGAGGCGGGATCGATTGCCGGTATGGCCATGCCTGCCGGTGTTGCGGATGCGATCAGGAAGGCCAATCTTTCAAATCTGACCGCTGCTCCGGCGCGCAGCATTCTGGCGCTTTCCCGGCCGGGCCGCGTAACCGATGCCGATTTCGCCAGGCATCTCGTTGCGATGGGCGGTGCGGTGGAGGAGGCGGAGTTTTCAGGTTACGACGATCTCGTTTCCAGCCCTACGCTTTCGAAAATATCCGACGATGTGGTCAACCGGCTGGTCGATTGGGTTCTCTCCCAGACCCATGCCGAGAGTCCGGCGATCCCCCAGGAGGATTTCACAGTCAATGCCCCGCAGCGTGGGCGCGGTTTTGTCGAGCAGCCGGTGCAATTTGGAGAAGGCGGGCGGCTTTTCGGTATTTTTTGCGGGCCTGACGACCGGGAGGTGGTTTCTTCGGTTCTTCTGCTTGGCGCCGCCTATGACCGGCATGCGGGTTGGGGCAGGCTTTCCGTACAGATGGCCCGTGCATTGGCGCGTGAGGGGGTGGCATCGCTTCGCTTCGATGCGGCCAATATTGCCGACAGCCCTCCGGTTAAAAACGTGCCCGAGCAGGTTCTTTACGATGCCGCGCAGAACGACGACGTGGCTGCCGCGCTCGATTTTCTCGGCAAGCGCGGCAAGGGGCCTTTCATTGCGGCGGGCCGGTGCAGCGGCGCTTATCTCGCTTTCAACGGCGCAATCGCCGATGAGCGGATCGGCGCCGTGGTCGCGGTCAATCCGGTCGTCTTCCATTGGCGTAAAGGCCGCTCGGTGGATGAGGCCCTGCATAAACGCCCGCGTTCCTTCGGGGAGTACAGCCAGCGTTTTCGTCAGGGCGCGACATTCAAGCGTCTCATCAGCGGCGATGTCGATGTGGCAAGTGCGGGGCTGAACATCGTCAAGGCGACGATCAAGAGGCTTTCGACAAAAACGGCGAGGCTGTTCCGCAGGGGCAGCGAGGAAGGGCGTGCCGTCTATGGCGCGTTCGACAAATTGAAGGCGAATGATACCGCCGTTCATTTGCTCTACAGCGACAACGACGATGGTCTGGAACATTTCCAATATTACTTCGACGCCAATGGCGAAGGACTGGCCGCCTATAAGAACGTGTCGCTGACCATTATTCCCGATGCCGATCACAATCTTTCAACGCCGGAAGCCAGACAAATCTATATCGACGCGGTGAAGCGGCTGGCTCTCGAGCATTTGCGGTAAAAATGCCTGGCCGTCATGCCCTAGAAGGAAAATCGCCGGCTGGAACCCAGTGACTCGACCTCTCCGGAAGGAGGGGCTTCCGTCGCCGGGGTCTCCGGCAGGAGGCTGATCTTTCTCGTTTCGCCGGGGCCGAGATGGAACCAGTTTTCCGAGGCGTAATAACCCTGCACCTCGACATGGACGGACTGCGCCAGCCGGTCCGTGCCGATTTCAAGAGACCAGTTGCCGCTCGTTTCACCGATCGCGACCTGAAGGTTCGCGGCGTGCAGCGCCTTTTTCCGACCGAGAGGGAAATGGAATGCGTCGGCGATCACGTGTCCTGTCGCAACGTCGCGAAGCCGGGCGACCGTTACATCATGGGACGGAGGGCCGAAACGATAGGCATAGGTCGTATCGAAAAAGGCGCCGAACAAATCTGTTGCGGCAATGGTCTTGCTCTTTCGCGGCGAAAGCGTGAGCGGTCGTTTGGCGTGGACGACGGGTTGCACACCTTCGCGCAGGCAGGTCAGTTCCAGCATGGCTTCGAGGCCGCCGCCGGTCTCGTTGACGAGGTGTATATCCAGCCCGTTCGTGCCCTCATCGGAAAAAGTAACCTGAATGGGGCGGAACGCCCTTTTCAACGCGTGCCAGACGGATTTGGGCCTGCCGGTCGCATCGATGACACCCCAGCCTGCGCCGGGAACGAGATCCTGCAGGGTCCAGACCAGAGCGCCCTGACAGGAGGAGCCGCTGCGCCGCCATTCGGCGAAAGTCGCCTCCATGACCTCGGCCGTGGCGGCCCGGGACATGTCGAGATAAAGGCCGCCGTCTTCGCGACGCAGAACATCCGGTTCGACGTCGTAGAGCAGCTTTAGATAATGGTCGCGAACATCCTCGAAATCCCAGGACGCCCCGCGATCGCGCGGTGCGCGTGCCTTCCATCGCGGATCGTGCACGGCCACGCCGGGTAGATATCTGTCCAGCGTTTCCTGTTCGGGAATATTGGCGAAGGCGAGGCATTCGGCGGCGAAGCGCAGATCGGCGCGGCGCGCATCTTCCAGCGGGCGGCAATAGGCGCCCACGCCGTAATAATGGCCGACCCCGACGTTGGGAAAAAAGGGCAATGCGCCGCCGGAGGGGGAATTGGCGACATAGGCTGTGTCCGGCCGCTTCTCGGCAAGGAGTTCCGGAAGAACCTCCTCGGTGAGCGTTCCCTTCCATATCTGTTCCGGCAGACCAAGCATCGCGCCCTGCTGGTACATTTCACTGCCACCGCAGAAGACGGTGAGCGATGGAGAAAGCGCGGTGGCTTCGAGGAACTGCGAGATTTCCGTGACGATATGCTGGCGCAGGCTCTCGTCCTTTGCCGGGTAATCGAAATTGGCGAGCATGGCGTCCTGCCAGACCATGATGCCGAGTTCGTCGCAAAGCGCGAAAAATTCCGGAGTCTCATAAGCCATGGTGCCGCCGATGCGGATCATGTTCATGCCGGCTTCCGCGGCTTTTCGAAGCCATGGCTCATAATCCGCCCCGGTTCCCGGCAGGCGCACAATATCGGCCGTTGTCCAGACCGCGCCACGGCAGAAGACCGGCTGACCGTTCACCGTGAGGCCGAAACCCTCACCGTCTTCGCCATGATCGATCTCGACCCGCCGGAAGCCGGTACGCCCCAGCCTATGTTGTTCGCCGTCCAATTCCAAAAGCGTGTCGTGCAGCGCAGGCCTGCCATGGGTGTGCGGCCACCATGTTTCGACTTCGGGTATATGGAGTTCGCCGGAAAACTTGCCGTTCTCATCCCTGGAAAGATCGGCGCTGTAACCCGCGCAGCCAAGCCGTGCCGATTTTATGGGCCGGTTGGTTTCCAGCGAGATGGCGACCGTTCCCGTTCCTGCCTCGTCCAGCGAAGATCGGAGCGTGCAAAGCACCGCGTCCTGTCTGATCAGACTGATGGGTCGCCATGGGCCGGCGGCGTGGATTTCCGGGCACCAGCCGGGCATGTAACCAAGTGCGGTGGTACGAATCAGCCGCAACCCCTGCGTATTCATCATCTGCGGCCGCCAGCGGGCGCGTGGACCGGTTTTTTCAAGCCTCGGCGCAAGCGCCCGGAAGCAGATGCAAAGCTCGTCCGCGCCTGTGAGTTCGACCGGCACTTCCAGCCTTTCGAACATGCTCTGGCTCGCGGTGATCAGCTCGCCGTTGAAGAAGATTTCGGCAATGGTGGAGAGACCGTCGAAGCGCAGGGTGGCGCGTTCGCGCGTTTCGGAAATCATCGTCAGCCGATACCAGGCATCCCTGTCATTGAGAGGCGCCGGGGCAAGGCGGTCAAATTTTCCAGCCGCTTCCAGAGCCTGCGCCACCGTGCCGGGAACGGAGACGTGAAGGCTTTCAAGCGATGCGGGAATATCGGACGGCGTCTCGCAGGCATCGGCGGGCGTCAGCGTCAGCGTCCAGCCTTCGCTCAGCAATTCCTCGCTTTCGCCGGGAAGATAAGTCCTCACGCGGCCTCGCTGGCATCAGTGAGTTTAGTCGAAAGCGCTTCCATCACACCATCCCACGCATCCGCTGCCGGATCGAGCACGGTGGCCAGCGCATCAAATTTGCGGCGCGTGACGGCGCGGGCGAGCTGGAACTGCACGGTCTTGGCAACCTCGGAAATCTTGAGCGCGTGGTCTCTTGCTTCAGAAAAACCCTCCGCGTCCAGCCATTCGAAGTGGCTTGCCGCCAGTTCGAAATTGGCGCCGAGCTGGCGCAGCGTGTTGAAGGCATATTTGTGGAAAAAGCCGAAGGGTCGGTCAGCGACCTTTTCCACCTGCGCCGGAAAAACGCCGGCAAAAGCACGGACCGGGTTGGCGGAGGGCCGTCTGGAAAAATGAAACTTCAGGAGCCGTTCGGCCGTCTTGCGAATATGTGCGGGCGAGGGGCTGCTATCCGCGAATTTTGCAAATTCGGTATAGGGCAGGAAAGGCGGGTCGGTCTCGGCCAGATGATGCTGGAACAGGCCGTCAAAATCTTCGCCTGAAAGGTGGAAGAAGCCGGCGTTATGGAAATAGTCGAGTTCGCGCTTCGCGAGGTCGAGCCGGTTGATGGCGATGGTGGTCTTGCCATGTTCCTTCCGGTAGCCCACTCCATGGGTATCCGGCATATAGAAGCTGTCCATCTCGATCAGGCAGATGCGGCCGCGTGCGAGCTGCGCCTCGATGTGGTTTTCCACGCTGTCGAAGATCGCAAGTTCGGTGGCGCGAACGCCATAAAGCGCCTCGAGGTCTTCCAGCGGCACCTTGAAGAAGGTGAACTGGTCGCCTTCGAAATCCTGCGTGAGCGTGAAACCGAACATGGCTTCCGGCGGCAGACCTTTCGAGGCCAGCACCTCGATCCACAAATCGATGTAGCAATTGGTCTCCGGCCACATTCTCTCGGAGGAATGGAGCGGATGCTGCACATAGTTTTTGGGATCGAGACCGGGAAAAATCTGCCGCATGAATGATCAGCCCCAGAGCGTTTCCACGACCTTCGCAGGCCATTTCTTCACGTCGAGACCATGATGGGCAAACAGCGCCAGCGCGATGCGCTCAAGGCCGAAACCGACGCAGGCGGTGTGGGCGACATCGCCATTGGCGAGGTTGAGGCCCCATTTCTGGCCGAAGGCATCCTGATGATAATTGAAGCTCATGCAGGCCGTCGGGCTGGTCGTGGATGTGACCGGGATCAAGAGCTCGAATTTCAGGTTCTGGTCGCGCTGATTGTTGGCCAGCATTTTGCCGGCGCGGCCGAAGAAGGGATCGTTGGCGACATCGATGGTGACGTCGAGCCCGACCGCTTTCATCATCTGCACGCCGCGATCCATCCAGGTCTGGCGGAATTCGGTGACGTCGGATTCGGTGCCCATGCAAACATATTCGCGCATGCGGAAAAGCTGCTGGCGGGCCGGGTCCTTGGAGGGTTCATGGCGGAAACAATAGGACTGGATGTCATAGAGACCGCCGCCGGCAGGCAGTGCGCCGCGCTTGGCAATCGTCGGATAAAGCGGATAGCAGGCCGCCGGCGTCAGCACGATGTCTGTCGCTTTCTGGTCCTTGGTCCAGTCGCCGCCCTCGTCCATGGTTTTCAGCAGGCTGACATGGTCAAGCTCACAGCCGCAGAAGGAATGGACCGTGCCGGCGAGCTGTGGGAAGCTCTTCATATAACCGCTCTTTTCAAAATAGGCGCGGTTGATGCCGGGCGGAAAGCGGATCGCTTCGGCGCCGTCAGCGCCGCCCGTGCGGTCGATCAGCCTCTCGAATGCGGCAATGACATCCTCGAACTGGCCGCTGCGTCCATAAAGACCGTCCACACCGGTTTCAATCAGCAGGCCTTCTTCGAACAGTCGATCGAGAAACGATGTTTGCATGTCCATGGTTTTATCCCAAGAGGCTGGTGTCCTGCTTGTGAACCAGCAGGAGATTGGCGGAATTGCCGAGAATGCGGTCGTTGGAAATCATCAGGCGGGCGGAATGCGCGTCGCGCAGGTGGCGACCGAGGCTATAGGGCGTGCCGTTCTTGTAGCCCATGATGCCGCAGACCAGCATGGCATGGTCGATGATCTCGAGAATGGTTTCCGAAGAGCAGATCTTCACATTGTTCATGGCGACGGCAAAGGCCATGGACATCAGTTTTTCGGGGTCGCTCTTGGTGTCCTCGTAAGCCTTTATGCCGGCGATGATGTTGGATTTAACGACCTGCAGCTTGGTGGAGACCTCGGCAAGGCGGATCGCGCCGGGAGGAGCGGTGCCGGGCGATTTGCGCGCCGCGGCTCTGACGAATGACTGGGCGCGCAGCACCGCATCCGAGGCGATGCCATACCAGACGGCGCTCCACAGGAGATGCGAGCTTGCAAGCATGGATTGTGCGGCGATTTCCGCAAAGGGTTTCGGGAATATCTGCGCCGCCGGCGCTTCGCCACGAAACAGGAAGCCGTCCGAACAGGTGCCGCGCATGCCGAGCGTATCCCAGACATGGGTCTTTTCGAGCGTGTACTGGTTTTTCAGAAAGACCGTCATCACCTGATCGGCGGGCGCGGCATCCTTGTGGGCGCGCGAGGTGATGAGGATCGCATCGGCATTGCTGCCATAGGAAATGACGGTGGCGTCCTTTTCCAGCCGGCAGAAATCGCCTTCGACCTCGATTGCACAGATGGAGTTGCGCAGATTGCCGCCAATGCCGCCTTCGGTGGTGGCGGAGCCGAGCAGAAGCTGTTCGCCGGCGATGCGGCTCATGAAGCCGGCATGCCATGCGCTCGTCTCGCCGTGTTCCACCAGGCTGGATGCCTTGATATGGTGCATGGCGAAAATCATCGCGGTTGCCGAACAGGCCTGGCCGAGCCGGGCGCAGATATCGGCGATCTCCTGTAAGGAAGCGCTTTCGCCGCCCAGCGAAGAGGGGACCTGGATGCCGAGCAGGCGTTCCTGTCGCAGCGCATCAACGGCTTCCTGCGGAAAGCGGCCGGTGACATCCACATCATCCGCGTGTTTGGCGGCAATTGCCGCGACACGGCCCGCGCGCGCGGACAGCGTTTCATCCTGCGGCGCTACGGTGACGTTCATCAGGCTGCCTCTTTACCATCCAGAATGAGCTTAACGGTGTCTTCAATGGCTTTGATGCTGGCGAAGGACTTGCGGTTCAGCAGATTGTCGGGGAATTCGATATCGAATGCTTCTTCGATGCCGAGCATCAATTGCACGGATGCAAAGGAAGAAAGGCCTGCCGCATAAAGATCGGCTTCATCTGCAATCGTATCGACAGGTGTTGGAAGCTGGCCGAATTTGGCCAGTATTTCACGAATAGTCGCGTTCATTCCGACGTATCTCCCATGAATTTCACATCAGGATGGTTTGTGCTTATCGTTACGTTGCAAACGATAATATTCGCCTAAACCGTTAGGTTAATTACAACTAACGGCAGCATGCGCCATTCCCGCACCTTTGCCAAGCATGGATCGTCGGCCTTGACAAATGCCGGTCGGTGTTTTTTGCTGTGGCCATTCACCAGGGGTGTCCCGTCAAGGGGCTGAGATTCTGCTTTCATGCGCAGTGACCCGTTGAACCTGATCCAGTTCATACTGGCGTAGGGACGGTGCAAAGACCGAAGGTCGGCTGGCGTGTGCATTGCGCTGTCGGCGCTGCGGTATTTTCCATCATTCCGGCTCGAACTGGGTCTCCACTGTCAAACTTTGGAGCCTCAAGATGAATATCGCTGCCAAGAATATCCCGTTGTCGGTTACTACGGGGCCGCATGCCGCCTCTACCAAAATCCACAAAGCCGGGATTTTACATCCCCATATCCGCGTGCCGATGCGCGAGATCGCCGTTCATCCGACGGCGGGTGAACCGCCGGTGACGGTTTACGATTCCTCCGGTCCCTATACGGATCCTTCGCATACCGTTCAGATTGAAAAGGGCCTGCCGCGTCTGCGTCATGACTGGATCGTGGCGCGCGGCGATGTCGAGGCCTATGACGGCCGGCACGTCAAGCCGGAGGATAACGGCTTTGCCACCGGCGAACGCCTGACGCCTGAATTTTCCGTGCGCCACCAGCCGCTCAGAGCCACGGCCGGTAAAGCCGTAACCCAGCTCGCCTATGCGCGGGCCGGTATCATCACGCCGGAAATGGAATTCATCGCCATCCGCGAAAATCTCGGGCGCGAGGCGGCCAAGGAAAAGTTGGTGCGCGACGGCGAAAGCTTCGGGGCGCATATCCCTGACTACGTCACGGCGGAATTCGTGCGTCAGGAAGTGGCGGCCGGCCGCGCCATCATCCCTGCCAATATCAATCATTCGGAACTTGAGCCGATGATCATCGGCCGCAATTTTCTCGTCAAGATCAATGCCAATATCGGCAATTCCGCCGTCACCTCCTCCATGGCGGAAGAGGTGGAGAAGATGGTCTGGGCGATCCGCTGGGGTGCGGATACAGTCATGGACCTATCTACCGGCCGCAACATCCACAATATCCGCGAATGGATCATCCGCAATTCGCCGGTGCCGATCGGCACGGTGCCGCTTTATCAGGCGCTTGAGAAGGTCAACGGCATTGCCGAAGACCTGAACTGGGAAGTGTTCCGCGATACGCTGATCGAACAGGCGGAGCAGGGTGTGGATTACTTCACCATCCATGCGGGCGTGCGGCTGCATTACATCCCGCTCACCATCAACCGCGTCACCGGCATCGTTTCGCGCGGCGGCTCGATCATGGCCAAGTGGTGTCTACATCACCATAAGGAGAGTTTTCTCTACGAGCATTTCGACGAGATTTGCGATATTTGCCGTGCTTACGACGTCTCCTTCTCGCTGGGCGATGGCTTGCGTCCCGGCTCGATTGCCGACGCCAATGACGCCGCACAATTCGCGGAGCTGGAGACGCTCGGCGAGCTGACGCAGATCGCCTGGGCGAAGGATTGCCAGGTGATGATCGAAGGCCCCGGCCATGTGCCGATGCACAAGATCAAGGAAAATATGGACAAGCAGCTGAAGACCTGCGGTGAGGCGCCCTTTTATACGCTCGGGCCGCTCACTACCGATATTGCGCCGGGTTACGACCATATCACCTCCGGCATCGGTGCGGCGATGATCGGCTGGTTCGGCACCGCGATGCTCTGCTACGTCACGCCAAAGGAACATCTCGGCCTGCCGGATCGCAACGACGTGAAGGTCGGCGTCATCACCTACAAGATCGCCGCCCACGCCGCCGATCTCGCCAAGGGCCATCCGGCGGCACAGGTGCGGGACGATGCACTGTCGCGCGCGCGGTTCGAGTTCCGCTGGGAGGATCAGTTCAACCTGTCACTGGACCCGGATACGGCGCGCTCCTTCCATGATGAGACCTTGCCGAAGGAAGCGCACAAGGTCGCGCATTTCTGCTCCATGTGCGGGCCGAAATTCTGCTCGATGCGGATTTCCCACGATATCCGCGCCGAGGCGCAGAAGGAGGGGCTGGAGGCCATGGCCGCACGCTTCAAGGAGGGCGGTGAGCTTTACATGCCGCTCGCGACCCCTGCGGATGCCGAATAGCATGCGCGTTCTGGTCAAGGGAACGGGGGTCGCCGGTTTGACGGCGGCCTTCGAGCTGGCGCGGACCGGTGTTACCATCGAGGTTTGCGAGCGCAATGCCGAACCCTCTCGCGGCGCATCCTGGTATGCGGGCGGCATGCTGGCGCCCTGGTGCGAGCGTGAAAACGCTGAAGAGCCGGTTCTGACGCTTGGTCGGGCGGCGCTCGACTGGTGGGATGAAGCGACACCCGGCCTTGTCGTCCGTAACGGCACGCTGGTCGTTGCGCCGGCCCGCGACAAGGCGGAGCTTTCGCGTTTCGCATTGCGGACCGCCGGCTATCGCTGGGTGGATGAGGGCGAAATCGCCGCGCTGGAGCCAGATCTTGCCGGGCGGTTTCGTTCCGGGCTTTATTTTCCGGATGAGGGGCATCTCGATCCGCGTCTTGCACTGAAATCGCTGCATGAACGGCTCTGCACCATGGGTGTGCAGTTCCATATGGGTATCCCGTTGGATGAAGAGCCGTTCGACCGGGTGGTGGATTGCACTGGTTCTGCGGCAATCGGCGGGATTTCCGATCTTCGCGGTGTGCGGGGAGAGATGCTCTATCTCGCCACGCGCGAGGTTTCCCTGTCTCGCCCTGTCCGGCTGCTGCATCCGCGTATTCCGCTCTATATCGTGCCGCGCAAGCCCGGTCGTTTCATGGTGGGCGCGACGATGATCGAGACGGAAGATGCGGGCGCCATTTCCGCCCGCTCGATGATGGAGTTCCTGAACGCCGCCTATGCCGTGCATCCGGCTTTTGCGGAAGCGGAAATCATCGAGACGGGCACCGGCGTGCGCCCCGCCTATCCCGACAATCTGCCGAAGGTCACGCAGGATGGCCGGACAATTTTCATCAACGGCGCGCACCGGCACGGCTTTCTGCTATCGCCGGCGATGGCGCGGCAGGCGGCTGAAATCGCCTGTCAAACTCTCTCTCAAAAGGAACGGGATCATGAAACTTCTGGTGAATGGCGACGAGCTTGATCTCGCCGCCGAGACGCTGGCCGGCCTGCTCGCCAGCCTCGAATACGATGGTGAGTGGCTGGCGACGGCGGTAAACGGCGATCTGGTGCATTCGGAAGAGCGCGCCGATTATAAGCTGAAGGCTTTCGACCGTATCGAAATCCTCTCACCGATGCAGGGAGGCTGAAACCGTGCTGACGCTTTATGGCCGCGAGGTCTCGTCCCGTCTCCTGCTCGGCACGGCGCGCTATCCGTCGCCTGCCGTGCTTGCCGATGCCGTGCGGGCGAGCAATACGGATATTCTGACGATTTCACTGCGCCGGGAAACGGCGGCTGGCAAGAAGGGCGGTCAGTTTTTCGAGCTTATCCGTGAGCTGGATCGCCAGATCCTGCCCAATACTGCCGGTTGCCACACGGTCAAGGAAGCGGTGCTGACGGCAAAGATGGCCCGCGATGTGTTCCGCACTAACTGGATCAAGCTGGAGGTCATCGGTCATCACGACACGCTGCAGCCCGATGTCTTCGCTCTTGTCGAGGCGGCGAAAATCCTCTGCGACGAGGGTTTTGAGGTCTTTCCCTATACGACGGACGATCTGGTCGTCGCCGAGAAGCTGCTGGAGGCAGGCTGCAAGGTCCTGATGCCCTGGTGCGCGCCAATCGGCAGCGCCATGGGACCGCTCAATCTGACGGCGCTAAAATCCATGCGGGCGCGTTTCCCGGATGTGCCGCTGATCGTCGATGCCGGTATCGGCCGCCCGTCGCATGCCGTCACGGTGATGGAACTCGGTTACGATGCCGTTCTGCTCAACACGGCGGTGGCGGGCGCGGGAGACCCGGTCGGCATGGCGGAGGCTTTCGCCCGCGCCATAGACGCCGGCCATCAGGCATATCTCTCCGAGCCGCTGGAGCCGAGGGACATGGCCGTTCCCTCGACGCCCGTGATCGGAACGGGTGTTTTTTCCTGATCGCGGCTTGTCGTCGACATAAGGCACCTCACGTTTTGCGTTGACAGTGCCTGATGGTGGCGGGATACCGGGAGAAAAGGGAAACGGCATGGCAGCACTCACCAATCTTCTGACGGATATCGGCGGCGTTTCGGTCGGCAATGTCACCGATCTTGCCCTCGGCTCCGGTGTTACGTCGATTGTTTTCGAAAAGCCCGCCATCGCTTCCGGTTCTGTTTTGGGTGGTGCGCCGGGCGGGCGCGATACCGGCCTGCTCGACCCGACGATGACGGTGGAAACGGTGGATGCCTTCGTGCTGTCAGGCGGTTCTGCCTTCGGGCTGGATGCGGCGGGCGGCGTTCAGGCGGGGCTGCGCGAAATCGGACGCGGCCTGCAAGTGGGTTCCACCCGCGTTCCCATCGTGCCGCAGGCGATCCTGATGGATCTGCTGAATGGCGGCGACAAGGACTGGGGACTGCATTCGCCCTATCGCGAGATGGGATATGCGGCCTTCAAGGCGGCGCGTCCGGAGCCCTTCGCGCTTGGAACGGTCGGGGCCGGAACGGGTGCGACGACAGCCACCTTCAAGGGCGGGCTCGGGTCGGCAAGTGCTGTCAGTTCCGGCGGTTATAAGGTGGCCGCCATCGTTGCCGTCAATGCGCTCGGCTCGGCAACCGTTGGAACGGGCCGCCATTTCTGGTCCGCGCCGTTTGAAGTGCAGGGTGAATACGGCGATTGCGGTTTTCCCGAGCGTTTCGAGCCGGATCATACCGCGCTGCGCCTCAAGGGGGTCAATCTCACGGCAACGACCATCGGTGCGGTGGTGACGGATGCCGCGCTGACCAAGGCGCAGGCGCATCGCCTTTCCATCATGGCGCATGACGGGCTGGCGCGCGCCGTTCTGCCCGCCCATCTGCCAAGCGACGGCGACACCATGTGCGCGGCCGCGACCGGTGAAAAGCCGCTTGAGGGCGGCGTTCATTTCGCCGAGCTTTGCCATCTGGCGACCATCGTGATGGCGCGCGCGGTCGCGCGTGGCGTCTATGAGGCGACGGCCTTACCGGTGGATGGAGCGCAAAAGGCCTATCGCGATCTTCATGGACGGAGCCTTTGAACGATGAGTGAGGCCCTTTCTCCATTGAAGCCTGTTCTTCGTATCGACTTTCCAGCCGGGGAACGTCTCGGCCATGGCAAGATTGAATTGATGGAGCTGATTGTCGAGACCGGCTCCATCTCTGCCGCCGGGCGGGCGATGGACATGTCCTATCGCCGCGCATGGCTGCTGGTGGATGCGCTGAACCATATGTTCAGGGAACCGGTTATCGAATCGCAGCGCGGCGGCAAACAGGGCGGCGGTGCGGTGCTGACCGCTTTCGGCACTGAAGTGCTGGAGCGTTACCGCGGCATGGAAAAACGTATGAACGAGGCCTTGCGCGCGGATATCGACTGGCTGGAGGCCAACCGCAATCCCGATGCTGCCCTCAATAGGGATCGAGAGCCGCCGACTTTATGATCGCGTGCACCGGTTTTCCCGGCTCCAGCTGCAGCCTCTCGCGTGACAGATCGGTGATGCGCGACTGGATGATGTCGCCGCCGCAATCCACCTGAACTGTGACCATGCCATCTTCGCTGGCCGAAACAGTCGCGACATGGCCCGCGAGAATGTTGAGCGCGCTCAAGCCTTCGGGTTTTACGGTTGCCAGCATCACATCGCGCGCCGGTATGAGCACCCGCGCCGGGCTGCCCGCCGTTCCCCTTTTTGCCGGAACATGCAGCAGCTTGGTCTTTAGCCTCACGGCGGCAAGTCCATGCCGCTTATCAAAGCTTTCAATGTGCCCGGAAAGAATGCTACCCGCCTCGCGTCGTTCGAGATGCGTGCTGAAATCCGGTCTGGAAAGCACGTCGGCCGCTTTTCCCTGCGCCTCCACCTTGCCGTCCTTCATTACCACGATGCGGTCGGCGAGGCGGGCGACCTCCTGAATAGAATGGCTGACATAGACAATCGGGATTTTCGTCTCGTCGCGCAGCCGTTCGAGATAGGGAATGATTTCGGCTTTTCGCTCCTCGTCGAGCGAGGCGAGTGGCTCGTCCATCAGCAGCAGCCTGGGTGATGAGAGGAGCGCGCGGCCAATCGCGACACGCTGTTTTTCGCCACCGGAAAGCTTGTCCGGCCGGCGCTGCAAGAGGTGGCCGATGCCGAGCATGTCGACGATGCGGTCTTCATTCGCGCTCCCGGTTTTGTTCACGGCGAACCATCTGCCGTAATGCAGGTTCTGCGCCACGCTGAGATGCGGGAAGAGCCGCGCTTCCTGAAAAACATAACCGAAGCGGCGTTTATGAGCCGGCAGGAACAGCCGTGTTCCGCTATCTGCCAGCACTTCACCATTAAGCAAAACCTGTCCCTCATCCGGCCGCAACAGGCCTGCTATGATGCGGATCATCGAGGTTTTGCCGGAGCCGGAGCGCCCGAACAGCGCGGTGACGCCGCCTTCGGAGGTGAATGACGCATCGAGTTCGAAAGAACCGAGGCGACGGCGGGTGGCGACCGAAAGCATCATTCGATGCTCACCCGTTTGCCGACGATGCGGGCCAGAAACTCCGAGACGAGCAAAGCGAGCATGGAAATCACGACGGAGACAATTGTTAGCCGCAACGCGCCGGCATCGCCGCCCGGAACCTGAGTGAAGGTATAGATGGCGGCGGACAAAGTCTGGGTCTCGCCGGGAATATTGGACACGAAGGTAATGGTTGCGCCGAACTCGCCCATGGCCTTGGCGAAAGCCAGGATCATGCCGGCAATGATGCCGGGCAGGGTCAAGGGCAGGGTGACGGTGAGGAACACCCAGAACGGGCTTGCCCCCAATGTTCCCGCGGCCTCTTCCAGCTTGCGGTCCACCGCTTCTATGGAGAGGCGGATGGAACGCACCATCAGCGGAAAGGCCATGACGGCGCAGGCGAGCGCGGCCCCGGTCCAGCGGAAGGAAAAGACGACGCCGAACCAGCTATCGAGAAACTGCCCGATCGCGCCCCTGCGGCCGAACAGGACGAGCAGCAGAAAGCCGGTGACGACGGGCGGCAGGATGAGCGGCAGGTGGACGATGCCATTGAGGAGAGACTTGCCCCAGAAGCGGCCGCGCGCCAGCGCCACGGCGACCAGAATGCCGAAAGGCAGGCTGGCAAGCATGGCGATGGACGACACCCACAGGCTGAGCCTGATCGCCGTCCATTCTTCAGGGCTGAGTGTCCACCAATGCAATGCCATATCCTGCAATCGTCATCTCTTGTGGCCCATACGTTGGGGCCACGAAAGGCAGTTTATTTCAAAACGGTAAAGCCTTGCTTTTCGAAGAAGGGCGTTGCCTTGGCCGATTTCAGGAAATCCAGATAGGCTTTTGCTGCCGGGGACTTGGCTTCCGAAAGAATGGCGACCGGGTAGATGATCGGCGGATGGCTGTCTTCCGGGAAGGTGCCGACGATCTTCACGCCCGGATCGGCGGCGGCGTCGGTCTGGTAGACAATGCCATAGGGTGCTTCGCCGCGCGAGACGAGCAGCAGGGCGGCACGCACGCTCTCCGCGCCGGCGACCTTTTGTTCCACCGAGGACCAGACCCCGAGCTTTTCCAGAGCGGCCTTGCCGTATTTGCCCGCCGGCACGGAATCGACCGCACCCATGGCCAGTCGGCCATCGCCCACCAGAGCGGCAAGATCGAAGCCTTGCTTGATCTCGACCGGCTTTGCCTTGTCTGCGGGAGCGACGAGAACAATGCGGTTGCCGAGAAGATTGGAGCGGGTGTCAGCGTTGATCAGCTTCTTTTCGGCGATATAGTCCATCCATGCGAGATCGGCCGAAATGAAGATATCCGCCGGTGCGCCCTGCTCGATCTGCTTGGCCAGCGCCGAGCTTGCTGCATACGAGACGGTTGCTTCGTTACCGCTTTCCTTCGCCCACTCGGCGTTGAGGGCGTCGAGCGCGTTTTTCATGCTTGCGGCGGCAAACACCGTGACTTTTTCGGCGGCATGGGCCGGAACGGCCGCGAGTGAGGCCGCCATCCAGAAGGATGTGGCTGCGGCAATGGTTTTGAAGAAGCTGCGACGCAAAAGTCTCATGGTCTGTTACCCCCGGTTCGAGATATTCCGATGAATATATCGATAGGCCTATAGGGCAATCATTATATTTTCAAGGATATATCGATGGGATGAGGAAAAGAGGCTGCCGGTGTGTCTGCGGAGAGGGGTGGCTAAGCTCGAAAAGCCCTCCTCGTCATGCTCTGGCTTGTCCCGCGCATCAGCAACGTCTTCATTTTATTGAATGTGATTAAATCCTTGAGGCAAGCCCAAGGATGATGTGGCTCATTAGAAGCGACTCTGTGTCCGATCAAAAACGCTCGCCGGCGAAATGGGCGATCTGTGCGCCTGCCTCGTAATAGGCTTCCTTCACCGTCCGGAAAGTCTGCGCTTTCGGCTCCGTCAAAGGCAGCGGCAATTCGGCTTCAGCAATTTCACCGAGAATATGCTGCGCAATGACCTTGCCGAAGGCCGTGCCCGGCGCGATGCCGCGGCCGTTATAGCCTGAAAAGCCGACGACATTTTCAGCGAATTTGTGAAAGCGGGGCACGGCATTGTCGGTCATGCCGATTTGGCCGTACCATTCACATTCGAATTCCGTATCCCCGAGTTGCGGGAAAAGTCGCTTCAGCGAGCGCTTCGCCCAGGCGCGATGAATGGCGGTGCCGGTGCCGCGCAGGGCGCCGACGCTGCCGAAGACCAGCCGGCCGGCTTTGTCCATGCGGAAGGATGAGAGAATCTCCTTCGTATCCCAGCAGCCCTCACGGCCAGGCAGGATGGTCTTTTGCAGATTATCGCCGAGCGGTCTCGTCGCAAAATTGAAATAGGGCAGGTAGACCTGTTCATCGCGAACGATCCGCCATGGGCCGGTGCTATAGGCTTCAGTGGCCACAACGATCCAGTTGGCGGTTACAGACCCTTGCGACGTCTTCACCACCCATTTTCCGTTGCTGCGTTCGGTCGCTACCACGGGGCTTTCGGTATGCAGGCGCACGCCCGCTTTCTGGGCGGCTGCGGCAAGGCCTCGAACATAGGCAAGCGGCTGTATCGTGCCGGCGCGTGTATCCAGAAGCGCACCGGAATAGCCCGTACTGCCGGTGCGTCTCGCTGTCTCTTCGGCATCGAGGATGCGGACGGGTGCGCCTCTCTCCGCCCATTGTTCGCAGCGCTCACGGATTTCGGCGAGCCCTTTTTCTCCGACGGCGCAATGGAGCGTGCCGTTTTTTTCGATCTCGCAGGGAATTGCGTGTTTTTCCACCAGTTCACGCACGAGAAGCGGGGCATTGCCCAGAAGGTCTAGAAGCCGCTCGCCGTAAACCTCGCCCAGCACGCCGGGTAGCTCTTTCGGCATGACCCACATGCCGCCATTGATGAGGCCGACATTGCGGCCTGCGCCGCCGAAGCCGATTTCCCTTGCTTCGAGAAGAACGACATCCACACCCCGTTCGGCAAGATGAAGGGCGGCGGACTGGCCGGTAAAGCCACCTCCGACGACGACGACATCGGCAACCGCTGCGCCCCGCAAGGCGGGCGTTACGGGCGGCTGCGGCGCGGTCTTTTCCCAGAGGCCGTGCGAGCGGGGGTCATTATACATCGTTCCACCGTGTTCCGGGCCAGTTCATTTGTTCTTCGTATGAGTGACAAGCCCTTGTTTATAAGACTTTACAAGCGGACTTGCCTGTTGAATATCGACATATCGTCAAGAGTTCATTCCGTGAGGGAATATGGTCCTGCCGCCACGCCGTTTTCTGCCGTCGCTTTCGCTGCTGGCGGCTTTCGAAGCCGCTTCCCGGACGGGCAGCGTCACCGCTGCCGCGAGGGAACTGGGGCTGACGCAGGGTGCGGTCAGCCGTCAAATCCTGGCGCTCGAAGAGCAGCTCGGCTTGGCGCTGTTCCTGCGCGAGAGGCAGACGATCCGGCTGACAAGGGCGGGGGAGGGGTATGCGCGGGAAATCCGCGAGGCCTTGCGGCGCATATCGACGGCCTCGCTCAACCTGCGTGCCAATCCGGATGGCGGCACGCTAAACCTCGGGGTTCTGCCGAGCTTCGGCACGCGCTGGCTTGTGCCGCGCCTTCCCGATTTCATCGCCAGACACCCCGGCGTTTCGGTCAATCTTCTGACGCGGTCATCGCTGTTCGATTTCCGCACCGACACAGTCGATGCGGCCATCCATTTCGGATTGCCGCATTGGCCGGGTACCGAGCTGGTTTTCCTGATGCATGAAAAGGTCATTCCGGTATGCAGCCCCGCCTTCAAGGCGCGACACGGACTTTCAAGGCCGGACGATCTGCTGCATGTCCCGTTGCTGCACATGACGACACGGCCGGATGCCTGGGAGCAATGGTTTCGCAGCCATGACATTGGTTTCGACAATGTGCATGGCATGCTTTTCGATCAGTTTACGACGATTGCCGAGGCGGCGAGCGCCGGGGTTGGAGCCTCGCTCATTCCTTCTTTCATGATCGAGGAGGAGTTGCGAAGCGGTCGTCTGGTTGCGGCTGTTGCGGGGGAAGTGGAGAGCGAGGAAGCCTATTACCTCGCCTGCATGCCGGATCGCGCCGGTTATGCGCCGCTCGAAAGTTTTCGGCGGTGGATCGTTTCCGAGGCCGCAACTGGCGCGAACGGCAGTACCGCGGAGTTTTCGGCGTAAACCGGTAAGCGGTCTTGCAAGACGGACGCTGCTCAGCCAATAGTGCGCCATGACGCGTGGCGCGAGCAGCCATGTACCGAAAGTTCAAATACGGGAGATGTCCGTGAAGCCCATTTTCGTTCAGCTTCAATGTGAGCCCGGCAAGACCTATGATGTCGCCGACGCCATCTATAAGACGGAACTGGTTTCCGAGCTTTATTCCACCAGCGGTGAATATGATCTGCTGCTGAAAATCTATCTGCCGCAGGAAGAAGATATCGGCAAGTTCATCAACCAGAACATCGTCAATATTCCCGGAATCGTGCGTTCGCTGACGACGCTGACCTTTACTGCATTCTGACCCGCAATTCGAACCTTCGATACGGGCTCGGCCCTCATCCCTGTGCTTGTCAGGGGAATCCAGTCGACGCGCGTCTGCGCGGAGGGAGAGGCCTTTCAGCCCAATGACTTGGTCTGGCTAGATTTCTGTGACGAGCACAGGAATGAGGGAAGAGTGGGGTGCGTCAGGAAGACCGCGTACGTGGCGTTCGGCTCTAATCCTGACTTTCAGGCGCTTTGTTAGCTTAGTGCATCAGAGCTTTTGATACACCCTGAATGGCTGGTGCCAGGCGGGTAGATGGCTTGTCAACCGAGAAAAAAGCGCGCCATCGGGCCGCTGTTCGGGGTCCGATATTTGGCGCGCTCTGGTTTTGACGGTTCTGTGAACGGGCGAAAGTTTTCCCGCATCAGGCGACCGCGGCCAGATTCCGGTTGCGCACGAGATCGCGGATCGCAATCCGCACGTCGTCTGCGCTGTCGAACTTCTGTTCGTCCAGGTCGTGAACGTGGAACTTCACCGCGATGAACTTCAACCGGTCATTATCCGGGATGACGATGCCGACGGGTTCGCCAGCGAATTCAATAACTTGCTTCCGCATAGATATACTCCCGCTGTGGCTACTTCACACAGCATGTTGTCGAACTGATTTTCAGTAAATTGAGACCGTTAAGTCACATTCGACAGCAGCGGGAACACGTGGATTTAAATCCAGCGTTCCAGGACTCAAAACCAAGGATTGCGTTGATGTTGATATGTTTTGACATGACACACTCCCTGTATTGGTGTTGGCCCGGAATCAGGAGACTCGTTCTCCAGTTCCACACTGATAATCCAGACCAGCACTAAAATCAATGCTGATTGTTATAGGTAGAATATTTTTCTTTATGATGACAGGAGAGGGGCGGAAATGTGAAATTTTTGTTTTCGTCGGCTGCCGCCGCGAAAAGCCCGCTGTAGCAGGCTTTTTATGTATTTTTTAATCGTCGCCGGTGGCTGGTGGTGGATAAACATGATCGTTTCCGTTGAAGTCGGAAACGGAATAACAGCCATCGCGGGTTTTTTCGGCCGCATTTCTGCCAATTACCGCCTTGCCGTGGCCGCCGGGAATGTCGAGAACATAGGTCGGCTGGCAAAGGCCGGAGACATGCCCCCGCAAGGCGGAAACGATTCGCTGTCCCTCTTCTATCGTCAGCCGGAAATGGCTGGTGCCGGGCGCAAGATCGGGATGATGCAGGTAATAAGGCTTGATACGGGTCTCGACAAAGGCGCGCATCAACTCGGCAAGAACAGCCGGGTCGTCATTGACGCCTTTCAAAAGGACCGTCTGGCTGACCATGGCGATGCCGGCGTCGATCAGGCGTGCCGAAGCCTGTCTTGCGGCTTCGCTGAGTTCTCGGGAATGATTCGCGTGCAGGGCCACATAGGTGGTTTTGCCGCTGGCCTTCAGCGCATCGATCAGCGCAGCGTCGATACGGTCGGGATCGACCACCGGCACGCGGGTATGGAAGCGGACGATCTTGACATGCGGTATGTCTTTCAGGCGCGTCATCAGGTCGGACAAGCGCCGCGGGGAAAGCACCAGAGGATCGCCACCGGTCAGGATGACCTCCCAGATGGCGGGATTGGCCTTTATATAGCCGAATGCGGCGTCGAGTTCCGCCGGGCTCATCATGCCGTTGCCCTGCGGTCCGACCATCTCCCGGCGGAAACAGAAGCGGCAATAAACGGGGCAGACATGCACTGCCTTTAAAAGCACCCGGTCGGGATAACGGTGGACGATGCCGTGGACGGGGCTGTGCGCGTCGTCGCCAATCGGATCGTCCCGTTCTTCAGGAAGATGAACGAGTTCGGCCGGGTCAGGAACGAATTGTCGGGCGATGGGATCCTGCGGGTCGCGGCTGTCGATCAGCCCGGCAATCGATGGCGTGATGGCGAGCGCGTAACGTTGCGTCACAGTGCGCAGCGTCTCGAGCGCTTCGGCTTCGATAAGCCCCGCTTCTAGAAGTGCTTCGGCTGTCTTGATGGTCTCAAGCCCTTTCATCGTCCATATTCCGCGACTGGGGCCCACATGACGAGATCGATACGGGGCGCGCCGGTTGCCAGCATCACCAGCCGGTCGAAACCGAGCGCTATGCCGCTTGCCGGCGGCATGATTGCCAGCGCGGCCAGAAAGTCCTCGTCAAGCGGATAGGTTTCGCCGTAAACCCGCTGCTTCTCGGCCATTTCCATTTCGAAACGCCGCCTCTGCTCGGCGGCGTCGGTCAATTCGCCGAAGGCATTGGCGAGTTCAACGCCGCAGGCATATAGCTCGAAACGCTCCGCCACGCGCGCATCCTTGGGTGACTTGCGGGCAAGGGCTGCCTCACAGGTCGGATATTCATCGAGAATGGTCGCCCTGCCGAAACCCAGCTCCGGCTCCACCCGCTCCACGATGACGCGGCTGAACATATCTGCCCAGGTATCGTCATCGGCCACGCGGATGCCGGCCTCGGTGAGGTTCGCCGCAAGATGGCGAGCGTCGGTTTCGCCGTTTCGGCTGATGGTGGCCAGCAGGTCGACGCCCGCATATCGCTCGAAGGCTTCGGCGACGCTTACCCGCTCCGGCTCGAGGAAGGGATCAACGCTGCGGCCGCGATAGGTGAAATTCTTCGTCTTTGTGGTTTCGGCCGCCAGCGCCAGAAGATTGGCGCTGTCCTTCATCAGGCTCTCATAGGTTTCGCCGACCCGGTACCATTCCAGCATGGTGAATTCCGGATGGTGCAGGGGGCCTCGTTCCCGGTTTCTGTAAACATGGGCAAAACAGGTGATGCGTTTTTCACCGGCGGCGAGCAGCTTTTTGCAGGCGAATTCAGGCGAGGTGTGCAGATAAAGCGGCACGGCGTCGCCGGCCGGCGTCAGGCCCTGTGTTGCGAAAGCATGCAGATGCGCCTCATTGCCGGGGGAAATCTGCAACGTCGCGGTGTCGACCTCGAGAAAATCGGCGCTGGCGAAGTAGCCGCGAAAAGCTGACTGGATCGCATTGCGCCCAATGAGAAATGCGCGGCGGTCGGCGTGGACGTCCGGCGTCCACCATGGCGACATTGTCTCGTTGCTTGCGCGCATTCTCTGTTCTTTTCCGTCTTCTCTGCGGCGCCCAATTGCGGCCAAACGGCCCGCAAAACGCCTTATCGCGTCATTTAAAGCTATTCCGGGCGGAAAACCGCTAGGCACTCTTCCGCGAATTGCTGTAGAAGGCTGGCAATTCGTGCGGATTTAAGGTAGTTGCGCCCCAGAAAAAAGACAAAACGTCTGCCGGGGCCGGTGCTGCCGCGCAGTCCTTTACGACGCATTTCATCGAGTTACAAGGAAGTCATATGGTCAAGGTTATCGCCTCATCCGTCCGCAAGGGCAATGTTCTCGACGTGGACGGCAAGCTTTACGTCGTTCTTACCGCGCAGAACTTTCACCCCGGCAAGGGCACGCCGGTCACGCAGGTGGACATGCGCCGCATCGTTGACGGCGTGAAGGTCTCCGAGCGCTGGCGCACCACCGAGCAGGTCGAGCGCGCTTTCGTTGAAGACCTGAACTTCCAGTTCCTTTATGAAGATGGCGAAGGCTTCCACTTCATGAACCCGGAGAACTACGATCAGGTTGTGGTCGATGCCGAAACGATGGGCGATCAGAAGGCCTATCTGCAGGAAGGCATGACCTGCATTCTTTCCATTCATGAAGGCAATCCGCTGGCCGTCGAACTGCCGCGCCACGTCACGCTGGAAATCACCGAAACCGAACCGGTCGTTAAGGGCCAGACGGCTTCTTCTTCCTACAAGCCGGCCATTCTTTCCAACGGCATCCGCACCATGGTGCCGCCGCATATCGATGCTGGTATCCGCGTGGTCATCGCGACGGAAGACAATTCCTACGTCGAGCGCGCCAAGAACTGAGCCTGACGGCCTGTTAGACAAAAGCACCGGGAGACCGGTGCTTTTTTTGTGTCACGAATAATAAAAAAGCCCGCGTCGAGACGCGGGCTTTTCTTTGCCTTGCGGCGTATCTTACATGGCCTTTGCCGCGGTCCGGGTTGGGCCGGGCGCCTTCTTCGGAGCCGTGGTCTGGCCAACGGCATAACCGCCGCCAAGCGCCACGTTCAGCGAGACGTAGTCCTGCGCGGTCTGCTGCACAGCCTGTGCAAGGCTCGCCTGTGCGGTGGAAACCTGGCGCTGCGCATCGAGAACGTCGAGCAGCGAGGAGGCGCCGTCGCGGTAACTGGCTGTCGAAAGCTGCAACGCTTCCTGATAGGACGCGACGGTCTTGCGCAATGCATCGGCCGTGCGCTGATCGCGGGTGACGGCGGCCAGAGCGTTTTCGACTTCTTCCACAGCGGTCAGCACCGTCTGCTTCCAGACGAGATATTCCTCACGTGCCTGGGAATTGGCCAGATCGATATTGGCGCGGATGCTGCCGCCATCGAGAATCGGCAGAACGAGGCTCGGACCGAAGGACCAGCTATTGGCCGTTCCCCTGCCGCCACCGCTCAGGAAGTTGTAGCTTGGCGTGATCGAGCCGCCGAGCTCGATGCTGGGATAGAGCTGCGCTTCCGCGACACCGATTGAGGCGACTGCGGCAGCGAGATTGCGTTCAGCGACACGAATGTCCGGACGGTTGCGGATGAGATCGGCCGGGATGCCGGTGCGCGGAATGCTGCGGGCAACCGGCTGGCGTGCGCCCTTCTGCAATTCGGAAATCAGAGATGAGGCCGGCAGGCCGAGAAGCGTGGCGATGCGATGCGCCGCCTTGCGGAAGTTGGTTTCGAGGCCCGGAATGTCGGACAGCGTCGAGTTGACCAGACCTTCGGACTGGACGACATCGAGGCGGGAGGCCGCGCCCGCTTCAAGCTGCAGCTTGGTCAGGTCCAGCGTTTCGCGGCGGGAAGCCAGGTTCTGACGGGCAATTGCCAGGCGCTCCTGATAATAACGCACATCGATATAGGCTGCTGCGACCGAGGAAATCAGCGTCAGGCGCTGAACATCAACGGTGGAGTAAGCGGCATCGAGCGATGCATTGGCGCTTTCCGTGGCGCGGCGATAGCGGCCGAAGAGGTCAAGCAGCCAGGAGACGCTGAGACTGCCTGAGGACACGTTGGTGACGGGAACATCACGGTAGCTACCCTTGGTCTCGCTGGTCGTGTGGCTGCCGTTAGCCGTCAGGCTCGGCAGACCGCCCGCGCCGGCCGAGATGACCTGGGCTTCCGCCTGATTGATGCGCTCGATCGCCTGCATCACGGTCAGGTTCTGGCTGAGGCCAGTGGAAACGTAACCATTGAGGCGGCTATCGTTAAAGGCTGTCCACCACGCAACGGTGCTGATGTCGCCATTACTGGTTTTTCCGGCTTCCGCAAACTTTCCCGGCAATTGAATTTCCGGCGTCTTGTGGTCGGGCCCGACAACGCAGCCTGAGAGCAGCAGCATTGTCAGGGGAAGAGTAGCGCGAATAGACAGCATGTAATTTTCCCAATTCTCTGGTTGGCTTACCGAGCGCGGCTTGCTGACAAATGGGCTGCGCGGTCGATATGCCGTAGAAACGTGCATTTGCCAAATCGGCAACATTTCTAGCAGCGTATTAACGGTTGGCACAGCCCATTTTTGTTTTGTTAACGCCTTGAAAGGCGACGAATGATGACGAAAAAGGACGGAACGAAGAAAATTCCGAGCAGTGTTGCAGAAAGCATACCACCCAGCACCCCTATACCAATTGCATTTTGTGCGGCAGAACCCGCTCCGGTTGCGATTGCGAGAGGCACGACACCCAGGATGAAGGCTAGCGACGTCATGATGATCGGACGCAGGCGCAGCTTCGCCGCCTCGAGCGTCGCTTCCATCAGGCTTAGTCCATGCTCCTGTCTTTCCTTGGCGAATTCGACGATCAGAATCGCGTTTTTCGCCGCAAGGCCGATGGTCGTCAGCAGGCCCACCTTGAAGTAGACGTCGTTCGACTGCCCGAAGAAATGCGCCGCGGTCAATGCGCCGAGGACGCCCACCGGCACGGCCATGATGACCGAGAAGGGGATCGACCAGCTTTCATAAAGGGCGGCAAGGCAAAGGAACACGATCAGAACCGACAGCGCATAGAGCATCGGCGCCTGCGAGCCGGAAAGGCGTTCCTGATAGGAAATGCCCTGCCACGCCACGGTGTAACCGCCCGGCAGGCTTGCCGTCAGGCGTTCCATCTCGTCCATGGCGTCACCGGATGCAACGCCCGCACCGGCGGTGCCTTCGAGCGAGATGGCGCCCGTGCCGTTGAAGCGGGCGAGAGACGGCGGAGCATTGATCCACTTCACCTCGCTGAAGGAAGAGAAAGGCACCATCTCGCCGCTGGTGTTGCGGGCATACCAGAACTTGAGATCGTCCGGCTGCATGCGGTACGGCGCATCACCCTGAACATAAACGGGTTTGAGCTCGCCGTTCAGCGTGAAGTCGTTGACATCCCGGCCGGCAAAGATCGTCGACAGCATGAGGTTCACGGAGGAGAGATCGACCCCCATGGCGCCCATCTTTTCCTGATCGAGAATGATCTTCATCTGCGTTTCATTGTCCTGGCTGTCGCTTCTGAGCGAGCTGACCTTCGGATTGCTGGTCGCAAGCGCGATCAGTTCCTTGGACGTGGCGGTCAGTGCCTCGGTGCCGTTGCGGCCGCTATCCACGAGATACATCGAGAAACCGCTCGATGTGCCCATGCCCTGAATTGCCGGCGGCAGAAGCGGGAACACCTGCGCATCGCGGAAACCGAAGAAGGTGCCCATCGCACGCTGCACGATGGCGCCGGCGTGTTGGTCGGGGGCTGTTCTCTCGGCGAAATCCTTGAGCTTGGTGAAGACGATGGCGTTGTTCTGGCCAGAACCGCTGAAGCTGAAGCCGAGAACGCCGAAAACCGATTCGACATTGGCGGCTTCCTTTTCACGGAAGTAGCTTTCGACCTGCTTCACCACTTCGTTGGTCCGTTCGATGTTCGAACCGGTCGGCGTCTGGATGATCGTCAGCAGCACGCCCTGGTCTTCCTGCGGCAGGAACGAGCTGGGCAGCTTGCTGAAGAACCAGGCGCAGCCGCCGATCACGATCGCGAAAATAATCATCACGCGGAGAGGCCGCTTCAGCAGATAACCGATAGAGGAAACGTAACCATCCGTCGTCTTGCCAAAGCCGCGGTTGAACCACGCGCCCGGTCCGCGCTGCTTCTTGTGATGGTCGATCGGCTTCAGCATCGTGGCGCAGAGCGCCGGCGTCAGAACGATGGCGACCACTGCCGAAAGCAGCATGGCCGAAACGATGGTGACCGAGAACTGGCGGTAGATGATGCCCGTCGATCCACCGAAGAAGGCCATCGGAATGAACACGGCGGTGAGCACGAGCGCGATACCGATGATCGCACCGGTGATCTCGCCCATCGACTTCTCGGTCGCCTCGACCGGCGACAAGCCCTCTTCCGACATGATTCGTTCGACGTTTTCGACGACGACGATAGCGTCGTCAACGAGAAGGCCGATGGCCAGAACCATGGCGAACATGGTGAGCGTATTGATGGAATATCCTGTCAGCGCAAGGACGCCGAACGTGCCGAGAAGCACGACGGGAACCGCGATCATCGGAATGAAGGTGGCCCGCAGGTTTTGCAGGAACACCAGCAGCACGACGAAAACGAGGATGATCGCCTCGATCAGCGTGTGTACCACTTTCTCGATCGACAGCTTCACGAAGGGTGTCGTGTCATAGGGATATTCGATCGAAACACCTTCGGGCAGCGAACCTTCGACAGCGGAAAGCGCCGACTTTACGCGCGCTGCCGTATCGAGTGCGTTGGCACCCGTGGCGAGGTTGACCGCGAAACCGGCAGAGGGACGGCCGTTCGAACGGGAATCGCCACCATAGGTTTCCTGGCCGATTTCAATGCGGGCCACGTCGCTCAGGCGAACGGTTGCGCCGTCCTTTTCGACTTTCAGGATGACCGATTCGAAATCGGCAACAGTGGTGAGCTGGCTCTGCGCCGTCACCGTCACGTTGAGCTGCTGACCCTTGACTGCGGGCACCGCGCCAAGCGAACCGACGGAAACCTGGGTGTTCTGGCTCTCGATGGCGCTGGTCACGTCGGCCGTGGTCAGCTGGTACTTGTTGAGCTTGAACGGATCCAGCCAGATGCGCATCGCATATTCGGAACCGAAGACGTTGATGCTGCCCACGCCTTCGAGGCGCTTGATCTGGTCTTCGACACGCGAGGAGAAGACGTCACCGAGATCTGCCGAGTTGCGTTTGCCGTCGGTCGAGATCAGAGCGCCAACCATCAGAATACTGGATGTGGATCGGCTGACCTGAAGACCCTGCTGCTGCACCGTGTCAGGCAGTTGCGACTGGACAAGCTGCAGCTTGTTCTGCACCTGAACCTGCGCGATGTCCGGCAGGATGGTATTGCCGAAGGTCAACGTCACTTCGGCGCTGCCGGTTGAGGACGACGATGTCATATAGGTGAGGTCATCAAGGCCGGTCATGCCGTCCTCGATGATGGTTGTCACCGATTTTTCGACTGTCTCGGCGCTCGCGCCATTATAGGTCGCGCTGACGCGTACCGTTGTCGGTGCGATATCGGGATATTGCGAAATGGAAAGCGTCCAGATCGCAAGGGCGCCGCCCAGCATGATGACGATGGCGATAACCCATGCAAACACGGGGCGCCGGATGAAGAAATGGGCCATGGCAGTCCTGCCTTACCTTTTACGAGCTTCGACCGAGGGTTTCGTGCTCATGCTTATTTCGAGGGGGCGGCGGCAGGCTGAGCTTGCTGCGGCATAACGACGATACCGCGATCGTCGATGGTCACTTCAACCGGTGCGACGGTCGCACCGTCGGCGATCCACTGGAAGCCGTCGACGATGAGCTTGTCGCCATCCTTGACGTTCTCAGTTACCAGCCAGGCATTGCCCGACTGCTGGCTGGACGGGAAGGTGCGGGTTTCCACCTTGTTTTCCGCCGTCACGAATTTCGCTGTCAGTTCGCCATTGGCGTTCCGGCTTGCGGCGCGCTGCGGAATGCGGAAGCCTTTTTCCTTGCCGATGGTCAGCGTGGCGCGGACATAGGTGCCGGGAAGCAGAAGATCGTCCGGGTTTTCGAAGAGGGCGCGGATGGAGAAGGTGCCCGTGGTTTCGCTTACGGCCATGTCCGACATGTCGATCTTGCCGTCATGCTTGTATTCCGTGCCGTCTTCCAGCGTCAGGTGAATGCCGGTCTCCTTCGTGTCGCCGCCAAGCTGGCCCGACGAGATCGCCTTTTTCAGACGCAGAAGATTGATGCTGGATTCCATCAGATCGATATAGATCGGATCGATGCGGCGCAGCGTCGTCAAAGCCGTCGTCTGGTTGGCCGTCACCACGTTGCCGATGCTGAAAGCGGTTGCGCTGGTGATGCCGTCGAAGGGAGCGCGTACCTTGGTGAGATCGAGGTTGATTTCCGCCGTTTCCAGCGCCGCCTTGGTCTGGGCCACATCGGCTTGCGCCTGCAGAAGCGTCACCTTGGCGTTTTCATATTCGATCTGCGTCGCGCCGCTGTTGACCAGGCGTTCGTAACGGGCAAGGTTCGCCTGGGCGCTCGGAATGCTTGCTTCCGCCTTCGCCACGTTTGCCTTGGCCTGCGCCACTTCCGCCAGATAGGTATTGTCCTCGATCTGGTAGAGAATATCGCCCTGCTTGACCTCGCTGCCTTCCTTGAAGGGAATTTCGCGGATGATGCCGGTGACGCGCGGGCGGATTTCCGCTGTCTGGAACGCGCTGGCGCGACCGGGCAGAACCGTGGTCAAGGGATATTCGCTGGTCTTCATCAGGATGATGCTGACCGGGGACGGCGGACGCTCGGCGCTCTGGGCGGCGTTCTGGCTGCTCTCGCCGCCATCGCTGCAACCTGCCAGAAGAGCGGTCACACACAGAGAAGCAAATAGGGGTAAAATACGTCGGCTCATTGTTCTTCCCTGCGTATCGATCGCATTCAACTATAAGCGCAATGTCGCTCGGCGGATGCGCGTCCGGAAACAGACACGACAGGCGAAGGCCTTGGAAGGACCCGATTCGCTCATTCTGTCCGGACCGCCACGCGCATAGAAGCGCAGGCTTTTGCGCTTCGCAAGCAATTGCGAGAAGGTGACGTAAATTGGGAATCGTCACTTAGCAAGCGGATTGCGCAATCCCGCGTCGATTAAATCGACGAGTTGATCGCAACGTGTTGCTAAATTGCCGATATCTTCCCGGGCAATGAGGACGGGATGAATCACGCTTGTCAGCGCGTGGAGCACGGTTTCCGCCAGAGGAGAAATCTCGGCCGGCGCGTAGATTCGCGCATCGATACCATCGCGGATAATCTCGGCGAGCAGGTTGGCGATGACGGCTTTATAATAGTCGCCGCACTTCATGTCCTGCTTTGCCGTCATCAGGATCATTTCGAATATGTAGGGATTGTCGTTTAGATCCTGGTGGTGCTGTTCCATCAGCGTGCGGGCGAGATGGCGCAGTCTCGAAAGCGGCGCGTGGCTTTTATCCAGCGGCTGGATGTCCCGTTCGAATGCGCCGATCTGCTCGAAGGCGATCGCATCGACGAGCGCGTTCTTCGAGCTGAAATTCTTGAAGACGTTGGCGGGAGACATGCCGAGCGCCGCGGCGATATCGGCAATCGCCACCGCATTGAAACCGCGCTCCCGGAAAAGCTCTTCTGCCTTGGCGAGAATGTCCCGCCGCGTTTCCTCGGCGGAACGGCGAGGCCGGCGCCTGACAGGACGGTCACTCTTCCTGTCGGCCTTTCTCGCCTGTTCGATCGTTTTGCTCACGGTCAGACTCCGGGGAAGAACGGCTCCAGGTTCCGGCGTATTCTTGCAAGCGGCGTCTCGCCGCTATCGTCGGGAACGAAGCTCTGTCCGGTAATGCGCTCGTAAGCATCAATATAGACCTTCGAAGTCTGCAAGACGAGGTCCTGCGGAATTTCGGGAACGTCGTCCTTATAAGGGTCGCAGCGTTCGGCAACCCAGGCCCTCACGAAATCCTTGTCGAAGCTTGCCGGCCGTGTTCCGTTGCGGAAGCTTTCGTCATAACTGTCGGCCATCCAGTAGCGGCTGCTATCGGGCGTGTGGATCTCATCGGCCAGGATGATTGTGCCGTTTTCATCCGTCCCGAATTCATATTTCGTGTCGACGAGAATGAGGCCCTGCTTTGCGGCAATTTCCTGCCCGCGCTTGAAAAGCGCCAGAGCGTAACGGGAAAGCGTGTCCCATTGCTCCTGCGTCAGCAGTTTCTTCTCCACGATCTCGGCCGGCGTCAGCGGTTCGTCATGGCCGCCATCGAAGGCCTTGCTCGTCGGTGTGATCACCGGTTCGGGCAGAATCTGGTTGTCTTTCATCCCGTCCGGCAGGCTCATGCCGTACATCTGCCGCTCACCCTTCTTATAAAGGGTCAGGATCGACGTGCCGGTGGTGCCGGCCAGATAACCGCGAACCACCACCTCGACCGGCAATATGTCCAGCCGCTTGCCGATGACGACATTTGGGTCGGGATAGCTCACGACGTGGTTCGGACAAATATCCTTCGTTTGTTCGAACCAGTAGCGTGCCGTCTGGGTCAGTACCTGTCCCTTATAAGGTATGCAGGTGAGGATACGATCAAAGGCGCTAAGGCGATCGGTCGATATGATGATGCGGTTGCCGTCGGGCAGATCGTAGTTTTCCCGCACTTTGCCACGGTAATAATTCGGCAGCTCGGAAATGACGGCTTCATCGAGAATGCGCACGGGCTCTCCAATTCTTGGCTTTATAAAGAGGCGTTGGACGCCTCAAGTCTTCTGAAACTCTCGTCCGTTCCTATTGCATGTTTCCTGGAACAGGGCCAGTCGCGACATGAAGGCTGCCTTTTTCTCCGGTTCCCGTTAGAAATACGAAACTACATAATAAAATCAATAGCTTGATAAAAATGTCAGTTTTTTGACGATGGGTGTGTTGACTTGTTTGAGGGTGATCTCTTATAAGTCCGCTCACTGAACGAGGGCGGCGGCGCTGCTGGCGACGGCGACTTTCGTTCTGAAGAAATCAAGTTGATGAGCGGAT